>NZ_JAHKQA010000026.1 GCF_018860705.1 Citreicella sp. C3M06
AAACCGGGGCGGTTCACTCAAGTCAGGTTAGTAAATTAGTATTGGTTGCGGGAGCTGGATTTGGTCTTTGGCGAACGATTTCGCAGGTAAGACGGTGATCTGGCCCTCCGCGCGCTTTCTGCGCGCGGGGCGGTGCGATCACATGTGGCTTTCGCTGGCGTCGGCCTTGCCTCGCGCCTCTTCAGCTGCGGCGGCTTTGGCGGCCTCCTCCTCGGCCTTCCACTGATCGACCTGCTCCTGCGCGCGCTCTGCGACGCCTTCCGGCGCCTTGGCGTGTTTGAACATTCGGCGGCGGTTGGTGGCGGTGGCGAAGCAGCCGAGCTCGAAGAAGACTTCTTCGACCTGCTCGGGCGCGGTTTCCTCCAGCCAGTCGAGCCAGGCATCGAAGGTCTCGGCAATGGCCAGCCGGGCCTCGCGCTGGATCTTGTCGTCCTTGCGGGCCTGCTTGTCGGCGATGTTGCCGATCGAGACCATCGCCTTCTGCATGCGAGCCTGCATGGCGGGGGTCATCTCGAACTGCGACGAACGGGGCTTGCGAGCGGGTTTCTGGGACAGCGATTTCTTCATTTGGGATACTCCGATTTTGCGGTTGCGATGTCACCGGAGCCTTGGGTTTGCCGCCCGCCGCATCCGGCTTGCGCATAATGTGGAGTCGCAGATTTTTGCGCTTTAGCGGACGGAAACGGGAAAATTGCACCTTCCAAGCCAAACGACTGAAAAAGCGTAACTTCTTTCTTGATACGACCTTTCTGGTGAAAGAACCCGTGCCTGAGCGCAGTCACTGCGGCTCCCCGGACCGGGAGTTCGGCCCCTTCGAACGCCCCTTCGCACGCGGATCGAGCGCCATGATTTTCGCAGTCAGCGTTCGCCGGATCTGCGCGATCCGCTCCCGCTGGGCTTGCGGGAACGCGCGGGCAATCTCGAGGATGATTTCATCCGCGGCCCTGATCTCCGCGACCTCGGACGCGATGTGCTCTTGGGCCTCACGACGCGCCTTCTGCTCGGCCCTCGCACCGAGCCGCTTTGCAGCTGCCCGGAAGGCGTTGCGCGCGGCGGCGAAACCGAGAGTTGCCTTCTTGAGTGGAGGTTGCGTTTGGGGGTTCTGGTTTGCCTTAACGCTCTTGGCCGGGCGCCCGTCAGTGTCGATCTCGCCCGCCGCCACCGCGTCGGCAAAGGCCAGGACGGATGCCGCATCGTCCTCGCGTTCGGCGACGTCGCGCTCGCGGGTCTCGACATCAGCGGCCTTCTCGGCGAGACGCTTTTCCTCCTTCGCGCGCCACTCTGCGGGTCGGACATGCCGCGGGTTGATCGGCGGCGTCCGACCGTCGTTCAGCGCGTCGCGGATGGCCTGCTTGCGTTTTTCGCCGCGCACCAGGCCGATTTCGCTGAACCATTCGCCGACGCTGTCCTGCGCGGCCTCGTAGTCCTTGATGAGCGGGTGGATCGAGGGCTGCAGAACACGGCACTCGGTCCCGTATTTCCTGACGGTCGCGCGCGGCATGATGACAGCGTGGATATGATAGGCCTGCTCGTCGAGATCGGCGCGGGCATGGATGACATCGTCGCCGAAGTTGTCGCGCAGCCAGGCGACGGCGCGCTCCTCGAACAGCTCCTCTTGGGAAGTGCTGAACTCGACGTCGCTGCTCTCGGTCTGGTCGAACCAGTCCTTGTTGGCGGTGAGGATCAGTTCACGCATCGGTCCGTGGCGCGACGCCCGCCAAGGATCCCGGGGCCCTTCGAACCGCCGCTTTTCGAGATCCTTGCGCCGGTTCCGCCGGTCAAGATCCTCGAGTTCGGCCGCGTAGGTCTCGACCTTCATCAGCTCGATCTCGGCCCGGGCCTCTTCCGCCCAGGTTTCGGAGCCGATCAGCCGACGGGGCTTCGGCTTGTTCCGGTCGATGTGCCCGAGATCGCCGCCCTTTCGATAGCGGTGTGCCTCGTAGCCGCCGATATCGCTTGGGTCCATGCCCTCGAACCGCAGGACCACCGGGTGTTTCGTGCTTGCCATGTCTGACCTCCAAACGTTGAGGTCAGAAAATGGGTTGATGTTTTCCCGCACCGGAGAAATCGACCAGACGCAGCCGCGAACGGATGTGTCGGGTCATTACTCACTAAGTAGACCGCACTCCGGCGCCGTTGGCACCTCCGTTCGGTCTACCCGCTCGCCGGGGGCGCTGCCCCGGAACCCCGCCCGCCGGGGGCGCCTGTGCGGCGGGCACTCCTGCGCGGAGGGCGGCAAGGTCATCGTTCCGCACTCCCCTTGCAACCCCTGCTCCCGGGGGAGCGTCGTTCCGCACTCCTCCCCCGAACCCCCGCCTGCTCGCAGGGGCCGTTCGCCACGCCCCTGCACCCCATGGCCGCTACCGATAACGCAAAGCGGCACGCGCTAGAGACGAAAACGCTATTTGGAGCGTCATCATTTCCCGCGCAGGTTCTGAAGTCCCTTCCTGAGGCATGCAGACTTTCGCTACCTGCGCAAAATTCATTTCGATCTGCAAGAAACGTTTAGCTTCACGGAAACGCTTGGATTTCCGGAACGCCGGCTTGCGAAAGCAGTTCATAAAGGGGCTTCAATTTCTTTATCTGCCCCACACCCTTCGTAAAAAATACCCGTTGCTCCGCCCGGGAGACAGCAACGAAAAATGCCAAGGCCTCCTCATCCATATTGGCCCTATAGTAAAATGAACTATCCTTTAGTGAGAAAAATATTATCGTATGCGCCTCTAAGCCCTTACTCTTATGCACTGTCATCAACCGGACTTGGCCAGCACCTTGATACCTATCGACAAGATCCTGCCAGCTTGCAGAGCCATTCGAACACTCATCAAGAAATGCCGCAATGCCGGACTTTATTTTGGCAACACGTGCAGGGTTTTTATACTCTTGAGCCAACCTTCGCAGTTTGTCCTCTCCCAGCTGTGCAGTGATTAAGTCTACCAAGGCACCCCATGAGAAGGACTTGTCAGATGATGCAACAAAATCCTCGAAAGCCTTCGTTGCCTTTCTCAGTGTGCGTTCCAGTCCAAACTGCTCCGCACTTTGCTCACTCATCGAACCATGCGAGTTGGACATCAGCTGAATTAAGTCGGGATAGGCGCGGCGTCGGCGATCACCGGTTGCCACTTGAATGAATAGAATAACGGCCTCGGCTAAAGGTTCAGAAGACAAATCTTGTAGCGCAATGCCGGACTCACCGATGCTCCTCGCTTCGTTTCTAAGAGTTAGGCCCTCACGTTCGAAGGCGGCCCTTAAACCATCATTTTCGTGATCATCCGCCTTCTGCCTTACCAAAACAATAAAATCGTCCGCTCTCAATTTTCCACTCTTGACCTCACGAGAGATGAATTCGGCCAGACCCTTGCGTTCATCATCATCGCTTCGGAATTGGATTATACCGTCTGACACTTCAGGCAGCTCGTCTACCGATTTTGCGCACTTGACAGCTATGGAGTCAGGCTCGATAGATTTTGCCATAGAGTTCACAACGTCGACAATTCTCTGATTAGACCTGAAATTAGATGCCAAAGCCACATCTTGGGCCCCAAAGTCGCTCGAAAATTGGCGGAATCTTTCATTGGTTGCGCCCGCAAACGTCATAATCAGCTGCTTGTTGTCACCTACCGCAGTCAAAATTGAATGAGACCCAGCAAAGATTTCTTTCAGCATGGAATACTGCGGCAAGGTTGTGTCTTGAAACTCATCTAGAAACACGTGAGAGTAACTGTTTAGGAAAGCATTCTTGATTATCGGGTTGTGATAAATAATCGTTAGCGCAAGGGTTTTGACCATATCAAAGGTCAGCGTCTGAGGCTCTCTTGAGAGTTGATTATCCCACCACCCAAGCGTCATTGCTTCAACGGCAGAAGTTGGGACCGGTCGCGTTATTGGGAAGGGTGAGGGCGCTGTGCCTAGGTAAGCGTGACCATTTTTGACCACATCTTGATGAAAGGTCTCTTTACTAAAAGGCTCTGCCAAATTTGGTCTATCGCCGAATTCCTTCCACACCCGCCAGTCCGGAAAAGCAACTTCATAGTTGCGGTTAGGTTGGATCCAGTCCGGCAAACCTTCTCGGAAGCGATCCAAAATTCCTTTCGCAAACGCGTCAAAGGTATGGGAATCGAAACGTTCAGAAAGCTCTAGCCCCACCCTCTTTGCTACGCGCTCCCGCAAGTTCTTGGCGGCATCACGCTTAAAGCTTATAGCCAGAATTTTCTTTGGCGCGGGACAGGTATTTGTCTGTAACAGGAATGCGGCCCGCTGTGCTAAGAGTTCTGTTTTTCCAGCTCCTGGCCCCGCTTGCACAGCTTGAGAAACCGAACTACGCACGACATCTAAGCTGTCTTTATCAAGCTGCACGCCGTCGCTTGGACACCAAACATCTGCCGAAATGAACCTCATTTTGACGCCACCGGGTTAAGCTCAATCCCGAGACGCGCAGCGCAGTCTTTGAAAAGCTTCTGAAGCGGCATGGGGCATTTGGCTTTTAGCTCCGCGTCAGTCAGCGAGGCCAACGCTTCGATATGGGCTATTGGCTTACTTCCTTTCTTGAATAGGTCATCGTAGATCGCCAGCTCCGCGGCTGTTGGTTTACTCTTAGGATAATCAGCGAGGCCATTCCCAGCCTTTCCGAACACACTCTCTACAAAATCACTTGCATTGAGCTCGGAGGCATCTTTGACGCCTGAAATCGATCGATACTGTTCGGGAAACGCCTTCAGCATCATCATGTCGAGATCGAGTGGGAGGGAAAAATGCACCCCGTTGGCTCTCACCCAAGCATACCATTTTCTCAAGTCAGCTTCACCCAAGGCTCTCCACGCGTTGGCATCTTTGGGCTTCTCGTAGGGAGGATTAACTCCAAACGAAGATAGCTGATCTGACGCATACTTGAGCCGCAGACGCCCTGCGTTATAGCGCCCCAAGTCGTAATCCAACAACGTCACGTGAGGAATGTTTAAATCATTTAGGAGCTTCCAGAAATGGTTGACATGGCGACCGCCCAAAGGAACGAATGCAACAAACGCCGGATCCAAATCTAAATCCGGATGAAATGCCCTTGCGAGTCGTGGAAGCACTATTTCTTCGGATCGGCCCTCACCCAGGACGACGAGCCTTGCGAAATACAGCTCAGGATTTGAACGAACTGCCTCGTAAATGTATTTGTACTTCTCTTCAATCGTCGCGGGGAGACCAATAATATTGGAATATGAAATCCGACTTTTCTCATCGTGCCGCATGTGACGAATATTTTCCGGCTCGACTCTTCCAATTGCCCCCGAGGAATGTGTCGTCAATATCCCCATTGCACCGTCACCAGCACACATAGAGGACATCAGAGCTATCATGCGGGAGAGATAAAATGGCGAGAGATGATTCTCGGGCTCTTCGAGCGCGATGATCGTTAGCCATGGCTTTAACTCTGGGACATCGCGATATCCATCAACTGACCTCCCTATATGTCGCTCATTAAGCTGAATGATGCTAGCAATGATAGAAATATACAAAAGTGATGCTTGACCCTCACTCAGATCTTCGATCGCATATTCTGTGCCTGATTCCGTTGGGCTCAACTTTAAAGTGAGGTCGCGAAGAGCCTTATGAATTTCTTGAGCTAGTATGCTGAGTTTCGCTTCTGAATAGAGCTCCCCTTTGAAAAGCTTTCCCCAATTTTTGGTCAATTCGCTCACTACGCCATTCACAGCAGGAAGTTCGTCAAAAACCTTTTGCAGATCGGCTCTCTGCATTTCAAGCTGCTGCTTTCCAGAGCTGAGGTCTCCAAATCTCTCAAGCCAAACAAGAAGCTCTTTCATCGCGCTTTTCACTACGGCAGAGTTGTTTCGCGTCGCAGGTAGGTACTTTAACTGGATCCGCCTTCGTTGCGCTGTCGACATTGGGATCTTAGCTATATCGTCGTCGCCAAAGGGAACCTCTTCAGTGGTGGTGACCCAGTATACCCTTTGATCAATATCATCTTCGTCGATTCCGAATTCCCAGTTGGCTTCAAGCCTAATTCTAGCCTGAAGAGGTGCTCCTGGCCCGGCGCATGACATTGCATGAAAAGTTTCAACCGAGACATCAAGCCCAGTTCCGGAACCCCCTTCCGTGGCGTCGGTCAATTCAGGAAAATCTAGTATTGCCTCAATGTATATTTCCCGACTGGAGACAGCGGGAATATCCTGGGAGTCTGCGCTTTGGGCGACAGGTCCAGGAACTTCGCCAGCGCCGAAGTGAACATCATCACGTCGCAAACTTCGTTCACTGGCGGTTCCACCGAAGAGCCTTTGAAGGGCTCTTATTACTGTCGTTTTTCCGCTGCCGTTGTCACCAATGAAAGCCGTCATCTCCGGCCCAAGACTAATGATCTCTTCGTGGTCGCCAAAGCAACGGAAATTCTTCAGACGTAGTTCTTTTATGTACATTGATTGAACCCAAGAAGCGAACTCAAACAGGAGTACACCAGCTGGCCTTTGTTTGGTAGACCGCCTTGGTATTTTTCTCGACGGTAACGTTAGGGGTCGCGGTGGCATTGTTGGCCGAGTGCATTCCCGCAACGGGCGGCTTCGGCGCCCTTTTTTGTGACGCCGCCAGTTTCGAGCATGGCTCTATTTCTCTCCCCAGCTGGGTTTCTTTGGTATCCAATCCTCCCGGGCTGATTTTGCCGAGAGGGACACCCTCTCGGCGCCCTCCCAGTTTATCGGCTTCAGCTCAGCCGCGCGTTTGTTTTGACGCGCAGCTGAGCTGAAGCCTTTTGGTTTGGCTTTTTCCACTGGCGTCGTTTTCCCACGCCACAGGAGGCCACTTTGTATCACCATCACCACCCCTTTTGCGCAGCGGAGGGTCAGACGGGACTTCAGCGCGGCGACGTCGTTCTGTTCCGCTTCCCCCTCTCCGAGGAAGATGAAGAACCGGGCGCACCGAAACGCCGTCCCTGCCTGGTGCTCGACACCCTGACCAAGGGCAACGAGCGTTTCGTCGAGATCGCCTACGGCACGTCGGCAGAGACACGTGCGAACCGCGGCTACGAGGTCATCGTCAAACAGTCCACCGGACGCCTGACAGCCGGGCTGTCGAAGCCCACGCGGTTCGTCTGCGCACGGCGCATCATCGTGCACGTGAGCCACAGCGGCTTCCACGGACGCACCAAAGGTCCGCACATCCTCGGTCGGCTGGATGCCCCTCTTCTGGAGCGAATGAACGCTGTCCGGGCACGCATCCAGGCCGAAGCCGATATCGCCGCCTACTACCGCGAAGAACGGCGCCAGGAAGAGCAGGCGCGCGAAGACCGCGGTTTCCAATAGGGAACCGCGCTCTCGCCGCTGCTCCTCCCCTCTCAATCAACACAAGGAAAGACCAATGGATATGCCATTCAAATCCGCCTCCGAGATCACCGCCATGGCCGCCTCGTGCTTCCCTCTGGCGCGGGCCGCGGCCACCGGGATCGACCAGGACGTGCTCGACCTCGTCGCGCCGAAGCCGAAGCAGGAGGCCAAGAGACTGGCCGAGCTGCTGCGGGCGGGCAAGATCTTCGACAAGGGCATCCTGGCGATGCTCCACGAGCTCGTCGGAGTCCTCGATGCCGAGATCGCCGAGGGCACCTATGTCGAGACCCGCTACGACCATAGCCCGGAGAACGTCTCCGACTACAAGACCTGGGGCCAGGAACGCCTCACCCCGGAGGCCGATCGCCTGTCGAACGCTCTGGCGGTGCTGATCGAGCTCTACGCCACGCTCTCGGCGGTGCACGACATCCTGCGCGCCGAGAAGGCCCTGGAGGGGCTGCGCTCCGCCGCCTGATGAGACACGCGGGCCGGAACACCCGCGTCAGGGCGCGCCGGCGACCCTTCTGCTGCTACAGATGTCGGCGCGCCCGCCAAAGAGAAGCCCGTGCAGGTTCTACCTGCACGGGCTCGTCAATCACACACGAGGGCTCGGCTCTCGCCAGTCTGTCGGTTTTCGGTGTCCACAGCCGAAGGAGAAGCGCATGGCCCTCGCGAACCTGATCGACCTCATCGCCGAAGTTGCCGCCAAGCGGACTGCCCGGGAGGGCAACACGAAGGCGGACACTCCGGACGCGGTAGTCGCCTTGTGCGGGTGGATTCGGGCCGATTTATGGAACGCCCGTCATATTTTCATCCGGATTTCAGTGTTTGGAGGGAGACTGGACAGCGCGTGAGGAATGCCTCAGCTTCTGTCGCCCGGCCGCTCCCTATTGAAGGTTTCGAATGATCCAATCCGCCAAGCCCGTCCGCGTCGCCGTCTATGCACGCTATTCGACCGACCTGCAGAACCCGACCTCGATCGAGGACCAAGTGCGGCTCTGTCGTCAGCACGCGTCACGACAGGATGGCTGGACCGTCGTGCAGGTCTTCGAAGACGTGGCGATCAGCGGCGCTACGCGCGGCCGCCCCGGCTTCGAGGCATTGCAATCCTTCATCGCGGAAGGCGGCTGCGACGTCGTTCTCTTCGAACATCTGGACAGGCTGGCGCGCGACCTCGAGCTGTTGATGCTCTTCTACAAGAAGGCCAACTACGCCGATGTTGAGATGCACCAGCTCCATCGCGGCAAGCTGGGGATCTTCGATATCGGGATCCTCGGCACTTTCGCACAGCTGTTCCTGGAAGAACTTTCGCACAAGACACGCCGCGGCCTCGTGGGCCGCGTCGAGGCCGGCAAGAACACGGGCGGGCGCGCCTACGGCTATCGCTCGGAAGCGTTGCCTCTCACCAACGGAAAGTCGGACGGCAGCGTCATGCGGATCGACCCGGAAGAGGCTGCGATCGTTCGGCGCATCTTCGAGGAATACGCCGCCGGCAAGTCGCCGCGACAGATCGCGGCTGACCTCAATGCGGCCGCGGTCCCTGCCCCGCGCGGACGCGGCGCTGGCAGCGGTCACTGGAAGGCCAATACGATCTACGGCCACCGGGCACGGGGCACCGGGATCCTCAACAACGAACTCTACATCGGACGGCACGTCTGGAACCGCCAGCGCTACTCCAAGCATCCCGAGACCGGGCGCCGTGTCTCCAAGCCGAACCCGCCGGAAGAATGGCTCACCACCGAGAAGCCCGAACTGCGGATCGTCGAGGAGGCATTGTGGGACAAGGTCAAGGCGCGGCAAGACCTGATCGACAGCTCGCGCACCCGGGCCGAAGCTGACGGCAAGACCGGTGCCGGAGCGGCACAGAGCGCACGACGGAGGAAGTATCTTCTTTCGGGGCTGCTGACCTGCGGCCAGTGCGGCGGCAACCTCACCGTGGCCGGCAAAGGCGCCAGGCGGCGCTACTACTGTGCCAATGCCAAGGAGAAGGGCGAGGCCGTCTGCACCGGCATGCCCGGTCTTTCGGAGGCCGACGCCGCCGAGACGATCCTCGGTGGCCTGCGCGAGGGGCTGATGCAGGAGAAGGAATACGAGCAGTTCCGGGCGAGCTACGTTGCCAAGATGCGCGCTGACGAGCAGGAAAGCGGGCAAGTGCTCCAGAGACACGACGCCCGCATCCGGGAGGTCCAGAAGACATACGACAAGATGATGGCTGCTGTAGAGAACGGCGACTACTCGCCCCCGGTCATCAGGCGTCTGAATGCGGCCGACGCTGAACTCACAGCACTCCGGGCCGAGCGCGAGACGCTCATCCCTGCGCCAATCGAACTGCCAGATGATATTCCCGCACTCTACCGGGACCATGTCGAAGATCTTGTCGGGACGCTCACGGACGAGGCCGTGGCTGGCCCTGCGGCCGACGAGTTGCACACGCTGGTCGAGACGGTGGTCGTCTCCTGGGATGAGGAATCGGACCTCCACACGCTGGAGATCCGTGGCAAGCTGTTGGAACTGTTGAGCTTTGGGGACAGCAAAAAGGCCGCGACCCCTTCGGGTGCGGCCTGTTCGCTAAAACTGGTTGCGGGAGTAGGATTTGAACCTACGACCTTCAGGTTATGAGCCTGACGAGCTACCGGGCTGCTCCATCCCGCGACGCTTATGCTACATGATTTTTGATGCAGCGTCTTGTCGCTGAGATCGTTTAGAGAGAGATGTGGTTCTTACTAGGTTTGGCGGTGACCTACTCTCCCACGTCTTGAGACGCAGTACCATCGGCGCAACGGCACTTAACGGCCGGGTTCGGAATGGGACCGGGTGTTTTGCTCGCGCTGTGACCACCAAACCGAGAAAGAACCACAATGACGCGCCGCAGGCGCGGCAGGTGGGGTGTAGCGTTTCGGCATAGCCGACAACGCGGGCCCCACACCCATCCAATCCTGGTGCGTCATGTGCAAATCAACATTGTTGTCCGAGTTGTACTCTATTTGGTGTGTATGCTTCCGGATCGAGTAAAAGAACCTGTCTTTTACTGGATCGGATCAAGCCTATCGGGCCATTAGTACCGGTCAACTGAATGCATTGCTGCACTTACATCTCCGGCCTATCGACGTGGTGGTCTACCACGGCCCTCAGGGATACCTTGTTTTGAGGGGGGCTTCCCGCTTAGATGCCTTCAGCGGTTATCCTGTCCGATCATAGCTACCCAGCACTGCCATTGGCATGACAACTGGTCCACCAGTGGATCGTTCACCCCGGTCCTCTCGTACTAGGGGCAACTCCTCTCAAGTATCCTACACCCACGGCAGATAGGGACCGAACTGTCTCACGACGTTCTAAACCCAGCTCACGTACCTCTTTAAATGGCGAACAGCCATACCCTTGGGACCTGCTCCAGCCCCAGGATGAGATGAGCCGACATCGAGGTGCCAAACACTGCCGTCGATATGGACTCTTGGGCAGTATCAGCCTGTTATCCCCGGCGTACCTTTTATCCGTTGAGCGATGGCCCTCCCACTTGGGACCACCGGATCACTATGGCCGACTTTCGTCTCTGCTCGACTTGTCAGTCTTGCAGTCAGGCTGGCTTTTGCCATTGCACTCAACGAGCGATTTCCGACCGCTCTGAGCCAACCTTCGCGCGCCTCCGTTACGCTTTAGGAGGCGACCGCCCCAGTCAAACTACCCGCCACGCAGGGTCCCGGATCCGGATAACGGACCGCGGTTAGACATCAAGAGTGCGAAGGGTGGTATCTCATCTGTTGGCTCCACAGGAACTGGCGTTCCTGCTTCGAAGCCTACCACCTATCCTGCACATCACAATCCTGATGCCAGTGCGAAGCTGTAGTAAAGGTGCACGGGGTCTTTCCGTCTAACCGCGGGAAGCCTGCATCTTGACAGGCAATTCAATTTCGCTGAGTCGATGTTGGAGACAGCGGGGAAGTCGTTACGCCATTCGTGCAGGTCGGAACTTACCCGACAAGGAATTTCGCTACCTTAGGACCGTTATAGTTACGGCCGCCGTTTACCTGGGCTTCAATTCAGAGCTCTCACCCCTCCTTTTAACCTTCAGGCACCGGGCAGGCGTCAGACCCTATACGTCGTCTTGCGACTTCGCAGAGCCCTGTGTTTTTAGTAAACAGTCGCCACCCCCTGGTTTGTGCCCCCAGCCCCTAGTTGCCTAGGAACCGGGCCTCCTTCTCGCGAACTTACGGAGGTATTTTGCCGAGTTCCTTCAACATCGTTCTCTCAAGCGCCTTGGTATGCTCTACCAGTCCACCTGTGTCGGTTTAGGGTACGGTCCTAAAGTGGGGCTATTTCCAGGAACCCGTTGGCTGCCCTTCCAATCCGATAAGGAAGAACAACGTTTCAGATCCGTCACCACCACATGGCCCAGGAATATTAACCTGGTTCCCATCGACTACGCCTTTCGGCCTCGCCTTAGGGGCCGGCTTACCCTGCTCAGATTAGCTTTAAGCAGGAACCCTTGGACTTTCGGCGAGAGTGTCTCTCACACTCTTTGTCGCTACTCATGTCATCATTCTCGCTAGTGATCTCTCCACCGGATCCCTCACAGGCCGGCTTCACAGAAAAACCTCGATCCGTCATTACACCCCGAAAGATGCAAATACGGATGAGGTCTATGTCACACTACGCTCCGCTACCATGCCTTACGGCATCCTAAGCTTCGGCTCATGGCTTGAGCCCCGTTACATCTTCGCCGCAGGACAACTTAATTAGACCAGTGAGCTGTTACGCTATCTTTAAAGGATGGCTGCTTCTAAGCCAACCTCCTGGTTGTTTTGGTCGTCCCACCTGCTTTCCCACTTAGCCATGAATTAGGGGCCTTAGCTGTAGGTCAGGGTTGTTTCCCTCTTCACGACGGACGTTAGCATCCGCCGTGTGTCTGCCATCTAGTACTCCCGGGTATTCGGAGTTTGGTTAGGATCAGTAAGCCTGTGGGGCCCCATTACCCATCCAGTGCTCTACCCCCCGGGGTATTCGGATGACGCTCTACCTAAATAGATTTCGCGGAGAACCAGCTATCTCCGAGTTTGATTGGCCTTTCACCCCTAGGCACAACTCATCCCGACCTTTTTCAACAGGTGTGGGTTCGGACCTCCAGTAAGTGTTACCTTACCTTCATCCTGGTCATGCCTAGATCACTCGGTTTCGGGTCTGATCCATCTAACTCAACGCCCTATTAAGACTCGCTTTCGCTGCGCCTACACCTAACGGCTTAAGCTTGCTAGATAGACCAAGTCGATGACCCATTATACAAAAGGTACGCCGTCAGATCGTAAAGATCCTCCGACTGATTGTAGGCGTTCGGTTTCAGGTACTGTTTCACTCCCCTCGTCGGGGTGCTTTTCACCTTTCCCTCACGGTACTGGTTCACTATCGGTCAGCAAGGAGTACTTAGCCTTCGAGGGTGGTCCCCCGATCTTCAGACAGGATTTCACGTGTCCCGCCCTACTTAATACGTCCTATCGAGCTTCATATACGGGACTGTCACCCACTATGGTTGGCCATTCCAGACCATTCTATTCACTCTCAAGGCTCGGCTGGTCCCCGTTCGCTCGCCGCTACTAGGGGAGTATCATATTGATTTCCTTTCCTCCGGGTACTTAGATGTTTCAGTTCCCCGGGTTTGCTCTTCAAACCCTATGTATTCAGGTAAGAAGTACCTGTTTAAACCCGCTGTAGGCTACCTCCGTCGAACGATGTTCGACGATGGTAATTACAACGAGTTTTCAGGTGGGTTGCCCCATTCGGAAATTCCTGGATCAAAGCTTATTCTCAGCTCCCCAGGACTTATCGCAGAGTATCACGTCCTTCATCGCCTCTTGCTGCCAAGGCATTCACCAAACGCCCTTCTCGCGCTTGATCCGATCCAGTAAGAGACAGGTTCGAACCTGTCGTGCCAGCGTCTGGTTCGACCGCTGGCGCCTATACTGGATCGAAAGCATACTTTCCCGTCCACGCCTGAGCGTGGACATTGTCATTCAATCCGTGCGAACTGAATGACCGGTTAGTGTACTTTACTTGGACAACGATTGCTCGTTTCAGCAGGGATATGACTTTCCAGCCGGCTAGACCGGAGCGCCACCTCTCCACTTGGGAGACCTGCAGAGGTTCGCCCGCTACTTCGGGGAACCAAGCAATGTTGATTTGTTTCTCTCTATACGATGTCAATGCGTCCGATTGGACGGATAAACACTTGATAGTGCTTATCGATCTAATCGAAGCCATGTCCGGTACACGAAGACAGCCATCTCCTTGCGGCGATGAAGTGGTGGAGCCTAGGAGGATCGAACTCCTGACCTCCTGAATGCAAATCAGGCGCTCTCCCAGCTGAGCTAAGGCCCCATTTTGCTCCGCTAAATGGGAGTGCGCGGCAGGGCATTGCAACCGCAATGTCCCGGGAGCGTCACCCGCTGCCATTCTGGGTGCTGTCTGATCCAGGCTGCCTGAAGGCGATCACCAGCGCCCCGAAGGGGTGTTGGTGGGTCGAGGAGGACTTGAACCTCCGACCTCACGCTTATCAGGCGTGCGCTCTAACCACCTGAGCTACCGACCCAAGTTAACGAGCGGCAGCCCGTTTCGTGTTCTGAAGAGATATGAGGACGACCCCGGTTCGTTTTTTGGCAGCTTTGATTGCTGCCATGCTAAGTGTTTCACGACCAAGGCACGCCTTGATGCTAGAAACATCCTTAGAAAGGAGGTGATCCAGCCGCAGGTTCCCCTACGGCTACCTTGTTACGACTTCACCCCAGTCGCTGAGCTCACCGTGGTCCGCTGCCCCCTCGAAAGGTTGGCGCACGGCCTTCGGGTAAACCCAACTCCCATGGTGTGACGGGCGGTGTGTACAAGGCCCGGGAACGTATTCACCGCGTCATGCTGTTACGCGATTACTAGCGATTCCGACTTCATGGGGTCGAGTTGCAGACCCCAATCCGAACTGAGACATCTTTTAGGGATTAACCCATTGTTGATGCCATTGTAGCACGTGTGTAGCCCAACCCGTAAGGGCCATGAGGACTTGACGTCATCCACACCTTCCTCCCGCTTATCACGGGCAGTTTCCCTAGAGTGCCCAGCCGAACTGCTGGCAACTAAGGATGTGGGTTGCGCTCGTTGCCGGACTTAACCGAACATCTCACGACACGAGCTGACGACAGCCATGCAGCACCTGTCACTCGGTCTCTTACGAGAAAGCTGGATCTCTCCAGCGGTCCGAGGATGTCAAGGGTTGGTAAGGTTCTGCGCGTTGCTTCGAATTAAACCACATGCTCCACCGCTTGTGCGGGCCCCCGTCAATTCCTTTGAGTTTTAATCTTGCGACCGTACTCCCCAGGCGGAATGCTTAATCCGTTAGGTGTGACACCAACAAGCATGCTTGCTGACGTCTGGCATTCATCGTTTACGGTGTGGACTACCAGGGTATCTAATCCTGTTTGCTCCCCACACTTTCGCACCTCAGCGTCAGTATCGAGCCAGTGAGCCGCCTTCGCCACTGGTGTTCTTCCGAATATCTACGAATTTCACCTCTACACTCGGAGTTCCACTCACCTCTCTCGAACTCAAGACTGGGAGTTTTGAAGGCAGTTCCGAGGTTGAGCCCCGGGATTTCACCCCCAACTTTCCAATCCGCCTACGCGCGCTTTACGCCCAGTAATTCCGAACAACGCTAACCCCCTCCGTATTACCGCGGCTGCTGGCACGGAGTTAGCCGGGGTTTCTTTACTGGGTACAGTCATTATCTTCCCCAGCGAAAGAGCTTTACGACCCTAAGGCCTTCATCACTCACGCGGCATGGCTAGATCAGGCTTGCGCCCATTGTCTAAGATTCCCCACTGCTGCCTCCCGTAGGAGTCTGGGCCGTGTCTCAGTCCCAGTGTGGCTGATCATCCTCTCAAACCAGCTATGGATCGTAGGCTTGGTAGGCCTTTACCCCACCAACTACCTAATCCAACGCGGGCTAATCCTTCTGCGATAAATCTTTCCCCCAAAGGGCGTATACGGTATTACTCTCAGTTTCCCGAGGCTATTCCGTACAGAAGGGCATATTCCCACGCGTTACTCACCCGTCCGCCGCTCACCCGAAGGTGCGCTCGACTTGCATGTGTTAGGCCTGCCGCCAGCGTTCGTTCTGAGCCAGGATCAAACTCTCAAGTTGAAAAGTTCCGAAGAACTTATCCTTGACGTTCGAACCTCTGCACATCTTCAACAGGACCCGGCTAAGGAATTCCTGTCGAACATTTCTTCTGTTTGTCTGTGCTTCAGGTTTCATCAGAAACCGAAAGCCGTACAAACAGTGAAGCTGACACTCCATCATCGGATCACTCAACCAGACCACTAGGGCCCAATCAAACTCTCCTAAGAGCGCGATATACAGAAGACTGATCCATCGAATGAACCAAAGTCGCCCGCATATCTCTTCAGATACCATCAATGTCAAAGAGCGTGAGAGACAAAAACCAGACCGTGCGCCCTTCTCAAGGCGCGCCGCCCGTCAATACCCCTCGATAGTCCGTTCCGCTGTCCGCTTCGTCCAGACCTCAGCAGCTCCGCCGCATCGTCCCGTCCGCCCCGTCCAGCGCCCCGACCTGCGCCTCAGCGCCGCCGGTGAAGGGGCTTTTACGG
>NZ_JAHKQA010000061.1 GCF_018860705.1 Citreicella sp. C3M06
ATGATTTGCGCAACAACGCCTTGTCAGAGGCTTTCTCGCTGGCAACATTCAGCAAGCCTGCCACGATGAGCTGAAGCCCCCAGCATAGGCCCGACATGTTGATTGCCATTGCGAACTAACCCGGTATTTTCAACGAGATTTCGGAAGAGACACAGTCGGTTCCGGTTGATAGTCTGGCTTTCAGTGGCTTCTTCGAAAGCCTCGAAGGACAATCCGCTGCGGAGCAAAGTCCTCAATATCTTCTTCCTCCTGAATGGCTGGGAAATCCTGAATGTCGTTCTTGGGTGACTGAGCATCGGTCGGTCGCAGTTTGGTGTACCGACCAAGCCTGCCCATCGGGTAACCGGTTACGATAGCAACAATGGCAGGCAGATACGGCGAGATTTGTTCTTTTTCGATCTTCCATCCGGTAGCCAACAAGTCTGAGGCGAGGCTTGTGTCGCCATCGGCCATTTCAAAGCACTCAGCGACAAAAGCCCAGTGCATCAGGAATGCAGCACTCAAGTGCACCGTGGATATTGCAAGGTTCTGGCCAATGTACACATCACTCAGAAAGCTCAACAGGTCTGTTTCTATGCGTTTGATCGTTGAACCGTAACCGCCCAAGTCTATAGCAAGCGCCTCAGCGGTTGGCCTGTCCAACAGAGCAACGGAGGAGCGCCGGGTAAAGACATCGGCTGCATGAGTCGAAATTTTCCGAGAGTTCAAAACGGAAGCGGTTGTCGGAACTATGCTTTCGAGGAAGCACAGCGGATCATTGACATCGAATATCGGAAGAAAGGCAACTTCCGCCAAATCCGTATATTTCCACCAATCGACCACCCCATCAGGACAGGTGCACTTGGCCAGTATCCGAATGCTGTCGTACACTCGGCGGGTGTGCGAGGTGTCTGAAGCAGATAAGGCCCCACTCTTTATCGCAGTGAGAAACTCACCAACAGTCGCATAGCCCTGTTCTTGAAGTACCGCTGCCGATTTGTGTACCTGAAGTAGCTTCAAAGGGAGTTCAACGACCGGGTGATCGCCCTTCTTGAACGAGGTTGTGTCAAAGAGGACCGATGATTGAAACTCCTTTCCGGCCGCAAGCTCCCCGGTAATTATAGCCGTTACAAGAGGCAGGGCCTTTGCAAACTCCCGCCTTGGAACTGACCATGCCTTTTCAAGACCATTAACAAAATCGACAAAGGAAATGTCTTCATCCGATTTTGAAAAGTATTCAGCGGCGGTTCTCCATGGTTCCGAGAATTCCGGGCGGAAGCGATAGGGCATATTTGCGTAGTCATCATGGATCAGAGCGTTGGCCAAGCGCGCCAGGATTTTCGCCTCCTTTTGTCTGACCCTTTCCCTTGTCACCTTTTCAACGAAAAGATCGCTGACCGCCTCAAGGCTCAGCCTTTCCTTGGGCGGAGCCATGATCCTGTTTACGAGAATGATACCATCCTCTTCGCTTTCGCAGATCTCAAAGGCGCTTTTTAGAACCGCAGGGAAGTCGGCAAGGATTTGGGAGAAGCTGCCATTTTTAGATTCTTCAGGGAACAGTCCAACGTCCATTCCCTCGCAGTAAGCTTCCCAGTCGATCGAACCATCCGGGTTTTGGGATTCAGCAAGCGCCGTCAAAGCCCGATCAATCCGGTTGGTGGTTGTCTTTCCCATGCTGGGAATATCCAAAAGTACTGACTGCGGGGCTGAGGCAAGATCTCCAATGGTTTCCAGACCGCTCTCCATAAGTTTCCTGGTTTTTGGCCCAAGGTGAAGGCACCCGCTTGTCAGTCTCCGAGCCTGTTCACTGAGAACCAAAGTAATTTCAGGTTCTTCCTGTGAGGGGGCGCCCTGAGGATGCCTGGACGCCAGTGGATGCAACGCAGCGAGACGAGACAGCACGGAACTGTCTGAGCGAACATCCTTTGCCAAAGAAAGAAGCTGCTTCCAGAATGCCGCCAACTTCTTGGTTCCCAAACCAGAAGGGAGTGGTGATATGCCGATCCTAAGTGCTTCAAGCAATTCTCCAAAACTATTCAAGCCCTCCCTTTCAAACATTGCACCAGCGTTTCCGAATGACTTTCTGTTGACCGCAAACAGTGGGTTCTCCGAGTCAATACCGGCGAATTCAGGACAAACAAAAAAAAGCTCATGGAACCCATCTTCGCACCCCTCGTAGTATTCAATCCAGTCTACACTGGCTCCATGGACACAGGAAACAAGTCTAAGTAAGTTGGCAAGGAGCGCTTCCTTTGCCTCTTGTTGTAAAGTGGCGGAGGAAACTGCGCTCTCGAGATCTTCGAGAACAAAGTAACCATGGCTTTCGAGCAGAGTGCTCGTTCCGGGCGACAAATGAAGGTGTCGATGGCTCATTCGCGTTGGAATGGCCAGTTGGTGAGGTTTGTCTTTGCGCAATCCTTGATCCGTGTCCTGAATAAAATTCAATGAATTCTTCTCCATCCTCTCAGCACAATTCGATTGGATGTCTCGCCCGTGACTGCGTCAGAGTGAGAATTTGTAATAAGCCGTAAATTGAATAAATTCTGGCCTTCGTCCTTGGAAAGCTCCAATTCGTCACCGGATTTCGCCCCAGACCGTCGCAGATACCCAGTCAAACAGGTAAGCCTGAACTCATTTCGGGTGCCTTTTTTGTCGTGGAGTTTGTTGTTGTAATAAATATACTGCAAATCAATCTCCTCACCGTGTTCATCAAGACAAGAGATCGTTCTCCGAGGGTTTTTTGTTGCGGGGTCCAGCTCTCCAAGGAATGCCCTGAACTCGTGGTCCGCCTTGGGAATGAGCATTCCGGCTTGGTGGCTCTTCGTCTCGCCGGCATCATTGGCGCTCAAGGTTTTTCTGTAAGTCTTTTTCGTCATGGTAATTGCGGCCTGATGTTCAGTGCATTCTTCAAGTCTTCATCATCTCTTGTAGACACCGGGGCTATCTCGTTGCCCATTTTGTTTTTCCAAGCCGATCGATCAAGCATAATCCTTTCGACAGTATCCTCGTAATAAAGATGGTAAATAGTGACCGGCAGTGTCTGCCCCCTTCGGTGTGCCCTTGCGCTTGCCTGAGCTTCCAAAGCAGGGTTCCAGACTGGCGTCATGTGAATGACGACGGTCGCGGCAGTGATGTTCAAGCCTGCTCCGGCAGCCTTCGGGTTCAACACCAAAATGGCCGGGCCCTCCTCGGCAGAGAATTCATCGATTATGCCTTGTCGGTCTGCTTGCGGTGTTCCTCCGTTGATTGCTCCCCAATAGGCGTCAGAAAGGTCGGGAGCCGCTTGCTGAAGCAAATCCCCGAGACGATTGAACAGGGCGAAAACCAAGACTTTCCGGCCTGTCGCGAAAGCCTCTCGGATCAATCGGACTGTTTGCTCCATCTTGGTGTTGATCAGCGGAAGATCTACAACTTCAACGATGTTGGCATTTTCGGCGTCGGTGACATCGGTGCCAGATACACGTAGCCAAGGGTGTGCACACACCAACTGCAACTGCAGGGTGGCGACGAGCGCCCCGGCGACTGGATATTTCTCCAGTGTGGCTTCCCGTACCGCGTTGTAATGCTCAACGAGAGCACTCTCCATTTCCAGAGGCATCTCGATATCTATACGCTCTGGAAGATCGTCGGCTACGTCTGCGACACGACGTTTCAGCATGACCGGTTCGACGACTTTTGCGAGTTCTGCCGCCATCTCGATCCCATCGGGGAAATTGGCCTCAAAATCAGACAATGTGCCGAGAAGCCCGGGAATGGCGAAGTCGGCCAGTGACCATAGGTCCACAAGGCTGTTTTCGACAGGAGTCCCTGTCATGGGAACAGTCCGGGCGCGAGGAATGGTCGCAACGCAATTCCTCCGGCCGGAGGCCGGGTTCTTGATAGCCTGAGCCTCGTCACAAATTACCCAAGACCATTCAAATGCGGAAAAAATCGCGACGTCGTTCACCATCGTGTCATACGTGGTGATAACTACCTGAGCACTCTGCAGGCCGGCGAACACACCGGTTCGATAGGCGCCGCGGTGAACGAGGATCAACAGGGAGGGTGCAAATCTTTCGATTTCTCGGACCCAGTTCGCAATAAGGCTGGTAGGGCATATGATCAAAGCCGGTGAATGCTCTGGAGGGGGCTCCCTCACGAGCAGAGCAATGATTTGCAGAGTTTTCCCAAGGCCCATTTCGTCTGCGAGGATCAATCCTCCGTGAGCTTGGACGGTTTCCCACATCCAAGCTACGCCTTTGGCTTGGTAAGGGTACAATTCAGCATTTAAGCCGGGCATCTTCAGCACGTCTGGATATCGGGAAGCGGATTCAGATCCCGATTGCCCCGCTGCATCGGTGAGTTGGATGCTCAAGGAACCATCCGATGAGGCGATGTGCTGGCGGAGCTCTCCGTATCCAACACTTCCGTCATGATCCACGTCCATGGAAGCTCTCAGCAACTCCAAAGCATCATGAGGCAACGGGCGAATGGTCTTGTCATCAAGAACCCAGTCGAATTCATTACCGAACGCAAGTATCAGTTTTTCCTTACCTTTTACTGTTCGGCGCCCGGCCATTTTTGCGACGAGTTTCCCACCTTCCTTGTCGATGATGACCACTGGATCAAGGACACGACCACTCAAACGAATGCCCTCTGGGAGAGTATCCGGAAGGTCAGCAAATTTTTCGGGAAGTGAATTCACATCAGTGGACATTCGTATCCATCATAATAATCAGTTCTTCGATCGAATACGGCGTGGGCCGCCGTGTGTGGACTGCTCGGTGGCAATTCGGGCAAAGAGGAACAAGGTCCGCCTTTGGATCGTAACGTCTCTCCTCATGCAATTGAGACACTGGTTGCAGGTGGTGTACCTCAAGAACTTTGCCCGCTGGTCCATATTTCAACTGCGGTTTGAGCCCGCAGCAATAGCACTTGTAGCCATGCACTCTGAGGCAAAGGAGCCTGTTTCTCGGATTTCTCTCTCGCTTCCGAACAAGTGCGAGGGAAAGGGCTCCCTCCAATTCTCCTGACGTGTCCTCAGGAACTATTTCGTCGTAACCAATCAGTTCCGCCATTGCAGCCATGAGGGGCACAATGACTTCCCGGCAAGTAGCGACGATCGCATCACCGCCATCTGCCGTGGTCTCATGTTTGAGGGTAGCTGCTATCGTAAATCTGCCATCATCAACCGTCCAGCATTCAAGGCTTTGACCAGGAATTTCCACGTTGGCCTCGACCCTAATGCTGGTTACGAGGGATCGTGCCAGTTGGATGTCTTCCGCAGGAGCTTCGGAGATTTGTTTCAAGATCTGTCTTGAGAAATTCCCGAACCGAAGTTGCACTCGGTGAGCTCTCAGACCGTGAGGGCGGAGTTCGACAATCGGTCCCTGACGTTTCTCCAAATCATGGAACCAAATATCCAAACCTGATCGCATGCCAGAGGCCACAATGCTCAAAGCAACAGACGCACCCGTACCTTCGCTCAACTCAGATGCAATCAGGTCTGCGTGATCTTTCAGCATTTGAAAGCTCTATTCGTCCTCAAGGTCGTCGCTGGTCGGTGTGGTCACGTCGCGCAACAGCTTTCTCAGGTTTGAGGAAATCTCTTCGCGGATATCTGAGAAAATCGGATCCAGTTCCTCGTTGGTATTGTTCTGCTCGGCTGCCGTGAAGGCCCAGAGCAGAAGATCCATTCCCTGTACGGAATAGCCGCTATTCGCCGCCCGAAGGTAGATTTTTTGGTAATAGTCGTGATGCTTGTTCAACAATACTGCACCGACATGTCCTTCAACTCCTGCGCTCCTATAGCTGGGTTCCCACAGGTCTCCTGACGTGATCGTGTCAACGGCTTCAATATAGAGACTGCCAGGTTCGACGTTGTTTTCGATCTTCTGGCGAATTTTGATCTTCGGCCCGCGATTGTTCGAGATCACTGCACTTTGCGTTTCGGGATCCGCGCCCTCGACTGTTGCTTGTCGCGTGTTTTTGGTGCCCTCCACAGTGCGGTTCGCAGAAGTATGATCAACCTTGGCCTTCGCTGCGTCTTTCTGGGCTTTCTTTCGGTATCGCAGGTTTGCTTCCCTGCGCGCTGGTCCGAGAAGCTTTTCGAGGTATTCGGACAGTGCCGGATCAAAAAGAACACGGGATTTCTTCACGTCGATATGAAAGGCCTCATCCAGTTCGTGCCCAAAATCAAATTCAATTCTCAGCAATGACATATGTGGGTCGAGACCGCCGAAAACGCTGAGCCATCCACCGCTGCTGATCAACCGGCCTTCCCTGTAGATGTAGAATCCTTGGCCCCTGTTGGTGATGCGGGCTTGGTTTTTTTCGTCGTCGCCTAGGTCGTCACTGTGGGGAAGGATCCATGCCGCGACCGAAGCATTGTGTGTACTTCCGTCTTCGACCTGCACCTCCATTGCCTGTTGTTTCTCGGCAAGGACCTGTTCCGAGCGTTCCCGGAAAAACGGATCCCATGGCCCGACTTTGACGCCATCCACAGAAATCGTGATATTCCGCTCTCGGGTATCGGCTTGATCCAGAAAACGGTGATAGATCTCACTTACATGTTTCTGCAATCCGGCAGAGAGACGGCCAATCGCAGCCTTTTCCTTTGTACCACCGGGTTCGTCATAGTTCTTTGAAAGGATCCTGTCGCATTTCGACCATACGACGAGCGTTCCACTTCCTTCCCCACACAGCTCTTCAAAGGCTTCTTCCTCATCGACTGTCACCGGTTCCCTGCTCATTTCCCAGAGCCCCGATGCTTCGACGTGATCAAGGTCCCAGGAAAGCTTGCTCAGGGCCTCATCGGGTGAGTTTCTTGAGATCAGCGTGAATTGGCGGCACACGGAACTCGAGGCGGTTTTCAATCCGAGGCCAAACTTGCCAAGGCTTTCAGGGTTTTCACGCTCGGGGGCCCCGTAGCGCATCGCCTTGAACACACCGTCGGCATTCATACCGAAACCATCATCGCCGAAATAGACAAGTTTTCGTCCGTCTTGCATCAAGTCGATGCGAACATTGATCTCCTGAGCTCCTGCAGCCACCGAGTTGTCTATGATGTCAGCAGAAGCCGTCCTAAAGTCATAGCCTGTATCCCGAAGACCGTTGATCAGCCTTGGCGCGTCTGGTTCGTTAATCAATTCGTTGTTCATTTCAAACGCTCTTTTTCGTTTTCCGTTTTGTTATTGAACGGCTTGTCCGCCATGTGTCAGAAGATATTTCTGCAAATTTTTCATGGGACTGCAACCAATCGGCGATGCAGGCAACAATTTTCTCAACCGGAATTTCCCGAGTTGCACATTCCTAAACGATCAGAACACGCCAGTCGCCATCAATAAGACTTTGAACCGCTGCCTGATCGCGCTTGCTGTTGGTGAGAAGTTTCTCTTGCCAGAATTCACGCCGTGTCTTGGGCAGCTTGAAATATCGGCAGTCTTCATGCGCATGCCAAAAACACCCATGGATAAAAATCGCCGACCGATACTTGCTCATCATAAGATCCGGTTTTCCCGGGAGTTCCTTTCTGTGAAGTCGGAAACGATACCCGCAGGCATGGACTCCGCGCCTGACGACAAGTTCAGGCTTTGTGTCCTTGGGGCCAATCCGCGACATCATCTCTGATCGGCTCATCGGGTGCCGTGTGTTAGGCACGATTACTCATCCTTGACCTGATAGCCACCGTGTTGGTAAGCCACGGTTCCATGGAATTCGCGATCGCAATGGCGACCGGTGCGGCCACTGCGTTCCCAAATTGGCGGTAAGCTTGGGTATCCGAAACAGGAATGATCCAAGGTCGATTGTTACCTGGTCGGTCAAACCCCATTAGGCGTGAGCACTCCCGTGGGGTCAGGCGCCTCGGAATGTCTCCATCCCGCTCAATCAGGATTTCTGAACCGTCCTTGTAATACCTTGCGGACAGTGTTCTGGCGACATCGCCAGGCCCTCGCAAGCCGAAACCAAATCCATTGCCCGCAGCTTTGTGTTTTGCAGCGTACCTTTGAAGATATTCCCAGAGTTTGGGAGTCAAGGTATATTTTTCCGACACTTCAGCACACGGGCCCACTGTAAACGGGAATTCTGCAATTTCAGATCCATCTTCAGGATGAAGGATATCTTTAAGAATGGGTTTACGCCCTTGAGGGATCTTCACATCTTCCATAGTAAAGTTGGTCGGAAAATCTCTACGGAAACCAGATATGAAAATCCGTTGCCGATGCTGAGGGACCCAACTTTGGGCATCTATGACGCGATAGTCGACATCATAATCGAGTTCGTCCAATGCATGCAAAATGACACGCATCGTATTCCCCTTGTCATGACTCAGAAGGTTTTTAACGTTCTCCAGCAAGAATGCCTTCGGTCTATGGTGCCTCAGGATGCGTACGACGTCAAAGAATAGCGTGCCTTGGGTCTCGTCGGCAAAACCATGAGCTCTTCCCAAGGCATTTTTCTTGGATACCCCAGCGATTGAAAAGGGTTGGCATGGAAAGCCCGCGAGCAACAAGTCGTGTGCCGGGACGTCTTCTTCACTGATCGCTGTGATGTCCCCTTCAATTTTGTGATCGTCGTCCGGGAAATTTGCCCTGTAGGTTTCTTGCGAATATTTGTTCCACTCGGAGGTAAATACACATACTCCTCCGATTGCTTCAAAACCGATCCGGAGGCCGCCAATTCCGGCAAATAGATCAATAAAACGAAATGATTCAGTGGTTTTGTTCATTCTGCTCGCCGCGCCGTACATTAGAAGGTATGCTCCATGAACCTCGCTCCGAAAGGTCCGCGCGGCATGTGGAGTTTAGCTATATGTATGCGACAAGCGAAGCTATCACACAACAGCTATGATCGCTACCTGTAAGGTTTCGACAGATGGGCGTATTTTTGGGAACTCGGCGCGCTTGACTTGCGCGCCACACCCGAGTCGCGCGTGCAGCAACCGGAGCAGTATTGCGAGGTTGTTTGCGGCTATTGTCATGATGGGCTTTGTTGCACAAATCG
>NZ_JAHKQA010000015.1 GCF_018860705.1 Citreicella sp. C3M06
CGTAACTAACCGTAATCAGCGTCCGGAAAAACCGGGGCGGTTCAGAGGCCTTGGCCGGCGGCCTTACTCCACCCCTCGGGCACTGTCTCAGGCAGATCGTCGCTTTAAGCACGGTTACGGGGCAGGCGTATTCTCGTTGAAGTCCGATGCTGCTGCCGACTTATCCGGTGCCGGAACGCTGCGAATGAACGCTTGTTGGGATCAAGATCGCGGCCGTCAACTTGGCGGCCTGAAAGGAACAGAATTGAAATTGGAAAACTTTCCCATCGCTCTCACCGATTGGTCACGGATCGAGCCCGAGCGCCACGAGGGCGATGAAGGTTTTCGCTCTGGCCTGTGCAGTATTTCGGAGAGGGCAAGAGCCGCGTCCGCGTGCGCCTGATCGAGCATTCCCCCAGCTACGTTTCGGATCACTGGTGTATCAAGGGTCATGTCATATTCTGCACCAAGGGGGCCATGGATACCCGTCTCAAGGACGGCCGCGTGCTCGAGGTCCGCAAGAGCATGAGTTATCAGGTTGCCGATGACGCCGAGGCCCATTCCCCGCGCACAAGAACTGGCGCGACGCTCTTCATCCTCGACTGATCCATTTCCTCCGGTGCAGGCCTTACGGTTGGCGCAGCGCAGAGCGCCTACGGTGCGTGGTCTGCTCCCTTGGCGCGCCGGGCGCCATCCCACCGCTTGACCGTTCTGGCGTACTCGCGGGCCGTCGCACAAGCGGGCGCCTGAACCTTCCTACGATCAGCTCCGTCGCGCCCGGCCTTGTCCATCCGTTGGCCCGTCAGCCTTCGAGGTTTGGAGTGCCGCGAGGCCGCCTCTTTCATCCAAGGGTCAGTCGTGTCGCATGAGAAAATATCGGCTAAAAATCGATCATGGTCGAAAAAGCGCCCACTATGAGGGCGTTACACGAGATCCCCCTAAGATTTCCGAATGCGAGAATTTTCAGATTATCACAGGCAAGAACCTGATATTAAATGGTTTTGTAAAATGACACGCCAGACGTATAAGCATCGCTTATAGGAGGCGCAGAGCTAGAGGATTTTCATTTACGTCACCGCTCTGCAGCGTCCCGGGAACTTGCCTCCCACATGGACATCCTCTTGCCCGTATCCTTCATCGTCATCTGCACAGCGGTCGCGCTCGCCGCGGGATCTGCTATCGCCTACCTGATCGGAGCTTCGGCGATCCTGACCTTCTGGGCGGTAGACAAGGCTCAGTTCATGGCCGTCCTGCCGCAGCGCCTGTTCAGCCAGTTGGACAGCTTCGCCTTTCTCGCCATGCCGCTGTTCATCCTCGCGGGAGACTTGATGAATCGGGGGGGCGTCGCCTCTGCGCTGATCGATCTCAGCATGTCAGTCTTCGGTCGACTGAAGGGCGGTCTGGGCCATGTGAATGTCGTGACATCGGTGTTCTTCGCAGGCGTGTCCGGCTCTGCCACGGCAGACGCCGCAGCCCTTGGCAACTCGCTGGTGCCAGAGATGGAACGCCGCGGCTACACGCGTGACTACGCCTCGGCGATCACCGGCGCCTCATCGATCATCGGGCCGATCATCCCGCCGTCGTCGATCATGATCTTCTACGGCGCTCTGATGGAAACCAACGTGACCGCGCTGTTTGCCGCCGGCATCCTGCCGGGTCTGCTGCTGGCAGCGATGTTGATGGCCATGAACGCCTATTACGCCCACCGAGACGACCACCCGGGCGGCGACAGCATGGATCTGCCGCCGTTCCTGCCGTCGCTGATCCGCGCGATCCCCGCAATGCTCTTGCCGGTGATCATCCTCGGCGGGACGCTGTTCGGCTTTATGACACCGGCCGAGGCCGCAGGGGTCGCCGTTCTGGCGGCGCTGCTGATCGGTATCGGCTACGGCAAGCTCAACCTCAAAGGAGTGCTCGACAGCCTGATGCGCACGGGGGTGATGCTGGGCGGTCTGTTCATCCTGCTCTGCGCGATCTCGACCTTCTCCTACATCGCGGCACTGTTGCAGTGGCCGCAGGCCATTCAGAGCGTCGTCGAAGGCTGGGGCCTTGGCCCGCTCGGCTACCTGATGCTGATCAACGTGATCTTCCTCGGTGCTGGCATGGCGATGGATGTGAAAGCCGCCGTCGCACTTTTTGCCCCGATCTTCGTGCCAGCTGCGCTGGCTATGGGAATCGACCCGATTCATCTGGCGATCGTCATCTGCTTTAACATCACCGCCGGCCTGCTGTCGCCGCCGCTTGGCGCGGTGCTGCTGATCCTGTCGACGGTGGTCAAGCTCGACTACTGGCGGCTGATCCGGGTCACCATGCCCTTCCTGATCGCCGAGTTGCTCCTGCTGGTGGTGCTTACCTACGTCCCCGCGATCACCCTCGCCCTTCCCACGGCGCTCGGGCTGCGCTGACCCCTCCCAATCGATAGCCCTACCAACAAGGAGACCTCCCATATGAAACCCCTTGCAACCCTGATCACCGCCGGCGCGCTGACCCTCGGCGTCACGTGCGCACAGGCCGCTGAAATCAAGATCGCGATGAACTCGGTGGACGATCCCGCCAACAGCGGCGAGGCCACCTTTGCGCATGGCTTCGCCGACGCGCTGGAGGGCTCGGATTTCACCGTCGAGATCTATCCGTCTGAAACCCTGGGCAAGGAGAAAGAGCGTCTCGATCAGGTTTCCTCGGGCCTGCTCGAGATCAACCTCGCCGCCGCATCAACCGCCTATTCGGTCTCGCCCGTCCTCAAGGGCCTGACCCTGCCGTTCTTCTTCGACAGCAGCGAGCAACTCGACAAGATCATGTCCGAAGACATGATGATGGAGGTGGCCAGCGCGCCGCTGCTCGACCTCGGCGTGCGCTTTGCTGGCATCAACTTCATCGGCACCCCGATGGGCATTCACAACGCCAAGAAGCCGATCTCGACCGTGGCCGACATGGCTGACCTGCGCTTCCGCGCCCTGAACCCCGAGCAGCTGAACCTGATGGAATCGCTCGGCTCCAACGGCACCGTGATTGCCTGGGCGGAAGTCGCCAACGCGATCCAGACCGGCGTGGCGGACGGCTACTTCAACCCGCCGAGCTCGGCCATCCGCGGCGGCCACACGAGCTTTCTGACCAACTACACCCCGGCCGACCTCTTCCCCTCGACCCGAGCCATCATGGTCTCGGATGACTGGTACAACAGTCTCAGCGAAGAAGAGCAGGGCCAGATCGATGCCGCGATCGAAGCCGGCCTCGAGGCCAACCGCGCATGGCTCGCCGACTGGACCACCGAGATCGCCGCGCATCAGGTGGAGCTGGGTGTAACCATCACCCCGCTGGCCGAGGGCGAGCGCGACAAGATGATCGAGATGGCCGCCCCGCTGTGGGAAACCCAGGTCTCGGGCGAGGACTTCCAGCTTTGGACCGACGCCAAGGCCGCGGTCGAATAAGCAGGAGCGTTCATGACCTCCCTGAACAACGCAATCCTCCGGACCAGCCGGGTTTTAGATTGGGCAGCCAGCGCGGTGACTCTCACCGCGCTGGTCGTGCTCGTGGGCGTGGTCCTGCTGCAGGTAGCGGCGCGCTATATCTTCCAGCAGCCCCCCTCATGGACCGAGGAACTGGCCCGCTACGCGATGATATGGGCCGGCCTCATCGGCGCCAGCATGGCCTTCAAGCGCCGCTTCGACCCCGCGCTGATGAACAGCGTCAAGAACGGCCCTCCATGGCTGCAGACCGCCGCCGAGTTTGTGCGTTCGCTAGTGGTTTTTGTCTACCTCGCCCCGGTGCTGCTCTACTGCTTTGTCGGTCCCGGCATGAACCCTGCGCGCGGCTTTCTGCTGCGACATACCAAGACCATGGCCGAGGCGCTGCCCTTTCACACCATTTGGATCGCGATTGCCGTACCCCTGATGATCGTCGTGATCTTCGTCCATATCCTCGCACGCCACAGTGGCGATGATGGTTCGCCGCGCCGCGCCACGCCCGACTGAACGACCGACCTGTCCCCAGAGGACAGGCGCGAAAGGAAAGACACGATGACTTATGACCTGATCCTGCGCGGCGGCCACGTCTGCGATCCGCGCTCTGGCGTGAACGGCATCGCCGATGTCGCCTTCGACGGCGGCAAGGTGGCCGAGGTCTCACCGCAGATCAGCGCCCCCGCCGCGCGCGAAGAGGACATCACCGGGCTCCACGTGCTGCCCGGACTGATCGACTCGCATGTGCATGTGTCGGGTTGGATGGGCGGCGCCGCGGGACACCGGATGCTTGCACTTGCCGGGGTAACCACCGCGCTCGACATGGCAGGGCCGATCGACAGCGTTATGCAGATCGCCGCGCGCACCGGCAGCGGCCTCACGCTGGCTTGCATCGACTATGTGCGCCCTGGTCATACCGTCGACTCCACGAACCCCGAGATGCCAGAGCTCGAAGCGGCGCTCGACCGCGCCCGCGCGGCCGGGGCCGTCGGACTCAAGATCCTGGGTGGGCATTTCCCGCTGACCCCCGAGGCTTCTGGCCGGGTCATCGAGCTTTGCAGTCGCGAAGGCGCACATGTCGCCTTTCACGCCGGCACGCTGGACACGCCGCAGAACCTCGACGGGCTGCGGCAGGCCTGCGAGCTTGCAAGCGGCCAGCCTCTTCATATGCCGCATGTCAACTCCTACTCGCGGGGTTTTCAGGGGCCGGCGTTGCTCGAGGCCTACGAGGCGGCGCAGATCCTCGCGCGCCATACCAACATTTGGTCCGAGAGCTACCTCGCGCCCATCAACGGCAACTCCGCGAAATGTGCCAACGGCATTCCCGAGAGCGTCGCCACCCAACGCAACCTGATCGCCGGCGGCTACAGCGCCGACGTCAAGGGCATGGAGCAGGCGATCCTTGAAGGCTGGGCGCATATCCACGTCTACGCCAACGGCGTCACCCGCCTTGAGACAGGTGAGACGGCGGTGGCCGCTTGGCGCGAGGCCGAGACAGACATTGGCATGAGCTACTTCGTCAACCCGGCGGAGACTTCGATCACGCTAGCGCTGCTGCGCCGCGAGAACGGCCGTTTTGCGATCGACGCACTGGCGACCGACGGCGGCGGCTTGCCGCGCAATGACCTGTGCGAGCGGGGCTTGGCGCTGGTCCACCTCAACGCGCTGAGCCTTTCGGAGTTCGTGCTGAAGACCTCGGCCGAACCGGCCCGGATGATGGGGCTTTCAGCGCGCAAGGGCCATCTCGCACCGGGCGCAGATGCGGACGTGACCGTCATCGACCTCGAGCGTCGACAGCCGGTGCTAAGCTTTGGCGGCGGCCGAGCGATCCTGCGAAAGGGTGAGGTTGTCGGGTCGGGCACGACCATGGTGGTGCCGCCAGAAGGTGTTGCGGCGGCCCGTGCGCTTGGCCTCGACACGATCATCTCAGCTCAGGGCAGTTTCCGACCGGTGCATAGCGATCCGTCATCTGCCTAGGTTCTGGACCCATTGATCCTGTTCCCGGTCGCCGCGCGCCGGCTTTCGGAGCTAAACCCCGCCACCTATGCCTCGGTCGAGGCGCTTGGCATCTGCATCATCGATGTTGGCACTGAGACCCAGATTGCGGACCTCGCCGGACTGAACAAAGGGCTCGGCAAACGAACATTCGGGCATTGCGACAAGCAAACCGAACCGGCGAAGGTGACGATAGAAGCCCAGGTTGGCCGCCTCGGCGCTGCATGACTGGTTCGGAACCTTTCATGATATTCTCACTTGTCTCGGATCAAGTGGGGAGCGGACACCAAGGGTTCGTTCGCAGCAAAATATTCGATCCTAGGCGTTTAGTCCCGGCACTTGCTGGCTTCCAGGGTTTGGCGTTCTTTCGAGGCGGAATGACGGCATGTGTGCCGCGGGCGGCAATCGCGTTGTGACATTTGCAGGTGTCATCGGCCCCGTCAGCGATGACCGATCCTATGACCTGATCGCGCGGGATTTGGGCGAGTAATTCCGGCAGCATCGGCGTGTCACCAATATTGCTGGTAGTGACCTCGACAGCCCGGAGCTCCAATGTTTCTTTGTCTATGCCTAGATGTGTCTTGCGTCAAATACGGCGTTTGAGGCCGCCATACTTGCGGGCGTTCCATTCGCCTTCACCCTCGGACTGGATGCCAGTGCTGTCGATGAGGCGATTCAGCGGGCCGGTTCCGTTGCGATAGGGCAGGTTCACGTTGAGCGTTCTCTGGCGGCAGCACAAAGTGCTGAAGTCCGGCACCGCCCAATCCAATCCGACCAGCCGAAACAGGCTTGCGACGAACCCTGTCGTCTGACGAAGCGGCATCCCGAACAGCACCTTCATCGTCAGGCAAGTCTGGATCGCAGCCTCGCTGAACTGGGGCTGCCACCCGCGTTTGCCACTCGGCGCGGGTGTCCAAGACATCTCGGGATCAAACCAACCTCTCGCACATGCAAGCATGTTCTGCCGGTCAGGGGTTCTTCAGCGATCCGCGTTGCTTCAGCGCTGCATTGTACGAAGACCAGTTCCTAGTCTTGTATTTCGTAGGGGCCCAACTGCTCATATCCCCGCAGCTATCATGCTGGATTCTAACAGTGAACCCCTCGAAGGAATTGTGCCAAAAAGCCCAGGCGATGCCAGCCCACCCTGACGGTGCCATGAACTCCTTCGGCCTATGCGGCGACCTCTTTGCCAGGCGGGGTCTTTGCGCCGATATCCCAAAAAACGCCGGCCATGACCCGCAGCGCATCTCGGCACACGGGCTTGAGCACATGTTCGTTGGGGGCGTGCTGTGAGCAGCCGCGATAGGAATGCGGCACCCAGATCGTCGGCAAACCGAGGATGTCGGTAAAGCTGTCGTTGGGCAGTGATCCCGCGAGGTTGGGTAGCACGTGTAGATCGCCCGCGGTCTCGCGGATCGACACGCCCACGAACTGCGCCCAGGGGTGGGTCGGATCAAGGCGGGTCGCTGCGAAGAAACCACGATCATGCGGGCGGATATGCACCCGTTCAAAGCCATGCGCATCGAGGTGGCGGCGCAGTGCGGGCAGGATCCCGGCCGGGTCAGTGCCCACGACATAGCGCAGCTGGCAGGTTGCCCGCGCCCATCCCGAAATCGCGTTGACCGGCGCTTCGGGCACGCCGGATACCATGGCGAGCACGGCAAAGCTGTTCCAGCCAAAGACCCGCTCGGCGGGGGTCAGGCTTTCCTCGCCCCAGTCAGGGTCCACTGCGGGGCCCTCGCCGCCCGTTACAGGCAGATCACGCAGGGCCTCGCGTACCGCGTCTGTCAGGCTGTCGGGGCGCCATTCGGGCACCTTGATCTGACCACGCTTATCGGTGATGCAGGCCAGCGCATGGGCGAGGATCATCGCAGGGTCGGCCAGCAGCCCGCCCCAGTTGCCGGAATGATGCGCGCCCTCGTGGGTTTCCACCAACAGATCGAACGTCGTCCCCCCACGCGAGCCCATGAACATGGTCGGCACGTCGGGCTGCAGGCGCGGCCCGTCCGAGGCGATCAGCACATCCGCGCTCAGCCGGTCCTTGTAGGCGCGGAACACTTCGGGCAAGCCGACCGAGCCCACCTCTTCGCTCATTTCCAGAACGATCCGGGTGTTGAACCCAAGGCTGCCGCGCGTTGCAAGCACGCATTCAAGCGCGGCGATGTTGATCAGGTGCTGGCCCTTGTTGTCGGCAGTGCCGCGCCCATACAGGCGCTCGCCCTCTTCGGTGATCTCCCAAGGCTTGAGCCCGTCGCGCCACATGCCCTCTTGCCCCAGCACCGTATCGCCATGGCCATAGGTCAGGATGGTGGGCAGGTCTGCACCTTCGACCCGCTCGCCGATCAGCAGCGGGCCCCCCTTGGGGTCGGGATTCTCCAGCAGTTCGCAAACAAAACCCATTGCCTCAAGCCGGGGCAGCATGGTTTCGGTCAGATAGCGCAACGCTTCAGCACGAGCTTCGGGCGCGGGATTCTGAATTTCGGTCCGATAGGACACAAGATGGGCCAGATCGGTCTGGAAAGCGCCGGTTTCGAAATATTCGGTGGCTTTGTCTATGGCGGACTGGCGGGTCATGCTGTCTCTTCCAGGGCTGTGTCACCCCAGGGTGACATGATTTCGGTGCATCCCGTGTTGATCGCGCCATCGCGCATCACCCCGGCGGGGCAGGCAAAGGCATAGGGCAACACGGTGCGTCTGGTGGTTTGCACGGGCAGGACGGTTTCGATGGCGCTCAGCACCTCGGGGGGCAGGGTTTCATCGGCGATCACACCTGTCCCGCTCGATACGTCGATGCGCGGCGCGTGAAAGGCCGCACCGATATCCATGCCGGTATCGGTGATGAACGAGGCCAGCTGCGACACCGCCGAGACGATCTTGCGCCCGCCCGATGCGCCCAACGCGAAGCTGCGCGTGCCTTGGGTGCCCACAATCGGGCAGACATTCATCAGGCAGGATTTGTTCGGTGCCAGCGAGTTCGGTTTGCCCTGTTCGGGATCGAACCACATGATCCCGTTGTTCATCAACAGGCCAGTGGACGGGGACACCACGCGGCTGCCAAAGATCGACAGCAAGGTCTGGGTATGCGCCACCATGTTCCCCGCGCGATCCACGACCGAGAAATGCGTGGTGCAGCCGGGAGCTTCGGGGATTTCGCCGGTATCGCCCATCTTGCCCAGCCGTTCGGCATAGGCGCGGGCAAGCGCGCCGGCATAGGCCGGATAGGCTTGCGCAGGGGTCGACAGGTCCTGATCCGACAGCTGCTCTACCACACGGGCAAAGGTCGGCCCGGCGGTCAGTCCCGGCATGACGTGGAACATCGCATCGCGGTAAGGAACGGGCTGCGCGCGGCCCATCCACGCGCGATACCCGGCGAGGTCTTCGGTGGACAGGCAGCCGCCCTTGGCCTGCACATCGCCCGCCAGTGCCTGAGCGATGTCGCCGGAATAGAAGGAGCGCGCGCCGCCCTTGGCCAATGCGTCCAAGGTGTCTGCCATGGCGCCCTGCTCCAGCCGGTTGTCGGGGATCGCCGTCCAGCCAGAGCCCTTCGGCCAGATCCCGTCATCCAGAAACAAGGCTGCGGCATCCGCATCTTGGGCAAGGTTGCGCGCCACCGACGCGATCAGTAACGCCGCGTACCAGTCGACCAGCATACCCTCACGCGCATGGGCGATGGCGGGGGCGAGCAGATCGGCCCAAGGCATCCGCCCCCAGCGCGCATGGGCCTGCCCGAGGCCGTCCACGGTGCCCGGCACAGCGATGGCAGTGGCGCCCTGCACGTTGCGGTCATCGACCACCCGCTCCCACGGGAACAGATCGCCCGCCTTGCCATCGCCCGACAGCGGATAATCCCCTACATTCAGCCCTTTGGGTGAGCGCATGCCAAAGTTTATGGCCACGGCCTCGCCCGTATCGGCGCGCCAATGAACGGCCGCCCCGCCCCCCGCAGGGCCGCTCATCCAGGGTTCCAGCACGCCGATGGTAAAGGATGTGGCCACCGCCGCATCCACCGCATCACCGCCGGCGCGCAGCACCTCTGCCCCTGCCTCGGCAGCAAGGCGGTGCTGGGATGCGACAACGCCACCCGGCGTTTCGATCACATGCTTGCAGACATGTTGGGTTTTGGACATCGCGCTCATGCGGCTGTTTCCTTGTACATCGGGCTTTGAGGGTCGTGCAGATGACATTCCACCCGGCCCGCGTCGGTTTGGAGGGGGCGTGGTGCCACCGCAGCGCAATGCGCGCTCGCATGCGGGCAGCGCGGATGAAAGGCACAGCCCGAAGGTGGGTCGATCGGGTTGGGATAGGCCGTGCCAAGCGCGGTTTCCGGCACGCCCTGCGTCGGGTCCGGTGTCAGCACCGAGCTGAGCAGCGCGCGTGTATACGGATGGCGCGGGCGTTCGAACAGGTCGGCGACAGGCGCTTCTTCGACGATGCGACCGAGATACATCACCGCCACGCGGGTGGCGAGATGTTCGACCACCGCCAGATCATGCGAGATGAACAGATAGGTCAGGCCGAATTCATGGCGCAGATCGCCCAACAGGTTCAGGATCTGGCTTTGCACCGACACGTCCAGCGCCGATGTCGGCTCGTCACAAATGACGATTTCGGGCTTCATCACAAGGGCGCGGGCGATCGCCACACGCTGGCGCTGACCGCCCGACATCTGACTGGGATAGGTGTTGATGACCCGTGACGGCAGGCCCACTACGTCCAGCATCTCGAGCACCGCCTTGCGCTGGCTGGTGGTATCGCCGATGCCATGCACCCGCAGGGGCAGCGAAATCAGGTCATAGATGGATTTGCGCGGATTCAGCGAGGAATACGGATCCTGAAAGATCGGCTGAAGCCGCCCGGCAAGGGCGCGGCGGTCCAGATCCTGCATCCGGTCACCTTCGACCAGCACGTTGCCGTCGGTGGGTGTCTCGAGCCCCAACAGCAGCTTGGCGAGTGTGGACTTGCCGCAGCCGGATTCCCCGACCAGCCCCAGCACCTCGCCCTTGCGCATCGTCAGAGAGACATCATTGACCGCCGTCAGCGGCCGGTGCTTGCCAAACATCCCCTGTTTGACGCGGTAGGTCTTCTTGACGTGGTCAAGCGTCAGAATATCGCTCATGCGATCTCTCCTTCCCGGGACAGGGCCCCGTCGGCGAACACGCAGCGAAAGGCGTGGCCGGCGTCGCCGCGCTGCGGGATGGCGTCTCGGCAGGCGGGCAGCGCATGCGGACAGCGGGTGCGAAAGGCACAGCCCGTGACCTCGCCCACCAGCGAGGGAACAATGCCGGCGATGGTGCCCAGCGGCGCGCCGCGTGCGGTCTTGCCCGGTTGCGGAATGCAGCGCAAAAGCCCGCGGGTGTAGGGATGGCTGGGCGCGGCAAAGACCTGCGCGGCGGGGCCGGTTTCGACCAGCTCGCCCGCATACATCACCGCCACCTTGTCGGCGACACGCGCCACCACCCCAAGGTCATGGGTGATCAGGATCATCGCCATGTTCATTTCGCGCGTCAGATCGACCAGAAGGCGCAGGATCTGCGCCTGAATGGTCACGTCCAGCGCCGTGGTCGGTTCATCCGCGATCAGCAGGTCCGGTTCGCACATCAAGGCCATGGCGATCATCACCCGTTGCCGCAGGCCGCCCGACAGCTGGTGCGGATATTGCGACAGGCGACTTGCGGCGGCGGTGATGCCGACCTTTTCCAGCAGTTCGACCGCCCTGGCCCGGGCGATAGCCTTGCTGACCTTGCGGTGCAGCAACAGGGTTTCCATCAGCTGATCGCCGATGGTGTAGGCCGGGTTGAGCGAGGTCATCGGTTCCTGAAAGATCATCGCGATGCGATTGCCGCGCAAATCCCGCATCACGCGCTTGCCCGCACGCTGCAGATCGACATCGTCGAAGCGGATTTTGTCCGCCGAGCGCTTGATCGACTTGCCCAGAAGGCCCATCACCGCGAGCGAGGTCAGCGACTTGCCCGACCCGCTTTCCCCGACGATCGACAGGGTTTCGCCGCGCGCGAGCTCAAAGTCGATGCCGCGCACTGCGTGCAGCGTGCCGCTGCCGGTCGGGATATCCAGCGTCAGGTTCCTGACGCTCAGCAAAGGGGTGGTCATCGCTCAGCTCCGTCCTTCCGGGGCGGTGACATCGCGCAGACCGTCCCCCATGAGATTGATCGCCAGCACCAGCACGAACAGCACGACGCCCGGGATCAGCACCAGCCAGGGTTCGAACAGCATCATGTTCTTGCCCTCTGACACCATCAGCCCCCAGGACGGGGTGGGCGGCTGCACTCCAAGCCCGAGGAACGACAGCGCCGCTTCCAGAAGGATGGCATGGGCCATTTCCAGCGTGACGATCACGATCAGGTTGTTGAACACGTTGGGCATGATTTCGCTCAGCAGGATGCGCGGGGTCGACGCCCCGATCACCTGCGCCGCGGCGATGTAATCGCGTCGGCTGATCTGCAGCGTCGAGGCGCGCATCACCACCGCGAACCGGTCCCACAGCAGCAGGCCAAGCACGCAGATCACCACCGTCAGCGACCCGCCAAGGATGGCCACCACGGCCAGCGCCACCAGCACCACCGGCATGGCAAGCCGCACGTTGATCAGAAAGGTCACGACCGCATCGACCTTGCCGCCGAAATAGCCCGCCGCGACGCCCATCGCCGTGCCGATCACCCCGGAAATCAGCGCCGCGATGGCCCCGATCATCAGCGACACGCGCGCGCCATAGATCAGCCGAGACAGGTAGTCCCGCCCAAGGTGGTCGGTGCCCAGCGGATGTTCCCAAGTGCCGCCCATGAACACCGGCGGGACCATGCGCTTCATCAGGCTTTGCGCATAGGGATCATGCGGAGCAAGCACCGGGGCAAGAAGCGCGACCAGCACCAGAAAGGCCACGACGGACATGCCGAAAATCAGTCCCTTGTGCGACGCTGCGCGGGATTTGAGCATCTGCCGCGGCGACGGGCCCTCGATCTCCCGGGCGAGTGGATCGGTAACGTCGCTCATCTCAGGCGCTCCGCATTCTGGGGTCGAGCCATGCGTTCAACACGTCGGCAAGAAAGGTGAACACGATGTAGAACATCGAAAAGACAAGGATCAGCGCCTGCACCGTGGGCAGGTCGTTGCGCGCGATGCTTTCCCACGCCAGATAACCTGCGCCGTGCAAGGCAAAGACGCTTTCCACAACGATCGAACCGCCAAGCATGAACCCCATCTGCACCGCGGCAAGGCTGACCACGGGGATGATGGCATTGCGCAGCGCATGCTTGAACAGCACGCGGGTCTCGCCCGCCCCCTTGGCCCGCGCGGTCCGGATGAAATCCGAGCCGAGCACATCCAGCATCCCCGCCCGCGTCAGGCGCATGATGGCGGGCATGGCGTAATAGCCCAGAACGATGGTGGGCATGATGAAATGCCGCCACGTGTCCGCACCGGACGGGGGCAGCCAGCCCAGCTGGATCGCAAACACCACGATCAGGATCAGGCCAAACCAGAATGACGGCATTGCCTGCCCGGCCACCGACAGGAACAGCGCGAAGCGGTCGATGAGCGAATTCGGCCGGATCGCCGCTGCCACGCCCAGCGGCACTGCCGTCAGCAGCGCAAACAGGATGCCGCAGACCCCCAGGATCATCGTAACCTGCAAACGCTCTGCGATCAGGTTGGAGACCGGGAGTTTGAAGTAATAGCTCTCACCAAAATCCCCGCGCACCGCCGAAAACAGCCATTCGCCGTATTGCACCAGCATCGGGCGATCAAAGCCGTAAAGCCGCCGCAGCGCCTCGACATCTTCGCCGCTGGCGGTTTCCCCAGCCAGCGCTGCCGCCGGATCTCCGGACAGGAACAGCAGGGAAAAGCTGATGAAGCTGACGGTAAAGGCGACCAGCAGTGCCAATCCCAGCCGTTTCAGTATGAATGTGAGCATAGACAACCTTTCGCACGGCACGGGGCCATGCGTTTCAGGGGGGCGAGGTATCAGACGTGAAAAGGGGTTGAGAGACGCGCCGCCCCTCAACCCCGGTGGGTTTTTTACTTCCAGCTCATGTCGACAAAGCGCAGCACCTCGTCGGCGGTGGGGGTGTAGCTGACCTCATCCTTGAACACGTAGTTGGTGTTGTAGGTGAACATCGGCGCCCAATAGGCTTCTTCGGTGATCTTGTTCAGCGCCTTGGCGTAGTTGTCTACGCGGGTGTCGGGATCGGTCGAGCTGTCGGCGACGTTGAGCCATTCCAGAACTTCGTCATCGCGGGCGCTGTCCAGCGAGCCATGCTTGAAAAACTGGCTGACGATGGCCGAGGCATCGTTGATCGAATAGCTGCCCCATGTCTGGAACGAGATCGGGACCTCGCCCTTCATGTTGATCTCGCGCAGTGCGGAATACTGCAGCATGTTGAAGTTGGTCTTGATGCCCACCGCGTTCAGGTACGAGGTGATCGCCTCGGCATACTGACGGTCGCGATAGGCGTAAAAATCCACGGTGAACCCGTCGGGGTAACCGGCCTCGGCCAGCAGTTCCTTGGCCTTTTCGGGGTTGTACTCGTATTCGGTGACGTCCTGCACACAGCCGAACTGGCTGGGGAAGCAGGGTGTGTAGACGACCTTGGATGCGCCTTGTAGCAGCGCATCGACCAGCTCTTGGCGGTTGATCGCATAGTTGACGGCCTGACGCACCAGCTTGTTGGTAAAGGGCGTGTCGCCCGAACGGCCCGCCGCATCCATCTGCAGATAGCCCACCCGCATCGTGGATTCATTGGCTACGGTGAACTGGTCCATCTGGGCCAGCTTGTTGGCCTGATCCGCAGGCACCTGCCAGATCAGATCGAGAGAGCCGGAAAACAGCTCAGCCATCTGGGTATTGACGTCCGGAATGGTGCGAATGTCGATCTTGGCGATCTCGGGCTGCCCCTTGGGGCTGTCGTGATAGGATTCGTTGGCTTCCAGCACGAAATGCTGGCCCGGAACGACGTCGACCATCTTGTAGGGGCCCGTGCCGACGGGCTTGAGCCCCATGCCCGACGGGCCGGCCTCGGCGTAATACTCGTTGGGGTACATCGACACCGGGCCGGACAGGAATTCGATCGCCGCCGGGAATTTTTCCTTCAGGTGGATGCGGACGGTGTAATCGTCGATCTTTTCGGCATAGTCCATCCAGTTGACGTTGCGCTGGGTTTTCACGCCGTTTTCTTCGTTGGCGACGAAATCGACCGTGAACACCACGTCATCGGCATTGAAGGGTTCGCCGTTGTGAAAGGTGACACCCTCGCGCAGCTTGAATTCCAGCGTGGTGTCATCGACCCACTCCCAGCTGGTTGCGAGGTTGCCGACATATTCGTTGGTTTCCGGGTTGCGGTAGATCAGCCCGTCCCAAATCGCACGCTGCAACACCACGCCTTCGCGCGACGAGTTGAAATAGCTGTCGACGTTCTCGAGCTCCTTGGTGAAGGCGACATCAAGCGTGCCCGAGGCCTTGTCGGCCAAGGCGGGCATGGCAACGCCGGCCATCAGCACGGCGGCGAGAAAGGAGGAGCGTGTCGGAGACTTTGCAAGCATGGTTTTGTCCTGTTGAGTTGCTGATTGTATCATTTATTGATAGTTATGATTGTTATTTAAGATTAGTAATCGAATAGAATGGGCTGTCGTCAAGAGTTTGCGCGCAAAGACGCGCCCGGAATTGCACCAAGTGGATTAAACGAATGCAAAAGAAGCCGGATAGCCTTTACGTCAGCACCCTCGCACGCGGGTTGCAGATCTTGCGGGCCTTCGACGAATCGCATGTTTCGCTGTCGCTCACCGATCTTGTGGCGCGCACCGGGCTGGAGAAAAGTTCGGTCCAACGCATGGCCCACACCCTTCATCTGGAAGGGATGCTGGAACGCGATCCCAAAACCCGCCGGTTTCGCCCCAGCCACGCCTGGCTGGAGCTGGCCTATACCTATTACTGGTCGGATCCTCTGATCGCGCGGGCCCTGCCCAAGCTGATCGAATTCAGCCAGGCCAAGGGTGAAACCATCAACCTTGCGCAGATCTCGGGGGATCACATCATCTATTCGCTCAGATTGCCGAACCAGCGCACCCATTTCGCGGCCAGCATCGTGGGGCGCCGCCTGCCAGCGTTGAACACCGCCGCCGGGCGGGTGATGCTGTCAACCCGATCCGAAAGCGATATCGCCGCGGCCTGCGCCGAGTGGCCAGTGGTACAGGCGACGCGCAAAACGCTGATGAACCGGGATGACATCGCCCGCAGCATCCTGAAGGCGCGCGAAGATGGCTTCTGTATCACCCGCGATCAGATGTTACTGAACGAAATCAGCGTGGCCGCCCCGATCAGGGGCACCGAAGGGCAGGCCGATGCGGCCGTGCAAATCTCGCTATCCGGCATCACCTATGACGAACAGCTGGCGCTGGAGAAATTCCTACCAACCCTGCTGGACACGACTGCAGGCATTCTTGGCTGAGCGTCTCCGGCCTCGATTGCGACGCTCTCCATTCGCAACTATCTCCGTCAAGGCACCTTGAAGGCCCTATAGTTTGCGCGCTTTGCATAGAGCGTTAGCGGGCATTGCCAACTTTCTGAAGTCCCTGGGGGCGTCTAGCGTCTTGGCATGATGA
>NZ_JAHKQA010000081.1:0-5412 GCF_018860705.1 Citreicella sp. C3M06
AAAGGATCACACCATCAAACCGCGGGATCAAACACCTAGCGCGCGGTGTGAACTCAAGTGGGAAAGGGGAACCTCGCTCAACGCGAGAGTTTTGCCACGATGCCAGTCACACCTCAAACCGCCTTTCTGCAACAATGTCGACCATTTAGGTAAATGAGTCAGCAAAGAGTGCGTCTAAAACGTTTGTTCGGGCGGCGCTGGCGGGAAAAACCTTGACCTGATTTTGATTTGTCTATCTGGACTGAGGGTGCCCAAATACATCACTGAGAGTCTTTCAGATGGATAGAAAATCCTCCATCCGTTCTTCGAAGCGGCAGGAAATTCAAGGCCTGCGCGCGATCAGCGCTTTGCTCATCGCGGTTTTCCACATTTTCCAGCTTGGTGTCTCCGGGGGGGTTGATATATTTCTGGTCGTCTCAGGCTTCTTCCTCTGGGGAAGTGCCAGACGGCTTCTGGAAAGCGGATCGGGCTTTCTGGAGTATTACAACAAGTTTTTCCAGCGTACCGCGCCAGAGGCCATCCTCGTGGTCATCGTCGTACTGCTTTTCTCAACGGTGTTCATCAGTCCCATCGAGTGGATTGCAGTTTTACGAGACGGGGCCTTTAGCGCGGTCTACCTGCAGAACTATTGGCTTGGGGTGACCGGGCAGGATTACCTCGCCAGCAGCGAAGGTATGAGCCTGTTTCAGCATTATTGGGCGATTTCCGTGATTGCACAGGTCCATCTGCTGTTTCCCGCCTTTGTGCTGCTGGCTCTGCTCTGCGTTAAACGGACGGGATTCAATCGGTTGAAAACCTTCCGGACGATCATTGCCGCAGCAAGCCTGATATCCTTTGTCTGGTCAATTTACCTGAGCCAAACCAATCCCGTCATTGCCTATTATGACACATTCACGCGGATCTGGCAGTTCGGGCTTGGGGCGCTTCTGGCCAGCTACGGAACTGAAAAAACCTCGGAAAGCGCGCTTGGGAACCTGCTGTCCTGGTGCGGTTTTCTTGCTTTCCTGTCTTGTGGCCTGTTGCTTCGAAATGCCTTTCCGGGAATAGCGTCTCTCTGGCCGACGCTCGGGGCGCTTCTGATCCTGAAATACGCCCGTGAGACCGGAGGGCTGCGCAATGCCGGGGGGCTTCTGTCAAATCGCGTGCTGGTCCGCATTGGCAGCATGACCTTCGGGATATATCTGTGGCATTTTCCAATTTTTGCCCTGTACCAGCGCCATACGCAGGAACAAACCATTCTGTCGGCCACCCTCATCATATTGGCCGCTATTGCTCTTTCCTGGCTCAGCACAGGGTTTCTAGCTTGGGTCGGCTCCGCCTTTCGCAACGGGCGCTTTCCCCGCTATGGCCTGACCCTTACGGCCGTGACAGCGATCATCGTGACCTGTGTCAGCAGTCTTGCGCTCGAACGTATCCTCGTCCTGCATCCCGCCAGACTGGCCGAGTGGAGGCATCCGATTTCCCGGGCGCCGCTCACCATTCTCAGAGTGCGGGAAGATCTCGCCGAGGTCTATGATCTTGGCTGCCATCAGGATCAGGTCACCGACGCTGTTGTGTCCTGCGAATTCGGACCCGATGACGCCCGTGCCCGGATATTCCTTGTTGGAGGCTCGCATTCCGCCCAATGGCAACCGCCCCTGCGACAGATTACCGACGATCTTGATCTGAAGCTGGTTTCGATGACCAAGAGTTCGTGCCGTTTCTTTTCCACCGAGGCAGAGGGAATGGATGCCTATCTTTCGGAAAGCTGCCGGACCTGGAATGACCGCGTCATGGAGCGTATCGCAGCCGAACCCCCCGAATTCCTCGTGGCGCTGGTCGACTCTTCGTTCGAAGCCACTCCGTCTGGCATCGCGCACGCGCTCAACAAGGTGCTCGACATGGGCGTGACCGTGATTGCGCTGCGGGACACGCCTTACATGAGGATCGACGTTCCCGCCTGTATCTCGCAGCCGCTGCTGTCGGATCCTGAACGCTGCCCTCGGCCATGGGCCGACGTGCTCGACGATGAGGATTACAAACTGGCCCGATCCAGAGTGGCCGAAGACGTGCAGATCGTCGATCTGAATAGCATCATCTGCCCGAACGGGATTTGCAATGTGGTGCAGGATGGCATGATCATGTGGCGCGACAGCAATCATCTTACCGCGACCTATGCCAAGACCCTCTCGGATGCGCTGTTCGCGCAGATTGGGTCGACTCTTCTGACCCAGTAGCCGCTGCCGTTTTGAGCGCAGGGCGGAGGCGATTGTCAGGTTCGGGATTTAACCGGAACTGACAGGCGTCTTCGCCCTGCGTGGGTCGGGAGCAAGCGCAAAATGCTGCCCGACGACGCCCGGCGGCATATCCTCAAGACAGCCGAACTGACGCGCCAGTGCCCCAGGGGCGGCTGGTTTGACAGCCTGTCACAGGGCTGCCGCAGCGGCCCGCCGATCATGGCGCGTTGAAGAATGACGAACCATCGCGCCAGCCTTGCCCGACCCGGGGAAGCCAAGGCGATGGGTGGCTGCCCGTGGGCGCACTGCCCTATCATTTTCGGGTTTCTGTAAAGGGTGACTTGTCAAGTCTTGTAGTTAGTTGACGCAACGTTAAAGTGATCGAGATTGAATTTTCTAGCCCTGTTGCACAAGAAACTCCCGTTTTTCCGGGAGGTTCAGACCTGTTTTAAAAAGGAATCTGTACAATGTCCGGCCCCAACAGTTTTGATCCGATCACTTCGAACGCACTTTTGCCCTATGGCGAATCCCTGATCGCGCAGGGCGATGACAACTCCGAACTTTTCAGCATCAGCAGTGTCTTCGAAAGCGGCTTTCTGTTCGGCGGACGCAGCTTTGACGAGCTTTTCATCAGCACCAATGGCGGTGTCAGCTTCATCGACCAGACCATCGATTACTTTGGCACATTCGAGAACACCGATTTCATAATCGCGCCGTTCTACGACGATCTGGACAACCGCACATTGCCGCCAGGGGCGACGCCGGGCATCTATTTCGACACCAACGCCGACCGCGATTCCGTGGTTGTTACATGGGACGGCGTCGGGATCTACAGTCGCGATGTCACCTTTCCCAACACCTTTCAGCTTGAAATGATCGATCTGGAAGACGGTGACACGCGGATTGTCTATCGCTTTGAGGATATGGGGAATTCGCGCGGCAACAGCTTTCAGATGGGGCTTGTTGCTGACGGCGGGCCGCGGCTGTTCCTGCGCGGCGGCACGGCGGGGGATGAGCTGGGCCTTGCCGAAGACATGGATTCGCTGGTCGGCAACACCGGCGTGGCTGGCGTGTGGGTGTTCGACATCATCGATGGCACGCTTCGGATCGACGATCTGCTCGGCAACACCGAAACCGGCAATGCCAACCCCAACACCCTGATCGGCACCGACAGGAATGATGTTCTCAGCGGCGGTGGCGGCAATGACACCATCTTCGGGCGGCTCGGAATCGACCGGCTGTCGGGCGATGACGGCAACGATTCCATCGAGGGCGAGGGCGACGATGACATCCTGCACGGCGGCGCTGGCCTTGACAGGCTGATTGGCGGATCAGGTGACGACACGCTGTTCGGCGACGCCGACAACGACTGGCTGGAGGGCGGTTCGGGGATCAACGAGCTGGATGGCGGCGAAGGGGAAGATACGCTGATCGGCACGGGCGGCATGTCCTTTGCGGCCTATGGCAGCTCTGCGGGCGGGCTGACGGTCAACCTCGACAATCCCACGCTGAACACTGGCGATGCGACTGGCGATCGCTACACCAACGTGACCAATCTTGTCGGGTCGAATTTCGACGACGACCTGACAGGCACCAATCTGAACAACATCATCCGCGGCGGTGAAGGCGGCGATGCCATCTCTGGCAATGATGGCGATGATCAGCTGTTCGGCGAGGCCGGCAGCGACACGATCACCGGCAGTGATGGCGACGACACCCTAGCGGGCGGCGCGGGCGCGGATGTGCTGATCGGGGGGGCGGGAAGCGATTTTGCCAGCTACAGCGACACGGATGATGGCTTGGTGGCCGATCTGGCCAATACCGCGCTGAACACCGGCGATGCCGCGGGCGACAGCTATTCCGGCATTTCGAACCTGATCGGGGGCACCGGCGACGATACGCTGGGCGGCAACAGCACCGCCAACCGCATCGAAGGGCTGGACGGCGCGGATATGCTGTTTGGGCGCGGCGGTGACGACACGCTGGTGGCAGGCAACGGCGACGATACGGTGAACGGCGGTCTGGGCGCCGATGATCTGCGAGGCGGCAATGGCACCGACAGCGCAAGCTATGCCGATGCCACGGCCGGGGTGGGGGCTAACCTGTCCAGTCCCGGATCGAACACCGGCGAGGCGGCGGGGGACAGCTACAGCAGCATCGAAAACCTGATCGGCTCCGGGTTCGACGACACCTTGTCCGGAAACAACAGCGACAATTTTCTGGCGGGCGGCGCTGGCAATGACAGCCTGAACGGCAATGGCGGCGATGACACGCTTCAGGGCGGCGCTGGCGCCGATACGCTCAACGGTGGATCGGGAAGCGATACGGCGGATTATTCCTCGGCATCGGCAGGGGTTTCGGCGAGCCTGATTAACAACTCGGGCAACACCGGTGATGCGCGCGGCGACATCTACAGCAGCATCGAGAACATCATCGGCTCGGGGTTCAACGACACCATTGGCGACAACTTTGGCACCAACATGGTGATGGGCGGCGACGGCGACGACCTGATCAACTCGCGCGGCGGCGCGGATATGTTCGTTGGCGGAGAGGGCGAGGACACGGTGTCTTATGCCGATGCCAGCTTTGTGCTGGTCGATCTGCTGGACCCGAGCGCCAACGGAGGCGCCGCCAGTGGCGCCATGTTCGAAACCGTCGAACATCTGATCGGCTCGGCGCAGGCCGATGACCTCTTCGGGGATGAGATGGCCAATGCCCTGTCGGGCGGCGGCAACAATGACAACCTCGATGGGCGCGGCGGCGATGACACGCTTGATGGCGGCGCGGGGAATGACAACCTGACGCTGGGCGAGGGCAGTGATACCGTTGTGGTACGGCTGGGCATGGGCAATGATGTCGTCACCGATTTCGACGCCGCGTTCGACAACGTTGATTTCTCGGCTCTGTCGGCTGGCGAGCGTGCGGCGATGGTGGTGTCGGCCAACGGGGCCGGCGACCGGGTGTTGACCCTGAGCGACGGGTCGAGCCTGACCATGACCGGCGTTCCCGCCAATTTCGCCCCGACCGGGGCCGTGACCGTCGACGGCACCGCCGCCGAGGATCAAACCCTGACCGCGCAGACAGCAACCATCGCCGATGCCGATGGGCTTGGCGCGCTCAGTTTCCAATGGCTGCGCGACGGGGTGGCTGTGGCCGGTGAAACCAACAGTACCTATCTGCTGGGGCAAGGCGATGT
>NZ_JAHKQA010000081.1:5503-62359 GCF_018860705.1 Citreicella sp. C3M06
CTGCGATGTCTGTGCGGGTCAGCTATACCGACGGGTTCAACACCGCCGAGAGCCTTACCAGCGCGGCCACCGGAGCTGTGCAAAACGTCAACGATGCCCCGACCGGGGCCGTGACCATCAGCGGCACCCCGGAGCTGAACGAAATCCTCACCGCGCGAACCGGGACCATCGCCGATGCCGATGGGCTTGGCAGTTTCAGCTTTCAATGGCTTCGCGACGGCGCGCCGATCATCGGCGAAACGGCGCAGACCTACACGACCACGGCCTCAGATGCCGACGCCCAGCTGTCGGTCAGGGTGCAATATACCGATGGAGGCGGCACGGTTGAATCTCTGGTCAGCGCCGATGTCGCGGTGATCTCGAACAGGCCCACACCGGGCCCAGACGATCTGATCGGGACGGCTGGCGATGATTCAGTCGATCTGCTGGGTGGCGACGACAATTTCGTGGGGCTTGCCGGCAATGACACCGTCTTTGGGCGCGGCGGGAACGACACGATCGCTGGCAGCGAGGGCGACGATTCCCTGCGCGGAGACGGCCAGAACGATTCCCTGATCGGTGGCGCTGGCAATGACACGCTCGGCGGCGGCGGCGGGGCCGACACGATCCTCGGCGGCAACGGCAATGATCTGGCCTTTGGCGGCGGTCTGGGCGACCGGATCTTCGGCAATGGCGGCGGGGACACCTTAAGCGGCAATGGCGGCGACGACAGCGTGTTTGGCGGAAACGGTAATGACAGGGTCAACGGTCAGATCGGCAACGACCGGCTTCTTGGTGGCGCCGGCTCCGATATCCTTCGTGGCGGCACCGGGGATGACAATCTTTTCGGCGGTACGCAAAACGACCGGCTGTTCGGCGAGGCCGACAATGACACGCTGCAGGGCGAAGGCGGCAATGACAGCCTGTTCGGCGGCAACGGAGCCGACCTTCTGCTTGGCCTGATTGGCAATGACATTCTTGGCGGCGGGGCTGGCGCGGACACCCTGCGCGGCGGCACCGGCACAGACACCCTGGACGGCGGCACTCAGGCAGACCGGCTCTTTGGTGAAGGCGGCAATGATGTCATACGGGGCGGCGCCGGGAATGACCTTCTTGGCGGAGGCGTAGGCAATGACGAGCTTCGAGGTCAGGCCGGCAATGACACCCTGACGGGCGCGGGGGGAAACGACACGGTCCATGGTGGCTTTGGCGACGACACGCTGAATGGCGGGCAGGGCGAGGATACGTTCATCTACAATGCCGTGGATGGGCATGACATCATCCGGGATTTTCAGGACGACATCGACAGCATCCAGTTGGGCAATCGCGGATACACCCTGTCGCTCGACAACGGCAATGCCGTGCTGAGCTTTAGCGATGACAACAGCCTGACGATCGAGGGAAGTTTCACCAGCATCGCCCAAATCGAAACCGCGCTAGAGAACGATATCATCTAACTGTTCAGACCCGGCATTTGGTGGATCGGATCGCGAGTGAAACGATCTGACTCTGATGTCCGGATTTTGCAGATGTATTCGTAAGGCGTGAGCCCGTTGAGGGTCTTGTTCTGCGGGCAAAATTAGACGTCGGTGAGGTGCGTGCGCGGCTGGCCGAGTCTGGTCATGGCTGGCGTAATGATATCGTTTAACGGTCGTGTCTTTGTTCGTGCGGTTCATCCGCTCAACCTGGCCGCCCCTCGGGCAAACAGTCGCCGGGACTGTTTCCTGTTGCTCGCGGCTCCACGGATGGGTCGGCTTGGTGAGCCGATGCTCGATCCCGTTTGGCTTGCAGATCATATCAAACCGCAGCTGCCTGGATGATGCTGTGTTCCGATTGTGGGGCTGCTGTTCGAATTGGCTGCCGTTATCCATTGCCCGGCAGTTTATTGCGTAGCAATCAATGAGAGGGGGTGAGGATCGTATGGATGCGATAGGGAATGACCTTCAGCAGGTGCTCCAAGACCTGCCACGCTGTCTTGCGATCCGCTTTGTGCACCAGTTGCATGACCGCGAATTCGCTGGTCCTATCAATGCCTATGAAGAGATGAAGCTTACCCTCCACCGTCTGAACTTCTGCGATGCCTCCTCTCGTGCATGTGGAAGAAGCCGATGGGGTAACGCTTGAACCTTTGCCGCTTTGGCTTTTCCCCGTCGGCCTCCGGCAGGCGCGAGATCCCATGTCGCTGAAGACTGCGATGCAGCCCTGACCGTGTCTGATGCGGGATAGACGGCTGTAGGGCATACCGGCAATCATCCAGCGGCAGCAGCGTGTGCTGCGCGAATGCAACGATCATCGCTTCTTCTGTCGCAGTCAGGACAGGTGCGCGCGGCTCCTTCGGCCAGCGCTTGCGATCCTCGAGCGACTGCCGCTTCCGCCACTGCGCGACCGTCTTGGGTTTGATCCCAGGCTCTTCGCTCCGTTGGGCGAGCGACGCTTGCCCCTCTCGGGATCATGCTTGCGCATAACCCTGCCGGGCAGTGGATCGCTGTATAGCAGCTCTGACGGCGTGCGTGCCCTCTCATGGTTTGCTGTGCAAACCACTGCCGGGTGACAGTGCGTGGCGCTCCCGTGACGAACTTGTCCCATAATGCTTCCTTCCAAGCCTGAAAAAGGATCACACCATCAAACCGCGGGATCAAACAGGTCGTGGCAGAGGCCTTCCGCGAGAAGCAACCCAAGCTTGAGCCCTTGTCGGATGACTCGCGTGATGATGTTATGGCCCACATGTCGTTCGCGAGAGCACTGGACCCAGTTCGCCTCGACCAATCCGCTGGAAACGGTGAACCGAGAGGTGAAGCTGCGCGCCGCGGTCATTGGGATCTTTCCCAACGATGCTGCCATCGTCCGTTTGCTCGGCGCCCTAATGCTGGAGAGCAACGACGAATGGGCTGTGGCACGCCGATACATGAGCCTTGAAACCCTGGCTCGCGTCACGGACAATCCCACAGTCAGCTTGCCCGCCTTGGCTGCCTGAGAGACCCTGACCTCTCAGAAGGTCGGCGCTCCTACACCAAGCAGCGGGACGTCACCAAAGGCTCATCCGCCTTGCTTCTATCAGGAGGCTGGGACCAGGCCGCAGATACATAAATTCGGGAACTCTCGGCGGTGAAAGCGATTATTGTGGCCACCGGCGCGATCCGCCCACCCTCACGCAGTTTCTGACAAGGGGCGTCGTGCCAGACATGCGGCCAAGCCCGCAGCCCTTGTCATGCCAGTCTTGCGCAGAGCGATTTTAAGGGTGATTTGCGGCCACAGGGGCTTTCAGAGCCGTGGCCTCAGATCGCAGGCCCCTTGCTTGCGGCGATGTGGCTGGGCGCGCGGTGTCGCCAGATCGATGATATGTCCCGCTGCATACAGGCCTTCAGATATTTCCTCACGTTGACACGTTGACACGTCGCCGCGATGCGCTCCTCGCGTAGTCGATCCGCCGGGACAAAGCGGATGGTCTCCTGCGCCGCACTGGTCAGACGGGCTTGCGGCGGACGGAGTTGACCAGCGTGTCCGCCGTGTCCTTCGATGTTGCGGATGTCTTGGTCGTCCTCGCGCCCTGAAGGTTGCGAACAACCAGACATGTTCGATTTTTCAGATCCTCGAACCTGCCGCGCCCCTGTTGACTTCAGCTGCTCAACACGACGCTTGTTCATACGGATCCTCGGGACATTGTCGGGCATTGCGTTGCCGCGCGGTGCTCAGACGCGGCTGTGTCGCGGTGTCGCCGGGATCAGCGTGGGGGCAGACCAAGCATCTTGCAGACGAAAACTTTTGCCGGCGATCCCCGGCGCTTCAGCGCCGCGGTAACGTTCGATCAAGCCGTGGTTTTTTGCCTTGCCGGGGCGACTGCGCATATCGGCCAGCTGTCATGCTAAGGCAAATGCTGCCGGCGGTGCCATCGGCGTCGGATCACGGCGGCCGCGACCGCCGTGATCTGCATTAGGCGGTGGGGCGCTGCCCGACGAACCGTCCAGCGCCTTCGGCGGGCAGGGCGGCGTGATCGGCTGCAAGTTTCGAGAGGGCATCGGCAACATGCGCTTCGGGCTCGCAGGCACGGCGCGCCTCAAGATCAGTGTGCAGCAGCAAGGTCTCAATCGTCGCAGCCAGAGTGCCATCCCCCCGCCAGATCCGATGCAGCAGGTGAAGCTTCTTGCCAGCCCCGTTGAGCACCTGACTGGTGATGGTGATCCGGTCCCCTGCATGCACCTCTTCAAGATAGCGGACATGGGATTCGACGGTGAAATAGCTTTTGCCGCCCGCCACATAGGCGGCATCCGCGCCGATCAGTTCCATGAAGCGGTCAGTGGCCTTGGATGCGGCTTCCAGATAATGCGTCTCGTTCATATGGCCGTTGTAATCGGTCCAGCTGGAGGGCACCTGACGGCACGCCGTCACCGGCAGGCCTTCGCGCCGCTTCGGCGCGGCCAATGCCGCCTCATGCGCGCAGATCACCCCGGCGGCACCAGACCCCGAGCGTTTGAGCGCCCGCACCATGCCGACGATATTGTCATCGCGCAGGCGTTCCAGTTCCCGGATCGAAAGATGCCCCGATTGCGCATCCGATTGCCCCGCGATCAGGTCCACCAGCTCGGGGGTGAATTCGGGGACATCCATCAGCTTGGTCCAGGGCCAGCTGAGCGCGGGACCGAACTGCTTCATGAAATGCTTCATCCCGGCCTCGCCGCCCGCGATGCGGTAGGTCTCGAACAGGCCCATCTGCGCCCAGCGGATGCCAAAGCCCATGCGGATCGCTTCGTCGATCTCCTCGGTGGTTGCGACGCCGTCTTTCACCAGCCAGAGGCTCTCGCGCCACACCGCTTCGAGCAGACGATCTGCGATATGCGCATCGATTTCCTTGCGCAGGACAAGCGGGAACATCCCGATGCTGCGCAGGATCTCTGCCGCGGGCGCGGTGCGCTCCGCCGCACCAACCAGTTCCACCAGCGGCAAGAGATACACCGGATTGAACGGATGGGCGACGATTGCGCGCGCACCTTGCGCGTTCAGTTCCGAGGGCTTGAAACCCGATGTCGAGGAGGCAATCACCGCGTCTGCGGGCGCTGCCTCGGACAAGGCACCCAGAACCTTGTGCTTGAGTTCAAGCTGTTCCGGCACGCTTTCCTGCACCCAGTCGACATCCGCGAGTGCGTCGGCCAGATCGCTGTGGAAGGTCAACGTTCCTTCGCTGGGCAAGGCCTTGTCATACAGCGCCGGCAGGGCGATGCGGGCATTGGCGATCACCTCGTTGATCTTGCGCGTGGCGTCGGGGTCGGGGTCGAACACCGCCACATCCCAGCCGTTGAGCAAGAACCGCGCCGCCCAGCCGCCGCCGATCACGCCGCCGCCGACAATCGCCGCTTTCAGCCTCCGGCTCACCGGGGCGCTCATGCAGTCACCGCCTTCGGGGCGCGTTTGGTCAGGCCCAGTTTCGCGCGCACCTCTGCCGGGCCGATCACCTTGGCGCCAAGCGCCTCGATGATCCCGACAGAGCGCTCGACAAGCTGCGCATTGGTCGCGAGCTGCCCTTTGCCGAGCCAAAGGTTGTCCTCAAGCCCGACGCGCACATTGCCACCCGCCAGCACCGACGCTGCCACAAACGGCATCTGATCGCGGCCAAGGCTGAAGGCAGACCATGTCCAGTCGCCGGGCACCGCGTTCACCATCGCAAGGAAGGTGTTGAGATCATTGGGCGCGCCCCACGGCACCCCCATGCAAAGCTGCACCAGCGCCGGGGCGTCCAGCGTGCCTTCCTCGACCAGTTGCTTGGCGAACCACAGATGGCCGGTGTCAAACGCCTCGATTTCCGGTTTGACGCCCAGCTGCGTCATCATCGCGCCCATGGCCCGCAACATGCCGGGGGTGTTGGTCATCACGTAATCGGCTTCGGCGAAGTTCATCGTGCCGCAATCAAGCGTGCAGATCTCGGGCAGGCAGTCGGCAATATGCACCATCCGCTCACTCGCGCCGATCATGTCGGTTCCCGCCGCATTGACGGGAAGGGGCGCTTCGGTCGGGCCGAAAACAATATCGCCGCCCATGCCCGCCGTGAGGTTGAGGACCACATCGACCTCGGCGTCGCGGATCCGCTCGGTCACTTCCCGATACAGCGCCGGATCGCGCGAGGGGGCGCCGGTTTCAGGGTCGCGCACATGGCAATGCACGACAGCCGCGCCGGCTTTTGCCGCGTCAATCGCGCTGTCGGCGATCTGCTTGGGGCTGCGGGGCACATGCGGGGAGCGCTCTTGCGTCGCGCCCGAGCCGGTCACCGCGCAGGTGATGAAAACCTCTTTGTTCAATGTCAGTGGCATGGGGTCTCCTATGTCGCGGCGCCTGTTGTCTCAGCCTGTCGCGATGGCGGGCTGCGGCGGTTCCAGTGGTGTTCAAGGGTCAGGGTTTGCGGTGAACCTATGCTGGCCATCCCCACAATGATGGTTCTATCATGACGGCAGATTGCCAGATCAGGACAAAATTTGATGACCAATGTGACCTTTCTGCTGTTTGACGGGTTCTCGAACATGGTGCTGTCCTGCCTGCTCGAGCCGCTGCGCGCGGTGCGTGATCAGGGGCAGGCCGATCTGCACTGGCAGATCCTGAGCCCGGACAACGGGCCGGCTTGCAGTTCGAGCGGGCTGAGCATCACCCCTGATGGCCGCACCCACGCGCCGCAAGCCGGCGATCTGCTGATCGTTCTTGCGGGCTACGGGTTTCGCGCCCATGCCCAAGGCGACGGGCCAGCGGTGATCCGGCGCTTGTCGCGGCACGCGCAAGTGGTTGTGGGGGCCGATACCGGGGCATGGTTGCTGGCCAGCGCCGAGTTGATTTCGGACCACCCCGTCACGCTGCATTGGGCGGTGCTGAACGAATTCGCCGAGGCCTTCCCGCAGGCGCAGCTGCGCTATGAACGCTACCTGAAAACCGGCCGGATATGGAGCTGCGGCGGCGCATCGAGCGCGCTGGACCTGATGCTGGCCTTCATCGCCGAGAGGTTCGGCCCCGCGAGCGCCTTTTTCGCATCGACGATGTTCCTGCATGACGCCGAGCGCCAGCAAACCCATGGCCGCGGCCCGGGGCGATTGGCGGGTAAGGGCACGGCCAAGCTGCGCCAGACCGTCAATCTCATGGTGGAAACCATGGAAACACCGCTGACTCTCAAAGCCCTCGCAGACAAGGCGGGGCTGACTGTGCGGTCCTTGGACAGGTTGTTTCAGGCCGAATTGGGCATGGCGCCGGGGCGCTATTACCAGCTGATGCGCCTGTCACATGCGCGGGATCTGGCGGCGAGCACCGAGTTCGACCTGCGGGAGATCGCTTTGCGTTGCGGGTATTCGGATGCGTCGGCGCTGAGCAAGGCCTTCAGCCGCGCCTTCGGTCATCCGATCCGCAAATCGCGCGGCAATCGTCCGCGATAGGGGCGCGTTATCGGGCCAGATCGCGGATCGCCTCGACAATCTCGGTGAATTGCGCCGCCAGCTCCGGCGATCTGGCGCGCGCGCGCAGCCAGCCATGCACCGTGCCGATCTGCGTCACGCAGAGCACATCAGCGCCCGCCGTCTTTGCCGCCTCGGCATAGCGCGTCGCATCATCGCAGAGCGGATCGCATTGCGACGCAAACAGACGCGTCGAGGGCAGGGCGCGTAAATCGCCGCTTGCCGGCGTGGCGCGCGGATCGTCAGGATCGCCGCCCCGAGCCGCCGCGCAGACCGCCAGATCGTCACGACTGAGAAGCGGCGCGTCGGCATGAATGTCAAAGCTGCCGCCGCGCGGTTCATAGCCAAGCAGCGGATAGATCAGGACTTGGCCGCGTATCTGTGTCGCATCGATCGGCCAATCGGCGAGCGTTCCCAAAAGCGCGGCGCAAAGAGTGGCTCCGGCGCTGTCTCCGGCCAGAACGACAGGGCCTTGCGCGCAAACCGCCTGCACGACCGCAGCCAGATCGTTGTAGGCCGCAGGGTGCTGATGTTCTGGCGCAAGGCGGTAGTCGACTGAAATGACCCGCAATGCCGTCCGATCGGAAATCTCGGCACAGAGGTCATCGTGGCTGTCCAGATCCCCGACAACAAACCCGCCGCCATGGGCGTAAATCACCGTCACGGGCCGCACATCGGTCGGGGCATCCCCGTAAACGCGTACGCCAACGCCTGATATTTGCGTGTCGAAAACAACTAGATCCTTCGGCCGCCCCAAGTGCATCTGCGCTGCCATTCGATCATATGCGGCCCGCACGGCGGCCCAGTCGTCCGCAGCGAGCCCAGACGGCGTCAATGCTTCGGACTCTGCGATAAACGCGCGAAGTTCGGGGGATAACACCGCCGCATATTCCATTGAGGTCTCCTTTGGTATTTTCCGCGTGTCTAGCGTGGCCCAACCGGCGTGTTGAGGTGGCTGTTTTCGGTTTCATATCGGGGGTCCTGTCGCCGATACAGGGGCCGCACCCGTCATGCCGAACGATTTGCGCTTGATGGAGTCATTTTGTCGGGACCATGGTCAAGGAAAAACGGGTCGACAAGCGGCCTGTCCGGCGGTGTTGCACAAAGGCTGGCCGGGATTCAGATCACGAATCCCGTAGGTTAGATCGGTGGCCTTTCGAATCCGTCTTCCCCCGCTATCGAACCACGCACTGGTCCAGCTGCAACAAGTCGCCTCGGAGCCGGGGTTCGCTGCTGGTCTGACGGCGACATGACGTGGCTGGCGAAACGGGCCGACAAATGCGGGCGACCAAAGACAGACTCTGATGCTGCCATCCAGTTCTGCCTGAGCGTGAAGGTGTTTTTTGGTCTGCCATTGCGGCAAATATCGGGGCTGGTTGTCAGCCTGTTGGAAATGGCGGGGCTTGATGGATCGGTGCCAGACTAGAGCACGCTGCGTCGGCGCCAGAACCTTTCGGTTTGTGGAACTCCAGTCCGGGGAATGTGCTGTTTTGCCTGCGGGCTCGACTCCGGCCGTAGCGGCCCGGTGTCGTCTGCGATTATGAGGGCGCAGGGCATGGGGGGCGATGTTGCGGAACGGCACGGCGAAACGGGTCATCCCATCGGTGTTGGCTGATCGACGATGCCGCGTCGGGCAGGGCATACGCCGCCTAGCGCCGCCGCAGTCATGCAGGGCTGTGGCGGCGCCCGCACGCCGGATCTGAGCAGCTAAGTTGCGGCAGTCTCGTCAGGACGTCCATATCCATGACGTATCCTCGGGTGTGAGGCCGACAAGCAGTATGGAAAACTGATCCGTCACCAGCGTAACCCCAAGTTCACCCGGTATCTCGGAAATCTCGGAGAGGGGCGTGCCGTAGATCTCGATCGTGTCCTCATGAATGCTAAAATCCCGGATGGTATCGGATCCGCTGCCGCTGGAAAACACGAACCGATCGGCCCCTGTCCCACCCCAGAGCAGGTCGTCTCCGGCACCTCCGACAAGCATGTCCTCACCAGAGCTGCCATGCAGGGTGTCGTCGCCGCCGCCTCCGAAAATCGAGTCGTTCCCCGCGCCGCCCCAGACATAATCGGCGCCCTCAGGGCCAGGCTGGGCGCTGTCGGTGTACAAATCGTCGCCGCTGCCCAGCCATGCACGATCCGCGCCCTCGCCGCCGCGGAGGCTATCGTCGCCGTCGCCGCCCCAGAGCTCATCGTTTCCGACGCCCCCCATGATGCTGTCGTCGCCGTGATCGCCATAAAGCGTATCATCGCCTCCGCCCCCGTGCAGGGTGTCGTCTCCAGCCCCGCCCCAAGCCATGTCAGCCCCGTAAACGCCGCCCTGCTGCGTGTCGCTATAGAGATCGTCCCCATCTCCGAGCCAACTGCGATCTGCGCCGTTGCCCCCGCGCAGGGTGTCATCGCCAAGGCCTCCGTAAAGGCGATCCGATTGCGTGTTTCCCAAAAGCAGGTCGCGACCGGCGTTGCCAAGAAGGCTGTCCGCGCCTTCGCCGCCGACAAGGGTGTCATCGCCTTCGTTGCCCCAGACGAGGTCTGCGCCGGCCCCGGCCTCGACGAGGTCTGCCCTTGGGCCGCCGACAATGTGGTCGGCCGTATCGCTGGGCAGCGCCGCCTCGTACCAGCCGCGATCCGCCAGATCCTGCAGGATCAGCCGGGCCACAGACTCGGCGGCGGACTGGCTGATATGCCAAAGGTCCATCGGTGCGGCAACGTAGGTCTCTGCTGGCAACCTCTCTGCGTCCAGCGGCAGGGCTTGCGTCCAATCGATCACATGGCCGGGCCAGCGCGCAGCCATCTGCGAGGCGATGGTCGCAGCAAGACTGCCGGTCCCGGAGGATGTCGGGGAACCGTAGGGCAGGATCGGCGGCAGAATGACAAACCTGCTGTGCCCGATCGCATCAATCGCGCTCTGAAGTTCAGCCAGATAGCCATCAATATCATAGGCACCATTGCTGAAGCGCAGACCATTCCAGCTGCCATCCCAGATCACCGTCACACCCGACAGCAGGTCGCTGTCTTCGGGGCTGGTGATACGATCCGCGACGCCTTGCATGGTCGATGATCCCACGGCGGTGCTTACCACCCCGTAGGGTCCGACCAAGGCTGAAATCTCTGCGGCAAGGCTTACGCCGCTGGCCCCCGCCATCAGACTGTCGCCCTCTAGCCTGAGAAACTGTTGTGAGGGCATCGGCCATGTCCAAGCAATTCAAACCGTTGCGAGGAAATGTTTTTCGACGCGAGCTGTCAAGCAAAACAATGCCCTGCTGAATCGCGCTGGCGTGCCCCGAGGGCCGTCGCCTGTGCGAAAGACGCCGGGCGGATGATTGCCGATGAGGGGCTGGCGACTCGACGTCGAGTCCCTGATCGTTGCCAGCGTGGCCTGACGCCCGATGCCATCGACAGCCCCGGCCAGCAGGCCGAAGCCGCGCAGAGCCTTCATCAGGCGTTCAATGAAGAGGAAGTTTTCAGCGTTAAGAGGGCGGGGCAGCCACGCCCAGACATGATGCCGTGACCGGGCTGACCCCGGATGCGGCGGCTGGCTGCCTCATATCGACGCTTTTGATACAAGCCAGTCTTGCGATCTGACGCGGGGCAAACGTCGGGGCGGGACCCATCGCAACGTGACGCGGCGAAATGGCCTGTGCGTCCAGGGGAAAGACGCACAGGCCTCGTCGGTCCGTGAGTGCCGGAATTGCGAGGGACGGGTATGTCGCAGCATCACGATCCCGCCGTATCCAAACGCTAGCACAACCAATAAGAGTGTGACTATGGTAATTTTCGCGCATACGCGGATTTCCGCGCGGCGCAATTTACTTGAAGCTGCGGCTGTCCTTGATCTGATCCCAAGCCCAGACCACCTCTTGCAACTGTTCTTCCTGACTGCGATCGCCGCCGTTCATGTCCGGGTGCAGCACCTTGATCAGCGCCTTGTAGGCCTTGCGCACATCGGCCTTGGTCTCGGCCCGTTCGACATCGAGGATCTCCAGCGCCCTCTTTTCGGTCGGGGGCAGGCGGCGGCCACCGCCGGTCGGCGCATTGCGCCCCGGGTTGCGCGTGGCGTTGTCGCCCAGCACCTGATGCGGGTCTTCGATGCCAAGCCGGGCCCAGGCGCGGGCCTCGGGGTCGCGGTAATCCTTGGTCTTGCGCTCCCACACCTTGTCGGAGCTTTGCTGCGCGTTCATCTCGGCTTCGGTCTTGCCGTCAAAGAAGCTCCAGCGCGCGTTATACTCGCGCACGTGGTCCTTGCAGAACCAGAAGAAGTCATCCAGCACGTCGGGCGCCTTGGGGGCACGGAATTTGCCCGGCTCGTTGCAACCGTCATGGTCGCAGATGCGGGTAGAGGTCTCCTGCTCGCCGGTCATCCCGCGGCGGCCCCGCGGGTTCTTCTTCTTAGAAGACTTCACCGACATATCGAAACCGAAGGGGTCGCTTTTGCTCATGGTCTTACCTTTTCGACTCGGACGAGGGAGTTTAGACAATTGGACGACGGATTGAAGAGGGCAGGAGCCGAAAAGTGACGCGAGCCGAAGAAATCGAAACCCGCCTGCGGGCGGCGTTCACCCCGACAGAGCTGGTCATCCGCAACGACAGCGCGCAACACGCCGGACATGCCGGGGCGGATGGCGATCCCACCGGCGAAAGCCATTTCCACGTGCGCATGCGCGCCCCGGCCATGGCTGATCTGAACCGGCTGGCGCGCCATCGGGCGGTGCATGGCGCGCTTGGCCCGGATCTGACCCGAGATATCCACGCGCTGTCGCTCGATCTCGACGCCTGAAATACGGGGCATCGGTTCGCCCGCACATTCAGCTTGCGGGCGGGCGCTCTTCGGTTTTGGGCTCTGCGGGGGGCTCGCGCGATTGATCCTCGTCGGTGGACGGCGGGGTCGGCTCCAGCCGCAGCGGCCCGCTGACCGGCGGCGCATTTTCCGAGCCGCGCGCAAGGTCGGCGGCAGAGGCCAGCCTGCGCCCTTCAAGCGAGGCGGGCGCGGCGCGGGCGCGGCGGAACACCAGCAGATTGCGCCAGACGTTTGCGGTCGAGGTCAGGCCGCTGCGTTCCTCGCTGGGCAGGGTTTCGGCGCGCAGATATTCCCAGCCCTGCGCCGCCATGTCGTTCATCGCCCGTTCGATGGCATGGGCGAAGCGTCCTTCGGCGGATTTCACACCGCGCGCCTTCTCGCCCTTCTGGGGGGCGGGGACGACCTTGTACTCGTAGCTTGTCATGCTGGACCGCTCTTGTTTCGTCGCGCGCACCCTATCAGGGCCGCGCGGGGGCGTCACCCATGCGCCGCGCAAAAAGCGGGAAACGGCTTATGGGCCGCTTCCCGCCGAAGGTCTGAAATGTCATGGCAGCTAAGCAGTTTCGACCGCGCCCGATCAATTCTGGATGCGGCGCCGAGCGTCTCACGGACCCGGTAACACAAGCCTAACACCGGCGTGAGGCGCGGCGCAGTCAGGTTTTCCCTACGTCAGCGCTGATCGGGGCCCGGTATACCCGACCCGCCTTGGCGCATCTCGACAAAGGTCTTGGCGGCGCGGGCGATCACCAGCTCTTCGTTGGTGGGGATCACCATGATCCGCGCGCGGCTCAGATCGGTCGAGATCATCGTATCGCCCGCCGCGTTGCGCTCGCGGTCAAGCTCGAGCCCGATCCAGCCCATGCCCTCGCAGACGCGTTCGCGGATCAGGCGTGAATTTTCGCCGATGCCGCCGCAGAACACCAGCGCGTCAAGCCCGCCAAGCGCCGCCGCAAGCCCGCCCAGCTCGCGCCGGATGCGAAAGACGAAATAGTCGATGGCCTCGTTGGCCTGCGCCGTTCCAGCGGCTTCAAGCGCGCGCATGTCGTTGCTCAGCCCCGACAGGCCAAGCAGGCCGGATTTGCTGTAGAACATCTCGCGCACCTCGTCGATGCTCATGCCTTCCTGCTGCACGAGGTAAAAGATGACGCCGGGGTCGATCTGCCCGGTGCGCGTGCCCATCGGCAGCCCGTCCAGCGCGGTAAAGCCCATGGTCGAGGCCACCGAGCGGCCATTGATCATGCCGCACATCGACGCGCCATTGCCCAGATGGGCAACGATCACCCGCCCGTCGTGGATCAGCGGGGCGATGCGTTTCAGCTCGCCGCCGATGTAGTCATAGGACAGCCCGTGAAAGCCGTAACGGCGCACGCCCTTGTCGTAATACGCGCGGGGCAGGGCAAAGACGTCGTTGACCTTGGGGTGGGTGCGGTGAAAGGCGGTGTCGAAACAGGCGACCTGAAGCGCGTCGGGGAAGGCCTCGATGGCGGCCTCGATGCCCGCAAGGTTGTGTGGCTGGTGAATCGGCGCAAAGGGGGACAGGCGGCGCAGCTCTTCCATCACCTCGGGGGTGAGCCGCATCGGGCGGTCATAGCTTGGCCCGCCATGCACCACGCGGTGACCGACGGCCGTGGCCTTTGCCTCGGGGAAATGCTGGCGCAGCACGGCCAGCGCGGTGGCCAGCGCCGATTTGTGATCGCGGGCCTCGGCCGGGGTCAGATCGCGGCTGAGGGGCGGCATGCCGGGGCCGAAACTGGCCTTCAGCTTCGGGGTCTTGCCGATGGACTCGATCAGCCCGACGGCCATTTCGACCGGCGCGGCGCCAATCGAGAACAGCCCGAACTTGAGCGAGGAAGATCCGGCGTTGAGGGTCAGCGCCACGGGGGTGTTGGTCATCTGTCTGGCTCCGGTCAGGCGGTGATGGAATAGCCACCATCGATTTCGTGCACGCCGCCGGTGAGGTGGCTGGCCTCGGGCGCGGCGAGGAAGGCGGCCATGGCGCCGACGTCTTCGATGCTGGCAAGCAGGTGCATCGGGGCGCGGTCTGTGGCGTCGGCCAGCATCCGGTCGAATTCGCCGATGCCCGATGCGGCGCGCGTCTTCAGCGGCCCCGGCGACAGGGCGTGCACCGAAATGCCCTTGTCGCCCAGTTCGGCGGCGGCGTAGCGTACGGCGGATTCAAGCGCGGCCTTCACCGGCCCCATGATGTTGTAATTCTTGACCACCCGTGTCGAGCCGGAAAACGACACGGTCAGGCAGGTGCTCCCCCGGCCCATCAGCGGCTCGGCCAGCCGGATCATCCGCAGGAAACTGTGCACCGACACATCCATCGCCATGCCGAAGCCATCGGCGCTGGCGTCGATGACGCGCCCGTGCAGGTCGTCCATCGGGGCGAAGGCGATGGAATGCAGCAGCGTGTCGAGCTTGCCCCATTTTTCTGTAATCTGTGCCATCACCGCTTCGAGCTCGCCTGGTGCGCTGACGTTCATCGGCGCGATGATCTGCGCGCCAAGCTCTTCGGCCAGAGGGCGGACAAAGCGTTCGGCCTTGTCGTTGAGATAGGTGATGGCAAGGTCGGCGCCCTGCGCACGCAGCGCCTTGGCGCAGCCGTAGGCGATGGAATGCTCGTTGGCGATGCCGACGATCAGGGCCTTTTGCCCGGCAAGTGAGAACATCTGTCGATCCCTTTGAGTCGTTAGGCCGTTTTGTCCTCCCCAACGTGGCCCTTAGACCCGGCGCGTGGCGATTCTGCATTGCGACAAATCAAGTGAGACCGCTGATCGGGACCAATAATCAGGCACAGGTCAGGCGGAGGCGAAGCCAGACCGCAAAAACCGCACCCTTGCGCCCGTGCCTTTGGGGTCGATCCCGAACAGGCTTGGTCGTGCCTCGAAATAGCCGCGCCACGACCCTTCTGGCAGGTCCTTGAGCACGGTTCCCTGCAGGTGGTGAATCCGTCCGCCGAATTCTGACAAAAGCATACCTTTGCCTTGTTCACTGTGCTTGGCGATGAGCAGTTTTATGGCTTCGTCAAGTTGCGAGGGGCGTCGCGTCGGCGGCACCGGCTTTGCGCTCGCGTCAATTGCCGGCTGTGCTTCGGTCGGGAGCTCGAAGAAATCCGAGCAGGCCGCGCGAAACTGTTCCGGTGCCTTTCGCTCTCCGACACCGACGACCTTGGCGCCGCGCTCTCGCAGGCGCTGCGCAACATGGGTGAAATCGCTGTCCGATGTGGCAAGCACAAATGTCTCGATGCCGAGGGCCAGAGCCAGTTCCATCGCATCGATGCTCATCAGCAGATCGGTGGCGTTCTTGCCGCCGCCCGCATGGACGAACCGCCAGCCGGGGGCTTTCAGCCAATCCGAACCGCCAGCCATCACGCCATAGACCCGGGCAACGTCAAGCTGTCCGATGCTGCGGGCGGCCCGCAGAATGCGCGCGGCATGTTTCGGTGAGATATTATCGCCGTCGACAAGCGCGGCGGCGCGGGATGGAAGGGTGTTCATGACGAACATCTGATGCAGGGTTGCGGCGAAATTTCGGCAAATACCGGGAAGTTCCACGCCCATGAAAAAGGGGGCGAGCCTTGCGGCCCGCCCCCTTCGTTCTCGCGTGACCAAGGGATGTCAGTGCGAATTATAGGCGTGCTTCTCATGCACGGCAGCGATGACGACCGTGCCGAAGGTGATGACCGCAGCCAGCAGCAGGAACAACATCATGACTGCGGGCTTGTCGGCGAAGGTAAAGACCGCTTCGGCCCCGTCCCAGCTGGTGATCGGAGAGGTGTTCATAAGATCTGTCCTTTCTTATTCGGCAGGGGCGGCAGCAACGCCGGCCGGAGTGGCCACGTTGATCGGCCCGGTGACGTAGTTTTCGGGATAGGCCGAGACCGGCACCTTGACGATGTCCAGACCCTTTTCCTGAATGTGATCCGGCACGCGCAGCAATCCGACAGCGTTCAGCACGAAGGACACGACATAGCCGGGCAGGAAGCCCAGCACCGCCATGGTGGCCGCGCCGACGATCTGGCCCCAGAGCGAAACCGGGGGCATGCCGTCGATGTTGGGATAGCCGCCGGCAAAGATGCCGCAGGCCACCACGCCGATCAGGCCGCCGATGCCATGCACCGGGAAGGCGCCAACCGCATCGTCGATGCCCATCTTTTCAAGCCAGACCGCAACCATCGGCACGACGAAGCCTGCAAAGGTGCCCAGAACGAAGGCAACCGGCGGGTAGTAGACATCAAGACCGGAAGCCGCCGCAAAGATGCCGATCAGCGCGCCGGACATCATCCAGAACGGATCGCGGGTCTTGACCCATGCCCCGATGATGCCGCCAGCCATGCCCATCAGCGTGTTGAAGGCGAATGCCGACAGCGTGGTGGGCTGGCCGTAGATGTTGATCCACTGCTCGCCGGGCATGTAGATGATGCAGCCGCCAAGAAAGCCGAAGAAGCCGACGATGATCAGCATCAGGCCGGTGATGGTGAAGGGCACGTTATGCGCAAAGATCGCATTGGCGCTGCCGTCCGAGTTGAATTTTCCGACGCGCGGCCCAAGGTTCAGCAGCACGCCAAGCGCAAAGAAGCCCGCGACCATGTGCACGACGCCCGCCGCACCCACGTCATGATAGCCGAACTTGACGGTCAGCCAGCCCTGCGGGTGCCAGCCCCATGCGCCGCCAAGGATCCAGACCACCGATCCCAGCAGGATGGCAAGGATCAGGAAGCCCGCGGTCTGGATGCGCTCGATCACCGCGCCCGAGAAAATCGAGGCGGTGGTGGCGGCAAACAGCGTGAAGGCCGCCCAGAAGATGCCGGTGGCGTTGTCGGTCAGGTTCGGACCCATCGACAATTCCCACGGCAGGCCCGCCGCGTCATCGGCCGGCAGCAGGCCGTTGTAGAACGACAGGTAGATGTACCAGCCGAAGAAATAGAAGGTCGGCACCATGAAGGCGAAGGCGAGGATGTTCTTGATCCCCGATGCCAGCACGTTCTTGACCCGGCTTGCGCCCATCTCGTAGGCCAGAAAGCCTGCGTGGATGGCGATCATCAGCGCGGTACACCACCAGTAGAAGATTTCCGAATTGATCGTGCCCGACATCGCGGTGCTGCTTTCTAGCGCAGCAAGCCGTTCTGTCAGGGCGGCGAGTTCCTGTTCCATTGTCCTATTGTCCCCATTGGTCTGTTTGCGGGATGTATCTTTTGACAGGGCTTGTGCTCGCCCCTGCGCCCCACAGTGAAGAAAGTTTCCTGTCGGCAAATCTCGGCATGGGGCGGGGGTAGAGGAATCCCCAGTATTGTTCGATCCAAGGCAAAATCGCCGTGTGTTTGCGCAATTTGGCGGCGCTGTGCAAATCATGCCTGCCTGTTGGGCAGGCGAATCTACCCATGAGAATAAAAATTTCCCGTTAGGAATAACTTTCACTGGACAGAATGCGAGTCGCCAAGGCTGTCTTTGGGTCAGACAAGGACACAGCAGGGACGCGAATTCATGGATATCGAAAGCTTCGTCGAAGAACCGGGACGCGATGAAAAGATCAAGGCGGTGCGCGCAAGGATCGACGCGCTGGGCATCGAATACCTTTATCTTCAGTTCGTGTCGGTCACCGGCAAGATCATGGGCAAGGGCATTCCCGCCGACCATTGGGAAAGCGTCGCCAAGAAGGGCTTTCAGCTGGTCTATGGCTCGACCGTGAACCTGTTCACCAACCGCGAGGGCAATTATCTGGGCTATGGCCCCGAGGCGGCCGAGCTGGTGGGCATCCCCGAGCCCGAGACCTTTATGCAGCTGCCATGGGCGCCGGAAATCGGCCGGATGTTCTGTACCCTGTTTCGCAACCGCGAGGAAAAGATCGACCCGGGCGCTTATCTGACTGCGGACAGCCGCGGCAACCTGCGCCGCCTGCACAAGGAGTTCCAGAAAAAGCACGGGCTGCAGCTGCGTATGGGCACCGAGCCCGAAATGATGTGGCTCAAGTACGACGAGAACGGCAAGCCGTCCGAGGGTGTCTCGAAACCCTATTGCTACCACATCCACCAATTCGAGGCGCTGCGCCCGGTGTCGATGCAGGTGATCCGCTATGCCCGCAAGATGGGGCTCGACATGATTCAGGGCGATCACGAAGATGCGCCCGGCCAGCTGGAACTGAACTGGGCCTTCGACGACGTGCTGCGCAACGCCGACCGTCTGACCACCTATCGCCAGCTTTGCGCGCAGGTGGCGCGGGAGAACGGCATCTTTGCCTGTTTCATGACCAAGCCGTTCATGGGCGTGTCGGCGTCTGGCTGCCATCACAATATGTCGCTGTGGTCTGCCGGAGAGGATGAGTTCCGCCGCACCGGCAACGATCCCGACAACCTGCCGGGAATGGCGGAAAACTACATGTACGTCAAAGGCGGCGACAACACCTTCATGCCCGATACCGACGATCCGCAGATGCCGGGCAAGACCGGTCTCAAGGCGATCGGCGGGGTGGTGCAGCATCTTCAGGCGCTGACCGCGATCGGGGCCTCGACCGTCAACAGCTATCGTCGGCTGTGGGATACCGGGTTCTGGGCGCCGGTGTTTTCCGACTGGGGCTTTCAGAACCGCACCACCGGCTTGCGGGTCTCGGCGCCGGGGCGGTTTGAATATCGCTCGGTGGATTCCATGGTGAACCCGTATCTGATGGGGACAACCCTGCTGGCGGCGATGGATGACGGGCTCGACAACAACCTCGATCCGGGCGAGCCCGAAGAGCGTAACATCTACGAGGCCATCGAACAGGGCAAGAAGGTCAAGAAGCTGCCGATGAGCCTTGGCGAGGCGCTGATCCATCTGGAAAACGACGAGGTGGTGCAGCGCGGGCTTCCGGGCGAGATGTTCCGCCTGTACCATGAATACAAGAGCGATGAGTGGGCGCGGTTCATGTCGACCGTGACCGACTGGGACAAGGACACCTATATGGAATGCCTGCCATGAGCCTTGAAACGCAATTCCCGGACGCGCCGTTTCTCGACGTGGCCAATCCGGGGTTTTCCCTGCGCTCCGCGCCGGTGCGCGCGGCGCGCAGCAAAAGCTGGTACGCCCGCACGCCCTATGGGCTTGCGGTGCTGCGCCACAAGGAAATGGGCCAGTTGCTGACCCACAAGTCGCTGATTCAGGGCAGCCATGCGTGGCCGGCGCTGAACGGGGTGACCTCGGGTGTCTTTGCCGATTGGTGGAACAACACCATCCTCGTGCGCGAGGGCGACGATCACTGGCGGCTGCGCAAGCTGGTGAACCCGGCGTTTTCGCCGAAGATCGTCAAGGCGCTGATGCCGGAGTTCGAGCGTATCGCCAATGATCTGGCGGATGGGTTCATCGCGCGCGGCTGCTGCGATTTCATGGCCGAATTCGCAGACCCTTATGCGGCGCGGGTGCTGTGCCTGCTGCTGGGTCTGCCGGAATCCGAGGCGCCGTTCATCCTGCGCACCTCGGCCACCATGGGGCTGGCGCTGGGGGTGAATTTCCCCGATCTGGTCGACGAGATCGAGGCGGCGACGGTCGAGCTTGGGGCCTATATCTCGGACGTGCTGAAGCAGCGCGAGGCGTCGCCCGGCGATGACATCCTCTCGGTCATGGTGCAGGCCCGCGAGGATGGCGACCGGCTGAGCCATGACGAGCTGTGGAACCTTGCGCTGATGCTGGCTTTCGCCGGGGTCGACACGACGCGCAACCAGCTGGGGCTTGGCTTGTCGATGTTCGCGGCGCATCCAGATCAATGGGAGGCGCTGGCGCATGATCCGTCGCTGGACATGGCGGCGGCAACCGAGGTGATGCGGATGCGGCCCACCATCACATGGGTGTCGCGTGAGGCCATCGAGGATTTCGAATACGGCGGCATCACGGTGCCCAAGGGCACGGTGCTGCATCTGTATTCCGAGAGTGCGGGAACCGACCCTGAGGTGATGGGCGACGCCGGGTTCGATATCACCGCGAAGCGGGCGCGCAACTTTGGCTTTGGCGGCGGGGTGCATCACTGCCTTGGCAATCTTGTGGCGCGCAACGACATGGCGGTGGCGTTCCGGGTGCTGTCAGCGCGTATGGGCGCGCCTGTCATCGGCGAGGGTGCAACTTGGTTGGCGGACAGTGGCAACACCGGGCCGATTGCCTTGCCGCTGAGCTTTTCGCCGCGCTGAGAGGCTTGGATATTCGGGAAGGGGCGTGCCGGAGATAGCGCGCCCCTTTTGCGTTTGTCGCGCCTTGGGGAGGGCTTGGCGTGGGGGCCAGCCCCCACACCCCCGGAGTTTAAGGGCAAGATGAAGAGGGGGGCTGCGCGTTAGAGGCTGGCGGCGATTTTGGCGGCGCCGAGCGCGCCGATCAGGATGGCGGCGGCGTTGGTATTGCCCGAGACGATGCGGGGTATGACGCTGGCATCGGCGATGGAGAGGTTCTCGATGCCGTGCACCGCCATGGTTTGCGGGTCGGTGGCAGATTGCGGATCGCTGCCCATGCGGGCGGTGCCGACGGGGTGGTAGATGCTGTCGGCGGTGGCGCGAATGGTGGCGTCGAGCTGGGCGTCGGTGGTGATTTGCGGGCCGGGGCGGAGCTCTGCGCCGGTGAAGGCGGCAAGGGCGGGCTGGCGGCAAAGCTCGCGCAGCAGTTTGAGCCCGTCGCGCAGCAGTTTGCGGTCGGTGTCTTCGGCGAGGTAGTTGGGATCGATCAGCGGCTTGGTGGCCGGATCGGCGGAGGCGAGGCGTAGGGTGCCTCGGCTTTGCGGTTGCAGCTGGGTGACGTCGATGGCGAAGCCGTGGCCCTTGTCAGCGGCAGTGGCGCCGTCGAAGGCCAGCGCATTGATGAAATGCAGCTGGGTGTCCGGGGCGGCGTTTGCCGGATCGAGGGACAGGAAGGCGCCGGCCTCGAGCCCTTGCTGGCAGCCTGCGCCCTGTTTCGTCAGCAGCCATCTTGCGCCGGTGGCGAGGTTGTTGGGGAATTTTGCGGCATCCCATAGCGACAGCGGCCGGGTCATGCGGTGCTTGACCTTGACCTCGAGGTGGTCGTGCAGGTTTTCACCGACGCCGGGCAGGTCTGCGGCGACGCTGATGCCATGGGCGCGCAGGTGATCTGCCGGGCCGATACCGGAGAGCATCAGCAGATGCGGGGTGCCGATGGCGCCGGTGCACAGGAGGATATGCCCGGCCTTGAGGGTTTCGTCTGCAAGCTGCACGCCGGTGGTACGTGGGCCGGACATATGCAGGCCGGTGATCTGGGCGCCGGTGCGGATGGTCAGGTTGGGGCGGGCTTTGGCGAGGCTGAGGAAGGCATGCGCGGCGCTGCGGCGGCGGCCATTGGCGGTGTTGAGCCGGAAGAGGCCGAAGCCGTGTTCTTGGCCGTCGATAGCGCCCTGGACCGGGTGGCCCAACTGGCGGCCCGCTGCGATGAAACCGTCATAGGCGGGGCCGGAGGCGGGCAGGGATGGGGCCATGATGGCGGTGATCTCGTCCAGCGTTGGCTGTACATCGGCCCAGCCCCAGCCGGGCGCGCCGTTCGCCGCCCACCAGTCGTAATCCGACGCATGGCCCGTCACCCAGACCATAGCGTTGATGCCGGACGAGCCGCCCAGCAACTTGCCGCGCGGCACGTAGAGGCGGCGGTTGTCCATATGGGTTTGCGGCACTGTCTCGTAATGCCAGTTGAAGCGGGGGTGGGCGATGGCCTTGGCGACGCCAGCGGGCATCTGCACAAAGGGGTGGTGGCCGGGTGGTCCGGCCTCGAGCAGCAGCACTTTGCAGGAGGCATCGCGCGACAGCCGCTCCGCGGCCGCGCAACCGGCGCTGCCTGCGCCGACGACGATGACATCCCAGCTCATGCCAGCAACTCGCGCAGGGCGTTGTCGATGACGGCGGTGTCGGCGGCGTTGCGCCCGCCGCCGGCGTAATGGCCCCAGACGCTGTCGATCACGCGCAGTTCGGCGTTGGGCATCTGCGCCACCTCGGCGGCGTTGTCCTCGGGCGGGAAGTAGAGATCGGTCCGGCAGGGCAGGATGATCGAACGTGCGGTGATCGCCGCAAGTGCCGCCTTGCGATCGCCGTTGTAAACCGGATTGGCGGCGATGTCGCACAGCTGCCAGGTGCGGATCATCGACAGCATGTCATTCGCATCCAGCCCATAATACATCGAATCCCATGTGTTCTTCAGGTAATCCTCGACGCTGATGAAGCCCATGTCGCGCCACAGTTCGGCGCGGAACCATTCCTGCGAAAGCACCCAGCCCGCCCAGACCCGGCCCTTGGCGGTCAGACCGCGCCAAGGCTGCTGCGTGTAGCGGCCCTGCTGCCATTCGGGATTGGTGATCAGCGCGTGCTTGACGCCTTCGAGGAACACATAGGTGTGCCCGGCGGTGATCGCCTGACCGCAAAAACAGGCCATGGCGGCGACGCGCTCGGGGAACAGGGCCGCCCAAGCGTAGGCCTGCTGGCCGCCCATAGACCAGCCACAGACCAGCCGGATCTGCTCGATGCCGAACAGCTCGCGTAGCATGCGTTCCTGAAGCATGACATTGTCATATTGCGTGATGGTCGGGAAATCCGGCCCGTGTAGCGGGATCGGCGTGTTGGACGGCGACGACGACACGCCGTTGCCCAGCATGTTGGGCACGACGATGAAATATTTCGACGGGTCCAGCGCCATGTCTGTGCCGATGAGGAACTCATTGTCGGCGTGGCTGCCACCGTAGCGCGTCGGGTAGACAATGACATTGTCCCGCGCCGCGTTCAGCGTGCCATAGGTGCTGTAGGCAAGCTTTGCCCCCTTCAGCGTGATGCCGCATTGCAGGGCGACATCGCCCGCCTCGAAGATTTCGAAAGGGGTCAGTTCCGCGCTCATTTCAGATGGTCCTTGACGTCAGGTTGCGATGCCGAAGGGGCGGCACCCGTAGTTGAAGATCTGCCGCGCCGCTGCGGTGACGGCATCTGCGCGCCTTGCGAGCGCCGTCTGGAGCCGGGCCTGCGCGCGTGGCCAGGTTCGGCTGCACGGTCGCGCAAGCGAGCGCTGCTTTGGCAAGCATAGCGTGAGAACCCGCCGGGTGTTCGATCCGCTCGTGTTTATGAACCGGGAACCGCATGTGCCGAGCCTCGTGAAAACCGGTTGCCTCATCAATGTGCAGCCCGGGCTGCAACGCTTGCAGATTTTCAGTCAGCAGTCGCCACGACAAGAAGAATGGTTGATCTGAGGGAAATTTTTGTAACCATCAGGAAAAATATGCCTAGTGCGATTGCACATGAACAGGGAGACGGAAATGCGGATTTGCGTGATCGGCGCGGGGCCTTCGGGGCTGGCGCAACTGCGGGCCTTTCAGTCGGCCAAAGCGGCGGGCGGCGAGAGTCCCGAGATTGTCTGCTATGAAAAGCAACCCGACTGGGGCGGTCTTTGGCGCTATGACTGGCGCACCGGGGTCGATGAATACGGCAACCCGGTGCATGGATCGATGTATCGCTACCTGTGGTCCAACGGCCCCAAGGAGGGGCTGGAATTCGCCGATTACACCTTTGACGAGCATTTCGGCAAGCCAATCGCCAGCTATCCTCCGCGTGCGGTGCTGTTCGATTACATCGAAGGCCGGGTGAAACAGGCTGGCGTGCGCGACTGGATCCAGTTTTCGACCGTGGTGCGCGATGTGACCTTTGACGAGGCGTCGGGCCTGTTCACCGTCAAGGCGCGCAATTGCGAAACCGACAGCGAAAGCGCCGAAGAGTTCGACCATGTCATCGTGGCCTCGGGGCATTTCAGCTTTCCCAACGTGCCCTATTATCCGGGCTTCGAGAGCTTCAACGGCCGCATTCTGCACGCCCATGATTTTCGCGATGCGCGCGAGTTCGAAGACCGCGATCTGCTGATCCTCGGCACCTCGTATTCCGCCGAGGACATCGGCTCGCAATGCTGGAAATACGGTGCGAAGTCGATCACCGTGGCGCATCGCACCGCACCGATGGGCTATGAGTGGCCCGAGAACTGGGCCGAGGTTCCGGCGCTGGAAAAGGTCGAGGGCAAGACCGTCACCTTCAAGGATGGCACGAGCAAAAAGGTCGATGCGATCATCCTTTGCACCGGCTACAAGCACCATTTCCCCTTCCTTGGGGATGATCTGCGGCTCAAGACCGCGAACCGGCTGGCGGCGAGCGATCTGTACAAGGGCGTGGTCTATACCGGCAATCCCAAGCTGTTCTATCTGGGGATGCAGGACCAGTGGTACACGTTCAACATGTTCGACGCGCAGGCGTGGTGGGTGCGCGACTGTATCCTTGGCAAGATCGCCCTGCCGGATGCCGCAGCCATGGAGGCCGACTGGACCCAGCGTCAGGCCGATGAAGACTTGGTGGGCGATGATCACGACGCCATCGTCTATCAGGGCGAGTACGTCAAAGAGTTGATCGCCGAGACCGATTACCCCAGTTTCAACGTCGAGGGCGCCAACGAGGCGTTCTTCCAATGGAAGAAACACAAGAAGAAAGCCATCATGGCGTTCCGCGACAATGGCTATGTCTCGCCGATGACCGGCACCATGGCGCCGCCGCATCACACCCCGTGGCGGCACGCGCTGGATGACAGTCTGGAAAGCTATCTTCAGACCGGGGCAGAGGCCGCCGAGTGATGGAGCTTGCCGTGCCAAAGCGGGGGGTGCTGACGCCGGGCCTGTCCCTGCCGCCGGGCACAGAGCGGCACCCGGTGCCGGGGGGCGGCTCGCGGGCGGTGGAAATCCACGCGGGCGACGTCATCACCGTGGAGGACCGCGAGGGCGGGCAGGTGGCCGAACTGGTCGCCTTCACGCCAGCGGGGGTGGGCGATCCGGGGCTGATCGGGGCGGTGGGCAATTGCGGCCCCGAGGGGCTGAAGGCGACGCTGCTGGAAACGGCCTCCGGGCGCGGCGTGGCGCGGGCGCTGGGCGCGGCGGGCTTCGATCTTGGCGGCGCGCGCGCGGTGCGGGTGTTTGCCGAGGGCTCGCGCCCCGGTGACACTGCGCGCTTTGTCGCGCAGGGCGGCGGGCTGCTGGTGGTGGGCGCGCCGGGCGGGCCGATGACCCCCGATGCGCAGGACACCGTCACCGACCTGCTGCTGTGGATCAACCGCGCCGATCCGGCGTTCAAGCGCCCGCACTGCGCCCCCGATCCGCTGGCCGACCCGGTGATCGACCGCAACATCGCCCCCGGCGAGGCGTTCATCTACGAGGTGCCCAAGGGGGCCTTCATTCAGGTGCTCGACGTGCAGGGCCGCGAATGTTCGGATTTTCAGGCCTTCAGCGCGCGCAGCCTTGATGCGGGCCACCCGCGTGAGATCGACCCGACCGCCACCCGCTCGATGACCGGGCGCATCTACCCCAAGCCGGGCCTCGCGGCGAAATACTGGACCGTCGATTTCGAACCGCTGGTCGAGATCGTACAGGACACCTGCGGGCGGCACGACACCTTCGGGCTGGCCTGTACCGCGCGATATTACGACGACATGGGCTATTTCGGGCATGTGAACTGTACTGACAACATCAACCTGTCGTTGGGCCCCTACGGCGTGCGCCCACGGGCCGGCTGGCCCGCCATCAACTTCTTTTTCAACACGCTGCTGGACGCCGATCATGGCATCGTCACCGATGAGCCATGGTCGCGCCCCGGCGATTACGTGCTGCTGCGGGCGCTGAGCGATCTGGTCTGCGTCTCGACGGCCTGCCCCGACGATATCGACCCGGCCAATGGCTGGACCCCAACCGACATTCAGCTGCGCACCTATGGCGCGGCGGAGGATTTCCGCCGCTCGATCGGCTGGCGCAAGCGCCCGGAGGACGACGCGATTCATACGCAAGAGACGGGCTTTCACGCCAGCTTTGCCGCGCATACCCGCGATTTCATCGAATATAATGGCTATTGGCTGGCCAACAGCTTTCCCGGCACCGGCACGCTGGGCGAATACTGGGCCTGCCGCGAGCGGGCCGCGATCATGGATCTCTCGCCGCTGCGCAAGTTCGAAATCACCGGCCCGGATGCGCTGGCACTGATGAACGCCTGCGTCACCCGCAATATCGAAAAGCTCAGCGTCGGGCAGGTGGTCTATACCGCCGTTTGCGCGCAGCATGGCGGCATGATCGACGATGGCACGGTGTTCCGGCTGGGCGATCACAATTTCCGCTGGATCGGCGGCAGCGATCATTCCGGCATGTTCCTGCGCGAACAGGCCGCGGCGCTGGGCCTTGACGCCCATGTGCGCAGCTCGACCGACCAGTTGCACAATGTTGCGCTGCAGGGGCGGCACGCGCGCGCGATCCTGTCGCAGATCTTCTGGACCCCGCCGGATCGTGCGAGCGTCGAAGACCTCGGCTGGTTCCGCTTTACCATCGCCCGGCTGGGGGATTTTTCCGGCACGCCGGTGATGATCTCGCGCACCGGCTATACCGGCGAGCTGGGCTACGAGATCTTCTGCCACCCCAAGGACGCGCCCGAGGTGTTCGATGCGATCTGGAAGGCGGGGCAGGCCTATGGGCTGAAACCGCTCGGCATGGCGGCGCTGGACATGCTGCGCATCGAGGCCGGGCTGGCCTTTGCCGGCCATGAATTCGATGATCAGACCGACCCGTTCGAGGCGGGCATCGGCTTTACCGTGCCGCTGAAAAGCAAGGAAGCCGATTTCTCGGGGCGCGAAGCATTGCTGGAACGCAAGGCGCATCCGCAGCGCAAGCTGGTCGGGCTGGAGGTCGATGCAACCACCGTTCCGACCCATGGTGATTGCGTGCGGCTGGGGCGCGTGCAGGTCGGGGTGATCACCAGCGCCACCCGCTCGCCGATCCTTGGCAAGACCATCGCTCTGGCGCGTGTGGAAGAAATTCACGCGACCCCCGGCACCGAGCTGCAGATCGGGCAGCTCGATGGGCATCAGAAACGCCTGACGGCGCGCGTCGTTCCGTTTCCGCATTTCGACCCGAGCAAATCCCGCGCCAAGGGTGATTACGACGCATGACCCCCGAAGATCGCGTAAAGGCGTTGGCGTTCTGGTCCGGCCCGATCGAGATCGCGCCGCTGACCGGGGGCATCACCAACCTCAACTATGTGGTGAGCTGCGCGGGGCGGCAATACGTGGTGCGCCTAGGGCAGGATATCCCCGAACATCTGGTGATGCGCTGGAACGAACAGGCGCTGACGCAGGCGGCGGCAGAGGCGGGGATTTCCCCGGCCTTGCGCCATGCCGAGCCGGGGGTGATGATCACCGATTTCATCACCTCGACCGCCCTCAGCGAGGCCGATCTGCACGACCCCGCCACCTTGCGCGCCGCGGTGGATCTGGTTGCCCGCGTGCACCGCGATCTGACCCGCCGTGTCACCGGCCCGGTGCTGACCTTCTGGGTCTTTCACGTGCTGCGCAGCTATGCCAGCTATCTTGCTCGCCACGGATCGCCCCACCTGTCCCTGATCCCGCAGCTGATGAGCGAGGCGATGCAGCTGGAAGAGGCGGTGCAGCCCATCGACATGGTACTGGGGCACAACGATTTGCTGCCGCAGAACATCCTGCGCGCCGAAGACCGGCTGTGGCTGGTGGATTGGGAATATGGCGGGTTCAATGCGCCGCTGTTCGATCTGGGCGGGCTGGCGTCGAATGCGGGCCTTCCCGATGGGGCAGAGCAAGAGATGCTCGGCCTGTATCTTGGCCATACCCCCGATGCCGCCTACCTGCGCCGCTACGGGGCGATGAAATGCGCCTCGCTGCTGCGCGAGGCGATGTGGTCGATGGTGTCCGAGCTTACCTCGCAGATCGAGTTTGATTATGTGGCCTATACCGGCGAGAACCTCGCCCGCTATCGCGCCGCCCTTGAGACATGGACCGCCCGATGACCTTCCCGAACCAAGCCCGCGCCGTCATCGTCGGCGGCGGCATCATTGGCTGCTCGACCGCCTATCACCTTGCCAGTCTCGGCTGGGAGGTGGTGCTGCTCGAGGCGCACAAGCTGACCTCGGGCACCACCTTTCACGCGGCGGGGCTGGTGGGGCAGCTGCGCAGCTCGGCCAATATCACCGAACTGCTGGGCTATTCGGTGAAACTCTATGACACGCTCGAGGCCCAGACCGGGCAGGCGACCGGGTGGAAGCGCAATGGCGGTCTGCGCCTTGCCTGCAATGCCGAGCGCTGGACGGAGGTGAAACGTCAGGCCACCACCGCCCGCAGCTTCGGCCTTGATATGCAGCTGCTGACGCCGCTTGAGGCGCAATCGCTATGGCCGCTGATGGATGTGTCCGACGTGATCGGCGCGGCTTATCTGCCGACCGACGGGCAGGCCAACCCGTCGGACATCACCCTGTCGCTGGCCAAGGGCGCGCGCATGGCCGGGGCGCAGATCATCGAGGATTGCAAGGCGCTGTCGGTCACGCGCGAAAACGGCGTCATCACCGGGGTGCAGACGGCGCAGGGCTTTATCAAGACCGGCATCGTCATCGCCTGCTGCGGCCAGTGGACCCGCGATTTAGCCGCGCCGCTGGGGGTCACCGTGCCGCTGGTGTCGATGGAACATCAGTACATGGTGACCGAACCGATCGAGGGCGTCACCCGCGATCTGCCGACCCTACGCGACCCAGACCGGCTGACCTACTGGAAGGAAGAGGTTGGCGGGCTGGTGATGGGCGGCTACGAGCCAAACCCCAAGCCTTGGGCGGTTTCGGGCATTCCCGAGGGCTTTCACTACACGCTGCTAAGCAGCGACTATGATCATTTCGAACAGATCATGGAACTGGCGCTGGGCCGTGTCCCGGCGCTGCAAACCGCCGGCATCAAGACGCTGACCAACGGGCCGGAAAGCTTTACCCCCGATGGCAACTTCATCCTTGGCGAGGCGCCAGAGCAGCCGGGATTCTTTGTCGGGGCGGGGTTCAACGCCTTTGGCATCGCCTCGGGCGGGGGTGCGGGCATGGCGTTGGCGGAATGGGTGGCCAAGGGCGAGCCGCCGATGGATCTGTGGCCCGTCGACATCCGCCGCTTTGGCCGTCCGCATTTCGATACCGACTGGGTGCGCACCCGGACCGTCGAAGCCTATGGCAAGCATTACACCATGGCCTGGCCCTCCGAGGAACATGACAGCGCCCGACCGACCCGCCGCTCGCCGCTCTACGACCGGCTTGCCGGGCGCGGCGCGGTGTTCGGCGAAAAGATGGGCTGGGAGCGCCCCAACTGGTTCGCCGCCCCCGGCGAGGTGGCCAAGGACATCTATACCTATGAGCGCCCCAACTGGTTCGCTGCCGTGGCCCGCGAACACCGCGCCGCGCGCGAGGCGGCGGTGCTGATCGACCAGACCTCCTTTGCCAAGTTCTGGCTGCAAGGCCCGGATGCTGAATCCGCCCTGCAACGGATCTGCGCCAATGACGTGGGGGGGCCGGTGGGCGCGCTGACCTATACCCAGATGCTCAACGATCGCGGCGGCATTGAGGCGGACCTGACGGTGGTGCGCACCGGCCCCGAGGCGTTTTACATCGTCACCGGCACCGGCTTTGCCACCCGCGATTTCGACTGGATCCAGCGCGGGCTGGCAGGCGCGAACGCACAGCTGATCGACGTGACCTCGGGCACCGCGGTGCTGTCGCTGATGGGGCCAAAGGCGCGCGACATCCTGTCGGCGGTGACGCGGGCGGATGTGTCGAACGCCGCGTTCCCCTTTGGCACGGCGCAGATGATCGCCATCGCGGGCGCGCCGGTGCGGGCGCTGCGGGTCAGCTATGTCGGAGAGCTGGGCTGGGAACTGCACCTGCCAGTCGAATATGCCGCCAGCGTGTTCGATGCGCTGCACATGACGGGCGCGGCGCATGGGCTGGTCGATGCAGGCTACCGCGCCATCGAGAGCCTGCGGCTGGAAAAGGGCTACCGCGCATGGGGCAGCGACATTGGCCCCGACAGCACGCCCTACGAGGCTGGGCTCGGCTTCGCTGTGGCGCAGGGCAAGGCGTTTCGCGGCCAGCCCGCGCTGCTGGCGCAAAAGCCACGCGTCTTGACCCGGCGCCTTGCCACCTTTACCGCCGCGCCAGAGGTCATCCTGCTGGGGCGCGAAACGGTGTTCCGCAACGGCGAGCGGGTCGGCTATCTCAGCTCGGGCGGCTTCGGCCACACGCTGGGCAAGGCGATTGGCATGGGCTATCTGAAACACCCCGGCGGCGTGACCAAGGACTGGATCGCCTCGGGCAGCTACGAGCTGGAGGTGGCGATGCAGCGCGTGCCCTGCGAGGTGACGCTGTCGCCGCTCTACGATCCCGCCGGGACGCGGCTGAAATCGTGAACCGTCTGGAGGATTGACATGACCGGCGCTCCGCCTGCACCACAGGGTACCCTCAAGGACGGATCCCCCATGAAAAGCGCATCGCCCTCAAAACTGACCCAGAACCCGCACGCGGTGCGCGAGCTGCGGGAAAAGAACCTCGAGGTGGCGATTGGCCGACAGGTGCGCGAGCTGCGCAAGCGCCAGCGCATGACCGGCTCGGAACTGGCGCAGCAGACCGGGCTGTCGGTTGGGATGCTGTCCAAGATCGAGAACGGGGTGATCTCGCCCTCGCTCACGACGCTTCAGGCGCTGGCCAATGCGCTGCGGGTGCCACTGGTGCAGCTGTTCTCGGGCTTCGAAGAGCCGCGCGGGGCGATGCATGTGAAGGCCGGGCAGGGGGCCGAGATCGAACGCGCAGGCACCCGCGCCGGGCATCAGTACAACCTGCTGGGCCATATCGGGTCGAATAATTCCGGCGTTGTGGTCGAACCGTACCTGATCACGCTCGATTCAGCCTCGGACCGGTTCCCGGCCTTCCAGCATGAGGGGATCGAGCTGATCTACATGCTGGACGGGGTGATCGATTATCGCCACGGCGATCAGCTGTACCTGCTGGAACCCGGCGATTCCCTGCTGTTCGATTCTGATGCGCCGCACGGGCCCGAAGTACTGGTCGAAATCCCGGCGCGCTACCTGTCGATCATCACCTATCCGCAGGCGCGGTAAAGACGCAGCTTTGGCGCTGGCAAGGTCTTCCGCGCAGCTTTGTCTGTCGGCAAAGCAAGCCTCTCGCCAAGGCGCGGCGCGTCGGGCTGAAACCCGTTGTCGGCGGTGGCGGCGCCAGACAAGCAGGGAACGCGGCGAAGCGATGCGCGCAACAAATGTCCTTGTGCGGATCTGCCGGGTATCTGGCGTTGGCTTTGCAAAACCCGGCGGTTGCCTATTCGGAATGCATCTGCAGCGCTGCATCAAAATCTTTTCCTGAAGTAAAATAATATTCTTGTAAGGAAATCTGCGCCAGCGTATCCCGAGTGGCGAAACCGGGGCGCAGACCCCTCAGGAACGGAGAGAAATCCCATGTGTGGCATTGTCGGACTCTTCCTCAAGAAGGAAGACCTGCGCCCAAAGCTTGGCGACATGCTGACGGACATGCTGATCACCATGACCGACCGCGGCCCGGACAGCGCGGGCATCGCGATCTATGGCGCCGATGCGGGCGGCCACAAGATCACCGTCCAGTCGGACAGCCCGGCGAGCGATTTCGCCGGCCTTGACGTGGCGCTCGGCGAGGCGCTGGGCACCCCCGTCGCGATGAAGCAGGCAGATACCCATGCGGTTCTGACCGTTGCCGAAGACGCGCTGAAGCCAGCCGTGGCCTTCCTCGAGGCGCGCGGCCTGCGCATCATGGGCGTGGGCGAGGCGATGGAGATCTACAAGGAAACCGGCCTGCCGCGCGATGTCGCGGCCCGGTTCAACCTGCGCGCCATGGGCGGCAGCCATGGCATCGGCCACACCCGCATGGCGACGGAATCGGCGGTGACGACGCTGGGCGCGCACCCCTTCAGCACCGATGCCGACCAGTGCCTTGTGCACAATGGCTCGCTGTCGAACCACAACACCATGCGCCGCATCCTCAGCGAAAAGGGCTTTGCCCCGAAAACCGAAAACGACACCGAGGTTGCCGCCTGCTACATCTCCTCCCGCATCGCCGAGGGCGCCAACCTCGGTCAGGCGCTCGAAGGCACGCTCGATGATCTCGACGGGTTCTTCACCTTCGTCATGGGCACGAAAAACGGCTTCGGCGTGGTGCGCGACCCGATCGCCTGCAAGCCCGCGGTGATGGCCGAAACCGACGATTACGTCGCCTTTGGCAGCGAATACCGCGCCTTCGCCAATCTTCCGGGGATCGACACCGCCCGCGTCTGGGAACCCGAACCCGCCACCGTCTATTTCTGGGAGCGTTGAGCCATGGCCGCGACCAAACAAGCCGTCTCTGACGTGCAGACCCTCGACATGGGGCAGATCGAACTGCGCGAGGTCAACGCGACGCTGCAAGCCGCGCCCTCGACCAATTACACCCAATTCGAGATCCTCAACACCCGCGGCAGCCATGCCATCGCGGTGGGGCTCGATGCCGAGATAGAGGTCACGGTGATAGGGTCCACCGGCTATTACTGCGCCGGGATGAACAAGCTGGCGACGGTGCATGTCACCGGCTCTGTCGGGCCGGGGGTGGCGGAAAACATGATGTCCGGCACGGTGATCGTCGATGGCGATGCCTCGCAATATGCCGGGGCCACCGCCCATGGCGGGCTGCTGGTGATCAAGGGCAATGCCAGCTCGCGCTGCGGTATCTCGATGAAGGGCATCGACATCGTGGTGCATGGCAACATCGGCCACATGTCCGCCTTCATGGCGCAAAGCGGCAACCTCGTGGTGCTGGGCGATGCCGGCGATGCGCTGGGGGATTCGCTGTATGAGGCGCGGCTCTTCGTGCGCGGCTCGGTGAAATCTCTGGGCGCGGATTGCATCGAAAAAGACATGCGCCCCGAACATATCGAGATACTCGCCGATCTGCTGACCCGCGCTGGCGCAGATGCAAAGCCCGAGGAATTCAAACGCTACGGCTCGGCCCGCAAGCTGTATCATTTCAACGTCGACCACGCAGACGAATACTGAAGGACATGGGCATGAACGACACTCCGCAGACCCTGCCGCGCCAGTCCTGGACGTTCTCCAACGAGGTGAACGCCGAGATCCGCCGCGCCGCCCATACCGGCATCTACGACATCCGCGGCGGCGGCGCCAAACGCCGGGTGCCGCATTTCGACGACCTGCTGTTCCTTGGCGCGTCGATGTCGCGCTACCCGCTCGAAGGCTACCGCGAGAAATGCGAAACCGGGGTCACCCTTGGCACCCGCTTTGCCAAGAAACCCATCGAGCTGAAGATCCCGATCACCATCGCCGGCATGTCCTTTGGCTCGCTCTCTGGCCCCGCCAAAGAGGCGCTCGGGCGCGGCGCGTCGCTGGCAGGCACCTCGACCACCACCGGCGACGGCGGCATGACCGAAGAAGAGCGCGGCCATAGCGAAAAGCTGGTCTATCAATACCTGCCGAGCCGCTACGGCATGAACCCCGACGATCTGCGCCGCGCCGATGCCATCGAGGTGGTCGTGGGGCAGGGCGCCAAACCCGGCGGCGGCGGTATGCTGCTGGGGCAGAAGATCACCGAACGCGTTGCGGGCATGCGCAATCTGCCCGTGGGCATCGACCAGCGCTCCGCCTGCCGCCACCCCGACTGGACAGGCCCGGACGATCTGGAAATCAAGATCCTCGAACTGCGCGAGATCACCAACTGGGAAAAACCGATTTATATCAAGGTCGGCGGCGCGCGCCCCTATTACGACGTTGCGCTCAGCGTCAAGGCGGGCGCCGATGTGATCGTGCTTGATGGCATGCAGGGCGGCACTGCGGCGACGCAGGATGTGTTCATCGAAAACGTCGGCACTCCGACGTTGGCCTGCATCCGCCCGGCGGTCAAGGCGCTGCAGGATCTGGGCATGCACCGCAAGGTGCAGCTGGTGGTCTCGGGCGGTATCCGCACCGGGGCCGATGTCGCCAAGGCGCTGGCTCTGGGCGCGGATGCGGTCTCCATCGGCACCGCGGCGCTGGTCGCTCTGGGCGACAACGACCCGAAATGGGAACAGGACTACCGGGCGCTTGGCACCACCACGGGCGCCTATGACGACTGGCACGAAGGGCGCGACCCGGCGGGCATCACCACACAGGACCCAGAGCTGATGGCCCGGCTTGACCCGATCGAGGCAGGCCGCCGCCTGCGCAATTACCTCAACGTGTTGACGCTGGAATGCCAGACCCTCGCCCGCGCCTGCGGCAAGAGCCATGTTCACAATCTCGAACCCGAGGATCTCGTGGCCCTGACCATCGAAGCCGCCGCCATGGCGCAGGTCCCGCTGGCCGGAACCGACTGGATTCCGGGCAAAGGCGGTTTCTGACCCCGCCTGCCACCCCGCCAGAGCTTCCAGCTTCTTCTGGCTCCAAATATCCTGGGGGTGTGGGGGTGAAACCCCCACCCGACCGGATCGCCGCACAGGCGATCCGAAACAAGAAAAGAACGACAGGGAAAACCCATGACCGACCTCGCCGCCTTCGCCCGCGAAAAGGGCGTGAAATATTTCATGATCTCTTACACCGATCTGTTTGGCGGGCAGCGGGCAAAGCTCGTCCCGGCGCAGGCCATCGAGGGCATGGTGCAGGATGGCGCGGGCTTCGCGGGCTTTGCCACATGGCTCGATATGACGCCCGCCCATGCCGACATGCTGGCCATGCCCGACCCGGACACCGTCATCCAGCTGCCGTGGAAACCCGAGGTCGCCTGGGTTGCGGCCAATCTGGTGATGGAAGGGCAGGAGGTCGCGCAGGCGCCCCGCAACGTGCTGCGCAGGCTGGTGGCCGAGGCCGCCGAACAGGGCTTGCGGGTCAAGACCGGCATCGAGGCGGAATTCTTCCTGCTCACCCCCGAGGGCGACGCCATCTCGGATGCTGCCGATACCGCCGAAAAGCCCTGCTACGACCAGCAGGCGGTGATGCGCCGCTACGATGTGATCTCGGAAATCTGCGATTACATGCTCGATCTCGGCTGGGGCCCGTATCAGAACGACCACGAGGACGCCAACGGCCAGTTCGAGATGAACTGGGATTTCGACGATGCGCTGGTCACCGCCGACCGCCACAGCTTTTTCAAGTTCATGGTGAAATCGGTCGCAGAAAACCATGGCTTGCGCGCCACCTTCATGCCCAAGCCGATCGAGGGGCTGACCGGCAACGGCTGCCACGCCCATATTTCGGTCTGGAATGCGGACGGCACCAGCAATGCCTTTGCCGATGACAGCAAAGAGCTTGGCCTGTCGGATCAGGGGCGCGCTTTTCTTGGCGGCATCATGAAGCACGCCACCGGCATGGCAGCGATCACCAACCCGACGGTGAACAGCTACAAGCGCATCAACGCCCCGCGCACCGTTTCCGGCGCGACATGGGCCCCCAACACCGTGACATGGACGGGCAACAACCGCACCCATATGGTGCGCGTGCCCGGCCCGGGCCGCTTCGAATTGCGCCTGCCGGACGGGGCGGCCAACCCCTACCTGCTGCAGGCGGTGATCATCGCCACCGGCCTGTCGGGCCTTGCCAGCAACGCCGATCCGGGCCCGCGCTACGATATCGACATGTATGCCGAAGGCCACAAGATCACCGATGCGCCGAAGCTACCGCTCAACATGCTCGATGCGATCCGCGCCTTCGACGAGGACGGCGAGTTGAAGACCAGACTTGGCGGCGAGTTCTCCAAGGCGTTCATCACCCTCAAGCGCCGCGAATGGGACAGCTTCGTGTCGCATTTCTCGGCTTGGGAACGGGCGAACACGCTTGACATCTGAGGCACGAAGAGTCTGAGTTAGCAGGATTTTTCGCCCTACGCCTATTGCGTCGGCCAGCGCTTTCAGTCCCGAAAGTTCTGGCCTCGCATGACCATATGTTCAGGAGATCGACAGCACCATGCAGTTCAACGGGTTTCGCGTGATCTGGGAAGGGCTGACCGGCCACAAGGGCTGGAAGCCGCTCTGGCGCGATCCAGAGCCGCAGCCCGAATATGACATCATCATTGTCGGCGGCGGCGGGCACGGGCTGGCCACTGCCTATTACCTTGCCAACACCTTCAATGAATTGAAGGTCGCGGTGCTGGAAAAGGGCTGGCTCGGGTCTGGCAACATCGGGCGCAACACCACGATCATCCGCAGCAACTACCTGCTGCCCGGCAACGAGCCGTTCTATGAATTCTCGATGAAGCTCTGGGAAGGGCTGGAGCAGGAATTCAACTTCAATGCCATGGTCAGCCAGCGCGGCATCCTGAACCTGTGCCATTCCGACGGGCAGCGAGACGCCTTTCGCCGCCGGGGCAACGCCATGCGGCTGGCGGGCGCCGATGCCGAACTGCTGGATCAGGATGCGGTGCGCGCCATGTACCCGGCGCTCAACATCGACAACGCCCGCTTCCCGATCAAGGGCGGGTTGCTGCAACGCCGCGCCGGCACCGCGCGGCACGATGGTGTCGCATGGGGCTATGCGCGCGGGGCCGACCGCAAGGGCGTCGATCTGATCCAGAATTGCGAGGTCACCGGCTTTCGCATCGACGCGGGCCGCATCAAGGGCGTCGAGACCTCGCGCGGCTATATCGGGGCCAAGAAGGTCGGCGTCGCTGTTGCCGGATCGTCGGGGCGCGTCATGGCCCATGCGGGCATGCGCCTGCCGATCGAAAGCCACGTGCTGCAAGCCTTCGTTTCCGAAGGGCTCAAGCCGGTCATCGACGGGGTCATCACCTTTGGCGCGGGGCATTTCTATGTCAGCCAGTCCGACAAGGGTGGGCTGGTGTTTGGCGGCGACATCGACGGCTACAACTCCTACGCCCAGCGGGGCAATCTGCCGGTGATCGAAGACGTGGCCGAAGGCGGCATGGCGATCCTACCCATGCTGGGCCGTGCCCGGCTGTTGCGCGCCTGGGGTGGGGTGATGGACATGTCGATGGACGGCTCTCCGATCATCGACAAGACCCATATCGACGGGCTCTACCTGAACGCGGGCTGGTGCTACGGCGGCTTCAAGGCCACCCCGGCCAGCGGCTATGCCTTTGCCCATTTGCTCAGCACCGGGCGCCCGCACGAGACCGCCACGCAGATGCGCCTTGATCGCTTTGCGCGTGGCTATCCCATTGACGAAAAGGGCGCTGGCGCCCAGCCGAACCTGCACTGAGGCGCTCATATGCTGATCCCCCATCCGCTTCTTGGCCTTCGCGACGCGCAGGAATTCACCTATCTCGGCGATGCATCGCTGCTGAACCGGCCAGACACCGGCACCGATGCCGATCCCGAGGCGTTCTTTGCCTACACCCATCTGCGCGACAACCCGGCGGGGGTGCACCGCGAACTGTGGTTCCACGAGCAGGGCGACCGGTCTTGGCTGGTCGTGACCCGCAACACCCTCACGCATGAGATTCTAGGGGCCGAATTGGCCTCGGACGTGAAACGAGGCCTCGCATGACCCGCATTTCCGGCGGCCTGATCGACCGCAGCCGCACGCTGTCCTTCACCTTTGAGGGCAAGCGCTACGAAGGCCACCCCGGCGATACGCTGGCCTCGGCGCTGATGGCCAATGGCGTGCGTCTTGTCGGGCGCAGCTTCAAGTATCACCGCCCGCGCGGCATCTTTGCCGCTGGCAGCGAAGAGCCGAACGCGCTGGTTACCCTGCGCAGCGGCGCGCGGGCAGAGCCCAACACCCGCGCCACGACCATCGAGCTTTATGACGGGCTGGAGGCGGTCAGCCAGAACCGCTGGCCGTCGCTGGCCTTCGACGCGCTCGGGGTCAACGATCTGGCCTCGCCGTTCTTTGCTGCCGGGTTTTACTACAAGACCTTCATGTGGCCCAAAGCCTTCTGGGAAAAGCTCTACGAGCCGCTGATCCGCCGCGCGGCGGGGCTTGGAGCGCTTGGCGGCGAGCCCGACCCCGACGCCTATGACAAGGGCTTCCTGCATTGCGATCTGCTGATCATCGGCGGCGGCGCGACTGGGCTTGCGGCGGCGCTGACGGCGGGGCGCGCCGGGGCAAGCGTGATCCTTGCAGATGAGGATATGCGCCTTGGCGGGCGGCTGCTGATGGAAAGCCACGCGCTGAACGACGCGCCCGCCGTTGATTGGGTGCAAGGGATCGAGGCCGAGCTGGAGTCGCTGCCCAATGTGCGCATCCTGCGCCGCACGACGATCTTCGGCAGCTTCGATCATGGCATCTTTGGTGCGCTGGAACGGGTGGGCGACCATCTTCTGCGCCCCGAGACGGTGCGCCAGACGCTGTGGCGGATCACCGCGAAACGCTCGATCCTTGCCGCTGGTGCGACCGAGCGGCACATTCCCTTTGCGAGCAACGACCGCCCCGGCATCCTGCTGGGCGGCGCGCTGCGGGCCTATGTCAACCGCTGGGGTGTCACGCCGCAGGCCAAGGACAGCGACCGCATCGCCATCTTCACCGACAATGACGATGGCCACCGCACCGCCATCGACCTTGTGGCAAAGGGCATCCCGGTGCTGGCCGTCATCGATGCGCGTGAGGATGCGCAACGCCTTGGCGAGTACCAGCTGTACAAGGGCGCAACGGTGACCGGTACGCAGGGGCGGCTGGGCCTGTCCTCCATCGACATCACGCAGAATGGCCTTACCCGCACGCTGGAATGCGCGGTGCTGGGCGTCTCCGGGGGCTGGAACCCCAACCTGCATCTTGCCTCGCATCATCGGGGTCGCCCGGTCTGGTCGCAGGCGCATAGCGCCTTCCTTCCGCCAGAGGATCTGCCCCAAGGCATGGCTGTTGCAGGCGCCGCTGCCGGTCATGGCAGCACCCATGCCGCGCTGCGCAGCGGCGCGCAGATCGCCGCGCAGCTGTCGGAGTGCAAACCCGCCGAGCTGCCGCTGGCCGAAGACGCCCCGCATCGGCAGACCCCGCTGTGGCATGTGCCCGGCAAGACCCGCGCCTGGGTCGATTTCCAGAATGATGTCACCGTCAAGGATATCGCGCTGGCGCATCGCGAAAACATGCGCCCGGTCGAGCATCTCAAGCGTTGGACGACGCTTGGCATGGCGACCGATCAGGGCAAGACCGCGAATGTCACCGCGCTGGCGGTGATGGCCGAGCTGACGGGCAAGACCATCGCCCAGACCGGCACCACGATCTTTCGCCCGCCCTATACGCCGGTGGCGCTTGGCGCGCTTGGCGGCGGCGACAGTGGCGTGCATTTCCGCCCGACACGGCTGACGCCCACGCATCCCTTCGCGGTGCAACGCGGCGCGCCCTTCGTCGAGGTCGGGCAATGGCTGCGCGCGCAGTACTTCCCGCTCAAAGGGGAAACCCACTGGCGCGAAAGCGTCGACCGCGAAGTTCTGGCGGTGCGCAGCGGCGTCGGGCTGTGCGATGTCACCACGCTGGGCAAGATCGACGTGCAGGGTACCGATGCGGGCGACTTCCTGAACCGCATCTACTGCAACGCCATGGCCTCGCTCAAGGTCGGCAAGGTGCGCTATGGGCTGATGCTGCGAGAGGACGGATTCGCCTATGACGATGGCACCTGCGCCCGGCTTGGCGAGCAGCACTATGTCGTGACCACCACCACCGCCAACGCTGGGCTGGTCTATCGGCAGATGGAATTCGCCCGGCAATGCCTGTGGCCGGATCTGGATGTGCAGCTGATTTCCACCACCGACGCATGGGCGCAGATCGCCGTCGCCGGGCCGAAATCGCGCGAATTGCTGTCGCGCGTGGTCGAGGCGGATCTGTCCAACGAGGCCTTCCCCTTCATGGCCTGCGCCGAAACTCGTGTCTGCGGGCTGCGCGCACGGCTGTTCCGCATCTCTTTCTCGGGCGAGCTGGCCTATGAGATCGCCGTGCCGACCCGCTATGGCAACGCGCTGATGGCGCGACTGATGGAGGTCGGGGCTGATCTTGGCGTTACCCCCTATGGCACCGAGGCGCTCGGCGTGCTGCGCATCGAAAAGGGCCATGCGACCGGGGCGGAGCTGAACGGGCAGGCCTCGGCGCAGATGCTGGGCATGGGGCGGATGGTCAGCACCAAGAAGGACAGCATCGGCGCGGTGATGTCCCGGCGCGAGGGGCTGATGGCCGACACCCGCCGCCTTGTCGGGCTGATGCCGCAGGACCCGCAGGCGCGCATTCTTGCGGGGGGGCACCTGTTCGCACCAGAGGCCGAGCGCAAGACCGAGACCGATCTTGGCTGGGTCACCTCGGCCTGCTGGTCGCCGCATTTGAACAGCTACATCGCGCTGGGCTTTCTGACGGATGGCGAGGCGCGTCTGGGCGAGACCGTGATCGTCGCCAACCCGCTGGAGGGTGATGAGGCCCCCTGCAAGATCGTCTCGCCGCATTTCATCGACCCCGAAGGAGGCCGCCTGCGTGACTGACCTGACCCCGCTGTGCGCCCTTGGCGCGCCCGAGCCGCGGCGCACCGCCCGCGGCGCGCTGAGCCTGACAGAAAACCCCGACCTTGCGCTGGCGTCGCTGGCGCTACGGGCAGGGGGGGCGCAGCCCGCACCCTTTGGCCTGACGCTGCCGGGCCCGGGGGCGTTTAACGCCTCGGGCGAGGTGCTTGCCCTCTGGACAGGGCCCGGCCAATGGATGCTGGCGGCAGAGCGCAGCCCCGATGCCGATTTCGCCGCCGAGCTGCGCGCGCAGGCCCCCGGCTGCTCGATCACCGAACAGACCGGCGGCTGGTGCTGCGTCGAGATCGCCTCGGCCACAGGCGCTGCCCCGCTGGACCGGCTTCTGGAAAAACTGGTGAACCTGCCGCCGGCAGCACTTTGCCCGGGACGCGCTGCGCGCACGGGCTTGCATCACCTGAGCGTCTTCGTCATTCGTCGCAGCACGGACCGGCTGGCGGTGCTGGGCATGAGCTCGGCGGCGGGCAGCCTGTGGCACGCCCTCGACGCGGCGGCCCTCAGACTGGAGAGCTTTGCATGAGCAAGAGATTTGCGCTTACCGTGACCTGCCCCTCAACGCGGGGCATCGTCGCCGCCATCGCCGCCTTTCTGTCAGAGCAAGGCTGCAACATCACCGACAGCTCGCAATTCGACGATTTCGAGACGGGCAATTTCTTCATGCGCGTCAGCGTGATTTCCGAAACCGGCGCGACGCTGGACGAGCTGACGGCGCGCTTTGCCGATGTCGCCAGAACCCTCGGGATGACCTACGAATTCCACGACGAGGCGGTGAAGATGAAAGTCGTCATCATGGTCAGCCGCTTCGGCCATTGCCTGAACGATCTGCTGTACCGGGTGCGTATCGGCGCGCTGCCTATCGACATCGTGGCGGTGATCTCCAATCACATGGATTACCAGAAGGTCGTGGTGAACCATGATATCCCCTTCCATTGCATCCGCGTCACCAAGGAAAACAAGCCCGAGGCGGAAGCCCGCATCATGGAGGTGGTCGAGGAAGCCGGGGCCGAACTGATCGTGCTGGCGCGCTACATGCAGATCCTGTCGGATCAGATGTGCAAGGCGATGTCGGGGCGGATCATCAATATCCATCACTCCTTCCTGCCGTCGTTCAAGGGGGCCAATCCCTACAAGCAGGCGTTCGAACGCGGTGTGAAACTGATCGGGGCAACGTCGCATTACGTCACCGCCGATCTGGACGAAGGCCCGATCATCGAACAGGACACGGTGCGCGTGACCCATGCCCAATCGCCCGAGGATTACGTCTCCCTTGGCCGCGACGTCGAAGCGCAGGTGCTGGCGCGTGCCATTCACGCGCATATCCATCGCCGCGTATTCCTCAACGGCAACAAGACGGTGGTCTTCCCGGCCTCGCCCGGAAGTTACGCATCGGAACGGATGGGCTGAAGAAGGGGGCGCTGCCCCCGCCGCGCAAGCGCGACTCCCCCGGGATATTTTAGGCCAGAAGAAACCCGGCGCGCGGCGCGTTTGTCTTCTTCTGGCTCTAAGTATCCCGGGGGAAGGCCGCAAGGCCGTGGGGGCAGCGCCCCCATCCGACCCTGCGATCAGGCGCGGCTTCAGTCTGTCTCAGGTAGCATGCGCATAAGTCCAGTCAGGCATTCCTGCGCATAGCCCGCAGTCCTTGCAGTAATTTAGATTAAATAGGTAGTGTGAGCCGTCGGCTGCCAGCACTCGGGTCTCGATTGCCACGCTGTTGGTATAGAAGGTCTGGCAATTGCCGCAGTTGCGGCCTCTTTGTGCTTCTGCGGGGGAGGCAGCGCGACCAATATCGCCCTCGATCTCGATGTATAAATCGCGCGCTGTGATGGGCGGTTTGGGCGGATTCTGGCGCTCATCGGTGCCTTAAGAGCGAGGGTTCAGGCATTCTCTGCCTGCGGTGCCACGCAGATCGAGGGAGGCGCGAATCCGGCGACGCGCAGCGCGAGCGCCTCCGCCGTGCGGCGGCTGTCGGCTATGGCGGCGGCGACAGGGCCGCTTTGGCCAGTTGTATCGCAGATCGCGTAGGCATTGCCCATGGTGCCTGAGGTATCCGTCAGGCGCAGATAATCATGGGTCAACCCGCCCTCGAGCCTTTCCGGGGAGACTGCCTCGCCGATGCAGGGGACGACCATGTCGGCTGGCAGGGTCTTCTAAGGCGATCAGCGTCTTGTGCCCGTCCGACCTTGCGATCTTGCGCAGCGCGATGACTTCGACACCGGTGACCTTCGAGCCCTTCATGATCAGCCAGCTCACGGTGGCGTGGTCGATGATCTCGATGCCTTCTTCCAAGGCTTCCTCCAGCTTTCGCCGCACCGCGCGGATCAGATCGCCTGCTTCGGCTTGCGGTCCCGGAAGGCCGGAGGCGGTGAAAAAGTCACCCGTCTTGCTCCAGCGCTTCATCAGGCGGCACAGGTCTATCGTAGGTGAACGACGACGTCCTGCGCTTCGGGAAAGCGCCCGTGATTGATGAATTCGTGCAGCAGCGCCAGCCTCTCGCGGTAAGGCGATGGCGCTGCGCGTGCAACATCCCATGCCTTGCCGGGCTGACAGCCCGGAATAAGCAGGGCTGGTACATAACGCGTCTTGAAGTGACGCAGCGTCACTTTGCGCCCGAGCCTCTGGGGCCGGCGCCGAAGAGGGCCACCGTCGGCGCGTCCTTGGCGGGAACCGGCGCAGGATAGACCCAGCCTCGGGGCGCCGCCCCGTCACCAAGCCAGCGCGCCGTTGATCTCGGCATGGCTACAGGCCCTTTCGCAGGGGAGTGGAAAGACGCAAGGGGGATGCCGACACCAAGGATTTCCCTGCCTGCTTCCCGCATCAGCACGAACAATGCCTGCTGGTGCTCGCCTGCCGGGCAGGCAGCTTGACGTGCACATGTGCGAACCATTCGGTCGAGCGCCGGCTGCCGGTGTGAAAATCAAGCGATGCCCCGACATGGCCCGAGGCCCCGCGTGTCTGTTGATCGGCGATGTCAGCCCCTTCCTGCCGCTTGCCACCGCCGCGGTGTTCGCGAACAACGAATGGATTCGCGGAACCCGGAATGCCGATTGCGGCCATGAGGTGGTGAACATCTCGGGGCAGCCGGTGGCGTTGGCGACCCTCACATCCGGTCTGGCGCTTTCCATGGCCTGCCGGGCGGCCAGCGCCTCGCGGCAGCCCTGACAGGCGCGCAGCGCGAAGGGGGCACGTCGGTCCGCATGACCGGGGCGCCGCGCCTTTCGGCCCCAAAAGACGGAAAGGTTTGGCACATCAACCCGGTCTCGAAGGCGCCCGACGTCAGAAGATAGGCTGCGCTGACCTTTGCGCCCGTGATGCGATACTCTCTCCTGCGGTCACGCTGCGCAGAACCATATGCCCACATCAAGCCTTTGGCGTGACATTAGCGGCGATGCGCCGGGTGCATGCGGCTATCGACCCGCGAGGTCATCCCGGGGCGCCGTGCTGGCGGGGGCGAACCTTGCCTTTGCATGGGCGGCGATGCCCGCCGTGCTGAGGGTGGCCGAAATCCGCGACAGCTGCGGGCCAAGCGGGTTGGAGCGCCGCCAGACCATGCCGATGGTGCGGCGCGGCCTTGGCTCGGGCAGCTGCGCCACCGACACCTGCGCCGAGCGGGTTTCGATCGGCAGCGCAATCTCGGGCACCAGCGTCACGCCGATGCCCGCACCGACCATTTGCACGAGGGTGCTCAGCGACGAACCTTCCATCAGATCGCGCGCCACCGAGGGCGAGAGCTTGCAGAACGACAGCGCCTGATCGCGAAAGCAATGCCCTTCTTCGAGCAGCAGCAGGCGCATCTGTCTCAGCTCGGCCGGGTCGGGCACCGGCTTGCCGGCGTCTTCGGGGGCGCGCACCAGCACGAAATCCTCGTCGAACAGCGCCACTTCTTCCAGTGAGGGTTCCGAAATCGGCAGCGCCACGATGGCGGTGTCCAGCCGACCCGCCAGAAGGTCTTCGATCAGCCGCCCGGTGACGGCTTCGCGCGGCCGCAGATCGAGGCCGGGGTGCGCCTCGCCAAGGGCGGTGATGATGCCGGGCAGCAGATAGGGCGCAACCGTCGGGATCACGCCGATGCGCAGCCGCCCGGTCAGGCGCTGTTGCGAGGCGCGGGCAAGGTCGGCCAGATCGTCGACCGCGCTGAGAATGTCGCGCACGCGGGCGGCGAAATCCTCGCCCAGCCCGGTCAGCCGCATCTGCCGGGCGCCGCGTTCGACCAGCGGCGCGCCGACCAGCTCTTCGAGCTCTTTGATCTGCATCGACAGCGCGGGCTGGCTGATCGCGCAGCTTTCCGCCGCGCGGCCGAAATGACCCAAACGGGCGAGGGCGTCGAAATATTTCAGGTGGCGCATGGACAGGCTTATCATAAGCCCTGCTTATCGCGATGGTCAGAAAATGCAATTGGCTTTTATGGAGATGGCTTGCTAGAACGATTCCAGACAGTGACAGCCCGCGTGATCCGCGGCAGTTGCCATCTTACGAAGCAGACAGGACACGGGAGCGAGTTCATGAACAAGACCGTCGAAGGACAGATCAACGAAAGCGGACGCGGTGGCGGCAAATGCCCGGTGGCGCATGGTGGCATGACGGCCAGCGGCACCTCGGTGATGGACTGGTGGCCCAACGCGCTCAACCTCGACATCCTGCACCAGCAGGACAGCAAGACCAACCCGATGGGCGCGGATTACAACTATCGCGAGGCGCTCAAGGGTCTCGATTTCGATGCGTTCGAAGCGGATGTGCGCAAGTGTCTCGAGGAAAGCGTCGAGTGGTGGCCCGGTGACTGGGGCAGCTATCTTGGCATGATGGCGCGCGTGGCGTGGCACTCTGCCGGGTCCTACCGCCTCGCAGATGGCCGCGGTGGTGCCGGGACCGGCAACCAGCGCTTTGCGCCGCTCAACAGCTGGCCCGACAACGCCAACACCGACAAGGGCCGCCGCATCCTCTGGCCGGTCAAGAAGAAATACGGCAACAAGATCTCTTGGGCCGACCTGATGGTCTATGCCGGGACGGTCGCCTACCAGATGGCCGGTCTCAAGACCTTTGGCTTCGCCTTTGGCCGCGAAGACATCTGGCACCCCGAGAAAGACACCTACTGGGGTTCGGAAAAGGAATGGCTCGCGCCGTCCGACAACCGCTATGGCAGCGTCGACAAGCCCGATACGCTGGCCAACCCGCTGGCCGCCGTGCAGATGGGCCTGATCTACGTCAACCCCGAGGGCGTCAACGGCAATCCCGACCCGCTGGCCACCGCGCAGCACATGCGCGAGACCTTCGCCCGCATGGCGATGAACGACGAGGAAACCGTGGCGCTGACCGCGGGTGGCCACACCATCGGCAAATGCCATGGCGCCGCCAGCCCGGACAACATCGGTGCCGAGCCCGAAGCGGCCGGTCTCGAGGATCAGGGCCTTGGCTGGATGCCCAAGAAGGGCCGCGGCATTGGCCGTGACGTTCTGGCCGGCGGCCCCGAGGGCGCCTGGACTACGAACCCGACCCAGTGGGACATGGGCTATTTCGACATGCTCTTCGGCCATGAGTGGGAGCTGACCAAATCCCCCGCCGGTGCGCTGCAGTGGAAGCCGGTTGAGATCGCCGAAGAAGACATGCCGGTTGATGTCGAGGATGCCTCGATCAAGACCATGCCGATGATGACCGACGCCGACATGGCGCTGAAGATGGATCCGTCCTACCGTGCCATCTGCGAGCGGTTCATCGCCGACCCGGCGTATTTCTCGGACACGTTCGCCCGCGCCTGGTTCAAGCTGACGCACCGCGATCTTGGCCCGAAGTCGGTGTATTTCGGCCCCGATGTCCCGTCCGAAGATCTGATCTGGCAGGATCCGATCCCCGCAGGATCGACCGGCTATGACGTCGATGCGCTCAAGGCAAAGATCGCCGCGACCGGCATCCCGGCAGCAGAGCTGATCGCGACCGCATGGGACAGCGCGCGCACCTTCCGTGGCTCTGACCGTCGCGGCGGCGCCAACGGCGCGCGCATCCGGCTGGCCCCGCAAAAGGACTGGGCGGGCAACGAGCCGGCGCGTCTGGCCAAGGTTCTCGCGGCGCTCGAGCCCATCGCGGCCGAGGCTGGCGCATCGGTGGCGGATACCATCGTTCTGGCGGGCAACGTCGGTCTGGAACAGGCGCTCAAGGCCGGTGGCAATGACATTGCCGTGCCCTTCACGCCGGGCCGGGGCGATGCCACGCAAGAGCAGACCGACGCCGAAAGCTTCGAGCCGATGGAGCCGCTCGCCGACGGGTTCCGCAACTGGCAGAAGGAAGAGTATGTCGTCTCTCCCGAAGAGATGATGCTCGACCGGGCGCAGCTAATGGGTCTGACCGCGTCCGAGATGACGGTTCTGGTTGGGGGCATGCGCGTCATGAACACCAACCACGGTGGCAGCGCGCATGGCGTGTTCACCCAGACGCCCGGTGCGCTGACGCCGGACTTCTTCGATGTGATCACCGACATGGCCTACAGCTGGCATCCGGTTGCGGATGGCAGCTACGAGATCCGCAACCGCAAGAGCGGCGAGCGGGTCTACACCGCGACCCGCGCCGACCTTGTGTTCGGGTCGAACTCGGTGCTGCGCTCTTATGCAGAGGTCTACGCGCAAGATGACAACAAGGCGAAATTCGCCAGCGATTTCGTCGCCGCCTGGACCAAGGTGATGGATGCCGACCGGTTCGACGTGAAATACGCCTGATCCGGCAGGGCCGGGCGCTGCCCGGTCCCGTCCACGCCAGCCCCGTCCGTCCCCACCGGCGGGCGGGGCTTTTGTATCGCCGCCCTCAGCCAAGGCGCACGCCCTGCGTTTCTTCTGGCGACAAATATCCCCGCCGGAGGCATCCGACGGCATCACCCCGCACAGCAGTCGCACGGCGCGAGACGCCCGCGCCACGGGCGCGACGCAAAACGGCCCGCCCCACGGAAAATGGGGCGGGCCGAAACTGTTGACGTTGCAAGAATTCAGGCGGCGGCGCGGATCGCCGGAACCTCTTCGATGAATGTCCTGTGCAGCGCCTTGATCACCGGCTGCAGCAACTCGCGCTCCATGATGAACTGAACGTCGACGTTGCGCGGACCCTGGCTGGCGCCAAGCGCCTCCAGCCCTTCCTCGGCGATGGCCACGAGGCCGCGCTGCAGGCAGGACAAGCCGGCGAGGTCGCGCCCGATCACCGCCGCCATCGCCAGCGTCCGCGAGCCGATCCGGGCCGACGGGTAGATCTTGCGCAGATCTTTTTCGACCTTGCGCATCGCCGACAGCGAGCTGTCGACATAATGGGTGATGGTGTTGGCATTCGACACTTTCGACACGATGCGCACGTCATGGCGCGTCAGCACCTCAAGGATCGCGGCGTCGTATCCCTTGACCCCAACCATGTCCTGCTCGAACAGCTCAAGGGCGATGATATCAAGGCCGGTGACCATCTCGACAGCGGGCGTTTCCGCCGCTTCGTCGTCGATCAGCGTGCCGGGGTCCTGCGGCTCAAAGGCATTGGTGACGCGCAGCGGCACATCGGCCTGGCGCAGCGTCTTGGCGGCCTTGGGGTGGATGGCCTCCATGCCCATGTTCGACATCTGGTCGGCCACGTCGTAATTGGTCCGGCCCAGCTTGCGGGCGGCGCCATGGCCGACAAGGTTCGGGTCTGCCGAGGACAGGTGGAATTCCTTGTGGATGATCGCTTCACGCGCCTGCGTCAGCGACGCCAGCATCGAAAAGGTCACCTCGGAATAGCCCCGGTCGAATTCGCGCATCAGCCCTTCGGCGCATTGCGCATAACCCGTCACAATGGGCATTTCGAGCATCGGGTCGATGCCCTCCATCGCGCCAAGGATGCGCTGCTCGAGCGAGACATCGCCCTCGCCGCGCCAGCCGCTCAGGTCGACGAAACGGGCATTCACCCCGGCGCGCTGAAGCATCAGCACGGTGACGAACGCCGAATGCGCTTCGCCCATGCCCGACAGCAGCTCGCGCGTCTGAAGCATGTGCTCCGACAGGCGGAAATGGCCATACGAACAGACCCGCGCCAGATCGATCAGGCAGTTGCGCGCCCCGTCGATGCGGGTGCGCACGAAATCGGTCGCCTGCTCGATATCGGCGGGATGATCCAGCACTCTGGTATGCGCCTCGATCATCGCATCGCCAACGCGGTTGAGCGCGTCGTGCCAGCCATGGCTGTTGTCGGACGCGGCGAACTGGCCAAAGACGCCCGGCTCCCCGGTCTTCTTGTGTTCGAGCAGCAGGTTGGTGATACCGCCGAAGGCAGAGACCACGAAAATACGCCCGTAAAGGTCCGCACCTGTGCGCTCGCCGATCAGCAGGGTGTCCCGCAGCTCATGAACGCGGGACATGGATGTCCCGCCGATCTTTTCAACGGTATGCAATGCCATGGCTTACGCCACCTCCTCGGCCGGGGCGTAAGAGCCATCCTCGCGGTGCACCTCGGTGCCGGTCACCGGCGGGTTGAAGCAGCAGGCCATGTGCAGCTCTTCTTCGGCGCGCAGGATGTGCTTGTCGTGCAGGTTCAGCGCATACATGACGCCGGGCTTGATCTCGTGGGTCTCGCCGGTGGCGATGTCGGTGATCGAACCCTTGCCCGCCATGCAATACACCGATTCAAAGTGGTGCTTGTAATGGAAGGTATGTTCCGAGCCAGCCTCGAGCACGGTGATATGGAACGAAAAGCCCATGCCGTCCTGTGCCAGCAGCATCCGGGTGGATGTCCACTGGGCGTCGGCCACGTGCTTGTCGGTGTCTTTGAGCTTGTTGAAGTCGCGTACGATCATGATGAATTACTCCGCTGCGATTTTCATTGTGTCGGTAAGGGCGGCGCGGGTGGCGTCGCGCAGGATCTCGAACCCTGCCGCAAACTGCTCATCCGTGGTGGTCAGCGGTGCCAGCACCTTGACCACCTCGTCATGCGCGCCCGATGTTTCGATGATCAGGCCGCGCTTGAACGCCTCGGCGCAGATCGTTCCGGCCAGATCGCCCGAGCCGACGTCGACGCCGCGCATCAGGCCGCGACCCTTGAGGAACGCCCCGTCGATCATGTCGGCGATCGAGGTCAGGCCGGTTTCCACGGTGCGGGTCTTGTCCGTGAGGCTGTCCTGAAAGGCGCTGTCCTTCCAGAATTTCTCCAGCGCCACGCGGGCGGTGACAAAGGCATGGGTGTTGCCCCGGAAGGTGCCGTTATGCTCGGCGGGCTTCCAGATATCGTGCTGCGGTTTGACCAGCAGCGCGGCAAACGGCAGGCCAAAGCCGGACAGCGATTTCGCCAGCGGGATCAGGTCCGGCTCGATACCCATTTCCTCGAAGGAAAAGAACGTGCCGGTGCGGCCGATCCCGGCCTGAATGTCATCGAGGATCAGCAGCGCGCCATGCTTTTTCGCCAGCGCCGCGATGCCGCGCAGCCAGTCGGCAGAGGCAGCATTCAGGCCGCCTTCGCCCTGCACCGGCTCGATCAGGAATGCGGCGGGCGCATCAAGACCCGACGACGGGTTGTCGAGCATGAATTCGATCTGCTTGAGCGTATCGACATCGGGGCCGAAGGCGCCTTCGAAGGGCAGGTGGGTAACGCCCTGAAGCGGCATCCCGCCGCCGCCGCGCTTGCCGCTGTTGCCGGTTGCGGCCAGCGCGCCCATGGTCATGCCATGAAAGCCATTGGTGAAGGCGACGATGTTGTGACGGCCGGTGACCTTGCGGGCCAGCTTCATCGCCGCCTCGACGGCGTTGGTGCCGGTCGGGCCGACCATCATCACCTTGTGGTCCATGTTGCGCGGACGCAGGATGATCTCTTCGAAGGCGGTCAGAAAGGCTTCTTTCTGATCGGTGTGCATGTCGAGCCCGTGGGTCACGCCATCGGCCATCAGATGGTCGATCAACGCGGCCTTCATGTCGGGGTCGTTGTGGCCGTAGTTCAGCGACGAGCAACCGGCGAGAAAGTCGATGTACTCGCGGCCGGTATCATCGGTCAGGATCGAACCCTGCGCCTTGACGAAGCTGGTGGGGAACGAACGGCAGTAGGAGCGCGCTTCGCTTTCGCGGCGCGTATAGATATCGCGTGTCATGTCTTACGTCCTTTCGGGACTTGGGATCAGATAAATTTGGTCAACGGTGAGCGGCCCGCAGGGGCGTCCGGCGGGCGCTGGCGCTCAGGCGGCGCGCAGTTTGGCGGCCTGCTTGCGGGGCAACGTGACCGTCACCAGATGTTCGGTGTCGTGATGACCACCGAAGTGGTCTTCCTTGTGGTAATGCGGCGCGTCACTCAGATCGCCGCCAATGGTGCGGGCAAAGCTGCGGAACAGCCCCCACGAGGCAGCGTTGTCCTTGGTGATGGTGGTCTTGAGGGCGCGCGCCTCGGTGGTCTCGTCGCGGTTCACCAGATGCAGCAGCATCTGCTTGCCAAGACCAAGACCACGGGCCTGTTCACCGACCGCCACCTGCCAGACAAAGAACGTGTCTTCGTTGGGGATCATGTGACCCGAGATCCAGCCGACCACCTCGCCGTCAAGCTCGGCCACGACGCAGGTGTCGCGAAAGTGCTCTGCCTGTACGAGATTGCAGTACATCGAATTCTCGTCGAGCGGCTTGCACGCGCGCACGAGCTCCCAGATGGCGGCGCCATCGGTCTTCTCGGGCTTGCGGAGCGTCAGAGCATCCGCCGGGGCGGTGAAGCTGTCTTTCGGCATCGGTGTGCGTCCTCTCGTTTTCCTTTGATCAGTAAACTAATCGAGCGGCAGCAAAGTTTCAACCACCTAAGCATTTTTAGGCGAAATCCTGCATTGGCCCTTATTTTTATGGGGATATTGGGTGAAAATTCCACAATCTATTGAAAGTTTCTGCAATTAAATTATATTTAGGATCGTGAAATATTCAGTAGATGCTTAGCCACTTGAAGTATCCCGAACCATCAGGCACAAGGCAGCCTTCCCGCTTCAGGCCCGGCAATGGCAAGGTAACAGGTCCAATGGACAGAACGGATGACAGTTTGATCGCCCTCAGGCGCATTTTGCGCGCAACCGAGCTTTACGAACGCGACCTTGCAAGCGCTGCCGGGGTGACCCCGGCAAAGCTGCGGGTGATGCAGATCGTGCAGATGAAGGGCGGGCGCACCACGCCAAAGGCGCTGGCGCTGCAGATGGGCGTCAGTCAGGCCACGGTCACCGGGCTGGTCGACAAGCTGGTCAAGGATGGCATGGTCCGCCGCGCCCAGTCGGAAACCGACCGCAGGCAGATCAATGTCATGCTGGTGCCGGCGGGCGAGGCGGCGCTTGAAAAGGCGCCGGACGCCCTGCAGCAACGGTTCGTGCGCGAATTCGAGCGGCTCGAAGACTGGGAGCAGGCGCAGCTTCTGTCGTCGCTGGAACGGGTCGCAGCCATGCTGGATGCGCGCGACATCGACGCTTCGCCCGTGCTGACGGTCGGGGCCATCGGCGCGGCCTAAAGCAGCGCGCGGATCGGGGTCAGCAAATCCTTTTCGCGCAGCACGGGCACCGGGTAGGCCGGATCGTTGACCAGCAGCTCGAGCGTAAAGCCCGGTTCGATCTCGCCAAGCCGCTTGGCGGCACGCATCGCATCGTCGAGCCGTTCGCTGCGCGTGTACAACGCGATCAGACTGCGCAGCGCGGGGCGCGATTTCGGGCTGCCCCTCAGCGTCGTTTCGGCTGCGGCGATGGCATCGTCATAGCGCTCGCAGGACAGATTGATCAGCGCATGGCTGATATCCCACCAATGCCGGAACGGCGAGTACCGCACGATTTCAAGCGCATTGGATGACGCAGACAGCGCCGCCACCGGATCGCCGCAGGCCATATGCGCTTCTGCCAGCGCCTTCCAAGCGTAGGGGGAATGCGGGTTGCCCGCCACGGATCGGCGCGCAAGATCCATTCCCCCGCTGACATCGCCGCCAATTGTCGAGACCGTCTTCGACACCAGTGCCTGAACCAGCGGGTTGGACGCATCGCTGCGCAAGGCCTGCAGGCTCAGCTCGGTGATCTGTTCTTGCAGGGCCTTGGTGTCGGGCTCAAGTTTTTCGATCAGCTGGGTCAGGCGGGCCATGCCGTGCCACGCGAGGTAGACGCCGCTGTGATCCAGCCGGTACGCCTTTTCGAACAAGGCACAGGCCTTGCGCGTCTCGTCGCGCTCAAAGCCGAAAAGCCGTTTCAACGCCAGCCGGGACAATGCCGTGGCCCGCGCTTCGGGCCGGTTCAGGCCAAGCGCTTGCGGCAACCGCGACAGCACGCGCTCGGCGCTTTGATAGATCAGACGCGACAGCTCGGGCGTGGATTGCCGCAACTGGTCATCGTCGCTTAGCGGATGGGTTTCGCTCAGCAGGATCTCACCGGTGCGCAGGTCTATCGCCCGGACAAAGGCCGCGCGAGTATAATCGGCACGCGACAGGTTGCACGACAGCAGCACGTCGCAATCTGGTAGCGGTTTGCCGACACTGCCGGTGTCGGCCTGTCGCCAGGCGCGCACCTGTTCGATGATGCTGCCTGCGATCCCGTCGGCGGTATACTCGGCAAGCAGCCTGTCGCTCGGCGCGGTCGACTGATCAAACACGCAGCGGATGGCAACGCCGCGCTCTGACTGTCGCACCGCAAGCAGGCCGCGGTCACGCCATGTGGCGCGTTCCTGCTGCAGCCATGCCGAGAATGCCGGGTCGCGCGGCTCGAGCCCCGGCAGCAGTTCCATCCCAGACCCGTTCGGCTGCGCGGCGTCGAACAGATCGACCGTCACGCGTGAGGAATCCAGCGCCACCTCTTCGCCGTCGCATAGTAGGATGCCGGAGCAGGGGCCAAGCATCTTTCGCAGCTTGCGCAGCGCCTGGCGCAGGTTGGCCGAGGCCTGTTCGTCGCGGAAAGTGCTCCACAGGTGGCGCGCCAGCCAGCGGCGCGAGCGGCGTTGATCCGGGGCAAGGGCAAGCATCGCGATGATGCCCTGATTTTTTGCGCCGGTCAGGGTCAATTCCTGACCGTCGGCGCAGGTTATACGAAATTTTCCAAGAAGTTCGATTCGAATGGTCGCAGCGGGGTCGCGCATGGCTTTGGTCCCGTCATCAGAAAACATGATACTATCTGGACTCTGCAATCAGAATAATATCGCACACAGTCAAAAAGCCGCATATAATTATACAGCGCACGACCAAAGGTTGACGTGAAGCAGCTTGAAGCTCAAGCTGTATTCGGAGGAGGAGCGGACGATTCACTCAAAATAGCAAAAAGGCCTCGGCGACGAGACCTTCCGGCGCAACTGGCGGTTGTTTTCGCCAAGGCTGCGTGGGCCGCTCTGGATCGTCCTCATTTGTCTCAACGCGCCGTCATTGTCGATCCGTCGGCAAGGACCACAGGGTAACGAGTAGGGCAGACGGTCGTCTGCCTTTTGGTGACAAGTGCGCCGGGGTCCGCGTGGCCCCGGCTACTTTTTTGGCTCCGGATGACAGGGATCAAGGCGCAGGAAAACTCGCCGCGCCATGCTCTCCCAAAGCTTCGGGAGGAAATCATGCTGTGCCGTTTCATGCTTGCCGTGGTGCTTGGCGTCACGGCGTCTGTTGCCACCGCGCAGGACGCCGATATTGGTCGGGCGCTGTACCAGCGTCATTGCGCCACCTGCCACGGGCTTGAGGGGCGCGGCGAAGGCCCGATGGCCGGGGCGATGGTCATCAAGCCGGTCAACCTGACCGAGCTGTTGATCCGCAACGGCGGAGTGTTCCCGATGGAGCGGGTCGTGATGCGCATCGACGGGCGCGATCCGCTGGTCAGCCACGGCTCGCCCATGCCGGTCTATGGCGATTATTTCGAGCGCGCTTTTGACGTTCCGATCAAGACACCCTCCGGCCAGCCGCTGCTGGCCTCGCGCGCGGTGATCGATCTTGTGGCTTATCTCTACGAGCTTCAGCGCATCGAAGAGTGATCTAGCGGCAGATTCCCTCGCGCTGGATGCCGCGCCACGGCACGATCACTTCGGGGGCGTCGAGCGCCGCATCGAGCCGGGCAATCGGCATCTCCGCCCCGATCATCGCCCGCAGCCTCTGTGTGCGCGGCGCGCCCGGATCAAGCACGTGGCAGCAGACGTATTCCTCGACGATGGCGCCTTGCTGCTCGTAGCCATGATCGAGAAAACGCGACATCTCGCCCGTGTCGAACAGGTAGGGATCGCGGGATTGGCCATGTTCGGTAATTGCCTTCAGCGGGGTGTAGCCGGTGCGTTTCCGGTTTTGCCATTGCCAGACATGCGTCGCCTCATGCGCCAGCAGCATGGCATCCAGCAGGTCGATCCGTTTCGGATAGTCGGGCATGAAATCGCGCCGATACAGATCCTTGCGATAAAACACCCGCTGGAACACGGTCATCGCACCGGGAGAAACCGTCACGGTTTCGCCCTGCGAAGGGGGCCAGATCCGTTCCATGCAGGTCAGGCGCGGGCGGATGGGCCGCTGATAGGTCACCGATCCCAGCGCCAGCCCGTCGTGAAACCTGATTCGCGAGGTGTCGAGCCTGTCGCCCTGAATGGCGTTCAGAAATGCGGTTTCGTTCGGCGTCAGGGTGCGGCCGCAGGCAGCAAGGAACAGCAGGGCAAAAAGGATCAGTCGCATCCGCGCAGCAAAGCCTGCCCGCCGCCGGTGTGCAAGTCACCGCAGCGTGACGACATCGGTGGTCGGCATCGTTCCCGAGATTTCGAGGATCAGCTTGCGTTTTACCGCCTCGGCGAAATGCTCGCGGCTCGAGGCGGTGACGACAAAAGCTCCCATGCCGCCGATGATGCGATCCTCGTAGATCTGCGCAAGGTTGGAATCGAGACTGCCTTCGCGCAGAATCGGCAGGGCGTTGATGGTGATGCCGCTGGCAAGCACCTCGTCGCGGGCCTCTTCGATGCCAGGGCCGCTGAAATTGCCGATGCTGTCACCCGAGAAATCGATGACCTTGCGCCAGCCGTCGATGTCATTGCGCTCGATCAGCGCCTTGCCGGTCAGCAGCGCGTGGCCGATGGCATTGCGGCCAAAGGCCATGCGCGGGCTGTCGAGCAATTGCGCGGCAAAGCTTGCGGCATCCTCGGGGCCCCGGATCCGCATCCATGTCACCACCTGTCCCTGATTGGCGGCCCATTCCACATAGGTCACGGCGATCTCGCCATAGGCGGTTCTGGAGATGGCGCCCAGCACCTCGGGATCCTGCATCGCTTGCGCATAGCCTTCGCGCTGGAACATCAGCTCGCTCTGGGTGATCGAGCCGGAAGCATCGGCCAGCAACACCAGTTCAAGGTCGGTGTCCTGCGCCTGCGCGGCGCTGGACAGAACGGCACTGGTCAGAAGGGCAAGGGCGAGGACAAAGGCAAGGCGCATGGTCGATCTCCGGGCTGCTTGACCAAGGCTAACCGGCCCGGCCCGCTGCCCGCATCGCTTCTGTGCCGTACTGACGCGAACGTGAGCGGTTTTTGCCTACCACGCCTCGCTCTCGAGCAGCCAGTGGTGCACCGCCTCGGCGGTGGCGTCATAGGCCGCGCGGCCAAGCGCCTCTCCGGCGGCGGTGTGCTTGCCGACAAAGGCGTGTTCTCCGGGCGGGGCGGCGACAGCGATGCAATCGGTGCCCGTGCCGGTGGCGCGCCCGGTTGGCAGTTCCACGCCCGCGTCGAGCACGGCAGCGGTGCGCGCCTCGGCGACAAGGCTGAGCGCTTCGATCAGGGCAACGTCTGACAGCGGCTGGCTGAGACGCAGGGCGATGTTGATGGTACCCCAATCCTTCCACGTTCGCGGCAGGCGGGTGCCGATGCGCTCGGCATTGCTAAGCCCGGCGGTGACCATGGCCGTGGCGGTGGTGTCTTCGACCGTTGCCTTGCGGCGCACATGGGCCGAGAGCTTGCGCGAGGTGAGAAAACACACCTCATCCTGCGCCCCGATGGCCGTCAGCTCTCCGCGCAGCCACGCAAATGCATCCAGCTCGGGCGTCAGATCGGCATCGCGCACCTCACGCCAGAGGATCCTTTGCGCATCCCGGAAGCCGCCGTTATGCGGCGCAAAGCTGAGAACGCGGTGCGGGGCGCCGAGGGGAAAGGTGAGCCAGGGAGGAGGGAGCATGACGGCCCTTATCTGAGCGATGTTCCGGCGGGTATCGCTGTGAATATACAGACGGGCCCCGAGGATCGAGGCATAAATCGCCGAGTCGGTCTTTGCGCCGGAAGTGCGCTCACAGCCATTATTCAGCCCTGCCAACTGTATTGCGGGCGATACGATTCTTATCCTGCGAAGCGGTCGCACCCTGTGGATCGCCGCCGCCGATGCGTTCGGTATCGTCAAGGCCCATGCCCTTGTCGAAGGCAACAAGTGCACAGCCTTCATGAGGGCGGTGACGTTCCTGAGGACGTTGTTGCACATA
>NZ_JAHKQA010000025.1 GCF_018860705.1 Citreicella sp. C3M06
TTTGAACAACGGAGGGTTTCTGGTTCATCGTAGCCTTTAAGGAGCGAAGATGAACAAGAGGCCCGGAACATCGAAAGACGCAGCTAACAAGCTGGTCAAAAACATCCGCCGCAAGACCCGCCAGACCTACTCGGCGGAGGAGAAGATCCGCATTGTTTTGGCCGGATTGCAGGAAAGCATCTCGGCATTATGACGCCGCGAGGGTATCTCTGACAGCCCGTATTACACTTGGTCGAAGGAATTCCTCGAGGCTGGAAAGCTTCGTCTTTCCGGCGACACAGCGCGTCAGGCGACATCGCCTGAGGTGAAGGATCTGCGATCCGAGGCCATGGCTCTGAAAGAATGCGTGGCTGACCTAACGCTTGAGAACCGTCTGCTCAAAAAAAGCATGACAGGGGCTGGGGAATTCGAGGAATGAGGTATTCAGGAACCGAGAAGCTCGAGATTATTCGCACAGTTGAGGGATCACACCTGCCCACAAAAATGAGCCTTGATATGCTGGGCATCCCGCGCACGGCATTTTACCGGTGGTATGACCGATATGTCGAAGGTGGCTTTGATGCTCTGGCAGATCGTTCGCCGCGTCCAAAGTCGGTCTGGAACCGCATCCCTGATGCCCGCCGTGACGACCTCATCGAGTTCGCGCTGGAACATGAGGCGCTGACCACGCGGGAGCTGGCGGTCAAGTATACTGATGAGAGACGGTATTTTGTCTCTGAATCATCAGCTTACCGCATTCTGAAAGCAGCGGATCTGATCACAGCACCAGACTATGTGGTGATCAAGGCGGCAGATCAGTTCAAAGACAAAACGACCGCCATCAACCAGATGTGGCAGACCGACTTCATCTACTTCAAGATCATTGGTTGGGGCTGGTATTACCTGTCCACCATCCTCGACGACTACAGCCGCTACATCATCGCCTGGAAGCTCTGCACAAACATGCGGGCCGAAGATGTGACAGACACGATCGAACTGGCGCTGGCGGCATCGGGTTGCGATAAGGCCATCGTGCGCCACAAGCCGCGTCTTCTGAGCGATAATGGGTCCTGCTACATCTCTGGCGATTTGGCCAAATGGCTGGAAGGGCGAAGCATGACCCATGTCCGCGGCGCGCCATTCCATCCGCAGACCCAAGGCAAGATCGAACGCTGGCATCAGACCATGAAGAACCGAGTGCTGCTGGAGAATTACTACCTGCCCGGTGATCTTGAGCGCCAGATCGGGGCCTTCGTCGAATATTACAACAACCAGCGATACCATGAGAGCTTGAACAACGTCACACCCGCCGACGTCTACTTCGGCCGCGACAAAGCCATTCTGAGAGAAAGGGAAAAGATCAAGAAGCAGACAATCCAACAACGCCGTTTGCAACATCAAAAACAAGCCGCATAATCAATCACACAACCGAACCAGAGCCTCCAATGCTCAAGCCGCTCTGAAGTCCCATTTTATATGACGACGGACA
>NZ_JAHKQA010000039.1 GCF_018860705.1 Citreicella sp. C3M06
ATGAATCCTGACCCTAGGTGGCAGCGATGACCTTTTCTTGGCTGCGGCCCTGTTCGCGCAGCACCGAGAACAGGGCCGCCCCGTCGCGATTGCGTAGGCAGCGCACCATTTCCACATGTTCGTGCAATACCTTCTGCCATTGCTCCGGCGTCTTTTCCGAGGAATAGCGTGCAACCTGAATGCGCCCTGACAGCGAGACGTAAAGCCGCTGCAGCGTCTCGTTTCGGCTGGCGGCTACGATTGCGTCGTGGATCTGGCGGTTACGGGTGAAGTAGCTCGGGAAATTGCCGTTCGACCAATCGCGGATCATCGCGTCATGCACCACCTCGATCGCATCGACCTCGGCCTCGGTGATGGTGTCGCAAGCCTGCTCGCCGGCCGTCGCCTCGAGCACGGCAATGACCTCGAGCATGTTCTTCAGCTCGGCCTCGTTGATCAGCCGAACCCGGGGGCCGTAGTTGGGCAGGATCTCGAGCAGGTCCTCGGCGGCGAGCATCTTGATCGCCTCGCGTACGGGCGTGCGCGAGATGCCGAAACTCTCCGCAAGCTCGCTTTCGTTGACCTTGTCGCCGGGCTTGAGCGCGCCCGAGCTGATCATGTCGCGCATGCGCATTGCCGCTTCGTCGTGAAGGTAGCGTCGATTGATGGGTTGCCTTGGCCTGCTCATTGGCGCCTCGCTCGGTCCAGTGGCCCGCTTGCGAAGACCCGTCCAATATGCCGGGGTCCGGGCTTGTGCGCAGCCCCCGTGGTTCTCCGCGAAATCATGCCCGGCTCGGCGGTGCAATGGAAATAGGCGACAGAGTCGCATCCCGCCAGAGCATCCAATCGGCCGCTCAACACCGGCGCCCGGCTCGCCTGAACCGGATGCGCAAGTTTGGGTTGACCCGTTACATACTTTATACAATATTCTAAATGCAATTTAGGGATGCTTATGAGGAGTGAGTCCCCTGAATGAACTGGGAGAGAAGAGCGGGCGCCGCCAAGGTGGCCCCGCATAAGACACCTGACGTGTGAACGACCGCCGCGGACATGACGCCCGGCGCCGGGGATCGCAGCACTGCTGTTCCCGAACAATCGACCTTTGCCCCGTGCCGGGCCGGACGCCGTCCGGACCGGGGCCTTGCCGCCATTAGCGGCACCTGACCGCACCCTGACAGGGGTGTGGGCTCTGGCGTTCTGTGCGGTGATGGACCGCATCTTTGGGAGGAGAAATTCATGAAGCGTCGCAATCTTTTGGTAGGTACCCTCGTGGCCATGCTTGGCCTTGCCACAACGGCCCAGGCCCAGACCGAGATCAAGTTTGGCCATGTCGGTGAACCCGGCTCGCTCATGGACCTGAGCGCAACCGAATTTGCCAAGCGCGCCAACGAAAAGCTGGGCGATCAGGCCAAGGTCGTGGTCTTTGGCTCAAGCCAGCTCGGCAATGACAAGGCGATGTTGCAGAAGCTGAAATTGGGCACCGTGGATCTGGCGCTGCCGTCGAGCATCATGTCCACCATGGTGTCGGAGTTCGGACTGTTCGAAATGCCCTATCTGGTCCAGAACCGTGAGCACATGGCGAGGATCAGCGAAGAGATCGTCATGCCGAAGCTGGTGCCCATCGCCGAGAAGGCGGGCTATCATATCATCGGTGTCTGGGAAAACGGTTTCCGCCAGATCACCAACAACCGCCAGCCCATCGTGACGCCGCAGGATCTCAAGGGCATCAAACTGCGCGTTCCGGGCAGCGAATGGCGCGTGAAGATGTTTGAAAGCTATGGCGCAAGCCCCAGCCCGATGGCGTTCTCCGAGGTCTTTGTCGGGCTTCAGACCGGCGTCATGGACGGGCAGGAAAACCCCTATGCCCAGATCTACCCGGCGCGCTTTTACGAGGTGCAGACCTATCTGAGCAAGACCAACCACGTTTACACGCCGGGATACGTGACCGCCGGGCGGTCGTTTGGCAAATTCTCGCAAGAGGTGCAGCAAATCCTGACCGAAACCGCGCAGGAAATGCAGCCCGTGGTCTATGAGATCGCAGCCGGGCTCGATACCGACCTGCTCGAAAAGCTCGTAGAGGCGGGCATGGAGGTGAACGAGGTGGACACGCAAGCGTTCATCGATGCCTCGGCCCCGGTTTACGCGGAATTTGCCGACAGCGTCGAAGGCGGTGCCGCGCTGGTCGAACAGGCCCGCGCTCTGGCCACGCTCACGAACTAAGCCTGATCGCGGGGCCGGGGGCATCTGTCTCCGGCCTTGCCGCGCTGCACATTCCCCCCGGAGAAACACATGCAATCGCTCAACAGCCTGAAGCAGGGGTTCGAAACCCTGCTCGAGGTGATCACGGCCACGATCGTGGCGGCCCTGACCATCCTCATCGTTTGCGGGACGGTATTCCGCTACGCCGGAAGCCCGCTGGTCTGGTACGATGAAATCGCCTCCGTCGGTCTTGTCTGGATGACCTATTTCGGTAGCGCACTCGCGGCGCTGAAAGGGGCGCATATCGGCTTTCCCGGTATCGTCAACGCCCTGCCACCCAACCTGCGCGTTCTCGCCACGGTGTTCTCCGAAATCTGCGTTTTCCTGTTCTTCGGCCTCATGGCCTATGCCGGGATGGAGGTGCTCATCATCCTCGAAGGCATGACGCTGGTCACGCTGCCGGGCGTGTCGGTGCAATTGACCCAGGCGATCATCCCGCTGGGCGCGGTGCTGTTCATGCTGGCCGAGGCTTTGCGTCTGCCCGAGGTCATGCGCGACGCACGCGGCGACGGCTTTGTCGACCACGAGGTCCGCGAGGCATTGGCCGAACTCGAGGCCGACCCCGAGGACAGCCCCGGGCGCAAGCACCCCCACGATGCCTCCCGCCTGGGAGAAGTATCATGACCATCGGCTACATGCTGTTCGGCCTGTTCGGCCTGTCGCTGCTGAATGTGCCCATCGCCGTCGCGCTGGGACTGGTCGCCATCGCCGCGGTGGTGACGGTGCAGGGGGCGGACATGCTGCCGAACCTTGCGCTGACCATGTTCGAGGGCGCGTCAAGCTTTCCGCTTCTGGCGATCCCGCTGTTCGTTCTGGCAGGCGCGATCATGAACGCCTCGTCAATCTCCAGACGGCTGATCGGCCTTGCGTCGGCCCTCGTCGGATTCATCCGGGGCGGGCTGTCCTTCGTGTGCATCGGTGCCTCGATGTTCTTTGCGGAAATCTCCGGCTCGGCGGTGGCCGGTGTCGCTGCGCTGGGGTCGATCCTGATCCCGGCGATGCGCAAGAAAGGCTATTCCAAGGAGTTCTCGGCGGCGATCTGTTCCTCGGCCTCGAGCCTCGCGATCATTCTGCCGCCGTCGATCCCGATGATCCTGTATGCGGTGATGGCGCAGCAATCGGTGGTGAAGATGTTCGTCGCGGGCTTTGGCCCCGGCATCGTCGGCGCCATCTGCCTTGCGATCGCCGCCTACGTGCAGGCGCGCCGGTACAATTTCCCGGTCGAAGAACGCTTCAGCCTGCACAATGTGTGGGTGAAGTTCAAGGAAGCTGGCTGGGCGCTGATGCTGCCAGTGATCATCCTTGGCGGCATCTTCGGCGGCATCGTGACCGCGACCGAAGGCGCGGGCCTTGCGGTGGTTGCGGCGCTGTTCATCTCGGGGGTGGTCTATCGCGAGTTCGACGTCAAGCTGCTCTACAAGGCGCTGGTCGACAGCGGGCTTCAGACGGCGGTGGTGATGCTGCTGGTCGCGGCATCCTACCTGATCGGCGGTTTCCTGACCGAAGCGCAGCTTCCGCAGCAACTGGCCGAGGCCATCGGCGGCGTGACCGAGAACAAGTATCTCATTCTTCTGATGCTGAACTTCGCCTTCCTCGCGCTTGGCATGTTCCTGCACTCGGCGGCGGCGATCATTCTCGTGGTGCCGATCGTCATGCCGATGGTTCATGCGGCGGGCATCGACCCGGTGCATTTCGGCCTTGTGGTGACGCTGAACCTCGCCATCGGGCAGCAGACGCCGCCCGTCGCCTCGGTGCTGATCGCCGCCTGTTCCATCGCGCGCGCGGACATCTGGGCCACCACCAAGGCGAACCTGCCGTTCATCGGCGCGCTGCTCGGCCTGCTGATCATCTGCACCTACTTCCCCGGCATCTCGCTGGCACTGGTGAACCTGATCTACTGACCCATCGAGCGGGCCGCGCTCCGGCCCGCTTACCCCCACCCATTTCCCCCCGAAGGAGAAAGACATGAGCCAATCCAAGACGGCCCTTCCGCTCGAGGGCATCCGCGTGCTCGATGTGTCACAGGTGATGGCGGGGCCCTTCGCCTGCATGCTGCTGGGCGACCTTGGCGCCGATGTCATCAAGGTCGAACCGCCCACTGGCGATCAGACCCGCAGCGCCATGGGGTTCAAGCTCAAGGGCGACGACAGCCTTGGCTTCCTCAACATGAACCGCAACAAGCGGTCCATCGTGCTGGACCTCAAGTCCGAAGCGGACAAGGCCACCTACCTCGAGCTGGTGCAGACCGCCGACATCATCGTCGAAAATTATCGCCCCGGCGCCATGGCCCGCATGGGGCTGGACTACGAGACCATCCGCAAGGTCAATCCCAGCGTGATCTACGCCAGCATCTCGGGCTTTGGCCAGTCGGGGCCGTGGTGGAAACGCCCCGGATTCGATCTGATGGCGCAGGCGGCATCGGGGGTGATGTCGATCACCGGCGCGCCCGACGGGCCGCCCGCGAAATCCGGCGTTCCGGTGGCCGACATCGGCTGTTCGCTGTTCGCGGTCTACGCCATCCTCAGCGCCTATATCGGGCGACAGACCAGCGGGCAGGGACAGTTCATCGACGCCTCGCTTTACGAGGCGGGGCTGTCCTTTGCGGTCTGGGACATCTGCGATTTCTGGGGCACCGGCAACGTGCCGCAGCGCATCGGTACCGCCAACCGCATGGCCGCGCCCTATCAGGCGGTGCGCGCCAGCGACGGACATTTCGTGCTGGGGGCCAATAATGATCGCGCCTTTGGCAAGCTGTGCGACGTGATCGGGCGCAGCGATTTGCCCGAACATCCCGACTATGCCACCAATTCCCTGCGCCTTGCCCATCGCGACGCGCTGATCGTGGAACTGGAAAAGACCTTTGGCACCCAGACGCGCGACCATTGGGTCGAAACGCTGCTCGAGGCTGGCATCCCGGCAGGGTCTATCCTTGATTACGCCGAGGCGCTGGACAATCCGCACGCACAGGAACGCGAAATGGTCATGCCCATCGAACATCCCGTAGAAGGGCAGGTGAAGAACATCGGCTTCCCGGTCAAGCTGCGCGGCACGCCGCAGCAGGTGCGCCGTCATCCGCCGCTGCTTGACGAGCACCGCGACGAAATTCTGGCGGAGCTGCGCGGCCTTGGGGACAGGCAGGTGTCCAATGGCTGATACGCTGCGATCCCACGGCCGCGTCGGGCTACTGATCGAAGGGGCGGTCGCCACCGTCACCTTCGACCGTCCCGAGGCGCGCAATGCCATCACTTTCGAAATGTACCGCCAGCTTGGTGACATTTGCGATACGCTCGAAGCCACGCCCGGTCTGCGCGCCATCGTCTTTCGCGGCAAGGGCGGGGCCTTCGTGGCGGGCACCGATATTTCCGAGTTCACCGCTTTCGAGGGCGGACAGGACGGGCTGGCCTACGAGGACAAGATCGCCGCAACCATCGCACGGGTCGAGGCGCTGCCCGCGCCGACTCTTGCGGTGATCGAGGGGGCGGCCATGGGCGGCGGCCTCGTGATCACCACCGCCTGCGATCTGCGCATCGTCACGCCCGAGGCGCGCTTTGGCGTACCGATTGCGCGCACCGTGGGCAATTGCCTGTCGCAGGCCAATGTTGCGCGGCTGGTGCGCGCCTTCGGGGTAGGCCCGACCAAGACCATGCTGCTGCTTTCGCAAGCACTGGACGGCGAGACGGCGTACCGGCTTGGCTTTGCCAGCGCCTGCGTTTCGCCCGAGGCGTTGGAGGAAGAGGTGTCGCGCACGCTGGATCGTCTGTGCAAAGCCGCGCCGCTGACCATCGCCGCCTGCTGCGAGATGGTCGCGAAGCTGGAACCGGAAACGCCGGATGATGCACAAACCGTCGCCCGGATTTACGCAAGCAAGGATTTCCGCGAAGGCGTCGATGCCTTCCTATCCAAGCGCAAGCCGGAATGGTCCGGCACCTGACGCTATTGGCGCAGCGATAATGACGAGCCGCTGGCCTGACCGCCAGCGGCTCGCTTCGTTTCAGCCGTAGCTTGCCACGTCGGCGCTTGCCAGAGTGGCGATGTTGATCAGCCCGCGCTGGGTGACCTCGGGGGTGACGATATGGGCGCGGTTGCCCATCCCCATCAGGATCGGCCCGACCTCCAGCCCTTCGGCCACGCCCTTGAGCAGATCGCGCGCCGCACCTGCCGCATCGGTGTTGCCATAGATCAGCACATTGGCGCGCCCGCTTAGCCGGTTGCCCGGCAAGAGCCGTTCGCGAAGTTCCGGGTTCAGCGCCAACTCGGTGTGCATTTCGCCCTCATATTCGAAATCCACGTTTTTGCGATCAAGGATCGCCAATGCCTCGCGCATGGCCACGCCTGTGCGGCAGTCGGTGTTGCCGAACTGGGATCGCGAACACAGGGCAATGCGCGGCTCGATCCCGAAGCGGCGCACATGCCGGGCCGCCGCCTCGACCGTCCGCGCCAGTGTTGTGCCATCGGGTTCAAGCGTCACATGGGTGTCGGCCACGAACAGCGGCCCCTCGTCGAGGATCATCAGCGACAGCGCCCCGGCGGCGCACAGATCACCGGTTTCCAGCACCTGCCGGATGTAGTTCAGATGCCACGAATACTGCCCGAAGGTGCCGCAGATCATACTGTCGGCATCGTTGCGGCGCACCATCAGCGCGGCAATCGCCGTGGTATTGGTGCGCAGGATGGCGCGGGCCAGATCCGGGGTCACGCCCTGCCGTTTCATCAGCTCGTGGTAGTCGCGCCAATAGTCGGTATAGCGCTCGTCGCTTTCGGGGTTCACGATCTCGAAGTCGCGGCCCGCCACCATCGGCAGCTCCATCTGCTCGAGCCTTTGCGCGATGACCTCGGGGCGCCCGATAAGGATCGGCGTGTGGATGCCGTCCTCGGCCAGCCCCTGTACCGCGCGCAGCACGCGGCGATCCTCGCCCTCGGCAAAGACGATGCGTCTGCATGAGCGCCGCGCCGCCTCGGTCACGCCGCGCATGGTGAGTGAGGAGCGGAAGACCTGCGCTTCGAGCGCCTGTCTGTAGCTGTCGAGGTCAAGCGTCCGGCGCGCCACGCCGCTTTCCATGGCGGCGCGGGCGACGGCCACGGCGATGGTCGGCAAAAGCCGCGGATCGAACGGCTTGGGGATCAGGTAATCCGGGCCGAAGGTCAGTTTCTCGTTCTCGTAAACCTCGCCGACCTCGGCGGTGGTGGTCTGGCGGGCCAGATCGGCGATGGCATCGACGCAGGCCAGCTTCATGGCGTCGTTGATCTCGCGCGCCTCGACATCCAGCGCCCCGCGAAAGATGAAGGGAAAGCACAGCACGTTATTGACCTGATTGGGAATATCCGACCGGCCTGTGGCGATCATCGCGCCGGGGGCGGCGGCGCGGGCGAGGTCTGGCATGATCTCGGGGGTCGGGTTGGCAAGCGCAAGGATCACCGGGGCAGGGGCCATACCCGCCACCATCTCGGGGGTCAGCACGCCGGGGCCGGAGACGCCCAGCACCATATCCGCGCCTTTCAGCGCGTCGCCCAGGCCGATGCCTTGTTCGGCATGGGCGAACTGGCGCTGTTCGGGGGCCAGATCGTTGCGTCCCGCGTGCAGCACACCGCCCTTGTCGAAGACGGTGATGTTGCGCTCGGGGATGCCGAGCTTGGCGAGCATGGCAAGGCAGGCCGTGCCAGCGGCGCCCGCGCCGATGCCCACCACCCGCACCGTGGCGGGATCCTTGCACGCAAGGTGCAACGCGTTGCGCGCGGCGGCGGCGACCACGATGGCGGTGCCGTGCTGATCGTCATGGAACACCGGGATGCCCATGCGCTCGCGGCAGATCCGCTCGACGGTGAAACAATCGGGGGCCTTGATGTCTTCGAGGTTGATGGCGCCGAAAGTGGGTTCAAGCTTGCACACCCAGTCGGCAAGCGCCTCGGGGTCGGTCTCGTTCACCTCGAGGTCGAAGCAGTCGATGTTGGCGAATTTCTTGAAGAGCACGGCCTTGCCCTCCATCACCGGCTTTGACGCCAGCGCGCCGATATTGCCCAGCCCCAGCACGGCGGAGCCGTTCGACACCACCGCCACGAGGTTGCGCCTTGCGGTGTAGCGGGTGACAAGGGCGGGATCGCGGGCGATCTCCATGCAGGCATCGGCGACGCCGGGGGAATAGGCCCGCGACAGATCCCGCGCCGTGGCCATGGGCTTGGTTGCGCGGATCTCAAGCTTACCGGGGGTCGGGTAGGCGTGGTAGTCAAGCGCGGCCTGCTGTTCGGGCGGCGGCGGTGTCTTGTCGAGGGCCATCGAGGTCTCCTTCAGGGTGCCATGTCAGATCGGATGGGCGAGGCGCTGCGTCATGTCGAGCATCCGCGCCGAGAACCCGGCTTCGTTGTCGTACCAGCCGAAGATCCGCAGCTGGCCATCGCCGACCACCTGCGTTTCAGTCCGGGCGAGGATCAGGCTTTCGGTCCGCCCACGGAAATCGACGGAGACGCAAGGGTCATGGCTGGCGCCGATGATCGTGCCGTCGGTTATGCTGTCGAGCAGCGCCTCCACCTTTCCCGGCGGGGCGGCGCATTGGATCACCGCGTCAATCGCCGAGACCGAAATCGTCGGGATGCGCGCGGCGGCGATGCTGAGCCGGCCCTGAAGCGCGGGAAGCACCTTCAACACCTGCGCGGCGGCGCTGGTCGAAGTGGGCACGATGGATTCATGCGAGGCGCGGCTGCGTTCCAAAGTCTCGCCGGGGCGGTCGGTGGTGGGCTGGCTGGCGGTGGCGCAGTGGATCGTGGTGACATGGGCGCGTTCGATGCCGCAGCGCGCGTGCACGGCGCGCAGCAGGGGGGCGATGGCATTGGTGGTGCAGGATGCGTTGGACAGGATGCGCGCATCCTGCGGCACCGCGCCCGAAGCCCCGATCACATAGGTCAGGTCCGCCGCCTGCGAGGGCCCCGAAATCAGCACCCGTGCGGCCCCGGCGTCAAGCCCGGCCATGGCCACCTCGCGGCTGCCCGCGCGCCCGGTGCATTCCAGCACCACATCGACGCCGGACAGGTCGAGCTGCCGCAGGTCTTGCACCGCATGAAAAGGCACCTGCCGTCCCGCGACGATCAGCGCGCCCGGCGCCACCTCCACCAGGGCGGGGAAGGGGCCGAAGACGCTGTCATAGCGCAGCAGGTAGGCACAGGTGTCCAGCGGCGCCACGTCATTGATGCCAGTGATCTCGATGGCAGGGCTGCCTGCGATGATCTGCCGAAAGACGGTGCGGCCGATGCGGCCGAAGCCATTGATGAAAATGCGGACGGGTCGGGTCATCGGGGGGCCTCATGCGGTGGGGTCAGACATCCACCTTGATGGCGATGCCTTTTTCGATCGCAAGGTCGACCACCGCGGCGGCGACGGCAAGGTCCTGCAGACCGACGCCGGTGCCATCGAAAAGCGTGATCTCGTCCGCAGACTTGCGCCCGGGATGGGTGCCGTTGATCACCGCACCGATCTGGTGGATGTCCGCCTCGGTCATCAGGTTTTGCGCAATGGCATGCTGAGCCTCGCCGATACTGACCGATTGCGCGATTTCGTCGGTGAACACCGTGGCCACCGCCAGAAGCGCGGCGTCGACTTCCTGTTTGCCCTTGGTGTCGGTGCCCATGCAGGCAAGATGCGTTCCGGGGCTGACATGGGCGGCCATCAGGCTGGGCGCGAAGGCCGAAGTGATGGACACGATGACATCCGCCTCGCGCATCCCGTCCAGCGGCACCGCTTCGAAGGGCAGGCCAGCCTCATTCGCCACCTTTTCGATGTTGGGCAGCATCTCGGGGTGGTAGTTCCAGCCGATAACCTTTGTGAAATCGCGCTGCTCCAGCGCGGCGCGCAGCTGGAAGGTCGCCTGATGGCCCGCGCCGACCATGCCCATCACTTTGGCATCCTTGCGAGCCAGATGGGCGATCGACACCGAGGACGCGGCAGCGGTGCGCAGCGCGGTGAGCAGGTTGCCCCCGACCATGGCGGCAACCTTGCCGGTGTCCGGATCGAACAGGAAAACCGTGGACTGGTGATTGATCTCGCCGTGTTTCGCAAGATTGTTCGGCCAGTAGCCCCCCGCCTTCAACCCAAGGCTAAGGCCCGCGCGATCAAAGCCGCCCTTGAACCCGTATAGCGCATCCTCGTGCCCGATGGCTTCGCGGATCACCGGGAAATTATAGGCCTCGCCCGAGGCCATGGCGGCAAAGACCTTTTCCACGGCGTCGAAGGCCGAGGTGCGCGTCATCAGCGCGCCGATCTCGCGTTCGGGAACGATGTACATGGTCTCTCTCCTGTTGTGCTGTCGTTCGCGCCTGTGCGACAGGCAAAGGGTCACCCGCACAGGCGCGTCTCGCAGGCCCTGTTCCGGGCCTGCCCCTTTTCCGTCGTTCTCAGTAGGCCTTGCCGCGCGCCGACACCGGCCAGACGCATTCGACCTTGCCGCTGCGCACGCCCACGTACCAGTCGTGCACATTGGCGGTGGGATCGCAGTGGCCGGGCACCAGTCGCAGCTTGTCCCCCACCTTCAGCACGCCCTGCGGGTCCGCGATCACTCCATGTTCGTCCGAACATTTGATGTATTCGACATCGTCGCGCCCGAAGATCACCGGAAGACCGCTGTCCACCGACTGCGCCTTGAGGCCCGCATCGACGATGGCCTTGTCCGCCTTGGCATGGCTCATGACCTGCGTCAGGATGAAGAAGGCGTTGAGCCATTCGCCCTGATCGATGCGCTTGCCGTCCTTATCCAAGATGCGGCCATAATCCGCGTCCATAAAGGCGTATGACCCACACTGAAGCTCGTTGTAGACGCCGGAATTGCTTTCGAAATAATACGACCCGGTGCCGCCGCCCGAGACTAGCGCGCAGTCGATGCCATCGGCCTTGAGGCCCGCCACAGCGTCCTCGACCATGGCGATGGCGGCGTCGAGCTTGTCTTTGCGCGCATCGTAGCTGTCGATGTGCTGCATCGCGCCCTGATAGGCCTGAATGCCCGCGAAGGTCAGGTTCGGCGCTCGTTCCACCGCCTTGGCAATTTCGACTACGGCGGGGGTGCTGGTCACGCCGCAGCGCCCGGCACCGCAGTCAATCTCGATGAAGATGTCGAGTCCGGTGCCGTGCCTGACCGCCGCCGCCGACAGCTCGGCCACGTTCTCCACGTCATCGACGCAGACGATGATCCGCGCGCCAAGCTGCGGCAGCCGTGCCAGCCGGTCGATCTTGGCCGGGTCACGCACCTGGTTGGACACCAGCACATCCTTGATGCCACCGCGGGCAAAGACCTCGGCCTCGGACACTTTCTGGCAGCACACGCCGACCGCACCGCCAAGACGTTCCTGAAGCTTGGCCACATCCACCGATTTGTGCATCTTGCCGTGCACCCGGTGCCGCATGCCATGCGCGCGGGCGTAATCGCCCATCACCTTGATGTTGCGTTCCAGCGCGTCAAGGTCGAGCACAAGGCAGGGCGTCTGGATGTCTGCCTCGTCCATGCCGGGCTTGGCCGGGATGTCGAAGCCCACGTCGAACTGTTCGAGATCGGAAAGGTCTTTCATCTGTGTTCCTCCCTTGTGGGGTTGAGTGGCTCGGGGGTGTATTGGGGCGGCTGGCTCAGGCGAGCCAAGGCAGCCGGTCTAGGTCGACATTGCCGCCGGTAATGACGAGGCCGACGCGCTTTTGGCGAAAAGCCTCCGGGTTCTTGAGAACGATCGCGAGGGGCACGGCGCTCGACGGTTCCATGACCACGCGCAGGTGCTTCCACACCAGCTTCATCGCGTCGATGATTTCCGGGTCCGAGGCGGTGTAGATCTCGGAGACGTGGTTCGACACGAAATGCCAAGTGAGGTCCTTGAGCGGCACCAGCAGCCCGTCGGCGATGGTCTTGGGGGCGTCATCGGCGATGATGTGCCCGGCCTTGAAGCTGCGGTAGGCATCATCCGCCTGTTCCGGCTCGGCGGCGATCACTTGCGTTTCGGGGGCCAGTGTTGCCAGCGTCAGGCAGGTGCCCGAGATCATGCCACCGCCGCCGATGGGGGCAACCACCATATCAAGCCCATCGGTCTGTTCGATGAACTCCTTGGAGCAGGTGCCTTGCCCGGCGATCACGCGCGGGTCGTTGTAGGGGTGGACGAAATCGCTGCCGGTCTCGGCTTGGATGAGGGCGAAGGTTTCCTCGCGCGACGAGGTCGACGGCTCGCATTCGGTGATGCGCCCGCCGTAGCGTCGCACGGTGTCCTTTTTGGCCTGCGGCGCGGTGCGCGGCATGACCACGTTGCACGGGATGCCGCGCAGCATGGCGGCGTAGCTGAGGCAGGAGGCGTGGTTGCCCGAGCTGTGCGTTGCAACGCCCCGCGCCGCCTGCGCATCGCCCAAGGCGAACACCGCGTTGGCCGCGCCGCGCACTTTGAAGGCGCCGGGTTCCTGAAAGTTCTCGCATTTGAAGAAGAGCTGCGCGCCGGTCAGCTCGTCGAGGTAATCCGAAGTCCGCACCGGGGTGCGGCGGATGTGGGGACGAATACGCTCATGCGCTGCGAGCATGTCGTCATAGCTGGGAATGATCATCGTTGGGGCGTTCATCAGGCGACCTCTCTGGCGATGGTTGCAGGGTGCTTGCGGTAGAAATCCTGCGCCGCGGCGACGCCGGAGCCGAGCGTGATGTTCAGGCCGAAGTCGGCCATGCACATCTCCATGGTGGCGATCCCGGACAGCATCATCACCTCGGTCAGGCTGCCAAGATGGCCGATACGGAACACCTTGCCCGCCAGCTCTCCAAGGCCGACGCCAAAGGCAACGCCGTAGGTCTGCGCCGCATGGCGAACGAGTTCCGTGGCGTCGAAGCCTTCGGGCGTGCGGATCGTGCTGACCGTGTCGGACATGAGGTCCGGGCTTGCGGCACAAAGCGGCAGCCCCCAGGCCCCGGTCGCCGCGCGCACGCCGCTGGCGATGCGGGCATGGCGGGCAAAAACGTTGTCCAGCCCTTCGTCCAGTAGCATCCGGCAGGACAGGTTCAGCCCGTTGATCAGACCGACGCAGGGCGTGTAGGGATACGCGTCCTGCCCATAAGCGCGCTGCATATCGCGAAAATCGAAGAAGGTGCGGGGCAGGGTCTCGCCGCCCTTGGTCGCCGACATCGCCTTGGGGCTGACCCCGAGAATGGCAAGCCCGGCAGGCAGCATAAACCCCTTTTGCGACCCGGTGACTGCGATATCCACGCCCCATTCATCAAAGCGGAAATCCATCGAGCCGATGGATGACACCCCGTCCACGAACAGCATCGCCGGGTGGCCGGCGGCGTTCATCGCCCGGCGCACCGCGTGAATGTCCGAGCGCACGCCGGTGGCCGTCTCGTTGTGGGTCGCCAGCACGGCGCGGATGCGGTGCTGGGTGTCTGCCGTCAGGATTTCCTCAAACCGATAGGCGGGAATGCCTTGGCCCCAAGGTGTTTCTACAACCTCGACGTTGAGGCCATGGCGGCGGCACATGTCGATCCAGCGGTGGCTGAACATGCCGTTGCGCGCCGCCAGAACCGTGTCACCCGCTTTGAGCGTGTTGCTCAGCGCCGCCTCCCAGCCACCGGTGCCGGTGGATGGAAAGATGAACACCTCGGCCCGCTGGCTTTTCAGCACCCGGCGCACGCCGCTGCGGGCAGGGCGCAGGATCTCGCCGAACAGCGGCGAGCGGTGGTCGATGGTGGGCATGTCGCAGGCCTTGCGAAGCCCCTCGGGGAGGTTCGTCGGACCGGGGATGAAACTTGGGTTCTGAAGGCTCATAGCACTGGCTTTCTGTTGCAAGTTGGGGCGCAGGTCATTGCAGGTACCGGTCAAGCACGAGGGCCACATGGATCGCCTCACGCGCGGCACCGTCGTGGATCTGATGGCGACAGCTGGTCCCGTCGGCCACGATAAGCGCGTCGGGGGCCGCATCGCGCACCGCCGGAAGAAGCGCGGCCTCGCCCATCTTCATTGACACATCGTAGTTCTTGGCGGCGTAGCCGAACGCACCGGACATGCCGCAGCACGAGCTTTCGATCATCTGCACATCAAGGCCCGGCACCCCGCGCAGCACGGTTTCCACCGCGCCCATGGCGCCAAACGCCTTTTGGTGGCAGTGGCCGTGCACGTGGACGGTCTGCCCGCCCGCATCCCCGACCGGCAGCGTCAGGGTACCCGCCGCGATGTCTTCGGCCAGCAGTTCCTCGAAGATCAGCGCCTTGCCCGCCATGAAGCCGGTTTCCTCGGCAGGCAGCAGGGCGGTCATTTCGTCGCGAAAGGTAAACATGCACGACGGTTCAAGGCCCACGACCCGCGCGCCCGCGTCAACGAAAGGCCGGAGCGCCCCAAGGGTGCGGCGCAGTTCGGCGCGCGCCTCGTCGGTCTGGCCAGACGCCAGATAAGTGCGCCCGCAACACATCGGACGGCGGCTGCTGCCCACGGTGACGCGGTGGATACGGTAGCCCGCCTTCACCAGCACGCGCTCGGCAGCCTCGAGGTTTTCGGATTCGAAGTAGCGGTTAAACGTATCGCCGAACAGCACGATGTCGCGCCCGTCGCCCTTGACGTCCTGCGGCACGGCCGGGGCGCGGTCCTCGACCCAGGGCTTGCGCCATTGGGGCAGCGTGCGTCTGGCCGAGAACCCCAGCCATTGCTCGGACAGTTTCGCCAGGAACGGCAGCTTGTCGCGCAGGTTCACCAGCGGCGCAAGGCGCGCGGCAAACGGTGCATAGCGCGGCATATACGCGATGAGCCGTTCGCGCAGCGGCAACCCGTGGCGCTTGTGATAGTGGTGCAGCACCTCGATCTTCATCCGCGCCATGTCGACCCCGGTGGGGCAGTCGCGCTTGCACCCCTTGCAGGATACGCACAGATCCATGGTTTCCTTCATCTCGGGCGAGGTGAAGGCGTCTTCGCCAAGCTGCCCCGAGATCGCGAGGCGCAGCGTGTTGGCGCGCCCCCGCGTCAGGTGCTGTTCATCGCGCGTGGCGCGGTAGGACGGGCACATGGTGCCGCCCGACAGCTTGCGACAGGTGCCGTTGTTGTTGCACATCTCGACCGCGCCGCCAAAGCCGCCCCAGTCGGACCAATCCAGCGCGGGTTCTGCGGGCAGCTTGGTCTTGTAGCCCGGCTTGAAGCGCATCAAATCGCGGTCATCCATGCGCAGCGGGCGCACGATCTTGCCGGGGTTGAGGCGATTTTCCGGATCGAAACTGTCCTTCACCTGTTCGAAGGCGCGGGTGAGTTCGGCCCCGAACATCGGCTCGACATATTCCGACCGGGAAATCCCGTCGCCATGCTCGCCCGAGAACGAGCCTTTGTATTTGCGCACAAGCTCAGCGGCCTCTTCGGCGATGGCGCGCATGGTTTTGGCGCCTTCCTCGGTCTTCATGTTGAGAATGGGCCGCACGTGCAGACAGCCGACCGAGGCATGGGCGTACCATGTCCCGCGCGTGCCGTGGCGTTCGAACAGATCGGTGATGCCGTCGGTGTAATCGGCGAGATGCTCAAGCGGGACGGCGCAATCCTCGATGAACGACACCGGCTTGCCCTCGGATTTCATCGACATCATGATGTTAAGACACGCCTCGCGCACGCCCCAGACCGCCTTTTGGCGATGCGGCTCGACCACCTCGACCACAGCATCCGCATGGCCGTGATCGGCCATGCACTGGTCCAGCCTTTTGAGATCTCCCTTTAGCGCATCAAGGTCATCGCCCGCAAATTCGCAGAGCAGCAGGCAGTTGGGCGTGCCCTTGGTGATGTCGCTGATGGTACGCACAAACGCGGGGATGTCGGCGCCCATGACCAGCACGTTGTTGTCGACCAGTTCCACCGCGACAGGGCCAAGGGCAACAAGGTGTTGCGTGGTCTCCATGGCGCTGCGGAAATCGGGGAAGTGGCACACGCCCATCACCCGATGCTTGGGCAGGGTCGACAGTTTCAGGGTGACTGCCGTGCTGAGCGCAAGCGTGCCTTCGGAGCCGACCAGCAGCCGCGACAGGTTCGGCTGGGCGGGCAGCAGCTCGTCAAGGTTATAGCCGCCAACACGGCGCTGCACCTTGGGGAAGATCTCGTCGATGCGCTCGCGGTGGGTGTCGGCCAGAGCGGTCAGGTTGCTCATGATCTCGCGCATCCGGGGAGAGGCATTTTCCGACCAATGCGCGGCATCAAGGCGGAAGCTGTCGCCGTCATGCATCAGCCCTTCCATGGCAAGAACGTTGTCCACCGTCTTGCCAAAGCGCAGCGATCGTGCGCCCGACGAGTTGTTGCCGCACATCCCCCCGATGGTGCAGCGCGAGGCGGTCGAAGGTTCCACCGGAAAGAACAGCCCATCCTGACGCGCCCGCTCGTTCAGCGTGTTAAGCACCATGCCGGGGCGCACGGTCACCGTGCGCGCGGCGGCGTCGTAATCCAGCATGTCGTTGAAATGGCGTGACATGTCGAGGATCAGCCCGCGCCCGATGGGCTGGCCGTTCTGCGAGGTGCCGCCGCCGCGGGCGATGACCGGCACGCCATGTTCCGAGGCGATCTGAAGCGCGGCGGCAATGTCGTCGGCGGATTTGGGATAGGCCACGCCGGTCGGCATGATCTGGTAGATCGAAGCATCGGTGGCATAGCGACCACGGGTGAAGGCGCCAAAATCGGTGCCGCCTTCCATGGCTTTGGACAGCGCGCTCTCGAAGGCCTGCGATCGGGCCACGGCACGGGCGGCGGGGGTGGTGCTGCGCTGAGGCATGGGAGCATTCATCTTGTGGCCTCCTTGGATTTTGGCATGAGGGGGGCGGCTCCGGGCCAAAGGCGGCCCGGATGGTATTGATTTTGTAACGTGAAACCCGTGGGTTAGCTGGTTTCAGGCTGCGCGTCGGGGGTGCCGTCTGATGGCGGCTTGCGGCGGATCTGCCCCCAGATGCCGTAGGCCAGCGACACAGCCGACAAGATCAGCAGCGTGCCGGTGATGGGGCGGCTGACCAAGGTCATGATGTCGTGGTCGGCAAGGATCAGGCCCTGGCGCAGGCTCACCTCGGCGATGGGGCCAAGCACCAGCCCGATGATGAAGCTTGCCACCGGCAGACCGTAGCTTTTCAGGAAGAAGCCCACGCCCCCGAAGACCAGCATCACCGCCACATCCGACACGTTGTTGTTCAGCGCGAAGACCCCGGTCATGCAGAGCACCACGATAGCCGGACCGACCAGCTGGTAGGGTGCGCGCAGCACCACGGCAAACAGCCGCGCCGCCCGCAGGCCGAAGACCAGCATCAGGATATTGGCCAGCAGCATGCCGATGAACACCGAATAGACGAGGTCCGAATTGTTCTGCATCAGCATCGGTCCCGGCACGATGCCGTGGATGGTCAGACCGCCGATCATCACCGCGGTGGTGGCAGAGCCGGGGATGCCCAGGGCCAGCAGCGGGATCATCGAGCCGCCTACCGCCGAGTTGTTGCCGGACTCCGGCGCGGCGATGCCCTCGGGCGAGCCCTTGCCGAACAGCTCTGGCTTCTTGGACCACCGAAACGCTTCGGAGTAGCTGATGAAGGCGGCGGTGGTGGCGCCAACGCCGGGCAGGGCGCCGATGATGGTGCCGATGACCGAAGAACGCAACAGCGTGGCCTTGGTGGCCATGAACTCGGCAAAGCTCGGAAGCTGGGTCGAAACCTGAGTCATCTGTTCGCCCTTGGGCGGGCCGTCGGCAAATCGTTGCAGCACCTCGGCAAGGGCGAAAATACCGATGATGGCGGCGATGAAGCTGACCCCGGTCAGCAGCATCATGTTGCCGAAGGTGAACCGCGCGGTCCCGGTCAGCGGATCGAGCCCGATCAGCGCCACCGCAAGGCCCAGAAGCCCGGCGATCAGCCCCTTGACCAGCGAGCCGCCGCCGATCGAGGCGATTGCCGTGATGCCCAGCACCGCAAGGGCGAAATACTCTGCCGGGCCAAATTCCAGCGCAAGGCGCGCCAGCGGCGGGGCCGCGAACATCAGCACCAGCGTGCCAAAGATGCCGCCCACGGCCGAGGCCGCCAGCGCGATCCCCAACGCCTTGCCCGCTTCGCCGCGCTTGGCCATGGGGTAGCCGTCGAGCGAGGTGCAGGCCGCCTCGGGAGAGCCGGGGGTGTTGAACAGGATCGCGGCGATGGAGCCGCCAAAGGTGGACCCAACGTAGACACCGCCAAGCAACAGCATGCCTTCCGTCGGATCAAAGGCAAAGGTGAAGGGGATGAGCAGCGCCACGCCCACGATGCCGGTCAGGCCGGGGACGGCGCCAAAAACGATGCCCCAGATCACGCTGAACAGGATCAGCAGAAAGCTCATGGGATTGCCGACCATATACCCGGCGGCGGAAACGAATGCGTCTAGCATGGGATTCTCCGGTGCTGGGGCGGCTTAGTAAAGCGCCTGGCTGAGATCGTAAAAGATGCCTGTGCCCCGGGGCAGCGACAGCGACAGCCCATAGCTGAAGAAGGCCGCCAGAAGCAGGGTGAAGGCGGGGGCGAAGAGCAGCTTCGCCAGCGTGTTACGGTAAGGAAGGATAAAGGATCCGGCCCAGAGGAAGACCAGCGTTGCCAGCAGAAAGCCGACGTATTGCAGCGCAAAGAAGTAGCCGATGATCAGCGCGCCGGTCACGATCAGCCGCGTGTAATAGCCTTGCGGCACGTAGGCCTCGAGTTCTTCATCAAGCGTGCGCGGCCCGCCGGAGGGCGCGGCGATCAGCCCCGCCACCTTTTGCGCCAGATGGATGGCACAGCAGATCCCGAGCGCCCCGAACACCATCTTCGGCCACATGTCGCTGTCGACCTGAGCGTAGCGTTTCGACACGGGTAGCGCATCGGAAGTGAACCAGAGCGCGACGGACGCGATGGTCATGGCCGCGAAGACGACCACTTCGGACAGTTTGTAGAGCATGTCGCCAGCCCCTCCCCAGGCTGGGGCGGACCCATGGGCCCGCCACGCCGATAAGATCAGTAGCCGAGCTGGTTCATGATGGTGCTGTAGGTCTCCACTTCCTTGTCGAGGAAGGTTTTGAACGCGTCCGGCCCCATGAACTCGGACCGGTACTGAAGCGCGCTGTCGGCCTCGACCTTCTTGTAGCCCTCATCGGCGGCGGCGTCCTTGAACAGCGACACCAGTGTGTCGATCTGCGCCGCGTCGGTGCTGGGGCGAATGCCGAAACCACGCCAGCGGCCCAGCGTCACATCATAGCCAAGCTCGGCGGCGGTGGGCACATTGGGCAGTTCTTCGAGCCGTTCGTCCGAGAACAGCACGATGGGGATGAGATCGCCGGATTCGATCAGCCCGCGGGTCGGGCCGTATTCCTCGTACATCATGTCGAGGTGCCCCCCGAGCGTGTTCGACACCATCTCGGCGGCGCCAAAGGGCACGGTGCCCAGCTCGATCCCCGCCTCTTCGTTGAACAGGCCGATCAGCGCGTCGTCAAAGCCCGCCGAGCCGGTCACCCCGACCTTGAGGCCACCCGGCTCTTCGGCCTCAGCGGCGAGCACGTCGTCGAGGCTGCGAATGTCGCTGTCCTTGGAGACCAGCAGTAGGCCCTGATCGTACTGGATGCGGACCAGCGGCTGCACGTTCGACAAATCGATCCGGCCAAGCGCGTGGTTGATCACGTCATCGGGGCTGAGCGACACCAGAGTGTAGCCGTTGGCCGGACGCTGCATGAAGGTGACGAAGGCGGGAACGCCGCCGCCGCCGGTGATCGAGATCGGAACAAAGCTCTGGCCGGTGGCCTCCTGCATCGGCTCGGAGATGGCGCGGATAAAGCGGTCGGTGCCGCCGCCGGGGCCATACTGGTGGATGATCTCCACCGTGCGCTCGGGGTAGTCACTGGCAAGTGCGGGCGTGGCTGTTGTCGCGACGGCGGCGATCAGGGCGATGCCGCGCATGGGCCGTCCTACGGGTGTCATGGTCTCTCCTCCCATAATGATGTCGGTCGCCGCCCCTCCTCCGTGGCGCGGTCGGCCTCTACCCGGCGCCGACGCCGGGTATGCGGTGCCCGGCTGGCGGGCACAAAAGGCTTTGGCTCACTCGGCTGCGAGTGGCTCGTAAGCGGTCTGTTCCAATTCCGCCATGGCTGCGGCGACGCCGCCCTGGTTGTGCGGAACCCCGGCCTTGCGCAGGCCAAGTTCCACCCCCGTCAGGGTGCCGGCCAAGGTCAGATCATTGATGTCACCGAGGTGGCCGATGCGAAAGACCCTATCGGCCACTTTGGACAGGCCATTGCCGAGCGAGATGTCGTAATGGCGCAAAGCGCTTGCGCGGAAGGCATCGGCGCTGTGCCCTTCGGGCATAAGCACCGCTGTCAGCACGCCCGATTCCTGCCCCTGCTGCGCACAAAGCACCTCGAGCCCCCAGTGGCGCACCGCCGTGCGGGTGGCAGCACCATGACGCTGATGACGGGCAAAGACGTTGTCCAGCCCTTCTTCGTGCAGCATCGCGATGGCCTCGTTGAGGCCGTAAAGCATGTTGGTTCCGGGGGTGTAGGGGAAGTAGCCGGTTGGATTGATCGCGGCCATTTCCTGCCAATCCCAGTAGGAGCGGCGCATGCCGTTGCTCTTGGAATACTCAAAGGCCTTCTGGCTCACCGCGTTGAACGACAGACCGGGGGGCAGCATCAGGCCCTTCTGCGAGCCGGAGACGGCAACGTCCACGCCCCATTCATCGAACCGGAAGTCGATCGAAGCCAGACCCGAGATCGTGTCGACCATCAGAAGCGCCGGATGGCCCGCCGCGTCGATGGCCTGCCGCACCTGCGCGATGGGCGAGACGGACCCGGTCGAAGTCTCGTTATGGACCACGCAGACCGCCTTGATCTCATGAGCGCTGTCCGCGCGCAAGCGCGCCTCGATGCGATCGGGATCGGCCCCGCCGCGCCAGTCGCCTTCGATGAACTCGGCGTTCACGCCGAGCTTGGCCGCCATCTTCTTCCACAGCGTCGCGAAATGGCCGGTTTCGTACATCAGAACCTTGTCGCCCTCAGCCAGGGTGTTGACCAGGGCCGCCTCCCAAGCGCCAGTGCCGGACGAGGGGTAGATGAAGACATGTTGATCCGTCTTGAAGATCGTCTTCATCCCCGAAAGCGCCGCCTTGCCAACATCGGCAAAATCCGGGCCGCGGTGGTCCATGGTCTGCGCCGAGATCGCGCGCAACACCCGGTCGGGCACCGGGCTTGGCCCGGGGATCTGAAGGAAATGGCGTCCTGCCCTGTGTGTCATGTTGTGTCCTCCCTGACGCCGCAGGCGGGCAAGACCCCTCTGCGGCAATATGAATTATGAATGCATTTTCATCAGCGAGGTGTCAACTGATAAGATTCTTCCCCAATCCTGCGGAAAAATGCTAAGACTGCTTCCCACTTGTCCTGCAATGGTAATAATGAAAAATTATGCATGCACAAATAGGTCGCACAGACCAGCCGTTCGCGGAACCGGCGCTTCATAGGGGTACCCAGAGATGACCACAGCTCTTTCGACACCGACGCCCTTCCGCCGCAAATCCCTGCACGCGGAGCTGACCGACGCGATCCGCAACCAGATCGTAAATGGCGATCTCGCCCCCGGCATCCGGGTGCCGGAAAAGGATCTTTGCACCTTTTACGGCGTGTCCCGCACGCCGCTGCGCGAGGCGCTCAAAGTGCTGGCCACCGAAGGGCTGCTGTCACTGGAGCCGAACCGGGGCGCATGGGTCAGCCGCATCACGCCCGAGGATCTCGACGAGGTGTTCCCGGTCATGGGCGCACTCGAGGCGCTTTCCGGAGAACTGGCCTGCAAGCACATCAGCGACGCCGAAATCGGCCATATCCGGGTGCTGCACCGGCAGATGCTGAAACATTACGAGAAGCGCGAACTGGCGAAGTATTTCGAGGTGAACCAGCAGATCCACGAGGCGATCCTGAACGCCGCCCGCAACGAGACGCTGGCCACGCAGTACCGTTCACTCGCCGCGCGGGTGCGGAGAGCGCGCTACGTTGCGAACATGACGCAAGAACGCTGGGCGCAGGCGACGGACGAGCACGAGCAGATCATGGATTGCCTCGAGACCCGGGATGGCGAACGGCTGTCTTATGTGCTCAAGCTCCATCTCGAGAACAAGCTCGAGACAGTGCGCCAATGGCTGCAAGACAATCACGACCCGGCCTGACCGCCGCCCCCACGCCAACATCGGCATCCCGCCGATGCCGCTGGTGTTTGCAACCGGTACACCGAGACCGTGGGTCCACCGGCAAATCCCCTTGATAGTAAAACTCATAATCTTGATTCTAGGAAACAGCCTTCGCGAAGCGGGGCGTTGATCATGTTACCACCCTCGTCGGCATCGATGTGCCAAGGTGAGTCTGCGATGATCCACAAAGGAGGAGGGTCAGATCATCAATGCCCAGTGACGCCGCCATCTCTTTGCCATCCTTTCATCGAAAAGAGCGGCCTAGACCCGTTCCGAACACGCCAAAGGCAAATTTCGAAAAGCCAATGAACCGCGTACCGCGAGCCGACGCGTTGCATTGCAAATGCGCGGCCCATGGCGGACCGCGCATTCCTTGAGCTCTAGTTGAAACCCAGCATCATGCGCGTTGTTTCGGCGAGGTCTTCAACCGCTTCGCGCGGGTCCGCGCCCTCGACAACCTTCAGCAGGTCGGCCGCGATGACGTCGGTGACGGCAACACCTTCGGCGCCGGGATAGGCATACCAGGGGCCTGCATATTGCGCGACCTGCGCGTGCGCGACACGGGCGTTGGGGTTCTGGGCGTAGAAGTCCCCTAGATAGCTGTCATCTTCGACAACCAGCGCATTGGTGGGGGCATAGCCGGTGGTCTCGACGATGATCTTCTGGGCGTCGGGGCTGGTGACAAACGCGATGTAGTCCCATGCCGCCTGCTGCTTTTCCGCGTCGTCGGTCAGCATCACGATGCCCGACCCGCCGGTGGGCAGATAGACGTCTTCGTCCGCCGCTACGATCGGCATCGGCACCACCGTCATGTCAAAGCGCTCGCCCGCACCCTCGGCAAAGCGCGCCATGAGCGAGGAGCTTTCGAACATGATGCCCAGCGTGCCAGCGGGAAAGGCCTGACGCGCGTCGTTCTCGCTCATGGTGGACATACCCGCTTCGGATGCGAAACGACCATAGATCGTGGCGGCGGCCACGCCCGCGTCGCTGTCGAAGGTTATATCGCTTTCATCGGCAGTCATCGGGCGACCGCCGTGCGCTCCGAGGAATGACTGAAAGCGCCAGTCATGAGGCGAAACCCAAACACCCTCGATGGTGGCGTCCAGCGCGTCGATCTTGGCAGCCAGCTCGATGATACCGTCGTAATCGGTGGGAAAATCCTCCATCGAACCGCCCGCGCGTGCGACCAGGTCGGGATTGACGTAGGCGACCAGCGTCGAGGCCGAAGTGCCAAGGGCGTATTGCGTGTCTTCAAAGCGCCCCAGTGAGAGCAGAGCGCCGGTATATCCGACGGCCTCGGGGTCTTCGGGCAGAAAATGGTCCAGCGGTTGCGCAAGGCTTCGCGCTTCAAGCACGCGCCACAGGTTCAGGCCAACCCAAGCCACGTCCGGCGCCGTACCAGCGACGGATTCGCGCAGCAGCCGCTGCACGCCTTCGGCATAGCCTTCGGCCGGGCCGTCCAGTTCGATGGTGATGTCGGGGTTCGCTGCCATGAAGGCATCGGCCAGCGCGGCCTGCGTGTCGGCCCAGATCGTGGGGATCGCGTAGTGCACGCGCAGCGTGGTGTCAGCGGCCGCGGACCCGGCAACCAGTGCAAGGCCGAGCGCGAGAATGGAACGGTTCATAACTGTCTCCTGAGATGTTCAGTCAATGGGGATCAAAGAGCAGGACGGGCGGTGTGCCGCCTCTTGGTTTTGTGTGGGGGCGGCTTCATCCCTTGAGGCCGGTGTTGGCCAGGCCTTGGGTAAAGCGGCGCTGGCTTAGCAAAAACGCCAGCACCAGCGGCGCGGTCACCAGCACGGCCCCCGCCATCAGGGGGCCCGGCGCATCACCGCTTTCGGCGTCGCGAAAGAACAGGATGCCGCGCGGCGGGGTGGCCAGCTGCGGATCGGTGGTGGCGATCATCGGCCAGAACAGATCGTTCCAGTGGGCGGTGACCGAAAAGATCGCAAAGGCGATCACTGTGGGCATCGCCAGCGGAAAGGCGATGCGCCATGCGATGGCCATTTCGCCCATGCCATCGACGCGGGCGGCATCGATCAGGTCTCGGGGAATGCGGGCAAAGGCCTGACGCAACAGGAACAAGCCAAAGGCCGTCGCGGTGAAGGGAAGGATCAGTGCGGTGTAGGAGTTCAGCCAGCCCAGCTGCGCCAGCCCCAGAAAGATCGGGATCGCCGTCACATGAAAGGGCGCCAGCAGCGCTGCGAGGATGGCCGCAAACAACACTCCGCGCCCACGAAACCTGCGATGCGCGAGCGCATAGGCGCAGGGCACCGAGACCAGCAATTGCAGCACAAGGATGCCACCGGTCACGAGTGCTCCGTTCAGGAGATAGCGCGGGATCGCGGTCTGGGTGATCGCCTGCCAGTAGTTCGCAAGTGTCGGCGCGCGCGGCAGCAAGGTAACCGAGGAGGTAAAGATCTCGGCCTGCGGTTTGAGCGAAACCGACACCATCCAGATGAAGGGCAGCAGCACAACCACCGCGCCAAGGGCCAGAAGCCCAAGCAAAACCATGCGTTTCATCGGTAATGCACTTTCCGTTCGATGACCCAGATCTGCAGCGCGGTCAGCAACAGCAGCGCGAGGAAAAACACCACGGTGATGGCGCTGGCATAGCCTGCCTTGAAGTAGACAAAACCCTCGCGGTAGAGCGCATAGACAATGGTGTCCGAGGCAAAGGCCGGCCCACCCTTGGTCAGCGTCGCGACCGTTTCGAACACGCGAAAGGCGCTGGCTGCGGTTACCACCATCACAAACAAGGTTGTCGGGCCAAGCATCGGCCAGGTGACCAGCCAAAAGCGCGCCCAGCCGCTGGTGGCGCCGTCGACCTCGGCGGCATCATAAAGGGAGGGCTGAATGGCGGCGAGCCCGGCCAGAAACAGCACCATGTTGTAGCCAACGCTCTGCCAGATGCCGATTGCGGACAGCGTATACAACACAAGGCCGCGATCGCTCAGCCACAGGGGCGCGGGCAGTCCAAGCGCGCTGGACCACGTGTTGACCAACCCCAGCGAGGGGTGCAGCAGCATCTGCCACGACACCGCCATGGCCACTAGCGTGGCGGCGACGGGCAGAAAATACACCGCCTTGAGCATTTCGGAAACGCGCGGCAGGCTGCGCGCCAGCGCGTGCAGGCCCAAGGCCACCAGCAGCCCCAGCCCAACCGAGGCGGGAATGACGATCGACACATAGGTCAGTGTATTGAGGATCGCGTTGCGGCCCATCCGCGACCCAAAAAGCTGTGCGAAATTGTCCAGCCCGACCCAGCCGATGCCCGGCGCGCCGATCTGATAGTTGGTAAAGGCCAGCACAAAGACCACAGCCACCGGCAGAAAGACACACAGCACCAGCGCCAGCGCTGCCGGGCCGGTCAGCAAGAGGGTGGACATGCTTTCGCGCATATTCATGCCTTGATTTCCTTGCGAAGGCCGGTGGCCGCGTCAAAGCAATGCAGCCGCGCCGCCTGAGCGCCAAAGCGCATCTTGGTTCCCTGCGGTGGCAAGGACGCAGTGCCTTCGGTCACGGCCAGCAGTTCGGCTCCTGCGTCGGTGCGCAGTCGCAGCAGGGTTTCCTCGCCGTGGAAGGCAGCATTTGTCAAAGTTGCAAGCAGCGCGCCGTTTGGATCGGCCTGCAACGCTTCGGGGCGGATCCCGATGTCATCCTGCATCCCGCGCGGGTGAAACGAGGCAGCCTCAACACCGGGCGGCAGGATGTTCATCCGGTGGGCGCCGATAAAGCGGGCGACCTCGCGGTTGGCAGGCCTGTGGTAGATGTCCGCCGCCGAGGCGCATTGCGCCACGCGGCCTGCGATCATCACCACGATCCGGTCGGCCATCGACAGCGCATCCGTCTGATCGTGGGTGACCAGCAAAAAGGCGTGGCCGGTGCGGCGATGCAAGTCGCGGATTTCTTCGCGGGTGCTGTGGCGCAGGGCGGTGTCGAGGTTCGACAGCGGCTCGTCCAGCAAAAAGGCCGACGGATCGCGCACCAACGCGCGCGCCAATGCAACGCGCTGTTGCTGGCCGCCGGATAGCTGGCCTGGCCTGCGCTCTAGCAGGCCGTCCAGCCGCAGCATCTGCGCGACGCTTTGGGTGCGGGCGTTGATCTCGGACTCGGCTTTGCGAACCTGCCCACTCAGCAGGCCCGCACCGGGCAGTCGCGCGGCGGCGCTGAGGCGCGTTTGACGCAACGGCGTTGCAATGTTCTGCCGAACGCTCAGATGCGGATACAGCGCATAGCTTTGGAACATCAGCGCAATGTTGCGTGCAGCGGGGCGCAGGTCGGTCACGTCGACGCCATCCATCAAGACCTTGCCGCTGCTGGGCCGTTCCAGCCCCGCCAGCATCCGCAGGGTTGTGGATTTTCCCGACCCGGACGCGCCCAGCAGGGCCACAAACTCACCGGCGAAAAGATCCAGCGAAAAATCCGACACGACCGTGGTGTCGCCAAAGCGCTTGGAGACGTTGCAGAGCGACAAGGCAGGCTTATCCGCGCGGGGTCGACAGTGTAAGATTTCGGTCATTTCAATCGGCCGCGATCATCGGCAAATCGGCCAGCAGGCGGGCCAGCGTGGCCTCGACGGCGGCTGCGGCGTCGGCGGTGTGATACACACCATCCAACTGCGCGGCCCCGGCCACGCCAACCACGGGTTTGTCGAAATGCAGGCCATAGGCAACCTCGGTCAGGGTGCCTGGCGAATTGCCCACGGCCACCAGCACCCGCGCCGCACGCACTATGATGATGTTGCGCACCTCGTTCAGCCCGGTGGTCAGCGGCACCGCGACATAGGGGTTGGCCTCTTGTGGATCGATGCCGGGCAGAATGCCGATTGGCAGCCCGCCTGCATCAAGCGCGCCCTTGCAGGCGGCCTCCATCACGCCACCGCGGCCACCGCAGATCACCGTCAGGCCCAAGGCACCAAAGGCTGCGCCAACGGCCTCGGCAGCTTCGATCTGCGCGGCTGTGGCATTGCGAGGGCCAATGATGCCGACAACCAATTGCTGCAATGGGCGGGTGCGGGCCAGAGCTGTAAGAACCTCAAACGCGGTGACAGGGGTGGTATCCTCGGCGTTTTTCGGGAGCGCCGCGCCCTTGGCGCGCCACGCCCATTGACTGCCGCTAAGCTCATTCTGACCTAGAAAAAACCGACCATCTTCGCTGCGGGAGAAGCTTTCTTGCATTGCGGCGTGCCTTCGTTCGTGTAAACTTTCTTCCACCTGATGGATGATAATTTACACAGTTTTATGACAGATACGCAGTCCACCGAAGATTTATCGTCGCGCCAAAGCGTGGTCTTGAGCCGCGTTTTGAGCTCGGGCTTTGTGACGATTGAGGCACTGGCCGAAGAGTTCGGCGTCTCGGCGCAGACCGTGCGCCGCGACATCATCACGCTGGCCGAAAAAGGGCTGTTGCAGCGCTTTCACGGTGGCGCTGGACCGGTAGGCCCGGCAGAGGCCGCGCGGCTGGACCACGCGGCCAAGCGCGATGTGGCACGGGTCGAAAAGCAGGTGGTCGGGGAACGCGCGGCCGCCGCCATCCCGGACGGGGCCAGCATTTTTCTGGACGTGGGCACCACCATCGAATGCTGCGCCGCGCGGTTGGCGCAGCGGGCGGGCTTTCGGATCTTCACCACCAGCATCCGCACGGCGCTGTTGTTCGACCCCGACGCGCATGAGGTCAACGTCATCGGGGGGCGGATGTCTGGCCGCGATGGCTCCCTCACCGGAGAGGAGGTGATCCTGCGGCTGCACGACCTCCAGATCGACATCGCGCTGATCGCTTGTTCGGCGGTGGACGATAACGCGAGGGTGATGGACTTCAACACCTCCAAGATCGCGGTCAAAAAGGCGGCAATGAACGCTGCCGCGGCCTCGTACCTGCTTTGCACGACAAGCAAGTTCGGACGAACGGCCCTTTCGACGATCGCTCCGATCAGCCGTTTTCAGTTGGTTATTACCGAAGCGGAAACGTCGTAGGTCCTAGGCCGCGGATTTCTCCCGCCCTTGCACGCCTTCACTCCGGCCCGCGAAGGTTTGGCGTAATCAGGCAAGGGCCGCTCTGCGCCGGAGGTGCTGCTCAGAAAATATTCGTCTGATGGTCGATTCTAACCCCGCGCGTCTGTGCCGATGGGCAGGGTCAGGCCAAACGCCTGCTCGTCGTCTACGGAACCTTGTCCCAGAACGGGCCTTTCGTGGATGCGCTTCGGCGAGGGCGGCGGTGTAGGTCGCGTGGGTTGAATGCGAGCCGTAATCGGTGATCGCCGCATGTTGGCGCAGGCGGTCAGGTGGCGGGCGGCGCGGCCCTTGCGTTGGCGGGTCAGGGCAAAACCGATCATCGCGCGCCACAGCGCGATCGGATACGACGTCTCGATTGCCATGCATTATCGCGATGGCGCAACCGGCCCGTCATCGCGAAACAGCCGGATAATCCCAGCTTCCCGTGACCCAAAGCGTGGGAGCAGAGCACGACCTGAACCGCGTAGAAGTTTTGAGCCAAGTCGTCCAGGGCTGGATGACAGCGGGCAATGCGACGACACTTCTGGCGTTGAGCCGCAGTCAGGTGCAGCGCCTGCTGAAGCGCTCCCGAACCGAACGCCCGGCGGCGGTCCGGCACAAGGCGCGCGGCCGACCGGTCGAACAATTGGATCGTTCCGGCGGTGCGGCCTTTGCCGTGATGCTTGTGAAGGAACAGCCTGCCGACTTTGGGCCGACGCCGGCGGCCGGGAATCTGGCCGAGGACCATGGCCTCAGGGTATCCCGTGAGAGGCTGCGCAAGCAGCGCCGTACCTCCCATCAGCCGCGCCTGCGCCGGGGATATTATAGCGAGGCCAGAAACCGCTGCAGATAGGGGTCAAACTGATCGGGAACTTCCCAGAATGGGGCGTGGCCGATCCCGGGAAGGCGGTGCACGGTGTCCTCCCACAGCGTTTCATACGGCAGCGCCGCGATGAAGTCATTGTCGATGAACACGTCATCCTCGCCATTGACGATGGCCAGCGGGCGAGTGCTGTGAATAGCCGTTGCCTGCTGATCGGCGGCTGCCGGGGCAATGATCCGTGAAAACATCAGTTTCCTTGCGCGCCCGTCCGTACGGGCCACTGCCTTGAGGAGAAACTCCTCGAACGGAGCGTTGGCGCCACAAGTGGAATGAGCGTAATCCGCCACGTTCTGCTCCGAGAACATTTCCTGCCCAGCAAGGCCCATATGTTCGCTAGGGCGAAAGCCCGCGTTAAGGGACTCGTCGCTTGGGGCGAAGGGAGGAGAGCCGGTAATCATGAGCCCGGTAAGTGCTTCGCTCCGGGCCAGCATTTCGATCCCGATGTGACCGCCAAGCGACCAGCCCAGCACGGCAAAGCGCTGGATGCCGAGCGCCTGCATCACCTCGAGCGCGGTTTCGGCGTAGCCCGGCATCCAATAGGTGCGTTCGGGGTCGGGCGCGTCTGCACTGTCGCCATGGCCAGGAAGATCCATGGCGATGCAGCGAAACTCCTGCCCGATTGCCCCTTGAACCTGATTGCGAAACACGCCCTTGCAGGACGAATTCCCATGGATCATCAGAACCGCCGGGCCACTGCCGCCGGTGTCATCCACGGCTATTGTGGCATGGGTCGTATCAATGCGATGAGTCTGCAAGACGGTCTCCTCAGGATTTGGGGCGCGGCGTGAACAGCCGAGCAAAGATGTCGATGGCGCCTGCGGGAGCAATGCGCAGCACCAGGATCATGGCCACCGCGACGACGAGGAACCGCGCTTCCTCAAGGCCGCGGATACCAGCCATGGCTTCGGTCGCAAAGGTCAGCCCGAGCGCGGCGAACACCGGGCCAAGGATCGACCCCGCCCCGCCAATGAGCACCATCGACAAGATCAGCGTGGCGACCGAGAAGCCGAAGACCTCGGGCGAGGCGACGCGCAGGTAAATAGCGTAAAATCCCCCCGCTATGCCGGTGAACACTGCCGAGGCGCAGAGCACCAGCACCCTTTGCCGCGCCACGGAAATGCCCCGCGCGGTGGCATAATCGGGGTTGTCGCGCAGCGCCCGAAGCGATTTGCCGAAAGGAGAGCGGGCCAGCAGCATCAGCGACGCGACCGAAACGGTCAGCAATCCGAGCGCGATGTAGTAGTAGCCGAAGCGGAAATCGCGGATGAAGGAGTAGTCACCGAGGCGCAGATAGGGCAGCCGCACGAGTCCCTCCGCCCCTCCGGTTAAGTCGCCTTGGCTTAGCACCACCTGCATGCAGAGCTGCCCGAAAGCGAAAGTGACGAGCACGACGTAGATACCTTGCAACCTTGCGACTGGCAGCGCGATCAATAGCGCCGCGAGCGCCGCCGTGACCCCGCCAAGCGGAATGGCGAGCCAGGGCGACAGGTCCAGCGACGTGGTGAGGATCGCCGCCGTGTAGACGCCGATACCAAAGAACGCGAGGTGACCGAAGTTGAACAGCCCCGCCAGACCAAGGCTCAGGTCCCAGTTCACCGCCACGGTGCCGTAGATAAACGCGATGATGAAGATGTGGCGCGTGTAACTGTCGGTGACGATCGCCGGAACAAGCGCCAGGATGAAAAGCGCAGCCAGCGCGAAAAGGCTTCTGTTGCGTGTCATGTGGCTTTCCCGAAAAGTCCGTTGGGTCGGAAGACAAGGACAAGGATCAGCGCCACGAACAGCACCGAGGGGGTCCAGTAAAGGCCAAGCCAAAGCACCAGCAGCGCCTCGAGCAGCCCGATGACATAGGCCGCGCCCGCCGTCGCGCCAAGGCTGCCAAGCCCGCCAAAGATCACGACGATCATCGCATTGACCAACGGATCGGCCCCGAGGCCAGGCGTCACAAAGCGGATCGAGCCCAGCAGAACGCCGGTCAGCCCCGCCAGCGCCGCCGACAGCCCAAAGGCCAGGCTGAAGGTCCGCGGCACATCAATACCGATGAGCGCCGCCGAACCGGGGTTTTGCCCCACGGCCCTTAGCGAGCGGCCGCTGCGGGTGCGCCCGGTGTACCACCACAGTGCCATCAGCACCGCAGGCGCCAACACGATGATCAGCGCCTCATGCGCCGACACCGGCGCGCCAAGTAGGCTCACCTGTCCGTCAAGCGTGCGCGGGAGCTGCTTCAACCGTGGCCCCCAGATCATCGAAATGCCGCGTTCCAATATGGTCGAGGCCGCCAGAGTCGTCATTACGGTGATCAGCATCATGTTGCGGTTGCCGTAAAACGGGCGGACCAGCAGAAGCTCGATCAGCACCCCTGCGATGACGGCAGCGCCGACGCCGGCGACAAACCCCATCACAAGGCCGAGGCCAAACTGTTCGGACACGGTCCAGGCGATGTAGGCGCTCAACGTCATCAGCGCGCCATGGGCGAAGTTGAACACGCCGAGAGTTGTCCAGATCAGGCTGAGCCCCGAGGCCATCAGCGCATAGAGCGAACCTAGCAAAAGGCCCGACACCAGCGTGGGAATGAGTACGCCATCCATCAGTGCGCCTGCTCTCCGAAATACATTTCCATGATCTCCTTGTGGTCGGGAGCGTCGGCGCGGTTGATCATTCGTGCGATCTCGCCCTGCTCCACGAGATAGAGTCGGCTCGAGAGCGCCAGAAGGAATTCGACGTCCTGTTCGACCACGATCAGCGGCACCCCTTTGCGGGCAATCTCGGCAATCGCCTCGCGCAGCTCACCCTTGAGGCGCGGCGATAGGCCCAGCGTTGGCTCGTCAAGGATCAGAAGCCGCGGGTTGCACATGAGGGCGCAGCCGATGGACAGCATCTGCCGCTCGCCTCCCGACAGGGTTCGTGCCCTTTGGCGTTTGCGTTCCGCAAGGCGCGGGAACAGCGCTTGCACCTCTTCGAGCCGAGTCTGCCAGCCGGACCGGGCGCGCGTGTTGAAGGCGGCAAGCTCCAGCGTCTCCTGCACGCCCATGTCGCCAAAGAGCGTGTTGCCCTGTTGCGCCTGCACAAGGCCCGCCGCCACGATGGCGGAAGGTTTCGCGCCGGTAATGTCTTGCCCGTCAAAGCGCACGCAGCCCGCCGTGGGCTTCAATAGCCCTGACACGGCGTGCAGCAATGTCGTCTTGCCGTGGCCGTTGGGCCCAAACAGACCGATGGCCTCGCCCGCGTCCAGATGCAGGTCGATCCCGTGCAGAACAGGCACGGTGGCATAGCCTGCGCGCAGGCCGGTAATGTCGAGAAGCCTCGTCATGCGGCGGCACTCCCCAGATAGGCCTCGATCACGCGCTCGTCGCGGATGACTTCCTGAGGGGCGCCTTCGGTCAGCACGCTGCCTTGATTGAGCACCAGCAGCCGCTGGCTCACCGACAGCAGCAGGCCGAGAACGTGTTCAATAATAAGAATTGTGACACCCGAGCGGTTGACCCGCATCAGCAGCTCGTCAAGCGCCGCGATCTCAGGGCGGGTCAGGCCCGAAGCTGGTTCATCCAGCATCAGGATCGCCGGTTTCGATACCAGCGCCGATGCGATCATCAGCTGTTTCTTGCCGTAGACCGACAGGTCGGCCGTGGCCATGTCGCGCCGCGAGAGCTCGAACCCCACGAGGTCGAGCGCCTCTTCGCTGGCCTGTTCCAGCACCTTCCCGCCAAGGCCCGCGCCATAATGCCCCCCCAGTGCGACGGTTTCACGCGCGCTAAGGTCAGGGAACTCTGCATCTTTCTGGAAGGTGCGCGATAGGCCCGCCCGGAAGATCTTGTGCGGAGGGATGCCGTCGATGCGCACACCGTCAAAGCGGATCTCTCCTCCGGACGGGCCGAAGGGGATTCCGGTGATGCAATTGAACAGCGTGCTCTTGCCGGAACCGTTGGGCCCGGCGACGCCGAAGACCTCGCCGCGATTGACGGTGAAGGTCACGTCGTTGACCGCCGTCAGCCCGCCGAAGGTCTTGGTGACGCCCCTGAGTTCGATTATCGGTTCCGGCATGACGCTTAGTCCATCCAGTGCGGAGTGACGAAGGCGCCGTCGGCATAGGCGTCGGGCGAGAACAGCACGCGGGTTCCATCCTGAATTTGGTAGAACTGCAGCGGAATGTTCTCGGGGCCCTGCACCGCGAGGTGAGTGGCGGGGTCGAACTCGAGCTTGCCCACGGCTGTGTCAGAAGAGGACGCGCCGATCCACTCGCCAATGGCAACGCGGTCGACCGGATCGCCCACGGCTTCGAGCCCGGCGGCATACAGCATGACCTCTTCATACAGCATCGGACCGTAGACGCCCGGGGTGGTGTCATAGGCGGCCTCGTAGTCGCCCACGACCTTGGCCGCACGTTCGGACGCGCTGGCAGGCAACGTCCCGCCCAGCATGTTGTAAAGCACTCCCGAAGATTTCTCTGCCGTCAGGTCAAGGAACTCCGGAACCGAAGGCGCGTACTGGATGAACACGAGGCTATCGGTGGGTTGCTCCATAAACTGAGACATGAAGGCTGCGGCATTGCCCGACAGGTAGTCGGTGTTGATCACCACGGTCGGCGGGTTCTGCCGCACCTGCGCGAGGAAACCGCGCCAATCGCCAACTTCGCCGAAGGGAACGAGGTCGTTCACGGTGATCTCCCACCCCGCGCCCTCAAAGCTTTCCACGAGGCCTTCCGCGATGGTCTTGGAATAAGGGTTGTCGGAAGAGATCAGCGCTAGCGTTTTCTCTTCGCGGGGCACCGAACCCTCTGCCATCAGCTGTTCGATCACCGGCAAAACGCCGGTGTTGTATGCGTCGAAGGACGGGCTGAAGGACCACACAGTCGGGAAGGCATCGGGATCTTCGGTAATGATCTCGGCAGTCTGCGCGGAGTTTGCGGAGACGAGGTAGATCATCTCCATTTCGGCCATCATGTCGATCTCGAAGTTTGACCCCGAGGCGTAGCCGGTCACGATGGCGCCCATGTCTCGGTCGCCCAGCAGTCGTTCGGTGGCGGTGGCGACGGAGGCCGCGCTCTGGTCGGCAGCATCGCCAACCACGAGCTCAAACGTATACTCTCCGATACCGCCTGCGGCATTGAGCTGATCGATGGCTAGCTGCGCGCCGTTCACCATCTCTTGGCCGTCGGCGGCGGCGGGGCCAGACACCGGGGCGAGAACGCCGATCTTGACCACCTCGGCGGCGGCGAGGCCGGGCAGGATGGTTGCCGCAACCAGCGAGGTCGCGGCAAGGAAGTGTCTTCTCTTCAGCATGGGGGTCTCCGAGTTGGATGTTGCTTTTTGTTATTAGGGCTCAGCGCGTACCGCAGATGTCGAGGATCGCCGCGGCGATAACCTTGGTCGATTTGTGCAACGAGGCGAGGTCCACGTATTCGTTGTCGCCGTGGAAGCCGTCGCCGGAGGGGCCGTAGATGCAGGCATCCACCCCTGCCCCAGCATAATGCGCCGCATCGGTCACCGCATCGAAACCGCAGACCTCGGGGGCCGCGCCAAGGCTGCTGTGATGGCCGATTAGCGATTGCACCAGCGGGTGATCTACCGGCGTGTCCATCGCCGGGAAATGCAGGCCGCCCAGCTCCCAAGCGATCTGGGGCGGGTTGGCACGGGTCCAGGGGTCCAGCGCCGCAAAGGCGGCGACGAAGTCCTCGAACTCACGGCGCACCTTGATAGAGCTTTCGTGGGGCAGGAACTTCAGGTCGAGGTCCAGCGTCACCCGGTCGGGCGTCATCGCGGGGTTGGTACGGATCAGCGGCAGGCCGTCTTCGCCGACGCCGACACCGCCGTGGATCACGCCGGGGTTGATGGTCGACAAGCCGGGCGGGCACAGCGGGTGGTAGTTGTTGCGGCAGCGTGACGCCTCAAATTCCTTAAGCGCGGCGAGGAAGCGCGCAGCGATCTCGATGGCATTGATTGCGGGCAGAAGGCGGCCCTCGACCTCGGGCTGAGGGAAGATGTCGTTATAGCGGAAACCCGCGTGGCCCGATCGCCCGAGCAGCGTGACCCGAACCCATTCGAGGCCCCCCTCGGCAGGCATGACCTTATCCCAAGTCGGTTCGGCTACGATGGCGTTCTTCGCGAGATGCCCCTTGGCCACTGCGTCCATCGCGCCGAAGCCGCCGGCTTCCTCGTCGACAACCGCGTGCACGGAGACTCGCCCATCAAGGTCTATTCCGGCGGCGCGGATGCTTTCGAGCGCCGCGATGCAGGCGGCAAGCCCGGCCTTCATGTCGACCGACCCGCGCCCCCAAAGCTTGCCTCCCGACACCTCGCCGCCGAAGGGATCGACAGTCCAGTTGTCGCCGTTGCCCACCGGCACGGTGTCGATGTGACCACAGAGGATAAGGCTCTTCTCTTCGTTGCCGGGCAGCGTGCCGATCACGTTGGGCCGGCCCGGCAGGGCATCCCAGGATTCAGTCTCGAGCCCCATGGAATCCAGCCGATCGCGCACTAGCGCGGCAACGTCGGCTTCATTGTTGAGGCCTTGTTTCATCTCAAACTTGGGGTTCACCGAAGGAATGCGCACCATGTCGCGCGTAAGGTTGACCACCCGGTCGGGAGTGCTATCGATCTCATCCCAGACTTTCTGCAGTGTCGTCATGTGGTCACTCCTTGCAGTTCCTCGATCAGCGCGTCGGTGCTGAGCTGTCGACAGTAGCCCTTGATCGCATTGATCGACGCGGCCTGCCGTTCGGGCGTGTAGGTCAGGCAGGCATCGGTGACCTGCGTCACCAGATAGCCAAGATCGCAGGCATCACGGATGGCCCCTTCGACGCACTGGTCGGTTACCAGCCCAGCGATCACCACCTGCTTTACGCCAAGGCAGCGCAGCACGTAGTCGATGTTGGTCGACACGAAGACCGAAGAGGACGACTTCGGAAGCCAGATCTCGTCCTCGCCTGGGGCGAGCGCGTCGATCGGACGGCCGTCCCAAGACCCTTTGGGCACGTTGAAACCGGTGATCTTGTAGTCAAGGCTGCGGTCTCGCCCATCCTTGGTCAGGCTTTCGATGGTTGTGTACATCACTTCCACCCCCGCCCCGCGCGCCGCATCTCGCAGGCGCTGCATGTTAGGCAAGGTTTCGGCCTCGAAAGTGTCGAAGAAGGCGCCGTAGGTGTCGGCAAAGGCTTTGGGATCCATGTCCTTGAACTCTCCGCCGTCGCGCCGGGCCGAAAAGTTCTGGACGTCGATGAAGATCAGCGCCGAAGCGGCGGGATCGAGCGGAACGCTGCGAGTCAACATTGGGTTTCCAGTACGGTGCGGACAGCGCCGCAGAGCAGGGCCGCCATCTCAGCCTGTCCCTCCGGCGTGTCGATGAGGTCGTTGCGGATTTCGATGAGGCTGTGCTGCAGTCCGCTGGCCTCGCCATGAGCGGGCACGAACCAGTCGGACTCGTCGTCGATCTGATAGGGCTCGTTCAACGCCAAGTTGAGATCGGGCCGCTGCACGGCAAGCGCGTCCAGCAGCGCCTGCGAGGTTGCCTGGTCGTTGCGGCACAAGAACCCAATATGCCACGGGCGCAGGCCGGGCTTCGTGCGCAGCTCCGGAGTGAAGCTGTGGATCGACAGCAGTATCCTGCAAGCCGTACGCCGAGCGGTCAACACGGCATTGTTGTAGGGGGTGAAGATTTCGTCCACCCGCCGCTGCCGATGCTCCGCACCGAGCGCAGCATTTCCGGGCACTGGTACCCCATCGGACCGCTCGGGCATGGCATCTTGCGCCTTTGGGGGACGGTTGCAGTCGATCACCAGCCGGGAGTAGCGCTGCAGTACCGCCTGGCAACCGAGCTCCTGCGCCATGATGCGAGTTACCGCCCCGGCGCCAATGTCCCAGCCCACGTGCAGTCCGAGCGCTCCGGGTTCGAGGCCAAGCCCGTCAAGCACCGTTGGAACCGCCTTGCCCGCGTGTTCGCAGACCAACAGCACCGGCAGCTTTGGCCGGTGTGGAGTTGGCGCCACCGTTTCGACCGGTTCGGGGTCGGTTTCGCGCGACAACAGGGAAACGGGCGCGCTCAGCAAGAGCGGCATCCCGGGGCGGGTCGCGCAGTGGGTGCATAGATTTGGCAAAGCGTCGTCATGGCGGAATGCTTTTGATGAATCTTTTTCAATGTCAAACAAATCACTGCAACATGATCGGATTCATTCCGTCCTTCAGGTGTTGCCCCCCGAGGTTGCGCAAGAAATAGGCAGGTACTCACCGCTCTGTTTCCATTGATTTAAATATTGAGCGCGCAACGCCGGAAAACCCGACTGCCATCCCATGGCGACCGGGCAGATACAGGTCCGGGCAAACCTGTGGCGTCTTCTCCGCTCAGGGCGCTCCGCTGGAGCTGCGGCGCTTGCGGCGGCGCAGTAGCTCCTCGATTTCGAGGTTGCCAATCAGCCCGCTCGGCAGCAGCGCCATGACCGCCACGATCACGACGCCCAGCATCAACCCCGAAAGAGCCAGCACCTGGGGCAGTTGCAGGCCCGCGATCTCAGGCCCGGCCTCGAGCCAGCGGATGGTTTCGAACCCGATGGAGTTAAACAGCGTGCCGAACACAGCGCCGGAGACACTGCGCAGGCCCCCGAGGATCAGCGTTGCCACCGTAAGGACGACGAAGTTGAAACAGAACGGTCGCGCCAAGATTGTGCCGAGGAATAAGGCCTAAGCGATCCCGGCCACGGCAAAGAACAGCGCTCCCAACATTCATGCCATCAGCCGGGTGCGGAAAACGTTGACCCCCATTTCACGGGCCCCGATCTCGTCTTCGGCGCAGGCCCGGAGTTGAAGGCCAAAGCGGCCGTCGCGGAACCAACGGGTGGCAAAGATCGCGATGATCACAAACACTGTGATCTGCGGCCAATCAGGCACTTGGGGAATGCCGAAGAGCGCTTGGTTGCCCTTGAAGATCTTGGTGCGGTGCAGGAAGATCGAATGCACGATGACGAGGATGGCGATGCTGACGGTGGTCACCCCCACCCCGGCCAGCCGTGCCACGAAGATCCCTGTGAACAGACCCAGCACCCCGGTGATCGTTATGGCCACCAAGGCCGAGGCCCATGGCCCCAGCGCAAAGACGTTGAGCCCCCATGGCGCATCGGGCAACGCGATGGCCTTCATCGCCGCCGGAGGCACGCAGATGGCGGCGGCGTAGGCGGCGATCCCCATGAAGGCGGCATGCAAGAAGTTCGTGAGGTTGGCATTGCCCGTGAAAACCTGAAGCCCGATCACCACCAACAGGTTGACGAAGGTGGCGTAGAGCACGCGCGTCTGCCATGTCTCGCCCCATAGATAGTAGGTCCCGACAATAAGCAGTCCAGAAGTCTCAGGAGCGCATTGCCGAGCAGCCCGCGACGTTGGCTTGAATTTATAGTTGTCTCCTCTCCTTCGCGGGTGACAGGATGCCGTCGGGCCTCCAGACCAAGATCAGTGCCACCAGCGCAAAGACCAGACCGCCGTAGCTTTGCGGCAAGAGGACAAGCACCACGACCTCGACTGCGCCCAGGAAGCCGCCCAGCACCGCCCCGGGCAAGCTGCCGAACCCGCCGATGACGCCGGCGACGAAGGCGGTGAGTAGCCCGGTGATCTGATCCGCCCGCCGCACCGTTCGGAAGGCGAGCCGTTCCAGCGGCGCCGGCACCGCACGCAGGCAATCAGCACTGCCGCCATGAGAATGAACAGGTTGCCGGTCAGCCCCGTGCCGATGCTGACCATGGAATAGCCGCCGAAAGCGATCACCCCGCCACGGGCGAAGTTCACCAACCCTGTGATCGAGAAGACGATGGCAAGCCCAAGTGTGATCAGCGCGTATCCCACGCCGGAGCTCAGGGCATTTAGGATCTGCTGAACTGCGTAGTCCATCAGCAGATCCTCAACGCCGCGCCGTCTCCGTAGTCTGCGGACCGGCCCTGCGATGAGACGAGACCATTGTTCAGACATAGACGTGGTCCGACAGGCCGATGGCCGCAGTGGCATTCTGTTCGACGAGGAGGATGGTGCCCCCCTGCCCCCGCAGCTCTCGGGTCATGCCTTAGATCTGCGCGTTGATCTGCGGCGCAAGGCCCAGAGACGGCTCGTCGAGCAGCAAGATACGGGACCCCGACATCGGCGCGCGGGCGATGGCGAGCATCTGCTACTCCCCGCCCGAAAGGAAGCCTGCAGGCGGGTCCCGGCGTTCGCCAAGGATCGGGAAGCGGGCGAACCAAAGATCGATCTTGCGGGCTATCTCGCCTTTGCCGGACCGGACGGCGGCGCCCATCACGAGGTTCTCACGCACAATAAGGTTCGAGAACTTCCGCCGCCCCTCCGGCGGAAGGGCGATGCCGCGCTTTACCCGGCCTTCCCCCGACAGGCGGATCGTTCCGGTGTATTTCGCCGTACCGGTAATCGCGGGCAGCGTCGAGGTCTTGCCCGCGCCATTCGGCCTCTGCAAGGCCACGCAGGTGCCCTCGGGCACCGAGATGTCACTGCCGTGAACCGTTTCGATCGGGTCGTGGGTGACCCTCAGGTTAAAGATTTCGAGCATGTCTCGCAGTCCTTGGTCGGCGGCTCTCCAAGCCGGTGGCCCGAGGCACCGCGCGATTTTGTTGCCAGTCCGGTACGTTCTCGGGGAAGTCCCGCTGCAGCAGGGTGCGGGTGCCGTCCTCGAAACCGATGATCGAGATGTCGCGCAGGGCGTAGCTGCCGGCCCCCTTGAAGCTGTTCTATTCAACGGACATGACGGGATGCTCTCGGCGCTGAAAATAGCCTCGCGCACTGCGACCGGATCGGTGGACCCTGCGGCCTCGACGCCATAGGCGACGATCCTGACGGTGTCGGCGTCCAACGATGGGAATAGGCCGTTTACCTCCATGCCCATCTCGGCGCACTCGGCCTGAAATGCGTCGATGCGGCTATCGAGGGCTGACGGAGCAAGGGTCGCGAAGAAAACCTTGTCGAGAAAACCTGGGTCTTGCTCGGCCTCGGCGTCGAGGGAGGGGTCGTCGAAGCCATCGGAGCCGATGACTCAGGCATCTAGCCCGGCCGAGCGCATCTGGCGGATGAGGAAGCCGATGTCGGGCATCGCCCACGAGATGAACAAGGCGTCAGGCGCGGGGTCGAGTGCGCGCATTTCGGCGATCTGTGGCGACCAGTCGGTGGTCCCGGAGGTATAGTTCAGCGGCGTCTGCAACGTGCCGCCATCGACGATCACTTCGGCGAACCATTCGGGCACCTTGGCCGACCACGATCCGCCCTTGTCCGAGGTGAAGATCGCCACGTTTTCCACCCCTTGCGACAGGGCGTAGTTCGCGGCGGCCGTAGCGGTGAAGGGATCGGGCGCCACATTGGATAGGAAGGTGTCGACCACGCCGGAATGCATTTCAACTTGAGTGCTCTGGGCCTGGATTACCGACACGCCCTGTGTGCCTGCGATCTGCGCCAAAGGGATCATCGTGTGCGAGAACGGGATGGTCCCCAGCACCACCATGCCTTCGCCGAGAAATCGTTCGGTCAGGGTGATGGCCGCTTGGGTGTGGGCGCCGGTGTCCTGAATCAGAAGATCGAACATGCGGCCGTCGACACCGCCTTCCGTGCTGATCATCTCGGCCATGCAGCGCGCGCCGTCGACCTCGTTATAGGCGGCATAGTCGCCGTTGAGAGGGGCCGTGAAGGCCACCTTGATGGCTTCGCCTGCGCCAGAGCCGTGCCAGCGCTCAGCGCCGGAACAGCTGCGCCGGACAGGATATTGCCCAAGCGTCATGTGGAATGCTCCTGTCGGGGGTGGTGGCCCTGCCCGGGGTAGGCCTTGATGACCTCTTGGTTGCATGTGATCTCGGCAGGGGCGCCCGTTGCGCGCAGACGGCCCATGTTCATGACCGTGGGCCGCTCGCAGGCGGACATGATGATTTTCAGATCGCGCTCGATCAGCATGATGCAACAGCGGTGGCGCTGGCGCAGCCAAGTGAGATCCTAGAAGAGCGCGTCGGTCTCGTCGTGGTTCATACCCCCCCGCAGGCTCGTCCAGCACTAGCACCTTGGGCCGCAGCGCCAGTGCGCGCACGATCTCGAGCCGCCGCGTTTGGCCGTAGGGCAGACGCCGGGCGCCTCGTCGAGAACCGGCAACAGGCCAAAGCGCTTCATGGCGCCCGGCAACAGGTCCCGGTCGGCGCTGTCGCTAGCATGAATTTCGGCCAGTTCGATATTGCGCCTTACGCTGAGGTTGCGGAACAGGCGCAGGTTCTGGAAGGTGCGCGCGATACCTGCACGGGCCCGCTTTTCAGCAGGCGTGATCTGCACCTCGGCACCGTCCAGAACGTTCTGACCCGTCCTCGGGGTCAGTAGCCCCAAGATCCGTTGAGCATCGTCGTCTTGCCCGCCCCATTGGGACCGATGAGGCCGTGTATCCCATTGCGCCCCACGGTGAACGAGACGGAATCCACTGCCACCACCCCACCTAAGTTCTTCGAGATGCCGCATATCTCGAGCATCAATAGACCTCGGCGTAACGCGCACATTTGGCGGGCCAGTCGAGCCCCTCGAGCTGCGCAAGCTCGCCCTGCTTGTGTGCGATATAGAGATCTACGAAACCGTCCCCGAACCAGCCACGCGCAGCCTCCGAGCTGCGCAGCGCCTCAAGCGCCTTGCCAAGGCTGTCCGGCAGACGGCGGAAGCCTTTGGCCGCCAGCGCCTCTGGTGACAGCAAAGACAGGTCTTCCTGCGCCGGGGCGGGCGGCTCGATGGCATCGCGAACGCCTTGGGCGCCGGCAAAGACCAGCGCCGCCAGCGTAAGGTAGGGGCTTGCCGCGTTATCGGCGGCGCGGACCTCGAAATTGTACTGTCGCGCGATGCTCTCGGGATCGGATGAGGTGACCGGGCAGATGCGCACCGACGCCTCGCGATCGCGGAACCCGAGGTTGTTGTAGGCCGCGCTCCAGCGATGCGGGGTGAGGCGCAGGTAGCTGATCTCAGAAGGGGCGAGGATCGCGAGGATCTGGTCGAGATACTTCAGAACGCCGCCGATGAAGTGCCGGGTGAGCGTGCTCATGCCGGTCTCCTCGCCCTCCTCCCAGGTCAGCGGCTCGCCTACATCATCCAGAAAGCTGAAATGCACATGCAGTCCGTTGCCGACGCTGTCGGGATCAAGGATCGGCGCAAAACTCGGGCACTTGCCGAAGCGCGTCAGCACATCGTGGGTCAGCATCCGCAGAATGGCAGCATTGTCTGCCGAGGTGATCCCTTGAGCGGGCTTCATGGTGATCTCGTACTGACCGGGGCCGTATTCCTTCATGAAAGTGTCAGGGGCGCAGCCCGCCGCAGAGAGCGCGGCAAGATAGGCCTCGGCCCATGCCTGTCCGTCTCGGAAGCCCTTGAAGCCGAACGCATCTCCGGGCCGGGGTACCTGCCCCTTGAGCTGAAACTCGTGTTCGAAAGAGGATAGCACCGTGGCCCCGGTCAAGGCGTGGAATTCCTCGATCGCCCGCCGCGCCAGAGAACGTGTACAAAATTCCCACGGCGCCCCCTCGAGGGTGCGGATGTCGCCCATGGCGAAATCTAACTTCTGGTCCTGGTCGATGGTGATGCGCGTCTGAGGGTCGGGCACCAGTGCCAAGTCGCCAAACGAGCCGAAGGGGCTGTCCGAGATGCTGTCGAAACAGGTGATCTGCACATTGGTCGGAGTCCAGCCGACGCCGCGCTGCGAGCGTTTGTCCCATTCCCCCACCGGGAAGGATTTGCCGCGCAGGATCCCCGCGATATCGTTCGTGCCCACGAAGAGCAAATTATTGTTTCTCTGTGTCATTTTTTGGTCCCTGGAGCGGGATCTTCCCGTAGTTTGTCCCATTGCGAGATGCGCGCCCGTGTCGCGTCCCAGTTGCGTTCCGCCATGGCTACCAGCATCGCTTCGATCATGGTGAAGGCTGGCACGTAGCTGTCCCAAACCGTGCCGGAGTGGATCGGCACAGAAATCAGCTCGGTCGCGCCCTTGGCCGCCGGGCTGATCCACTTGTCGGTGATCACAATCGTCTGCGCCTTGCGCGAGCGCGCCTGCGCCGAGAGCCGCGCGAGGCTCGCCTGATAGCGGCGAAAATCGATCAGCAGCAGCACGTCTCGCGGCCGCATCCGCAAAAGATATTCTGGCCAGAGCTCGGGGTCGGAAGGGATGTGCGACACGTCGGGGCGGATCTGGCGCAGGTGGCGCACGAAGAACTCGGCGATGGAGTCGCTCATGCGGCCGCCAATCATGAAGATCCGGCGCCGCGGATCCGTCATCAGCTCGCAGAGCCGGATGAACTGGACCGCGGGGATCTGTTCGATCATCTCCTGGTTCAGTGTCTCGACCTGTCGCACATAGGACGCCAAGGTCGCATCGCTGGCACCATTTATCGCGTCGCGCAGATCGATAGGCGACTGCTGCCCTGCCTTCAATTCCTGCACGAGCCGCTGCTGGAACTCCTGGAAGCCCGCGCAGCCGAGCTTGGCTACGAAGCGCGAGATCGACGGCGCCGAGATATGCGCTCTCTTGGACAACTTCTGGATCGGCTCGAGTCCGGCGAAAGGGTAGTCGGCCAGAAGCACTGACACCAGCTGCCGTTCCGCTGGAGTAAACTGGCTCGACATGTCTTCAAGCTTTTGACGGATCTGCATCGGGGTCTCACTGAAGCGGGCAGGTCCCAAGGCATTCGCCCTGGCGATTTCAAACCTACGACGAATGAAAATTATCTGTCAAATGTTATAAGATGAGCCACCTTGCACAAAGCATTGCAGCTTTATATTTGTGCAGAACCGCTCAGGTGTGGGAGACAAGTGGCAAGACAGCCGGCATGGAAGTTTGACGTGGTATGCGAAGTCGTTGTGCCAAGCGGGCTCCAGTTTCAGTCACGGCCTCCAGACAGGTGCCGCCGCCAGCGTCTTGAAGTCACAGTCCACATAGCTTGCCAAGCCTCCAGAGAGTTGAGAGTAAGCTGCACGACGGCCATCTCGAGCGGGGAGAATGGTTCTGCCTGAACCGTGTTGGCTACCAGTGCGGGCTAACAGGAACAAAAACGCGGACTGACTGCAGCACGAAATCTACAATCGGTCGGAGGGCGATATGCCTGCCATATTTGAGACCTGAACGGCCTTCAGGCAAAAGTTGCATGAGCCCCCAAGCATGAAAAAAGAGGCGCCCCGGTCAGGGCGCCCCTTGTCGAGTGTTCGCCAAGGCGGGCGGGTGGCCCGCTCTGGCAAGGCCACAGATCAGCTGTTGAAGTTGCGGATCAGGGCTTCGGCCTGGAATTTCGCGGTTGCGGCGCTGCCTTCGTCCGAGGCGGCCTGCCATGCGGCGACGGCTTCGGCGTTGCTCAGCGCAGCCACATCGGCATTGGGGGCGATGCGCGACAGGGCGGCGCAGGCTGCGTCGCCGGTGTTGTTGGTCTGGGCCGATGCGGCGCCCGAAAGAGCAGCGGTTGCGGTCAGGGCTGCGGCGGCGATGAGAGCGATGCGGGTCATGTGATGTCTCCGATTTGGGTCTGTGCGTTTGTGTTCGACGTTTCCGTCTTGTGGTAGACATATCGGTCGCATGGCCCAATTGTTCAAATCACAGGATCGCTCTCGCACGCTCTTGGGGATGTGAGAAATCTGGCTGTAACGGCCGCCGAAGCCTGGGAGGAAACGGATTAGCCGTTTGATATTTATCAAATATCAAGAAACACCAGCTGCGCAGAGCGCCTGTTTTCCTGTAACACCTGCAAGCCTGAAGGTCCGTTTCCCAACCGAACACCAGCTCTGTGCGAAGATGCACAAATGGAGACGCGTTAGATGGCAACCCCGTACCCGCGTAGCATGATCGAAAGACCCAGATCGCTCGGCTCCGCCTCGGCAGCGCCCGGCGACATGCGCCGCGGGAGCTAACTGTCCTTCGCGCGATAGCCGGCCTGCCGGCAGGCGCAGTGCCATGGCGGCTCGCAGCGGTTCACGCGATCCGGTGCCCGTGCACATCGAACACCAAGGTCCCCGGCCGTCGCGACACGCGCAGCAATCCCGAGCCGCGATAAAATAGCTGGCGGCCGCACCCGGGATACGTCCGACCGACAGGGCGCGCGGTCTCGTCGGTCTCATCGCCGCGCGGAAGTCGGAGCGGCGCGACCCGATCCGACCCGCAGCTCAGGGACACCGGGCGGCGCTGCAGCTGCATGACCTGCTCGAGAACCCTGAACCCCTATCTTGCGCCAGACGCCAGACGCCCGACCTCGCCCGTTCCGTATCGGCGCAGCACTCGCCGCCAGAGCACCGCGCGCCTGCGCTGCGCTTGTGCAACGACGGCGTTGTACCCAGTCTGAACCGGCGAATCGTGAATGACGCAATGGTGAGCCTCAATGCTGATTTCAGTCGCCCCCCGATTGCGCCCGAGCGCCTGGCGTTAGACAGGCTAGTTCCAAGGCCTGTTCTCGCTTCGAACGGCAACTGATGGAGCAGCCGGACGAGACCCGGTTTTTGCGGCGGCTCGTCAGGCTTGGCATTGAGGATCCGCTCTGGGGTATAGAACGTCACGGAATTGACCCGGTGGATCAAGTCAGCAATGAACCGGGCGAAGCACCGGGCCGCGGGCCCACTGTGTTCACAAAGAGCCGCGACCGGCTGTTGACGATCGGAATGGCGCGCACGACGCCCCTGCCGCATCACAGGTCAGAGCCGCGGTTCAAAGCGCATCAGCGCTACGTCGACTTTGCTCTCTTCTAAGCCGAAGCGAAGGCCTCCCGCGCCTCGGGCTGGTCCCAGATCTTGTGGATCGCAGCCGCACCGGCCTCGGTCAAGGCGGCGGCATCCGCGACGACGATGCTTGCACCATCGACCAGAACCCGACCGTCTACGATGACCGTGTCGACATTCGCTCGGTTCGCCAGTGCGACGAGCGTGCGGCGCGGATCGTAATGCGGCTGAAGGTGAGGATGGGTCATGTCGATCAGCGTGAGATCGGCCTTCGCGCCCGGCGTGATCCGCCCCAGATCGGGCCGGTTCAGCGCAACAGAACCGGCCTCGGTGATCGCATTCAGAAGTGCCGGAGCGGTGGCACTGCGCGCGTCGCCGCGCGTTACTTTCGAGACGATGCCAGCTGCGTTGATCTCGCCCAGAAGATCCATGTTGTACCCATCGGTGCCCACCATGGTGCGCAGCCCCGCGGCCTCGAACCGTCCGAAGGAGGCGGTCTTGCCGGTACGGGCGAAGACCCGCGGGCAGTTCATCACCGTCACGTCCTGGGCCTTCATCATGGCAAGATCGTTGTCGCTACTGTAGACACAATGCGCGGCCAGAAGATCCGGCCCCAGCACACCCAGCCAGTCGAGGTATTCCGCTGGCGTGCGCCCGCCCCAGCGCTTGCTGATGGTCGCAACCTCACCTTCGCTTTGGGCGAGGTGCGTGGTGATCGGGACCCCCAGCTCGCGTGCGCGGGCCGTCGCCGCACGCAGCAGATCGGGATCGCAAGTATCGGTGGCATGCGGGCTCATGGCGAGGCTGATCCGGCCATTTTCCTGACCGTGCCATTGATCGTAGAGCGCGTTCCATGTGGCCAGGTCGGCCGCGTTGTCGCTGCCGTCACCCGATGCCGTGCTGTAGGAAACGCTCCCCTCGGTGCCTGCCTTTGGATCGGAGGCCGAGAAAAGGTAGGGTGCGCCCCAGAAGCGCAGGCCCAGTTCCGCGGCAGCGTCGAACATTTCGGGGAGAGTGTTTCGGAACGGCTCCATGACAGAGGTCGCGCCGCCCAACAACAACTGTACAATCCCCATGCGCGCAATCGCCATGCGCTCATCCGGCGTCAGAATGTCCAGGCCGGTTTTCGATAGCGGCAGCAGCACCGTGTAGACAATGCTTTGATCATTGCGCTTGCTCACCCCGTCTTCGGCATGGCTGCGGGCAATGGCCTCGCTGAAACAATGATTGTGCAGGTTCATCAGCCCCGGCAGCACAAAGCGCCCGGGCCGGTCCATCACCATGTCGGCCTGAGATGGCCGGCTTTCCGAAACGGCGGCGATCCGATCACCTTCAAGGATCACCCAGCGATCGCGCAGCACCTCTTGCCCCGCGGCTGTGCTGGCCAGCACGTAGGAGCCGAAGACTGCGGTGGTCTTGCCGTCCATGTTCGGCAAAGCCGGGATCGGGGAAACTGTCATGATCAAGCCTTTCACAGCGGCGCACGGGGTGCGCCTGGGTCTTGCCGCGGTGAGGCCTGCGGCAGAGGATAGACAGCGCCGACGCTAGGGTGCCGACGCAGGAGCGGACCAGAGCATCGCTCCGGCACCGTGAAAATCGTCAGGATGAGACGTCCAACCTTGCAAGCACAAGACGGCCCGCAGCGGCGACCGGGTCGATCACTGGCACCCCGAGATCGTCCTGAAGCCGCGCCGCGAGCTGCGCCATGCCCGCGCACCCGAGCACGATCGCCCCTGCACCGCGATCGCGCAATTCCTCGCCAAGCGCGAGCACATGACGATAGACCTCGGGGTCCCGCCCTGAATCCGCCGCCGATACGTCGCGTAGCGGCAGTTCTGCAACCAGCCGATCCATGCAGCCAAGCGCCTCTATTCGCTTGAGATGGCGGGGAATGGCCCGCTCGGACAGCGCGATGATACCAAAACGGTCGGCCTGCGCGCAGGCCTCCAGCACGGCGGCTTCCTGCGCCCCGACCACGGGTTGGCTTACCCGTGTCCGCGCGAGATCCAGCCCGGGATCAGAGAAGCAGGCGATGATGAAGCCATCGGCCTGCGCGCCAGAGATGCGGACGGCCAGAGGTTCGGCAGCCTCGGCCACATGATCGTCGGTTCGGATCGTTTCAGGACCGTCCTCCTGACGGACGACCTCGAACTGGGGCCCCAGTGGCGCCAGCGCCTCGGCGATGCCCTCGGTCACCGCGACCGACGAATTGGGATTGATCACAAGCACCCGCATCAGCGCAGCTCCGCGCCGAAGTTCTGAGCAGGATCAAATTCCTTGGCGGTAAAGCCGGGCTTTGCGCGCAGATCGACGGGCTGACGGGCGACAAAACGGCCTTGGCCGGCTTTTGCCATAAGCGCGCCGTGTTCGACGATCACCGCGCCGCGTGTCATGACAACCTCGGGCTTGCCGGTCAGCTCCATGCCCTCGAAAGGGGTGTAATCCATATTGTCGTGCTGATCGGCAGCGGTGACAATGACGCGCGCCTCCGGGTTCCAGATCGCAATATCGGCATCCATGCCCGGCGCGATCCGACCCTTGGTGTTGCAGCCAAAGGTCTTGGCGGCGTTGGTTGAAGACAGCGCCACGAATTGCTCCAGCGTGATGCGCCCCTTCACCACCCCTTCGGAAAACAACCAAGGCAGACGCGCGGCGATGCCGGGCATGCCATTGGCGATCTTGGGATAGGGAATATCAGACCCGTTCAGGAACTTGCCGGTTTCGTCATAGCGGTAGGGCGCGTGGTCAGAGCTGACGCTTTCGAAGGTGCCCTGCGCAACGTGGTGCCAAAGGGCGTCCTGCGTGGCGGCATCGCGCAGCGGCGGCGAGCAGATGTATTTCGCCCCCTCCATGCCCGGCCGGTCGAGATCGCCGCGGGTCAGCGCGAGGTACTGCGGGCAGGTCTCGGCAAAAAGTTTGGCGCCGTTGAATTTTTCCCGCCGCACGATCTCGGCGCCGCCCGCGGTCGAGACATGCACGATGAACAGCGGTGCATCGACCAGCTTGGCCAGCTGGATCGCGCGGTTGATCGCCTCTTCCTCGGCCAGTTCGGGGCGCGAGATGGCGTGATACTTGGGGGCGGTCAGCCCCTTGGCTGCCAACTGCCGGTTCATCCATTTGACCATGTCGTTATTCTCGGCATGCACCATTGTGATGGCACCGTGCGCGCGGGCCACGGCAAGGATGTCGAGCATGCCGCCATCGCCCAGATTCATCAGGTCGTAGGTCATGAAGACCTTGAACGAGGTGATGCCACGCGCAAAAGCGCGGGGCAGTTCATCCTCAAGTACTTTCGGCTGAGGGTCCGAGATAATCAGGTGGTAGGAATAATCGATCACGGAACTTGCAGCGCGGGCGTCGTAGGTTGCAATCACGTCGTCGACAGATTGACCGCGCTGCTGCGCCGCAAAGGGGATGAACGACGAGTTGCCGCCGAAAGCCGCCGAGATCGAGCCCGAGAGGTAATCGTCGGCGCTCATCACCCCCGAAGAGCTTTCCTGAGCGATATGGGCATGCGCCTCGATGCCGCCGGGCATGACGAGACGCCCGCCCGCGTCGATGCGGCGCTCGCCGCCCGAGAGGGTTTCGGCAACTGCGGCGATGCGCCCGTCCTTGATGCCGATGTCACCTTTGGCCGTATAGTCTGCGGTGGCGATCGTGCCGCCGTGGATCACCGTGTCAAATTGCATGTCCCTGCCCTTTCCTAGCCCGCAACCGTCCAGCGATCCCGGTTCAGCGCCGTGGGAAAGCGCGCGTCAAGCCCCAGCTCCGCGATCCGTTCGATGCTGGTCTCGAAGAGTGTCGATTGCACGGGGATCGCGTCTGGCGACAGCGCAACCGCACGCAGCGCTGCCTCGCGCCCCATGTATGCCCCATATAGCGCCCTCAGATCTTCGACCGCCTGACCGTTGGACGTGTCGATGCGAAGGTCATAACTCGGGATGCCGTGATCGCCGGTGACCTGAAGCGCCGAAGAGCGCAAGGAACCCGCGACCTCGCCGCCTGCGGCCTGCCCTGCCTCGAGTGCGCGCAGCAGCTTTTCCGCCAAGGGCTGCTCTGGGTCTTCGAGGAAAGCGGCGGCCATGGCGGCCGTAACCCGCTCGTTATCCAGGATGTTCCCAAGAGCGAGGCAGTTCTTCCCGGCGGTATGCGTGTAAATCGAATACATGCGACGACCGTGGAACACGGCGCTTTGCCCGCGCTTGTCGAGCGCCCCAAGTTGCCGCCATTCGATATCCGGGCTGCTTGCAGCAACCTGAGTGATGGTGTCGTCGGCGGATGCGCCCTCGCGCAACAGCGAGATGCCAAGATCGCCCAAGCGGCTGTCGGTACGGTGCTGTGACAAAAACGCGCCGCGGCCATGCGCAAGCCGGACGCAGCGGCTGCCAACGGCGAGGTCAGAGGTGGTGATGGCGGCGCCAAACGCCCCTGTACGGTCACAATGTCCGATGATCGAAAAGGTCATGTCATGCTCCTCTCAAGACGGGTGGGGTTTGGTGGCTGCGTAGGACCGGGCCACAGCGGCTGCCGTGACCAGCAGGGTCAGGATGACAAGGATCGTGGCCACGGCGGCGATCACCGGATCAACGGATTCCTGAATGCCCTCCCAGATCATCTTGGGCAATGTTTCGACACGGCGTACGGTGAGGAACAGCACCCCGACAATTTCGTCGAAGCTGACGATGAAGGCAAAGATTGCGCCGGTGATCATTCCCGGACGGATCGACGGAAGGATCACCGTACGGATCGCCAGGATGAGAGGCGCGCCGAGGTTGCGCGCTGCTTGCGGGATGCGCCGATCAAGATTGGTCAATGCGGCGAAAACAGAGATCGTCACATAGGGCAGCGCCAGCAGCGTATGTGCGAGGATCACCCCGAAATGCGTGTCGATCAGCCCCAGTGTTACCCAGAACTTGTAGAATCCAAGCGACTGCACCACCGGCGGTACGAGGATCGGCACGATCATCACCCAGCGGGCGATTGTCGCCGCGCGGTCCGACAGGAACCAGCATCCGATGCAGAACGCGGTGCCGAGTGCCGTCGAGGCGGCCGCCACGATGATCCCGATCCAGATGCTCGTCCATGTGGCCTGCAACCATTCCGGCGAGTGCAGGAAGGTGTCAAAATGCTGAAGCGAAAGGTGCTCCTTGGGCAGGCCGATAAAGGCCGTGTCGGTAAGCGATACCGGGATCACAACGAGGATCGGCAGCACGAGGAAGGCCAGGATCGCCCAGCTTCCCGTGGCAAAGAAAATGCGCAGAGGCGAACGGGGCATCAGTTACGCTCCAGGAAGGTCTTGCGCAGGTTCACGAAACGCCCCGCGACAAAAAGGATGATGGCGGTGGCGACGAGCAGAGCCACCGAAAGCGCGGCGCCAAGGCCCCAGTTGAGGAATTCCTGAATCTGGTAGGTGATGTATTCCGAGATCATCATCACGCGGCCCCCGCCCAGCAGCGCCGGGGTGATGTAGAAACCAAGCGACAGCACAAAGACCAGCAGCCCACCGGAAAACACGCCGGGCAAGGTTTGCGGAAAATAGACGTCGCGAAAGGCGCGCCATTCGCTGGCGCCCAGTCCTCGCGCCGCTTTCATATAGCTGCCCGGGATACCGCGCATATTGGTCAGCATCGGCAGCACGGCAAAGGGCAGCATCACATGCACCATGGCGATGAGCACACCGGTTTCATTGTGCATGAAACGGATTGGCGTGGCGATCAGCCCCGTGTCCATCAGGGCGTCGTTCACCAGACCAGAGCGTCCCAGCAGCACGATCCACGCAAAGGACCGGATCAGCACCGACACCCAGAAGGGCAGCAGCACCAACCCCAGCATCAGGGGCCTTGCCTTGGTTGCGAAATTCGAAATCGTGTAGGCCAGTATATAGCCCAGCAGCAGGCAGACCACAGTGGTGATCGCCGCGATGCGGAAGGTCAGCATGAAGCTGACCCGTACCGCGTTTGAATCGAACATCTTGGTGTAGTTGCCAAGCCCTGTCGCGGGCTCGGTGACGGAGATGCCCCAAATGTTGAGCACCGGCCAGATGTAGAAGAAGATCATCACGGCCAGAGCTGGCAGAACCAGCATCCAGTAGCGGAGTTTTTCGTTCATTCGGGGCATCTTGGGCTCACGTCAACCGATCAGCGCGTCAATGTAGAGCTCTTCGGCAGAGACCTGATTCTTGCCGTACCACTCGTCGTTGTAGATCACCTGCTTGGCCACGTTCTCGGGCGTGTTGGGGTTCCACTCGGACAATTCTGCCGGAACCAGCGCTGCGGCTGCAGGGTTGATCGGGCCGTTGCCGATGGCAACGAACCACTCCGCCTGAAGCTGCGGATCCTGCACTGTGGCGATGAATTTCATCGCGGTCTCGGTGCCCGCCGGGTTGTTCTTCGGCACCACCCACATGCCCGGCTGAAGCAGCGCGCCGTCATATGTCATCTTGAAAGTGCCCGGCTCCATCTGTTCCCTTAGCAGGAAGCCGCGGGTCGAGTAGATGTTGCCCATCGCAACTTCGCCCTGAAGGAACAGGTTCTGGCTGTCCGAGCCCGACCCCCAGACGATGATGTTGTCGCGCAGCTCGCGGAACTTGGCGATGGCGGCCTTGATGCCGTCGTCGTCGAGAAATTCGTAAACGTCTTCCTTGGCGATGCCCATCGCCTGCGCCGCAGCTTCAAGCTGGCCGCGCACGGACTTGCGGAAGGTCCGCATGCCGGGGAAGTCCTTGACGTTCCACACGTCCGCCCAGCTCTGCGGCGCTCCGCCCGGCAGCATGGTCGGGTTATAGGCCATGGCGTAGGAAAAGAGGTAGTTGCCCACGGCAAAGGGCAACGCGGTGCCCTCAAGCACCTTGCTCTTGTCGACGATGGAATAGTCGATGTCCTGAATCACGCCGGCGCCGTTCATGACGATCGCCGAGCCTGCTCCGCTGTCGCAGACATCCCAGACCACCGCGCCGCTTTCGACCATGGCGCGGACTTTGCCCGCGCTCGGGCCGGCCCCGTCGACGCGGACAGGAATGCCGGTCTCTTCTTCGAAGGCCTTGCCAAGCAGATCGCGCAAGATGTCCGAGGCTTGGCCACCCCAGTTGCACACGACCACTTCACTGGCCTGCGCGAGTGCACGGTTGCCAAGCAGCGGCACGAGGCCAAGCGCGCCCATGGCGCTGAGAAAACCGCGGCGCGACAGCGTGCCAGCCTTGTATTTCTCTGCCGCAATCTCGGCGAGATCGGACTGAAAATGGTGATCTGAAGTATCCAAGAGAAGTCTCCTTGTTGGGTGGGTTACCCTGATCACGGGCACCCTTCTTGCGTTGGCCGCCCAACGCGCAAGTTGGGCGGCCCTCGAAACTCGCCAAACCGGGTACGGCGTCGATCAGGCGTCGACCAGCGCCACACAGGCTTTGGCATCCCAGCCAAAGCTCACGTCCATCCGCGGCTCTGGGCGCACACCCGAATGCCACGTGGGCTGCGAGACCAGCACTTCGCCCAGCACGTCATGGTCCACCAAAACCTGGCAGCGCTCGCCGAGGTAGCTGATCTGCTTGACCCGGCCTGTGAACGGTTCGTCACCGGGAAGACCCAGACGGATGCGTTCAGGTCGAAGCGCGAGGCAGCCTTTGCCGGTCTCGGCCACCCCCGTACCGGCATGAACTGCGAAACGGTGGCCTGCGGCTTCGGCGATCAGGTGATCCCCGTCGCGGCCCGTCATCCGGGCTTCGATGCAATTGGATTTGCCAAGAAAGTTCGCCACAAACCGGGTGCGCGGCCAATCGTATAGCTCATTTGGCGCGCCCTCTTGCTGAATAGCCCCATCCTTGAGGATGACGATCCGGTCTGACATCGACAGCGCTTCGTCCTGATCATGCGTCACGTAGATGAACGTCACGCCAAGCCGCTCGTGCAGCGCTTTCAACTCCCACTGCAAATCGGCCCGCAGCTGCTTGTCCAGCGCCGAAAGCGGCTCGTCGAGCAGCAGCACGTCGGGCTTGAAGGACAGCGCCCGCGCCAGTGCGATGCGCTGTTGCTGGCCGCCCGACAGTTGTTGCGGCATGCGGTCGGCGAACTGTCCCATCTGCACCAGATCAAGGCACTCCGTGACCCGCTCGCGGATCGCGGCCTTGCTCCACTTGCGCACCCGCAAAGGGTAGCCGACATTTTCGGCAACGCTCATGGTCGGGAAAAGCGCGTAGCCTTGGAACACCATGGCCAAGCCCCGTTTCTCTGGCGGCAGTCGGGTAATGTCATCGCCCTTGGCATGCACGACGCCGCTATCAAGCGCAGTGAATCCGGCGATGGCCGAAAGCAGCGTGGACTTGCCCGACCCTGAAGGCCCGAGAAGGGTAAGGAACTCACCCTCCCGAATGTCGAGATTCACGGCATCAAGTGCGCGGAAGTCGCCGTAGGTCTTGATGGCCTGGCGCACGGAGAGAATGGGTTCGGACATTTTACAGCCTCCTGAACGTCAGTGCAAAGCTGTGAGCTCCGCTGTTGCCGTTAACAGAACAGCCCCCGCCGTCATGGTGAAATAAAAAATATCGGCTCAGGAATAATCTGTAGTTATTCCCCATGCGGCCATGGCCTCGGGATCGTTCAGCGCGTCGTGGACGAATTTCTGGAACTGCATGGCCACATGGGAGGTCGGAAAGAGGTTCGAGGTGACACCGTGCAGGCTCACCGACATCGTTGGCTCGATCTCGCGTACGGCAATGCTGGGCCGAGCCACCCCCAGCAGCGCAAAGTTGTCGACCAGCGCAACCCCGGCCCCCGCGGCGACCATCTCAAGCGCCGTCGAGGTGTGACGCACTTCGCAAAAGTAACGCCGCTCCATACCGTGCCTGCGATAGACTTCGTCGACCATCTGCCCCAACGGCGTGCCAGAACTATACGAGATATGCCGCACGTGGTTCAGATCGAGCACGTTTATACGCCGCGACGAGGCCAGATCATGCCCCTCTGGCATCGCGCAGACCATGCTGCCCGCAGCCATCGAGCGTACGTTCAACGCCGTGTGGCGGGGCAACGTGATCGAGAATCCAAGGTCGGCCCTGCCGCTGACAAGCTGCTGAATGATCTCGTCGACGCTGCCGAGTTCGATCGACAGCTGCACCCGAGGTCGCGTGCGGGTGAACTCGGTGATCAGTCGTGGCAACAGCACGTAGCCGATCGAAGGCGTTGCGATCACGCTGAGCTGTCCGACAGTCCCGCCGCGCAATTGGTTGATGATGCGGTCAACGCGCTTTTGCTGTGAAAACAGGTGCTGCGCCTCTTGGGCGATGTGGAGTGCTTCGGGGGTCGGTGTCAGCCGCCCCTTTTCGCGCTTGAACAAGGGGAACCCCACAAGGTCTTCGATATGTCTGATCATGTTCGAAACCGCCGGCTGGCTTACCGACAGCACTTCGGCAGCGCCGGACGTGGTGCCGAGGTCGATCACCGCGCACAGCACTTCGAGTTGTCGCAATCGGATCATAACGAATAACCTTGGATTATTTCTCCTGTAGGCTTTTTTATTTCCAGATGAAATTTGTCTTGTCTACCCTCCTCCCAAGATTTCGAAGGAGCAGGTAATGAGCCGTAAAACCGTATTCGCCGTGGCCCAGATGGGCCCGGTCCATCTCAGCGACACAAAAGAAGCCACCGTTGCACGCCTGATCGAAATGCTGCGCGAAGCGCGGGGCCGCGGTGCGCGCTGGGTGACCTTCCCCGAATTGGCCCTGACCACGTTTTTCCCGCGCTACGTCTACGATGATCCCGCAGAATACGACCGATTTTACGAAGAAGGCTTCCCATCGCCCGCCATGGCACCCCTCTTTGACGAAGCCAGGAAGCTTGGCGTCGGCTTTTACCTTGGCTACGCCGAGAAGGTGACCGAGGGCGGCACGGTGCACCGGTTCAACACCTCGGTTCTGGTCTCGCCCGAGGGCGATCTGCTTGGCAAGTACCGCAAGATCCACCTGCCCGGCACCAAGGATCCGATTGGAGACCCGGAATTCGAACACCTTGAAAAGCGGTATTTCGAGGTCGGCGACCTCGGGTTCCCGGTGTTCAAGTCCGATGTCGGCCGCATCGGCATGTGCATCTGCAACGACCGCCGCTGGCCGGAGACCTTCCGGGTCATGGCCCTGCGCGGTGCCGAGGTCTTCATGCTTGGCTACAACACCCCGACCCGCAACATCCACCACAATGAACCGGTGCACCTGCGCGAGCATCATCATCGCCTCAGCCTTGAATCCGCCGCCTACCAGAACGGTGCCTGGCTGATGGCAGCAGGCAAATGCGGATCCGAAGATGGCTTCACCATGATCGGGGGCTCGGCCATTATCGCCCCCACCGGCGAAACCGTCACCCGCGCGGTCACCGAAGAGGACGAGGTGATCTCGTACAACTGCGATCTGGAACTTGGGGACTACATCCGCCGCTCGGTGTTCAACTTCGCGAAACACCGCCGGATCGAGCATTACGGGCTGATCACGTCACAGACCGGCGTGGAGATCGAAGAATGACCTATTCGCTCGCTGGACGTTGCCCCGATACCGGTCGCATCGGCTTTGCCGTCACCACGTCGTCGGTTGCCGTCGGCGCGCGCTGCGGGGCCGTGCTGCCCGGCTGCGTGGTTTTCTCGCAGGCCCGCACCGATCCGCGACTGCACCGCGTCGGCTTGCGCGCTTTCGAGCAGGGCTCTGACGCAGCTGGCGTGCTGGAGGCAATGCGCAGCGCCGCCCATGCCCCGCATTGGCGCCAGCTTGGCGTGCTGACCATGCAAGGCGACGGGGTCCACCACACCGGGGACTCCTGCCTCGACCATACCGGCGGCCTCGTCGGAACCGATTGCCTTGCCATCGGCAATTTTCTTGGCAGCGCCGAGGTCCTGCCAGAGATGGTTCGCGGCTTCGAAGCGGCATCAGGGCCCCTTGAACTGCGGCTTCTGGCCGGGATGCTGGCGGGCGAAGCGGCGGGCAGCGAGCGTGATCCGCTGCAATCCGCATCCCTGGTCGTCATGGGCGCGGACGAGCTGAAGGATACCGACCTGCGCGTCGACGACTCCAAAACGCCCCTGCAAGATATGGCAGCGCTCTACGCGGGCTGGGCGCCCAAGGCCGAGGCCTACAGGCTGCGCGCGATTGATCCGGACAGTGCGCCCGACTCGTCCGTTGTCGAGGGAAACAGACCGGCCTGAATTTGCGGCGCCCCCTCGACTTTCTCTCACACGAATACGAAGGGAGCGAAAAGCTCCCCGTAACGCGCGCGCAGCGTGGGATCCTCTGCGCGCGCCAGATCCTGCGATCCCGAAACCAACAGTGGAGATTCCCGATGACTTTCAAAATTACAACTCTGGCTTCGTCCTTGGTGCTTGGTCTCGCCGCCAGCGCTGCCTTTGCCGAAACCGCGGCCGAAATGGTCCCCGCGGATATCAGGGAAAAAGGCTACCTCTCGGTCGGCATCGAAAGCACCTATCCTCCGATGGCCTTCCGCAACCCCGAGACCAACGAGCGCGCCGGCATCAACGTGTTGCTGGTGGACGCGCTTGGCGAGGTGCTTGATCTTGAAATCCGTTACGAAGACATGGGCTTCGAGCAGCTGATGACCTCGGTCGCCAGCGGTCGTATCGACATGATCGGCACCGCAATTTCGGACCTGCCGAGCCGACGCGAAACCATGTCCTTTGTCGATTACCTGTCGACCGGCGCACAACCCTTTGGCCTTGCCGCCACCGCCGCCGAATTGACCGAAAACGCCGATCTCTGCGGCCACGCGGTCGGGGCACCGCGGACCACCAGCTATCTGCCCTCGCTCGAAGCATGGAACGAGGAGCACTGCGTTGGCGCAGGGCTCGACGCGATGAACGTGCTGGGCACAGGCGGAGCAACAGACACCCGCCTTTCGCTGATGCAGGGACGTCTCGATGCGGGCATCCTCGGGCAGGAATACGTCGCCTACCTTATGGCGCAGGAGCCGGGCACTTTCGACAGCATCGGCGAACCGATCACGCGCACGCTTTTTGGTTTCGCCTTCGGCACCGAATACCTCGAACTGCGTGATGCGGTGGCACAGGGCGTGACCGAGATCATCGAGAACGGCGCCTATGGGGCCGCGCTGGAAGCCTTCGGCATGGAAGCGCAGGCGCTGACCGAAGTTTCGATCGATCAGGGCACCTGATCCATGACGGCCCAGATCCTTGATGCGACCAAGATGCAGGCCGTGGTTTGGGGCAAGGCAGCAGGCGGAGCACCTTTCGCTTTGCGCGCGCAGCCCATCCCCCAACCCGGACCGGGAGAGGTGCGCCTACGCGTGGCGGCGGCGGCCCTCAACTATTCGGACCTGCTGCTGGCGCGCGGGCGTTACGCGCTTGCCAGCCCGGTCGCCGGGATCGAAGCCGCTGGTGAAATCGACGCACTGGGCCCCGATGTCACCGGCTGGAAGGTCGGTGACAGGGTCTGTGCGCTAAGTGATGGCGGGGCGCAGGCCGATTGGCTCTGCGCTCGCGCCGACCACCTGTTGCCTTGGCCTGAAAGGCTGGATGCGGCAGAAGCTGCCTGCCTTCCGGAAGCGATGGCCACGATCTGGTCCAATCTCGTCGATCTCGGAGGAATGTCGCGTGGCCAGACCTTGCTTGTTCATGGCGCTTCGGGCGGCATGGGCAGCTTTGCGGTCGAGGCTGGCCACGCGATGGGCCTGACCGTGATTGCCTGCGCCAGCGCCTCGAAAACGGAGTTTGTCCGCAGCCTTGGCGCCGACCATGTGATCGACGGACGCGACGCCGAAGCCTGCGCCGCGAAGGTTCTCGCCCTGACAGGCGGGCACGGCGCCGACCTTATCCTTGACGTCATGGGAGGCTCGCACCTGACCGCCAACGTCACCGCCGCCGCAATGGACGGGCGGATCGCGCTCATCGGCCTGATGGGCGGCCCCGAGGCGCAGGCACCGCTCGGCCGGATGATGGCCAAGCGGCTGACACTGTTTACCACTTCGCTGCGCGATCGCCCGGTTTCGGCCAAGGCCCGGATCATCAGCGGTGCCCGGCAGGACCTGCTGCCGCTGGTCGAGACGGGCGCGCTCACACCGCGTATCGCACGGCGCTTTCCCCTTGCAGAGGTTGCACAGGCGCACCGCTTCATGGAAAGCCGAGGCCACCTCGGAAAGATCGTCCTCGAAACACAGACACATTCCGACAGGACCCCAGACACATGACCTTGCCCCCCAACCCCTATGCCGATCTGCCGGTCGTCCACCGTCGCTACCATGGTCGCTACCTGTCGGCGGCGCTGATCCTTTTGGCGCTCGGCGGCATCGCTTACGGCTTTGCCGTCGGCAAGATCGAGTGGAGCTACGTCGGCCGCTTTCTGACCGTACCCGCCATCATGAGCGGCCTCGTGAATACCGTGATCATGTCGATCCTCGCAATGCTGATCGGCATCGCTCTGGGCGTGATCTTTGCGATCATGCGCCTGTCGAGCAACCCTGTGCTCAGCTGGTCCTCGCGCGGCTACGTCTGGTTCTTCCGCGCCGTGCCAGTGCTGCTGCAACTGCTGATCTGGTTCAACCTCGCGCTTATCTTCCCAAGCATCGCCATTCCCGGCGTCTTTTCAATATCGACCGTCGATCTGATGACACCCTTCGTCGCCACCTTGCTCGGTCTTGGCATCCAGCAAGGGGCCTATACCTCCGAAGTGGTGCGCGCCGGCCTCATGTCAGTGGATCGCGGCCAGTATGAAGCTGCGCAGTCCATCGGGATGCCGCAGTTGCAATGCCTGCGCCGCATCGTGATCCCGCAGGCCATGCGTGTGATCGTGCCGCCGATCGGCAACGAATGGATCGGCATGGTCAAGCTGACCTCGCTGGCTTCGGTCATCCAGTATTCCGAGATCCTGCACTCTGCACAGAATATCTATTACGCCAATGCGCGGGTGATCGAGCTGCTGATCGTGGCCTCGATCTGGTACCTGCTCATCGTCACCATCATGAGCATCCTGCAAAGCCGCATCGAAAAATTCTACGCCAAGGGCGTCCGCCAGCACGGGAGCAGGACATGACCGCCACCCCAATCGTCGCCTCTTACGGGCTCGAGAAATATTTCGGCACCTTTCATGCGCTCAAAGGTATCGATCTTGCGGTGCAGAAAGGCGAGGTCCTCTGCATCATCGGCCCCTCGGGTTCGGGCAAGAGCACCTTTCTGCGCTGCATCAACCAGCTTGAAACAGTCAGCGGTGGACAGCTGGTGGTGGCCGGTGATCTTGTCGGGTATCGCCGCGACGGTGACCGCCTGCGTGAGCTCACTGACCGCGAAATCGCCCGGCAGCGGCTGAAAACGGCAATGGTCTTCCAGCGTTTCAACCTCTTTCCGCACAAGACCGCGCTGGAGAACGTCACCGAGGGCCCGATCCAGGTGCTGCGCCACTCCCGAGCCAAAGCCCGTACAAAAGCTGAGGATCTGCTGACCAAGGTCGGGCTTGGGCAGAAGTTGCATGCCTATCCCTCCGAGCTTTCGGGTGGCCAGCAACAACGTGTCGCCATCGCACGCGCGCTGGCGATGGAGCCCGAGGTGCTGCTTTTTGACGAGCCCACGTCGGCGCTTGACCCCGAACTGGTAGGCGAGGTTCTGAACGTGATGCGCAGCCTCGCCGAGACCGGCATCACCATGATCATCGTGACACACGAACTTGGGTTTGCACGAGACGTGGCGCATCGGGTCCTGTTCATGGATCATGGTGAAGTGGTGGAAACCGGCACGCCCGAACAGGTGCTCAGCTCACCAACGGAACCGCGGACGCGTGCCTTCATCTCGGCAGTGCGATCACACGGCTAATCGAAGGATGCTGCTAGATGAGCAGGATCGCAGATTGCTTCGTTTTCCCTGTCACACAAGGCGCAACGATGCCCCGGAAAATCCATCCCATACTTAACTCTCACTCTTAGGAGCCCACCATGAATATCACACGTATCGAACCCGGCGCACGTATGAGCCAGGCTGTCGTGCACAACGGCACGATTTATCTTGCGGGTCAGGTCGGCGAAGGCGCTGATGTGACCGAACAGAGCAAGGCTGCCCTCCTTGAGGCAGAGCGCCTCCTTGCCGTTGCTGGCTCGGACAAATCGCATATTCTCTCGGCCACCATCTGGCTTTCCGACATGTCTCTGTTTGCCGAAATGAACGCGGTCTGGGACGCATGGGTAGACCCGGCCAATCCCCCTGCTCGCGCCTGCGGTGAGGCCAAGCTTGCAACACCTGACTATCTGGTGGAATTCATGATTGTTGCAGCCGTCTCCTGATCAGACCCACGGGGGCGAGCAAAGCAACAGCGCCCCCCTTCCATCTTCTGCCCCAACGGACGCCCGCCAGCGTTGTCACCAGGCTCAGCACCCATCCCATTGCTGTGCGGGGGCCGGGTGCTTATCGATTAAGTCAGCGCCATAGTTCGAAACGGTACACCGGCTGCGATCCGGTAGCGTCCGAGGCTGTTGTTTAATTTCATCGACGCTGCCGGTGCCGGGCGGGGTGGCCATCGAGGTATCTGCTCGAGGCGGTACATCGCGGCGTCAACCGGCCCCACACGCGGATCATGCGGCGCATGGCCTTGCCGGCCGGTGGTTAACCAAAACGACAATGGGCCTGTCCGGGCTTTTGGCCATGCCCGACAGGGCGATTTGCTGCGCAGCTTCGCCTAGGAAGTCCTGCAGCTGATGATGTCGACGGCTTGCTTGGTGCTGGATGGCATGAACGGGCTAATCGGCGTACAACGTGGCGCAATGGCCAGCGCGACAGGGCGCTGGACCCCCGTCTCCGCGGAACCTGCGGCTGCCCAAGCTACCGCAGGGCAGCGATTTTCCGGGCGTCCTCGCGGTGCGCAAGACGTCCGGGCAGGCGTTGGGTGCCGTCATTCAGGAAGCCCAGATCAGCGACGCCTCGACACGGCCCAGTGCAGGCCATGGGGCTGGTCGGCCTTTCGAAAGGCACGGTCTCGAAGCGCTGCAAAGACATCGGTGAACGGGTCGGCGCGTTCCGGAACCGACCGCTCGCGGGCGAATGGCCCTTTGTCCGGCTGGATGGAACCTGTCTTAAACAACGGCCGGGCGGCCGCATCGTCTCGGTCGCGGCCACGATCGCCGTGGCGTCCAACACCGAAAGCGGCAGGGAAATCATCCGCTAGGGGCTGAGGTCGCCCGAGGCCGAGCCCGCCTGGATAAAGTTCCTGCGATCCTGAAAGCCCACGGCCTCGACGGGCTAAAACTGGTGGTCAGCGACGCTCATACGGGTCTGAAAGGGGCTATCGCGCGGGTCTTCGAGGCAAGATGGCGGCGATGCCGCGTTCCTTGGATGCGCAACGCCTTGGCCCATGTTTCACGCGGTCAGCACAGGGTCGTTACCGCCGCGATCCGCCAGGCCTCCGGGCGACCGGGCCGCTCATGCCGCCGGAACAGGGCCCCGGGTGGCCCAAACGCGCCGATCTCATGGACAACACTGACCATGGCCTGCTGGCCTGACCTATCCCCGCCCCCGCTGGCTCAGGCCGCACAGCACGACCCCGGTTGACCACCCCCCTCTCATGAGGGGCAGGGCAAACCGCGTCCTGCGTCCTTGTCGGGCAACGAAACAAGAAGGACAAACGCCGCGTCGGCAGCGTCGGGTTCGGCGGGCAGACGGCGCCCTAGGCTGCCTTGCTGATCCGCCTCGCGCCGCAACGAGGCCTCGATTCTGCGGGTGATGGGGGCAGGCCGGTTCGAGCAGACCGACGACCGGCAGACCTCGAGCCGCGACAGGATGCTCGAGGCCTTCGCCAAGATCGATAAAGAGGAAATCGGCCCGCGCCTCAACATAACCATGAAAGCCACCTGATCATGACCTCAGGCGAACTCGCAATTTACACCAGCTTGACGGACGTGACCCGATCCAGCCGGCCTGCAACCGATGCACGTCGATGCCACACCGCGCCACGAACGCAATCAATACGGCGCCAAGTGCTCCACAAGCCTGTTATCTCGCGCCCCATAAGCCATTCCAAAAACTGGTTTGATTTGTAACGGTATCGCCATTGAGGGATCCCCAAGCACAAGGCCATTGTTGCGCCGTGACCTGTCACAGCCGACCTTCCTACCCTCAAGCAACCCTTCCTCGATCCCTTGCTCGATTGAATGAAGCGCGACCGGAAGCCCGGCCTCCTGCCGTTCCTCATCCATCAGAAGAGAGCAGAGCTTGACGAAGCTGCGCCCGTTTTCCGGATTGTCGAAGAAAACCCGACCGGGTTCGTTGACCAGTTTACGGCGCCGCAGCCGGGCGGCGAACTCGATGGTATCAAGCCCTCCCGGCGCGCGGATCCACAGGTTGAGCCGTCCGAGGACGGCGGCATGTCCCACCCTGTAAGGAACCTAGAGACAAGCCGGTTACAACTTTGCCAGCACCGTTTTGTAACGCACCGAAAGCTGCGGATCTGCTTTTCGTAGCCACCCCTCGAGATGAAATGCGCCTGCGTGCGCTGTTCGTGCCCCGACAGGTTTCGGATCTGGTAGCGGCGGCAGTTGCGAATGGCCGCAATGACATCGGCATGGGCCGCAACAACGGCGTCCCGACAGATCGCCCTGAGATACTTGGAAAAGCGACTGACATAGATGACATGTTCGCCCCATTTGCCGCACTCGGCGCCGAAGACTGCCCGATGAAGCGCATCTGGGAATCGTAGTCGTTTTCGATGATGACCTTGCCGGTGGCGGCGGCCATCTGGTGCAGCCGGACCTTTCCCTGGGTCGACATGCTAACGTTTCCGGGCAGTTGGTGGCTTGGAGTCGTGTAGAGGAGATCCGCCGCTTGCGGTATCGCATCCAGCACCAGCCCGCCCTTGTCGAACGGCACCGGGAACAGGCGGGCGCCCGAGCGCGGAAAACTGTGCCGCGCATCCGGATAACCGGGGTCTTCGAGGGCGACTTGCGTGCCGGGCCGCATCCTCACCTGAGCAATCATGTGCAAGGCGTGCTGGGTACGCGCGGTCAGCAGGATATTCTCTGGCCCGGCAAAGATGCCGCGCCTCGGCAGCAGCTCCTTCGGGATCATCTCCGTCAGGAAAGGATCGTCCGCGCCGGAATTGTCATAGACGCTGCAGGCACGGCGGGGCCCTTCGAAGGCATCGCGCGCCGCCCGCATTCAGGACGAGACGGGAAAGCTCTCGCGCGGCAGCGACGTGGTGATGAACGAATAGCTGACGGTGGCATCATTGGCAGAGCGCTTCACCTCGAGCGGGTTGCCCGGCGTGTCGCTCGCGAAGAAATCATGTTGTTATCGCACGCCCGGCACATGGACCGTCTGCGCGCCCTCTTCGAGCTGCAAAGTTCTGAATTGCTCGTTGACGAACCATCCCGAGCGTTGCGCCGAATAGATCACAGCTTGGGAGTCAAGCTCTTGGTAGAAGAGTGAAATCGTGTTTATCCCAAGGTTCAGAAGCTGGGAGATTTGCCGTGTTGCGGGGATCTTTCCATGGCGGAAATGACCGTCCTGAAGGGCTCGAAGGAGGCCGCGACTGACCTGTATGCAGAGTGGCATGTCTGCCCCGTGATCGAGAACACCGTAGCGTCCTGCAACTTCGTCACTGGCCAGTTCGACAGCCTCTTCCACTCGGTGCTGGCGGGCGGCTGGCTCCAGTCGGGCGTGGTCGGGTGGCCGTCTCACCGGCGCGAGGCATCCAAGCGACCGTAGGCTCTTGATGCTCTTCTGCTACCAGCTAAAGTTGTAAAGTCGTCAATATTGATGGACGCAAACATCGCGTCAAAGTAGCATTCCGGACATCATCAGGCGTTCCTGAGCGCAACTACCTCGCACTCAGGACTGGAGCGTCGCCCGCCCCGCTGCGCGAGATGAAAGCCTTGCGCCGCGGGCGATTGCTTAACCTGAGCCGGTTGGGGTGAGCACGAACATTGCCCAAAGCGCCGCGGGATGAACGTTCAGTGGCACGCCGGCTGCTCAGCCCGGTCGCGGAATTGATCGTCATCAATGCGACATGTCATGATGGCCCAGAGTGATAGTCAAGCAACAGGTGCCTCATGTCCACGACCGGTATCGCCACGCTCGATCATGCGCCGCAGATTTTCGCCGAATGGCTGAACGAACTTTGCGATAATCTCGGCTTTCCGAAGCCGCGCGCCTACATGCTGCTGCACGAGACCCTGCACGACATCCGCGATTTTCTGACCGTCGATCAAGCCGCAGATCTGGCGGCGCAGTTGCCGGTTCTGGTGCGCGGCGTGTATTTCGAGGGCTGGAACCCTTCGAAGACACCGGTCAAGCCCTGCAACAAGAGCGATCTGATCGCGCGGGTGTCTGACGTCAGCTCACCGGGGGCAACACCGCGAAGCATCCGCCTCAGCCCCCGAGCGCCCGTCGAGAATATGGATGATCTGGGGTAAAGGATAGACCCCGCCGTTGCGGTCTGGCTGATAGTGCGGTTCGCTTTGAGCCTGCGTGAGGTCGGGAAGATGCTGCTCGAACGTGGCATCGGCGTCCTCTACAGCACTGCCCGGCGCTGGACGGGCAAGTTCGGGCTGTAGTTCGCGAGGAACCTGCGGCATCAAAAGAGGCGGGCGTCTGTCATGCCACCACGTCTCACTAGTGCGTCCAGTTGCATTCACTTTACGCCGCCCGTGGCCTCCCGTTCCCAAGAGCTTTTCGTTCTTGGTGGAAATCGGGCGCTTTGGTAGCATTCCCCCGCATGAGATGCGACTGCATCAGCAAGTTGGTAACTGGCAGGTATTTTGTTCAGATGACTTTTTTCATCAAATCAACTGGTCAACGAGACCAGCCGGAATGGGTCGCCCTGACCACTGTTCCGTTGGAATACACCCGAGTCTTCAGATTTATTGAAGGGGCTGGGTAGATGCCGAATACAGCAATCGCCTTCGATCTTGGCGGCAGGTATGACGAAAGCTACAATGAAGCCGTCTACAGCGCAGCCGCGGCTTGGGCCGAAGAGACCGGCGGCTCTTACGGTTTCATCGAGACCCAAAGCGAGGCTCAAAGGGAGCTTATTCTTACGCGCTTCGCACACCGCGGGTATGATCGGATCATATCGGTTGGCTTTGGCTTCGACGAAGCCGTGGAAGAAGTTGCTCCGCAATTTCCATCGGTCTCTTTCGCCGCAATTGGCGGCCAGGCCACCGGCACGAATGTAACCTCCTATCAGTTCGACCTATCGGCGATGCTCGAGGCAGCGGGATATCTGGCCGCACAAGCCTCGGAGACAGGACGGATCGGCTTTATCGGCGGAATGTCTACACCTCAGCTGATCGCTGCGTCCGAGGCATACCGAGCCGGAGCCGAAGCGGGGAACCCGGCTGTCATCGTCGATATCGAGATGACGGGCGATACCCCAACCGCGTGGAACGATCCTGTCCGGGGGGCGGAACTGGCGGCAGACATGATCGACGGTGGCGTTGATGTCCTGGTCAGCCCTGCAGGCGGAACCACGCGGGGTGTTCTGCAATACGCAAGCGACAATGGCGTCAAGGTGATCGGGGTCGACATGTACACCCCCGGCGGTTTTTCTGATGTGATGATCACATCTTTCTACCCCGACTGGGGCAGCCATATTCCGGGGCTGCTTTCGGATGAGACCATCGCGTCGGGCACTGTCATGCTCGATTTCGAAAACGGTGGCATCGACTATCTGCTAGACATCGAGAATGACCTGTTCACGCAAAGTCTGCGCCGGGACCTGGCCGAGTTCACCAATGACGTTGGCGCAGCAGGACCGAGCGCAGGTGCGGACTCGCTGCCCGGCACGGATGGCGGGGATATCATTCGCGCTTTGGCGGGCGAGGACACCATTGCCGGACTGGGTGGCAATGATCTTCTGGACGGCGGACAGGGGAACGACGATATCCGCGGCAATCAAGGAAATGATACGATATATGGCCGCGGCGCAAATGACCGAATCGATGGTGGTGTCGGCAATGACAGCATCGAAGGCAATGCAGGGGCCGATACCATCCTTGGCGGGGCGGGGTACGACACGCTGCGCGGCGGCGACGGAGACGACAGGGTGGTCGGAGGAAATGGCGCAGATCTTGTCTACCTTGGCGGCGGGGCGGATCTGTTCCTGGACAACGGACAAGCTGCTGCGCACGGAAATGATACGATCCATGGAAACGCGGGCGCTGATACCGTCAGCGGCGGCGGCGGCAACGATCATGCGTTTGGCGGGCAAGGGAATGACCGTTTGCTCGGCCGGGCGGGAAATGATCGGCTCGACGGCGGAGCCCAGAATGACACCATGTTTGGCGGCAACGGGAATGACACGATCACCGGTGGCAATGGCGCTGACGAGGCCGCGTTGGGCAATGGAAATGATATCTGGATCGACAATGCCCAGGTGGCATTCGGGGATGACGTGGTCTTTGGCGGAAATGGGAATGACACGCTGCGGATGGGCGGTGGGAATGACACAGTGAGCGGCGGTGCCGGCCAGGATGTTTTCATCTTTTCGGAACGGATCAACTCCGACACAATCACTGACTTCCAGCTTGGTATCGACGAACTTCGGATCGATAGCGAGCTGTGGAATGGCGATCTGACGCAGACACGGCTGGACGCGCTTTCCGAAACTGTGTCTGGAACGCTCGTTTTACGACTGGACGAAGGTCACTCGATTACATTGAGCGGGCTCACGTCTAGCGAGACCCTGCTCGACGACATCGTGCTGATCTGAGCAAGCGCGTTGGGTTTGCTGTCGTCTGTCCAGAGCGCAGCACCCAACAAGCCTGACAGACTGTGCGGCCTGCCCCATGGCGCAGCGTGGGACGGCGCTGGTCATCACGGCAACAGTCGCGCAAGGAACGGTGGCGGCTACCGCCCGGCCCGGCGCTGGGACCGCAAGAGAGCTTTTGGCGTTGATTTGCGAGGTGCCCCGCGGCGCATGGGCGACGAAGGTTCATGTCCCGTCACAGCTGGACAGGGGCGCAGCTGGTCAAGGACACCGCCCAATCGACCAGAACTGCCCTGAGACCGCCCTCGATCATCGCCCCGGCTGATTGTCCGGTCCGATCCAGACCTGCGTGAGCTCAGGAGGACGCTGCTCGTCCGGTCCAAGTTCGTCAGCGGACCAGATTACTCTCTTGCCCATGCAAGCAGGTGCTGCCGGTCGAGGGATCGCCAGAGTTCCACGGCACCTTGGCGCCGTCCTGTCGACGGGCGATGACAGATCTCGCGTCAAAGCCACATCGCGACGAGGAAAAAGACAAGTAAGGAAATAGCAACATTGACCAGGCCATAATCTGGCAACCATAAGTAATGACGAGTCATTTCTCGGTGACATCCATCACGTATCGCTCGTGAAGGCGACGCCACGATCAGGAATTTGAAGGAATACCTTTTGCCTAGCACTTATGGAACCGACGCAGCCGAGCTTATTGTGGGTTCGGATCTTGACGACAGCCTTTTCGGCCTGGCCGGTGATGACACCTTGCAAGGGCTGACCGGCGATGACCTTCTGGAGGGGGGCGCCGGCAATGACAGCCTGTCTGGGGGCGGCGGCAACGACACGCTGGCCAGCGGTTATGGCGCCGACACGCTTGATGGCGGATCGGGTGACGACCTGCTTATTGCGGAGCGGCCCATTAGCTATGGTGGCCCCCGCCTGTTCATCGGCGGCGACGGTGAAGACACGCTGTCAATGGATCATTACCGGCTGCAGCAGTTGGATCTTGGTGTCGGAACGGACATCGAGGCGGTGCATTTTGAGTCCAATATACTGTATGGCACCGAAGGATCGGACATGCTGGACATCAGCGGTGTGCGCGATCTGGTGACATGGTACTATAACAGGTTCGAAAACGCCGGGGAGCTCAGTGTCTACCTGTATGACGGTGACGACACCTTCCTTGCAAGTAGCGCTGATGATCGCATTGACGGCGGGTCGGGGAACGACAGCATCAATGGCGGCGCCGGTTTCGATCGGATATTCGGCGACGATGGCGACGACACGCTGCTGGGAGGCGCGGGTGTCGATGTCCTTTATGGCGGCGAGGGGAATGACAGCCTTGCGGGCGGCGATGGCAGCGACCAGCTTTATGACGGCAGCGGCCTTGATACGCTCGACGGCGGCGCGGGCGACGATATGATTCATCTGACCGGCGGATCGGTTGGATCGCCCTCAGGCGTGGTGCTGCAGGGGGGCGATGGCACCGACTCCCTGTCACTGGGGTACGGGTCGTCCGAGCGATTGACTGTCGACTGGCTGGATCTGGATCCTTCCATGGGGATCGAGGCGCTTTACTCGTCGGTTGATATCGACGGAACGGCTGCGGACAACCTGTTCGATTTCAGCGCCTTGCAGCAGGTCAGTACACAGGCAATCTCCCTGTTGGCCGGGGATGACACCTTTCTGGGGCAATCGGCGGATGACAGCGTTGATGGCGGCGATGGCGACGATTTCCTGTCTGCTGGCGCCGGGGATGACACCCTGTCCGGCGGCGAAGGGCAGGACACGCTGGAAGCCGGAGACGGAGATGACTCGCTGAATGGTCAAGGCGGCGCGGATCTGCTGATCGGGGGCAATGGCAACGATACGTTCGAAAGCAGCGCCGGGGGCGATACCTATCTCGGCGGCGCTGGCGACGATGTGTTCCGTGTCTCTGCTGCGCATCTGACAGAGGACAGTGTCTTTGACGGTGCAGAGGGCAACGACAGCATCTATCTGGACGACGGCCAGATCTTTTGGCTGGATCTTTCGGCAGAGCAGGGCATCGAATGGATGGTAACCAGCCCGACCTTGTTGCGCCTTGAGGGGACAGAGGCCTCGGACCTGATCGACTTGTCCGGTCTGTCCACCCTGATCGCGGAAGACGGAGACATTTTCCTTCACGCCGGAGATGACAGTTTCGCGGGCCTTTCGCAGGAAAACGGTTTCCACAATCGGTCGATCGACGATTACGTTGACGGCGGTGCCGGTAACGACAGCATCCGCGGCAATTTCGGGGCGGACACCCTTCTGGGGATGGACGGCAATGATGCCCTGCAAGGCGGCGTGGGTGCGGACAGCCTTCTTGGTGGGCAGGGCGATGACAGCCTCGATGGCGATGCGGGGATGGACACGTTGTCCGGCGGCGAAGGCAATGACAGCCTGACTGGTGGCGACGGTGCGGATACGCTGGATGGGGGCGACGGTGACGACACCCTGCTCGGCGGTCTTGGCGCAGACCTGATGACAAGCGGCGCTGGCGCGGACAGTCTTGATGGCGGCGAGGGTGACGACACGATCTACGGCTCCGACGGCGCGGACACGATCACCGGCGCAGACGGGCGCGATCTGATCGACTATTATAGCTCTGCCGAAGGCATCAGCGTCGATTTCGCCGCGGGCACCTCTTCGGGCGGGCTGGCCGAAGGGGACATCCTGTCGGAACTCGAGGATGTGCTGGCCAGCGAATATGCGGATGTGGTCGGCGGCAATGACGACGACAACGCCTTCGAGGGCTTCGGCGGTTCCGATGTGCTTATGGGCCGCGGGGGCGATGACGTGCTGACCGGGGGCGAGGGCAACGACACCCTCGAAGGTGGCGAGGGAAGCGATGCCCTGAGCGGCGGTAACGGCGTGGACGAACTGGTTTACAGCGCCGACAGCACCGGAGTTTACGTCGACTTGCGCGAAAACCTCGTGCGGGGCGGCGAAGCGGAAGGCGATACCATCGCGGGATTCGAGGATGTCACCGGCGGGGCCGGAAATGACACCATCGAAGGCGACGGCTTCAGGAACGTGCTGGTCGGAAACGCCGGCGACGATCAGTTGTCGGGCTTTGCCGGCAATGACTTCCTGGAGGGCGGATCAGGTGATGACCTGCTTGACGGCGGCGCGCAGAATGACACGATCTTCGGCGGTGACGGCAACGATACAGTCTACGCTGGCAACGGACGGGATCACGTTTTTCTAGGCAACGGGGCTGACCTGTTCACCGACGCGGCGCAACAGGGTGAATTCGGCGCAGACACGGTCTGGGGCGGCGACGGAGCGGATACCATCAATGGTGCTGGCGGCGCCGATCTGCTGCGCGGCGAAGACGGCAATGATGTCATTGCGGGCGGACAAGACAGCGACACTCTTCAAGGTGGCGACGGCGATGACATGCTTGACGGCGGCACGCAGGGCGACGTGCTGTGGGGCGAAGCCGGAGACGACACGCTGCACGGCGGCGGAGGCAATGACAGCCTGAGCGGAGGCTTCGGCGCCGACGCGCTTTCGGGCGGCAGCGCGCATGATCGCATTTGGGGCGACGAGGGCGATGACACGATCTGGGGCGGTGACGGTCGCGATAGGTCGTTCCTTGGTACCGGGCACGATGTCTATTCCGACACCGAGCAGTCCACCGCTGATGGCGCCGACACCGTCTGGGGCGGGGCTGGCAATGACACAATCTCGACCGGCGGAGGGGTAGACCTTGTCCACGGCGAGCTTGGAAATGATAGTCTGAATGGCGGAACCGGCAACGATGCCCTGTACGGAGAAGCGGGGGCCGATACGCTGATCGGCGGCGATGGGGCGGACCTGTTGGAAGGGGGATCAGAGGCCGACCTGCTGATTGCGGGCGGCTGGAACGACACCGTGCGCGGCGGCTTCGGCACCGACACGGCATGGCTCGGACAGGGCAATGATCTTTACACCGACACGTCCCAGACTGGGGTTTATGGCCAGGACACCGTCTGGGGCGGCGACGGCAACGACACGATCAACGGTGGCGGCGGCGACGATCTGCTGCTGGGTCAGGCGGGCCGGGATTCGCTTGTGGGCGCCGACGGCGACGATCTGCTGCGCGGCGGCGTGGATCTCGACACTCTGGTTGGCGGCAACGGCAGCGATACCCTGCATGGCGAGGGGGGCAATGATCGCGTCGAAGGCAGCAATGGTAACGACAGCCTGACCGGCGGCAACGGCAACGATGTGCTGCGCGGCGGCGTGGGTTCCGACACGCTGCTCGGCGGCAGCGGCAGCGATACGCTATATGGCGAGGGAGGCAATGATCGCATCGAAGGCGGCAATGGCACCGATCTTGCGTTTCTTGGCGCGGGCAACGATCTGTATACCGACTCCACGCAAGGCGGCGCCTTTGGGGCCGATACGGTCTGGGGCGGGGCTGGCAACGACACGCTGAACGGCGGCGGCGGCGACGACAGCCTGACTGGCGGCAACGGCAACGACCGGATCCTGGGCGGAACTGGCGACGATACGCTGAACGGCGGCGGCGGGGCGGATGTCTTCGTGTTCACAACCGGGTCCGGGGAGGACCTCATCGCAGGTTTCGAGCTTGCGAATGATCAATTGGAATTCTGGATGGACCCGCGCGATATCCTCGCCGAAGAGCTGGCTGACTCGGTGTTGTTGTCCTGGGAAGATGGTTCAGTGTTGATCGAAGGCCTGAGCCTGAGCGATCTGGAGGACGTGCGGGCCGATTTCTTCTGAAAACCCTCGGGCGGGGCGGCCTCAGAAAAGGCTAGTGCTGCCCCGCCGTTCTACTAAGATAAGGGCATGGGTCGCGATGTAGGTGCAACATCGGGCGGTTTCCGTCCTGGTGAGTGAACATGACATTGCGTCGGTGCAAAAGACATGGGCCCGGATCATGACGACCGGAGATTTCGCCGTGGCCTCTCCGTCGCGCTGCCGACGGCTCTGGTGTTCCTCACCGTCGCTTTCGGGATCGCGGGATGGAGCGGGGTTCACCGGGATGCGGCGGGTGCCCCCATGTGGGGGCACGTCCTATACAACACGATTCCCGCCTTTTTCGGAGACGGGTCCTATCTTCCGGGGCCTGCGAACGCCGCGGCCGATAATCCATGGATCCAGACGGCCCGGTTCACCGGGCTTGCGGCGACGATTTCGGCCTTGCTCGCCATCGTGGCCACCCTGCTGAGGGACACGCTGACGCGAATGCTTGCCGGGTTCCGGCGCGCGCATACCGTTGTCGTTGGGGTTTCGGATTTTGCCGTCGATCACGCGGCGCATACTGCGCGCACGACGGCCTTCGACACGACGGAGAAGCTGGAACGCCAAAGCGCAAACCGCAGCGACCTTCGCGTACTGCGCATTCCCGATGGAATGCGTGGCGGAACCGCGACTGGCTGGAGCCTGGGGCGACCTGCCAGAATCGTCTTTGGCGACAGGAATTCGATGATCAATGTCGAGCGCGCGCGAAACTGGCTTGGCACAACCAAAGCCCCCGCCGCAGGAACCTGCGCCTGACATTGCGGGTCGAGGAAAAATCCGTGGCGCGCGACCTCGGCCTGCTGACGCCGGATCTTGCCCATGCATCGCTGATTTCCCGCTCTGAAACGATTGCACGCTCGCTGGTGACAGGCATGGCGCTGGCGGCGATGCGCGGGCAAGACCGGGTGCATATCGTGCTAATCGGATTGGAAAGCGTCAATCTTGCTGTCGCCGAAGAGATCGTCCTGCGCTGTCACGACCCGTCGCAAAAGGCGCCGATGCTCACCTTGGTCGATTGCGATCCCGCCAGAGCGGAAGCGCGGCTGAGAGTTGAATGCCCCGACCTTCTCAACCCGGATTTCGGCCCTGATGGGCCATGCATCCGCTTTTTCGGGATGGATGCGGTGCAATGCTGCGCCGCGGGCGTCGCGGATGCCTTGTTCGAGGTCGAGCGCAACACGCCGCTGACGGCTATCGTCGTGTCGACCGGCGATCGAGCTGTTCTATGCGGCCGGGCTTGCGCCACCACCCAGTGCCGGCATTGCAGGGCTGCGGCTTGCCTCTGCGGCGGGCAATGCCGTGCTTGGGAACACGCAATTGATCAATACGCTGTCGATGGCCGAGCATGGCCGATGGTGCGCGGAGCGCCGAACCGATGGCTATTGCCACGCACCGGTGCGCGACACCGAGCGCAAGCGTCACCCGCTGATCGTGCCCTTTTCCGAACTGCCCGATGATCAGCGCGCCAAGGACAGGCGAAACGTCAAGGAAGCGCTGACATTCTCGATGTAGTTGCGTGAGTCCGCCCCGCGTCAGCCGTGCTGGCGGATGCAGCTGCGTATCGGCGTCATCGGCCCGCTGGCGACAGAGGCGGTCGATCTCGGCGCGGCGCTGGACACGATCCTTAAGCGGCGGCCCGGTGCCGAGGCTTGTGATCTGGAGAATCTGACCCCCAATGCGCCGGGATTTGACCGGGTGGCCACCGTCGAACTGGCCGCGCGCTGGTTCGACCGGACGGGTCGCACCCTGCGCATTCTGGCGATGAACGCCGCCAGCCCGGAAACGATGGACAGGATCGCGCTAAAGCATCTCGGGACGAAGGGCGCTGACGAAAACACCGCCTGCGCATCGCTCAAGCGGCAGACAGCAGCCTTCGAAGCCCTGCGCGACAAAGGTCACAGCGTGCGCAGGATGGATGGATCTGCACCCGCTCGACGTTTCGGATACGGAGTTGCAGGCGGATCCGGCGGCCTATCTCGCCAATATCGCGCGCACGCAGGACAGGCTGCTCGATCTTGCGGATGAGATGATCTTCGCAGGTTCGGGCGAAACCGCGGACTGGACCATGCGGGCCATCCAGAGATGGCGCGCGCGCGGACGCCAACCAATCATCGCCCGCTAAGGCGCGCGGCTATCACGCCACCGTTGGCTGTATCACGAAAAACATGCCGGCCGCGACGGCGACCCCATTGATCACCGACAGGTTCGGCCGGACTAGCGCCGCGGCACTGAGCAGGAGGAGCGCTTGAGTGCACCGACCCAGTGAAAACCTGCTCATGCTACAAGGGAAACGTAGCGATGGGTAAGACGATAGACGACCCCGAAAACCGCGACATCCTGCCCTCGGGACATCTCGCAGGTTACACCAGCTTGACCGACGAGATTGACCCTTTCGCGCTGCTATCAACGAAAGATCGTGTCGCTGTCTGCGGTACGTGCGTCATCGGGTCTTTTCCGGAACACACCCGCCATGTCGTGGCAATGCGTTCGAAGCGATGCTGAAAGCCTCATTGGGTACGCTGCGAGCAGCACCAATGAACGGGCCCAACGGCACGCCTTCAGCGCGCGGGCCTCACACTCGGATGCCGTAACGGCTGATCTTGTCGTTCAGCGTGCGCCGGGCAATACCGAGCGCCTTTGCAGTGCGCTCGGTATTGCCGCGGCAGCGCTCGAGCGTGAGGCGGATCTCGCGTGCCTCAAAGGCAGCGACCCGCTCAGCAAGGCCTTCCGGCTCGGTGAGCGGGGCGGCGGTGTCCTCGGGGATGTCAATCCCAAGGGCAAAGCGCTCGGCCAGGGCCTTAAGCTCGCGCACGTTGCCGGGCCAGGGACGGCGCAGCAGGCGCTGTTTCAGCGCGTAGGACGGCTGCGGCATCTCGCGCCCGTAGCGCGCCGCGGCAAGCCCGGCGTAATGGCTGAACAGCAGCACGATGTCGTCGCCGAGCGCGCGCAGCGGCTCGACCGCGATCTCGGTCCCGGCGAGGCGGTAAAAGAGATCGGCGCGGAAGCTGCCGTCGAGGGTCAGCGGGCGCAGGTCGGCCTTGGACGTGGCGATGATCCGCAGATCGAGCGGGCGCAGCCGGTTCTCGCCCAGCCGTTCCACCATGCGCTCCTGCAGCGCGCGCAGCAGCTTGGGCTGGATGGCGGGTGGCATGGCCTCGACCTCGTCGAGCATCAGCGTCCCGCCCGAGGCCGCCTCGAGCTTGCCCGGCTTGTCCTGCGCGCCCGGAAAGGCGCCCGCGACATGGCCGAAGATCTCGATCTCGAACAGGCTCTCGGGCAGCGCGGCGCAGTTCACCGCGACGAAGGGCCCGGCGGCGCGGGCGCTGGCCTCGTGCAGCGCGTGGGCGACGAGTTCCTTGCCGGTGCCGGTCTCGCCGGTGATCACCACGTCGAGATCGGTGGGGCCGATCGCGGCGATGCGCGCGCGCAGGGCAGACATCGCCGCCGATTGCCCCAGCAGCCCGCCCTCGTCGCGGCGGGCGATGCGGTCCTGCAACCGGCCGATCTCGGCGCGGGCGGCGCGACTGCGCAGGCTGCGCTCGATCACGCTCAGAAGGTGCATGCCGTCATAGGGCTTTTCGAGGAAATCCTCGGCCCCGCCGCGCATCGCCTGCACCGCTTGCGCCAGGTCGCCATGACCCGAGATCAGCACCACCGGGCAGTCTGGATCGCGCTCGCGCGCCGCCTCGAGCAGCGCTTGGCCATCCATTCCGGGCATGCGCAGGTCGGTCAGGATAAGGTCGGGACGGCTGGTTGCCGCCAGCGCCTCGCGGCCGCCGGCGAAGGGTTCGGCGCGGTAGCCGGCGGCCTCGATCAGATCGCAAAGCGCAAGACGGTGGTCCCGGTCGTCTTCGACGACGTGGATCAGCGGGATCATTCGGCGGCCTCCTGCGTGTCGTCACTTGCCAGCTGCGGCAGGATCACCGCCACCTCGGCTCCCTTGCCGGGGGCCGAGCGGATGTCGAGCCGCCCGCCGAACTGCTGGACCACCTCGAAGCTGATCGCAAGCCCGAGGCCCAGTTTCTCGCCGCCGACCTTGGTCGAGAAGAAGGGCTCTGTGATACGCGGCAGCACGTCGGGGGCAATGCCGGGGCCGTTGTCGCTTACCAGCAGGACAACCTCATCGCTGCGGCTCTCGATCGACAGCGTCACCTCGCCGTGGCCCGGCTCGACAGCCTCGATGGCATTGTGCAGCAGATTCACCAGCACCTGTTCGAGCCGGGCCTGACCGGCTTTTACCACCGGGTCGATACCCGGCGACACAAAGCGCAATTGCACGCCCACCGCATCGGCGCGCGGCTCGGCCAGCGCCAGCGCCGAGCGGGCGACACTGGCCACCGCAACCGACGATAGCGGCGCCGCTTCACGGCGCGAGAAATTCTTCAGATGCTTGGTCATCCGCTGCATCCGGCGGATCAGTCCGCGCGCCGATTGCAGCCGTGCGGCAGTCTGCTCCGGTGCACGTGACAGCCCGAACTCGGCGGCGGTCAGCGTCGCCTCCATCGCGGCAAGCGGCTGGCTCACCTCGTGGACGATGGCGGCGGACATGCGTCCAAGCGCGGCCATCTTCTCGGAATGCACCAGCGTCGCCTGCGTGGCGCGCAGATCGTCCTCGACCTGACGGCGCGCATCTATCTCGCGCGCAAGCTCGGCGGTACGCTGGCGCACCTTGCGTTCCATCACTTCGGTCTGGCGCAGGCGCAGCGCAATGAGCCGCTGGCGGTGACGTCGCATCTCGGCCAGTCCGAGTCCGAGCAGCCCGGCCAGCAGCACCAGCGCAGTGGTGGCCATGGCGGCCCCGCGCGCCGGCCAGATCGGCGTGGCTGCAAGCAGCCGCCAGCCGTTCTCGAACGGCGTGCCGCGCAGCGTGGTGGCGCGGCGCCCGCCGTCGATCGGCAGCTCCGAACCCTTGGGCAGAAGTGGCTCGGCAGCCCTGAGATCGGCCGCGACATAAAGCTGCGAGGATGCGATCCGGGCAAGGGCGTCTTCGGGCAGCGGCGTCAGCGGCCGGTAGCGCCAGCCCGCGATCGAGGAGAGAAACACCACCTCGTCCTTGTCGGTGACGGCGATATGTTGGCCAGTCTCGGCCCAAGCCCGCTCCAGCGGTCGCAGATCGATCTTCACCACCATCACCCCTTGCACCCCAAGGCCGGGATCATCGACGCGGGCCGAGATGAAGTAGCCCGGCTCGCCGGTCGTCACACCAATGGCGTAGACAGCGCCATTGCCGGTGACGCGGGCATCGGTGAAATAGGGGCGGAAGCTGTAGTCGTGGCCAACGTAGCTGTCAGGCTCGTTCCAGTTCGACGAGGCGATGGTCACACCGGCATCGTTCAGCAGATAAAGCCGCCCCGAGCCGGTCTGCGTGGCGATCTTCTCGAGATAGCGGTTGGCGGCGTCGATCGCCACCGGGTCCGCCGGATTGTCGAGGGCGCTGTGGATGCGTGCATCCTCGCCAGCCACGCGCGGCAGGTAGCGGAAACGGTCGAATTCGGCTTGCAGGGCGCGGTGGCTGACCAGAAGCCCCTGTTCCAGCCCGTGCCGCAGTTCGGCCATCACCAGTTGCCAAGCCAGCGCGCCACAGAGCAGCGCCCCGAGGCTCACCAGCAACAGACGCAGCCGCCAGACAGCGCGGATGCGGGGCAAAAGGGCGCGGTGCCGGGACATCAGCCTGCGTCAGGGCAAGGGGCAAGTTGCACCGGCTGTCCCGGGCTTGCGCCAAGCTCGGTGCATTCCTTGGCGCAAACGGTCCATGCCGAGGGAGTCTCGCCGGATGCGGCAAGGCTCAGCGTCGGCACCGGCGGCAGATCCGGTGCCCAGACCCACCAGCCGTTCTCGAAATGGCCACCTGCGCCGGGCTCCATGCCCGCGCCCGAGCCTTTGACCGCCGCCTCGGTGAGGTGGAGGCGACGGTCTTGGGTAACTTCCCATGTCTCGCGCCATTGCTCGCGCTCGACTGAATGGGTCCACTCCAGCGTGAAGCTGCTGCCCTCGGCAAGGGCGAGCATCATCGCCCCCGCCATCAGGCAGCCGGTCATGCCGACACCGGGGCCTTGCGCCGCCACAGCAGCAGCCCGAAAACCACCACAAGGGCAAAGCCGATCTCGTCGGTGATCGGCAGCGCCGCGACGAGCGTGAAGGCAGCGACCACGGCAATGATCCGCTCCCAGATCGCCAGCGGACGACCCAGCCAGCCGATGACGCAGGCACCCCAGAGCGCAAGCGCTATCAGCGCCTTCAGCACGATGTAGGCAACCGCGGGCCAGTAGCCGATGGCTTCCGCCAGCGCACCGCCGTCCTGCAGCATCAGTGCCGGGGTGTAGACCGCCATGAAGGGCACCACGAAACCGGCCGCCGCGACCTTGATGGCTTCGAAGCTGATCCTGAGCCCGCTTTCCTTGGCAATGGGCGCGGCGGCAAAGCAGGCCAGCGCGACCGGCGGCGTCAGGTCGGCGAGAATGCCGAAGTAGAACACGAACATGTGGCTGACGATCAGCGGCACGCCGAGTTCCAGCAGCGCCGGGCCGGCGATCGACGAGGTGATGATGTAGTTCGGGATCGTCGGGATGCCCATGCCAAGGATGATGCAGGTGAACATGGTCAGCACGAGGCTCAGGAACAGGCTGTTCTGGCCCACCGAAACGATGAACTGGCCAAAGGCGTTGGCCCCGCCGGTCAGGGTCATGACGCCGATGATCACGCCAACGAGGGCGCAGGCGATGCCGACCGGCACAGCCGTCTTGGCGCCATCGGCGAGGCTGTCGCGGCAGACCGCAAGCGTCGCGCGTCCGCCCTTGAACGCGGCGCAGGCGGCGATGAGCAGGGCGACAACCAGCAGGATGGCGTGGATGCCGAACTTGAAGAAGGCCGAGGCGCAAAGGCCGAGGACGATCCAGAAGACCACCCGCACCGCCATCGACGGCAGGCCCATGGCGATGGCCGTCCCAAGGATCAGCATCCCGGTAAGGGCAAGCCCGATGGTGCCCGCAAAGAGCGGCGTATACCCCGAGAACAGCAGCCAGACCAGCACGGCCAGCGGCAGGATCAGGTACCAGCCTTCCTTCAGGGCCTTGCGGGCCGAGGGCATCTCTTCGGCCGAAAGACCGCGCAGGTCGCGCTTGCCTGCCTCGAGGTGCACCATCCAGAAGGCGCCAGCGAAGTAGAGGATCGCCGGAACCAGCGCAGCCCTGACCACTTCGATGTATTGCACGCCAAGCGTCTCGGCCATGATGAAGGCGACGGCCCCCATCACCGGCGGCATGATCTGTCCGCCCATCGACGCTGTCGCCTCGACGCCGCCGGCAAAGGCGGATCGGTAGCCGAAGCGCTTCATCAGCGGGATGGTGAACTGGCCGGTGGTGACGACGTTGGCCACGCCCGAGCCCGAGATCGTGCCCATCAGTCCAGAAGACAGAACCGACACCTTGGCGGCGCCGCCCATGCGGTGCCCGACAAGCCCGAGCGAGACGTCGGTGAAAAGCTTGATCATCCCTGCCTTCTCGAGGAACGAGCCGAACAGGATGAAGAGAAAGATATAGGTCGCCGAGACATAGGTGGGGATGCCGTAGATCCCCTCGGTGCCATAGGCGATCTGTTCCACCACCTGTTCAAAGGCGTAGCCACGGTGGTTGAACGGCGAAGGCAGATACTGCCCGAACAGCGCATAGGCAAGGAACAGGCCGCAGATGATCGGCAGGGCCGGGCCCATGAGCATCCATGCGGCGACGAAGACCGTAAAGATCGCAACACAGCCAAAGACGAGGTCGGCGGTGTTGGGGTCACCGGCGCGGAACAGCAGCGGCGTGTATTCGATCCACTGGTAGGCGGCGACGGCGACACCGGCGGCGGCGAGCAACCAGCAAAACGTCCGCAGCGGCGTTTTGAAGCCGCGGCCGAGCGCCAGCAGCGGGAAGCCGAGCGCCAGCAGGAAGCCGACGTGCACCGCGCGCATCACCTGACTGGGCAGGTCGATGACGTGGGCGGCGATGGAAATCTGATAGAGTGAGAAGGCCACTGCCAACCAGAAGAGAAAGCGCCCGGTCAGGCTCTGCGGAAAGCTCGAGGCCAGCGGGTCGTGCAGTTCGGCCAGTTCCTCGGCCCGGCCGTGCTCAGCCGCATTTTGTCCGGTCATGTCGTCCTCCTGTCGTGCAAGCCGCCCGGCCGAAGCCGGGCCGCCGCACTGGGCTGCTTAAAGCAGGCCCTGTTCCTTGTAGTACTTCTCGGCGCCCGGGTGCATCGGAATCGGCGAGTTCTTGATCGCGTTCTGAATGTCGATGGCGCCCGCAGCCGCATGCGCCGCCTTGAGCTGGTCGAGGTTTTCGAACAGCAGCTTGGTCATCTGGTAGGCCAGCTCGTCGGACACGTCGCTGCTGGTCACCAGGATGTTGGTGATCGTCAGCGTCGAGATATCCTCGTCCTGACCCGGGTAGGTGCCTGCCGGGATGATGCCTGACGCGTAGGGCGCACCAAGTTTACCGGCCACGTCCTCGGGGATCGACACGTAGGTGACGTCCTGCGTCGACGACAGGTCCTTCAGAGCCGCCGAGCCGAGGCCCGAGCTTTGCAGGGTGGCGTCAAGCTGGCGGTTCTTCATCAGTTCGACCGATTCCGCGAAGGGCAGGTATTCGACCTTGCCCAGATCGTCGTAGGTCATGTCGAGCGCGCCGAGGATCTTGCGTGCGTTGACCTCGGTGCCGGACTTTGCGGCGCCGACCGAAACCGACTTGCCAGCCAGTTCCGCCGCGGTGATCACGCCGGCGTCGGCCGAGGCAGCGATCTGGATGTAGTTCGGATAGATCGCGGCGATGCTGCGCAGTTTGTCGAGGGGCTTGGAGAAGCCAACTTCGGCGTTGCCCTCATAGGCGTCCTTTACAGAGTCGCCGAGCGCGAAGCCGATTTCGCCGCGGCCCTGCTGTAGCAGGTTCAGGTTCTCGACCGACGCCTTGGTCGATTGCACCTGCGCGCGCGCGTCAGGGATATTCTTGGCGTAGATGTCGGCAATTGCAACGCCGAGCGGATAGTACACGCCCGAGGTGCCGCCGGTGAGCACGTTGACAAATTCGGTGGCCATCGCAGCGGGTGCGGTGACGGCGAGGCTGCCGGCGATCAATGCGCCGAGCCCGAAGGTTCTGATCATGGTTGTCCTCCCAGACATCAGTTGCGCGTCAGAGGTCTGACCGATCCTGACGCGACGTGCGCGAACCATGGGCAAGCTGGCGGCTCTGAGCAAGATGGGAGAAGGTGGAAAATGAAACTATATCGCAGATTCCCGCTCCTGCCCGGGCAGATCTCCGCCCGAGCAGGTTCCGGGATGGCGCCTGCCTCCGCCGCAGCCGGTCTCAGGGGGGAGCGCATTCGGGAGCTGTGTAGCGCCTCGCTGCCGCTTCCCGTGGGACCGGCGCGTCTAGTCGGCTGTCAGCGCCCCTCCGGTGGGAAGGCAGATTGGCCGTTTTGCCCAAACCCCGTCAGGGAGCCACTGCGTGAAGCCAGCAAGACAGCTGGAGGGCATGCGCAGTTGCCCCCCACGACATCCAAAACCACGCAGTGGGCGTCTTGCAATCACCGCTTGAAGCAGCGCGGTTCGTTGGCGATCCCTTGACCGGCAGCACATGCTTACATGTGTGAGAGGTTGGTCTGATCCTGAGACGACTTGGACACCGCGACCGACCGGCAGGCGTGCTCGCCAATGCAAGTTCAGCGATGCTGCGATCCAGAGCTGTCTGACCACCGCCCGGCAGGCGATTTGCATGGCAAATCTGCCGATAGGGGAGATCACGACGGGCAAGGTTGGTGACGCTGCGATGTTACCCAAGTGCCTGACCAAGATCGCACCTCATCAGTGACGACAGGCGGTAAATGCCATGATGAAAATGGCGCATGCGGCGCTCACACTGCCCTTCCGCCGCGCAAGACTGCCAAGCCGTGGCAGCCCATGAGCGCGATCGCCCGAAAGGAAACCGTCAATGCTTTACGATACCTAGGGCGCGCACTCTGGCGACGTTGGAGCGGATGCCCACGCCGAAGCCGCGTCGAGACCAAACCTATCGTGACATTGCTTTGCGATGCGCGACCTGCGTTCTGGTCGGTCAGTGGAGGCTCTGCCGGGGACGGATGGGATAACACCCCAGGGCACGGGACTTCAACCGCTAGGCAGCGGACATCCAGATCCGTATCGCCGCGCTCAAGCGCTATTCTGCGCTTGGCATAGCTGTCGCCGTGCCCGCGGGCTAAAGCCCTCTGAGGAAAGGGAAAGAACGTCCTTCACCCGTCTTGTGCGGCAAAGCCTCTCCCGGTGCCAAATCCCCGGCGAAGGGTAGCGTCATCCGGGCGGAACAGGAGACGGACATCGCGGTCAAATTTCGGCGGTTGGCTCTTGCGCCGCGCCGAGACTGGCGGCCACTGGATGGCTCGCCGACCCGTCATAGCCACCAAATCCGGACGGGCTTTCGTCAAGGAACCTGTTCGGTTTGGTCTCACGGTGAATCGCCGCGTTCAAGCGCTGCAGTCCAAAGGGCATCTTCGCCAGCCTTCACCGCTCGATCTTCTGCCGGATCGGGGCTCCAGCGCCATGGCGTTGCTCACGGATCGTGATCCAGCCCCTCTGCGATCAGGTCGGACAGCGCGTAGGCCGTGGCGGCTGTCAGGTGCATCCGGTCCACCCGCGTCAACTGCCGCGAGGCAAACAGCGGGCATTTGCCCTGCGCGCAGAACCAGTCGCGCGTCGGGACATAGGTGACGTTGTCGAAGGTGTCCGCCACCGCCGATTCCGCCTCTGCCTTGGCCTTGTGGCGCGCCGAAACCGGCACCACGCAGCTTTCGGGCGGCGAGAAGCGCGTGGCGCAGTCGGCGGGGCTGGCGCCCCAGGGCGGGTCTTGCAGCACAACCAGCTGCTCGACCTCTGCGAGGCGGGAAAAGGTCCGCTCTGCCCCGAGCTTCCAGAGTTCGGCGGCGGTGTCGAGTTCATGCCCCGTAAAGGTCAGCGCCGATTCCGAGGCCGACAGGAAGACGATCGAGGGTTTCAGCGCGTCGAGAAAGGCGAACATCTCGGCGCGCCGCTGTTTGCAGGCCTCGCGAAAGCCGGGGGTCCCGTGGGCGTCGGTCACGTCGGTATCAAACAGCGAGCAATTGGAATAGGCCAGCGCCGCCACGTCCCAGCCCCTGTCCTGCCCGATGGCGGAAATCGCCGGCACCCAGCTGGCGGCGATGGAATCGCCGATCACCGCCACGGGGGTGTCGCCGTGGGTATAGCGGCAGACCCGCCGCGGTGCCTTCCACAGCGGGTTCTGGCGACAGGCGAACATCGCATCGGCGAAATCCGCATCGGACAGTTGCGAGAGCTGCGGCGTGATGCCTCCGGGCCAGCGCTGCGCCGCCAGCGCGTCGCCGATATCCTGCTGGCGTTCTTCCTGCGACATCGCCTTGTCCACCGTAGCGAAGTCGACCGGTCGATCCAGCAGCTTCATCCACGGCCCCGCCGAGCGCACAGCGGCGTGGCCCTGCAGCTGCACGATGGACAGCCCCGCAATGACGCCCAGCACCGCGACCCCCAGCGCCAGCTCGGCGGGGCGCGTCCAGCGCCCCTGCCCCGGCCTCAGGAAGCGGCTGTCGAGCACCGCGCGCTCGACATAGCGATAGCTGAGCCACGACAGCCCAAGCATCAGCGGCAGCGTCGCCAGCGCCACGATCAGCCCCGTGCCGAACTGCGCCTGCGCCAGCACCAGAACCGGGAAATGCCACAGGTACAGGCTGTAAGAGACATCGCCCAGCCAGCGCGACAGCGGGTTGCCCGGCACCGAACGCGGCCCCGCCGGGGCGTCGGCGCCCAGAACGAGCACCGCGCCAATCACCGCCGGCAGCACCGCCGGCACCGGGATGACCCACGATGCGCTAAGCAGGATGGCAGAGCCAAGGATCAGCCCCAGACCGCAATGCCCCCCCCAGCGGCGCAGGCGTGGGCCAAGCCGCCACGGACCGGCCATCGCCAGCAGCGCCCCGGCCAGCAGTTCCCACGCGCGCACGCCGGTGTCGAAATAGGCCATGGCGGGCGCGCCGATGGACCGATACAGCCCCCAGCCAAGGCTCACCGCCGCCAGCAGCGCCACAAGCCCGATGCGCAGCCCCCGCCCGCCCGGCAGCAGCATCACCCCAAGCAGCAGGATCGGCCAGAGCGCGTAGAACTGTTCTTCGATCGACAGCGACCAGTAATGCTGAAACGGTGAGACCGCCGCATCATGCGACAGGTAATCGGTCCCCAGCGCCATGAAATGGATATTGGCGACGAAGCCGATGGCGCTCAGCCCGTCCAGCAGCACCTGCACGGCGCGCGGCGGAAACCACAGCACGAAGGCCGCCAGCACCGTCACCGCCGCCACCAAAAGCGCCACCGGCAGAATCCGCCGCACCCGCTTGGCGTAAAAGCCAAGGATCGACACCGTGCCGGTTGCCTCGATCTCGCGCAGAAGATGGGCGGTGATCAGGTATCCCGATATGACAAAGAAGACATCGACGCCGACAAACCCACCGGCCGGAAAGCCGAAGACATGGTCGAGCACCACCAGAACCACCGCAAGCGCGCGTAGCCCCTGAATATCACTGCGCAAGCGACCGCGATCCGGCGCCATCATCGCGCAAGGATCTCTTTGCCAGCGCGCCATGGCGCGAGCCCTGTTGTCGGCGGTCGTGTTGCGGCACCTAGAAAAAAACCACGCAGGCGCCCGGTACCGTACATGCCTGTACTCCTACCCGGTTCGAATGCAGAGGCCACCGCCACGGCGCAACCTGCACCCCAAGACTGGCGCGAGCCATTCCGTACCTTGGATGCTGCGACGAATTGGTTAACAGGTCAACGATTCCACCGCCCGCCGAGGCGGCGCTCGGCGACATCCCGCCTTTGGGTGCCGCGTGTCTTTCTACGCCGCCTTGACCTTAACCGAGAGCGAGACCAGCTCGGCAGGCCCGACAGAATCCATGAAGGCGATGTCATAAGCGTCGCGGCCCACGGCGATCAACGCAGTATCATCGGCCGAGGCCATGCCGGTCGCATCGACCAGATGCCAGCCATCGCTGAGCCAGACCTCGGCCACCGCGTGAAAATCCGAAGGCGTCACGCCGGGGCTGTAGACCGCCGCCATCCGCGCCGGAATCCCGGCGGCCCGCACCATCGAACACATCAGATGCGCGTAATCCCGGCACACGCCCTCGCGCCCGGCAAAGGTTTCCAGCACATTGGTGTCCGCATCCGAGGCGCCGGGCACATAGGTCAGCTCTGCCTCGATCCACTCGCGGATCGCCGCCACCTTGGCACCGCCCGAACGGCCACCGAAGCGCTTGGCAACAAAGGCGGTGAATTTGTCCGACTGACAATAGCGCGACGGGCGCAGGTAGGGCGCGACATCGCCGGGAATGCGGTGCAGCGGCACTTGTTTCAGCGCAGACGGATCAAACGGCGGTCGGTCGATCGCAACCAGCGCCTTGTAGCTCAGGGTCATGTCCTTACCGGGGATGCGCGCCCAGATCCGCTCGCCAATGCCGGAATCGCCGTCGAACCGGTGCAGCTCGGCATCGCCCAGATCAAGATGCGCCTCGAGCACCCGCTGACCGGGGCTTTTCGCGGCCTCGAAGGCAAGCAACAGCGTGTCGGGCTTGGCAAAGCGGTAGTGCATGTCGACGTCGATGCGGATCTGCATGAATGAACCTCTGGCTGCGCAAATTGGCTGCGCAAGGGCAACGCTCACGGGCCAGAGGCGTTCCGTCGTGCAACAGGTTTCAGCGCCGAGTGATACCCCGGAAACCGCCCCTCTGCAAACCTGTCAATCTTCGCTCCGCCGCACGGGGGATCTGGATCAGTCGAGCCGCGCGCGCGGCTGGGGCGGCAGCGGTCCCCCCGGCGGTGGCCGCCCGCATGACAAGGCCGGGCGCGGTCTTGTCGCAGCCGCCCATCAGCACCGGCGCGCAGAGCGCAGCCTGTCGGGGGTCTTGGTCATCGGCCCCTCCGAAGCGCCTAATCGCCGCGCAACCGGCTGACCGTCGTGCGGGTGGAGATCTGTTCGGGATCAGTCATAAGCTCGATCACCGTCGGTCCGTCATGGTCAAAGGCGCGCAGCAGCGCCGGCCTAAACTGCGCGGTTTGCGTCACGCGGATATGCGCCGCGCCCAGACCTTCGCTGATACGGCCAATATCCATGGTGACGATGTCGGTGCCCGAGATCCGCTCCGGGTGCTCGCGCTCCTGATGCATGCGGATGGTGCCATAGGTGCCGTTGTTGAACACCAGCACGACGGGCCGTCCGCCATGCTGCACGGCTGTCGCGATCTCCATGCCCGACATCATGAAGCCGCCGTCGCCGACAAAGGCGATGGCCTGACGCGCCGGAACCTGCAATGAGGCGGCAACCGCCGCAGGCACCGCATAGCCCATCGACCCGCAGGTCGAGCCGATCTGCCGTCCGGGCCGCGCGTAGCGCAAAAAGCGCTGCGCCCAGCCGGTGTGGTTGCCCGCATCCAGCGTGATCACCGCATCGGCGGGGACCAGTTCGCGCATCTCGGCCATGGCTTGCCCCATGTCCAGCGGGTAGTCATGCGGCGGCGGTTCGCAATCCGCCAGATAGTCCGCCCGCAGCGCCGCCGCCCAATCCGCATCCGCAGGGGCCGGCGGCTGCGCGCACAGCGCCTCAAGCGCGGCATCGGGGCCGGATACCGCCGAGAGCGTCGGTGAATAGACCCGGCCAATCTCGTTCGCATCGACGTGGATATGCACCAGCGTCTGCGCCGGGTTCGGCACCGACAGCGTGGCATAGGTCTTGGTGGTGATCTCGCCCAGCCTTGCGCCGATGACCAGCAGCAGGTCGGCCTCGGCCAGCCGCTTGACCAAAGACGGCGCCACCCCGGTGCCGAAATCGCCGACATAGGCGTCTGAGCGGTTGTCGATCAGATCCTGCCGCCGAAAGCTTGTGGCGACCGGCAGGTTGTTGGCCGTGGCAAAGCGCTGCAACGCTGCGGCGCCTGCATCGCTCCAGCCGGACCCACCGGCCAGCAGCAACGGGCGCTGCGCCTGCGACAGCGCGGCCATCACGGCGGCGGCGTCCTGCGGCGACAAAGCCGGAACGCTTGGCGCGAAGGGGCGGGCGTCGGGCACCTCGACCACGTCGGTCAGCATGTCCTCGGGCAGCGCCAGAACCACCGGGCCGGGCCGCCCCGAGGTGGCAACGCGAAAGGCGCGGGCGATGTATTCGGGGATGCGCTCGGCACTGTCGATCTGCGCCGCCCACTTGGCGACGGGCGCGAACATCTGGCGATAGTCGATTTCCTGAAAGCTTTCGCGGTCCATGGTCTGGCGCCCGACCTGCCCCACCAGCAAGATCATCGGGGTCGAATCCTGATAGGCGATATGCACGCCGACTGCCGCCTGACAGGCGCCGGGGCCCCGGGTGACCATGCAGATGCCGGGCGTGCCGGTGAGCTTGCCATAGGCCTCGGCCATGTCGGCGGCGCCAGCCTCGTGCCGCGCGTTATACAGCGTGAAACGCTCGCGCACGTCATGCAGCGCGTCGAGCACCTCGAGGTAGCTCTCGCCCGGCACGCAGTAGGCGCAGTCGGCGCCGTGGATCAGAAGCTGGTCCACAAGCACCTGTCCGCCGGTGCGCTTTGCGATCTTTGTCATGGTTGTCCTCCCAGGATGTGCCGTTTTGGTTGCTCACAGGGCAAGGCGATGCGGTCAGGCCCTCGGCGAAGGCGCGGATCGTGCCGGGCCGGTGGCGCGCGCATGTCATCGGCCCCGTTGCGACGGACGCGCCGCAGAGCGAACGTCTCTGTCCGGGCCTGCATGTCGGGGCGTGCAGGCCCAAACAGAGCAACGGGACCGATGGTCATCAGTTGCGGCCCTTGATCAGCGCGCGCATCATCTCGACCTCTTCGCCGCTCAGATCGGTGAGCGGTGCGCGCACATGGCCGGTCTCGAAACCGCGCAGCGCGACGCCGGCTTTGATGGCCGAAACCGCATAGCCGGACTTGCGGTCGCGGATGGCGGCAAAAGGATAGTAGAAATCGCGCAGCAGCTGCTCGCATTTCGCGTCATCCCCGGCCAGAAACGCACCGTGGAATTCCAGCGCGGTCTCGGGCACAAAGTTGAACACCGCCGAGGAATAGGTCGGCATGCCCGCGCCGCGATAGGCCTGCGCGAACAGCTCATGCGTCGGCATGCCGCCGATATAGGACAGCCGGTCGCCAAGCCGCACGGTGACGCGGCGCACGGTGTCGATGTCGCCCGTGCCATCCTTGAAGCCGATGAGGTTGGGGCAGTCTTCGGCGAGCTGTTCCAGCGTCTCGGCCGACACCTGTGCCTGACCACGGTTGTAGACGATGACCCCCATGTTGGTGGCTTTGCAGACCGCGCGGATGCGGTTGGCCACGCCGTCCTGTGGCCCCTCGGTCAGGTAATGCGGCAGCAGCAGAATGCCGTCGCCCCCGGCAGCCTCGATCTCGCGGGCGAGATCGCAGGCCATGCGCACCCCGTAGCCGCAGCCCGCGATGACCGGCGCGTCCCCGGCAACCGCGCGGGCAACGCGCACCACGTCGACGATCTCTTCTGGCGTGAGCGAGAACATCTCGCCGGTGCCGCCAGCGACGATCAGCCCGGCCACCTTATGCGGCTTGAGCCATTCCAGATGCGCCTGAAACGGCTTGGGCGCAAAGCGGTCCTCGGCATCGAAGGGGGTCACCGGAAAGGACAAAAGCCCGTGGCGGATGATCTCGCGCAGCGCGTCGGGTGCGATCATGGTGTGTGTCTCCTCACTCTTTGTGTCGTGTCCGCATGTCGCGGGATATTATCTGGCGGGTGCCGGGCGGGTCCGAGCAAGGCCCGCCCCCGCCCCGCTATTGCCAGCCGGCAGGCATCAGCGCGTCCGGCAGGTTCTGGTAGCTCACCGGGCGCTGAAAGCGGCGGATCGCCATGGTGCCAACCGAGGTGGCGCCGAAATTGGTCGAGGCCGGATAGGGCCCGCCGTGCACCATGGTGTCGCAAACCTCGACCCCGGTGGGGAAGCCATTGGCCAGCACCCGGCCAGCCTTGCGTTCCAGCACCGGCAGCAGCGCGCGCGCATCGGCGCTGTCGCCCGCGTCCATGTGCAGCGTCGCGGTAAGCTGACCTTCGAACCCCTTGGCAAGCGCCACCATCTGTTCAGGGCCGCTGACCCGGATCACCAGTCCAAGCGGGCCAAAGACTTCCTCGCCAAGCGTGTGGTCCTGCAGGTAGCTGGCGGCGTCGGTCTGATAGAGGTTGGGTCTGGCGCTGCGCCCGTCCTGCGCGGTGGTGAGCAGCGGCGTGACGGTGTTGCGCCCGTCAAAGCGCGCCTTGCCATCGCGGTAAGCCTTGGCGATGCCATCGGTCAGCATCACCTGCGCGGGGGCATCCGTCAGCGCCTCGACCGCCGCAGCAACAAAGGCGTCACCGTCGGGGCCAGTTGCGATCACCGCGATGCCGGGGTTGGTGCAGAACTGGCCAGCCCCCATGGTCAGCGAGCCCGCCCAGCCCCGGCCGATCTCGGCGCCGCGGGCGCTGGCGGCCTGCGGCAGGATGAACATCGGATTGACCGAGCCCAGCTCACCAAAGAACGGAATCGGCTCTGGCCGCTGCGCGCACAGATCGAACAGCGCGCGCCCTCCGCCGAGCGAGCCGGTAAAGCCCACCGCCTTGATCAGCGGGTGCTGCACCAGCGCGGTGCCCACGTCACGTTTGCCGCCCTGCACAAGGCTGAAGACGCCGCCCGGCAGGCCGCAGATCTCGATGGCGGCCTTGATCGCCTCGGCCACGATCTCGCCGGTGCCGGGGTGGGCCGAGTGGCCCTTGACCACGACGGGGCAGCCCGCCGCCAGCGCCGAGGCGGTGTCGCCCCCGGCGGTGGAAAAGGCCAGCGGGAAGTTCGAGGCGCCAAACACCGCCACCGGGCCGATCGGGCGCTGCATCAGCTTGATGTCGGGGCGCGGCAGCGGCGCACGGTCGGGCAGCGCTGCGTCATGGCGGCGGTCAAGGCAATCGCCAGCGCGGATATGGCTGGCAAACAGCCGAAGCTGGCCGGTGGTACGGCCACACTCGCCCTGAAGCCGCGCTTCGGGCAGGCCGGTTTCCTGCGTGCCGATCTGGGTGATCTCTGCGCCGCGGGCGTCGATCTGCTCGGCGATGGTCTCAAGGAAACGGGCGCGGGTCTCGACATCGCTGTAGCCATAGCTCCAGAACGCCGCTTCGGCGGCTTCGACCGCCGCGTTCACCAGCGCCGGTGTGCCGATGGCAAACTCATGCGCCGTGCCCTGAGCGGGGTCCGAACGGAAGGTTGCCTCTGCCGCAACCCACTCTCCTGCGATCAAGTGCCTGCCGTGCGGAACAAAGCCGTTTGTCGTGCCGTCCATTGCCTGAACCTCCTGTTGCTGCGCGGCCGGGCGGCCTGCCCTGCCACGCCTGTTTCGCGCGCCACCACCGCAAAGCGCGGGCGAAATCGGGCCGCAGCCGCCGCGTCACGGGACTTGTCATGTACTAATATTTTAGTTTATCAGTATGGTCAACCGGTCCGCAGATGCGGTTAATTGTCCGTCAGCAGGGAGAAGACTTGGAGAGCGGCATGAAGACACCGACGATGACACTCGCTTTTGACATGATGCGGCAGGACACGCCGATGGGGCGCCCCATGGCCTCGTCGCGAATCTATGACGATCTGCGGCAGCGAATCCTGTCGCTGGATCTGCCGCCGGGCACCGCGCTGACCCGCGCCGATCTGGCGCGGGAATACGATGTCAGCCAGACACCCCTACGCGATGCAATGCAGCGGCTCGATCAGGACGGGCTGATCCGGATCTATCCGCAATCCAAAACGCTGGTGACGCGCATCAACCTTGCGCAGATCCGCGAGGCCCTGTTCCTGCGTCAGGCGCTGGAAACCGAGGTGACGAAAAAGCTCACCCGCGATCCGCCCCCCGAGACTTTGGCGCGGCTGCGCGAGGTCATCGCCCTGCAGCGCGCCGTCGCCCCCGACAAGACCAAGCTGCGCCGCTTCCAAGAGCTTGACGAGTTCTTCCACTACGTCATGTTCGAAGGCGCCGGGCATCCAAACCTGCACGCGCTGCTGCGCGCCCAGACCGGCGATCTGGACAGGGTGCGGCGCCTGCAAACCCATTCCAGCGACAGGCTCGAGCTGATCCTGCAAGGGCACGAACGCATCGTGGCCGCGATCGAATCCGGCGATGTCGATGACGCGGTGCGCAAGATCCGCCGCCATACCCACAAACCCGACGACTGGGCCGATGAATATCGCGCCCGGCACGAGGATTACTTCACCTGACACCCGGCCCAACAGAGCCTCAGCAGGATCATCACCAGACAGCGCGGACCACCCCGGCCCGCGAAGGGAGAGTCCATGTCCAAAGCACTTGCCGAAACCTGCGGCCTTCACGTTGTCGCACAGACGCCGTTCCTTGAGGACGGCGCGCTAGATCTTGCCAGCATCGACACGTTGTCGGCGTTCTACTACCGCCACGGTGCGCAGGGGCTGACCGTGCTGGGCGTCTCGGGCGAGGCACAGAAGCTGACCGTGGACGAGACCATCGCCGTCGCCGCCCATTACGTCGCGGCGGCGGACGGGCATCGCATCATCGCCGGCGTCTCGCACCCCAACCTCGCCACGCTGGTCGAGGTCACCAGAGAGGTCATCGCCGAGGGCGCCGACGCGGTGATGATCTGCCCGCCCGCTGGCATCCGCACCGACGAAGACCTTTTGCGCTATTTCGACGCGGTGTTCGAGCGCATCGGCGACGTGCCCACGGTGTTGCAGGATTTCCCCGCCGCCTCGGGCGTGGTGATGTCGGTACCCGCCATCGACCGGCTGATCACCGCCTTCCCGCAGATCGTCGTGATCAAGGAAGAGGATTTCCCCTCGCTCCCTAAGATCACCCGCATGCGCAACGAGCTGTCGCGCCCGGTGCGGATTCTTACCGGCAACAACGGCCAGTTCCTCGTGCAGGAGATGGAGCGCGGCGCCGATGGCCCGATGGCGGGGTTCTCGTATCCCGAAATGCTGTCGGGGGTGTACGGGCTGATGACGGCGGGCAAGCGGGCCGAGGCGCATGACCTCTTCAACCGCTACCTGCCGCTATTGAAACACGAGGCACAAGGACAATGGGGCATCGCCCTGCGCAAGGAGATGATGCGTCGCCGCGGCGCGCTGCGCTCGAATGCGCTGCGCGGGCCGGGGCCACGGCTGACCGAGGCCGATCTTGCCGAGCTCGACTTTCTTGTCAGGCGCATGGACCTGCCGCAGGACTGAGCGCCGCGCCCCCGCAGGGAGAGGCGCGGCCCGTTGGCCGCGCCCACCGCTCAGCCCTTCGGCGTAAAGAAGGGCACCGGCCCCAGCAGCTGGTTGACCTGCGAGACAAGGTACCCTGCGTCGGCGCTGATCTTCAGATAGGCTTGCCACTCGGGGTCCGCCGCCAGCGCCGCCCGCTTTGCCGCCCGGTCGGCGGCATCGGCATAACACCAGATATGCACGTAGGAATTCACGTCCCCGGTCTCGACCGCGCCGTAAACCACGGGTTCGCCCAGATGCCGACGCTGCACGTCGAACCCGTGTTCGCCATAAAGCGCGAGGTGTTTCTTGATGGTGCCCGGACGGCAGCAATAGGTCCGGTGATCATAAAGCATTTCTGTTCCTCCATCTATTTCAGAAACTTGACCCGATCTCTCCGGGGAACCTCAAGGAGGCTTGCCAGCTTCGCGTCAATTCATATAGTAATGTATTAGTTGGTTGGGGCGCAAGCACCACCAGCGATTCCGGCCCGTGGGGCCCAGGCCGACGGAGGGGGAGCACAGAGCGCGCAAGCGCCGTGGCACGGGCCGGAAAGCAGAACACGGAAAACGACGGGACGGCCTGCGGCTGCTTCCGAACGGTCTTAGGAGGAGACACATCATGACACCCAGCTTCATCGGCACCCTTGCCGCCATCACCACGGCCCTCGTGCCGCTTGCCGCACTGGCCGAATACCCCGAGCGCGACGTGCGCATGGTGGTGCCGTGGGGCGCAGGCGGGGGCACCGACGGCATCGTGCGCAAGGTGACCACGCTTGCCGAAGACGCGCTGGACGGCACCATCTACGTCGAGAACATCGAAGGCGGCAATTCGGCCACCGGCGTCGGCCAGCTGATGAGCGCAAAACCCGATGGCTACACGCTGGGCGCGCTGACCTACGACAGCATCGTCACCGTGCCGTGGCAGGGCATGCTGCCAAGCTACAAGATGGACAAGCTCGACCTGATCGCCCGCATCACCAGCGAAGCCGACGCGATCATCGTCGATGCCGATTCCGACTACCAGTCGCTTGACGACCTGATCGCCGCCGCCAAGGCCGATCCCGGCAACCTGCGCGTTGGTGTGCAGAACCTTGGCGGGCGCGTGCACCTGACTCTGCTGCAGCTTCAGCAGATCACCGGGGCCGAATTCCGCATCGTTTCCTACCCCGGAGGCGCTGCCCCGCAGAAAGAGGCGCTGCTGTCCGGCGAGGTGAACGTGGTGCTGACCTCGCTGGGCGATTTCGCCAACCTGATCGAAGACGGCACCGCCCGCGGCATCGTCGAATTCTCGGACGCCAAGAACCCGACCTACGACGTGCCCACTGCCGAGGAAGCCGGCATCGCCCTGCTCAACGGCTCGTTCATCGTGCTGGCCGCCCCCGCCGGTACCCCCGACGATGTGATCGCTGCGCTCGAGGCCGCCTATGAACAGGCCTACAACACCGACGAGTTTCAGGACTGGCTCGCCACCATGGGCGTGACCCCCAACTGGCTTGCTGGCGATGCGCTTGACGAATGGGCGGACGAGACGGCGCAAGGCCTGTTCACCCAGATGGATATGCTCGTCGAAAACGGCGTTCTGTCGAAATAACCGCCCCCACCATCCCAGCGCCATGACAGGCGGCATCGGAGCACGCTCTGGTGCCGCCCCAACCCGGAGACCACGATGGCCGACCGCGAGCCCCTTCTCAGGACAGGTGTCCTGCTGCCCCTCTTTTTCCTGATCGTCACCACCGTCTACCTTGCCGCCGCGTTCGACATCCGCTCGCAATTCGCGGGGGCCGGCGAGATGAGTCCACGCTCGGTGCCGATCCTCATGGCCTGCCTGATGTATGTCGCCCTCGCGGCGGTCTTCATCGCCGAGTTCCGCAGCCCCACCCAAGACGGACCGGTGCGCGAATTGCTGCGCCCGCTTCTGGTGATCGTGGCAACCGCTGGCTACATCGCCCTGTTCCGCCCGCTGGGCTACTGGCTGGCGACCCTCGTCTTCACCTCGGCGCTGTTCGCGATCTTTCATTTCCAGCTGCGCCGCCCGCTGGTCTTCGCGTTTTACGCCATCGCCGTGACGGCGCTGTTCTACGGGCTGTTTGCCGGCATCTTCGGCGTCCGCCTGCCGACCCTCACCGCAGGGGTGTTCTGATGGACATCTTCATCGACATTCTCGGCGGCATGTCCGCCCTCGCCGATCCTTACGTCATCGCTTTCATGATCGGCGGTTTCCTTGTTGGAACCTTCTTTGGTGCCATGCCCGGCCTGACCTCGGTGCTGGCCATCGCGCTGCTGCTGCCGATCACCTACACCATCGACGTGGTGCCGGCGCTGGTGATGTGCGCCTCGATCTTCATGGCCGGGATGTATTCCGGGTCGATCACCGCGACCACCATCAACATCCCCGGTGCGCCCTCGTCGATGATGACGGCGATCGAGGGCAACGCCCTGATGAAGAAAGGCTTCGGCGCCAACGCGCTGGGTCACGCGGCGCTGGGGTCGATGATCGGCGGGGCCATTGGCGCGGTGCTGCTCATGGCCTTCATGCCGATCGCGGCCGAGCTGTCGCTGCTGATCCGCACGCCGGGCAAGTTCTCACTGGTGCTGTTCGCGCTGGTGGTCATCGTGATCGTCGACAAGGGCAACATCGCCAAGGGCTTTGTCGCCACGCTGCTGGGGGTGATGATCGCCACCGTCGGCATCGACGTGCTGCAACCCATCCCGCGCTTCAGCTTCGGCACCGAGACGCTGGTCGAGGGCATCGACATCATGCCCCTCGTCATTGGCGCCTTCGCAATCTCCGAAGTGCTGATGCAGTCGGAAAACTGGAAGAGCAACCTCAGCTCGACGCTGGAACAGGCCAAAGACCTGAAGATCCGCCGCCGCGATTTCCTGCCGCCGCGCGCCGAGATCCGTGAGATCGGCCTGCTGGCCTACCTGCGCGCGTCCTTCATCGGCTATGGCATCGGCATTTTGCCCGGCGCTGGTGGCTCGATGGCGGCCTTTGTCTCCTACGCCATGGCGCGCTCGTCGTCCAAGACCCCGGAGCAGTACGGCAGCGGCTCGCGCGAAGGCATTGCCTCGGCCGAGGCGGCCAACAATTCGATGTGCGGCGGCGCCTTCGTGCCCATGCTGATGTTCGGCATTCCGGGCGATCCGACCACCGCCATCGTGCTGGGGGTTCTGGTGATCAACGGCCTGCAGCCCGGCCCGCGCCTGCTCGAAAACCAAGCCGAGCTGCTGGGGCCGATGCTAGGCTCGCTGTTCTTCTCGGCGCTGGTCCTGATCCCGCTGACGCTTTGGCTGTTCGGGCCGTGGTTCATCAAGATCGTGTCGATCCCCAAGGGCCTGCTCTACACTGGCATCGCCGTGGTGGCGCTTGTCGGCAGCTATGTCGCGACCTACTCGATCTTCCAGATGTCGCTGGCGGTGCTCTTCGGCATCTTGGCCTATTTCATGCGCAAACAGAACTATTCCACGGTGTCGATGCTGCTAGGCTTCATTCTGGGCCCCGACCTTGAGGAATATCTCAGGCGCGCCCTGTCGCTGAGCGATGGTAACCCGGTGGTGTTCCTGACCAATCCCGACAGCCTGTTCTTCCTTGCGCTGACCGCGCTGTTCGTCTGGGCCATCCTGATCCGCAAGCCCAAGAGAGCCATGCCGCGCACCGAAAGCGGCGAAATCTAGGCCCCCCGCCTGCTGCACCGACGCAGCGGCAGGCTCCCGTTTCCACAGATCGAAGGGCCGCTGCACCGCAGGCGGCCCTTTTCGCGCCCAGTGCCGCAGCGCCTCGCAGATCGAGGCATCGGCCAAGACCGACGGATGGTGATGGCCATTTTCCCGCGCCCGCCATGCTGGGCGCACCAACGCGCCTTGCATCCTGTATCAGGCTTATGATCCATCGAGCTGTTGGGAGGCCCCCTGCCCTCATTGCCGCCAGTATGTTCAACCGTCCGTAAAGGCGCCGATCAAGCCGCATGGTTTGCAAGAGCGCCGCCGTTCGGGCTGCCGCGAAAGGCGATGGTTTCGGCCTCGGCCAGACGGCGCAGGTGCCGTTTCTGCGGGCGAGTTGGACCATTGGTGCGACAGCGGGTCGTCAGGCAACGCCAGCGCTGCTGACCCCCGCTTTAGCCCCCATGATCTCTGTGTGAGCCTGACTGGGCCAGTGGCCTCTCCCGCAGCAATTTCGGTTCGAGGGTTGCGGCCGGTTGGCGGGCGCCGAGCCTCAAGAATGGGGGAGAGACCACATGCAGGGCAGCACTTTCATCGGGTTGGATGTCCATAAGGCAACGATTTCGGTTGCCTTGGCGCAAGGAGGACGCGGCGGCGAGGTCCGTCACCTGAGAACGCTGGCGCATCGGTCTGATCATGTGCGCAAACTGGTCGACAAGCTCGCGGCTGGCGGCGCGCGGCTGCATATTTGCTATGTAGCAGACCCCTGCGGCTATGGCCGCCATCGACAGCTTGTCCGAGATGGGGCGTGACTGCACCGTAGTGGCCCCATCGTTGATACCGATCAAAGCCGGTGGTCGAATAAAGACCGACCGCCGTGATGCGGTGATGCTGGCAAAGCTGCACCGGGCAGGTGAACTGACGGCGGTCTGGATGCCTGACGAAGCGCATGAGGCGATGCGCAACTTGGTCCGGGCGCGAGCGACGGCCATGCCGGTGGTGGGCAAGGCGCGCCAGCAAATCCAAGGGTTTCTGTTGCGCCATAGCCGGATCTATCCCTGGAAAAAGCGCTGGACGGGAGCCTATCGGCACTGGCTTGCGATGGTGCGCTTTTCGCATCCGGCGCAGCAGATCGTCCTTCAAGACTATATCCACGCCGTTTCGGACGCCGAAGCGCGGGTGGAGCGGCTGACCGGCCAGATCGCGGACAATGGTGGTCGAGAGATTTCGGACCAGTTGCTAGGGTCAGGATGCATT
>NZ_JAHKQA010000095.1 GCF_018860705.1 Citreicella sp. C3M06
AAGCTCCAGAAGATGGGATGGTTGCCGCCCTCCCCAGACGGCAACGCAATGTGCCAAAGTCGTGGTGTTCAAGGCCACGCAAAGGAGAGGACGGCGAATGAAAGATACAATGATCGGGGTGGATCTGGCAAAGAGCGTCTTCCAGCTTCACGGGGCCAGCATGGCCGGACACTTGAAGTTTCGAAAGAAGGTGACTCGGGTCCAGTTTAGACAGTTCATGCCGAAGCACGAACCTGCGGTCGTGGTGATGGAGGCTTGTGGCAGCGCGAGCTATTGGGCGCGAGAGATGGTCAAGCTTGAGCATGAGGTCCGGCTAATCGCGCCGCAATATGTGCGGCCTTTCGTGAAGCGTCAGAAAAACGATGCTGCTGACGCTGAGGCGATCATCGTCGCGGCACAGCGCCCCGAGATGCGGTTTGTCGAGCCGAAGTCGGAAGATCAGCAAGCCTGCGCGGTACTTTTCCGTGCGCGTGAGCGGCTTCTTCATCAGCGCACCGAACTCGTGAACACCCTGCGTTCAGTACTCTATGAATATGGCCATGTCTTTCCAAAAGGCATCGCCCGCCTCAAGCGTATCGAAGCTGTCCTCAACGATCCTGCCAGCGACTTGCCCGCGCTGGTGCGGGATGAGTGCCATGATTTGCTTGAACAGATATCCGAGCAGACAACCCGGATCGAAGCCAAGACAGCTAAGGCTCGGAGTCTTGCCGAGACAACTGATGCAGCGCGGCGGCTGCAGACGATGCCCGGCGTGGGGCCGCAGACCGCGTTGGCCATCAGCGCCTTCGCTCCGCCCATGGACAGCTTCAAGCGCGGGCGAGATTTTGCGGCCTGGCTCGGCCTCGTTCCGCGCCAATACACCTCTGGCGGTAAGGAACGCCTAGGACGTATCTCGAAAGCCGGCCAGACCGACATCCGATATCTACTGATCATAGGGGCCATGTCACGCCTGACAGTATTGGCCCGAAAGTCGATCCCAGAGGGATCATGGCTGGCACGCCTACTGCACCGCAAACCCCTCATACTGGTCGCCATTGCGCTGGCCTGTCCGTCGTCATATAAAAT
>NZ_JAHKQA010000047.1 GCF_018860705.1 Citreicella sp. C3M06
TGAATCCTGACCCTAGGCCGAGGGTGCGGACGAGATTCTTGGCCAGTTTGCCGGAGGTGTAGGCCATCGGACGTACCACCTTTCATACCACGGAACGAACAGAACCGAGCACAATCGAAGTGAACCGAACGCAACCAACGAACGAGAATAAGCGCATAATTCCATATACTTATACGCTATCAAGCGCCCCAAGGCCATTCAATGAAAATGGTAGGTGGCGGAGACGAAGGGATTCGAACCCTCGAGACCCTTCCGGGCCTACTCCCTTAGCAGGGGAGCGCCTTCGACCACTCGGCCACGTCTCCGTCGACGCGTATAGCCAAGGGAACATGGGGGTTACAAGGCTATTCTGCCTGTCTCCGAAAAAAACTCTGTCCCAGCAAAAACCTGTTCAAAGTGCACTGAAAGGTAGGGAACGGCACCGAATTTGGACAAGGTCGGAGGTGGTTCTGGAAATCTGAACAGCCGGGATAGGTGGATTTTCCGCGCAACAGCAGCATGATGCTGCGAGCGACGAAAAGACAATGGCATGACGATCACGCCGGACCACAACCCGGCATTCAAGTCGAAAGTGGCGGTGGCCGCTATCAAGTTGGAGAAAATCTTGGTCGAACTGGCGCAGGATGTCGAGCTGCACGCGAACCAGATCAAGCAGTAGCGTGATCAGCTTCCTCAGGGCGCGACCGGCGTGTTTGGTGATGAATGGCCAAGAGGCACGGTTTCGGCGGATATCACGCGGGAAACGCACTCGCACAGCTCACCGATGTTGGAGGGCGTATAAAGCCCATTTGTCTACTCCGGACGGGGTCCCGTTACCGAAGTCCTGAGCCTAAAACTTACATCCGAGGCGCAGCGGGCGTATCGGCGGCCCCGAACCGAGGAAATCTGTTTGCGGCGCCGCCGCGCCCAAGCCACCATGGCGGGCACAAGGCAACGGGAGGCATCGATGCTGGGATATGTGACAGCCGACGGCGCAGGACAGGCGGACCGGCTGATCGCCGCTGCGGCGCAGGCGCTTGGCGCACAAGGCGTGCGGCTGGCAGGCGCGGTACAGGTGAACCTCGACCGCGGGGCAGAGCACAAATGCGCCATGGATCTGCACATCCTGCCGGGCGCGGATGTGGTGCGCATCAGTCAGGATCTTGGCAGCCAGTCGCAGGGCTGCCGGCTGGATCCCGACGGGCTGGAACGCGCGGCGGGCCTTGCACGGGCGGCGCTGGATCGCGGGGCCGACCTGTTCATCGTCAACAAGTTCGGCAAACAGGAAGCCGAAGGGCGCGGCTTTCGCCCGCTGATCAACGAGGCGCTGTCTTGCGGCATTCCAGTTCTTGTCGCCGTAAGCGGCGGCCATCTCGCCGCGTTCGAGGCCTATGCCGACGGTCTTGGCACCGCGCTGACACCGGATCTTGCGTCATTGCTGAACTGGGCCGAAGCGCTGATCCCCAGCGCGGTCCGCGCCTGACGGCGTGGTTTGGCGACGGACCGACCGCGTCAATCGCTGTCTGCATCTGGCCTCGGGCAACGGGCGTGATTGCCCGGCGAAACCCTATGCGCGCGGGTCCAGCAGGCACAGAACCTCCGAGCAGTTCTCGATCCGCCCTTCGCAGCAATCCGCCAGCAAAAAGGTGATCAACGCGCTGACCGCGGACAGGTTGGCCGCGTAGTGGATTTCGCGCTGGTGCCGGGTCGCGGTCAGGAGGCCTGAGCGCTTCAGAATCCCCAGATGGCCCGACAGGGTCGAGGGCACGATGTTCAACCGCCGCGAGATCTCCAGCACTGGCAGCCCGTCCGGGCCGACCCGTATCAACAGCCGGAACACCGCGATCCGCGAGGGTTGGGCAAGGGCTGCAAAAGCATCGATGGCGGTGTCTTGATCCATATTTCGTCAATGCCCGAATTAACGAAGCTTGACAAGCTCCGAAACGTGACTTAGCCCGGACTGAATTCGGTGATTGCCGAAATGACGACGATACACCAACCGCAAGGACGACGCGCGAGGGGGCAGGCACGGCTGGCGATCAGGCGACACCCCCGCTGCGCCGGATCGAAGACCGCCCTTCGCGGCGGCATGAAACCCGCATCAGGAGGCCGACATGTCGGGCACGCAGATCACCTCCGAAATCGACCTGAGCGCACAGGCGGGATATCTGCTTGTGCCGCATTGCGTGCAGCGTTCGGCCTATGGCTGGATCCCAGTGCCAGTGGCGACGATCCCTAGCAGCAACGGGTTGATCGTGGTGATGCTCAGCGGGGTTCATGGCGATGGATATGCAGCGCAGATCTCCCTGCCCCGGCTGGCGCGCGACATGTCGCCAGAGCAGATCCGCGGGCACATCCTCCTGTTGGCGATGACAAACCTGCCCGCCGCGCATGCCGGGCTGCGGGTCTCGCCGCTGGACGATGGCAATCTGAACCGGCTGTTTCTCGGAGATGCTTCGGGCACGCCCACGGACATGATCGCCGACTACCCCGAAAACACCCTGCTGCCGATGGCCGATTACCTGATCGTTCTGCACCCGGGTGGCACGCCGTTGTTCTATCCCGCCACGCTGCTGGGCGCGGTGGTCGGGATGGCCGCCATTCTCGGCGTCAAGATGCCGATAAGGGACGCATTCTGGCAACCGTCATCACCGGCGGCAACACCGCCCCTGCCCGCTTTGCCGAGCTGCTCGGCAACCCCGTCACGCCTCAGAAACAGGACATTTGACCATGACCGATACACCCAATTCCGGCTCAGACGCCATGGGCGCGTTCGAGCGCTACCTGACGCTATGGGTCGCCCTTGCGATGATCGCCGGCATCGTGATCGGGACCGTCGCGCCGGGGCTGGTGTCCGCCATCGCCAGCGCCGAGATTGCCTCGATCAACCTTGTCGTCGCGGTGCTGATCTGGGCCATGGTCTATCCGATGATGGTCAGCGTCGATTTCGGCGCGGTAAAGGGCGTGGCCCGGCAACCCAAGGGGCTGATCGTCACGCTGGCGGTGAACTGGCTGATCAAGCCATTCACCATGGCCTTTCTTGCGGTGCTGTTCTTTGATCATGTGTTTGCCCCCTTCATCGCGCCCGAAGATGCCGCGCAATACATCGCCGGGCTGATCCTGCTCGGGGCCGCGCCCTGTACCGCGATGGTGTTCGTCTGGTCGCAACTGACCCGGGGCGATGCGACCTACACGCTGGTGCAGGTGTCGGTGAACGATCTGATCATGGTTGTCGCCTTCGCGCCGATCGTGGCGTTTCTTCTGGGCGTCACAGATATCGTCGTGCCGTGGGAAACGCTGGCGCTGGCCACCGTGCTTTATGTGGTTCTGCCGCTGCTGGCCGGGCTGGCCACCCGCCGCGTGCTGCGCAGCGCCGAGCGGATCGAGGCATACACCGCCCGCGTCAAGCCGTGGTCGGTGGTCGGCCTGATCCTGACCGTGGCGATCCTGTTCGGCCTGCAGGGCGAAACGATCCTGCAACACCCCTTTTTGATCGCGCTGATCGCGGTGCCGATCGTCATCCAGTCTTACGGCATCTTCGCGCTGGCCTATGGCGCGGCCTATGTCATGCGCGTGCCGCACCGCATCGCGGCGCCCTGCGCGATGATCGGCACCTCGAATTTCTTCGAGCTGGCCGTCGCCGTCGCCATCAGCCTGTTCGGCCTGAATTCCGGCGCGGCGCTGGCAACGGTGGTCGGGGTGCTGGTCGAGGTGCCGGTGATGCTCTCGCTCGTCGCCTTCGCCAACCGCACCCGCGCCCGCTTCCCCGAGACATCCGCATGACCTTTGATTTCGGCGCAGTCATCGACCGGCGACAGGTGCATCCGAAGGTGCCGGGGCAGGACGGCGCGGGGCTGTTTGCCGCCAGCGTCGCCGACATGGATTTCCGCCCGCCCCCGCCGGTGATGCAGGCGCTGGCGGAGCGCCTCGCGCATGGGGTGGTCGGCTATGAACCCGTGCCGGATGGGCTGATAGCAGCGCCGCGCTGCCGACCCGGCCGGACACCCGGCCCAGATGCACGACAGCACCATGATCCAGACCGAAAAAGGAACCCGAAATGAGTGACACGCCAAATCTGGACGAGGCCCATTTCCGCCCCATCGAGGCCGACCGGCTTGGGGCCTGCGATCCGGCGGCAAACCCGCCGAAGATCCTGCTGCTGTACGGCTCGCTGCGCGAGCGCTCGTTCAGCCGCCTGCTGAGCGAAGAGGCCGCCCGGGTGCTGACCCGCTTTGGCGCGCAGACCCGCTTCTTCAACCCCTCGGGCCTGCCGCTGCCGGATGATGCCGAAGCCAGCCACCCAAAGGTGCAGGAATTGCGCGATCTGGTCACATGGAGCGATGGCATGGTCTGGTGTTCTCCGGAACGCCACGGCGCGATGACCGGCATCATGAAGGCGCAGATCGACTGGATCCCGCTGTCGCTGGGGGCGGTGCGCCCAACGCAAGGCAAGACGCTGGCGCTGATGCAGGTCAGCGGCGGCTCGCAAAGCTTCAACACCGTCAACCAGATGCGCATCCTCGGGCGCTGGATGCGGCTGATCACCATCCCCAACCAGTCCTCGACGCCCAAGGCGTTCCTTGAATTCGGAGAGGATGACCGGATGATGCCCTCGCCCTATTACGACCGGATGGTCGATGTGATGGAAGAGTTGATGAAATTCACCGTTCTGACCCGGGAACGGTCCGATTACCTCGTGGACCGCTATAGCGAGCGCAAGGAAACCGGCGAGGCGCTGATCGCGCGCGTCAACGCCAAAGCCGCCGGGATATAGGGATTTGCCAAGGGCGCGGCAAAGAATCCTTCTAAATAACCGGATTTCTGGTTATTTAGGGGGCATGACCCTCAGCAGCCCCCATGCCCGCGCCTTTGCCGCCCTTGGCCACGATGCCCGCCTGTCGATCTTTCGTCTGCTGGTAAAGGCCGGCGATCAGGGATTGCGGGTTGGCGATATTGGCCAGCATCTGGATCTTGCGCCCTCGACGCTGGCCCATCACCTGTCGACGCTGGTCAGCGCCGGGCTGGTCTTGCAGGATAAACAGGGGCGCGAGGTGTTCAACAAGGTCGATTATCCGGCGATGCTGCGCGTGCAAGCGTTCCTGTCCGAAGAATGCTGCACCGGCGTCGCGCTGCGCCCGGGGCAGGATGCCGCATGAGCGCGCCGCGCCGGTCCTATTGCCCCGGCCTGGCTGTTGCGCCCCTGGCATCCGGCCTGACACGATGACAGAGACGATCACCCTTGCCCCGGCGCCGCGATGGCCGGTGATCTCTGCGCTTGGCGTGGTGATGATCTTTACCTGGGGCAGCACCTATTACCTGATGGCCGTGCTCGCGGCGCCGATCGCGCAGGACACCGGCTGGAGCCTTGAGGCGATCACCGGCGCGCTGTCGGCCGGGTTGCTGACGGCGGGCCTTGCCTCGCCCGCCACCGGGCGCGCCATCGCCGCTTATGGCGGGCGGCCGGTTCTGGCCTTTGGCTGCCTGTTGATTGCCATCGGCCTGTTGATCGTTGCGGCGGCAACGCAGATCTGGATATTCTGGGCTGGCTGGCTGGTGCTGGGGTTCGGCATGGCGGCGGGGCTTTACGATCCGGCCTTTGCCGCGCTGGGGCGGCTTTATGGCCTCGATGCCCGGAGCGCGATCACGCAGCTGACCCTTTGGGGCGGGTTTGCCAGCACGCTGTGCTGGCCGCTGTCGACCCTGTTGCTTGACACTTGGGGCTGGCGGGGCGTGGCGGTGGCCTATGCGGTGATCCATCTTTGCGGCACCCTGCCGCTGATCCTGCTGGCCATTCCCGCAGCCCCTGCCAGAGCCAGCCGCGACCACAGGCACAGCGCCCGGCTGCCAGATCTGAGCCGCAAAGAGCGCCGGATCTTTGCCCTGATGGCCGCAATGCTGATCCTCAATGGGCTGGTGGTCGTCACCATCGCGACATGGCTGTTCACCTTCCTTCAGGCCGAGGGCGTGAGCCTTGCGACGGCGGTTGCCCTTGGCACGTTGATCGGGCCGGCGCAGGTCGGCGCGCGGGTGCTGGAGATGGCCGGGCGCGGGCGCCATCACCCGATCTGGACCTTGGCTGCGGCAACGATCGCCATTGCCGTCGGCCTGTGTCTGCTGGCGCTGGATCATCAGCTCGCTGGCGCGGCGCTGGTGATTTTCGGCGGCGGCAACGGGCTGTTTTCCATCGCGCGAGGGTCTTTTCCGCTGAGCGTTTTCGGGGCCGAGCGCTATCCGGCCCTCATGGGGCGTCTGGCGCGCCCATCGCTTGTCGCGCAGGCCGTGGCCCCGATGCTGGGGGCATGGATGATCGGCTGGTCGAGCCCGCAGGAAACGCTGATGCTCACCGCTGCGCTGGCGCTGGCGAATATCGCATTGCTGGCGATGATGTGGGGCGCGCTGCGGCAGAAATAATTCTGCCCGCACCCTCGCTGGTTGATCAGGATCAAGGCCCGCGACCTCTTTATATGCGCAAATGCGCATATAAAGGAGCGCCCATGATTGTCCCGACCCTCTGTGCCCTCGCCGAACCGACACGCCTCGCCGCCATACGGCGGCTCCGGGATGGGCAAGAGCATTGTGTCTGCGAATTGATGGATGCCCTTGGCGCCACCCAAAGTCGGATGTCGCGTCATATGCAGGTTCTGAAACAGGCCGGGCTGGTGGTGGACCGGCGCGATGCGCAATGGGTCCGCTACCGGTTGAACCCGGCTCTCAGCCCGGAACTTGCAAGCATGCTCGACGCGATTCTGATCGCGCAGGACAGTCTTGAAAGGAAAGCCGCATGAGCGCCGAAACACATGCCCCGATGTCCCGTCACAAAGCGCCCGACTGGCTCTGGTACGTGGGCGTGCCCGCGATTGGCGCTGCCCTGTATCTGCTCTACGGTCAGCTCAGCCCGATCGCCGAATGGATCACATCCTTGTTTCCGGTGGCGCGCGACAGCCATAGCGGCGAGGCGATTGCCTTTTTTGCCTATGACGTGCCCAAGGTGCTGCTGCTGCTGACCGGCATCGTCTTTGTCACCGGCGTTCTGCGCAGCTGGTTCAGCCCGGAAAAGACCCGCGCCATTCTTGCCGGCAAGAACGCGGTCTGGGGCTATCCGCTGGCCTCGTTTCTGGGCGTGCTGACGCCGTTCTGTTCGTGTTCTTCGGTGCCCTTGTTCATTGGCTTCGTCTCGGCGGGGATTCCGCTGGGCGTGACGTTTTCGTTTCTGATCGCCGGGCCGATGGTCGGGCCGGTGGGCCTTGGGCTGCTGTATGGTCTGGTCGGCTGGCAGATCGCGACGATCTATCTGGTGTTCGGCTTTACCATCGCCAACGTGGCCGGGTTCGTTCTTGGGCGGCTTGGGTTGGAACGGTATCTGCAGGACTGGGTGCGCGAGTTGAACGCCGGCCCCGTGGGCGATTTTCCCGAAGAGCGGCTGACGCTGGTGGACCGCCTGAAGATCGGTCTGGAGCAGGTGCGCGAGATCGTCGGCAAGGTCTGGATCTGGGTGCTCGCGGGCATCGGCATCGGCGCGGTGATCCATGGCTATGTGCCCGAAGCGGTGATGCTGCGGATCATGGGCGACGACGCATGGTGGTCGGTGCCCGCCGCCGTCGTCGTGGGGGTGCCGATGTATACCAATGCGGCCGGTGTCATTCCCATCGTCGAGGCGCTTCTGGACAAGGGCGCGGCCCTTGGCACGACGCTGGCCTTCATGATGTCGGTGATCGCCCTGAGCCTGCCCGAGATGATCATCCTCAAACAGGTGCTGAAACTCCGCCTCATCGCGATTTTCATTGCCGTCGTGGCGGCTGGCATTCTGGCCACCGGCTATCTGTTCAACATCCTGCTCTGAAAGGTCTCTGCGATGAAAACCGTCAAAATCTACGGCCCGGGCTGCAAACGCTGCGAGGCCACCGAAGCCATGGTCAGGGACACGGCCGCCCGGCTGGGCGTGAAGGTCACGGTGGAAAAGATCTCTGATGCGAAATCCATCGCCATGGCGGGCGTGATGTCCACGCCGGGGGTTTCGGTCGATGGCAAGCTGGTCCACGCGGGCGGATTGCCGGATGCGGCAAAGCTCGAAACCTGGCTGAGCGCATAAACCGCGCCCTGCCCTGCCGGTGCGCCCCTCCGGCGGTTGCCGCTGCGCGGCGCGCTGGCAGGGCGGCCTTGCAACAGATGGAATGGGACCGATGCTTGAGTATCACGTCACCGCACGGCGGCTCGACAGCCACGGCTCTGAGGCCGAGGCCAAGCAGGCGCGGATCGTGCTCGACACTGACATGGCGGGCAGAGCCGACGCCTTCAACCCGGCCGAGATGCTGCTGGCCAGCCTTGCGGCCTGTCTTCTGAAGGGGGCCGAGCGGGTGACCCCGATGCTGGCATTCGACATGCGCGGCATCGAGATCAGCCTGCACGGCACCCGGCAGGACAGCCCGCCAAAGATGCTGCGCATTGCCTATGACATCGTCGTGGAGACCGACGAGAGCGACCAGCGCCTTGCCCTGCTGCACCGCAACCTGCGCAAATACGGCACGATCTCCAACACGCTGGCCGAGGCAACCGAGCTTGTCGGCACGATCCGGCGCAAGGCCTGACGCAAGCGAGGCGCCATCACCAGTGCCCGCGTCTGTAAGCCGGAAAATGTCGTGGCGGCCCCCGCCCCTGATCCGATCCCCCTGCACACAGCGGGTGTCGGCGCGGCTCATCCCCTGCGGGATGCTCATCCGGGGCACGCAGGGGAATTGGCTGGGCCGCCCGGCGGATCGTGGGCGGCGACGCTAAGTCAGCCGTCTTTGTAATGATAGCTGTAGCCGTTCAGCGCGGGCGCACCGCCAAGATGGGCATAAAGAACTCTGGACCCTTCGGGAAAGACCCCTTTCCTCGTCAGGTCGATCATGCCCTGCATGGATTTGCCTTCATAGACCGGGTCGGTGATCATCGCCTCGGTGCGCGCGGCAAGTCGGATAGCCTCGTTGGTATCGGTTGAGGGCACGCCATAGGCGGGATAGGCATAGTCGGGGTTGATGACGATTTCATCCTCGCGCAGCGCGCGCCCCAGCCCGACCAGCTCGGCGGTTCTGTCGACGATGCCGCGCAGCTGCGCCCGGGTCTGATCCGGGGTGCCAGAGGCGTCGATGCCGATGACCCGATCGGCGCGATCCTGCGCCGCAAAGCCAACGATCATCCCGCCTTGCGTCGAGCCGGTGACCACGCAGACCACGATATAGTCGAACTGAAAGCCAAGCTCCTGTTCCTGCTCGGCGACCTCTTCGGCGAACCCGACATAGCCAAGCGCGCCGAACTTGTGCACCGACGCCCCCGCCGGGATCGCATAGGGCTTGCCCCCGGCCTCGCGGACCGACTGGATCGCGTCTTCCCAGCTTTTGCGAATGCCGATATCGAACCCGTCATCGACGAGACGGCTGTCCGCGCCCATCAGCCGGGTCATCTGGATATTGCCGACCCGGTCATAGACCGCATCATGATGCGGCACCCAGCTTTCCTGAATCACCACGCATTTCATCCCCAGCTTGGCCGCCGTCGCCGCCACCATGCGGGTGTGGTTGGATTGCACCCCACCGATGGAAACCAGCGTGTCGGCCCCCTCGGCGATGGCATCGGGCACGATATATTCCAGCTTGCGCAGCTTGTTGCCGCCCATCGCCAGCCCGGAATTGCAGTCTTCGCGCTTGGCGTAGATCTCGACCTTACCGCCAAGCGCCTCGGTCAGGCGCGGCAGGTGTTCGATCGGCGTCTTGCCGTAGGTGAGCGGGTAGCGTGCGAATGGTTCAAGCATCGACATCGGGCGTCTCCAAAATGGGTGTCTGCCCTGACGGTAGCGAAAACCTCTGGAAAGGTGCTTCCAAACTTGCCCGATTATTTGCGCATCTGTATGGATTACAGGTTACGCAATCGCCTAAATTCGCAAAACTAGCATAAAAAACGGAAGATTCTTTCATGGGCGATCTGGACCGAATCGACATCAATATCCTGCGGGCCCTGCAAAGCGACGGTCGTCTGAGCAATGCCGATCTGGCGGCGCGGGTGAATGTCAGCCCGGCCACCTGTCATCGCCGGACCCAGCGGCTGTTCGAAGACGGGTTCATCACCGGCGTCCACGCCCAGATCGCGCCAGAGCCGGTCAACCTTGGATCGGTCGTCATGGTTGGCGTGGTTCTCGATCGCTCGACGCCGGAAAGCTTTGCGGCCTTCGAACAGGCGGTGATCGGGATGAAAGAGGTGCTTGATTGCAACCTCGTGGCGGGCGATTTCGACTACCTGCTGAAGATCCGCGTTCGGGACATGTCTGATTTCAACAAGCTGCACGGCAAGCAACTGATCGCCTTGCCGGGCGTGCGGCAGACCAGAACGTTTTTCGTAATGAAGGAGGTCAAGGACAACGCCCCCTTGCCGTTCTGACACGCCGCTACAAATCTAGGCCTCCGCGCCCGAAAACCACCCTGCGCCAGAGCGGCCTGCACTTGCGGGCAGCGCGCCATGCGGCCAGCCGCCCTTCTGCGATCTATAGACACTGCGACAAAACGTCCTACCTGCCCCTGCAAGCCCAGCAAAGACGCAGATCCAACGGAGGACCGCATGGCCAGGTTCGAACTCAACGGCAAAGAGGTGACGGTCGACGTCCCCGATGACACCCCCCTGCTTTGGGTGCTGCGGGACGAGTTGAAGATGACCGGCACAAAATTCGGCTGCGGCGTGGCGCAATGCGGGGCCTGTACAGTGATGCTCGACGGCATGACCCGGCGCAGCTGCGTCACCCCCATCGGCACCATCGACGGCAGCTCTGTCACCACCATCGAAGGCATCGACGGCCCCGAGGCGCAGGCCGTTCAGGCGGCGTGGGAAAATCTCGACGTGCCGCAATGCGGCTGGTGCCAGTCCGGGCAGGTGATGAGTGCCACTGCGCTGCTGCTCGAAATTCCGAAGCCCAGCGACGAAGATATCGACAACGCCATGGCCGGCAACATCTGCCGCTGCGCCACTTATGTGCGCATTCGCAAGGCGATCCATGACGCCGCCGACACGCTGGAGGGTTGAGCCATGACCAAGATGAACCGCAGAGGGTTTCTGGCCTCTTCCGCCGGGCTGGTGATCGGCCTGTCGCTGCCCATTGCCGCCCGCGCCCAGTCGGGCGCCGCCGCCGCGCTGTCCGGCGGGGCCACGGGGGATGCCAGCTTTGCGCCCAACGCCTTTGTGCGGGTGGCGCCCGATGACACCGTCACGGTGATGATCAAGCATATCGAATTCGGTCAGGGGCCCTATACCGGCCTGTCCACCCTCGTTGCCGAGGAAATGGATGCCGACTGGTCGCAGATGCGCGCCGAGGCTGCCCCCGCCAACAACGCGCTCTACAAGAACCTTGCCTTTGGCTTGCAGGGCACCGGCGGGTCGACCGCCATGGCCAACAGCTACATGCAGATGCGCAAGGCCGGGGCGGCGGCACGGGCGATGCTGGTGGCTGCCGCTGCCGCCGACTGGGGCGTCGATGCGTCGGAAATCACCGTTTCAAAGGGCGTTGTCCGCCACGGCGACAAGACCGCCAGTTTCGGCGCGCTGGCCAATGCCGCCGCGCAGCTGACCCCGCCCGAGGACCCGCCTGTCAAGACCGCCGATCAGTTCGTGCTGATCGGCACCGATCTGCCCAAGCTCGACACCGCCGCCAAGACCAATGGCACCGCGACCTTTACCATGGATCTGTACCGCGACGGCATGCAGACCGTCACCGTCGCCCACCCGCCGAATTTCGGCGGAACCGTCGCGTCCTTCGATGCGGCAGAGGCGCTGAAGCTGCCCGGCGTCAGCGCCGTGCAGCAGATCCCGCAGGGCATCGCGGTTTACGCAGCCTCGACCTATGCGGCGATCAAGGGGCGCAACGCGCTGCGCATCGACTGGGATGACAGCAACGCCGAGACCCGATCGAGCGATGAAATCTACGCCGCCTTTTCCGAAATCGCCGCCGAGGGGGGCAAGGATGCCGAACTGATCGGCAATGGCGCGACCGGTATCGACGGCGCGGCGCAGATCATCGAGGCAGAGTTCCGCTTTCCCTATCTTGCCCACGCCCCGATGGAGCCGCTCGACGGGGTGATCGAACTGCGCGAGGACGGGGTCGAGGTCTGGATGGGCTCGCAATTCCCGGCGCTCGACCTGCCCGCCGTGGCGGGGGTGCTGGGCCTTGATGCCTCGGCCGTGACGGTGAACGTGATGCTGGCGGGCGGCAGCTTTGGCCGGCGCGCGCAGGACACCGCCCATTTCGCCGCCGAGCTGGCCGAGGTCGCCAAGGCAGGCGGACCGGGCACCTATAAACTGGTCTGGACCCGCGAAGACGATCTGGCGGGCGGCTATTACCGCCCCCTGACCGTACACCGCATGCGCGCCGGGCTGGCCGAAGACGGCACGCTGCTGGGCTGGGAAGACGTCATCGCCAACCAGTCGATCATGGCGGGCGGCCCGATGGCGCAGATGATGCAGGACGGCATGGACCCGACCGCCTATGAGGGCGCGACCAAGATGCCCTATGATCTGCGCCATGCGCGCATCGGCTGGGCGCAGGTGGACAGCCCGGTGTCGGTGCTGTGGTGGCGCTCGGTCGGGCATTCGCACACCGGCTACGCCACCGAGGTGTTTCTGGACATGGTGCTGGAGGCGCAGGGCAAAGACCCGGTGCAGGGGCGGCTAGAGCTGATGAAACCCGAGGCGGGGCGCGATCGCGCGGCGCTGGAAAAGGTGGCGCAGATGGCGGGCTGGGATGGAACCAAGGTCAGGGATGGCAAGGGCTACGGCGTCGCGCTGCATGAAAGCTTTGAGACCTATGTCGCCCAGATCGCCGAGGTCGAGGATCGCGGCGGCATGCCGCACGTCACCCGCGTCTGGTGCGCCGTCGATTGCGGCGTGGCGGTCAATCCCAACGTGATCCGCGCGCAGATGGAAGGCGGCATCGGCTTTGGCATCGGCAGCGTGCTGTTCGACGAGATCACGCTGGCACCGGGCGGCACGGTGATGCAGTCGAATTTCGACACGTACCGCATGTTGCGCATTCACGAGATGCCCGACGTGATGGTCGAGATCATCGCCTCGGACGCCGATCCCACCGGCGTTGGCGAGCCGGGCCTGCCGCCCATCGGCCCGGCCATCGCCAATGCATGGCGCGCCCTGAGCGGCACCAATGTCACCACCCTGCCCTTCGCCAAAGCCGGAGTCTGAGCCATGAAGAAGATCCTGATCGCGGCGCTGCTTTGCGGTGCGCCCGCGCTTGCCGACACGGTGGACGGGCTGCGCACCCCCGATGAATTCGCCGGCATCGAGTCCGAGGCCGACCGCTCGGTCGCGCTGTTCGAGGAAATGCTGGTGGTGATCGAACACCCGCGCTGCATGAATTGCCACCCGGTCGACAATTCGCCCCGGCAAGGCATGCAGATGCAGATGCACCAGCCCCCCGTGGTGCGCGGCGTGGCGGATTTCGGCGCGCCGGGGATGCGCTGCACCACCTGCCATGGCTCCGAGAACGTCGCCTTTGCAACCGGAAGCGGCTCGATCCCCGGTCATTCGCCGTGGCAGCTGGCCCCGCTCAGCATGGGCTGGATCGGCAAGAGCGCGGCCGAGATCTGCGCCCAGCTCAAAGACCCCGAACGCAACGGCGGCAAGACCCTTGCGGATCTGCACGAGCACAACGCCGAAGACGGGCTGGTCGGCTGGGGCTGGCATCCGGGCGACGGGCGCGAGCCGGTGCCCGGCACGCAAGAGATATTCGGACAACTGACGCAGGCATGGATCGACACCGGCGCCGCCTGCCCGGCGGGCTGACCCCGCAGCATCCCCCCTTGCCCAAGCCAATGCCACGCCTTGGGCAAGGCTGTTCTTCGCGCTATGCCTCTGGACGGTCAGGCGCGTCTGACCCTTGAAGGCGGGCCGCGCGCGTTGATCCTGATTTGCCCGGATCGGCGGCTGGTTCCGGCGGGCTTTGCGCGCTATGGCTGAGCGACGCATCGCTGCAAAGGACAGTCAGCCGCATGTTATTCCTCACGATCTGGCCGCTCTTCGCGTTGATCTGCCTTGGCTTTGCACTGGCCGCGCGCGGCTTTCCGGCAGAGACGTTCTGGCCCGCCGCCGAACGGCTCAACTATTTCGTGCTGTTCCCGGCGCTGCTGGTGTCGAGCCTTGCCAATGCCCCGGTAAACGATCCGGCGCTGCTGCGCCTTGGGGGGGCGGCGATCGCCACGATCTGCGCCGCCGCCGCGCTGCTGTGGGGGCTGCGCCTGCTGCGCCCCCTGCCCGCCGCGCGCTTTGGCCCGGCGCTTCAGGGCATCGTGCGGTTCAACACCTATCTGGCGCTGTCGCTGCTGGCGCTGCTGGGCGGGCCGGACGCGCTTGAGCGGGCGGCGATCTATCTTGCGCTGGCGGTGCCGCTGGTCAACGTGCTGTCGATCCTTGCGCTGAGCGAGGGCAGCGCCGCGCGCCAACCGCTGCGCCTTGCGGCGACGATGCTACGCAATCCGCTGATCCTTGCCTGCCTTGTCGGCTTTGCGCTGGCGTTGAGCGGCATCGGGCTGCCATTGGGCACGCAAAGCCTGCTGAAACTGCTGGGTCAGGGCAGCCTGCCGCTGGGGCTACTCTGCGTTGGCGCGGCGCTGAACCTGCCGGCGCTGCGGCGCAATCTGTCGGCGCTCGCCGGGGCGGGGGCCGCACGGCTGTTGCTGATGCCGGGGCTGGCGGCAATCGTTGGCCATGCCTTTGCCCTGCCCCGGACCGAACTTCTGGTGTTGATCGTGTTTTCTGCCGTGCCCACCGCGCCAACCGCTTACGTGCTGACCCGGCAGTTGCGCGGCGATGGGCCGCTGATGGCCGGGATCGTCACCGCCCAGACCCTTGCGGCGCTGGCCAGCCTGCCGCTGGTGCTTTGGCTGGTCAGGGCCTTGGCGGGATAAGCCGGGGCGCTAGGCCCCGCTCACCCGCCAGATGACATCCCCGACATCGTCGGCCATCAGCAGCGAGGCCTTGTCCGGCCCGATGGTGACGCCGACAGGGCGGCCATAGGCGGTCTTTTCGTCTTCCGACAGGAAGCCGGACAGGATGTCGCGCGCCGGCCCGCTGGGGGCACCGTTTTCGAAGGGCACAAAGATCAGCTTGTAGCCGCTTAGCTTCGAGCGGTTCCACGACCCGTGCTGGCCAATCACCATGCCATCCCCGAACCCCGGCAAGGTGCCCGCTGGCATCCAGCACAGCCCGAGCGACGCGGTGTGCCCGCCAAGCGCATAATCGGGGGTGATGGCGCGCGCCACCAGCGCAGCGTCCTGCGGCACCCGGTCATCGACCGTCTGGCCCCAGTAGCAATAGGGCCAGCCGTAAAAGCCGCCCTCCTGCACCGAGGTCAGGTAGTCGGGCGGCGTTTCGTCGCCCAGCCCGTCGCGTTCATTGACCACCGTCCAGAGCGCGCCGGTGGTCGGCTCCCACGCCATGCCGACGGCGTTGCGCAGCCCCGAGGCAAAGATCCGCGCCTCGCCGCTTGCCACGTCCAGCTCCCAGATCGCGGCGCGGCCCTCTTCGGCCTCCATCCCGTGATCGCCGATATTCGACAGCGATCCGACCCCGGCATAGATCCGGCTGCCATCGGGCGAGGCCAGCAGGCTGCGCGTCCAGTGGCCGCCCGGTTTGAAATCCACCAGCTTGCGCCCGCTGCCCTGCAACGAGGTCGCCCCCGCAACATGGTCGAACTCTACGATGCCGTCGGTGTTGCCAAGGTAAAATTTATCCCCCACCAGCGCCATGCCAAAGGGCTGGCTCTGGTTCTCGACAAAGACCTCGCGCTGCTCGGCCACGCCATCGCCATCGGCGTCGCGCCACAGGCTGACGCGGTTGGCGCTGACCCCGATGGCCTTGACGCGGCGCATGGTCGCCTGCGCCGCGTGATCCATCAGCTTGCGCGGCGGGCGGGCCTCTCCCTTGGATTCAGCCACCAGAACATCGCCATTGGGCAAGACCTCGATCCAGCGCGGATGGTCCAGCCCGCTGGCAAAAGCGTTGACCTTCAGCCCCGGCGCGCAGGTCGGGACATGGCCGTCTTCCCAGCCTTTGGCGGTGGGCATCTTCAGCGTCATGATGCCCTGTTTGCGGGCCTCGGGGATTTGCGGGGCCGTGCCCACGGCCTGATGGGCGGGTGCGCCAATGCGGCGGGCAAGCGCCACGGCGCCGCCCACCAATGCGGTCGCTTTCGCAATAAGTTCCATGTCTGGCCTCCGGTGATATCTGGCGCGACCGTAACGGGTCTGGTTTGCCCGCAACAGGGCAATCTTCTGCCCGCCTAGAAGGCCAGAAGATTGTCGCGCAGCGTGGCGTGTTCGTAGTTTTTGCGCACCAGCCCGCGGCGCTGCAAGGCTGGCACCAGCCCATCGGTGATCCCCGCCAGCGAGCGGCGCGACAGATCGCCCAGCGTGATCAGGAAGCCATCGCCGCCAGCGGTCTGCATCACCTCTTGCATCTGCGCGGCGACGCTGTCGGGCGTGCCGACCAGATCGACGCCATAGCCCTTGCTGGCGGTATCGAGCACCGCTTCGCGCAGCGTCCGCGCCCCCGCCCGTTCAAGGAACTGCTTCAGACTGCTCTGGTGGCCGTTGGTTGTCAGCTCGCCCACCGGCTGGTCGAGATCGAATTCCGAAAAGTCGATGTTGATGGTCCAGCCCAGCCGGGCAAGGCGCATATCCATGTTCTGTTCGGCCTCGATCCGGCGTTGGTCGGCCTTCCAGCGGGCCATCTCCTCGGTTTCCTCGACGATGGGCGAGATCAGGAACAGCACCTTGCAGCTGTCCGGGTCGCGCCCGTTCTGCACCATCTGCGCGCGGACCTGATCGCGATAGGCGCGCATGTTCTCGGCCCCGTGGGGCGCGGCGACGATGGTATCGGCATGGCGCGCCGCAAATTCGATGCCCATCTTCGAGCCGCCCGCCTGCGCGATGACCGGGCGCTCCTGCACTGTCGGGCCGGAATTGAGCGGCCCGCGCGAGGCATAGTATTCACCCTGAAAATCGATGGTGTTGACCTTGGCCGGATCGAACAGCTGGCCCTGATCCTCGCCCGGCACCAGCCCGCCGACCTGCGCGCCCGGCGCCCAGCTGCCCCAGAGCCCCTTGACGATCTGCGCGTATTCCTCGGCCATGACATAGCGCTGATCATGTTCGGGCATCGCCGGCATGCCGAAATTCTGCGCCGCGAAATCCGAAGATCCGGTGACCATGTTCCACCCGGCCCGCCCGCCGGAAATCTGGTCGAGCGTGCCGGTGATGCGCGCCGTCAGATAAGGGTGATAGGCAAAGGTCGACAGTGTCGGCACGATCCCCAGCCGCGAGGTGGCCGCCGCCAGCAGCGTCGCCACCACCGAGGGTTCCTGACGCGGGATGCACAGCCCGGTTTTCAGGAACAGATCGCGCGAGCCCTGCCAGTTCTCGCCCACATAGATCGAATCCTCGATCAACAGGTAATCGAAACAGGCCCGTTCCAGCCCCTGCGCCAGCTCTTTGAAAAAGCTGGCGCTCTGCCAGTCCTGCCCGATGGTGCCGATGAAGGGCGCGCCCCAGGCATGGACGCTGGATCCCTGCAGGAAATACGACAGGTGAAACGGGTTCGGCATGGTCAATCCTTTGCGGCAAGGCGATCCGGGGGCTGCGCCCGCGCAATCATCCACAGTTGGGTGATCGCGAATGGGCGGACCAGCCAGACCGGGCGCGAAAAACCTTGATCCTGCAAATATCACCGATGCGAAAATTCGCAGATCCGACAATCTGCGCCGATTTCCTGTGCAGCTCGCAAATCCGGGGCCGACCAGCGCCCGCCCCGGCGCGGTTGTTCAGAAGGAACTGCGCGTCATCCGGTCCAGCACGCGGCGACCAAACAGGCTTGCGGTGAGATCGCAGAGCAGCTTGGCGGTCTTGCCGCGCTCGTCAAGGAACGGGTTCAGCTCGACCAGATCCAGCGAGGTGACAAGGCCGCTGTCGCAAAGCGTCTCCATGATCAGATGCGCCTCGCGGAAAGTGGCGCCGCCGGGCACCGTGGTGCCGACGGCAGGCGCGATTGCAGGGTCGAGGAAATCCACGTCGAACGAGACGTGCAGCATCGCCCTCGCGGCCTGCACCCGCGCCAGAAAGGCGCGCAGCGGCACCAGCACGCCGGTCTCGTCGATGGCGCGCATGTCATGCACCTCGAGCCCGATTTCGGTGATGCGCGCGCGCTCGGCGCCATCGACCGAGCGAATGCCCATCATGCAGACGTTGCGCGGATCGACAGCGGCCTGCAGCGGCGGATAGCCCTCGCACCCCGGCTGGCCGGTGAAATAGGCCACCGGCGTGCCGTGCAGATTGCCGCTTTGCGAGGTTTCAAGCGTGTGCAGATCGGGATGCGCGTCAAGCCAGAGCACGAACAGCGGGCGCCCCTGATCCTGCGCGCGCCGCGCCATGGCCGGAACGGTTCCCGCCGACAACGAATGATCGCCGCCCATGAAGATCGGCAGATCGCCCGCCTGCCCCGCGTCATAGGCCGCCTGCGTCAAGACCTCGATCCAGGCGGAGGTTTCCGCCAGATGGTGCAGCGCCGGGTTGGCATGGGCCTGCGGCTCTTGCGGGGCGATGCTGACATCGCCCAGATCGTTGACCTGCCATCCAAGCGCGGCCAGATCCTCGGCGAGCCCGGCGGTGCGCAGGCTGGCCGGCCCCATCAGGCAGCCACGTTGCGATGCGCCGGTCTCGATCGGCGCGCCAAGAAGGGCACAGGTCTGGGACATTGGAGGGTTCCTTGTTCTTTGCTTCGCCGGGGCCGTCAGCCCTGAGACATGGATGCACGGCGGGGCCGCATGGGTAAAGGTGCCGATCACCGGTTTCGCGCGCCGCCCGCCGGGAATCATCCACAGGGCGGATCGGGCTGTTGCGGCCCAAGCTGACCGGGCGATTGCCTGCGGGCCAAACTGGGCGCCGGGGCGTCAAAATCGGGCAGAATCGCGGTTTTTCCATGGAATACAACCGGCTATCCGACGGCGCAAAGCCATTGCCTAAGCTTTCGTTCGATCCTGCGACCGCTTGGGATCAAGAAAATTGTTGTGGATCCAACTCTTGCGTGCAATTAACTTTATCGACGCAAAAACGCGCCAGACGCGCCGTTACGCGTCGACATGAAGACGGTCCGACAAGAGGCCACAAGAGGCAAGAGCAGCATGACCTCGACCGAGACGAATATCGGCGGAAATTCCGTCGCCCATTCGATTTCCGCGAACGCCGAGCGCCTGTCTCTGGCGCTCAATGATCACATGCGCAACAGCTTCCGGCCCGAAAGCCGCAAGACCCTGCGCCGGTTCAGCGCCGCCGAAGTGTCCGAGCTGACCGGCATCAGCATGTCGAACCTGCGCACCCGGCATCAGGATGGCGATTTCCCCGAGGTCGAGACCGACAGCCGCGGCCGCCGCTCTTATACCGCCGAAGAGATCGACCAGATCCGTCATATCATGGCCCGCACCGGTCGCAACGGCGACACCTACCTGCCGGGCCGCCGCGATGGCGACAAGATGCAGATCATCAGCATCGTGAATTTCAAGGGCGGCTCGTCGAAAACCACCAGCGCGATCCATCTTGCGCAGCGCTATGCCCTGCGTGGATATCGCGTTCTGGCACTAGATATGGACCCGCAGGCCAGCCTGACCACCATGTTTGGGTACCGGCCCGAAATCGAATTCGCCGAGGGCGGCACGATCTACGACGCGCTGCGCTACGAAGACCCCCTGCCCCTGAGCGAGATCATCCGCAAAACCTATTTCCACAAGCTCGATCTGGCCCCCGCCGGGCTGATGCTGTCGGAATACGAGACCGAAACCGCCTATGCGCTGCAACATCGCATCGAGCCGCCGTTTACCCAGCGGCTCGCCGTCGCGCTGGACGAGATCGAAGACGACTACGACCTCGTGATCATCGACTGCCCGCCGCAGCTGGGCTTTACCACCATGTCGGCGCTGCTGGCCTCGACCGGGCTGCTGATCACTGTGGTGCCCTCGATGCTCGACGTCGCCTCGATGGCGCAGTTCCTCGAAATGGCGGGCGAGACGATTCGCGCGCTCGAAGACGCGGCCGGGACGATCGATTGGGATTTTCTAAAGTTTCTCGTTGCACGCTACGAGCCGACCGATGTGCCGCAATCGCAGATGGCCGGGTTCCTGCGCTCGATCCTGCTCGACCAAGTGCTCAACGCGCCGATGCTGAAATCCACCGCGATTTCGGATGCGGGCATGACGCAACAGACGATCTACGAAATCGACCCCGGGCAGGTTGTCCGCAAGACGCTTGAGCGCATTCTCGAAAGCGTCAACGGGGTCGCCGATGAATTCGAGGCCACGATTCAGGCCGCATGGGGACGGGGTACCGACTGATGGCACGACGCAACCTGTTTCAGCCCCCTCCCCCGCCGAGCGATCAGCCCGCCCCGGCAAAGCCGCGCTTTCCCGAGACCGGCACCATGAGCGGCGTGCGCTCGACGCTCAAGGATCTGTCGAGCAATGCCGTGCGTGAACTCGACCCCGATTTGATCGACGATGGTGGCCCCAGTGACCGGCTTGCCTTTGGCGAGGCCGAGGTCGATGCGCTGGCCGCGTCGATCCGCGCCCATGGCCAGCAGGTGCCGATCATGGTGCGCCCGCTGCCCGATCAGCCCGGACGATTCCGCGTGGTCTATGGACGGCGGCGTCTGCGGGCGTTGCGGGGGCTGGGACTCAAGGCCAAGGCGCTGGTCCGCTCGCTCTCCGACGAAGAGGCGATTCTTGCGCAAGGCCATGAGAACAGCCAGCGGCTTGACCCGTCCTTCATCGAAAAGGCGCTGTTCATCCGCGAGCTGTCCGATGCGGGCTATGCGCCGGAGATCGTGATGGATGCGCTGGCCGTCGACAAGCCGATGCTGTCGCGCATGAACAAGGTGGCGCGGCATATTCCGGCGGCGGTCATCCAGCAGGTCGGCCCGGCGCATGGCATTGGCCGGCGGCGCTGGGAAGACATGGCGGATGCGGTGCGCGATGGCGACATCGACCTTGTCGCGCTGACCGCGCCGATGCCCTTCGACACGGTCGCATCTTCGGATGCGCGTTTTGAAATGCTCGCAGCTGCCGTGGCAGGGCGCCAACAGAAACCGCCGCGCGCCTCGGGCGCAACCCCCGTCATCCACAGCGATGGCACCAGAATCGCCGAGCTTCGCAGCACCGCCCGTGCCCTGACGCTGAAGCTATCGCGCAGCGATGCGCCGGGCTTTGCCGATTGGCTCGAAGCCAATGCCGAGGACGAGTTGTCGCGGCTGTATGACATCTGGTCGTCGCAGCGCGACTGACCGGACATTCCCAAGAAACCCAGAAAAGGAGCACGACGCAGCCCGGAAAAGAAAGAGCCCCCCAAAGTTTCCCTTGGAGAGCCCGATCTGTGCTTTGCACCCTCAGATCTAACAGCTTCTCCGCCACAGTCAACACCGGCCGATTCGGCTGGGTGTCTTTTTGCGTCTTTTCGTTGAAAAAGTACGTTGGGGGTCATCCGAATTTTTGGATGCCGTGATTAAGCGATGGCATTTACCGAAGTCTCCGCGCCACATCGGCAGCGGCAATCAGAGCTGTTGTCCACGGACAACCTTCCAGAGCGGCATGTCGTCATGTCGGTGCTGCGGCGTGCCGCATCGCTGATCGGCCTCAAGCCCCCTGCCCTTGCGACGCTGGACGCGTTGCTGTCCTGTCTTCCGCCAAAGCGGCACCATCACACGGTGTTCGCCTCGAATGAAACGCTGGTGGCGCGGCGCAACGGTGTCACAGACCGGACGATCCGCCGTCACGTGGCGCTGCTGATCGAGGCCGGGCTGATGGTTCGACGCGACAGCGCCAACCGCAAACGCTTTGTCAAACGCAGTCGCAGCGAAGGGCTTTGCCTGCGCTTTGGCTTCGATCTGTCGCCGCTTTACGCGCGCTTCGCGGAACTTGCGGAACTGGCCGCGCAGGCGGATGCGCTTGGCGAACGACTGGCGCTGCTCAAGACCCGCCTGCGCGCGCTGTCGGCGCGCCGCCTTGCCGCCGATCCAGATGATGCGCTGGCCAGCGAGATCCTGCGCGCCCTGCGCCGCAAGCTGACCGAAACCGACTGCGAAATGCTTCTGGCGCGGCTTGGACAACCCTGTGAACATATCCTCGAATCCGACGTCGCAGCGCCGCAGATGTCCGCCAGCGACAGCCAAAATGTCCGCCACCATCAGAACTCAAATAAAGAACTTATTGATAAGACCGATCCGATCGATGTTCGTGACGTGCTCGACGCCTGCCCCGAAGCGAGGCTCTACGCCCAAGCGCCGATCACCACTGACCGTGATCTTGTACGCCACGGGAGGTTGCTTGCACCGATGCTTGGCATAGACCCGACGATCTACGCCAAAGCCGAACGGAACGCTGGGCCTGGTTGCGCTGCGATTGCGACGCTGTCGATTTTGCAACTTGGCGACAAGGTCCGATCAGCTGGCGCCTATTTCTATCGGCTACTGCTTGGGAAGCCCGACGAGAGGTTCGACCCCTCGGCATTGCTGCGCCATGTGCGCAACGTCAGTTGTCCGCGGACAACAACTGCGGCGCAAACGCAGGAGCAAGCCTTTGGCGTTGTCCGCGGACAACGGTCCGGGACTGGCATGTCTCTGCTGACCAGTTGAGATTCTTCCCAGTGCACATAGACGAGCGTCACAACAAAAGGCAGCGATACCGAAAGCGGCTCACAAGGCTCTTGCCCGTGCAAAATGCGCTTGAACTTGGCACCCGTCAGGTGCGGTCAACCAGTGACCCGGCACAGGCAGATCTCCGGGTGAAGGCCAGGCGTATCTTCGCCATTCCACCAAAACCGTCGGGCACCGCTGATCCGGATCCTGCACGAGATTGCCCTGCGTGGGCTTGAGTCCAAGATGATCAGACGGCAGCAAGCAAGCCACGCCGGAGCGTCTGATTTCTAAATCTGAACCATTTCACGGAAAGCTCCGCTCAGAGATCCCGGCGCCGCTGCGCGCCCGCACGGGGTCGACTTGCCTCGCGGTGTTTCTTAAACCGAGCGAACCGCAGAAATTCACGCCGCCCGCATCGTCGCCAAAGTGCAGCTGATGAACGAGCGTCTGGAGTTCAGCCCAAGCTGGCGTCACTTCATTGCCATGGCGCGGCAGTCCATCGCGCATGACCTATAGGGGCAGGGCGGTCGTCAGTCCCATCACCAGACAGTCGATATTGTCCCCGGACAATCTGGTGCAACGCGCTGCGCTGCGGGGCCTGCCGGGGGCGACGATCACCGCGTGTCCCGTCGCATGTGTGCCAAGGGGGCTGCACAGCGGCATCCGAGAAAAGGGCAAGCCCTCGTTCGCCCTGGGGCGATTGCTCGCCGCCGCGCATGGTGACGTTTATCAACAATGTCGCGCAGCTTGGCAGACCAGATGAACTGTCGGCTGCTTGTGCAATGTTCCGCGATGATCGTTGCAATTTTTGCCGCATCGCGCCGGGGGGCGGGATTGGAAAATCTGTCGATCTGGCCTTGCCGCCCATTGGCAGCGTTGCCGCGAGGATGGCAGGCATCGCGCGCCGGCTCAGAGGGCAGCGCTTTGAGGCCGCCGGGCCTGTCGCGGCCTCAGCCGTCGGTCTTTAGAAGGTCGGTCAGGGTGATGAAGGAAGACGCCACATGTTCGCGCATCTTCAGGCGGGTGGTTTCGCCATCACCTTGCAGGATGGCTTCGGCGATGGCGGCGTGTTCGCGCCGGGAGCTGTCGAGCCGTCGGCCATCAAGCGCGAAGTTGCGCGACCGCCAGACCTGTGTGCGCAGCGTCAGTTCCGCGTGGCTGGCAGAGAGCGTGGCGTTATGGGCACCCTGATTGATCTGCGCGTGAAAGCGCCGGTTGATCTCGGCGTAGGTCTGGGCGTCATCGCCGCAGGCGCGGCCTTCTTCAAGGATCGCCTGAAGCTGCCTGCGCTGAATTTCCGTCATCCGCCGCGCCGCAAGCGCCGCGATGGCGGATTCGATTTCGCCCACTGCCTCGAACAGATCCTGCAGATCGCTGGCCTGCATCTTGCGCACGAAAAAGGCGCGCCTTGGACCGCGCTCGGCAAAATTCGCCTGTTCAAGCCGGTGCAGGGCCTCGCGAATGGGCGTGCGCGAAACATGGAACCGTTCGGCCAGCGTGACCTCTGCCAGCTGCTCACCGGGGGCAAAGGTGCCCGATGCGATCCCGTCAATCAGCAGATCGTATATATTTTGGGCAGTTCTTTCGCTCATGCCGATATCATCCTTAAATGTACCCTTTTATCTTGTTACTGTATACATATCGGGTCAACTTGTTTTTCAGTGAGGCGATGCGGACAGAAACCCCGGATCGCCCGCTTTACAGGAACGGACAGAGCGGAACGCCGCCGGAAGCGACTCTTCGAAAGAAGTGAACAGGCCAACAGGAGTGACAACGGACTATGACCAAGATCGACCACAAGAAAATTCTCGCAGAACGGATGTCTGCCCGGCTCGGGCGCCGCGCCGTTCTCAAGGGCCTTGGCGCGGGCATTCTAGCCGCAACCGCCGGCGGTGCCTTTCCCAACGTTGCCAAGGCGCAGCAATCGGGCCATCTGAAGATCGCCTCGGTCAAGGTGATCGATACGCTCGATCCGCATTTCACCGGCTTCCTGTCGGCGATCCAGATCATCAACAACATCCACAATGGCCTGCTCAAGATCAGCTATGACGGTAGCCAGGTGACGTTCGAGCCGGATCTGGCCGAAAGCTGGGATCTCGAAGACGAAGTGACCCATGTCTTCAAGCTGCGCGACGGGGTGAAGTTCCACGACGGCACGCCCTGCGACGCCGAGGCGGTGAAATTCTCGTTGCTGCGCGTCAAGGAGGGCGAGCCTGCCTCGCCGCACGCGTGGAAGCTGGCGCTGCTCGACAGCATCGAGGTGGTCGATCCGCTGACCATCAAGCTGACCTTCTCGGAACCTTATGCCTTCCTGCCGGTGGCGCTCAATGGGTCCACGGGCCGCGCGGGCACCATCGTCTCGCCCGCTGCCGTGCAGAAATACGGCGCCGATTATGGCCGCAACCCGGTCGGCACCGGGCCGTTCAAGTTCGTCTCTTGGCGCGACAATGACGCCATCGAGCTGGAAGCCAACACCGAGTATTTCGAGACCGGGCTGCCGAAGCTGGAAAAGGTCACCTTCGTGCTGATGCGCGAGGCCTCGACGGCGCTGGCGGCGCTGATGTCGGGCCAGATCCACGGCATGACCGATTGCCCGATGCAGCTGGTCGATCAGGTCGATGCCTTCCCGAACGCCACGCTTTATGGCGAGATCGAGGGCAACTACACCTATGTCGGCATGAACTGCCAGCGCGCGCCGTTTGATGATGTCAACCTGCGCCGCGCCGTGGCTTGGGCGCTGAACCGCGACACGCTGGTCAAGCAGGCCTATTTCGGGCGTGCCCAACAGGCCTATACCCCGATCTCCCCGCCGATGACCGGTTATTTCGACCCCAATATCGCGACCTCGGGCCGCGGCCAGTGGTTCGATCTGGACAAGGCCAAGGAATTCCGCGCCAAGGCTGCCAATCAGGGCGAAATCGAAGTCACCTATATGATGGCCGAACGCGGCCCCGTGGGCACCCGCATCGCGCAGACCGTCGCGCCGATGCTGGCCGAGATCGGCATCAAGGCCAATCTCGAACTGGTCGAACCCGCCTCTTGGGTGCAGCGCCGCAACGGCGGCGATTTCGATCTGTACGATTTCGAATGGGTGGCCGACCTCGACCCCGAGGAAACGCTGTACCCGGAATGGAAATCGGACGGGGCGTGGAACTTCTGCCGCTGGGTCAACACCGACTTCGATGACCTGTGCAAGCAGGCCAGCACCGAGCTGGACGTGGCCGCCCGCGCCGCGCTCTATCACCGCGCCGAAGACCTTCTGATGGATGAAGCGCCCTGCGCGATGATGGCGCATATGCCGATCTACAAGGTGTTCTCGAACGAGGTGAAAGGGTTCAACTACATCCCCGCCGACCTTGTGAACCTGCACACGGTGAGCCTCGGCTGATGATACGACAGGCTTTCGGCAAGGTCGGGCAGACGCTCGTCGTTTTGTTCATCGTCTCGTTTGCCAGCTTCGGGTTGCTGAAGCTGGCGCCGGGCGATCCGATCCAGATCATGCTGGGCTCGGAATACTCGCCGGAAGCCTATGCCGCGCTTTCGGCACAGCTGGGTCTGGATCAACCGTTCCTGACCCAGTACCTCGATTGGGCGAAGAACTTTGTGCAGGGCGACTGGGGCACCAGCTACGTCGCCCGCACAGACATCTTCACCTATGGTTTCCTCGAAGCTCTGCCGGTGACGCTGACGCTGGCGAGCTTTTCGCTGGCCTTCGCGATCCTGATCGGGGTGCCGCTCGGGGTGCTCTCGGCGGTGAAGAAAGACACGATCTTTGATGCGGGCGCGGCGGTGTTCGCGCTGACCGGCACGGCGTTCCCGTCGTTTCTGCTGGGCATCCTGCTGATCTGGTTCTTTGGCGTCAAACTGGGGCTGTTCCCGGTCATGGGCTATGTCAGCCCGTGGCAGGATTTCTGGGGCGGCATCTATCACATGATCCTGCCGGCGCTGACCCTGTCGACCTATTTCATCGCGATGATCACCCGGCTGACCCGCGCCACGCTGATCGAGGTTCTGGCCCAGCCCTATATCGCCGCTGCGCGTGCACGGGGCGAGCCGGGCTGGCGGGTGATCTGGGTGCATGGCGTGCGCAACATCGCGCTGCCGCTGGTCACCATTCTGGGGCTGCAACTGGGCACATTGCTGCAAGGCACGGTGCTGACCGAAACCGTGTTCAACCTGCCGGGGATCGGGCAGATGCTGACCTCGGCGGTGCTGGGGCGCGAATATGGCGTGGTGCAGGCCGGCGTGATGATGACCGCAACGCTGTTCATCGTGGTCAACCTGCTGGTCGATCTGTCCTATCCGTTCCTTGATCCGCGACTGAGAGACCGCAAATGACCCTGGTGGAACCCGCACGGCGGGGCGCGCGCTCGATCTTCCTGCGCCGCCCGTTCTTTACCCTCGCGCTGCTGGTGGCGGTGGGCTACGTCCTCGCCGCGATCTTTGCGCCCCTTGTTGCGCCCTACGATCCGGTGGCGCAGGATTTCAACGCTATGATGCAGGCGCCAAGCGGCGCGCATCTGATGGGCACCGACAGCTACGGGCAGGACATCCTGTCGCGGGTGATCTTTGGCGCGCGCTATGCGCTGATCATCGGCTTCTTTGCCGTGGCCATCGGCGCCATCGGGGGGCTGATCGTCGGGCTTGCGGCGGGACTGTCGGGGGGCTGGGTCGAATGGGCGCTGATGCGGCTGATCGACAGCATCCTTGCGCTGCCCTCGCTGATCCTCGCGGTGGCGTTCATCGCCATTCTGGGGCAGGGGGTCGACAAGGTGGTGATCGCGGTCGGCCTGTCGATGATCGGCCCGTTCGCGCGCACCGTGCGCGCCGACGTGTTGCAGGTGCGCGTGCAGCTGTTCGTCGAGGCAGCGGGGCTGATGGCCATTCCGCGCGCGGTGATCATCTGGCGCCACATCCTGCCCAACGTGATCTACCCGCTGGCGGTGCAGGTCACCATTCGTATCTCCGAGGCCATTCTGGTCTCGTCCTCGCTGTCCTTCCTTGGCATCGGGGTCACGCCCCCGACCCCCGACTGGGGGCTGATGATCGCCGAAGGGCGGGCCTTTGTCAGCTTTGCGGCGTGGATGTCGGCGATGCCCGGCTTTGCGCTGGCGCTGCTGCTGATCGCGCTGTCCATCGTCGGCGATGGCATCCGCGAGGAATTCGACCCCAAGCTCAAGGGCAAGGCATGACGGCGCTTCTGAACATTCAATCCCTGACCGTCGATCGCGGCCCGGCGCGGATTCTCGACCGGGTGACGCTAGAGGTCGGGCAGGGCGAAACCGTCGCGCTGGTCGGGGAATCCGGCGCGGGCAAATCCACCATCGCCACCGCGATCATGCGGCTGCTGGGCGAGGCGCAGACCTCGGGCCAGATCACGCTGGACGGGGCGGGCGATCTGCTGGCCCTGCGCGAACGCGACATGGTGGGCCTGCGCGGGCGCCGCCTGTCGATGATCTTTCAGGACGCGGGGGCGGCGCTCAACCCGTCCTATACCGTGGGGCGGCAGCTGATCTCGGCGGTGCGCCGCAACCTCGGGCTGGACAAGACGGCGGCGCGCGCCCGCGCCATCGAGTTGATGACGCAGGTGGGCATCAACGACCCCGAGGCGCGGCTGACCGCCTATCCCCACCAGCTTTCGGGGGGCATGCAACAACGCGTCATGGTGGCCATCGCGCTGGCCGCCGATCCCGATTTGCTGTTGGCGGACGAGCCGACCTCGGCGCTGGACGTGACGATTCAGGCGCAGATCGTGCGGCTGATCCTTGCCCAGACCAAGGCGCGCGGCGCGGCCTGCATCTTTGTGCTGCATGATCTGGCGCTGGCCAGTCAGGCCTGCGACCGGATCGTGGTGCTGTATGCCGGGCAGGTGGTCGAATCCGGCCCGGCGCGCGACGTGCTGGAAAACGCCCGCCATCCCTATACGCGCCAGCTCAAATCCTGTGTGCTGGAAATCGGCACCCGCGATCTGATCGCCCCCGAGGGCACCGTGCCATCGCATCGCGACATGCCGCGCGGCTGCCGCTTTGCGACGCGCTGCCCGCGCGTGCAGGATCGCTGCTGGGCCGAAGCCCCCCCGCTGGAGGGCGGCGCGCACAGCTTTGCCTGCTGGAACCCGGAATGAGGAAGCCGATGCAAAACGCAGAGCGCCCGGTCTTTGAACTGGTCGATGTGGAAAAGGTGTTTCAGGTGCGCAAGCCCGGTCAACGCTTCGGGCGGCAGACCGTGGGGCTGCATGCGCTTGACGGGGTGCGGCTGTCGGTGGGGCAGGGGGCCTCGCTGGCGCTGGTGGGCGAAAGCGGGTCGGGCAAATCGACGCTGCTGCGGGTGCTTCTGGGGCTGGATGCGCCAACCAACGGGCAGGCGCTGTATCGTGGCCGGGCGATCCGCGAGGCCCGCGCGGGCGGCAGCGATTTCGCCCGCGATGTGGCGATGGTCTATCAGGATGCGCGCGGATCGCTGAACCCGCGCATGACCATCGGCGCGCTGCTGGCCGAACCGCTGCGCCGCTTTGCCGTGGTGCCCGAGGCGCAGATCGGCGCGCGGGTGGAACAGTTGCTGACCCGCGTGGGCCTGCCCGCCGATGCCGCCGCGCGCTATCCCGCCGCGCTGTCGGGCGGTCAGGTGCGCCGCGTCGCCATCGCCCGCGCGCTGGCATCTGAACCCTCGGTGCTGGTGGCGGATGAGGCGGTGTCGGGGCTCGATGTCTCGACGCAGGCGCAGCTACTTTCGCTGCTACGCCGGCTTCAGCAAGAGATGGGGCTGACGCTGGTCTTCATCACCCATGACCTTGGCGTCGCCAGCTATCTTTGCGAGAACATCGCCATCATGTACCTTGGCCGCATCGTCGAAACCGGCCCCACCGATGCGGTGCTTGCCGCCCCGGCGCATCCCTATACCGCCGCCCTGCGCGCCGCCGCGCCGAGCTTTTTCCAACCCATCGCGGAGCCGCTTCCGGGCGAGATCCCAAGCCCGCTCGACCTGCCTGCAGGGTGCCGGTTCTCCGGGCGCTGCCCACGGGTGCAAGGCGATTGCCACGCAAGCGATCCGTATCTGGCGCGGGCGGGGGAGGGGCGCTCTGTCGCCTGCCTTCACCCGCTTGCCTCACCGCAGGCCAGCGCATTGGCCGGAACCTTTCAGGACTGACATGACCTTCGATTTCTTCTCCGCCCGCCGCCCCGAAACCCTGTCTTCGAACGCGATGATCGCCACTTCGCATCCGCTGGCCACCGCCGCGGGGGTCGAGATTCTGACCAGCGGCGGCAGCGCCGTCGACGCGGGCCTTGCCGCGCTTGCGGTGCAATGCGTTGTCGATCCGCTGATGACCGGCATTGGCGGCGATTGCTTTGCGCTTTATGCGCCCAAAGAGGGCGGCGTGAAGGCGCTCAACGGGTCCGGGCGCGCCCCGGCGGGGGCCACCGTCGCGGCGCTGAAAGCCGCCGGGCTGAGCGACGAGATCCCCCAGACCAGCCCGCATGCGGTGACCATCCCCGGCGCGATCTCGGCCTGGTGCCTGCTGCATCGCGATCACGGCACGATGCCGATGGCGCGGCTGTTTGCGCGGGCCATCGGCTATGCGGAAAACGGCTTTCCCGTCACCCCCCGCGTTGCCGCCGACTGGGCTGAAAACGCCGCGCTGATCGGGCAGGACGCGCCCGCGGCGGCGGTATTCCTGCCGCAGGGCCGTGCGCCCCGCGTCGGTGAAATCATCCGCCAGCCGTTGCTTGCGGATCGCCTGCGCGAGATTGCCGAAAAGGGCGCGGCGGGGTTTTACACCGGCGACACCGCCGCGAGCATGGCGGCCCATCTGCAATCGCTTGGCGGGCTGCACAGCGAGGCCGATTTCCATGCCGGCGAAAATCAGGCGTTCTGGACCACGCCGATTTCCGCCCGCTACAACGATCTCGATATCTTTGAATGCCCGCCCAACGGGCAGGGGGTGGCGGCGCTGCTGATCCTGCGCATCCTGTCGAAATTCGACCTTGGCCCCGATCTGCCGTTGGCCGACCGCATCCACCTGCATGCCGAGGCGACGAAGCTGGCCTATCACCACCGCGATGCGCTGCTCGCCGATCCGGAGCAATGCCCGGGCCTCGCCGAAACGCTGCTGTCCGATGCGGTAGTCGATACCCTTGCGGCGCGCATCGACATGGCCCGCGCCATGCCCCCGGCGCTGTGGGACGAGCCCGAGCACGAAGACACCATCTACCTGTCGGTGGTCGACGCCGATGGCAACGCGCTAAGCCTGATCAACTCGATCTTCCACGGCTTTGGCTCGACCCGGCTCGATCCGAAAACCGGCGTGCTGTTCCATTCGCGCGGCGCCAGCTTCCGGCTGATCGAAACCCACCCGAACGCCATCGCCCCCAACAAGCGCCCGATGCACACGATCATTCCCGGCATGGCGGTGCAGGATGGCAAGGCGGTGATGCCCTTTGGCGTGATGGGCGGGCATTATCAGGCGGCCGGGCAGGCGGCCTTTGTGTCGGGCGTCAGCGATCTTGGTCTGGACCTGCAGGCGGCGATGGATGCGCCGCGCAGCTTTGCCGTCGGCGAGGTGCTGCAGATCGAGCCGGGCGTGCCGCAGGATGTCCGCGAGGCGCTGCAGGCGCGCGGCCATACGCTGCAGGTGGTGACCAGCCCGCTTGGCGGATCGCAAGCCATCCGCATTGGCGATGGCGTGCTGCATGGCGGCAGCGATAGCCGCAAGGATGGCTCGGCGCTCGGGTTCTAGGCACTGGTGGCGTGATCCGCCCCGCGTTCAGGTCGGCCCCCGATGCGCCTTTGGTGCGCCGGGGGCCGATGTGTCTTGGAAATGAGCGTTCGCCGCGCGCGGATCGCTCCGCAGGCGCGGGCAGGGGCAATAAACAATCGCTTGATTGGACGGCGCGCCCAAGGCGCGGCTATACGCGGCCCGATGCATTCTGCCTGCACAATCGCAGGCCATCACCGGGAAATGGACCGCGCACCTATGTCACTGACCACAAAGATATTCCTCGCCATCGCTGTCACCGCGGCGCTGGTGATCGGGACCATGTCGCTGTTGGTGGCCTTGTCGATGCGGGACGGATTCTCGCAATATCTGCTGCGCGGCGAACTGGCCCGGTTCGACCGGCTGGTGGACGAACTGGCCCTCGCCTTCGATCCGGGCAGTCCGGGCTGGCCACAGCTGGCGCATGACCCGCGGGCGTGGCACGAATTTGTGCGCAGCCACTTCGCCCCGCCCGGTGTGCCGGAGCTGAGAGAGATCGCTGGCGATCCGCTGTTGATCGCAGGCCGATTGCTGCTGCTGGACCCGTCCGGTGCGCCGATTGCCGGGGCGCCGCCGCGCACCGAGCGCTATGAGCAGCGCCCGATCTGTTTCGATGGCGATTGCGGCACCGAAGGCCCGCTTGGCTATCTGCGGCTGAACGCAGCGTCGCTTTCGGACAGCGCCAGCGATGCCTTCTTCATTCGCGGGCAATATGCCTCACTGGCGTTTTCCGCGCTGGTTGCATTGCTGATTTCCGGCGCGGCGGCGTTTGTGATCGCCCGGCAGGTTCTGCTTCCGATCAAGCGGCTGGAAGCGGGGGCAAAGAGCCTTGCATCGGGCGATTACAGCGAAAGGATCGATCTGGATCGCAGCGACGAGCTGGGCGATCTGATCGGGCATTTCAACACGCTGGCCGAAACGCTGGCGCGGACCTCGCGGGCCGAACGCGAATGGATTTCCAACACCACCCACGAGCTGCAAACCCCGCTGTCGGTGCTGCGCGCGCAGATCGAGGCCCTGCAGGATGGCGTGCGCCGGGCCGACCCGGAAACGCTGGCCGAAATGCACGCGGCGCAGATGCGGCTGTCGCGCCTCGTGCAGGATCTCAAGATCCTGACCTATGCGCGCGAGGCTGAATTCGTCGCCGATCTGACCCGCCATGATCTGGTGCAGATCGCCGCCGAGGCGGTCGAAGTCGCGCGCCCGGCCCTGAGCGGCGCGGGCATCGACATTGTCTGCGCCTTCCCCGACGGGCTGGACGTGTCCTGCGACCGGCTGCGGATCGCGCAGGTGTTCGACAACCTGTTGCAGAACGCCGCGCGCTATACCGATGCCCCCGGCACGGTGCGGCTGACGATCCGGCGCGGCGATGGGCTCGCGCAGGTGTCGATCGACGACACGGCGCCCGCCCCGCCGAATGACGTGCTGCCAAGGCTGTTCGAGCGGTTTTTCCGGGCCGAAGGCTCGCGCTCGCGCGCGCTTGGCGGCTCGGGCCTTGGCCTGAGCGTCAGCAAGGCGATCATCGAGGCCCATGGCGGTAGCATTGCCGCCGCCGCCTCGGATCTGGGCGGGCTGAACGTGACCTTTACCCTGCCGGAGATGCAATCATGATCAAGCCGCGCATTCTGATCGTCGAGGACGAGATGGCGCTTGCCTCGGTGCTGCGCGACTACCTGCTGCGCGATGGCATGGCGGTGGACCTGCTGACCGAAGGCTCTCATGCGGTGGAAACCGCCCTTGGCACGCCGCATGACCTTGTCATCCTCGATCTGATGCTACCGCGTGTGGACGGGCTGAGCATCTGTCGCCAGTTGCGCCAGCGTTCGGACGTACCGATCATCATCACAACCGCGCGGGTCGAAGAAATCGACCGTCTTCTCGGGCTTGAACTGGGGGCGGATGATTATGTCTGCAAACCCTATTCCCCGCGCGAACTGGTGGCGCGGGTGCGCGCCGTGCTGCGGCGGCGGCCCGTGGGCGGAGGGGCGGCAAAGCCCGAACCGGCGGCGCGGCTGCAGATCGACCCAGAGGCTTGGCGGGTGACGCTCGACGGGGTCGATCTTGCCCTGACCCGGCGGGAATTTTCGCTTCTGGCCGCCTTGGCCGCCCGTCCGGGGCGGGTGTTTTCGCGCGATCAGCTGCTGACCCTCGCCTTTCCCGATGACACCGAGGTGTTCGACCGGACCATCGACAGCCATATCCGCAATATCCGCCGCAAGATCCATGCCACCACCGACTGGGAGCCGATCCGGTCGGTCTATGGCGTCGGCTACGCCTTTGACGGCTGAGTCCGGGCGCCCGCAGGCCGTGCCCACTGGCGCCGCTCAGCCCCGCCATGCATCGCGATTGCCAAGCCGCTCGATCAGGAAATCCATGAAGATCCGGGTTTTCGGGGTCAGCACGTTGGAGCGCGGATAGACCAGCCACAGCACCGAGAAATCGTTCGAACGCCAGCCGGGCAGCACCCGCCGCAAGCGGCCTGCGTCAAGCTCATGCGCGACGCTCCACAGCGAATTGATCGACAGCCCGGCCCCGGCAATCGTCGCCTCGCGTTGCGCATCGCCATCGTCGACGATGGTGCGGCAGCGCATCGCCTCGGGGCTTAGCCGGGCGGTTTCTCCGGCGGCGTTGACCAGTTCGCGCGGCGCAAGGCTGTTCCATGCAATGAAACTGTGCCCGGCCAGATCCGCTGGCTGCGCGGGCGTTCCATGCGCCTCAAGATAGGCGGGCGCGGCGCACAGGATGCGGGTGTCATCGGCCAGCTTGCGCCCCTTGAGGCTGCTGTCGGCCAGCGGCGCGCTGCGCAGCGCAAGATCGAAGCTGCCTTCGATGGCGTCGAACCGTGTGTCCGACAAGCGCAGATCCAGCGTCAGATCGGGATAGGCGGCGTGGAGCTCTGGCAGCAGCGGCATGATGTGCAGCTGGGCAAAGCTGCTGGGCGCGGCAAAGCGCAGGGTGCCACGCGGCCCGGCGCTCGACCCGCCAAGCGCGATGCGGGCAGCCTCGGCCTGCGCGAGGATCTCGCGGGCATAGGGCAGGAAATCCGACCCTTCGAGCGACAGCGACACCCTGCGCGTGGTGCGGTGCAGCAACTCGGCGCCAAGCTCGTGTTCGAGCTTGGCAAGCCGGGCGCTGGCGACCGCGGGCGCAAGCCCAAGCGCCCGCCCGGCGGCGCTGATATTCAGCCGCTCGGCGGCCATGACGAACAGGCGCAGGCTGTCGGTGTCCATGTGATTATATCCAATATCCGAATACTCAATGCGGAAATGCGCCGTTTTATATTCAACATCAATGGGTATTTCTAGCACCAAGCAAAGCCAATGCGATGGAGATCAAAGATGAAAGCGATTGGATACGATGTGGCCGGCCCGGTGGATGCCCCCGACGCGCTGCGGATGTTCGAAACCCCCAAGCCAGAGGTCGGGCCGCGCGATCTGCTGGTCGAGGTCCGCGGTGTCTCGCTCAACCCGGTGGATGTGAAGCTGCGCGAAAACCGCGCGCCCGAGGCCGGGCCGGATATCCTTGGCTTTGACGCCGCGGGTGTCGTGGTGGAAACCGGCGCCGAGGTCACCGGCTACAAGGTTGGCGACGCGGTGTTTTACGCCGGCGACGTGACCCGCCCCGGATCGAATGCGCAGTATCAGGCGGTGGATGAGCGCATCGTCGGTCGCAAGCCCGCCTCGCTGGATTTCACCGAGGCCGCAGGCATACCGCTGACCGCCATCACCGCATGGGAAATGCTGTTCGACAGCTTCCGCCTGAGCGAAGGCGGCGGTGCGGGAAAATCGCTGCTGGTGATCGGCGGCGCTGGCGGGGTCGGATCGATCCTGATCCAGCTGGCCAAGACGCTGACCAAGCTGACGGTGATCGCCACCGCCTCGCGCCCGGAAACGCAGGACTGGGTGCGCAAGATGGGCGCCGATCACGTCATCGATCACCGCGGCGACATGGCCGCGCAGGTAAAGGATCTGGGCCTTGCGCCGGAATACGTGGCGGCACTGACCGCGACCGATCAGCATTACCCGGCGATCCTCGATCTGATCGCGCCGCGCGGCCATATTGCGCTGATCGACGATCCGCAGGGGCTGGATATCGCCCCGGCCAAGCCCAAGGCCCTGACCATCAGCTGGGAATTCATGTTCACCCGCTCGATGTTCGAAACCGCCGATATCGAGCTGCAGCGCGACCTGCTCAACCGGGTGTCGCAGATGCTTGATGACGGCACGCTGCAATCGACCGTGACCGAGCGCCTCGGGCAGATGAGCGCCGCGAGTTTGCTTGCCGCCCATGCCCGTCAGGAAAGCGGGCGCGTCATCGGCAAACAGGTGCTGAGCGGGTTCTGAGACCCCGAGCCGAAGCGAAGAAAGCTGGCACCCTCTGCGGTACGGGTCTGAGGATCTGCGCAGAGGGGCCAGCCGGTGGGGCAAGGCCGTGGCCGGGTGCCGATCGCACTGCGCGCCCTATGTGGTGCTGCACCTGCGGTGCAACGCCGCCGATCTTGAAACCACGATGAAACGCCTTGCAGACGAGATCCTGCCCGGCCTTGCACGATAGGAAGCATCATGCCCAGGACCATCCTCATCACCGGCGCCACCGACGGGCTTGGCCTTGAGACCGCCCGCCGCCTGTCTGCGCGAGGCCATCACCTGCTGATCCACGGGCGCAACGCCGACAAGCTGTCGGCGATCGCGGGCGAATTGCGCAGCTTGGGCGCCGCGCAGTTCGAGACCTACCGGGCCGATCTGTCGGATCTGTCGCAGGTCGCCCGGCTGGGGCAAGAGCTGCGGGCAAAACATGTCCGCATCGACGCGCTGATCAACAACGCCGGAGTCTTCAAGACCGACAATCCGCTCACCAAGGACGGTCAGGATATCCGCTTCGTGGTGAACACGCTGGCCCCGGCCTTGCTGACCCGGCTGCTGCTGGCGGTGATCCCGCAGGGCGGGCGCATCGTGCACCTGTCTTCGGCGGCGCAGGCGCCGGTCGATCTGGCGGCGCTGGCGGGGCTCTGGGCGCTGGAGCCGATGGAGGCCTACGCCCAGAGCAAGCTGGCCCTGACCATGTGGAGTCAGACGCTGGCCGCAGAGCTTGGTCCGGATGGGCCGGTCACCGTGGCGGTGAATCCCGGCTCGTTGCTGGCCACCAAGATGGTGCGCAAGGGTTTTGGCATGGCGGGCAAGGATATCGGCATCGGCGCCGACATCCTGATCCGGGCGGCGCTGTCAGACGATTTCGCAGGCGCATCGGGGCGTTATTTCGACAATGACGCGGGCCGCTTTGCCCCGCCCCACGCCGATGCCGCGGACGCGCAGACTGTCGATCGGATCGTCTGCGCCATCGAGGCCCGGATCGCCCCGCATCTGGGGGGCTGAGCGCTGCTTTAGCCCCAGGGGCCGCCCTTGCCTTGCGCGCGCGATGGCGGCGGCGGGGCAGGGCGCGCGCTGGCCCGTCCCGGCATCGCCGCCGCCAGCTTGCGCAGCTCGGCGATGCGGTTTTCCGTCGCCGGGTGGGTGGCGAACAGGCTATCGCGGGCATGGGCATGCAGCGGGTTGATGATGAACATATGCGCCGTCGCCGGATTCGCCTCGGCGGCGTGGTTGTCGATGCGCGACGCCCCCGCCTGAATCCGCGCCAGTGCCGAGGCCAGCCATAGCGGATGGCCACAGATCTCGGCCCCGGCCTTGTCGGCGGCATATTCTCGGGTGCGCGAAATCGCCATCTGCACGAGGCCCGCCGCCATCGGCGCCAGCAGCATCATCGCGATCGAGCCGATGATGCCGACGCCCTCGCGCCGCCCGCCAAAGAACATGCCGAAATTGGCCAGCATGGTGATGGCACCGGCAAAGGTCGCGGTGATGGTCATGATCAGCGTGTCGCGGTTGCGGATATGCGCCAGCTCGTGGGCGATCACCCCGGCCAGCTCTTCGCGGCTCAGCTGTTGCATCAGCCCGGTGGTCACCGCCACGGCGGCATCCGACGGGCCGCGCCCGGTGGCAAAGGCGTTGGGCTGGGCCTGTTCGATGATATAGACCTGCGGCATCGGCAGCCCGGCGCGCTGCGACAGATCGGCCACCATGTCCGACAGCCCGGACGGATCGCGGCGCGGCACCGGGCGGGCGTTGTGCATGCGCAGCACCATGCCCGCCGATCCCCACCACGCGAATAGGTTCATCGCCGCCGCGACGATCAGCGCGATCAGCGCACCGCCCGCGCCGCCCAGCAGATAACCCACCCCCATAAACAGCGCCGTCATCGCCGCCATCAGGATCGTTGTCTTGATATAGCCCATGTTTCGGACCCTCCTGCCGACTATATGGGCACCCGCGCGGCCGGGCGAAAGCCCCTAATCGGCCGCGGCGGCGCGCATGCGCCCCAGCTCGTCGGCGATCTGCTGCGGGCTGCTCGGCTTGGCGACAAACCCGGCAGGCGGGCATTGGCTGCACAGGGTCTCGCGCTCGCCGTGGCCGGTGTGAAAGATCACCAGCGTTCCGGCCTGAGCCAGTTGCAATGCCAGCTGCTCAGAGCTGCCGTCGGGCAGGTTTACGTCAAGGATGGCCGCGTCGAACCGTTCGGCCCGCATGGCGGCTTGCGCCTCGCGCAGCGAAAAGGCGCAGACGGTGCGGGCCGCGCCCATCTCTTGCGCCGTCAGTTCCAGATCAAAACTGATGATCGCCTCATCCTCAAGGATCAGCACGCTTGCCCCGGTGAGATTGCCTGTCATTGCACGATACCGCAGCTCATTCATCAGTCCATCCTGTGGGTTTCGTCGCCAACGCTCTGACGGCCCATCCGGTTCCGCCGCCGGTCACGTTTTGGCAAGACCTGGCGCAGCCGACGCGGCGTGATCTTGCCCCCGCGCGGGGATGCGATTACCTCGCGCATATGAGTCATCGCATTTTTGTCATGGAGCCGCGCGACGACGGCTCGGCGCGTCTATCGCTGGCCATATCCGGAGCCGGTCGCGGCATCAGGCGGATCGCCTGCGAGCTTGACGCGGGGGATGTGCTGCAACTTGTGCTGTTCTGCGAGGCGGCGGGGGTGCGCGATCTGTTCGGCGACAGCGCCCGCTCAACGCTGGAGCTTGACGGGCTGCAGATCGAAGACGATCCTGCCGCCGAAGAGCTGCGCCTGACCCGGCGCACCGGCTATTCGGAACAGGTCGGCAGCCTTGGCCGGGCGCTGTTTCAGACCGAGATGGCGGGGCTGGTCGATATCTGCCTGACCCGCGCCGAAGACAGCCGCCATGGGGCGGTGCTCAAAGAGATGATCTCGCGGGTGCCGGTGCCGATGCCGCTGTATCCCCGGCTGGATGCCGACGCGGGCGAGGCGCTGCGCCACCGCTTGCACGAAATGGCGCTGATGCTGCTGGCGGATGCGTCGCAAACCCGTGGCTCGGCGCTGGGGCGTCTGCTGCGGGGCAAGAAAACCCAAGAGCAGGCGCAGGACGAGGTGACGGCGCTGGTGGGGGCGCTGGCGCGCAGCCTGTTCCCGCGCGCGGCGCTGTCGCATTAAACGCGGATCGGCCTTGGTCCGCGCCCCGAAACTCGCCGCGCGGAGGCAGGCATGACGCTGTATCTGATGAACCCCAACAGCAACGCGGGCACAACGCAGGCCATGCTGGGCATCGCGCGGCGGGTGCTGCCGCAGCTGGTGGGCTGGACCGCGCCCTCGGGGCCGGGAATGATCATCGACGCCCCGGCGCTGGAGCGGGCGGGGGCGCTGGTTGCGGCGGCGGATCTGCCGGGCGCGCGCGGGGTCATCGTATCGGCCTTTGGCGATCCGGGCCGGGGCGCGCTGGCGGCGCGGCTGGACTGCCCGGTGGTTGGCATCGGGCAGGCGGCGGCGGCAGCAGCGGGGCAGGGCGGGCGCCGCTTTGCGGTGGTGACCACGACACCGGGGCTGAAGACCCAGATCGACGCGCTGATGGGCGACTATGTCGGCTGTTTCCTGACGCAGGGCGATCCGCTGGCGCTGATGCAGGACGCGGGCGCGCTCGACGCGGCGCTGCTCGATGGCATCGCGGCGGCGGCCCGGGCAGGGGCGCAGGCGGCGATCATCGGCGGCGGCCCGCTGGGCGAAGCAGCCGAGCGGCTGGCGGCGCATTCGCCAATCCCGCTGGTCGCGCCGATCCGCGCCGCCGCCGAGGCGCTGTGGACGCAGGTGCAAGGCTGAAACCTCCCGTTTTTGCATAATTCGTATGCAAACGTTTCAGTTTCGATGAAAAAATAGTCACACGCCTGCGGCGCACCCCGTCACCGCCGGGGTGACACGACTCTGGTCTGGTGCCGGAAAGTCATGGCGGGCCACATATCCGCCAGCGCCTCGCGGCAAACGTCGGGGCCGGATAAAAAAGCCAATCTTAATAATTGGTTGGCCCGACACGGAGATGACTATGTCCAGATTCACCCGAGGGATCAGTATCCTCGCGACCGCAGCCGTCATGGCCTGTGGCACCCTGGCCCAGGCGCAGGGCACATTGCGCATCGGCATGACCGCCGCCGATATTCCCCTGACCACCGGCCAGACCGATCAGGGCGGCGAAGGCATGCGCTTCATGGGCTATACGGTCTATGACTCGCTGATCGAATGGGACCTGACCAGCGCCGACAAGGCCTCGACCCTGATCCCCGGCCTTGCCACCGAATGGTCGGTCGGCGAAGACGAGCTGACCTGGACCTTCAAGATCCGCGAAGGCGTGACCTTCCACGACGGCTCGCCCTTCACGGCGCAGGTCGCGGTGTGGAACTTCGACAAGCTGCTGGTCGACAGCTCCGAACAATACGACAGCCGTCAGGCCGCGCAGGGCAAATCGCGCATCCCCGCCGTCGCGTCCTATGAGGCGGTCGATGATTACACGCTGGTCATCACCACCAAGGAACCGGACGCCACGCTGCCCTACCAGCTGGCATGGATCCTGATGTCGTCCGAGGCCAACTGGGAAGCCATGGACAAGGATTGGGAAAAGGTCGCAGCCGCGCCGTCGGGCACCGGCCCGTGGAAGCTGACCGAATTCGTGCCGCGCGAGCGCGCCGTTCTGGTTCCCAACGAAAACTACTGGGACGAAACCCGCATCCCGCAGCTGGATGAAATGATCCTGATGCCGCTGCCCGAGCCGAACGCCCGCGCCGCCGCGCTGCTGTCGGGTCAGGTCGACTGGATCGAGGCCCCCGCCCCCGACACCATCCCCGCGATGGAAGGCAACGGTTTCGTCATCTCCTCGAACGCCTATCCGCACAACTGGACATGGCACCTGTCGCGCCTCGAAGGCTCGCCCTGGAATGACATCAACGTGCGCAAGGCCGCCAACATGGCGATCGACCGCGAAGGCATGATGCCGCTGCTCGGTGGTCTGATGATCCCGGCCAAGGGCTTTCTGCCGCCGTCGTCGAACTGGTTCGGCAATCCCGAATTCGATCCGTCCTATGATCTCGAGGCCGCCAAGGCCCTGATGACCGAGGCTGGCTATGGCCCCGACAACCACCTGACCGTCAAGGCGCTGATCTCGCCGTCGGGATCGGGGCAGATGCTGCCGCTGCCGATGAACGAATTCATCCAGCAGAGCCTTGCGGAAATCTGGATCGACGTCGAGTTCATGGTCGTCGAGTGGAACCAGATGATCAACCTGTGGCGCGCTGGCGCGGCGGATGCCTCTGTCGAGGGTGCGCAGTCGATCAACTTCACCTACTTCATCCAGGACCCGTTCACCGGCCTGATCCGTCACCTCGACGAGAACCTGATCGCGCCCAACGGCACCAACTGGGGCCATTATTCCGACCCGGAAATGCAGGCGCTGTTCGACGAGATCAAGACCACCTTCGATCCGGTCGAGCAGGAGAAGGTTCTGCAAAAGACTCACGAGAAGTTCGTCAACGAAGCGCTGTTCCTCTTTGTGACGCATGATGTCGCCCCGCGCGCCATGGCCCCCAAGGTCAAGGGCTTCGTGCAGGCGCAGAACTGGTATCAGAACTTCTCGGGCATCACGATCGAGGAATGATCCCGGCGCGGCCCCCTGCGGGGGGCCGTCCTTTCGCGGCCGCGTCGTTCGGGCAGGGCCGCAACACGCAAGGTATCCCATGCTCAGCTATCTTATCCGCCGTCTCATTCTGGTGCTGCCGGTGGCCTTCGGGGTCTCGGTTATCTGTTTTCTGCTGGTGCAGATCGCGCCGGGCGATCCGCTGACCGCGATCATGCCGGTCGACGCCACCGCCGACGAACAGGCGGCGATGCGCGCCGCCTACGGGCTCGATAAGCCGCTGCCCGTGCAATACGCCATCTGGATCGGCAACCTCGTGCAGGGCGACATGGGCAAATCCATCGCCACCGGGCGGCCCGTTGCCGCCGAGGTGTTCGGCGCGGTGAAGAATTCGCTGCTGCTGGCGGTAAGCGCTGCGGTCATCGCCTTTCCCATCGGCATCTTCCTTGGCTTCCTTGCCGGGTATTTTCAGGGCACATGGATCGACCGCGCGGTGACGGCGGTGTCGATCATGGGCGTGTCGGTGCCCAATTACTGGCTGGGCATCGTTCTGGTCATCATCTTTTCGGTCAACCTTGGCTGGTTGCCCTCTATGGGCGCAGGGCCGGGCGGCTCGTCGGCGTGGGAATGGGACTGGCTGCACATGCGCCATCTCGTGCTGCCCGCCGTGACGCTGGCGGTGGTGCCCATCGGCATCGTGTCGCGCACCGTGCGCGCCCTCGCCGGAGACATCCTGACGCAGGATTTCGTGCAGGCGCTTTATGCCAAGGGCATGAGCCGCGTCGACGTGCTGCGCCATGTGGCGCGCAACGCCGCCGCCACCGCGCTCAGCGTCATGGGCTTGCAGCTGGGCTATCTGCTCGGCGGCTCGATCCTGATCGAGACGGTGTTCAACTGGCCCGGTTCCGGCTTCCTGCTGTCGAACGCCATCTTCCAGCGCGACCTGCCGCTGCTGCAAGGCACGATCCTTGTGCTGGCGCTGTTCTTTGTCGCGATGAACCTGATTGTCGACGTGGCGCAGGCCGCCATCGACCCCCGCATTCAAAGGACCTGAACCATGGCCCTTTCCGAAACTCCCGTCGAGATCGCCGCCGAACCGGCGCCCGTCGCCAGCCCGCAGGGCTATTGGTCCGGGGTCGGCGCGCGGCTGCTGCGCGATCCGCTGACGATGATCTGTCTTGGCGTCGTGGCGCTGTTGATCCTGTCGGCGGTGTTCGCGCCCTGGCTGGGCCTGGCCGATCCCTACAAGGGCTCGATGATCGCGAGGCTCAAGCCCATCGGCACCGAGGGCCATATCCTTGGCACCGACGAGCAGGGCCGCGACATGCTGGCCCGGCTGATCTATGGCGGGCGGCTGACGCTGTTCATCGGGCTGACGCCGGTGGTGCTGGCGTTTTTCATCGGCGGCGCGCTTGGCGTGGTGGCGGGCTATGTCGGCGGCTTCGTCAACACCATCATCATGCGCACGGTCGATGTGTTCTTTGCCTTTCCCTCGGTGCTGCTGGCCATCGCGATCAGCGGTGCGCTGGGGGCGGGGATCGTCAATTCGCTGGTCTCGCTGACCATCGTGTTCATCCCGCCGATCACCCGCGTCGCCGAGGCGGTGACCTCGGGCGTGCGCGCGCTTGATTACATCGACGCGGCGCGGGCCACCGGGGCCAATGCGCTGACGGTGATCCGGGTGCATGTGATCGGCAACGTGCTCTCGCCGATCTTTGTCTATGCCACCTCGCTGACCAGCGTGTGCATGATCCTTGCCGCCGGTCTGTCCTTTCTGGGCATCGGCGTGCGCCCGCCCGAACCGGAATGGGGGCTGATGCTCAACACGCTGCGATCGGCGATCTACGTCAACCCGTGGCTGTCGGCGCTGCCCGGCGTGATGATCTTCATCACCTCGCTGTGCCTGAACCTGCTGTCCGACGGTCTGAGGAGCGCGATGAATGTCCGTGACTGATTACACCCCCACCATCGACACCGGCGGCCCGGCGCAACCGCTGCTGACCGTCAACCATCTGCGCAAGTATTTCCCGGTGCGCGGCGGCATTCTGGGCCGCACGCAGGCGCAGGTGCAGGCGGTCGATGGCGTCAGCTTTGCCGTCGCCAAGGGCGAGACGCTGGGCATCGTCGGCGAATCCGGCTGCGGCAAATCCACCACCGCCAAGCTGCTGATCGGCCTGACGGAAAAGGACGCGGGCGAGATCATCTTCGACGGCCATGCGCTTGGCGAGCGGCTGTCGTTGAAGGATCTGCGCCGCAGCGTGCAGATGGTGTTTCAGGACAGCTATGCCACGCTGAACCCGCGCATGACCATCCTTGCCTCGGTGGCCTTTGGCGCGCGGGTGCAGGGGCTCGAAGACCCCGAGGGGCTGGCGCGCAAGATGATGGATCGCGTCGGGCTTGACCCCAATCGCTTTGCCCATCGCTATCCGCATGAACTGTCGGGCGGGCAGCGCCAGCGGGTCAACATCGCCCGCGCGCTGGCCATGTCGCCGCGGCTTGTGGTGCTGGACGAGGCGGTGTCGGCGCTGGACAAATCGGTCGAGGCGCAGGTGCTGAACCTGCTGTCGGATCTGCGCGCCGAATTCGGCCTGACCTATATCTTCATCAGCCACGATCTGAACGTGGTGCGCTATATCTCGGACCGGATTCTGGTGATGTATCTGGGCGAGGTGGTGGAAATCGCCCCCGTCGACAGCATCTGGCAGGAACAGGCGCATCCCTACACCCGCTCGCTGTTTTCCGCGATGCCCTCGATGGACCCGGACAACCGCACCCAGACCCCGCCGCTGGCGGGCGATCCGCCCAACCCGATTGATCCGCCCAAGGGCTGCCGGTTCCACACCCGCTGCCGCTTTGCCTCTGATGTGTGCAAGGCCAAGACCCCGTCGCTGGCCGGGCTGGCCCGCAATCAGGCGCATCAGGTGGCCTGCCATCTGTATGATTCCACATCGGGGCATCCGCAGGCAGGGCAGGGGATTCCGGCATGATCTTTTCCAAGAGCTGCAAGCGCGACACCTTCTGGACCGCCCCCAAACCCGAGGACGGCGAATGAAACTTCTCGATATCAGCAACCTGTCGGTGAAGTTCTCCGGCAAGCGCACCGTTCATGCCATCAACAATGTCTCGCTTAGCATGGAGCAGGGCGAGACGCTGGCGCTGCTTGGTGAATCCGGCTCGGGCAAATCGGTGACGCTCAAGGCGTTGCTGGGGCTGCTGCCGCCCAAGCGCACGCAGATCGACGGGCAGGTGCATGTCAACGGCACCGATGTGCTGGGGCTCAAGGGCAAGGCGCTGCAAAAATACCGCGGCGGCGAGGTGTCGATGGTGTTTCAGGAACCGGCGCTGGCGCTGGACCCGGTTTATACCGTCGGCCACCAGATCGCGGAATCGGTGATGCGCCACAAGGGCATCGACAAGGCCAACGCCATGGCGACGGCGCTTGATATGCTTGACCGGGTGCGCATCCCCTCGGCCAACCGGCGGCTGCACAACTACCCGCACGAATTGTCGGGCGGCATGCGCCAGCGGGTGATGATCGCGCTGGCGCTGGCCTGCAAGCCCAAGCTGCTGCTGGCGGACGAGCCGACCACGGCGCTCGATGCCACGGTGCAGATTCAGATCCTGCTGCTGCTGCGCGAGTTGCAGAAAGAGTTCGGCATGGGGGTGATCTTTGTCACCCATGACATCGGCGTGGCGGTGGAAATCTCCGAACGCGTCGCGGTGATGTATGCCGGGCAGATCGCCGAAGAAGGCACCACCCGCGAAATCATCCGCGACCCGCGCCACCCCTATACGCAGGGCCTTCTGGCGGCCAACCTGCATGACGTTGCGCGCGGCGCGCGGCTCAACGCCATTCCCGGCGCGCCCCCGGCGCTGGAGAGCAAACCCGACAGCTGCGCCTTTGCGCCGCGCTGCCCCGTGGCCATGCCCGAATGCCGCGCCGCGCTGCCCCCGGTGTTCGAACCGGGGCCGCGCCGCCGCGTCGCCTGTTTGCGCGCCAACGAACCCATTGCAGCGGAATAACCCATGCTGATCGACCACGACCCCTATCATTGCTACATGCCCTATCCGGCGGTGCCGGTGGCCAGCGCGCCCGACGGCCCGCTCAAGGGGCTGACCCTTGGCGTCAAGGATATCTACGACGTGGCGGGCTATCGCACCGGCTGCGGCTGCCCGCTGAAACTGGCGATGTCGGATATCAAGACCACCACCGCACCGGCGATTCAGGCGCTGCTGGATGCGGGCGCGGCGTTCAACGGCAAGCTGCACACCGACGAGCTGGCTTGGTCGATGTATGGCATGAACGCGCATTTCGGCATGCCGGTGAACCCCAATGCGCCGGGGCGGATTCCGGGCGGCTCGTCTTCGGGCTCGGGGGCGGCCTGCGCCGGGGGGCTGGCGGATATCACCGTGGGTTCGGATACCGGCGGATCGGTGCGCGCCCCGGCGGCGTTCTGCGGCACATGGGGCATCCGGCCCACGCATGGGCTGATCTCGCTGGAGGGCGTGATGCCGCTGGCGCCGAGCTATGACACCTGCGGGCTGTTCGCCCGCGACGGCGCCACCTTGCTGCGCGCCATGACGGTGCTGCTAAGCGACACGGCGCCGCTGCCCGATGCCCCCAAGCTGCTGAAATCGCGTGAGATGTTCGCCCATCTGGGCGAGGCGCAGCGCGCCGCAACCCTCGCTGCTTTTGACGTCGATGCGCAGGAGGTGGATCTCTACCCCGAGGGCATGGACGCGGCCTATGAAACCTTCCTGACCTCGATGGGCGGCGATGCGAAACGTCATATCGTGCCGTTCATCCGCCAATCGGGCATGCCGCTGGTGCGCGGCATCGACGGGCGCGCCGCCGGGGCCGAGGCGCTGAGCGATGCTGCCATCGCCGAGGCCGAACTCAAGCGCGCCGCCTTTGCCGAACATGTCACGGGGGTGATGGATGGCGGCGTGCTGATCGCGCCGGTGGTGCATGACGTTGCATTCTTCCCCGACGCCCCGACCGAGGTGTTCGACGGTTTCCGCCATGTCTCGCAGCGTATGCTCTGCGTGGCCGGGCTGGCGGGCTTGCCGCAGGTGGTGTGGCCGGCGGGCACGCTGGACGGCGCGCCTTGGGGCGTGTCGCTCATCGGGCCGCGCGGCTCCGATCTCTCGCTCATCAAACTCGCACTTACTTTGCAAAAGGACGCGGCATGACTTGCCCCATCGAAGCCAAACTGACCGAACTGGGCCTTGCCCTGCCGCCCTCTGCGCCGTCGCGGGCGCTGTATCTGCCGGGCAAGGTGACCGGCAAAACGCTGTTCGTGTCGGGCCATATCTGTGAATGGGAAGGCGTGCCGAAATATTTCGGCCCGGCCGCGCCCGGCTTTGATCTTGACGAAGGCTTTGCCGCCGCCCGCATGTGCGCGCTGAACCTGCTTTATAACATCAAGGCGGTCACCGGCTCGCTGTCCTCGGTGGCGCAAGTGGTCAAGCTTAACGGCTATGTCGCCGCCACCCCGGATTTCGGCCAAGGCCCGGCGATCGTCAACGGCGCCTCGCAGCTGTTCATGGATCTTTACGGCGAGGCGGGCCGCCACGCGCGCACCGCCGTCAACGTCTCGTCGCTGCCTGAATGTGCGCTGGTCGAGGTCGAGGCGGTGGTCGAGCTGCACTGAGCGCGCAGGACGCCGGGAATATCACGTTGGGGCTGGTTTCAGCTGGCGCATGGGCTAAATCGAGCGCGAACGGCGCTTGACGCACGACTGAAACCAGACCCGACGGGACGATATGACGACAGTGAAAACCTGGATCGCGAGCCTGCTGATCCTTGCCAGCCTGATGCTTGGCATCCTCTCTCCAAGCCTTGCTGCTGCGCAGGACACGGCGTCTGAAACGCCGACGCAAAGCAGCCTCGAGCTGCTGCTTGAGGTGATCGAAAACGATGACAGCCGCGCCGCGCTGATCGACGAGCTGAAGGCGGCAACCACCGCCGCCGAGCCGGTCGATGATCAGGTGGTCGACGCGCTGGCTGATGCCGCCGGGCAGAGCGAGCCAGCGGAAGGCACCTCCCTCAGCCGCCGCATCGCCGAAATCACCCAGACCGTGGCGCAGGACATCGCGGCGGGGCTCAGCACCGCGTGGGATCAGATCGCAAGGGCGCCAGCGGTGTTCGACGGGCTTCAGGGCGGCGAGATCGGCGTGCTGATCGAGGCGCTGGAACAGCTGGGCCTGATCATCGTGGTGACGGTGGCGATCTTCCTCGTGCTGCGGCGGATCGGCAAGCGCATCTATGCAAGGCTGGGCGCGCGCGCCGAAGCGGCAGGCGCGGTACGCACCGTGCTGCTGTTTCTGACAACGGCGCTGATCGATGCGTCCATCGTGGTGATCAGCTGGGCGGCGGGCTACCTGATCGCCACCATGTTCATCGGCGGATTCGGCGAGATCGGCATTCGCCAGACGCTCTATCTCAACGCTTTCCTGCTGGTCGAGATGTGCAAGGTCGTGGTGCGGCTGATCCTGAGCCCGGCGGCGGGCAACCTGCGGGTGATGCCGGTGTCGAACGGGGCCGCGAAATATCTGGCGCGGCGGCTGAATTTCATGGTGGGGCTGGTCGGCTACGGCCAGCTGCTGGCGGTGCCCATCGTCAATGCCAGCGTGAATTACGCGGCCGGGCGCGCGGTGTCGGCGCTGGTGGCGCTGGTGGTCGTGGGCTTTGCGATCTGGCTGGTGCTGCGCAACCGCCAGCCGGTGGCCGACTGGCTGCAACGCGGCGGCCGTCGCCCCGAAGACATCGTGCAGGAAGCGCGGCTGGAACAGGCCGAAGCGCTGCCGGAAAACACCGCCCCGGATGAATACACCATGGGCACGGCAGAACAGGCGCACAAACGCGGCGCCTTCCAGACGCTGGCGCGGCACTGGCACTGGCCGGCGCTGATGTATCTTGCGGTGATGCTGGTCCTGGTGCTGGTACAACCCGGAGACGTGGCCTTTACCTCGCTGCTCAATTCGGGTCAGGTGCTGCTGGTGGTGATCGCGGGCATCGCGCTGTCTGGGGCGATGACGCGGGTGATGCTCAACGGCGTACAACTGCCCGAGACCATCAACGCCCGCATGCCGCTGCTGCAACGGCGGCTCAACACCTTTGTGCCCAAGGCGCTGTTCGTGCTGCGCTTTGTGATCTTCGTTGCGGTTGTGGCCTTTGCACTTGATGCCATCAGCCTGATCGATCTACACGCATGGATGGCCAGCCGGATCGGTGTCGAGCTGACCGGCACGCTGTTCAGCGTGGCGGCGGTTCTGGTGGTGGCCTTCGGCATCTGGGTGGCGCTGACCTCTTGGGTGGATTACCGGATGAACCCGGAATATGGCTCGGTGGCGACGGCGCGGGAAAAGACCCTGTTGTCGCTGCTGCGCAACGCGGCGACCATCGCGCTGGTGATCATCACGCTGATGTTCGTGCTGTCGGAAATCGGGCTGGACATCGCGCCGCTGCTGGCATCCGCCGGGGTGCTTGGCCTCGCCATCGGCTTTGGCGCGCAAAAGCTGGTGCAGGACATCATCACCGGCGTGTTCATCCAGCTGGAAAACGCGATGAACGTCGGCGACGTGGTGAACCTGAATTCGACCTCGGGTGTGGTTGAAAAGCTGACGATCCGCTCGGTGGGTCTGCGCGATGTTTCGGGGGCCTATCACCTGATCCCGTTCAGCTCTGTCGACATGGTCACCAACTATGTGCGCGAATTCGGCTATGCGGTCTGCGACATGGGCGTGGCCTATCGCGAGAACATCTCGGATGTGAAGCAGGCGATGCTGGACGCGTTCGAGCAGCTGCGCGCCGATCCCGATCAGGCGGCCAACATCATGGGCGATCTTGAATGGTTCGGGATCAACGCCTTTGGCGACAGCGCGGTGGTGGTGCGCACCCGGATCAAATGCGTTCCGGGCAGCCAGTGGGGCGTGGGCCGCGCCTACAACGGCGTGCTCAAAGAGGTGTTCGACGCGCGCAACATCGAGATCCCCTTCCCGCATCAGACCATCTTTCTGGGCGAGGCCAAGGACGGCAGCACCCAGACGGTCAACATCCGCTCGGACGCATCGTGACGATCCGGGCCGCGCGGGGCATCCTGCGCGGCCCGACCAGCGGGCGCGCAGATTTTATCGCAGAGACTCCTTGATGTCGCATCGCGCCACAGTCAGAGGTTGTGGAAGCCCCGCGTATCTGCCTAAATTACGGGCATTCGCCCGGTCTTGCTTCAAAAACCCGGCTCAGCGTGTTTGTTTTTCTGTCCCTTTGTCGTTGTTCCATTTGTATAGGCATATGAACCTGCCCGCCTGAGGCAGGACAGGAACATCGACCAACGCAAGGCCCCCGCAGATGGGCCGAACAGGGAGTTTCACCACCATGCGCAAACATCTTTTCGCCGCCGCGGCGCTGTGTGCCTCGGCCGTCATGGCCCATGCCGACGCGCTTGATGACGTCATGGCCGCTGGCGTGATGAAGGTCGGCACCGAGACCGCCTTCGCCCCCTTCGATTTCATCGATGCGGGCACCCACACCGGCCTGAACATGGATGTGTTCACCGAGATCGGCAAGGACATGGGCGTCGAGATCGAATGGATCACCCTTGACTGGACCGGCGTTCTGCCCGGCCTCGAGGCGGGGCGTTTCGACGTGGTCGCTGGCCCCGCCACCATCACCGCCGAGCGCATGAAGCGCTACCGCTTCTCCTCGCCCATCGCCGAAGCCACCGTGGCGCTGCTCGCCTGTGCCAAATGCGACATCGAAACCCCCGAAGACATCGCCGGCAAGGCGATCGGCGGCGCGACCGGCACCGCGCAGCTGGCCCAGCTTCAGGAATTCGCCGCAACGCTCGACACCCCGCCCACCAGCATCAGCGAATACGTCTCGTTCAACGAAAGCTACGCCGACATCGCGTCGGGTCGCATCGAGGCTGTCGCCAACTCGCTGCCCAACATCGCCTTTGTCGCCAGCCAGCGCCCCGAAGTGTTCAAGGTCGTGAAGCCCGCCTTCGGCACGCCGACCTATTTCGGCTACCCGGGCCGGATCGAGCCGGAATACGCCTCGCTGATGGACAAGATCGACGAGATCCTGCTGGCCATGAAAGCCGATGGCCGCATGGCAGAGCTTCAGGAAAAGTGGTTCGGCACCACCTTCGACATGCCCGACTACATCACCGAGCCCAACATCTAAGACCAACCGGGGCGGCCCTGCGTCGCCCCGTCTGACCAACCGGGGGTGGCCCTGCGCCGTCCGTGCTGAACAACCGCGGGCGGCTTTGTGCCGCCCAGCCTGACCAAGGCCGCGCATGACCTGGAAACTGTTTTCACTGCTGCTCGAGGCGTCGTTGATGACGATCTTCGTCAGCACGGTATCGATCCTGCTGGGGCTGGTCATGGCGATCATCCTGTCGGGATTGCGCATGTCGGGCAACCGGGTGGCCTATGCCGGGGCGGGGGTGTTCATCAGCTTCTTTCGCGGCGTGCCGCTGCTGGTGCAGCTTTTGCTGATCTTCAACCTGCTGCCGGTCATCGGCATCACCCTGCCGAGCCTTGCCACCGCCATCATCGGTCTGTCGCTGTGCACCGCCGCCTATCAGGCGGAGAACCTGCGCGGCGGCTTTGAGGGCGTCGCCCCCGGCCTGATCGAATCCGCCGAAATGGCCGGGTTCACCAAGGTGCAGAGCTTTATCTGGATCCGCACCCCCATCGCGCTGCGCGTGACCTTCCCGGCGCTGGTGAACGAGGCGATCCTGATCCTCAAGGCCTCGTCGCTGGTGTCTGTGGTCGGGCTGATCGAGCTGACCAAGATGGCGCAGAACCTGAGCGCCTCGACCTACCAGCCGCTGCCGATCTTTGCCTCTGCTGGTCTGATCTACCTCGCCATCAACCTCGTCGTCGCCTGGATCGGGCGGCGCGCGGAAAACGCCCTGCCCGGATTGCCCAGCCGATGAGCTTTGATTTCGCCGTCATCCTTGCCAAGCTGCCGCAGATCCTGTCGGGGCTGGGCGTCACCATCCTGATCTGGATTGCGGGCACGCTGGCCGCCGCCGTTCTGGGCTTTGTCATCGCCACCCTGCGCCGCTTTGGCGGGCGCCCCGTCGATGTTCTGCTGCAACTGCCCATCGAGGTGCTGCGCGGCACGCCCTTCCTCGTGCAGATCTTCCTGCTGTATTTCGGCGGGCCCTATATCGGGCTGCGGCTGGATCCGTGGGTTGCTGGCTTGCTGGGCATTTCGATCTATGGCGCCGCCTATTACGCCGAGATCTTTCGCGCTGGCTATCAATCGGTGCCGCCGGGCCATGTCGAGGCCGCCGAATGCGTCGGCCTGACGCGCAACCAGATCATCACCGCGATCCTGCTGCCAGAAATGGCGCTGCTGGTGATGCCGCCCTCGATCAACATGGCGGTGATCCTGCTCAAGGAAACCGCGCTGTTGTCGCTGATCACCGTCCCCGAAATGACCATGACCGTGCAGGCCATCGGATCGCAGCAATATGCCTTTGTCGAGGCGCTGGTGATCCTTGCGCTGGTCTACTGGGCGCTGGTGGAGCTCGCCAATTGGCTGGGCCGCCTCGCCGAACGCAACCTTTCGAAGTTGAGCGCCTGACATGTCCGATCCTGCCATCAAGGTTTCCCACGTTTCCAAGCAGTTCGGCGACACGCAGGTGCTGCGTGACATCTCGCTCGAGGTGGCGCCGGGCACGGTGTCCTGCCTGATCGGCCCGTCGGGGTCGGGCAAATCGACGCTGCTGCGCTGCATGGCGTTTCTGGAACAGGCCACGTCTGGCAACATCCATATCGAGGGAGAGCCGCTGGGCTTTACCGATGGGCCGGGGCGCAAGCGCCAGTCGCCCGCCGAGCTGCGCCGGGTGCGCTCCAAGATCGGCATGGTGTTCCAGCAGTTCAACCTGTGGCCGCATATGACGGCGCTGGGGAACGTGTCGCTGGCGCTGCGCCGGGTGCGCGGCATGGGCCGGGCCGAAGCCGAAGAGCGCGCCATGAAACAGCTCGACAAGGTCGGACTGAAAGAGCGCGCGCACCACTACCCGGCGCAGCTGTCGGGCGGCCAGCAGCAGCGCGTCGCCATCGCCCGGGCGCTGGCGCTGGACCCGACGATCATGTTCTTTGACGAGCCGACCTCGGCGCTGGACCCGGAACTCACCGGCGAGGTGCTCAGCGTGATGCGCGAGTTGGCCGCCGAGGGCATGACCATGGTGGTGGTGACGCATGAAATCGGCTTTGCCGCCTCGGTCGGCAACCGCATCGCGTTTCTCGATGGCGGTCGGCTGCTGTTTCACGACACCCCCGAGGTGGTGTTCGCCGCCCCCCGCGAGCCGCGGCTGGAGCAGTTCCTCGACACCTACCTCGATCGCGGCGCCGCCATGTTGAAATGACCTCTGCCAAGGGAGAGGAGCCAGCGAAATCGCTGCACGATCAGATCCGCGAGGATCTGGAGGCGCATATCCTGTCGGGTGACTGGCCGCCGGGGTATCGCGTGCCCTCTGAACTGGGTCTGGCCAAGCATTACGGCTGTTCGCGGATGACGGTGAACAAGGTGATGACCCAGCTTGCCAGCGCCGGGCTGGTGCTGCGGCGGCGGCGGGCCGGGTCGGTGGTGCTGCCGCAACGCTCGCAGAACGCCGTGCTGGAGATTCACAACGTCAAGGACGAGGTTCTGGCGGCGGGCGGCTGGTACAGCCACGAAATCCTGTCGCGGCGGGTGACAGATGGCGGGGTCGATCTCAGCTGCCTGCACCGCAAGGATTCCGTGCCCTTCTGTTTCGAACATCGGGTTATCGCGCTGGACTCGGTGCCAGATGCGCGTGACGAACCCTTTGCCGATCAGCCCCCCGGCACATGGCTTCTGGCGCATGTGCCGTGGTCCGAGGCCGAAAACGAGATCACCGCCGAGGCCGCCGACGCAGTCTCCGCCGCCCGGCTGGGCATCGCCCCCGGCGCGCCGCTGCTGGTGATGACCCGGCGCACATGGAAGAACGGCGATCTGGTGACCGAGGCGCGGTTTGTCTATCCCGGCGGCGGCCACAGGCTGCGGGCGCGCTTTACACCGACGCCGGGCTAGGCAGGGCGGTTATCCCGGAATGCGCGGCAGGCGCAGCCGGATCAGCCTGTCAGTCCGGGCAGGGCAAAGGGGCGCGGCACCTCATCGTGATACCGCGACGGTGCTGGGGGGCAGGGTTACGCGATCTCTCCGGCAAAGACGCGGTGTTTCAAAGGGTTGAAGCCGATGCGCGCCACCAGCTGCGCGGCGCTGTCGGCGTTCCACAGGCAGAAATCGGCGGCCATGCCGGGCGCGATCACCCCCACATCCGCCAGCCCCAGCGCCTGCGCGCCAACGCTGGTCACCCCGGCGAGGCATTCCGGCACCGTCATGCGAAACAGCGTCGCGCCCATGTTCATGGTCAGCAACAGCGAGGTCAGCGGCGAGGTGCCGGGGTTGCAATCGGTGGCCAGCGCCATCGGCACCCCCGCCTCGCGGAAGGCCTGCACCGGGGGCAGGCGGGTTTCGCGCAGCATGTAGAAGGCGCCGGGCAGCAGCACCGCGACGGTGCCAGCCTTGGCCAGCGCGCTGGCGTCAGGCCCGGCGGCGTATTCGACATGATCCACCGACAGCGCCCCGTGCCGCGCCGCCATCCGGCAGCCGCCCTGACGCGACAGCTGCTCGGCATGAAGCTTGACCGGCAGGCCCAGATCGGCGGCGCGCTCGAACAGCGGCTCCAGCTCTTCGGTGCTAAACGCGATGCTTTCGCAGAACCCGTCCACCGCGTCGACCAGCCCGTCTGCATGGGCGCGGTTCAGCCCTTCGATGCAGATGTCATCGATATAGGCGGCGCGATCGGTGGTGCCAGCGGGCAGGGCGTGGGCAGCAAGCCACGTGGTCACCACCCGCACCCGGCGCTCGCTCGCAAGGCGGCGGGCGGCGCGCAGCATCCGCAATTCGGTTTCGATCTCAAGCCCGTAGCCGGATTTCACCTCGATGGTGGTGACGCCCTCGGCCAGCAGCGCATCGAGCCGGGGCAGGGCCTGCTCTAGCAGATCATCCTCGCTCAGCGCCCGCGTCGCGGCGACGGTCGCGGCGATGCCGCCGCCCTCGCGGGCGATTTTCTCATAGCTTGCGCCTTCGAGCCGCAGTTCGAATTCGCGCGCCCTGTCGCCGCCATGGATGATATGGGTGTGGCAATCCACCAGCCCCGGCGTCATCAGCGCGCCGCCGCAATCGACAACGTGGTCCGCCTTGAGGCCGGAGCCGACGGCGGTGATGCGCCCGTTTTCGGTCACCACGTCGAGCGGCTCGGCGGTGACGCCGTCTTTCCCGGTCACCACCTGTGCATTTGTCCACAGCGTCTGCATCGCTCTGCCTTCCCTTGAGGGTTCGATAAATATAGACTTTTTGCAGGCAGGCGGAGAAGCCCGCAAGGGGAGAGCAGCATGAAGATCGAGGCAAAGCGGGCATTGCTGCCCGATGGCTGGGCGGAAAACATCTGCGTGACGGTGGCGGATGGGGTCATCGCCGATGTCGGGCCGGGCAGCGGAACCGGGGTCGATGCGCTGCTGCCCGGCGGGCAGAACCTGCACAGCCATGCCTTTCAACGCGGCTTTGCCGGCATGACCGAAACCCGCGGGCCGGGGCAGGACAGCTTCTGGACATGGCGCGAGATGATGTACCGCTTTGCGCTTGGCCTTGATCCCGAGGGCATGATGGCGATCGCCGAGATGGCCTATATCGAGATGCTCGAAGCCGGTTACACCCGCGTTGGCGAATTTCACTACCTGCATCACGGCCCTGACGGGCGGCCCTATGCCGACCCCGCCGAGATGTCGGCGCGGATCTTTGCGGCGGCGTCGGAAACCGGGATCCGGCTGACCCATCTGCCGGTGTTCTATGCCCATGGCGGCTTTGGCCGGGCGCAAGCGGGGGGCGGGCAAAAGCGGTTCCTGCACGGGCTGGAGGCGTTTGCCGCGCTGGTGGCGCGCTGCGACGGGCTGGCGCGGCCCGGCGATGTGGTGGGCTATGCGCCCCATTCGCTGCGCGCCGCCGATGCCGATGATCTGGCCGCACTGGCCGAGGCGCTGCCCGGCCGCCCGGTGCATATCCATGTCGCCGAACAGATGCGCGAGGTCGAGGATTGCCTTGCCATCTTCAACCGCCGCCCGGTGGAATTGCTTTATGAAATCGCCGATGTCGGCCCGCGCTGGTGCCTGATCCATGCCACGCATCTGGCGGCAGAGGAAATCGCGCTGATCGCCCGCTCGGGCGCGGTGGCGGGGCTATGCCCGGTGACCGAGGCCAACCTTGGCGATGGCATTTTTCCGGCGCAGGCGTTCCTTGGGCAGGGCGGGCGCTTTGGCATCGGCACCGACAGCAACATCCGCATCCGGCTGGACGAGGAATTGCGCCTGCTGGAATACGGCCAGCGCCTGACCCACCGGGCGCGCAACCTGCTGACCGATGGCGGCGGCGTCGGCACGCGGCTTTATGCGCGGGCGCTGAGCGGCGGCACGCAGGCGCTTGGCGCGCCAGCGGCGCAGATCGCGCCGGGCGCACCGGCAGATCTGGTGGCGCTGTCCGATCCGCTCGGGTTGGGCGAAGGGCTGATCGAACGCTGGATGTTCGGCAATGACGGTGCGGTCAGCGACGTCTGGGTCGCCGGGCGGCAGGTGGTGACAGAGGGTCGCCACATCGCCCGCGAGCGCGTGGCCGAGGCCTTTGCCCGCACCGTGCGGCGGGTGGTGGCTGAGGCCTGAGCGCGCTTTACAGCTGGTCGCGGATCGCCGGGGCCACGCTGCTGCGTTCGACCAGCGACACCGGCAACAGCACCCGGCGCGGCGTGCTGCCCGCGCCGCGCTCGATCGCCGTCAGCGTGGCCTCGGTCAGGGTTTCCAGCGATTGGCGGATGGTGGTCAGCCCATGGCTGGCCCAGTCCGACACTGGCGCATCGTCAAAGCCGATGACCGACAGATCGCCCGGCACCTTGCGCCCCATTTCGGCGCGGGCGGTGTTCAGCACCCCAAGGGCCAGCTCGTCGGTGACGCCGAAGATGCCGTCGATGCCCGGCTTTGCCAGCAGCGCGCGGGCGGCGGCGCAGCCGGTTTCGTAGCTGTTTGGGCCTTGGGTCCAGCGGGTGACGGAGCGGCCCGCCTGCGCCATCTCGGCGCAGAAGGCCTCGGCGCGGTCCTGCTTGGCACTGGTGCGCGAGGCGGAAATCACCACGGCGACGCGTCGGCACCCCGCCGCGATCAGGCGACGCGCCGCGATGCGCCCGCCGCTGGCGCTGTCGGCAAGGATCAGATCGGCTGGCAGGCCCTCGGGCGGGGCGGGCCTGCCGATCAGCACCATATGCGCGCCGTTGCGGGCGCACAGGCGGATCAGCTCTTCGGGCGCCGCACCGGACAGCAGCACCACCGAACGCACGCGATAATCGAGCAGCGCCGCAAGGTCTCCGTTGCCGCCGCTGTTGAGCAGCAGGCATTGCAGCCCGCGCCGTTGCAGTCCGGCGCTCAGCGCATCGAGCTGCGCCGAGATATAGGGGTTGCCCAGATTGCCCCCGACCACGCCCACCAGATCCGAGCGGGTCTGGTGCAGCGTGCGCGCCAGCCGGTTGACGCGGTAGCCAAGCGCGTCGGCGGCCTCGTGAATGCGCTCGCGGGCGGTCTGCGACACCTGCGCGCCGGGGGTAAAGGCGCGCGACACCGCTGAGCGCGACACCCCTGCCAGCCGCGCCACATCGGCAGCCGAGACAAAGCGGCGGCTCATCGCAGCAGGCCTTGCGCCAGCACCTCGCGGGCCAGCGCGATCATCGGCGGCAGCGGGTAGCTGTCATCCTGCCCGCGCAGCGCACGCATCGCGTCCAGCGCGCTGTCGAGCGAGGGATAGCGTGCGCGTTGGCGCCAGTGCAGCCACAGCGCCAGCACCCCGACCGAGCGCGACCGCCCGCCCCGGCAATGCACCAGCAACCCGCCGCGCCGATGCCCCGGGTAATGCGGCTTGCCAGCGGTGTAGCACTGGGCCAGCCCGTCGATCAGCATCACTGCGGCGGCAAGCGTTTGCGGCGCATTGCCCGGCCCGTCGATCATGCCGATCTGGTAGCGCCGCATATGGGTGCCATCGGGCAGGATCAGCGGCCCGGGAAAGATGTTCATCGCAAGGTTCACCGAGCCGGTGATGCCAGCTTGCGCCAGCGCCGGGGCATCCTCGGCGGCGGTCAGGTTGCCCAGCCACAGGGCGCTGAGGCCGGGGGTCTGCGTGTCCGGAACCGCGAACAGCAGCGGGGTTTCATCTTCGGCGCGCTCAAGGGCCGGGGTGTTGCTTGGCAGGAAATGCATGGATCAGACCTCTAGACTGCTGTCTTGGCACAGGCGCGCCCCCAGCGCCTGCGACAGGCGCGGTGCCTGCGCCAGATCGACAAAGGCGGGCAGGATGCGGCGGGCACCGGTTTGTTCGGCAAGGGAAAGGATGTCGCGCAGCCTTGGGTGAACGTTCCAGCCGCTCCACTGCGCGCGGCCGCTGTCGATCATCGCCCATGCCGGGCTGCTGCGCGGCACATGGCTGGAAAACACGAAGCGAAAGCCGGGGGTGTTGCGCAGCGCCGCCGGAAGCCCGCGTTCGGCATTGGGGCCGGTGGCGATGATGATGTCGCGCGGGCTAGCCGTGGCTGGCGAGACGGTGTCGGGGCGGGTGCCGGTAAGACGGGCGCAGTCGTCGGCCACCTCGGCGCAGGTTTTTACGCTGAGGCCACGCGCGCTGAGCGCCGTCACCATGTCGGCGCCGCGCCCATGCGGCGGGCAGGGCAGGATCGCCCCGTCGGCGCAAAGGCTGGCCAAGGCGTCGATCTGGCCGCGCAGGGCCTCGTCGCGATCGCCGTAAGAGGCATCGGCAATCACCACCTCGGCCCTCGGGAAGGGATCGCAGGGCAGCAGCGGCGCCTCGACGCTGAAATCGCCGGTATAGAGCAGCCCGCCACGGGTTGGCAGCCGCATCCAGATGCCGCCGGGCGCGTGACCGGATCGGCCAAGCAGCAGCGGCAGGCCCAGCACCTCGGCCTCGCCCTGTTCGGGCAGGGCGTGGGCGGCGGGCAGGCGCTGGCCGAGCTGGCGCAGGGTTTCGGCGCTGGCAAACACCGGGGGGCTGCCGATCTCGGGCAGGCGATCCAGCCCGCCTGCGTGGTCTTCATGGGCGTGGCTCAGGATCACCGCGTCGATCCTGCCAGCGCCGCTCAGGTCCGGGCGCTCGCCCGCCTCCAGCCCATCGCCCAGATCCAGCAGCAGGCGGCGGCCCTCCAGTTCGAGCAGGAAGACGGCGGCGCTTTTGCGGCCCATGCCGCTGAGCGCGGTCAGGCGGGCGTTTGCAGCCGCGCTCTGCGGTGCGGGCGCTGAAAATGCGGTCAGTCCCGCCATGGCAACACTCCTTCGGGCAGGCGTCGCCCCAGCAGCAGGCTTAGCCCCATCAGCGCCAGCACCAGCGCCACCATCAGGCAGCCCACGGCGGCGGCGAGGGTCGAAGAGCCTGCCTCGTCGAGAAAGATGATCATCGGCCCGATGGTCTGCGCGCGCGATGACACCAGCAGCACCGAGGTCTGGATCTCGTTGATCGCGGTCATGAACACGAGGATCGCGGCGGCCATCACCGAGGGCGCCAGCGAGGGCAGCACCACGTCGCGCAGCCGCGCAAAGATGCCCGCCCCGGCCAGCTGCGCCGCCTCGTCTAGGCCGCGCTCGATCTGGGCATAGCCGCCAAGGATTGGCCGCAGCGCGAGGGCGAGGAAATTTGACAGGTAGGCGGCAAAGATCACCCAGACCGTGCCGTACAGCCCGGTGCCGATGAACGGCAGGGGGCGCAGGAAGAACAGGATCATCGCCACGCCGATGATGATGCCCGGCAGCGCATAGGCCAGCTCGGAGGCGACAGCCAGCGCCCGCGCCACCCAGCCGGGCCGCCAGCACAGCACATAGCCAAGCGCCACCGCCACCGGGATCAGCACCGCCACCGTGCCCAGCGTCAGCAGCAGCGAGGTGCCAAAGGCCTGACGGATGCCATCGTGGTGAAACAGCGCGTTGCTGAAATTTTCCAGCGTCACCGTGTCGCGCGTCAGCGGCTGGCCGACGCCGCGCACCAGCGCCGTGCCCAGCAGCGCCGACAGCGGCAGCGCAAGACAGGCCAGCAGATAGGCCCAGGCCGTGGCCTCGATCGGCAGCCGCCAGCGCCCCAGCGCGCGGCGCGGCGGGCGGCGGGTGGCATCGACGCGCTGGTCGCTGCGCCGCCCAAGCCATGCGGTCAGCGCCATGCCTAGCACCGTCAGCCCGGCCAGCAACAGCGCCAGCAGCGCCATGTCATTGAGCGCCGAGGAGCCATAGGAATTGAGCTGCCGGTAAATCAGTGTGATCAGCGTCGGCACGCGGGCGGGGATGCCCAGCATCGCCTGAATGCCGAAATTGCCAATCGACGAGACAAAGGCCAGCGCCGCCCCGGCAAAGATCCCGCCCCGCGCCAGTGGCAAAACGATGTCGCGGATCAGTGGAAAGCCGCGCGCGCCCTGCGCCTGCGCCGCCTCGAGCATCGACGAGGGCACCCGGTAGAGGCTCGCGCGCACCGACAGGAACACCAGAGGCGCGTTATACAGCCCGAGCAACAGGATGATGCCGCCCATGGAATACAGCGGATGGCGGGTGCCCGCAGGCAGCGCAAGGCCAAGCGGGCCAAGGATCGGAGAGGCGGGCGAAAACGCCTGAATCCACGCCAGCGCAATGACTTGCGGCGGGATCATCAAGGGGAGCACGAAGCCGAAAACCCACAGCGTGCGCGCCCGCATGTCGCTGAGTGCGCTCAGCAGCGCCGCCAGCGTGCCGACGACGGTGGCCAGCAGCGTCGCGGCGATGGAAATCCATATTGTGTTGAGCGTCGCTTCGAAGATCCGGCGATTGCCGAGGATCTCGACGATGCGCGTCGCGTCAAACACGCCCTTGGGGAACAGCGCCGCATAGGCCAGCCGGCCCAGCGGCAGGATCGACAGCGCGCCCACGAACAAGGCCAGCGCGATCAGCAGGCCGCGCTCGCCGCGCAGGGCTGCCGGCAGACGAAGCGCCCGCAGGGGGCGCTTCGCAAGGCTATGTGCGAGGGGCACCTGATCAGAGCCCGAAGATATCGGCGAACTTGGCGCGCACGTCTTCGTTGGACTTCACCGCCGCGTCGGCATCGTAGCCAAGCAGGGTCATGTCTTCGAGCGCGGGAAAGCCTTCGGGCGCGGCGACGCCGGGCAGCAGCGGCAGGTTGCCTTGTTCGGCGACCAGCTTCTGGGCCTCTTCCGAGAGCAGGAAGTCGATGAACAGCTTGGCTTCTTCCGGGTGCTCGGTGCTGGCCATGATCGCGGCGGGTTCGGTGATGAAGCTGACGCCATCGTCAGGCACGATGTAATCGACGGGCGAGCCGTCGGCCTTGGCGCGCAGGGCGTTGCCATCGACGATCAGCGCGTATTTGACCATGCCGGTGGCGACGGCGTTGGTCGCCGGGCCGTTGCCGCCCTCGGGCACGATGTCCAGATCGTTCAGCCCTTCGTAGAACGCCCAGCCGATATCGGAATTGATCAGCGCGTGCAGGTGGTTCAGCGCGGCGCCCGAATACAGCGGCGAGGGCACGGCGATCTGGCCGCGGTTTTCTTCGCTCAGCAGCTCGGCCCATGTCGAGACCGGCTCGGCGATGTTGGTGTTATAGGCGATGCCGGTGGTCAGCGCCTTGGTGCCAAAGAAGGTCATGTCGGGGTCATAGGTTTCGGGCGCATAGGCTTGGATCGGCGCCTCGGGATAGGCCATCAGGTGGCCGCCGGCCTTCAGCTCGCCAAGGTTGATGACGTCGGCCACCAGCAGCACGTCGGGCTGGATCTGGCCGGCCTCGATTTCTGCGCGCATGACGTTCATCAGCGCCGAGGTGCCGTTGCGGGTCCATTCCACCTTGATGTCGGGATGGGCGGCCTCGAAGGCATCGACGGTCTGCTGGGCGGTCTCGGGGGCCTGGCTGGTATAGAGGGTGAGGGTGGTGTCGGCATAGGCGGCGCTGGAAAGCAGCGCGGCGGCAAGCGTCAGGGAGAGGCGCATCATGTCTGGCGTCCTTTTGTGGGGGAGAAAGTATCAGGCGGCGGCGGGAAGCACCCAGCCGTCGCGCAGGGCGATGGTGATCCGCTGGCCCTGCGTCAGCGACGCGGGCGCAGGAATGTTGAGTGTGAACGGAATGTCGGCGCGCGGCCCGGCCATGACCTCGGCGCGCAGGAAGGCACCGCGATAGCTGGCGCGGATGACATGGGCGGGGATGCCCTCGGCCTCGGGCACAAGGTGCAGATCGCCGGGATGAAAGCTGACCCGCGCGCGGGGTTGGGCGCGCTGATCGGGTCGACAGCGCAGCGGCGCGTTGCGCCCGAGCAGCTCGGCGCGGGCGCGCCCGGCGCCCATCGGCTCTAGGCTGCGCACGTCGATGACGCGGCCCTCGCCGATGAAATTCGCCACGGTCTCATCGGCCGGTTCGCTATACAGCGCGCGGGGCGCGGCGAATTGCAGGATGCGGCCCTTGTCCATCACCGCGATGCGATCGGCGAGGGCCAGCGCCTCGGATTGATCATGGGTGATGTAGAACATGGTGGCGCGCGATTGCGCATGGAAGCGGGCGAATTCCTCTTCGAGCGCGGCGCGCAGATGCACGTCGAGATTGGCCAGCGGCTCGTCCAGCAGCACCACCCGGCTTTGCATCGCAAGGCAGCGCGCAAGGGCGACGCGCTGGCGCTGACCGCCCGACAGATCGGCGGGGCGGCGATCGGCCAGCGGGCCAAGCTCGACGGTGTCGAGCACCTTTGCGACCCGCGCCGCGCGCTCGGCCTTGGCCAGACCGGCGATCTTCAGCCCGTAGGCGACGTTCTGCGCCACCGTCATATGCGGCCACAGCGCATAGTTCTGGAACACCACGCCGATGCCGCGATCTTCGGGGGGCGTATGGCGCCCCGGGCTGGAAACGGTCCGCCCACCAACGGCGATGGTCCCGGCGGACAGGCGTTCGAACCCGGCGAGACAGCGCAGCAGTGTGGTCTTGCCGCAGCCAGACGGCCCCAGCACGGCGACGAATTCGCCCTCGTTGATGGCCAGTGACACGTCGTGCAGCACCTGTGTGTTGCCGAAACGTTTGCCAAGAGTATCGATGCGAATGTCGCTCATCTGCCGGTCCTGTCCAAGGCACTGCACAGCTGTGCAGTCGCGGCGACAGATGCCCCGCCGAGTTAAAACCGGCGCGACAGTTTGCTGAAGCTTTCATGACAGTTGGCGGCTTTGCGGTGTCAGGTGGAACCTTGACGCCGCGCATCGGTTGTAGGGGCAGAGACATCCAGAAGAACGGAGATCACATGACCCGCACTATCCTTCCCGCGCTCGCCCTTATCCTTGCCGGTGGCGCTGCCACAGCTCAGGGCCTGAACGTCGATCTGCTGCGCTCGGTGGATGATATCGACATCATCGGCCCTGATGGCAATCAGGTCGGCGAAGTCGAGGATATCCTGATCGATGCCGACGGCGCGCCGGTGGCTGCTGTTATCGAAGTTGGTGGCTGGCTCGACATCGGCGACGAGGACGTGGTCATTTCGCTGAGCGAGCTGACCTATCAGAACGGCGCCTACACCACCACCATGACCAGCGACATGCTCGAGACCCTGCCCAAGTGGGACGACTGAGCCGGATGCCTACGGATTGCACTGGCCCGGCATGACCCGCTGACGATGCTTGCCAATAAAAACGCGCCCCCGGCCGGAACCGGGGGCGCGTCTGGGCGTGGGGGAGGTTAAACCGCGCCCGGCATGAGCTTGCGTGGGAGCCACAGCGCAAGCTCGGGAAACAGGATCACCAGCAGCAGGATGATCAGCATCGGGATCAGGATGATGATGACGTCGCGCATCACCTTCATCACGCTGATCTCTCCGATCGCCGCCGAGATCAGCAGGCACAGCCCGTAAGGCGGTGTCACAAGGCCAAAGGCCAGCGAGATGATGCCGATGATCGCGAAGGTCACCGGGTGGATGCCCGCGGTGGCCGCCACCGGCATCAGAACGGTGCCGAGGATGATGATCGTCGGGATGGCGTCGATGAACAGGCCGAACAGCAGGAACAGCAGCGCGATCAGCAGGCCGGTTTCGAACGGCCCGGCTTCGAACATGGTCAGCCAGCCGACGATGAGGCCCGGCACCTTGTAAAAGGCCAGCAGCCAGCCAAAGGCCGTCGCGGTGCCGATGGCGAACAGCGAGATCGAGGCAAAGCGCCCGGTGTCGTAGAAGATCTCGCCAAGCTGGCTGAAGCTCACGGTGCGATAGACGAACAGCCCGAGGATCATCGAATAGAACGCCGCGATGATGGCGCTTTCGGTCGGGGTCACGATGCCGCCTATGATGCCGCCAACCACAAAGATCGGGGTGAGCATCGCAAGGATCGCGCCTTTGAACGCGCTCCAGAAGCTCGACAGGGTGGGGCGGTCGCTGATCGGGTAGCCGTAAATCCGGGCGTAGACATAGACGGTGCCCAGCAGGGCAGCGCCGATCAGCAGCCCCGGAATGGCACCGGCAAGGAACAGCCCGCCGACCGAGATCTGCATGACCCCGCCCCAGACCACCATCAGGATGCTGGGCGGGATGATCACCCCCATCACCGACGAACAGGCGGTGATGGCGACGGCAAAGCGCAGATCGAAGCCTTCGCGCTTCATCGCCGGAATCAGGATCTTGCCGCAGCCCGCCGCATCGGCGGTCGAAGAGCCGGAAATGCCCGCGAACAGCATCGAGACCATGACGTTCACATGGCCCAGACCGCCCGGCATCCAGCCGGTCAGCACCCTAGCGAGGTTGATCAGCTTGTCGGTGATCTGGCCTGAATTCATCAGGTTCGCCGCCAGCAGAAAGAACGGCACCGCCAGCAGGATGAAGGAATTGTAGGACTGGAACATGCGGTCCAGCAGGATGAACGGGGTCAGGCGCAAATCAAGCAGCACCACCGGCACCGTGGCCAGCCCGAGGGCAAAGGCAACGGGCACGCGCAGCATGACAAGCAAGAGGAAACCGCCCACGAGCAGGGCACAGGCCAGTGCGGTCGAGACGATCATTGTGCGGCGCTCCTTGCATCGCGATAGGTGGCGACGGCTTGCGCCAGCCGGTAGGTTGCAAAGATCGCCCATGCGGCGCCAGCGATGGGCACGGACACATGGGTCAGCGCCATGTTGGCGTTCATCATCACCGAATGCTGGATCGCGCCGAATTTGGTGTATTCGATGCCGTAGATTGCAAAGATCGCGCCGAAGATGATCAGCAGCACAAAGACAAAGCCGTTCTGGATCAGCGTGCCAAGCGGAGAGGTCGCGTCCGGGATCACCAGCACCGCGAAATGCGTCCCGTCCCAGACCGCGATCATCGAGCCGATCATCACGACCCAGACGAAGATGAAGGTCGCCAGCTCTTCGGTCCACAGGTAAACGGGGATGATGCCGGTGTAGCGCGCCAGCACCTGCGCCGCGACGGGGATGGCCAGCGCCATGGTGAGGATGCCGATGATCACCCTCAGACCAAGGCAGAACCGCTCGAGTATCTTGCCGATCATGTCGTATTGCCTTTGTGTTCAGCGGCGAAGCTCGCCGGGGCAGGGGCAATCGCGCCGGGGAAATGCCCGGCGCGACCGGTCTTGCGCCTTACTTCGCGCGGATCGCGCTCAGCAGCTCGGTGGCGCCGAGCTCTTCGGCATAGGCGTCCTGCACCGGAACCACGAGATCAAGCATCGCATCGCGGCCCTCGAATTCGGTGACGGTGATCTGGCCCGCGTCGACCATCTGCTGCAGCTTCTCGCCGTCCTCGCGGCTTTCCAGCTCGCGGCCATAGGCACCGGCGGCGGCACCGGCATCAAGCACGGCCTGCTGCAGATCCTCGGGCAGCTTGCGGAAGGTCTTGCCGCTCATCACCACGGGGCGCACGGTGATCGTGTGCTTGGTCAGCGTGACGTTCGGCGCGACCTCGTAGAACTTGAGGTTCTGGATCGACGCGGCCTCGTTTTCGAAACCGCCGATCACGCCGGTCTGGATGGCGTTATAGACCTCGTTATAGGCGATGGCCGAAGGCGCCGCGCCAAGCGCCGAAAAGATCTTGGCCTGAATCGGCGCGCCCATCACCCGCATCTTGTGACCGGCCAGCTCGTCCATGTTGGAAATCTCGCCGTCGGACACCAGATTGCGCGTGCCGCCCCCGGCATAGCCGATGACCTTGATGTCGGCCTTATCATAAAGCTCGTCTTCAAGCGGCTTGAGCACGTCCGAAGACAGCACGGCGTTCCAGTGATCGAGATCGCGGAACAGGAACGGCATGTCCATCAGCGGGATCGACGGTGCAAACACCGCCATGTTCGCCGGGGCCATCACCGCGTAATCAATCGCGACGCCCTGCTGCAGGAAGGTGACGAAATCGCTCTCGTCGCCCAGTTCACCGTTGAGGTGCATCTCGAATTCCAGCTCGCCGTCGTAGTTTTCGGACAGCTGCTTTTCGAATGCGCGCAGGGTCTTGGTGTAGGCGTGCTGTTCGTCGAACATGCTGGCGCCGCGCAGCGTGATCTCTGCCGAGGCCGCGCCGGTCAGGCTCGCGGTTACGGTCGCGGCAAGCGCGATGGCCTTCGCAAGGCCCGTTGCTTTGATGGTCATGGAGTTCCTCCCTTTGGAAAAGTCTGGCAGTCCGTTGGCTGCCGGTTGTGCCCTGTCTGGCCTGTCCCTCCTCAGGATACAGCGCCGGGCGGTGGTGAGCATTCTAGTATACCAGATCAGTCTTTGACGCGACGCACAATCGTTTTTGCCCCTGTTTCAGACGTGACTGTAAGTGTTTGCGCTCGCAGCTTCCTGTTCCACACAGGCAAGGCTACCCTGTTCAAGCGCAACCGTCAGTATCTCTTCGATGGCGGCGCGCCAGTCCGGGTTCTTGCCCAGGGTTTCGGGAATCAGTCCGGGCAGGCCATGCAGCGCGGCGGACAGGCTTGCGGCGTCGGGCTGCTCGGGCAGGGCCGCCTTGATCTGGGCCGCGCGCGGGTCGCGCAGCTCGTAAAGGGTGCCATCATCCTGCCGCCCGAGGCAAAAGCGCATCCACATCGCCGCCGCAAAGGCAAAGGGGCGCAGCGGGCGGCCTTGCGCAATGGCCAGCAGCGCCGGTTCAAAGATCCGCTGCGGCAGTTTCTGCGTGCCATCGGTGGCGATCTGAAAGGTCTGATGCGCGATCGACGGGTTGGCAAAACGCTGCGCCAGCGCCTCGGCATAGGCGTCGAAGGGGGCGCCGGGCAGCGGGTCGAGCAAGGCCGCCGCGGCCGCCATATGACGCCGGACCAGCGCCGCAAGCGCCGGGGTCTGCATGACATCGCGCACGTAGGTGCAGCCGGTCAGATGCCCGGCATAGGCCAGCATCGAATGGCTGCCGTTGAGCATGGTCAGCTTCATGCGCTCGTAGCCCGCCACATCCTTGACGAACAGCGCGCCGCCCGCGTCCCACTGCGGGCGACCGGTTGGAAAGCTGTCCTCGATCACCCATTGCACGAAAGGTTCGGTCTCGATGGCGGCGCGATCCTCGCAGCCGGTCAGCCGCAGCGCCTCGCTTGCGGTCTCGGCAGAGGGGGCCGGGGTGATCCGGTCGACCATCGAGCAGGGAAAGGCGATGGTCTGTGCGATCCACTCGGCAAGGGCATCGCCGCGCGCCGCGCGGGCAAAGCCGATTACGCCGTCGCGCAACACCACGCCATTGGCCGGAAGATTGTCGCAGGACAGGATGGTCAGCGGCAGATGCCCGGCCTCGCGGCGCAGGCGGCTTGCCTCGACCAGCAGGCCAAGCACGCCGCGCGGCGCCTCCGGCGTTGCAAGATCGGCGGCCACCGCCGGGTCAGCGCGGTCGGGCGCATGGCTGGCCAGATCGATACCATAGCCTTTTTCGGTGACGGTGATCGTCACGATGCGGATTTGCGGGGCGCAAAGCGCGGCGAGCGTGGCGGCGGGGTCGGCGGCGATCACCCGGCTTACGGCGCCGATGATCCGGGCGCGGCTGCCCGAGGCATCGCGTTCGATCACCGTGTAGCGCGCATCCTGCGCGTTGATCTCGCGCGCAATATCGGCAGAGCGCAGGCTGACGCCGACGATGCGCCAGTCTGCGGGGGCTGCGGCCAAGGCATCATCGGTGTACACCGCCTGATGCGCCCGGTGAAACGCCCCGAAGCCAAGATGCACGATGCCTTCGCCGCGCTGCTCGGGATCATAGGCCGGCGCCTGCACCAGCGGCCCAAGCGCGGCCTTGGTGCCAAGTCTTGCGGCGCTCATTGGATGGTTCCTTCTTGCGGGTGGCTCAGCGCGGTCATGATGCCGCGCAGCTCTGCCAGCCCCTTGAGCCGCCCGATCGCCGGATAGCCCGGCTGGGTGCGCCGGGTGAGATCGTCGAGGATGTTCTGCCCGTGATCGGGGCGGAACGGGATCGACCAATCGGCCCGGCCTGCTTCGCGGCGCTTGCGTTCCTGGCGCAGCACGGCGGCGACCAGCGCCACCATGTCGGTGCCGCCGCCCAGATGTTCGGCCTCGTGAAAGGAATTCACCGCGGCGTCGCCTTCGATGCGCACGTTGCGCAGGTGCAGGAAATGCACGTGATCGCCAAGCCGGTCCATCATGCCGGGCAGATCGTTGTCATGACGCGCGCCAAGCGAGCCAGAGCACAGCGTGATGCCGTTTGCGGGCAGATCCGCCATGTCGAGCAGGGCGCGATAATCCGCTTCGGTCGACATGATGCGCGGCAGCCCAAGCAGCGGGAAGGGCGGATCGTCGGGGTGGCAGCACAGCCGCAGGTTCAGATCCTGCGCAACGGGGGCGATTTCGGCAATGAAATCCGCCATATGGGCGCGCAGCCGCTCTGGCGCGATATTGGCATAGACCGCAAGCCGGGCGCGCAGATCGTCCAGTGTCAGGTGTTCGGCGGCGCCGGGCAGGCCGCTGACGATATTGCCGGTCAGCGCGACCTTGTCGGCATCGGTCATGCCCGCATGGCGGCGTTCGGCCTCGGCGACCACGTCTTCGGCAAAGCTCTCGGCGGCGCCGGGGCGCTGCAGAATGTGGATGTCGAAACAGGCGAAATCCACCAGATCAAAGCGCATGCAGGTCGCGCCGCCCGGTAGCCGATGCGCAAGGTCGGTGCGGGTCCAGTCGATCAGCGGCATGAAATTGTAGCAGACCACCTCGATCCCGGCCTGTGCCAGATTGCGCAGGCTTTGCTTGTAGGTGTCCAGATGTTCGCGCCAGTCGCCGGTCTGGCGCTTGATGTCCTCGGAGACGGGCAGGCTTTCGACCACATCCCAGCGCAGGCCCGACGGGCTGCCGTCGTGCAACTGCGCCACGTCGGCCTGACGCTGCGCAATGTCCTCGGGCTGCCAGAGCGCGCCGGGCGCGATCTGATGCAATGCCGACACGATTCCCTCGACCCCGGCCTGCCGGATGTCATCGATGGAAACCGGGTCATTTGGCCCGAACCAGCGCCATGTTTGTTGCATTGCGTCTTTCCTTCCCTCGTGCAGGCGGCGTCGAATTGTCGGTCAGCCTTGCACAAAGATTTCTAGTATGGAAGTATGCAAGCTGTCAAACCCGATCTTGAAAGGACGCGGCATGATGCCCGGCATTCCGATGATCCAAACCGCCGAAGGCGCCGTTTCCCCGCAGGTTTACGGGCGGCTGCGCGAGCGGATCGTGCGCGGGGCGCTGGCGCCGGGGCAGCGGCTGTCTGAAACCGAGGTCGCGGCAATCTACGACGTGTCGCGCCAACCCGTGCGCGAAGCCTTCATCCGTCTCGCCGCCGAGGGGTTGCTGGAGATTCGCCCCCAGCGCGGCACTTTCGTGCGCAAGATCTCGGTGGCGGCGGCGCTGACCTCGCGGCTGATCCGCGAGGCGGTCGAGGCAGACCTCGTGCGCGCCGTCGTGGCGCGCCGCACCCCCGAGATCGAGGCCGAGCTGCGCGATCACATCGCCCGCCAGCAAGACATTGCATCAACCGGCAGGCCGGCGGAATTCATGATGCTGGACGAGGCGTTTCACCGGGCGCTGGCGCAGGCCGCCGGGGCGCCGGATGTCTCGACCTATCTCGAGGCGCTGAACGTGCAGCTGAACCGGGTGCGCCACATGACCGCCCGCGAATTCGCGCCGGATATTCTGGTGGCGCAGCACAGCGCCATTGTCGATGCCATCGCGGCAGGCGACGCCGACGCCGCCGATGCGGCGATGCGGCGCCATCTGCGCCAATTCAATCAGGATCTGCCGACCATCGTGCAGAGCTATCCCAACAGTTTCGACGATATCGAGGCATTGAAGACCGAATGACACATGATCTGACGCTCGGGGCCGTTGCGCCCCAGACCCTGCCCGCCGATGCAGACCCGGCCGCATGGGTCGACTGGTACTGGTGCGAGGCGCTTCCGGCCTGGGTCGAAGCGGCCCGCGCGCCGGGGGCCATCGGCTTTCACGATGTGCTCGACGAGCGCGGCGCGCCGACCAACCCGCGGCGGCGCACCATTCTGGCGCAGGCCCGGCTGTTGTTCGCCTTTTCCCACATTGCCCTGCAAAGTGGGGCGCCGCGCTGGCACGGCGCGGCGCAGATCGCCCGCGACGCCGTGGCGGCCTTGCGCAAGGCGCCCGGTCTTTATTGCCTTGCCCGCAGCGAAACCGAGGCGCCCACCGGCGATCCCGCCGATGAGGTGATGCGCAGCTACGATCTGAGCTTCGTGATCCTTGGGCTGGCCACATGGGGGCGGCTGTCGAAAGAGGATGTGTCGGGCGAGCTCGAGGCCTGCTGGCGCGCGGTTGAAACCGTGCTCACCGATCCGGCCACGGGGCTGATGCTGGAACATGATGCGCTGAGCGATCCAGCGGCGCCGGATGCGCCGCCGCGCGCGCAAAACCCGCATATGCACCTGTTCGAGGCCTGCCTTCAGGCCTTCGAGATGACCGGCGCGCCGGACTGGCTGCGCCGCGCGGGGCGGATGCGCGCCAAGGGGCTGGAGTATTTCTTCGACGATGAGACCGGCACGATTGCCGAATTCATCGCGCCCGACCTGTCGCCGCTGCCCTCGCCCGAGGCAGAGCGGCGCGAGATCGGCCATCAATGCGAATGGGCGTGGCTGCTGCTGCGCGAGGCCGATCTTGGCGGCGATCCGGCCTCGCGGCAGATCGCGGCGCGGCTGCTGAGTTTTGCCGATCGTGTCGGATATGAAAGCAGCGGGCCGATGGCCGGTGCCGTCTTTGACGCGGTGTCGGCGGATGAGACGTGGCGCGAAGATCGTTTCCTGCTCTGGCCGCAGACCGAGGCGATCAAGTCCTGCGCCGTGCGGGCACAGGACCCGGTGCAGGCGGATCGGGCGCGAGCGCTGGCGGGGCGGATGTTCCGCAGCTTCTTTGCCGGGCGCTGCCATTACGTGAACCAGCTCGACCAGCAGGGCGGGGTGATCTGGCCTGAGGCGCTGTCGCGGCTGCAATATCACACGGTGCTGGCGCTGACCGAAGGCGCGCGGGCGGGGCTGTGGCGCGGCCCGGCCTGAGCATCGCTGCGCGCCGGGGCTAACCTGCATCCTGTCTTCACATTTCCTGCAAACCGGCTGCACCGGATGGTGCGACTGGCGGGCAGGGCACCGTCTGGTGCCGCATCATAACGTGGAGTCCCATCCGATGAGTCAGAACCCTGTCCGCCCCGCGCGCCTCTTTGCAATCATTGCCCTTGCGGCGGCCAGCCTGACGGCGCTGCCGGTGAGCGAGGCCCGGGCCGATGCCTCTGACAGCTGGGTGCAGCTCGCCCAGTCGGGCGAAAAGCCAGCCCGCCCGCCCAAAGAGGCCATCGATGCCTGTTCGGGCAAGAGCAACGGCGCATCCTGCAAGGTTTCCGGCAAGGATGGCAAATCCATGAGCGGCACCTGCAAGGCGCCGGATTCCAAGGCTCCGGCAGCCTGCGCCCCGGAAGGGGCCCCGGCGGGAGGCGCCCCCAGCAAAGGCTGATCCGCCAACAACGAACGTCCTTGTGGCCCTCTTCGCCAGAGGAGAGGGCCGCTTGACCGGCTGGTTTCGCGCGCCGCCATGATGCCGCTCCGCAGACCGGCGCGCCGGGATTCGCGGGCGCCGATTGCGATCAGAGCAAACCTGCACAGGCAGGCCGCGATGCCCCCTCCGGAAGGGGGCTCAGCGCTCCGGCAATGTTACAGGGGCCGGGCCGGTGCCTGTGGCTCTTCATCCGGATCGAAATAGGCGCTGTTCTTCTCGCGGATCGCCGCGATGGTCGAATCGAGCCGCGACAGGTGCAGCTTGCCGGCCGCGACCGCCGCATCGGGGTCATGGGCGATGACGTGACGGGCGATCGCCGCGTGATCCTCGATCAGAAGCGGCATGCCGCGCTCTTTGGACAATGCCAGCATGCACAGCCGGTCGAGTTTCGATTTCTCGCTCCGGATCACGTCGAAGGCATATTCCGTGCCGGCAATTTCGCACAGCAGCCTGTGAAAGTCGTAATCCATCTGTCCGAATGCGTCGAAATCCGCGTTCTCCATCAGCGCTTTTTGCGCCGTGATCGCCGCGTCAAGCGCTGCGGCTCCGGCGCTGTCGCAATGGGTTGCGGCGCGGCGCAGCACCTCGGCCTCGATCGTGGCCCGCACGAAACGGGCTTTTTCGATGGTGCGGTTCGAAAAGCGTTTGACCTCGGTCGCCTTTTGCGGCCGGATCAGCAGAAGATCCATGTTGGCAAGGCGGGTGAAAGCGTCGCGCACCGGCTGGCGCGACACGCCGAAACGGGTCGCGATCTCGGCTTCGGAGATCTTGCTGCCGGGCAGCAACCGCAGGGAGACAATCTCTTCATATAGATGGCTGGTGACGATATCGACGCCGGTGCGCCGGTCCCAAGTCTTGGTCATATCTGCCATTTAGCTCTCCTGATAGCGTCTCATAGCCACAAGGTCTGATGAAATCCAGACGTCAGAAGGCTCGGTGTTGCGCCAGCGCCAGGGCGAAGGCGCTTTTGGCACAGGGCTTGCAAAAAGGCCCGGCGCCACCTTGGGGGGACGCCGGGCCTGAGATCAGAGCGATGCCGGGGCGTCGCCTTTAGCGCAGATCCTCGGGCAGCAGCGCCGCAGGGATGTTCTGGTAGCACACCGGGCGCAGGAAGCGCCGGATCGACAGGGTGCCGACCGATGTGGCGCCAAAGTTGGTCGAGGCCGGGTAGGGGCCGCCATGCACCATGGTATCAGACACTTCGACGCCGGTGGGGTAGCCATTGGCCAGCACCCGTCCCGCCATCTTTTCAAGCACCGGCAGCAGGGTGCGGCCAAGCTCGGTGTCGCCATCGTCCAGTTGCAGCGTCGCGGTCAGCTGGCCGACAAAGCTGCGGGCGATCTCGTCCATCTGCGCCGCATCCTTGACGCGCACGATCAGGCCAAGCGGGCCAAAGACCTCTTCGGCGAGCGCATGATCCGCCAGCCATGCCTCTGCCGAGACCTCGAACAGCTGCGGCAGCGCGGCCCGGCCTTCGCAGGGCTTGCTGAGCAGCGTGGTCACCCCGGCGCTGGCCGCAACGCGGGCGGCGCCATCGTCAAAGAACGACGCCATGTTGTCGGTGAGCATGGTCTGCGGCGCGGTGGCTTTGAGCGCGGCAACGGCCGCGTCGCGGAACGCATCGGCCTCGGGGCCGTCGATGATTACGGCAATGCCGGGGTTGGTGCAGAACTGCCCCGCGCCCATGGTCAGCGATCCGGCCCATGCCTTGCCGATGTCGGCGCCGCGGGCGCTGGCCGCCTGCGGCAGCACGAACATCGGGTTGACGCTGCCAAGCTCGCCGTAGAATGGGATCGGCTCGGGGCGGGCGGCGCACAGATTGAAAAGCGCGCGACCCCCGCCGAGGCTGCCGGTGAAACCAACCGCCTTGATGCGCGGGTCTTGCACCAGCGCTTCGCCGACAGCGCGGTTGCCGCCCTGCACGAGGCTGAAGATGCCCGCATCCATGCCAAGCTCGGCAATGGCGGCGGTGACGGCATCGGCGACGATCTCGCCAGTGCCGGGATGCGCGCCATGGCCCTTGACCACCACCGGGCAGCCTGCGGCCAGCGCGGCGGCGGTGTCGCCCCCGGCCACCGAGAAGGCCAGCGGGAAGTTCGACGCGCCAAACACCGCGACCGGGCCGATCGGGCGCTGCATCATGCGCAGGTCGGGGCGCGGCAGCGGTGCACGGTCGGGCAGCGCCGCATCGAAGCGACGATCCAGATAGGCGCCGTCGCGGATATGCGCCGCGAACAGGCGCAGCTGGCCGGTGGTGCGGCCACGCTCGCCCACAAGGCGGGCCTCGGGCAGGCCGGTTTCCGAACTGCCGACGGCGGTGATGGCATCGCCGCGCGCATCGATCTGATCGGCGATGGTTTCAAGCAGCACGGCGCGCCGCTCGCGGCTGGTGGCGGCAAAGCCTTCAAAGGCGGCATGGGCAGCGGCGCAGGCGCGCGCGACCAGATCGGGGCTGCCAGAGGAGAAGGCCGCGCCCATGCCGGTGGCCGGCGACGAGGAGAAGGTCGTGTCCGAGGTCACGCGCTCGCCGGCAATCAGGTGGGATCCGTGGAAGTGATAGGTCATGTTCAGCGTCCCGTTCGCTCACGCCATTCGGCGTATTTGGTCAGGTTTTCTTCGTCGGTCGCGGGGTAAAGGCCGATGATCCCGGCCCCGCCCTCGACTTGCTCGAGCACGAAATCCTCGAAGGATTCCATGCCGGTGCATTCCTCGGCGATCTCGTCGGCAAGATCCGCCGGGATCACCATCACGCCGTCGCCATCGCCCAGCATCACATCGCCCGGAAACACCGGCGCATCGCCGCAGGAGATCGGCACGTTGATGTCGATCGCCTCGTGCAGCGTCAGGTTGGTGGGCGCAGACGGGCAGGCGAAATAGGCCGGCATGTCCAGCGCGCCGATGCCAGCGGCATCACGCACCCCGCCATCGGACACCACGCCAGCAGCGCCGCGCTTGGCAAGGCGGGTGATCAGGATCGACCCGGCAGTGGCGGCGCGGCTGTCCTTGCGCGCATCCATCACCAGCACATGCCCCGGCGGGCAGGTTTCGATGGCCACGCGCTGCTTGTGCTCGCGGCTGCGGAAGGCGGTGATCGGGTTGCGGTCTTCGCGCGCCGGGATGTAGCGCAGGGTGAAGGCCTGCCCCACCATGGTGACCGGCTTGCGCTCTACCGGCACCACGCCTTGCACGAACTGGTTGCGCAGGCCGCGCTTGTAAAGGGCGGTCGCAACCGAGGCGGTCGAGACCTTCATCAGCTTGTCCCGCGTTTCATCGGACAGGATGTAGTCTGCCTGGTCTTTCATTTTGGGGTCCATCCTTCGATAGGGGGGTAAGGGTTACGGGGTCAGTGCGTCTGATTGACGGGCGGCGTGGCGGGTTTGCGGCGCTGGCGCACCGCCTTGTAGATCGAGACCGCCCAGAGCAGCAGCACGCAGACCCCGAGGGTGGCCGCGATGGGCCGCTCGAAGAAGGCGAGCAGATCGCCGTTGGACTTGATCATCGAGGTCATGAACATGCGCTCGAACATCGGCCCAAGCACCAGCCCGAGGATGATCGGCGCGACCGGCACGCCGTTTTCCTCAAGGATCCAGCCGGTGATGCCCATGCCCAGCATGATGACGATGCCGAACACCGAGTTGGTCATTGCAAAGGCGCCGACGATGCACAGGCTCATGACGATGGGCAGCAGCACGCGCGAGGGCACGCGCAGGGTCTGCTTGGCCACTTTCACCGCGCCCCAGCCCAGCGGCACCATCATCAGCGTGGTCAGCACGAAGATCATGAACACCGCGTAGATCAGCTGCGGGTTCTGCAGGAACACCGTCGGGCCGGGGTTCATGCCCTTCATGTAGAGCACGCCGATGACGATGGCGGTGACGCTGTCGCCGGGGATGCCGAACACCAGCGCCGGGATCCACGAGCCACCGATGGCGGCATTGTTGCCGGCAGAGGCATCGACCAGCCCTTCGACATGGCCGGTGCCGTATTTCTCGGGGGTCTTGGAGAATTTCTTTGACACCGCATAGGACATCCATGCGGCGATATCGGCGCCAGCGCCCGGAAGCGCCCCGATCAGCACGCCCATCAGCGAGCCGCGCATGACGTTGGTGGGATGGCGGCGGATGATGCCGCCGACGCCCTTGAACAGCGGGCCGGGCGTGACGCGCATCTCGGTCGGTGCCGCGCGGCCATGCAGGCGGATGACGCCGCGCATGACCTCGGCCAGCGCAAACAGCCCGATCATCGCGGGGATGAATTCGATCCCGGCCAGCAGGTCGGTCATCCCGAAGGTAAAGCGCGGCACGCCGGTGGTCGGGTCAAGCCCCACCGTCGCCAGCGTCAGCCCCAGCAGCAGCGCGACGGCCGCTTTCAGCGGATCGCTCGAGGCCACGAAGATGGCGCAGGACAGGCCCAGCGTCGCCAGCCAGAAATATTCGTAAGAGGTGAAGCGCAGGGCGAATTCGGCCAGCATCGGTGCCGCGACCACCAGCACCGCGATGCCGATCAGCCCGCCGATGCAGGACACTATGAGGTTGGTCCCAAGCGCCTCGTTCATCTTGCCGCGCATGGTCAGCCGGTAGCTGTCCTCGACATAGGCGGCAGAGGCCGGTGTGCCGGGAATGCGCAGCAGTGCGCCGGGGATGTCACCGGCAAAGATCGCCATGCTGCTGGCCGAGACGATGGCCGCCAGCGCCGGGATCGGATCCATGAAGAAGGTCAGCGGCACCAGCAGCGCCGTGGCCATGGTGGCGGTCAGCCCGGGCATGGCGCCCACGAACATGCCGAAGGCTCCGGCCAGCAGCGCGGTCAGCAGAACTTCGGGTGACATCACCAGAAGGAAGGCTTGCGAAAGAATATCGAGTCCGGGCATTTACAGCACCCCGTCCAGAAAGCCGCGCGGCAAGGGCACGCGCAGAAGGTCGACAAACAGCCACCAGCAGACCACCGTTGTCGCCAGAGCGAGCAACAGCGCCTTGATGGCGGACAGGCGCAGCACCAGAAACAACACGCTTAGCCCGATCACCGACACCGGCAGGAAGCCCAGCATCGGAGACAGCCAGATCTGTGCCAGAATGTTGCCGAGCACGGCAAACAGCGCCGGGGCACCGCCCTCGCGCAGGTCGGGAACCAAGGCGAACGCCGGCCCCGCGCCGCCAGCCGCGCTGCGCCGCAACCGCAGCTCGCGCAGCATCATGATGGCGCCGCACAGGATGAAGCCCACCGCAAGGATCGACGGCAAAAGCGCCGCGCCGTAAGGCTGGCCCTGAAAGGACGGAAACTGCGACGCCAGCCACAGCACCGCGATCCCGAGCAGGACGAAAAAGCCGCCCAGCAGAGCGTCGGAAAGTTTCATGGAGTCCCCCCGGGGTCATTCAGAACGGGCGACCGGGCCGCGGGGCCCGATCGCGCTGCATTGGATGGCGATCAGCCGGGCTGCTTGATCAGGCCGGCGGCGGCCATGGTCTCGCCCATCTGCGCGTCGGCGTCGGCCATCATCTGGGCGTGTGCCGCCGGGTCGAGATAAGAGATGTTGAAGCCGCGCCCGTTCATGAATTCGACGAATTCGGGGTCGACCACGATCTCGGCCAGCGCAGAGGATACCGCGTCGGCGGCCTCTTGCGGCATGTCCTTGGGGCCGCAGATGCCGCGCCATGTGGCAAGGGCGAAATCGGCGGCGCCGGTTTCGATCAGCGTCGGCACATCCGGGTGGCTCGAGGCGCGCTCGGAGCCCATCAGCGCGACGTTGACGGCGCGGCCAGCGTCGACCATCGCCTTGGTCTCGCCCAGAGACACGGTCACGATGTCGATGCCGCCCGCGATCAGATCCTGCATCGCCGGGGCCGAGCCTTCGGAGGGCACCCAGATCACGTGGTTGCCATCAAGCCCGAGCGATTGCAGCCAGCCCACCAGCGCAAGGTGCCAGATGCCGCCCTGCGAGGTGCCCGATGCCTTGAACGTGCCCGGCTCGGAATTCACCACGGCTTCGGTCAGGCTTTCGATGTCCTGATAGTCGCTGTTCGACGATACGGTGATCGCCGGGCTGTCGGCGTTCATCAGGCCAAGCGGCGTGTAATCTTCGTGGGTCAGCTGGGTCAGGCCGAGGTGATGCATCATCGCGATCTCGACCGTGACAACGCCAAGGTTGTAGCCATCCGCCGGAGCGGTGGCGATGGCCGAGTGACCGATGACGCCAGCGCCGCCAGTGCGGTTGACCACGGTGATCGGCTGGCCAAGGCGCCGCTCGAGCAGCGCCGAGATCATCCGTCCGGTGGCATCGGTGCCGCCGCCCGCACCCCAAGGCACGATCATCGTGACCGGGCGCGTCGGGTAATCCGCGGCCAAGGCCGGACCGGCCATCAGGCCAAGCGCCGAAACCGATGCGGCACCAGCCAGAAAGCCCCGGCGCGAGGTATTATAAGAATCTGTCATGTCATCCTCCCATGGATCACGTGCCCGGCTTGGGCAAATTGGACGGCCCGCTCTGTGTCCTCGCGCGGTCCGGCCAGTTTCATACCGCCGCAGCCAAAGCTCCCCCTCGGCTGCGACAGGCGTCGCACACCGCCGGCTGGAGACTCTCCGTTCGGCGATATTTGTAAGGATGTGTCACATGTCGCCTTGATATGTCAAGACTAGTATTCTAGTACTCGCTGAAAGAACGGTTCAGGGGAGGTCCGGCAATGGGCTACGACAGGCTCAAGGTTGCAATCACGGGTGCGGGGGCGATCAGCCAGTTTCACCTCAAGGGGTGGCAGGCGCAGCAAGGCGTCGAGATCGTGGCGATCTGCGATCCCGACCAGAGCAAGGCAGAGCAGCAGGCGGAGGCCTTCGGCATCCCCGAGGTGTTCACCGACATGGTGCAGATGCTGGACGCCACCCGCCCCGATGCGGTCGACATCATCACCCCGGTCGGCAGTCACGCGCCGCTGGTGCGGCTGGCGGCGGATCGCGGCGTGCATGTGATGTGCCAGAAGCCGATGACCCCGACGGTGGCCGAGGCCGAGGCGCTGATTGGCGATGTCGGCGAGCGGGTGCGATTCATGATCCACGAGAATTACCGCTTTCGCCCGCATTACGCCGAACTGGCGCAGCGCATGGCTGCGGGGCAGGTGGGCCGGTTGCGCCACGCCCGCCTGACGGTGCGGGCCTCGGCGGTGCTGGACTATCCGGGCAAGCAGCCGTTCCTGCTGGGCCGTCAGCCCTATCTTGCCGATTTCCGCCGCCTGCTGGTGTTCGAGGTGCTGATCCACCATCTGGATGCGCTGCGCGCCATTCTCGGAGAGATGCGCGTCGAAAGCGCCACGCTCGACCGGATGAACCCCACGCTCAAGGGCGAGGACGTGGCGCTGATCCAGCTGCGCTCGGACGACGGGGCGCTGGTGGTCATCGATGCCGATATTGCCGCGCCCGGTCATCCGCCGCTGCCAGCGGACCGGCTGGAATTGCTGGGCGAAACCGATACGCTGATCTATGATCGCGACCGCATCACGCTGCTGTCGAGCCCCGATGACGTGTCGCTGCATGACCTTGCCGCGAATTATCAGGCCTGTTTCACCGGCGCTGTGACGGATTTCACCGAAGGGCTGCGCAGCGGACGGGCGTTCCAGACCGATCGGCTGGACAATCTGAAGACGTTGCGGCTTATGGAAGACATCTATCGCGCGGCGGGTGTCGCGATCTGACCCCGCCAAACAGGAGGAAACGGTGACCGACGCCGGGAAACCATCGCTGGCCGACCAAGTCTACGATCAGCTCTTGGCGCGGATCACCGACGAAACCTACGAGCTGCACAGCCGCCTGCCCAACGAAGAGGCCCTGCGCCACGAATTCGGCGTCTCGCGCCCGGTGGTGCGGGCGGCGCTGGCAAGGCTGCGCAGCGATGGCATGATCCAGTCGCGGCGCGGCTCTGGCAGCTATGTCATCCGCCGCCCCGACAGCAAGGTGGTCAGCTTTGTGCCGCTTGGCTCGATCACCGACATCCAGCGCTGTTATGAATTTCGCATCGACGTCGAGGGGGCGGCTGCCGGATGGGCGGCGCGGCGGCGCACCGACGACGACCTCGTTCAGATCGAGCAGGCGTTTCAGGCGCTGGAAACCACCTACAACGACAAGCAGCCCGGCATCGACGCCGACCAGCGCTTTCACCTTGCGGTGGCGCGGGCGACGCACAACCTGTTCTTTGTCTCGACGCTGGAATCGCTGCGCCAGCAGATCGCCTTCGGGGTGGAGCTGTCGCGCTCGCTGACCATGCTCGATGCGCCGCAGCGGCAGGAACGGGTTCTGGCCGAGCATCGCGCGGTGATCGAGGCGATCCGGGCAGAGCAGCCAGTGCAGGCCGAGGCGGCAATGCGCGCCCATATCACCGCAGCCAAGAATCGCATGTTCATCGGGCAGGAATAGGCGCAAGCCAGCGGCCCCCCGAAAGGGGCCGCCGCGAAGCTCAGGTCAGCGCTGGCAGCTTGCTGCGCAGATAGGCGAAATGCTTTGCCGCCATGCCCCGGTAGGGGCGCCAGCCATCGGCGGTGTTCTGCGCCACCGCATCGGACAGCACCGCCAGCGGCGCCCCGGTGGAGCGGGCAAGGATCAGCGTCTGCGCCGCCTTTTCGAAGAAATACAGATCCTCGAACGCATCGGCGACGGTCTCACCCACGATGGTGACGCCGTGGTTGCCCATCACCAGCACGGATTTGTCGCCGATGGCATCGGCAATCCGCTCGCCCTCTTCGGTGGCATCGGCAATGCCGCCGAAGGACAGGTCATAGGCGGTGCGCCCGTAAAAGCGCGCGGTGTTGTTGTCGATCGGCACGATGGTGGGATCGGCAAGGCAGGCCAGCGCCGTGGCATAGGGCGAATGGGCGTGCAGCGCCACGCGCGCCTCGGGCAGGCGGCGGTGCAAGGTGCCATGCACGCACCAAGCCGAGGCATCGACGCCCTCGGGGGTGGCTTCGTTGCGGCTGTCGAGCAGCAGCAGATCCGCGGGCGCGATGGTGTCGAAATGCTGCCATTTCGCGTTCAGCAGGAATTGCTGCCCATCCGCCGACACAGCAGCGCTGAAATGGTTGCCGACGCTCTCGGACCAGCCGAGCATGTGGCAGATGCGAAACGCATCTGCCAGCTCGGCGCGCAGCTGCGCCTCGGTGTTGGTGGGGGTTACCGGGGCGTTCATGCCTTGAACCGCCCTTCGCTGACCAGCGCGCGATAGGTCGAGCGCATTTCCGAACGGTCGACATAGCAGCCGCGCAGGTAGCGATCACCGCTGGTCGCGGTATAGGCGGCGCGGCCATGCACGATGCGGTGGTTGTCGAACACCATGCATTCGCCGCCCTTCATCAGGAAGCGCATCATGTACTTGTCTTCCTGCAGCATCCGGCCAAAGCGGCAGAAGGCCGGGTAGTAATCATCCAGCAGCTTCTGGTCGAGGTCGAAGATATCCGCCATGTGCTGGCTGATGGTCAGGCCGGACACTTCGCCATACTGGTCAAGCTCGATCACGTATTGCCGCGAGCGCGCGTCATAGGTGTCATGCTCGCAAAAGAAGGGGATGGCGATCTCGGACAGCAGCTTGAAGCCTTCGGGGTCGCGCTTGCGGAAATCATTGGCCACGGCGACGCCATCGGCATAGAGGCTCTCGCCGCCCTGCACGGTGTTGGCGCGGCAATGCAGGAACTGGATGCCCGGCGCGAATTCCTCGGCGGGGGTGTCGGTGTGCAGCTCCAGCGCGCCAGCGGTATAGGCGGTGTTGGTCGGGTTGATGTGGGTTTTCACATCGAAATAGGTGCCAAAGAAGGTCGGGCGCACAAAGCCCATCAGCTCGGCGGTCTGGGTTAGGCCTTCGTCGCTGTCGGGCATGTCGGTGACGATGGTGAACCCGTGCACCAGCATCGCCTCGATCCACTTGGCGCGGGTCTCGTTGCTGGCGACCAGCTCGGGCTGCGAGAAGCGCGGCACCGACGGGTAATGATCGCCGAACCACGGGGTGCGCGACAGGTCGGCCGGGTCCTTGCGGGTGCCGCCATTGGCATAGGTTTCAAGCCAGGAGAGCGGCATCCGGGTGACGTGGTCTTCGCCGTCCCATGCGATGACCAGCGCCTCGCCCTCGACCACGGCGGAGGCAGCGCGCGGTGCCGTCTCGAGGTGGAAGATGTCGAAGCTGCGCTCGCGCGTCACCGGGCTGAACGAGCTGGGGCAGTTGTCGCGCAGCCAGTAGTAGTTGAAGTAATGCGCCTTGCCGTCGGGCAGGGTGATGTCGAGCCCCTTTTCGCCAAGCGTGATGGCATGGGAAGCGGTGATCGGAGAGCTGAGGTCGTTCATCTGCGGATCTCTCTGCGTTTCATGAGGGAGGAGGGAGGCGGTTTTGACAGGGTGGAGCATTCCATCAATTCCCGTTCGCCAACAGATCGGTTAGTCTGAAGATAATATAAGCCACAGCTTAAACTGGACCGCATGGAACGCCTGCCCCCCCTTCGTCTTCTGGTGACTTTCGAGGCGCTGTCGCGCCATGGCTCGATGCGCGATGCCGCGGCCCGTCTGAACGTGACGCAACCGGCTGTCAGTCAGGCGTTGCGGGCACTTGAGGATCATGTGGGGGTGGGGCTGATCGATCGCTCGGTGCGACCCGCGCGGCTGACCGAAGCTGGCGAGATGCTGGCGCGGGGGGTGCGCGAGGGGCTGGCGCGGATCTCGTCGACGCTGGAAGACATCCGGGCGCTCAACACATCGGTCGATCGTCAGGTCACCGTATCCTGCACCTTCGGCATGGCAACCTATTGGCTGATGCCGCGTCTGCCGTCTTTTTACGCAGCGCATCCGGAGATCACCGTGAACGTGCAGGCCCCCGCGACGGATCTGCCGGTGCTGACACCGGGGATCGACGTCGCCCTGCGCTACGGCACCGGCGGGTGGCGCGAAGGGAAGACGCGCAAGCTGTTCGACGAGCTGGTCTGCCCGGTCGGGGCGCCCGCATTGGTAGAGCGCCTGCTGGCCGAGGGGGTCGGGCTTTCGACGGCACCCTTGATTCATGTGCGCAGTCCGTATAATCAGCATTGGGCCGGTTGGGAGGATTACTTTCAAGCAACTGGCACCTCGCGCCCTCGTGGTGGCGGGCAGAGTTTCAACAACTACGTTCAGGCCGCACAGGCGGTCTATGATGGGCGTGGGCTGATGCTGGGCTGGCGCTCGATCACCGGGCGGGCCGTACAAGAAGGCGCGCTAAGGCACTGGCCGGGGGGAACGGTCGATCTTGGCACTGCCTATTATGTCTCGACCGCGGCCGTGCCATCGCAAGATACGCGCGTCTTCGTCGACTGGGTCTGTGAGGAAACGGATACGCAATGATCCCGACGCAGACCGCCGCCGGGCTGCGTGGTCTGCGCATGGCACGGGCTGCGACAAGGGGGCTGGCCCAACCAGAGCGACCCCATTGGGTCAAATGACATTGCTTTACTGGGTTTTGGATCTGTCTCAGGTTCATCGCCAACCCGACAACAAAGAGAACGAAAGCCCGTGCGCCTGACGAAATTCAAATACTTCGCCATTGGCGCCTTGCGGCACGATCTTTGGAAAAGCACGGTTCTGCCCCGCCTGATACGGCTGGCCGGAACGGGCAACGGGTCCATCACACGGTGCCAGCTTTGATCGCCTGCGGTGTCCTTTTTGGCGGCGCTGCGCCATGCCCGGCTGCCACGTCTTGCGCGCAGGGGGGCACCCGGTGAGCGCAACGGCAGATCCTCCTCTGGCTTATATTGAAACACCCTTTCTGCGCGGTGCCCTGCCAACCGCAAGCGCGAGCGCCCCGGGGCGAGGCCTGTGCGGCCCGCGCCAAACCGCCCAAAGACTGCGCATCGGCCAGACGCCGCAGCGGATCAGGGCACAGTTGCAGCCCCTCGGCGATACCCTCGCCTTGAAAGCCCGGCTGCGCGGCTTTGAAAATGACCATGACATCCCCCCGCGTCTTTATGATGACGCCATTCCACGTCTTTATGGACAGGTCCACATGCCCCCGGAACACCGCGACAGGGCGACGCGCAAACAGATCAACAATCCAACAAAAACAGGGAAAAAACCATGACTGACAAACTGAAAAACCTTCGGGACACAACTGCGCTGCCCGGCATCAGCCGCCGTGGATTTCTTGGAACCGCGTCTGCCGCCGCCATGACAGTGGCCGGTGCCAACCTGATGTTCGCCGGCAAGGCCAACGCGCAGGAACCGGTCAAGGGCGGCACGCTCAAGATGGGCCTTGGCGGCGGGCAGAGCAGCGACAGCCTTGATCCGGCGCTGGCGGCCAACTCGGTTACCTTCCACGTGCTGCGCACCTTCGGGGAAACCCTTGTCGACGTAAGCCCCGACGGTTCGCTCGACATGCGCATTGCCGAAGAGATCGAAAGCTCGCCCGACGCCAAGACATGGCGCTTCAAGATCCGTCAGGGCGTCGAATTCCACAATGGCGAGATGGTGACCCCCGAAGACGTGCTGGCCACGCTCGAGCGCCATTCCGACGAAGAGTCGCAATCGGGTGCGCTTGGCGTGATGCAGGGCATCGAGTCGATGAGCATCGATGGCGACTGGCTGGTGGTGAACCTTGACACCGCCAACGCCGACCTGCCCTACCTGTTCTCGGATTACCACCTGCAGATCCAGCCCGGCGGCGGACGTGACAATCCGGCGGACGGCATCGGCGCTGGCGCCTACAAGCTGGTCAGCCACGAAGCCGGCGTGCGCTATACCTTCGAGAAGCACGAAAACTACTGGGATGACACGCGGGGCCATTACGATGGCGTTGAATTCCTGATCATCAACGATTCCACCGCCCGGATGGCGGCGCTGCAATCGGGTCAGGTGCATATCGCCAACCTCGTCGAGCCCAAGGTCGCCAGCCTGCTGTCGCGCGCGCCCAACATCAATGTCACCAATGTCGCGAGCCGCGGACATTACGTGTTCATCATGCATTGCGACACCGCGCCCTTCGACAACAAGGACCTGCGGCTGGCGCTGAAATACGCCATCAACCGTCAGGAAATGGTCGACAAGATCCTTCAGGGATATGGCACGATCGGCAACGATACCCCGATCAACGCCGCCTATCCGCTGTTCTCGGGCAAGCTCGCGCAGCGCAACTACGACATCGAAAAGGCCGCAGAGCATTACAAGGCGTCCGGCCATGATGGCAGCCCGATCGTGCTCAAGGTCGCCGATGGCGCCTTCCCGGGGGCCGTCGATGCCGCCGCGCTGTTCCAGCAATCTGCCGCCGCCGCGGGCATTCCGCTGGAAATCCAGCGCGTGCCCAATGATGGCTACTGGTCGGAAGTCTGGAACAAAGAGCCGTTCTGCGCCTCGTACTGGGGGGGCCGCCCGGTTCAGGACCAGATGTATTCGACCGCCTATCTGTCGACCGCCGACTGGAACGATACCCGCTTTTCCAACGAGGCGTTCGACGCGCTGCTGCTCGAGGCACGGGCCGAGCTGGACGAGGAAAAGCGCATCGGGCTTTACGATCAGATGGCGGAAATCCTGCATGACGAAGGCGGCGTGATCTGCCCGATGTTCAACGATTTCGTCGAAGGCATGAGCACCAAGGTTCAGGGCTGGGTCGCCGACGGCGGCCAGGACACCATGAACGGCCTCGCTCCGCACAAGACCTGGCTGGTCGGCTGACGTGTTGCGACATCCTATCGTGAAACTTCTGGCCCAGCGTCTTACGCTGGGCCTGCTGCTGCTGCTTGCCGCCTCGGTGCTCATTTTCATGGGCACCGAGATCCTGCCGGGCGATGTGGCGCAATCGATCCTAGGGCAAAGCGCCACTCCTCAGGCGCTGGCCAATCTTCGTGAACAGCTGGGCGTGAACGAACCGGCGATGACGCGCTATTTCGACTGGCTGTTCGGGGTTTTGCGCGGAGACCTTGGAACCGCGCTGACCAATGGTCAGGATATCGCCACCGCCATGGCTGGCCGCCTGTCCAACACGCTGTTCCTTGCCTGTTCCGCCGCGGTGATCGCCGTGCCTCTGGCCATCATCCTTGGGGTGATCGCGGTGCGCTATCGCGGGCAATGGCCCGACAAGCTGATCTCTGGCGTCACGCTGACCTCGGTGTCGATCCCGGAATTCATGCTCGGTTACATCGCCATGTATTTCCTGACGGTGAAATTTCAGATCTTCCCCTCGGTCTCGACGATCCACGAGGGCATGAGCTTGCTCGACAAGTTTCAGGCCATCGCCATTCCGGTGCTGGTGCTGGTGCTGGTGGTGCTGGGCCACATGATGCGGATGACGCGCGCCGCCATCCTGAATGTCATGCAATCGGCCTATATCGAAACCGCCGAGCTCAAGGGCCTGCGCCCGATCACGGTGATCGCCCGCCACGCCTTTCCCAATGCTATCGCGCCGGTGGTCAACGTGGTGATGATCAACCTTGCCTATCTTGTGGTCGGGGTTGTCGTGGTCGAGGTCGTCTTCGTGTTTCCCGGCATGGGGCAATATCTGGTCGACCATGTCACCAAACGCGATGTGCCGGTGGTTCAGGCCTGCGGTCTAGTGTTTGCCGCCGTCTATATCGGCCTGAACATGCTGGCCGACATTGTATCCATCCTTTCCAACCCACGTTTGAGGCATCGAAAATGAGGAGCATCCCCTTATCCGCTCTGGTCGGGCTGCTGTTCGTGGCCCTGTATTTCATCGGGGCGATCTTTGCTGATCTCATCGCCCCTTATGGCATGGCCGAAGTCGTCGGCGATGTGTGGGAGCCGTCCTCGGCAGAGCATTGGCTCGGCACTGACAGCATCGGGCGCGACCTGCTCAGCCGGCTGATCTATGGCGGGCAGACCACGATTCTGGTCGCCACCGCCGCGACCCTGCTCAGCTTTGCCGTCGGGGCCACGCTTGGCCTGACGGCTGCGGTGATGGGCGGCTGGGCCGATCAGGTGCTGTCGCGCTTCATCGACCTGATGATGTCGATCCCGACGCTAATCTTTGCGCTGGTGGTGCTGTCGGTGATGCCGGTGACACTCCTCGTGCTGATCCTCGTCATGGGCCTGCTGGATTCCACCCGGGTGTTTCGCCTCAGCCGCGCCGTGGCGGTCGATATCAACGTGATGGATTACGTCGAGGCGGCCAAGCTGCGCGGCGAAGGCCGCCGCTGGGTGATCTTCCACGAGATCCTGCCCAATGCCCTGTCGCCGCTGGTGGCCGAAATGGGCCTGCGCTTCATCTTTATGGTGTTGTTCATCTCGACCCTGTCGTTCCTTGGCCTTGGCGTGCAACCGCCGCTGGCCGACTGGGGCGGCATCGTGAAGGAAAACAAGGATGGCATCATCTACGGTATTCCCGCCGCGCTGATCCCCGCCTTTGCCATCGCGACGCTGGCCATTTCGGTCAACCTCGTGGCCGACTGGATCCTGAACAAGACGACCAGCCTGAAAGGAGGCCGCGATGGGTGAGATCCTGCTTGATGCCCGAGACCTGAAAATCGGCGCAACGGTCTATCCGGCTGGCGAGCCGCCAAAGGACATCACCATCGTGCATGGCGTGTCCTTCACCCTCGAAAAGGGCAAGGTGCTGGGGCTGATCGGTGAATCCGGCGCTGGCAAATCCACCATCGGCCTGTCGGCCATGGCCTACGGGCGCGGCGGCGTGCGGATCACCGGGGGGCAGATGTTCCTCAATGGCCGCGACATCCTGAGCGAGGGGCCGAGCGGCCTGCGCGAGCTGCGCGGCGGCGAGGTGACCTATGTGGCGCAATCCGCCGCTGCGGCCTTCAACCCGGCGATGCGGCTGATCGATCAGGTCATCGAAACCACCCTGCGCCGTGGCCTTGCCAACCGGGAAGAGGCGGAAAACCGGGCGATCGACCTGTTCCGTCAGCTCGGCCTGCCGAGCCCCGAAACCATCGGCAAGCGCTATCCGCATCAGGTCTCTGGCGGCCAGTTGCAGCGGGTGATGACGGCGATGGCCCTGTGCCCGCGCCCGTCGCTGGTGATCTTTGACGAGCCGACGACGGCGCTGGATGTGACCACCCAGATCGACGTGCTTGCCGCGATCAAGAAGGCGATCCACGACACCGGGGTGGCGGCGCTGTACATCACCCATGACCTTGCGGTGGTGGCCCAGGTCGCTGACGAGATCATGGTTCTCAAGAGCGGGCGGACGGTTGAGCACGGCGATGTGCAGCAGATCATCGAGGCCCCGCGCGAGGATTATACCCGCGCGCTGGTTTCGGTAAGATCCATCGACCACGAGGCCAAGCCGCCTGCGGCCGAGCCGCTGTTGCAGATCAAGAACCTGACGGCGCGCTATCCCGGCCTGTCTCAGGATGTGCTCAAGAACGTGTCGGTCGAAATCGCGCAGGGGCAGACGCTGGCCATCGTCGGGGAAAGCGGATCGGGGAAATCGACCCTCGCCCGCGCCATCACCGGGCTGCTGCCCCCTAGCAAGGGGGCGATCACCTTTGCGGGCCGCAGGCTTTCGGACAAGCTGGAAACCCGCACGCGGGATGATCTGCGCGAATTGCAGATGATCTACCAGATGGCCGATGTCGCGATGAACCCGCGCCATACCGTCGGCACCATCATCGGCCGGCCGCTGGAATTCTACTTTGGTCTGCGCGGGGCGCAAAAACGCAAGCGCGTGCAGGAGCTTCTCGACCAGATCGAGATGGGCAAGAATTTCATCGACCGCTACCCCGCCGAACTGTCGGGCGGGCAGAAACAGCGCGTGTGCATCGCCCGCGCGCTGGCCGCCAAGCCCAAGCTGATCATCTGCGACGAGGTCACCTCGGCGCTTGATCCGCTGGTGGCCGACGGCATTCTGAAGCTGTTGCTGGATCTGCAGGCGCAGGAAGACGTGGCCTACATGTTCATCACCCACGATCTGGCCACGGTGCGGGCAATTGCCGATGGCATTGCGGTGATGCATCGCGGCAAGGTGGTGCGCTACGGGCCCAAGGCGCAGGTGCTGAGCCCGCCCTTCGACGATTACACCGACCTGCTGCTTGCCTCGGTCCCCGAGATGAAGCTGGGCTGGCTGGAATCGGTCATCGAGCATCGCGCCGGCGCGCAGGACTAGGCCCGCCGCCAAGATCAAGCCAGCGCCCGCCCCGGAACCCGGTGGCGGGCGTTGGTGTTTTCAGGGCCGCCCTAGCAGGGGCGGGCCGTTTCCGGCCAGCGCCCCTGCCCGCAACAGAACTGGCCCCATTGGGCCAAATGCCGTTGCTTTACGGATGTTTCGAACTGCCTCAGGCTGCGGGGCGAAGAACATACCAAACCTTACAAAAGGACTCTCCACAGATGAAAATCGGCTTCGTCGGTCTTGGCAATGTTGGCGGCAAACTTGCAGGCAGTTTGCTGAGAAACGGTTTCGACCTTACCGTGCATGATCTTGACGAGACGCTGGTGGCGAAATTCGTCGCGCGTGGCGCAAAACCCGGCACCACGCCGCTGGCGCTGATGCAGGATTGCGACGCGGTGATCACCTGCCTGCCCTCGCCCGCGGCCTCTGCGGCGGTGGTCGAGGCGATGCTGCCGGCGGTGACGGCGGACAAGATCTGGATGGAAATGTCGACCACCGATGCTGGTGAGGTCAAGCGCCTGTCGGATCTGGTCAAGGCGCAGGGCGGATCGGCGATGGAATGCCCGGTTTCGGGCGGCTGCCACCGGGCCGACACTGGCAATATCTCGATCTTCGCGGGCTGCGATCGCGCCACGTTCGAGCGTATGCTGCCGACGCTGACCACGCTTGGCCGCCGGGTGCTGCACACTGGCGATATCGGCACCGCGTCGATCCTCAAGGTGATGACCAACTACCTTGCCACCGCCAATCTGCTGACCTGCTGCGAAGCGCTGGTGACGATGAAGGCGGCGGGCATGGATCTCAACACCACCTACGAGGCGATGAAGATCTCGTCGGGCACCTCTTTCGTGCATGAAACCGAAAGCCAGGTCATCCTGAACGGCTCGCGCGACATCTCCTTCACCATGGATCTGGTGAAGAAGGACATCGGCCTGTTCCAGAAGATCGCCGATCAGGCCGGTGTGCCGCTGGAAATCAGCCCGCTGATGGTTGAAATCTTCAACGACGGAATCGCCCGTTTTGGCGAGCGCGAACTGTCGCCCAACATCATCCGCCGCCTCGAAGAGGCCACCGGCCTGTCGATCACCGCGCCGGGCTTCCCCGCCGAAATGACCGATGACGAACCCGAAGAGCAGGGCTACGAGGTGATCCCGACCGGCCTGTCAGCGCCGCTGGCCACGCTGATCGGCGCGAAAACCGCCGCGGAATGATCCCATGCCCCCCGGCTGCGATGCCGGGGGCGCGCAACAGGAAACGGGCGCAAGATCACTCTTGCGCCCGTTTTTGTTTCTGGGCGGGGGTTACACCGCGAAGGGTGGGCGCACCTTGACTTCAAGGTAGTCTTCGAGCCCGAAGCGGCCGCCTTCGCGCCCGTTGCCCGATTGCTTGAAGCCGCCGAAGGGCGAGCCGTAATCCGATCCGCGCCCGTTGATATGGATGCCCCCGGCCCGCAGGCGGCGCGCCACGCGCAGGGCGCGGGCCTCGTCGCCGGTCGACAGATAGGCATCAAGGCCGTAATCGGTGTCATTGGCCAGCGCGATGGCCTCTTCCTCGGTGTCGAACGGCGCCATCACCAGTACCGGGCCGAACACCTCTTCGCGCCAGAGCGTCATCTCGGGGGTGACATCGGCAAAGATGGTCGGGCGCACGAACCAGCCGGTTTCAAGCCCCTGCGCCAGCCCGTCGGGCCGCCCGAGACCGCCCGCGAGCAGCCGCGTGCCCTCGTCGATGCCGGTCTGGATCATCGCCTGCACCCGGTCATACTGGATCTGATCGAACAGCGGGCCGATGTGATCGCCCTCAAGCGCCGGATCGTCCACCGCCTGATGTTCTGCCGCGCTGCGGGCGACCTCTAGCGCGCGGGCATAGGCGCTGCGTTCCACCAGCATCCGGGTGGGGGCGTTGCAGGACTGGCCAGTGTTGTCGAAACATTCCGCCACGCCTTGGGCCACCATGGCATCCACATCGGCATCAGCAAAGATGATATTGGGGGATTTTCCGCCCAGCTCCAGCGTCACGCGCTTGATGGTGGCGGCGGCGTCGCGCGACACCGCGCTGCCAGCGCGGGTCGATCCGGTGAAGGACATCATCGCCACGTCGGGATGCTGCGACAGGGCGGCGCCGACGGTGGGGCCTTCGCCAAAGACCAGATTGAACACGCCCGCCGGGTAGCCCGCCTCGTGGATGATCTCGGCATAGATCTGCGCCGACAGCGGCGTGTGCTCGGACGGTTTAAGCACGCAGGTCGCCCCGGTGGCCAGCGCCGGAATGACCTTGAGCGCGATCTGGTTGATCGGCCAGTTCCACGGCGTGATCAACCCGCAGACACCGATCGGCTCGTAGCTGACGATATCGCCATTGGGCAGGGTTTCTTCCTCGTCATGCGCTTCGAGCGCGGCGATGAACGCCTCAAGATGGCCCAGCCCGGATTCCGCCTGCACCGCGCGGGCCATGGTGGCGGGCGCGCCCATCTCCATCGAGATCGCCCGGCCCAGATCATCAAGCCGCGCCCGCGTGACGTCGGCCAGACGGCGCAGCAGCGTCAGGCGATCGTCCTTGCTGGTCAGGGAAAACGTCTCAAAGGCGGCCTTGGCGGCGGCGACGGCGCGGTCGACATCGAGCGCATTGCCAAGCGACACCACCCCGACCTGCGCATTGGTCGATGGCGTCAGGATCGGCATGTCCTGCGGCGCGTGCGGGCTGACCCATTCGCCGTTGATGTAGAATTTATCGAGGGTAATCATATTCTTCCTCCGTCAGGGGGTGACGTGCGATTGGTCCATGTTCAGATGGAGATCGGTTTCGGTGTAGGGCATGCGTGCGATGGCCTCGTCATCGAGTTCCAGCCCGAGGCCCGGCTTGCGCGACGGGATGACATAGCCGTCTTCCCAGTCGATCCCGCCCTTGACCGCCTGCATGTAAGGGCCATCAAAGGTGCCGATGCTTTCAAGGATCAGGAAATTCGGCGAACAGGTGGCGATCTGGATATTGGCGGCGGCAACGATCGGCCCGCAGTACAGATGCGGCGCGATCTGCGCCTGCCGGGTTTCCGCCATGCCAGCGATCTTCTTGGCCTCAAGCAGGCCCCCGACGCGGCCAAGGTTCATCTGCAGGATCGACGCGGCGCCGGCTTCCAGCAGGCGGGCAAATTCATATTTGGTGCACAGCCGCTCGCCCGCCGCCACCGGGATCGAGGTAAAGGCGGCGACCTGCGCCATGTCGGCAGGGCTTTCGGGGGGCAGGGGTTCTTCGAACCACAGCGGATCGAACGGTTCGAGCGCCCGCGCCATACGCTTGGCCCCCGACACGGTGAACTGGCCATGGGTGCCGAACAGCAGATCGGCCCGCTCGCCCACGGCGGCGCGGATTTCGCGGCAGAAGGCAACGCTGAGGCTGATGTCTTCCAGCCGCGGCTGGTGGCCATCGAAGATGGTATAGGGGCCGGCGGGGTCGAATTTCAGCGCGGTGAAGCCCTGATCGCACATATCCGATGCGATCTGCGCCGCAATCGACGCATCATTGTAGCTGTTGGGGGTGTTGGGGTCGGGATAGACGTCGCCGCTTTGCGGATAGATGTAGGAATAGCTGCGCAGCCGGTCGTGCACCCGCCCGCCCAGCAGATCGTAAACCGGCTTGTCGGCGGCCTTGCCCAGAATGTCCCAGCAGGCCATTTCCAGCCCGCTGAACGTGCCCATCACGCTGACATCCGGGCGATGGGTGAATCCCGCGCCATAGGCCTTGCGGAACAGCAGTTCGATCTGCTGCGGATCGGCGCCTTCGAAATGGCGCGTGAACATGTCGCGGGCCATGGCGCAGCAGACATCCGGGCCAAAGGTGGCGTTGTAGATCTCGCCCACGCCGGTGATGCCGCAGGCCGTGGTCAGACGCACGAAGATGAAATAGCGCCCGCCATGGCGGGGCGGCGCGTTGCCGACCACGAAGGTTTCAAGTTTGTCGAGGCGCATGTGCCCTCCTGTCTTTGGCGCGGCTCAGCCCGCGTCCTGTAGAATTATGTCCGCCGCCCGCAGCGCAAGCATCATCGTTGGGGCGTTGGTATTGCCCGAGGTGATGTTGGGAAACGCCGAGGCGTCGGCGATGCGCAGGCCGGGCACGCCATGCACCCGGAGCCGCGCGTCGATCACCGAGTCCTGCGCATCCCGCCCCATCCGGCAGGTGCAGCTGGGGTGAAAGACCGTCGAGGCCCGGTTGCGGAATTCGTCCAGCATGGCGGCATCATCCATGGTCTCAAGCGATGGCAGCTTGGCCGCAGATGTCACCGAGCGCAGCGCATCGGTTTGCGACAGCGCATGAAGCACCCGGCTGGCGCGCACCGCCGCGTCGCGATCCGCCTGTGTGGCCAGCGAATTGGGGCGGATCGCCGGGGCCTCGCGGGGATCGGCCGAGCGGATCCGCACCGAGCCGCGGCTGGTCGGGCGGCAGGGCTGCGCCGACAGCAGGTAGCCCGGATCGCGGTCCAGAACCACCTTGCCGTCGGGGGTGACCTCGTAAGAGGCCGGGTTGCAAAACAATTGCACATCCGGGGCCTCCGCCCCAGCCGAGCGCACAAAGCCCCCGACCTGATTGACCGGCACCGCCAGCGGGCCGCGCCGCGTCAGGACATAGCGCATGCCCGCCAGCAGGCGCCCGCTGCGCCGCCCGAGGATGGCGTTGAGCGTGTCTTGCGCGGCGCGGAACTGGTATGACACCGCCAGATGATCCTGCAAGCCTTCGCCGACCTGTGGCAGATCGCGGTGTACCTTGATGCCATGTGCCTTCAGCAAAGCCGCCGGGCCAAGCCCCGACAGCTGCATGAGCTGCGGCGAATTGATCGCACCGGCGCTCAGGATCACCTCTTTATGGGCCGTGACGCGATGGATCTTGCCGCCTTGCTCGTAGCTCAAGCCGTTGACGCGCGCGCCGTCGAATTCCAGCCGCAGCACATGGGCGCGCTGTTCCAGCGTCAGGTTCGCCCGTTTCAACGCCGGGCGCAGGAAGGCATCCGCCGCCGACCAGCGCATGCCGTTGCGCACATTGCTGCGGTAAAACCCCAGCCCTTCGGAATTGTCCTGATTGAGATCATCGAGCGTGCGGTAACCGGCCTCGCGCGCGGCGGCGAGGAAATGATGCGAAAACGGGTTCATCTGGTCCGTCAGGTTCTGCACCCAGACCGGGCCACCGGTGTTGGGGCGATCCGACTGTGTCTCGATCCGGGCATAGGCGGCGCGCACCGCTGCCCAATCCCAGCCCGAGGCCCCGGCGGCGGCCCAGTCATCGAAATCCCGCGCCTGACCGCGCATATAGGCCATGGCGTTGATCGAGCTTGACCCGCCAATGACCCGTCCGCGCGGCCAATAGCTGGCGCGCCCGTTCAGCGCGTCTTCGGCATCGCTGTGATAGCCCCAGTTCAGCGCCGGGTTGGCGTAGTTGATGGCGTAGCCGACCGGCACCTTGACCCAGAAACGCCGGTCGCTGCCGCCCGCTTCCAGCACCAGCACCCGCAGCGCCGGGTTTTCCGAAAGCCGGTTGGCCAGCACGCAGCCAGCCGATCCCGCCCCGACGATCACATAGTCATAGTCACTGGTCTTCATCGCATCGCCTTCCGCATGGCGCATTCGCCGCCTCTGCAACAAGACAGCTGCCCGGAATAAGTACAAACAACGGCTTTGACCGCTGAGGCCCCATAGGTTTTTGAGCAGATCGCGTTGCCAATCCGGGGCGCACGCCCCATGATCGCGCCGAATTACAGCGGATCCTTCATGCGCAGGTTGCCCCACGTCACTTGGCTTCGCTCCTTCGAGGCGGCGGCCCGTCACAGCTCGTTCAGCTCGGCCGCGGATGAGCTTAGCCTGACCCCCGCGGCGGTCAGCCAGCAGATCCGGCTGCTGGAACAGCATCTGGGGATTCAGCTGTTCAAACGGCTCGCCAAGGGGGTGCAGCTGACCGATGTCGGGCTGGCCTATGCGATTCCGATCCGCAAATCCTTTGTGGAAATGCAATCGGCGACGGATGGGCTGTTTCGCATTCAAAGCAAATCGGTGGTGCGGGTGCGCTGTTCGATTTCCTTTGCCGCGCTGATCCTTGCGCCGCGCCTGCACGAGTTCTCGCGCCTGCATCCGGAGATCGACGTCGAACTGTCGACCGCCGTCTGGTCCGACCGGATCACCGGCGCGGGGGTCGATCTTGATATCCGCTTCGGAGAAGACGGCTGGAGCGAGCAGAACGTGCATCCGATCCCGGTGCGCGATGCCACCATCGTCTGCCACCCCGATTACGCAGGCAGCCTTGGCACGACGCTGAGCCATGAGGCGCTGCAGGATGCGGCCATCGTCACCATCGTTGGGTCCGAAACGGACTGGGACCGGTTGTTCCTGAAATATGGCCTCGACGGGCCGCGCCATGATCATTGGATCAAGGCGGATTCCTCGCTGATCGCCTTGCAGATTCTTTCGGCCGGGCGCGGCTGCGCCATCATCAGCCGCAGCTTTGCCCAGAGCGATCTTGACGCGGGCCGCCTTGTGGCGCCGTTCGACCTTGATCTGTCGATGTCGTCGAACTTTACGCTGGTGGAACGCGATGACATCCGGGGCCGCAAGGATATTACCGCCTTTGTCGACTGGATGCTGGCGCAATCGCTGTAGCGGGCGCAACTCACGCCCGCCCCGTTGAGGATCAGATGATCGCCTTGCGCAGCTTGGCCGACAGCGCTTCGCTCAGCACGACGGTGCCAAGGATCAGCAGCAGGATCACGGTGATCTGATCCCATGCCAGAACCGCCAGTGAGGCATTCATCTTGAGCCCCAGCCCCCCGGCGCCCACCAGCCCGAGGATGGTGCTTTCGCGGATGTTGATATCCCAGCGAAACACCGAGATGCCCCAGAACGACGGCATGATCTGCGGCACGATGCCATAGGTCAGCACCTGCGCCGGGCCAGCGCCGGTGGCGGTGATCGCCTCGATCTGGCGGGCGTCGGTTTCCTCGATCGCCTCGTAAAGCAGCTTGCCCACAAAGCCGATAGAGCGCAGCGCGATGGCGATGATCCCGGCCAGCAGGCCGGGGCCGATGATCGCCACCAGCAACAGCGCCCAGATCAGCGAGTTGATCGAGCGCGACGCCACGATGATGAACAGCGCGACAGGGCGCAGGAAAGTGGCCGATGGCGTGGTGTTGCGCGCCGCCAGAAACGCCACCGGCACCGCCATGATGACGCCGCCCACCGTGCCCAGCGTGGCGATGTTCAGCGTGTCCCACAGCGGCAGCATCAGCTCGGGCAGGTAGCCCCATTCGGGCGGCAGCATCCGCGATCCGATGTCCGCCGCCTGATCGGGGGCATCCAGCACAAAGGCCCAGATGGTGCTTTGTGTCATCACCTGCCAGCACCAGACGAACAGCGCCACCAGCGCCAGCCAGCCGAGCCAGAGCAGCAGGGACTGGCGCGATGTGCGGCGCATCCAGACGGGGGGAATATGCGCAGGCGTGCTCATTGCAGGAACTTTCGCAGATAGCTGGAGCTGTATTCCGCCACCATGACGATGGCGATGATGATCAGCAGGATCGCGCCCGCACTGTCGTATTCATAACGGTCGATGGCGGTGTTCAGCGTGGCGCCAATGCCGCCCGCGCCGACGATGCCGATCACCGCGCTTTCGCGGAAATTGATGTCGAGCCGATAGAGCGACAGGCCGATGATCCGGGGCATCACCTGCGGTTGCACCGCATAGACCAGCAGTTGCGGCCATGTGGCGCCGGTGGCGCGGATCGCCTCGACCTGAGAGGCGTCGATTTCCTCGATCTCATCCGCAAGCAGCTTGCCGATAAAGCCGATGGTGGCAAAGGTCAGGGTCAGGAACCCGGCAAACGGGCCAAAGCCGAACATCGCCACCAGAAAGATCGCCACGATGATTTCCTGCAACGCGCGGCTGACCGCGATGATCGAGCGGCAGACCAGATAGACCGGGCGCGGCACCATGTTGCGCGCCCCGCCGATGCCGATGGGGATCGACAGCGCCACCCCGATCACCGTCGAGGTCAGCGTCATGGTCAGGCTTTCCACCAGACCTTGCTGGATGTCGCGCCAGCGGCTGGTGAAATCCGGCGACAGGAAGCCCATGACGAAGCGCTGGCCGCGCTCTAGGCCCTCGAAGACCCGCAGCCAGTTGACCTCGATCGACCCGACCGCCAGCACGAGATAGATCAGCACGCCGATCTGGATGGCGATGCGGATGCGCCGGTTCGCAAGGATCTGCGGCGGGCGGCGCCAGGTCTTGGGGTAGGCGGGGGCCGTCATGCGGGAACCTCGACCGGCGCTCGGGCGGGTTCGGCGGGGGTTTCGGGGCGCAGGGCGTTCCAGTCCTCGGCGCCGTAGATCTCGGTCAGCACGGTTTCATCCAGCGCCTCGGCGACGCCGTCAAACACCACCGTCCCGGCGCGCAGCCCGATGATGCGCTGCATGAAGTGCTGCGCCAGCGGCACGTCATGGATGTTGACGATGGCCGGCAGCCCGCGTTCAGAGCAGATTTCCGTCAGCAGCCGCATGATCTGGCGGCTGGTCTTGGGATCGAGGCTGGCGGTGGGTTCATCGACCAGCAGCAGGTCGGGGTCCTGCATCAGGGCGCGCGCGATGCCGACCCGCTGGCGCTGACCGCCCGACAACGCATCGGCGCGCTTGTCGGCATGTTGCAGCAGCCCGACCCGGTCGAGCAATTCATAAGCGCGCTGGATGTCGTGGCCTTCGAAACGGCGCAGCCAGCTGCGCCAGAACGGCACATAGCCAAGGCGACCGGACAGCACGTTTTCCATCACCGACAGCCGCTCGACCAGCGCATATTCCTGAAAGATCATGCCGATGCGCCGCCGCTGCCGACGCAGATCGGATTTGCCAAGCGTCACGAGGTTGACCTCGCCCAGCCGCACCTCGCCGCCCGTGGGTTCGACCAGACGGTTGATGCAGCGGATCAGGGTGGATTTCCCGGCGCCGGAGGGGCCGATCAGACCGATGATCTGGCCCTTGTGGACCTCGAAACTGACATCGTTCAGCGCCTTGTCCCCTGTCCGATAGGTTTTCGACAGGTTGGTCAATCGAAGCATGGCGGTTTTCCCGAATTGAAAACAGGCGGGCATGGGGCCCGCCTGCCGGTGTGTTGTGAACGCGCTTATTGGCAGTCGTAGGCGACGCCATTGGCATCGTCGATCTTGCGGATCACATCCCAGTCTTTCTGGAACGAGATCTCGATGAACTGCGCTTCGCCGCTTTTGCCGAATTCCTCGGCCAGCGCGGAACCTTCCCAGTCGAAGCTAAAGAAGGCGTCCTTGATCTTGTCCTGAAGCTCGGGCGTAAGGTTATGCGCCACGCCGTAGCCGGTCGTCGGGAAGGTCTGCGAGGTGTAGATGACGTTGAACTGATCTTCGCTGACCACATCGCGTTCGATCATCCGGCCCTTGACCGAATTGGCGACGGCGGCGGCGGGGTAATCCTTGTTGGCAACGCCGAGGATCGAATTGTCGTGCTTGCCGGAAAAGACCGGTGTGAAATCGCGGCCCGCTTCCATGCCGAAATCGGCCTTGAGGATCGCGGAGGGGGCCTTGAACCCGGAATTGGAGGTTTCGGTGGTAAAGGCCAGATCGCCGCCGGCGATATCCTTGACCTCTTCGATGCCCGAGCCGGGGTAGGTGATGATTTCCATCTCATACCCGAAAGAGCCATCTTCGGCGGCCATCATCGCAAACGGGCGCAGACCGGCGCAGGCCACGGCCAGCGGGTTCGATCCGGTGTTGAACCCGGCGACATGCAGGCGACCGGCGCGCATGGCTTCGATCTGGGCGGCGTTCGACTGAACCGGGAAGAACTGGACTTTCTTGCCGGTCACCTCGCTCATGTGATCAAGGAACCCCTGCCAGACCTCGGCGTAAACAGCGGGGTCTTCGACCGGGGTATAGGCAAAGATCAGCGTCGAGGGATCGAGCAGATCGGCGGCATCGGTGGGGATATCGGCGATCAGGTCGCCATCGGCATCGCTGTAGCGATCGCTGAGCTGGAAATCCGCAAAGGCAGGCGCGGCCATGGCCGCAAGAATGGCGGCCGCCGAAGCAGCATTGGTCAGGTAAGTCATGGTGTCTCCGAGAAAATCAGAAAATTTGCGAAGCGGTGACGCGCGGGGTTCTGGGGGATTGCACCGGGTGTCTGCAGGTGTCCGGCGCGATTTCTAGTTAATTCAATAATTCATAAAATATTGATACGTCAATCGGGCAGGGGCCGCAAAACCCGTGGAAATCCCTATTTTACAAAAACTTCACAGAGCCGCCTTGGTGCGGGCAGCGTCGTCGAAACGCGCTTTGGGTGCTGCGCTTGATCTCGGCTTGGCCGAGGCCGTTGACGCGGGTCATGAGGGCGATGCGGGGGATTGCGGCGGTTTGGCCCTTGCCGGGCAGTGCATCACGACGTGATGTCACGAGAGGGGATCAACAGGTTCAGATTCCGGCGCTGATGGTCTTTTGCCCAGCCTCGCTGACAGCGCCGCGCCAGTATCCGCCGCGTTCGCATCGGCGGGCGCAGATATCCGCCCGCCGATGCCCAGCCCAGCCCAGCCCGGAGCGCTTGGTCAGGGCCGCTCAGCTTTCCGAGCGCGGCACCGGTCTTGCCGCCAGCCCGGCGGCCTTGAGGTGGTCGAGCAGCGCGGCTTCCACCGGGATCATGTGGCGTTCGACATCGACCAGCGAGAAAACGTCGATCAGCGGCGCCTGCGCTGGCACGGGAATCTGCCACAACCGCGCGCCGTAGCGCAGCGCGTGGCCCCGCGCCATGCAGCCGATGGCGGTGCCGCTTTCCACCAGCTCTGACAGATCGTCGATCCCGGTTGCCGCAGCGATGACCCGCTCGCCGACCCCGTGACGCACCCGCCACAGCGCCAGCGCCGAGAGGGCGCCTGCCATGCGGTCTTCTTCGTAGCCGACCACATCAGAGGCGGCGAGGATTTCGGGGTCGACCGGCGATCGCCGGTACAAGGGGTGGCGCGGCCCGCAATAGACGCCGAATTCCTGCGCCTGCAAGGCTTGTGCCCGCAACCTCAGGATGGTCGGGTCGATCTGCGTGCAAAAACCGACCGAGGCCACCCGCTGTTGCAGCGCCTGCGACACCTCGCGGCAAGAGGCGGAGCGGATCGACAGGGTGACCCTTGGGTGCTGCTGGCGAAACTCCTCGAGGGCGGGGGTGATGGCATCCATCTCGAGATGCGAGGAGCGATAGATCACCACGTTGCCCGACAGCGACTGGCCCTCGTTGGCGGTCAGATCGTTCAGCCGCACGACGCCGCCGTAGATTTCCAGCGCCTCGCGGTAGACGAATTCGCCCGAGCGGGTGATCACGAAGTTCTGCCCGCTGCCCCGTTCGACCAGCCGCAGATCCAGCCGCTCTTCGAGGCGGCGCAGGGCGGCAGAGACCGATGGCTGCGACAGGTTCAGCCGCAGGGCTGCCGCGGTGATCGAGCGTTCCTGAACGATGACCATATACGTCCGCAGCAGGTTCCAATCGAGTTGGAGCGCCAATCGGTCGAGCGGGAAGCTCATTCCTGTCCTACACCTTTCGTGTGATCCGCAAAGTGACACCGTGCCTGCCGATCCGGGCCAAGGGCGACCGGAACCGGGGCGATGGTATCGCAGGTTCCCTTCTTAGCGATCGGGCAGCGGGTGTGAAAGGCGCAACCTTTCGGGATGTCGGTGGGGCTGGGAATGTCGCCGGTCAGGCGAATGCGGTCGGGGCGTTTCACCGCCGAGGGCACCGGCACCGCCGACAGCAGGGCGCGGGTGTAGGGGTGGCGCGGGTCTTCGAACACCTGCTCGACCGGGCCTTCCTCGACGATCTTGCCAAGGTACATCACCGCGACGCGGTCGCACAGAAAGCGGATGACCGCCAGATTGTGCGAAATGAACAGCTGGGTCAGCGCCGGGCGGGTGATCCGCAGATCCTTCAGCACCCCGAGGATCTGCGCCTGCACCGACACGTCCAGCGCCGATGTCGGCTCGTCCAGCACCAGCAGATCGGGGTCAAGGACCAGCGCCCGCGCGATGCAGACCCGTTGTTTCTGCCCACCCGACAGCTCGTGCGGATAGCGGTGATGGAACTGCGCCGGAAGGCCCATGGATTCCAGAATGGTCGACACCTTGTCGTGCAGCGCCGCGCCGCGCAGGCTGGTGTTCAGGATCAGCCCCTCGGCCACGGCCCGGTGGATCGTCATCCTTGGATTGAGCGAGGAATGCGGATCCTGAAAGATGATCTGGGCCTTGCGCCGCAGGGTCTTCAGCCCTTTGAGGCTGGCCTTGCGCACATCGACATCGCCGATGCGGATCTCGCCCGAGGTCGCTTCGACCAGCCGCAGCACGGTCTTGCCCACGGTGGTCTTGCCCGACCCGCTTTCCCCAACCAGCCCGACGGTTTCACCCGGTTTCAGCGATAGCGAGACGCCATCGACCGCGCGCACCACCTGCCCGTTGGGCATCGGGAAATGCACGTCGAGGCCGCGGATGCTCAGCATGTCAGTGCTCATGAACGGGGTCTTTCATCGGGGTGTCTTCGAACAGGGTGCAGGCCACCGTGTGCTGCGGTGCCACGCGGCGCAACCCGACCGGGGCATCGCAGGCGGCGTGGGCGCTGGCGCAGCGTTGGGCGAAGCGGCACCCCTTGGGCGGGTTCAGCAGGTCCGGCAGGGTGCCGGGGATCGATGCCAGCCGCTCGACCCGCTTGAACGGGTGGGGCAGGGCGTCGAGCAGGCCCTTGGTATAGGGATGGGCGGGGGCGTCAAAGATCTGGCCGATGGGCGCGTCCTCGACGATCTTGCCCGCATACATCACCGCCACCCGCGAGCAGACCTGCGCCACCACGCCCAGATCGTGCGAGATCATGATCATCGTCAGGCCCATGTCCTCGACCAGCTCGGCCATCAGGTCGAGGATCTGCGCCTGAATGGTGACATCCAGCGCCGTGGTCGGCTCATCCGCGATCAGCAGCTTGGGCTTGGCGGCCAGCGCCATGGCGATCAGGATGCGCTGGCGCATGCCGCCCGACAGCTCGTGCGGATAGGCTTTGAACTGGCGTTCGGGGTTGGGCAGATGCACCTTTTCCAGCATGCCAAGCGCGATGTCGCGGGCTTCGGCGCGTTTCACCTTGCCGCCCGATTGCGCCCGGATCGCATCGGTCAGCTGGGTGCCGATGCGGAACACCGGGTTGAGATAGGTCATCGGGTCTTGAAAGATCATCGCGACATCCTTGCCGCGCACGCCCCGCAATTCGCGATCCGACAGGCCCAGAAGCTCGCGCCCATCGAGCCGCACCGAGCCCGAGGTGATCCGGGCGGGCGGGCTTGGCACCAGCCCGAAGGCGGCGCGGGTCAGCACCGATTTGCCGCAGCCGGTCTCGCCGACAAGGGCCACCGCCTCGCCTGCGGCCAGCGAAAGATCGACCTTGTCGATGGCGTGATAGGCGCCGTCGAACGTGTCGAAGACAAGCGAGAAATCCCGGATGTCGAGGATCGGTGTGCTGTCCATCATCGTTGCCTCGGGTCCAGAACGTCACGCAGCCCGTCGCCCATCAGGTTGAAGCCAAGGACGGTGAAATAGATCGCCAGACCGGGGAACAGCGTGCACCACCACCAGTCCGGCAGGTAGGAGCGCCCGGTCGAGACCATCGCGCCCCATTCGGGATAGGGCGGCTGCGCGCCCAGCCCGAGAAAGCCCAGCGAGGCCGCCGCAAGGATCGCCAGCCCCATGTCCATCGACGCCTTGACGATGATCGGCGACAGGCAGTTGGGCAGCACATGCACAAACACCACCCGCAGCGGCCCGGCGCCAAGCGCGCGGGCGGCATCGACATAGGTTTCGTTGCGCTGGCTCAGGGTCTTGGCCTGCACCAGCCGGACGTAGCCGGGCCACCACACCAGCGCGAGGGCAACCATGGCATTGCCGATGCCCGGCCCCAGCGCGCCGACAATGGCAATCGCGAGGATCAGCCCGGGGATGGACAGGAAGATATCGGTCACGCGCATGATCGCTTCGGGAAGCCAGCCGCTGGTCATGCCGGCGATCATCCCCAGCGGCACGCCGATCAGGATGGCGATGCCGGTCACGGTCAGGCCGATCTGCAACGTGGTGCGGGCGCCAATCAGAACCCGCGACAGGATGTCCGAGCCAACCTGATCGGTGCCGAACCAGTGCTCGGGCGAGGGCGGCAACAGCTTGGCCGAGAAATCCACCGCGCCGTAAGCATCCTCTGGATAGGGCGCAAGCAGCGGGCCAAAGGCGGCGATCAGCAGGAACAGCGCCACGATCACCAGCCCGACCATCGACGAGAAGCTGCGCGAATAGGTGCGGATCAGCCGGCGGGTCTCGCGGTATTTCATCGGTCGGCGGGCGGTCGGCGTGGCCGAAGCGGAACTGGCGGATGTCATCTGTTCTACCTCAGACTTGGTTGCGCACGCGCGGATCAAGCACTGCATAGGCAAGGTCGATCAGCAGGTTGGTGAACATGAAGGCGGCGCCAAGGATCAGCGTCACCGCCATGATCGGCTCGAAGTCCGACGAAACAGCGGCCTTGGCGGCATAAAGCCCGATGCCGGGAAAATCGAAGACCCCCTCGACCAGCACGGTGCCGCCCAGCATCCAGCCAAAGCGCAGACCGATCATCGCCAGCGACGGCAGGATGGCGTTTTTCTGGGCATAGATCGCGGTGATGCGCAGCGGGCCTATGCCCTGCGCCTTGGCGTTGATGACATAGTCGCGGCCCAGCACCTCGAGCATCTCGGCGCGGTTGACGCGGATGATCGCCGCCAGCGCCGGCAGGCTGAGCGCGGCGGCAGGCAGAACCATGTACCAAAGCGCGGTAAGCGCGGTGCGCGGATCGCCGTTCAGCAGCGCATCGATGGTGATCATGCCGGTGATCTGCGGGGGCACGTCGTCGAACACCCCCAGCCGCCCGCCAAGCGGGAACCAGCCAAGTTCCAGCGCAAGGTACCATTGCAGCATCAGGCCCAGCCAGAACATCGGCAGCGCCGCGCCGGACACCGCGATCAGCCGGATGCCGTGATCGGGAAAGCGGTTCTGCCAGAGCGCGGCCAGCGTGCCCAGCGGGATGCCAAAGACGATGGCGATGGTGATCGCGAAAAAGACCAGCTCCATCGTTGCCGGCAGGAACTGGGCAATGTCATCGGAGACCGAGCGCCCGGTATAGACCGAGGTGCCCAGATCGCCGCGCACCAGCTGCCCGACATATAGGGCAAATCGCACCGGAAGCGGTTTGTCAAAGCCGCGGGTTTCGCGGATCTGTTCGACCATTTCCGGGGTGGCATCAGGACCGGCGGCAAGACGCGCCGGGTCTCCGGGCGCGATGTTGGCGATAGAGAAGGTGATGATGGCGAGGCCCAGCAGCATCACCACCATCATTCCCAGGCGCTTGAGGATCAGTCTTGTCATCGCGGTCTCGATTCTGAGGGGTCCGGGCAGCCCGCCAAGGCCGCCCGAAGCGGTGTTTGTGGGATCAGGGCTGGATGTAGATCGGGTAGAGGTCGATCTCCGAGGACATGCGGATCGGGGTATCGACAAAGCCTTTCACATAGTCGCGGTGGGCGAACTGGCGCATCCGCAACATGCCGAAGATCTCGGGCTGGATGTCGACGATCTTTTGCTGGATCTCGGCATAGATCGGCGCGCGCTCTTCCCAGTCGGACAGCTTGCGGCCTTGATCGATCAGCGCGGTCAGCTCGTCATCCTGAATGAAATGCGAGCCATAGTATTTGCCGTTCGAGATCGGGTGATACTGGATCGCCACCGCGTCGGGGTCGGTCGACACCGGCGTGGCAAAAACCGCCATCAGGTCGGGGCTGGTTTCGGCGCTCGAGGCGCGGGCCACCATGTTGGACCATGTCAGCGGCACCATCTCCAGCTCGATGTTCAGCTCTTTCAGGCTGTTGAGCAGCGACAGGCCCATCTGGCGCTGTTCTTCGAGCCCCTGCACATAGACATATTCCAGCGTGATGCCACCTTCGGGCCAAGGCGTCTTGGACAGGTAGTCCTTGGCCTTTGCCATATCCTGACGCGGCATGTCGATATCGACCTTGCCCTTGATCGCATCCGCGAAAGGCGAGGTCTGAAGCGTTGCCTTGCCGTTGTAGATCTGCAGCAGCGTCTCGTAGTCAAAAGCGTAGGCGACAGCCTTGCGCAGGTTGATGTCAGACATCAACTTGCCCTGCGTGTTGATCTTGAGACCAAAGGTCGCCAGCATCGGCGAGGCGGTGACCTCGATGTCCGGGCGCCCGGCCACGACGTCGAATTCCTCGGGGGTCAGATCGCTGACCAGATCGGCCTCGCCCGACATCAGCGCGGCGCGCTGCGACGAGCTTTCCTGAATCATGCGATAGATGACGCCGCCCATCTCGTCGGACTCATAGGGAAAGCCCTTCCAGTAATCCGCATCGCGCGCCAGCCAGTACGCGGTGCCCTGATCGAAGCGCTCCATCTCGTAGGGGCCGGAGCCGGCGTCGTTTTCCGCCAGCCACGCCTTGCCGTAATCGCCATCGACGACATTGGCTTCGACCTGCGCGGGGTTGACGATGAACCACCACGGCAGGAACGACAGGAACGGCGCATAGGCGCGGTCCAGCGTGAATTCGACGGTATGCGCATCAAGCGCCTTGATGTTCTCGGGCTGAAGAATGTCCGAAAGCATCCAGGATGCGCCCTCGTTCAGCTCCAGAACGCGCTTGTAGGAATAGACCACGGCCTCGGCCGTCACCGGATCGCCGTTGTGGAACGTCGCCTCGGGGGCGAGGTTGAAGGTCCAGACAAGGCCATCCTCCGAGGTGGTCCAGTCGGTGGCCAGCCACGGTTCGACCTCGGGCGGGTTGCCGGTGTATTTCACCAGCCCGTCATACAGGGCGAGGGTCATCATGCGGATGGAATAATCATAGGACTGGCCGGGATCGATATGCGACACCGCCTGCCGGCTTCCGATTACCATCCAGTATTTGCCGTCGCGTTTCTCTGCCGCCGATGCTGGGGATACCAGCATGGCGAAAAGGGCAGCGGCCGAGGTCAACAGTTTGAGTTTCATGTCTGCTCTCCGTCTTCGGGGCCCATCGGTGGGCCGGTCTCGTCGAGGGAAGCTCACCTTGCCGAGCCCGCCTGCAGGGCCCATCAATTCAGAACAGACCCTTCAGGAAAAAGAGCAATCCCCAATGCCTATCATCAGCCTGAGCTATGATTGGATTTTTGGGTGCCTGAAAAACAGGCGAGCACAGGGCGTTTGATCGCATTGCAGGCATCGTTCGCCTTATGTTCTGTTTCGAATGGCCGCATCATAAGCCCGGGGGATCGTCTTCATAGTCAAACGCTATTTGCGAAGAGGGGGTATGGAAGCGGAAGTTTCGAGCAACGATGGCCCGAATTGCGAGCCGACATGAGCTGGGGCCACGGCACTGACGGCCGTCGCCCCTACGAGAGGATGACACATGAACACCCTTGTCCAGAGGTCTCCCAGCCAGACCCACAGAACCCTGACGGCAGATGACATCGAAGCGCTGGCCGTCGGCGCGTGGATCCTGGGCACTGGCGGCGGCGGCGACCCCTATCAGAAGCTGCTCAACATGCGGCTGCTTTACGACGCTGGCCGTCAGGTCACGCTGATGGACCCGCTTGCGCTGGATGACGATGCGCTGGTCGCGGTGCTGTCCAACATGGGGGCGCCGCTGGTCGGGCAGGAACGGCTGTCGGACCCGGAATTCGCGCTGAAGCCGCTGCGGATGATGGAAGAATACCTTGGCCGCAAGTTCGACGCGGTGATGTCGCTGGAAATCGGCGGCGGCAATGGCGTGCACCCGATGATGGTCGCCGCGCTGACCGGATACCCGGTGGTGGATGCCGATACCATGGGCCGGGCCTATCCCGAGGCGCAGATGACCTCGGTCGCGGTGGCCGGGCTGCGCTGCTACCCGCTGACCATGGCCGATATCCGCGACAACGAGGTGATCATTCCCCGCGCCGCCTCTTGGCGCTGGATGGAGCGGATCTCGCGCAAGGCCTGCACCGAGATCGGATCGATCGCCGCCACCTGCAAGGCGCCGCGCTCGGGCGCCGAGGTCAAGCAGCATGGCGTGCTCTATTCGGTGTCCAAGGCGATCAACCTTGGTGTCAACGTGCTGAAGGCCCGCGCCGAACATTCCGACCCGATCGAGGCGGTGCTGTCGGCGGCCAACGGCCTGCGCCTGTTCACCGGCAAGGTCGTGGATATCGAACGGCGCACCACCGAAGGCTTCCTGCGCGGTCAGGCCCGGATCGAGGGGCTGAATGATTTCGCCGGACAGGAAATGGTGGTGCATTTCCAGAACGAATTCTCGGTGGCCTATCTTGATGGCGAACCGATCGTGATGACGCCGGATCTGATCTGCCTGCTCGACACGGTGTCGGGCGATGGCATCGGCACGGATTCACTGCGCTTTGGTCAGCGGGTCAGCGTGCTGGCGCTGCCGGCCCCGGCGGTTTTCCTCAGCGAGAAGGGCATCGCCGCCGTCGGGCCGCGCGCCTTCGGCTTCGATCTGGAATTCAAATCGGTCTTCGAGGAGTCCAACACATGAAACGCATCGGGATCGATGTCGGCGGCACCAACACGGATGCGGCGCTGCTGGATGGCGACAAGGTGATCGCGGCGGTCAAGACCTTCACCACGTCGGATGTGACCAGCGGTGTGCGCACCGCGCTCAAAGAGGTGGTCGCCAAGGCCGGCGACGCCGCGCAGGATATCGTTGCGGTGATGATCGGCACCACGCATTTCACCAATGCCGTGGTGCAGCGCCGCGATCTTGGCCGCGCTGCGGCGATCCGCGTGTCGCTGCCGGCCTCGGCCAGCCTCGTGCCGTTCTGCGACTGGCCCAAAGACCTCGCGTCGAAGGTGAACGGTGGCGTCTATCTTGTTGAAGGCGGTCACGAATACGACGGTCGCCCATTGTACCCGATGGACGAGCAGGCGATCGCCCGCGCCGCACGCCAGATCGCGCAGGACGGTGTCAAAGCCGTGGCGATTTCGGCCACCTTCTCGCCGCTGACCGCAACCTGCGAAGAGCGCGCGGCCGAGATCGTGCGCAACGAAGCCCCGGATGTGCATGTCACCATGTCCTCGACGCTGGGCCGCATCGGTCTGCTGGAACGCGAGAACGTCGCGCTGATGAATGCCTCGCTGATCGGGCTGGCGCGCGAGACGACGCAGGCTTTTGTCGATGCCGTGGCCGACAGCGGTCTGGGCGCGCAGCTCTATATCACCCAGAACGACGGCACCGTGGTGCGCGCCGATGCGGCGCGGGAATACCCGGTGTTCTCGTTTGCGTCGGGGCCGACCAATTCGATGCGGGGTGCGGCGCTTTTGGCCGGGGTCGAGAACGCCATGGTCTGTGACGTTGGCGGCACCACTGCCGATATTGGATGTCTGATCAATGGCTTCCCGCGCGAAGCTAACAATGTGGTCGAAGTTGGCGGCGTGCGCACCCTGTTCCGTATGCCCGACCTGCTGTCCATCGCCGTGGGCGGTGGCACCAAGATTGGCCGCGACCCGCTGACCGTCGGGCCGGAATCGGTTGGCTACCGGCTGGCGCAAGAGGCGCGGGTGTTTGGCGGCGCGCAGATCACGGCGACGGATATCGCGGTGGCGGCGGGGCTGATCTCGCTTGGCGATGCGTCGAAGGTGGCGGATCTGCCGGCCGATTTCGTCGCGGCGGCGCTGGCGCGCATCCATGCCGATATCGCCGAGGCGGTGGATCGCATGAAGACCGACGCGACCGAGGTGCCGCTGCTGGCAGTGGGCGGTGGCGCGCGGCTGATCCCGCAGGAGATGCCCGGCATTTCCGAGGTGATTCAGGTCGAACACAGCGGCGTTGCCAATGCCGTCGGCGCGGCCATGGCGCAGATCTCGGGCGAGACCGACCGGATCTACCGCGACATGGATCGCGACGATGCCATCGCGGAGGCACGCAGCGCGGCGATTGCTGCGGCCATCGCGGCTGGGGCAGATGAAAAGACCATCAAGGTGATCGACGTCGAGGATCTGCCGCTGTCCTACCTGCCGGGCCGGGCGATCCGCGCCCGGGTGCGTGTTGTCGGCGAAGCCGCCGCGCTGACCGAGGCGGTGCCAGCGTGAGCCGCCCCGTCGTTGGGCTGCTGGTTATCGGGCAATCGCCCCGCCCGGCCTTGCAGGAAGAGTTTCGCCACGTGTTGCCTGCGGGCGCGGCCGAGCTGAAGCTGCTTGGCGCGCTCGACCATCTTGACGAGGCGGGCCTTGCCGCCGCCGCCCCGACAAGCGACGCCGACACGCTGTATACCACGCTGCCCGACGGGCGCTCGGTGTTTGTCAGCAAGGCCGCCGTCACCGAAGGGATGCGCGCCCGGCTGGACGATCTGGCGCGCGAGACCGTCGATGTGGCGCTTATCGCCTGCACCGGCAAATTCCCCGGCCTTGAGGCCCCCGGCGTGCATTTTGCCTCGGACCTGATCACCGGGGCGGTGGATGGTTGCCTGCCCGGCGCTGGCCGGCTTGGCGTCTTCATCCCCTCGCCAGCGCAGGCCGCCGCTTGCCTGAAGCGCTGGGAGCGGCCGGGGCGGACCTGTTTCGCCGTGCCGCTGCAACCCGACGCCGATGAGGCGAGTGTGCGCGCGGCGGCGCAAGAGATGGCCGCGCAGGCCCCCGACCTCGTGGTGCATGACTGCATCAGCTACACCCGTGCCAGCCGCCAGCTTGCGGCCAGCATCCACGGCAAGCAGGCGATCCTTGCGGCAGCGATCTGCGCCCGCTTTGCCGCCGAGCTGAGCGGGGCCTGAACCGCCCTGCAAGACCTTCCTTCACTCATCTGAAAGCGACGACGCCCATGGAACTTGACCTCGCCCGGCTGAACCCGAAAGACCGCTACAAGCTGCTGAGCGCCACGGTCACGCCGCGCCCGATCGCGCTGATCTCGACCGTCGATGCCAATGGCGTGCTGAACGCCGCGCCGTTCAGCTTCTTCAACGTCTTCGGCGAAGATCCCGCCACCTGCGTGATCGGCTTCGCGCGGCGCGACGACGGCACCAAGCGCGACACCGCCCGCATCATCGAGGAAAGCGGCGAATTCGTGGTGAACATGGTCGATATGGACATCGTCAACGGCATGAACATCTGTGCCATTGATTTTGCACCGGAGGTGGACGAGTTCGAACGCGCCGGTTTTACCCCCGTCGAAAGCCGCTTCGTGGCGCCGCCGCGGATCAAGGAATCGCCGGTATCCTTTGAATGCCGCCGCACCGTGACGCTGCAACTGAGCAAGGGGCGCGACCTTGTGGTGGCAGAGATCCTGACCATGCATGTGCGCGACGGGCTGATCGACCCCGAAAAGCTGTATCTCGACCAAGAGCAATACAACGCCGTTGGCCGCCTTTATGCCGACCTCTATACCCCGGCGAACGAGGTGTTCTCGAAGCGCCGCTGGCAGCCCGAAGACTGGGAGGCCGGTCTGGTGCAAGAGGTCGAAAAGGCCGGGTGACCCTTAGCGGGCATCGCGCGCAGGCGAACCCATATCGCCACCTTTGCCCGGCAGAGGTAGGGCAGGGGTTTGCCGCCCTTTCATGGCGCGGTCCCTTGGGTCTGTGTGCCGGGGCCTGCCAAGGCAGGCGATGTTTTCAGCGCTCGTAACATCGCCGCGTGATGCGATACCGGGCATGGTTCGAAAAACTTTCAGCCCGCCGCCGTATTTCTTGGACAGACCTGTCTGCACCTGTTTAGCATACAGGTATAGACAGGAGTGTTCGAGATGCACGGGATCGGACCAGAGAGCAAACCGCAGAAGATCGCGCGTCTTCTCGAAGAGGAAATCCGCTCTGGCGCGTTGCATGACGGCGCGGCTCTCTCCAGCGAAAACGCCCTTGTCGAACGCTTTGCCGTGTCCCGCGCGACGGTGCGCAAGGGCCTTGGCATCCTGTCGGCCAAGGGGCTGATCCAGACAAGGGTGGGCATCGGGTCTTTTGTGACCTACGGCGGCGCGGTGCTGGACAACAGCGCTGGCTGGAGCATCTCGCTGTCCGACAGCGGGGCGCGGCTTGGCGCGCGGATCATCAATATCGCCCGCATTCCGATGGATCTCAGCGCGCCGGGCTTTGATGCGCCCGAGGTGCTGGCGTTGGACCGCATCCGCTTTCGCGAGGAAACCGGCGTCGCGCTGACGCTGGAACGCTCGCGGGTGCCGTGGCGGGACGGGTTTGCCAGCATCCTGACCGAGGGTCTGGAAGAGGGCTCGCTCAGCCGCACGCTGGAAAATCGCAACATCGTCGCGGCCTCGGGCGAGGAATGGGCCAATGTGCTGCCCGCCCTGTCTCACGAAGATGCGCTGTTGCTCAAGCGCCCTGCGGGCTCGGCGATGCTGCGCCTGCGCCGCCTGACCCGCACCGCGTCGGGCGAGGTGATGGAATATGTCGAAAGCCTTCTGGATCCAGAGCTTTTCGGCCTGCACATGGAGTTCTGAAGATGACCACGACCGCCGCCGCGCGCGCCCGTGCGATATCTACCCTGCTGGGCCTTGCGGCGGGCGATGCGCTTGGCATGCCCGCCCAGACCTTGCCGCGCGCCGAGGCCCGCGCCAGATATGGCCGCATCGAGCGCTTCCTTGCGCCTTTCGAGGGGCATCCGGTGTCGCACGGGCTGAAGGCCGCGCAGGTCACCGACGATACCGAACAGACGCTGCTGCTGGCCAAGCGGCTGATCGCGCAGCCCGATACCTTTGACGATGCCGGCTGGGCACGCGATCTGCTGGAATGGGAGGCCGAGATCCGCGCCAAGGGGTTGGCCGACCTGTTGGGCCCGTCTTCGCGGCGTGCCATCGACGCGCTGCTGGCCGGAGCATCGCCAGAGGAAACCGGCAAGGCGGGCACCACCAACGGCGCCGCCATGCGGATTTCCCCCATCGGGCTGATGATGCCGCCAAGCCGGCCCGCGCTGGTGGCGCGGGTCGCCCGCACCTGCCGGGTTACCCACAACACCGGAGAGGCCATCGCCGCCGCCGCCGCCGTTGCCATGCTGATCAGCTGCGGCATCGCCGGGCAATCGCTGGAGCAGGCGCTGAGCGCCGCGCTGCTGGCCTGCCGCGACGGGCAGGCCCTTGGCTTTGCCGTGGGCGAGCCGGACATGGCGGCGCGGATCGAGCTGGCGCTGACGCTGGCGGAACAGGGCGAAGAGGCGCTGATTGCGGGCATCGGGACCTCTGTTGCCAGCCGGGAAAGCGTGCCGGTGGCCTTTGGCATCCTGAAACTGGCAAGGGGCGATCTGTGGACCGCGCTGGTGATCGCCGCCAACGCGGGCGATGACACCGACACCATTGGCGCCATCGTCGGTTCGATGTGCGGCGCGCTTGGCGGAACCGTCCCGGCGCAGGCTGCGGCGCAGGTGATGGCCGCCAATGATCTGGACATCGAGCGCATCGCCGACGGCCTGCTGGCCTTGCGCGCGCACGCCGTGCAGGGCGCCGTGGCATGAGCCTGCTGTTGCAGCTGACCGGGCCGGTGGTCGACATGATCTACAACGTCCGGGCGCTGCCCCCGTCGGGGGGCGAGGCCGAGGTCAGCGGGTTCTCCATGGCGCCGGGCGGCGGGTTCAACGCCATGGTTGCGGCCCGCGCCGCTGGCATGGCGGTGCGGCTTGGCGGATCGCTGGGCAGCGGGCCGATGGCGGCGATGGTCGCGGCAGAGTTGCAGGCGCGGGGGATCTCGCTGGCCCGCCCAGCCCTGAAGGATCGTGATCAGGGCTGCTGCACCGTGCTGCTCGAACCCGATGGCGAACGCAGTTTCATCAGCTTTCCGGGCGCTGAAGGCGACATCAGCCGCGCGGCGCTGGATCAGATCGACCTGTCCGCGGTCAGCCATGTGATGCTGTCGGGATATTCGCTGCACTACCCGCAGGCGCGCCGCGATCTGGCGGGATGGATCGCCCAGCTGCCGCGCGCAATCACGGTGGTCTTTGATCCCTCGCCGGTGGCGGGGCTGCTCGACCCGGCCTATCTGCAACCGGTTCTGGCGCGCGCCGACTGGATCAGCGCCAATGCCGATGAGGCCGCCGTGCTGAGTGGCGAGAGCGAGGCTCTGCCCGCCCTGCGCGCGCTGGCCGCGAACCGCCCGGGCGCGGTGCTGCGGCAAGGCGCAAACGGCTGCCTGCTGTGCACCGGGGATCAGGTCAACCAGCTGCCCGCCCACCGCGTTGCCGCCATTGATACCAACGGCGCTGGCGATTGCCATATCGGCAGCTTCATCGCCGAGCTTGCCGCCAGCGGCGATGCCCTGCGCGCCGCCCGCTACGCCAATATCGCTGCCGCCCTGTCCACGACCCGGCCCGGCCCGGCAACCGCCCCCGCACGCGCAGAGGTCGAGCCCCTGCTGTGAGACCAAGAGAGGGGCGCCAAGCCCCCGCAACCCCCAATCTGGAGACCCAAAGATGAAGACCTTCCTGCTTTCCCTGTCCGTTGCCGCGCTAAGCGCGACCGGCGCCTTGGCGGATGAGATCCGCGTGCTGAACTGGCAGGGCTACGGCACCGATCAGGACTTTGCCACCAAGCCCTTCGAAGAGGCCACCGGCCACACCGTCGTTCATGAATATTTCAACTCTGAACAGGAGATGCTGACCAAGCTGCGCACCAATCCCGGCGCCTATGACGTGGTGATGATCAACGCGACCTTCACCGAGCAGGCCGCCGCCGAGGGGCTGATTGCCCCCATCGACACCGCCGCCCTGCCGAACTTCGATGGCATCCCCGCCAAATTTGCCGATGACCCGATGCAGAAGATCGACGGCGCGCAATATGGCGTGCCCTGGACATGGGGGCTGACCTCTTTTGCGATCAACGCCCAATCGGTCGACGAGGCCCCGAGCAGCATCGAGGCGCTGTGGGATCCCAAATACGAAGGCCATGTCTCGATCCGCGATGACGCCATCGAGGCGATGCAGATCGGGGCGCTGGCCACCGGTCAGGACATCAACGACATCAAGGATATCGAGGCGGTCAAGGACAAGCTGGCGGCGCTGTTGCCCAACCTGCTGACCTTTTGGGGCAGCGAGAACGACTGGAACCAGTCCATGGCCTCGGGGCAGCTTGATATTGCGACCTACTGGTCCGGCTCGGCAGTGCGCTCGATCGCGCAGGGGCTGGAGATCGAATTCGTCATCCCCGAGGAAGGCGCCATCGGCTGGCTGGATGCCCTGTCCATTCCCGCCACTTCCGAGCACAAGGCGGCGGGCGAAGCCTTCATCAACTGGATGATCGACCCGGAATTCTACGTCGCGTGGGACAAGGCAGGTTCGCCGGCCCCCGCCAATGCCAAGGCCGCCGCAGCGCTGCCCGAAGAGGCGTTCAACCGCCGTGTGCTGGGCGATCCCGAGGTGCTGGCCCGCGTCCAGTTTCAGGTTCCTGTCGAGGATGCCACCAAGGAGCAGTATCTGGAAATCTGGCAGACGCTGAAGGCGCGCCAGTAACGCAGGCGCCTGCCAAAGCGCTGGGTCCGGGCGTTCAGCCCGGGCCCGCCCCACTAGACCGCCCCGCAATGCAAGGAGATCGGCATGACCGAACTCACCGCTTCGGCGGACCGCAGACGCCTGTTCGCGCTTTTGTCGCCGGCCTATCTCTGGCTGACGCTGGCGGTGTTCCTGCCGCTGTCCGCCATGCTGTTCTTCAGCTTCCTGACGGATCTGCCGCAGGACAACCCGGACTGGAGCGCCACGTTCGACAATTATGCGCGCTTTCTGACCAATCCGACCTATGCCATCCTGATGTGGAAATCGGTGAAGCTGGGGCTGATGGTCACGCTTGGCTGTGTGCTGATCGGCTATCCCTGCGCGCTGGTGCTGGCGCGCACCATCAAGGGCCGGGCGCGCGAGACGCTGTTCCTGCTGGTGATCCTGCCGTTCTGGTCCAACTCGCTGGTGCGGATCTTTTCTTGGGCCATCGTGCTGCGGGGCAACGGCATGCTGGAACACGCGCTGAACTGGCTGCTGCCCTTCGAGCTGCGGCTCGAGCTGATGTTCACCACCCATGCCGTGGTGATCGGGCTGATTCACAGCTACCTGCCCTATGTCATCCTGACCTCGTATCTGGCGCTTCAGGCCATCGACGACGATCTGGTGGATGCCGCCCGGTCCATGGGGGCGTCGAAGCTGACGATCCTGCGGCGCATCCTGCTGCCGCTGTCGCTGCCGGGGCTGCTGGCGGGCGCCGTTCTGGTGTTTGTGCCGGTGGTTGGCTCTTTCATGGAGCCGCGCATCCTTGGCGGGCGCATGGGCACCTATTACGGCACGCTGATCGAGGATCAGTTCGTTTCGGTCTACAACTGGCCGCTTGGCGCGGCGCTGTCCTTTACCCTGCTGGCGGTGGTTCTGCTGATCCTTGCCTGTGCCAGCCCCATCCTTGGAAAGGCCCGGACATGAGCCGCTCTCTGCTGCCGCTGATCGGGAAACTCTGGCTTTTCGCGATCCTGTTCTTTCTCTACGCGCCGATCCTTGTGATGGCGGCGATGTCGTTCAACGCCTCGCCGTTCTACCAGCTGCCCTTTGAACTCTCGACCCGCTGGTATCAGCAGATGGCGGGCAATGGGCAGATCCTCAGCGCGGCGCTGCGTTCTGTCGGTATTGCCATGGTCACGACGCTGGTGGCGACCGCCCTTGGCACGGCGGCGTCGATTGGCCTGTTCCGCTATGATTTTGCCGGCAAGAAGGTGCTGATGGTGCTGCTGTTCCCGCCGATCGCCATTCCGTGGCTGATCACCGGCACCGCCATGCTGATCTTTTTCTTTGCCATCGGCATCGGGCGCGGCACGCCTGCGGTGATCATCGGCCATGTCGCGCTAGCGCTGCCCTATGTCATCGTCACCGTCACCGCCCGGCTGTCGAGCTTTGACATCACGCTGGAAGAGGCGGCGCGCTCGATGGGCGCAAACAGCTGGACGGTGCTGCGCCGGGTGACGCTGCCGTGGATCGCGCCGGGCGTGGTGGCGGGGGGGCTGTTTGCCTTTGCCGTCAGTTTCGATCAGTTCGTGGTCAGCTACTTTCTGTCGGAACCGGGCGACAGCACGCTGCCGGTGCTGATCTACACCGCCATCCGCAAGGGGTTCACCCCCGAGATCAACGCGATCTCGACCATCATCATCGCCGTCTCGATGCTGATCATGTTCCTTGCCACCCGCTATTCCAGATTCGCAGGAGACCGCTGATGTCCGCCGTCGACGTACAGAATGTGACCAAGAGGTTTGGCCAGACCGTGGCGCTGGACGATGTGTCCATCAGCTTTGAGGATGGCGGGTTCTTTGCCCTTCTGGGCCCCTCGGGGTCGGGCAAGACCACGCTGCTGCGCACCATCGCGGGGTTTCACTTTGCCGAAACGGGGGCGATCCGCATCGGTGATCGCAACGTCGAAAACGTGCCGGTGGAAAAGCGCGACATCGGCATGATGTTCCAGAACTACGCCCTGTTTCCCAACATGAGCGTGGCCGACAACGTCGGTTTTGGCCTGCGGGTGCGCAAGGTTGCCGCCGCCGAGGAAAGACGCCGCATCGCCGAGGCGCTGGAGCTGGTGCAGCTGGGCGCCATGGCCGAGCGCCGCCCAAGCCAGCTTTCGGGCGGGCAGCGGCAGCGGGTGGCGCTGGCGCGGGCCATCGTGACCAACCCCAAGGTGCTGCTGCTGGACGAGCCGCTTTCGGCGCTCGACAAGACCCTGCGCGTGGATATGCAGATCGAACTGAAACGCATCCAGCGCGAGATCGGCATCACCACGATCTTTGTGACCCATGATCAGGAAGAGGCGCTGACCCTGTCGGACCGCATCGGCATCCTGAAGGACGGGCGCATCGTTCAGGTCGGCCCGCCGCGAGAGGTCTATGACAAACCGGTCGACGCTTTCACCGCCGGTTTTCTGGGCGATGCCAACTGGGTTCCCGAAAGCTGGCTTTCGGCGCTGAGGCTGCCGCAGCCTGCCAACGGCCACAGCTTTGCGGTGCGGCCAGAAGCGCTGTCGATGGCTCAGGCGCGGCTTGATGGCATGAACGCCGTGGCGGGGCGGCTGACGCAGCGGGTCTTTGCCGGGGCCATGGCCACCTGCCTGATCGAGGTCGAGGGCCAGAAGTGGAAGCTGATCGCCCGCGATCGCGACATCCCCGAAATCACCGGCGATGGCGCGGTCTGGCTGAACTGGCGCCCCGAAGACACGATGGCGGTGCGGGCATGAACGACTGGCTGCTGGTGATCGACATGCAGCCGGGCTTTGGCGCGGCTGAAAGCCCGTGGTGCACGCCGGGCTATGAGCGCTGCGCCGAGCGCATCGGGCAGATGCTGCCACTGTTCGAAGACCGGGTGCTGTTCACCCGCTTCGTGCCGCCAGAGTCCCCCACCGGCGCATGGCGCGCTTATTACGCGCAATGGGAGTTTGCGGTTGCGCCCGGATCGGACTGGCTGTGGCAGGTCGATGGGCGCTGGCAGGGCTATCGCTCGATCGCCAGCCATCGTTTCGCCAAGTGGCGCGAGGCGGAACAGGTTCTGCCCGCCGATGCCAGCCTGACCCTGTGCGGCGTCGCCACCGATTGCTGCGTGCTGGGCACCGCTGTCGAGGCGGTGGACGCCGGGCGCAACCTGCGGCTGGTCGAGGATGCCTGCGCCGCCGGGACCGAGGCCTTGCACCGCGCGGCAGTGGCGGTGATGGCGGATCGCGCCCCGATGTGCCGTGTGGTGTCGACCGCGCAAGTTCTGGCGGGCGCTTAGGCGCGCGCGCGACACCAGATCTTACGACGCGAACGGCCCTGCCGCGCCTTTGCCGCCGCGCATTTTGGGGCAATGGCGCTGCGGCGTACAACGCATCAACTGGCGCCGTCGCGGATCAGCAGCGGAGGCTGCGTCAGGCCGCTGACATCCGGCCAGCCCGGGCCTGCAAATGGGGTATCGGCGTAAAACGCGTTGGCCATGGTGTTGAACACCGCGATCCGCAGCAGGTGCGGGCCGGGGGCAAGCAGCCCGAGGCGGACGCGGAACGGCGCGTGGTAACATAGCCCCATGTCGCGCCCGTCGAGCGTGACGCGCGCCGCGCAGGCAAGCCCCGGCAGCAGTAGCGCCAGATGCTCCGCCGCCTTAATGACAAAGTGGCATTGGTAATGGCCGGTGCCAGAATAGGCCGGATAGCCCTGCGCCTGCCATCCCGATGTCACCCTGACGGGCTGGGTCCGCCCGCCGATCTTTAGCGTCCAGCCGTCGTCGAGCACCTGCGCCACGGATGACGCAGCAGAGGGCGCCGGGATCCGGGCGCCGCCATCGGCGGGCAGCGTCAGGCAGCGCAATTCCTGCGCTTCCAGCGCCAGCTCGCGCGCTGCACCGGCGAAGGCGATCTGCGCGGTCAGCGGGGCCGTGCCTTCGTTGAACAGCACGATGCGCCACTGGCCCGCCGCATCAACACCCGCCACCAGCGCGCGCAGGCCGGGCTGCGCGGCGACGAGGGGCGAGGCGCTCAACAGCGGCTCCTCTGGCGGGGAAGTATAGGTCGCAAGGCCATGCCGGACCGGATCGCGCAGGGTGACCGGCCCGGGCAGGGCAAGGGCGGCAAGGCGCGTGCCGTAAAGCCTGCCGCCCTGCACTTGCGCCAGCCCGTGCTCATCCACGATCAGCGGGCGATGGCCCTGCGCCAGAAGCCAGTCACACCAGCCCCCGAAACGGCGCGCATGGTCATGGCGCGGCCCTTTGCGCAGCGCCGTCTCATAGGGGTAGAGCAGCGCCACCTGTTCCGGCGGGCTGGCACCTTCGATGAAATCCGCCAGCCTTGCGGCCTCGGCGCCGATCGCGCCCATCACCGGCCACCAGGGTTGCAGGTTGTAGCCCGGCGCGAAATCAAAGCGCATATTGGCCAGCGGCTCTGGCCGCGCATCGCCCGCCTCGGCGAACAGCGCATGCAGGATCACCCGGCTGGCCCCCAGCATGTGCAGCCGGATCAGCTGCGCGCGCAGCGCCTGCGGGGTGATTTCCCACTGGCCGATGGCGCGGTGCTCGCTGCGCTGCGAGGTCAGGTAGAGCTCTGTCCACGCGCCGCGCCGCCCAGAGGCCCGCGCGATGCTGTCGCCAAGCAGCGGGGCCAGCTGCGCCCCGAGATTGTTGGCATCGACCGAGGTCTGGTCCCGCCACAGATCGGTGCCGAAGAAATCCGCCGCCATCGCCACCCGCGGGTCGATCGCCGAAAACCCGCCGTTCAGCGCCATACTGGCGACATGGGGCAGGATTTCATGGCCGGTCAGGGTCAGGCCATGGGCCTCGCAGAACGCCCGCAGCGGAGCAAAGAACGCCTGCTGCATCATGCTGGTCACGGTCCGATAGACACGTGCCCGGATGAGGCCTTTGCCCGGCGCGCCATCATCGAGCAGCGCCCAGAGCTGCGGCGCGAGCGGGCCGTGCATTGCCAGCTTTTCGGCCAGCGCGTCGCTCCACGGCAGGGAGTTGCGCAGATTGCCAAACCGCCCCTGCCAGTCAAGCAGGCTCGGGGCGGGCTGGTCGTAGAACAGGCAATCGACGGTGCGGCCCAGATGATCGCCCAAGGCCTCGGCATAGGGGCGCAGGCCGGTTTCGACAAAGCGCGCGCCAGCCTCTGGCATCAAGTAGTTGATGATCCGCGAATTGCGCAGCCGCGCCGCGGCAAAGACCGTCCAGCGCGCGCCTTCGGGCAGCGGACGCGACAGGCGGAACCGGCCAGTGTCGCCCTGCGCGGTGACATGGGCGCTCACGTCCTCGGTTCTGCCATCGGCATGTTCCAGCACGGCGCCCACGGGCTGCCACGCGTCGCAATCCACCGTGCCGCCCTCATGCGTCCAGTCGCGCACCGCCGGGCCAAGCGCGGCCCCAAGCGTGGCGCGGATCTGGTGGATCGTTAGCTCTGGCACAGCGCCGCGGGTCCAGAAGACATGGCGTTCGCGCAGGTGATCGCCGCCCTCGACGGTGCGCCCTCCGGCCTGTCCGCTGGTCCATGCGTAATCATCGTAAAGCCCGGCCTTCAAGCCGAGATCTGCCATGATCTCAACCGCCTGTGCGTAGGTCTTAAGGTAGGCCGGCGACAGGTAGACGGCTCTGGGCATGGACAGCCGGGCCTGAATGTAGATCCGGGCAAAGCCCTGATCGCGGAACGCCGTCAGTTGGCGGCGCAGCCTGTCCGGCGAGGGCAGCGCCCCCCAGAAATAATAGGCATCAAGGCGGGACGCAGCATGGGCGGGCACGGGCTAAGACCTTTTTCTGGCATCCGGTTGGGTGGGTCCGGCGGGGGTGCGATTGTTGTCTGTCAGGTTGACGGACGGCAGGGCCGGTTTGATGCAAGTGGGTTTCATCACCCGGACCTTTGACGAGGCGTCAGGCAATCTCTCCAGTGAAGAATACTCAAAGATATTCGTATGCAAATGGATTTTCGCAGGATTTCAAGCGCGGTGACGCCGGGCAGCAGTTTGTGAAACCGGAAGACAAAGCCGATGGCGCGGTTGCGGGGTTGGTGACCATAGCTTGTTAATCCATCGGATTAAATACGCCCCGCAAAGTATTGCGGAGCGGTATGAAATGAGATTCCGACGGTGCAGCTTGCGCCGATCCTTGAGACAGGCGCTGGTCACAGCAACGAGGTTGTGACCTCGATATTGCCGCTGACAGCGTTGGAATAGGGGCAGATGGCATGTCCGCGCTCGACGATCTTTTCGCCGGTGGCGCGCTCGACACCGGGCAGGGTGACCGACAGCGCGACCGTCAGCCCAAAGCCGCCGTCGCTGCGCGGCCCGATGCCGACTTTCGCCTCGACCCGGGCGTCCTGCGGGACGGTCCCGAGCTTTTCGCTGCGCGCCGCGAAATGCATCGCGCTGAGGAAGCAGGCCGCGTAGCCGGTTGCGAACAATTGCTCCGGATTGTGGCCTGCGCCCGATCCGCCGAGCTCCTTGGGGCTGGTCATCGTTACGGTCAGGGTTCCCGACGTCAGCCCGGCGAGACCATTGCGTCCGCCGCCCGTTGCATAGGCTTCTGTCCAGTATTTCACATCGGTGGTCATGGGGTATCCTTCGTGGTCGATTAGATTGTGTGCGATACATATGGCGCGCCCTTGAGAGCATTCAATAGCTTGCAAATGAATAGCGCGCGATATAAATTGCCCACCATGACCAGACCCATTGATGACATGCTCTGCCACGCGCTTTATTCGGCCAGCCTTGCCATGCAGCACGCCTATCGCGATATGCTGGCGCCGCTGGGTCTGACCTATCCTCAGTTTCTGGTCATGACAGTGCTCTGGACCGGCCCGGAATCTCCGACGGTCAAAGAGATCGGCGCGCAGGTTCATCTTGAATCCAGCACGCTGACCCCGCTTCTCAAGCGGCTGGAGAAAGCCGGACTGCTCAGCCGCCAGCGCGATACGGTGGATGAACGGCAGGTGCGCATCGCCCTGACCCCCGCCGGACGCGCGCTAGAGGCCCGTGCCGAAGGGGTGACCCGCTGCCTTGAGGATCGGTTGAGCGGGCAGTCTGACGATTTGCGCCAGACACGGGATGTGCTGCTGCGACTGGCCGGGCATCTGCGCGCCCTGGACAGCTGAGCGCGCGGAGGCAGACATCCCGCTGGCCTCTGGGGTCGGGCGGATCAGGTCTGCCGGCGCAAAATCGGCCCCGGATTTGCAAGACCGTCTTGCGGGTCTGGCCCCTGCGCGTCATCGCGCCGTGATGAGCGACGAGGCTGGGCGCTACCACTGTTCCAGCAACGCACGCAGAAGATCGCCGCGGCTGACCTGCCCGACAAGCTTGCCGTCGCGCAGCACCGGAAACCGGCGGAACTCGCTGGCGAGGAACCGCTCGGCGGCGGCCACCAGATCGAGATCGGCGTCGAGCGTCACGGGATCCTTCGTCATGTAACGCGCGACCCGCCCGCCCCATTCCTGATGATAGGCGCCATGCAAGGCGGCGCGCAGGCAATCCTTCGTGGACAGCACCCCGATGAGGCGTTCCTTGGCGTCCACCACGGGCGCGCCAGAAATTCGGTGTTCCAGCAGGGTCTTCATCGCATGCAGGATTTCCAGATCCGGCCCGAGCAGGATGAGATCGCGCGTCATGTAATCTGCAATGCGTGGCCGCTTGGTCATGGCTGATCGCCCCTTTTGGTGCGGTTCGGGCAGGCCGCGCAATCCGCGCCCGCAATGCAGGACAGCCCGCCGCAAGACCCTTTGATCGGCGCGCGGCCAAAGATCGCTCCGATGCCAAGCCCGGCGAGGGCGCAGAGCAGCACGCCAAGGGTGATCAGGAACTCTGCCATTGCCGCCCCAACCCCAGATGATCCGGCCCGTGAACCGGTATGTCACAAACCCAAGCTTGGCACAGCGGCATGGGTCAGGCTCCGAAATCGTCGTTGAAGATCCGCTCGCGATCAACGCCCAGCTCGTCGAGCATCGACAGCACCGCCTTGATCATCATCGGCGGGCCGCACAGGTAGTAGTCGCAGTCATGCGGGGCGGGATGCGCGGCCAGCCCACCGCGCAGCGCCACCTCGTGGATAAAGCCGGTTTCGCCGTGCCAGTCGTCATCCGGCGCCGGATCGGACAGCGCCACGGTCCAGCGGAAATTGGGGAATTCTGCCTGCAACCGCGAGAATTCCTCGTCATAGAACAGGTCCACGCGGCTGCGCGCGCCGTACCAGAAGCTGATCTTGCGGGTGCTGCGTTGGCGTTCGAGCTGGTCCGAGATGATCGCGCGCAGCGGTGCCATGCCGACGCCGCCGCCGATCAGGACCATCTCGCGCGTGCTGTCCTGCGCCGCGAAACTGCCGAACGGGCCGGTCACGCTGACAGGATCGCCGGGACGACGCCCGAACAGCCATGACGACACGACGCCCGGCAAGGCGTCCGGCGCCCCCGGCGGTGGCAGGGCCAGCCGGATCAGCAGCACGATGTGACCGGCATCCGCTGCGGCGTGGTTCGCGATGGAATAGGCGCGTGACACACCGCCCGGGCCTTGCGCGCGCAGCGCATCAAGGCCCTGCTGATCCCACGCGGCGCGATGCTCGGGCGCGATGTCATAGTCGCTGAAGGCCAGATCATAGGCCGGGGCCTCGACCTGCACAAAGGCACCGGGGGTGAAGGTGAATGGCGCATCGCCCATCGGCGCCAGCACGATCTCGCGGATGATCGGGGCCACCGTGCGGCTGGAAACGACCCTGCACGCCCAGCTGCGGGCGCTCAGCATGGTTTCGGGCAGGGTCACGGCCAGATCGGCGCGAAGCGTTGTCTGGCAGGCCAGCCGCAGTCCGGAGGCAAGATCGGCGCGCGACAGCAGGGCGGCCTCGGTCGGCAGGGCAGGGCGGCGGCCTTCGTCGATCCGCACCCGGCACTGCCCGCAGGTTCCGCCCCCGCCACAGGCCGCAGGCACGGCGATGCCGCCGTCGGCCAGAGCCGTCAGAAGCCGCTCGCCGCTGCGCGCGCCAATGTCCATGCGATCATTGATCCGAATGGTAACCGGGGCCGAGGGCAACAGAAACGCCCGTGCCAGCAAGATGACGCAGGCCACGATCAGCACGATGGCGACAAAGACCGCGCTGCCAAGAGCCACTTCGCTCATGGCTGGCCCAGCCCGGCAAAGGCCGAGAACCCCATCGACATCAGGCCGGTGACGATGAAGGCGATGCCCAATCCGCGCAGACCTTCGGGAATATCGGCATAGCGCAGCCGTTCCCGGATCGCGGCAAAGGCGATGATGGCCAGCGCCCAGCCGATGCCGCTGCCCAGACCATAGATCACGCTTTGCGGCAGATCGTAGCGCCGGTCGACCATGAACAGGCTGCCCCCGAGGATGGCGCAGTTCACCGTGATCAGCAGCAGGAAGATCCCGAGGCTGCGGTGCAACCCCGGTGCGAACCGATCCAGCGTCATTTCAAGGATCTGCACGATGGCGGCGATGACGCTGATGAAACAGATCAGTTTGAGATAGCTCAGATCGACCTCTGGCAATCCCGCCCAGGCCCAGGCGCCCTCGATCAGCAGGCCGCGAAAGATCAGGTGGTTCACCGGAACCGTGACCCCCTGCACCACGATCATCGCCAGCCCGAGCCCCAACGCGGTATCAACCCGCTTGGACACCGCCAGAAAGGTGCAGATGCCCAGAAAGAACGACAGTGCAAGGTTCTCCTGAAAGACGGATCGCAGGAACAGCTCGCTCATGGCCGATCCCCGCCCGACCGCTCGCGAAGCGGAAATTCATCGGGTTCGACCTGCTCGGGGCGGCGGGTCCGGATCGCCCAGATCAGCAGGCCGATGATGAAAAACGCGCTGGGGGCAAGCAGCATGAACCCAAGCGGCTGAAACCAGCCACCGCTTGAGGCCAGTGGCAGCAGCTGCACCCCAAACAGCGCGCCCGCGCCAAGCCCCTCGCGGATCGCGGCAACAAGCATCAGCACAAGGCTGTAGCCAAGCCCGTTGCCAAGCCCGTCCAGAACGCTGGGCCAGACCGGGTTGCGCATGGCAAAGGTTTCGGCCCGGCCCAGAACGATGCAATTGGTCACGATCAGCCCGACAAAGACCGACAGTCTTTGGCTCATCTCGAAGGCATAGGCGCGCAGGATCTGGTCGGCGACGATGACCAGAGAGGCAATGATGGTGATCTGCACCACCAGCCGGATCGCATTGGGCAGATGATGGCGCACAAGGCTGATGAGCGCGCTGGCGGTAGTCAGCACAACGGTCAGCGCAAGGCTCATGGTCAGGGCGGTGGCCATCGAGGTGGTCACGGCGAGCGCCGAGCAGATCCCGAGGATCTGCAACGTGATCGGGTTGCCGTCGATCAGCGGCGCGGTGAGGTGATGCAGGGCGCGCTTGCTCATCTTTCTTCTCCCGAACGCAGGGCGGCAAGGAACGGGCCAAAGCCATCGGGGCCGAGCCAGAACTGCACAAGCCGCGCCACGCCCATGCTCGAGCGCGTGGCGCCGGAAATACCGTCGATCTCGCGCAGGCCCGTGGCCCCGCCGCGCACCACGGCGATGACGATCTCTCCCGAGGCGTCCACGGCCTGTTTGCCTGACCAGAGCGCCTGCCAGCCCGGATCGGTGATCCGCGCGCCCAGCCCCGGCGTTTCGCCCTGTTCATAGATGCTGAGGCCCGCGATGGTGGTCAGATCGGCCGCTAGGGCAAGATAGGCGCGGATCGTCGATTGATAGCCGGCCCCGTAGACCGGCAGCACCACCAGCGCCAGACCATCCCGCCCGCGCAGCAGATAGGCCGGGGCAAGGTCCGGGCGGCGTGCGATCCCGGCGATGTCCTGTTCGGGGCTCAGCGCCGTTATCCGGGCGGCATCGCTCTGCGCGGCGAGGAAATCGTAGCTGTGCGGATCGGCGTCTTGGCGGATCGTGCCGCTTGCCAGATCGACCAGAACGGCCTCCAGCGTTTCGGCCCCGGTCTCGCGCAGCAGATCGCCCAAGCCCGGCAGCGCAGCGATCATTCCCGCCAGCTTTGCCTCGCGCGCCGCGTCAAGATGGGCCTGCTGGCGTGGTTCGAGCAGCACCGAGGTCACCGAGACGCCAAGCGCCGAGATCAGCGCCACGAGGAACGCAACGCCCAGCGTCTTGCCCCGGCTGTCATTGGGCAGCGCCAGAAACCGGCGCCACAGGGAGAGAGGGGACCGCTCAGCCATGTCGCTGCCTGCGCGCGCGTCGCCGCACGTTGTCCCAGATCACCCCCTGATCGATCAGCGACGCAAAAATCCCCGCCAGCAGCGCGGCAAAGACCACCGAGGACAGCGCGCCGCCGCCAGCCGTTTCCAGCAGCGCGACCAAGGCCCCCGCCAGCGCTCCATAGACCCAGCGCCCAGCATTCGTGCAGGCAGCCGCCACCGGATCGCCGATCAGAAACACCAGCCCAAGGATCAGCGTCGCCCCCGGCAGGGCGGGCCAGCCCGGCTGCAGCAGCTGCAACGCGGCCATGGCCAGCGCAAACCCGGCAACCACCCGCCACGACAGGACCCGCGCGAGCAGCAGCGCCGCGCCGCCTGCCAGCGCGGCAATGGCGCTCGCGGGGCCGGGGGCGGCGCCTGCGCTCACCGGGAAAGAGAACAACGCAAAGGCCAGAGCAACCGCCGCCGGGCTGAGAAAGCCGCGCCCGCGCCCGCCAAAGACCAGATCGCCCATCACCAGCCCGAAGGACAGCGCCAGCCCCTGTTGCCAGAGCGGCAGCGCCTCTGGAACCAGAACCGCAAAGATCGCGGCCGTCACGAGGCCATCCCAGCCCGTCCAGCGCCGCCTGATCCGGGCAAAGACCAGATGCCAGAACGTTGCCAGCCCCAGCCCGAGCGCCAGAAAAACCAGCCGCGCCGGCCCCTGCTGCAGGATCGTCGCGACGAGCGGGGCGGAGACGGCCACAAGGGTGACAAGCGCCTCGCTGCCGCTCCAGAGGCGGGGGGCATCGCTCATGGCGCGCGCTCCTCGGCGAGCCTGTCGAGCGCACGGCGCAACAAGCTGCCGTAATCGCTGCCGGACGGGCAGCGCCAGCTTAGCAGGGCCAGATCCTCTTCCAGCAGTTCCAGCCCGCCGAGCCGCTCCACCGTCTCGATATCGCCCACCGCAAGGGCGCGCATCAGGGGCACTGGCAACAGATCAAAGGGAAACAGTCTTTCAAAAGCCTCGCTTGGCAGGGTTGCCCCGGTTCCGCTCTGGCGCAGCCAGGCAACAAGGCCCCGCACTGCCCCGCGCGGCGCGTCTGAAGCCGGGGTCATCACCGTCACCTCAAGATCGTGGCGCCCCAGAAACCGCTGCTCGCGCCCGGTGAGGGCCGACCCCGAGATCAGCCGCTTTTCGCTCTGCTGCGTCTCGTCCAGCAGCCCGGCCAGTTCGGCGCCAAGCGGCGCGCGCAGCAGCCTCGCCCTGTCACAGCCGGGACCCGCCACCGAGATGCTGCGGTCGACGCTGATCCGGCCGGTGCTCAGCAGATCGCCGATCGCTGCCACATCCTGATAGCCGATCTGCCAGACCGAACGCTGCGCCGACACCGGCCAGAGGCGGTGGATATGCGGCCCCGGCAGCCCGCAGGGCTGCGGACCGCAAATCGAGGCGATCCGCAGCCGTTCCCTTGGCGTCACCAGCGCCGGGCCGGGGGGCTGGCAGACAAACACCGCGCCTTGGGTCAGGCGTAGCAAGGCCTCAAGCCCGCGCGCGAAGGCGTCCAGTTGCGGTGCAAGAACCTGCGCCGGATCGGGCGCAAGCGGGGTGCCTGCGGTCGCGGTGACAAAGATCGCCGAAGGTTGATCTGCGGGGGCGGGGATGCGACCGAACGGGCGGGTGCGAAACGCCACCCAAGCGCCGCTTTGCAGCAGCAGAGCCCGCAGCGCCGCATCATCCGTCTGCGCCGGTTCAACGTCAAACCGGCACTCCTCGTCGCCCTCTACCGCGATCTCGATGGTCTCGATCCGGCGCCGCGCGCCCTTGCGAATGCGGCTTACCCGCCCCGCCGCACTGGCGACAAAGGCAATCTCGGGGTGATGTCGGCTGACGCACAGGGTCTGGCCCCGGCGCAGCGGGTCGCCCTCGGCCACAAGCGCATCGACGATCAGACCGGGAAACCCCCGAAACTCCAGCCCGACCCGGCGCACCGCGCGCACCGCCGCGGGCGTATTGGCCGCAGCCGGACCCATGTCGAAATCGCGCCCCTTGCGAAACCTGATCTGCACCGGGCGGGTCCCCTCAGGGCCGGACCAGCCCGGTCACGTCGACCGGTGCGACCTCGGCGAGGTCGGTGATGCTGTCGATCAGCAGCTGCATTGCGTAATGCGGGTTATGCGCAAAAGCGCCCCGATCCTTGCTGACGAACTGGTAATTATAGGCGGCCCGCAGCAGCCGCGGTGTCCAGCTCTGGTAGCGGTTGGGGTAGGCTGCCTCGCCCTCCGTCACGGCGCCGTCGGCGTTCAGATCGTTGAAGAAATAGGGGTAGGCGTGGTCAGCATAGATGATGGGCGCGCTGCCAACCCCAGAGGCATAGGCCATGATCGCAGCCTCGAGCCGCGCGTGCAGATCGTCGATGACGATGGCGATACCGCTGCTGATATCGCCGGTGCCCAGCACATCGGTCGGCGTGGTGCGAATGGCGCGCAAATCGCTCACGCCCTGATGGCAGCTTGTGCAGGCGCTCAGCTCGATCGTGATTTCATGGGCGTCATGGCAGCTGACGCAGGTGTTCAGCCCCTCGACATGGGCGAAGGCCCCGGCATAGTCCTGCCCGGGATATTCGAACCCACCGCGCACCACGCTGCCAAGCTGCGTCGAGGCGGCGGCAGCGTAGTGGATATTGATGAAGGCAATGTCGGCCGAGACCTCATCCTCGGCGCGCCCGCCTAGCGCCGCGGCAACGGTGTCGGCCGAGGTCCGCCCCTGATGGCAGACCGTGCAGATGGCCGAGCCGTCGGCCATCGCGATGGTCTGCCCGCTGGGAAACAGCACCTCGCGCAGCGCCTCTGCGCCGGGATTATGGCAGGCTGCGCATTCGACGGTGGTGCCGATCGGGACCGGGTGATCGATCACCCCGGCGACGGTGGGAAAACTTGCAAGGTAATCCGTGACACCCGTGGTCGAATGGCAGACGGCGCAATTGCCGGGGATCTCACCTTCGGTATCCCAATGCCGGAACGCCTCGCTTTGCGAGTTGGCATGCGGAGAGGTGAGCCATGCGCTCAGGATCTCCTCTGGAGACGGGGGCGTCTGGCCAGACGCGATACCGGCGCAAGCGGCAAAGAGACCTGTTATCAAAGCAGACGGGACACGGTTCACGGGGCTGGTCCTTTCGCGAAGATCAAAAACGCTAGCCGTGACCAAAGGATCGCGCTGCGTAGAGAGGCAGCCCGATCCGCGCAACCCCGACAGGCTCGGGGCAGACAGCGGCAGCTAACAGAAACGTTTACAGCACTCACACCCGGCCAACCTGCCTGACGGGCCCGGCAGCGAAATGGTCGCTCATCAGAGGCGTCGCGACATTGATCTATGACATTGCGCAATCGACATTGCTCTGAAGAGCACCTTGCGTCAGCACTTCACGGCGAATAACCGCGTGAGGCGCCGGGGCCGAATTCCGGCCATTGCCGCGCGAGGGGGGATCGCGGTCGCGACACTCCCCCTCCCTGTCTGAGAGTTTGCGCCAGGTAGCGGTGCCGATGCGCACGCACCGCCACCGGGTTTGCCGCAGGCCATTGCTTGCCCCGGCCCCGGCATTGTCGCAGGATTCCCCGACAGGGTTTGGCCTACTTGAAGCGCGGCTTCCATTGCCTGCGAAGGTAGGGGCGTCGGCAGATCTCTTGCACGCTCTTTTCGCGGAAGACCTCCCCCGCGGGTCTCCAGCCGAGGCATTTGCGGGGCGTATTATTGGGCTGGTCGCAGAGTTGCTTCGGCACGAGCTCTGTCGTGACAGCAACGTCACGCTGCCTTGGAAGCCAGCGGCGCGCCCGCCGGTTGGCGGTCTCGACGGTGCCTTTTTGGCAGGGCACAGCCGGATGGTAAAACCACGTCTGCGGGCCAATCTGGGCCTGCGAGCGTAGCCATGGCACCAAGGGGGACTGTTTCTGGCGCCGTCTGCAGACGGATCGCCGCGGGATCTGACTTGGCAGCGTCTTTCAGGCGCTTCTGCGTCTCCCTGATCTTGGTGTCGAGACTGTAAATCGATTCCTGCGGCGGCCGACAAAAGTCCATGACGCCCGATGGGAGAACGCTTTCAGAAAAATCGCCCTGCGCCTCCAGCTTCCTGACCAATGTCCGCCCCGGAGGCGCAATCCAGTTCCGCTTGATCTCGCGGTGGCTCGTGGCTTTTGAACGCTGCAACACGCCCGCCATCTCCCGGACGTGGATTTTCACCAGCTTCCAGCGTTCGATCTGGACAGGTTCCTTGACGCTCAGTTGCCTGTTGCCCAAGTTGGCGTGGCAGACTCCATCCATTGGATAAGCATCTGTTTTTATATAGGGAGCCGCAGTTGAAATCGGCGCGCATCTGCTGGTCTGCCTCTAGCGTCTAATCCCAATTATGTAATATATTGTATATCGTCACAACGATGATGCCCTCTGAATAAAGCAGATGGGGTGGATGGCTCTCGCTTGGGATTTCGTCCTGCGCCAGCGCACCCAGTTAATCAACATGCTGCGGAGCTTGGCGGCAGAGTTCGGCATCGCCATCGCTCGGAGCATCGCGCGCGCCATCGATTTGTGAAAGGGATCATCGATGGCAAGCAGCCCGGGCTGACTGATCTGGCCCAGGACGTTTGGCTGACGAAGCTGCTGCAGAGAAAGCCCGCAAGGCATGCGATCGTCGCCATGACGAACAAGACGGTCCGGGTCATGTGGTCTGTATTGACCAGAGACGAGCCCTGCAAGCCGCACGCCGTATGAGACGGCGTGCGCCCACGAGATCGCAAGACCAACGATGTGATGGTGTGCCCTTCAGCCGCAACGATCAGGACGCTGCGAAGAATGTCCCGGGCGCCATTGCCCGCAAAGCAGATAGGAACCTGATCCGCGGATCCCATCCACTGCCCGGCAGTGCTTGTTTACACGCACGAGAGGGAGGGCAAGCGGCAATGACCGCGTCAACAGGCCGGACACAAACCCTCTTCTGAAAAGCTACACGCAGTCTCACTTAAGCCTTGCTATGCGGGAGCCGTACACAAAGGGCATTCGATGCGGGCCGCGAGTGGCGGAGGGTAAATTTCTCGACACGTAAAAAATCGATAATGTGTGTTGCTATGACATAAACTCGGTATTACCCTCGCTACTCAGGGAGGATCATCATGAAAAACACCATTCGCGGGGCATTTGTCGCCGCATCTTTCGCCGTGCTGGCACAGACCGCGCAGGCCGAGGAATACCGCATCGGGACCGCCAGCCTTGGTGGCGCGTTCTTCCCGATGGGACAAGGCATTTCCAACCTCGTCAACAAATACGCCGGCGATGGCATCGACATGGTGCCGATCGTCACGCAAGGCTCGGTGCAAAACCCCCGCCTCGTGGCGCAGGGCGAGGTTGAGCTGGGCATCACCAGCGCCAATCTTGCCGCCGATGCGGTGGCCGGGGCTGGCGCCTATGACGGCAGCCCGATGGACCTCAGCGCGCTCGGCCCCCTGCACCCCAGCGTGCTGCACATGGTGGTCACCGATGGATCCGACATTCAGACCTTTGCCGATCTCAAGGGCAAGCGCGTCGCGGTTGGCCCGGCGGGCGGCGGCACGATGGGCTTTCTCAACAACATGCTGCCGGTCTACGGGCTGAGCCTTGATGACATCACGCCCAGTTTCCTCAGCTACGGCGACGGGTTCAGCCAGTTGTCGGACGGCAATGTCGACGCGGCGCTGGCACTGTCGGGCTATCCGGCGGCGGCGGTGATGCAGGCGGCGGCCTCGGGCAAGCTGCGGATGATCGGCATGGAGGCCGACAAGCTGGAGCAGATCCTGTCCGGCAATCCCGCCTACAGCACTTTTGATATTTCGGCCGATGTCTATGACATGGACGAGGATGCGCAGGTTCTGGGGGTCACCAACATGCTGGTGGTGCCCGCCGACATGGACGCAGGCATCGTCGAGAGCATCGCTGCGGCGATCTACGATCACCTTGATGAATTCGCTGCCGAAAACGCCAATGCGCGCCAGATCGACAAGGCACGGGCAAGCGCGCTTGCTATCGATCTGCACCCGGGCGCCGCGGCCTATTTCGCCAAGTAAGCCGCCGAGCAAGCAGACCCCCCGGCAGGGGTGCAATGCCCCTGCCCCATCCCCCTTTTTCCAGAAAGGACGCGCCATGACTGCGTTGCGCGATATGATCACCCCTGCCCGGGTGCTGGCCGTTGTGGCCTTTGCCTTTGGCGCCTACCACCTGCTGATCGTGTCCGGCCTGATTTCCATGTCGACGATGGAGATGCGGCTGACCCACCTGATGCTTGCGCTGACGTTGTTGTTTGCCCGCACACCGGCAACTTCGGCGGTGGATCGCAGCCGGGTGTCTCTGGCTTTTGACGGCGTGTTGATCCTGTCGGGCATCATCGCCAGCGTGTGGCTGTTGTCGCGCTGGAAGGCGATTGCCTTCAGCGGTGGCATGACCAACACGCAGGATTACTGGGCCGGGCTGGTCATCGTTGCGCTGGTGTTCGAGGCCGCGCGGCGCGGCATCGGCAGCATCCTTGCTGGCATCACGCTGGTGTTCTTTGTCTACCCGTTCCTCAGCCCCTACCTGCCGGGCGTGCTGAATGGGCGCGGCTATGGGCTGGAACGGGTGGTGACCTTTCTGACCACCGACACCCAAGGCATCTATGGCATTCCGATCGGCGTGGCGGCGACTTATATCATCACCTTCACCATCTTTGGCGCGCTGTTGTCGCGGCTGGGCGCGGGGGAATTTTTCTTTGAAATCTCGTTCCGCCTGACCCATGGCATGCGGGCGGCCTCGGCCAAATCGGCGGTGCTGTTTTCGGCGCTAATCGGCATGGTGTCGGGCTCGGCGGCGGGCAATGTCGCGGTGACCGGCACGCTGACCATTCCGCTGATGAAACGCGAAGGCTACGCCCCGCACCAGGCCGCCGCGGTCGAGGCGGTTGCCTCCACCGGCGGGCAGATCATGCCCCCGGTGATGGGCGCCGCTGCCTTCATCATGGCCGAGGTGGTCGGGGTGAGCTACACCGAGATCATGAAGACCGGCCTGCTGCCGGCGCTGCTGTTCTTTGGCACCGCCTTTGCGGTGGTGCATCTGCGCGCGGTGCGCAGCGGCATCGCGCCGGTGACAACCCCCACCACCGATCCGCGCAGCACGGCGCGAGTGTTGTGGGACGGGATGCCGTTCATCATCGCCTTTGCGCTGCTGCTGGGCATGATGCTGATGGGCTATTCGCCGTTCAAGGCATCGCTCTGGGCGATGGGGGCGATGATCCTCTCCACGGTGATCTGGAACCGCAAGATCGACACCGACCTGCTGCGCAAGATCAGCGGCGCGGTGACCGAAGGCGCGCAGGGCGTGGTGACGATTTCCGCCGCCTGCGCCGCTGCGGGCATCATCGCCGGGGTGCTCGGGCTGTCGGGCCTTGGATCGAAGATCGCGGTGCTGATCGACATGGGCTCGGGCGGCAGCTTGCTGATCGCGCTGGTGCTGACCATGTTCGTATCGATCATCCTTGGCATGGGCCTGCCGACAACGGCGGCCTACCTGATCCTTGCCACCGTGGTTGCCCCGGCGCTGGTCAAGATGGGGGTGCCGGTGCTGACCGCGCATTTCTTCGTCTTCTACTTCGGCTGCATTTCCACGATCACCCCACCGGTGGCGCTGGCCGCCTATGTGGCGGGAGGCATCGCCAAGGCCGACATCAACAAATGCGGCTGGACCGCCGCCGCCTATGCCGCGCCAAGCTTCCTGCTGCCCTTTGCCTTTTGCTACGGCCCCGGCCTGCTGCTTCAGGGCGGCTGGTTCGAGAACATCGAAGCCATCGTCACCGGTATTCTGGGCGTGTTCGCCATCGCCGTCGCGGTGATCGGGGTGCTGGGCCACCGGCTGAACGCGCTGGGGCGCGGCGCGGCGGCGCTCGCCGGGTTGCTGCTGCTGTTTCAGGACCTGCTGAGCGCCGCGCTCGGGCTTGCCCTGCTGCTTGGGCTCTATGCCATCACCGAATTGCGTGCCCGCAAGGGCCAACTGATCTGAAAGGACACCTCTCATGAACATGACCGAATTCCGCCGCGTGGTCACGGGCCACGACGCCACCGGCAAAGCCATCATCGAAAGCGATCAGACCGCCAGCCAGTTCCTTGAACGGCCCAACCGGCCCGGTGTGCGGCTGACCAATTTCTGGATCTCGGATGGCACGCCGGCCGAATATGACGGCGCCACCGAAACCTGCACCGGTGATTTCACCCTGCACCCGCCCGCCATGGGCAGCGTGTTCCGCTGCGTCGAATTCCAGCCCGAAGACCCCGAGGTGATGGCCAAGCTTGACGGCCCCAGCGCTTTCGCCGAAATGGGGGCTGCCGCGAATATCGTGCAAAACGCCCGCCACCCGTTCATGCATCGCACCAACAGTGTCGATTATGCCATGGTGATCACTGGGGAAATCTGGATGCTGATGGATGATCCGGCGGATGATGTGCTGCTCAAGGCGGGCGATATCTGCGTGCAGCGCGGCACCAATCATGCCTGGTCGAACAAGGGGACGGAAACCTGTATCATCATGTTCGTGTTGAACGATGGCGTGACGACGCGCGCGGCGACGGGCGATGCGCGGGTTGGCATCCCTGCCCGCCCCGCACCGTGAGCGCGCCCTGTCGGCCCGCGGGGGCCAAGGTTAAGAGGACGGTATGAGTATTCAGGATTTCGATGTCGGGGCAGACCCGGTGGCCCCGACATCGGCCACGCAATCGACCTATCAGGCCATCCGGCGCATGATCATCACCGGCGCGCTTGCGCCGGGCGAAAAGCTCAAGATCGAAACCCTCAAAGAGCGCATTCAGGTCGGCGCTTCGCCGATCCGCGAGGCACTGACCTTGCTGGTGGCCGACAAGCTGGTCGAACGCATCGACCAGCGCGGGTTTCGCGCCTCGCCCGTCAGTCAGGACAATTTCGCCGAGATCCTGCGCCTGCGCTGCGCTTTGGAAGACATGGCCCTGCGCGAATCCATCGAAGCCGGGGACGAGGCATGGGAAGAAGCGCTGGTGCTGGCCCATCACCGCATGGCGCGGGTCGGGGGCGCGGATGTGGCGATCTTCGAAGAGGCGCATAAGACCTTTCACATGGCGCTGCTGGCGCGCTGTTCCTCGCCGATCCTGCTGGGCTATTGCAGCCAGCTCTATGATCTGAACGTGCGCTATCGCTACCTTGCGGGGCGCTCGCGCCATTACGGCACCCGCGACGTGCCCGCCGAACACCGCGACATCCTTGCGGCGGCGGTGGCGCGCGACGTCGATCTGGCCTCGACCCGGTTGCTGCACCACTACCAGCAGACCGGCATGTTCCTACGCGAAACGCCCGATCTGCCAGAGGGTTAGACGGCTTAGTTTAGTCTGCCGGCGGCGGCGGCGGCGCGGGGCGATCGCCATTGGCGCCCGGAGGCGGGCCGCGGCGGGCGTCAAGCGAGGCATTGCAGGTGCCGCCTTCTTCCAGCGTGCAGCCGACCTCGGCCACATGGCAGCCAAGGATGGCGTTGCTGCCCGGCGCACCGGCGTAATAGTGATAACCGACGCCGTCGATCATGATGCCGTTGCAGGCGTCAAGCTCGTCATCGATGCCCTCGATATGGCCCATGATCGGAAACCCGTCCATCGCGATGCCGATCTGCGTGCCGTGATTTTTCAGCGCGGTGGTGCTTGCGGGGGGCGTGTTCAGGCAATCGGTCACGGCATGGTAGTGATAGCCGACATGGGTGTTCACATGGCCGCCGCAATCGTCGAAGGGCGCGATTGTATGGGCCGACGTGATCGCCTCCAGCGGGGCCGGCCCGTCAAGGCGCACGCCGTTATAGGCCACCCCTGCGCCGCCGCGCGTGCTGTCCGCCGGCTCGTCTAGCATCACCGGGCGCAGCGGGATCACATAGGTGACCGAGGCCTCCTCGGGCAGGTATTCCGGCAGGCACTGGACGCAGTAATTGTTATAGGCCTCGTCGACATCGGGGCGGGCCGCGGCCTCGCAGGCCTCAAGCGTGCCGGTGTAGCGCACATCGCCGGTGGCCTCGTCATAAAGCTTCCACTCGGTGTCGCCGTAGATCTCGGCGAGACGGGTGATAAACGCGCCATCCACGTCATTGGCCTCGCCATCGACGATCCAGATACCGCCCGCCTCGGCGCCATCCGCGATATTGGTCGGGCACCATGGGCCGGGGGTGTAATCCTGCGGATCCGGCTTGACGGTGATGGAAAAGCAGGTGGTTTCGGTGCCGCCCGACAGCGTGCAATCGACCAGTTCAGGCCCCGACACGACGTTGGCATCGGCAAAGAACGCCGCGACATGGGCCAGCGGATCGTCATGGGCCGCAGCGGGAAGGGCCGCCACGGCGGCGATCAGCGTGGCAGCGGCGCGGTTTGGTCGAATCATCGGATCATGGCTCCGTTATGGAAGGATTGTCGCCTTTTGCTTAGTATGCTATCTATATCAGAATGAACAGCCGACGCTACCTTTTTCATCTTCTGCTGCATTCCGCCGATCTGATCGAGGCAGAGCTTGCCGCGCGGCTGCATCCCCTTGGGCTGCGTCCGCGTCAGGCGCTGGTGATCGATGGGCTGGCCCGCATGGGCACGGTGTCGCAGGCGCGGCTGGCGCGGGAATTCACCGTGACGCAGGCCAGCATGAGCACGATGACCGCGCGGCTGATCTCGGGGGGGTACATCCTGCGCCGCCCTGATCCCGAAGACGCGCGCGGCAATCTGCTGAGCCTGAGCGACAAGGGCTGTGCGCTGCTTTCGCAAATCCATCAGGTCTGGGCCGAGATCGACGCGCTTGGCGCGCAAACCCTTGGGGCCGAACGTTACGGCGCCCTGATGCACGGCGCCGGGGCGCTGCGCGACGGGCTTGGCGGGGTGGGTCCGGGCGACAAGGCCGCGCCGCCCGAACCGTGACGCCCTAGCGCGCCACCAGTTTGAAATCGAAATCCACCCGCGACCACGCGTCATCGACCTTGCCCGACAGGGCGAAGCCTTCGGGAAAGCTTCCCGCCGGTTGCGGCGCGTAATGCATCACCAGATCTTCGCGCACGCCAAACACCGTATCCTGATCAAGATAGGGATCATCGGCGGGGAACACCTCGGTCACCAGATCGCGAAAGCCGGGCGCCTTGATGATGAAATGCAGGTGCGAAGGCCGCCACGGATGGCGCCCCGCCGCGTCGAGGATCTGGCCCACCGGGCCATCGGTCGGCACGGTGTATTCGACCGGGCGCACCGTGGTGAAGGCGTAATAGCCATCTTCATCGGTGGTCATCAGCCCGTGAAACGACATGATGTCCTGATCCGGGTCCTGGCTGGAATATAGCCCGTTGGGCGCGGTCTGCCAGATATCCAGCTGCGCGTGCGGGATCGGTTTACCGTTCAGGTCGCGCACATGGCCCTGCACCAGCACCACCTCGCCGGGGAAATCGGCGCGCAGGTCGGCGCCAAGCGCCATCGGCGGCGCATCTGACACATGGAACGGCCCCAGCACGCTGGAACTGGTGGCGCCGGGGTGCGAATTGATCATGTCGACCAGCGACGACAGCCCCAGCACATCCGACATCAGCACGAATTCGTTGCGCTCGGGCGTGGTGATCTGCCCGGCCCATTCCATCGCCTTCAGCCCGGCGCGCCATTCGTCATGGGTCAGCCCGACCTCTTTGGTGAAGGCGTGCAGATGGCGGGCCAGCGCGCCCATGATCTCGGCAAAGCGCGGATCGGTGTCGGGGCCGAAATAGCCGGTGAAGACCTCGGTGATATTGTCGGGTGTTACGTTGCGCATGTCAGCTCCTTACAGAAGGGCAAGGGAAAGAGAGGGAAAGGCGATCAGCAGCGCCAGCACCAGCAGCATCACCCCCGCAAAGGGCAGCGCGCCCATGAACACGTCCTTGAGCGTGATGCGCGGGTCATCCAGCGTCGCCTTGATGACGAAGCAGGAAATCCCCAAAGGCGGTGTCAGCAGGCCGATTTCAGCCCCGATGACGGTGATGATGCCAAACCACACAAGGCTAAGGCCCATGGGTTCGATCAGCGGCAGGAACAGCGGCACCACGATCAGGATGATCGACGAGGTGTCGAGGATGGTGCCCAGAAACAGCATCAGGATCACATAGAACACCATGATCAGCACGAAGCTGAAATCGCTGGCGGCAAGGATCGCCTCAAGCTCGCGGGGCAAACCGGCAAGACCCAGCATCCGGCTGTAGATCGACGCGGCGGTGATCAGGAACAGGATCGCGGCGGTGATATGGCCGGTTTCGATCAGCGTCTCCCAGAGGTTGCGCCACGACATGGTCCGGCGCACCGCCGCGATGATCAGCCCCAGCGCCGCGCCCGCCGCCCCCGCCTCGACCGGGGTCATCCAGCCCAAGTAGATGCCGCCGATCACCGTGACGATCAGCAACAGCATCGGCAAGGTGCGGCTGGTGACCTCGCGCCACGGCATCGGCTCGTAATCATCCGCCGGGCGCCCGCCAACAAAGCCCGGCGTAAAGCGGCCCATCAGCCAGATCGCGCCGATATAGGCCACGGTCAGCATCAGGCCGGGGATGACACCGGCGATGAACATCTCGCCCACCGATTGCTCGGCGACAAAAGAATAGATGATCAGCATCGCCGAGGGCGGGATGATCATCCCCAGCACCGACGAGCCCGCCACGACCCCCACCGCAAAGCGCGGGTTGTAATCGTATTTCTGCATTTCGGGGACGGCGACCTTGGCAAACACCGAGGCCGAGGCGATGGAGCTTCCGGTGACGGCGGCAAAGGCGGCGTTGGCCCCCACCGTGGCCATGCCGATGCCGCCCTTTACCCGCCGAAATCCCGATGACATGACGGCATAGATATCCGTCCCAAGCCCCGCCTTGGACACCACCAGCCCCATGAAGCTGAACAGCGGGATCGTGGCAAAGGGGTATTCCATCGCGCTTTCGCCGATGGTGATCTTCAGCAGGTTCATCGCCAGCGTGAAGTTGTCGCGCATCAGCCAGATCGAGACAAACGATACGGCGGTCAGCGCGATAGGGATATAGACGCCCAGATAGATCAGCAGCACGATGGCTCCGACCGAGATGGCGCCGACTTCGATGGGGGTCAAGGCTCTTGCTCCGGTCCGGGTCTGAGGGTTTTGAGGGCGAAGATGATCGCGCACAGGGCCGTGCTGGCCAGAACGGTCAGCTTGATCGGCCACCACGGGGCGGTGAACACGCCCGGAATGCCGAAGTAATCCTGCGAATGCCACATCTCGATGAACAGCGGAAAGGACGCGATGGCGAGCAGCGCCATGATGGCAAAGGACAACAGGTCGATCAGCCGTTGCAGCAGGCTTGCGGCGCGCGGGGCGCGGATGGCCAGCATCCCCAGAAACCCGTCAGAGCGGGTCAGCCGCCCGGCCCGGATCACGTCGGGCAGTTGCAGGAACACGATCAGCACCATGGCGAATTGCACCAGCTCGATGGTGCCATGCAGCGGACGGCTGGCCAGCGTGCGCGCCAGCATGTCGTAATTCACCACCACCACCAGCGCGAGCACCATCAGCGTGCCCGTCGCGTTCGCCCCCAGCGCCGTGCCGCGCACCAGCGTTGACAGCGCGCCGTGCAGCCGCCGGTAGCCTTTCGCTACCGGCGCGCCGCCTTGATCAGGGGCGCCTGTCACTGCCCGAGGCCTGCCGTCCAGTCGCGCAGCGGTGCATCATCGCCGCTGAGCTTTTCAAGATAGGTCGCCAGCATCGCCGATCCGGGTTGCCCGTCGGCATCCAGATCCGCCGCCCATTCCGCCGCGATGTCGGGCAGCGATGCCGCCCATGCGCCGCGTTGCTCGGCGCTCATCGGCACGATTTCTCCGCCAGCATCGGTATAGGCCGCGCGGGCTTCGGCGGCGCGGTCCATCGCCACTTCGGCGACGTGATCGCGGTAGGCGGCGGCGCTTTCGCGGATCGCGGTCTGAACCTCTTCGGGCAGGGCGTTCCAGAAATCCTTGTTGGCGGACAGGGTCTTGGTGTTCACCGCGCCCAGATCGGCGGCCAGCATGAACGGCCCCACCTCGGAGATCTTGAAGGTTGCCGCCGCCTCGGGCCAGAGCATCGCATGTTCGACCATCCCGGTTTGCAGCATGTTGTAGAAATCGGTCAGCCCGCCGCGCACGCCGGCGGCGCCGGGGATGCCCTCGACGTAGCGCAGGTTCATGCCCGCGCCCGCGATTTTGGCACCTTCGAGATCGGACAGCGTTTCGACCCTTTGCGACGAGAACAGCTGATAGGTGTCCAGCACCACGCCGGTGGTCAGGTAGACTTGGTTCTGCGCGTCGAATTCCGCCTGCATGGTGGGGAATTCCTGCGCGATCTCATCCACCGCCTTGGCCACGAGGCGGGCATCGGACGAGACAAAGGGCGTCACCGCCGAAATCGCCTGACTGGGCAGTTTCGAGCTGTGGAAGATCGTGGTGACGATGCCGATATCGCCAAGGCCCAGCTGAAGCCCTTCGAGCACGCCGCCCGGCTTGACCACGGTGCCGCCGTAGCTTTCGCGCCAGTCGATGCTGTAATTGCCGGTTTGCGCAAGGCGCTTGTCGACCTCTGGAATGAAATATTCGGTCAGCTCCTGCACCCACATGGCGCGCGCCGGGTAGCCATCGATCACGTTGATGGTGATGGAATCCTGCGCGAGCGCGGGCGCAGCCGCCCCCGCAAACAGCAGGGCTGTCACAGTCATGAAACGCATTTGGGGTTCCTCCTCCCGTATGGTTCAAAGTGCCGGATCTGCTCCGGCGGTCAGTGCGATGCGGGCGCGGCTCCTCTTCCGCGCCCGCATCGATGGTTTGTCAGATCACGCTGCACACCTCGTCAAAGCCAAGGCGCGGCAGCTTGCCGAACAGCGCGGTCTCATCGGCGTAGCCAATGTTGCACAGGAAATTCGATTTCCAGCCATTTTCCGCAAAGAATTCCGCATCGACGGCGGCGTTCGAAAACCCAGACATCGCCCCCACATCCAACCCCAGCGCCCGCGCCGCGATCATGAAATACGCGCCCTGAAGCGATGAGTTGCGCAGGGCGGTGATGTCGCAATGCTCGGGCTTGCCCTCGAACAGTGGGCGGCGGTCCTCGTGCGGAAAGGTCTGCGGCAGGCGGGTCCAGAACATCGGATCATAGGCGATGATCGTCGTCACCGGGGCCTGCCGCATCTTGGCGATGTTCTTGTCCTTGAGCGCCTTGGCCAGCCGGTCCTTGGCCGCCGCGCTGCGCACATGCACAAACCGCGCTGGCAGCGTGTTCATGCTGGTCGGCCCGTTGATGGTGATCTCGTGCAGCTCGCGCAGCAGGGCGTCTGGCACCTCGCGATCGGTCCATGCGTAATGCGAGCGGGCATCGCGCAGGATCAGATCGATCGAGGCCGCATCCAGCGCCCCGATGCGCTGGCGCAGCGACCGCACGGCCGCCTGCGCCTGCTGCCGAGGATCGGCCAGCGCCGTCATTGTGCCGCCTTAACCAGATCCGCCTCGTCCCTGATCGGGCTGGCGCAGATGCCGATGCCTTCGATTTCGATCTCGACGATCTCACCGGGCTTGAGCCAGCGCGGCCCCGGCTTTTTCGCGTGGCCAACCCCCGGAGGCGTGCCAAGCGCAATCAGATCGCCCGGTTCCAGCGTGGTGAACTCGGACATGATGGCGATGGTCTGCGCCACGCCCCAGATCATGTTGCCGGTGTTCGAGCTTTGCAGGATCTCGTCGCCGACCCGGCTTTCGATCTTCAGCCCCTTGGCGCCTTCGGGCAGGTCTTCGGGGGTGACCACATAGGGGCCGATGGCGCCGGTCTGGTCAAAGTTCTTGCCCGGCGTCCACTGGTGCGTCTTGCGCTGGAAATCGCGCACCGAGCCGTCGTTGAACACGGTATAGCCGAACACGTGGTCAAGCGCGTGGGCTTCGGAGATATGCCGCCCGCCCTTGCCGACGATCAGCATCAGCTCGGCCTCATAGTCCAGCTGCTCCGAACAGGTCGGACGCACCAGCGGCGCACCGGCGGCCATGATCGACTGGCGCGTGCGCAGGAACATCGCCGGGTAGTCGGGGATGTCGTAGCCGCCTTCCTTGATGTGTTCGATGTAGTTCAGCCCAAGGCACAGGATCTTGCCCGGCGCATCCACCGGCAGCTCTGGCGTGATCTCGGCCAGCGGCACCGCATCGCCCGTGACCTTCGCCGCCTGTGCCAGCAGATCATCAGAGCCGATCAGCGCCTGCAAATCGCTGCCGATCTGCGGCAGGGCGGCTGTCAGATTGATAGCGGTATCGCCCTCGACGCGGAACACCGACATCTCTCCGCCCATGGTCCCAACCAGAAGTTTCATAGTCTCTCCTCTCACATTTCCCTTTCTTTTGACGACAAAAAAGGTGTACGTCAATAAATATCGATTTTCTGGGAGGAGAAAAGATGCCGGACTGGAAGACATACCAAGACAGCGCCAAGGCCCGCGGGGCGCTGGCGCTTGAGCTGTTCATGGTACACACGGTGCCCATGGCGGGCGGGCCTGCGGTGCCCGAGGTGCTGCCCGCGCATCTGGAATATCAGCGCAAGCTCGAATCGCAGGGCAGCCTGTTTCTGGCCGGTCCGCTGTCGGATGAGACCGGAACGCAGATCGAGGGCGCCGGGCTGGTGATCTTGCGCGCGGAGTCGTTGGAGCAGGCCCGCGCCCTTGCCGACGCCGATCCGATGCACAGCCGCGGCGCGCGCAGCTACACGCTGCGTCGCTGGCTGGTGAACGAGGGCAGCCTGACGCTGACGGTCGGGGTGTCGACCGGGACGGTCGCACTGTCATGACTGCCCGGGACGGTCGCGCTGTCATGAACGCCCGGGACGGTCGCGCTGTCATGAACGCCCGGGACGGTCGCGCTGTCATGACTGCCCGCAGCGGCCGCGCACTCATCACTGCCCCCTCCCTGATCTGACGGAGCACGAGCCATGCAATTGATCCAATCGACCTATCTGATCGACCTGCTGTCCACGATCACCCAGCGCAATCGCCCCGCGCCGCGTGGCAGCGACAGCCGCACCCCGCGCGAGTTGGCCGAGCTGTTGCTGACCGATCTGGGGGATGTGTCCTCGTCCAAGGTCTCGCGCGCCTTGCTGGCGCAGTACCGCGATATGAGCGAGGATCAGAAACACGCCTTCTTCGACATGCTGGCCAGCGATTTCGACATCAACGGCCCGGTGCTGGCCGATCTGGCCCGCGCTTATGGCGAAGACCCCCAGCCCGAGACCCTCGCCGCGCTGACCGAAGCCGCAGAGCCGCGCCGTCAGGAAATCTTTCGCCGTTTGAACCGCGTGCCGGGCGCCACCGCCGATCTGGTCGCCATGCGCTGCGATCTGTTGCGCATGGCAAGAGAGGCGCCGCGCCTTGCGGTCATCGATCAGGATTTCCTGCACCTGTTCCGCTCGTGGTTCAATCAGGGCTTTCTGGTGCTGCGCCACATCAACTGGGACAGCCCCGCCAGCATTCTGGAAAAGATCATCGAATACGAGGCGGTCCACGCCATCCACAGCTGGGACGATCTGCGCCGCCGCCTGCTGCCCGAAGACCGGCGCTGCTATGCCTATTTCCACCCGGCCATGCCCGAGGAGCCGCTGATCTTTGTCGAGGTGGCGCTGACCGATGGCGTTGCCGGCAACATTCAGGCGGTGCTTGCCGAAGACCGCCCCGCCCTGCCCGCCAAGCGCATCAACACCGCGGTGTTCTATTCGATTTCCAACTGCCAGAAGGGGCTGCGCGGTATTTCCTTTGGCAATTCGCTGATCAAGCAGGTGGTCGAGGATCTGAAATCCGCGATGCCGGAACTGACCACTTTCGTCACGCTCTCGCCCATTCCGGGCTTTCGCCGCTGGGCCGATCAGCGCCTGTCAGAGCTGCCCGCCGAAGATGCCGCCCGGCTCGCGGAGGCATTGCGGGACCGGGGCGCGGCGCTGCGCCCCTATGTGGCGCAATACCTGATCCGCGAACGCCATCCGCGCGGCGGCCCGCTGGACCCGGTGGCGAAGTTTCACCTCGGCAACGGCGCGCTGGTGCACGAGGTGCATATGGGGGCCGACAAATCCGACAATGGCTTGCGCCAGTCCTGCGGTGCGATGGTCAACTATCTGTACGATCTCGACCAGATCGATGCCAACATCGAGGGCCATTCCACCAAGGGGACAATCGCCCATGCCCGCGCGCTGGCCCCGCTTTTGAAATCCACCGCCGTTCCGGCCAAGACCTGAGTGAATGCCATGACCAACCATCTTTTCGACCAGCTTTTCGGATACCACGCCGGCAGCGATGCGCCTTTCGTGACGCCTCTGGGGGGCGCGGCGCTCAGTCATGACGATTTTCTGGCGCTCTCGGCGCGGATGGCCAATGTCTTTGTGGCGCAGGGTCTGCAAAAGGGCGACCGGGTGGCGGTGCAGGTGGGCAAATCGGTGCCCGCGCTTGCGATCTATGCCGCCTGCCTGCGCGCCGGTCTGGTGCTGTTGCCGCTCAACACCGGCTATACCGTGTCGGAACTGGCGTATTTCCTCGGCGATGCCGAACCGGGGCTGGTGATCTGCGATCCTGCCAAGGCCGAGGGGCTGAGCCCGATCCTGCCTGAGGGGGCGACGCTGCTGACGCTGGACAATGCGGGCAACGGCAGCCTGATGGATGCCGTCGCGCAGGCCGATGCACAGCACGACCCGCTGCCCTGCGGGCCGGATGATCTGGCGGCGATCCTGTATACCTCGGGCACCACGGGGCGCAGCAAGGGCGCGATGCTGAGCCATGACAACCTGTTGTCCAACGCCCGCGCCCTGACCAACCTGTGGCGCTTCAGCGCGGACGATGTGCTGCTGCACGCGCTGCCGATCTTTCACACCCACGGGCTGTTCGTGGCGGTGAATGTCTGCGCGCTGTCGGGGGCGTCGATGCTGTTCCACCCCGGTTTCAACCTTGATGACATCATCGCCGATCTGCCAAAGGCCACCACGCTGATGGGCGTGCCGACCTTTTACACCCGGCTGCTGGACGATCCGCGCTTCACCCCGATGCTGACGCAACACATGCGGCTGTTCGTGTCGGGCTCGGCGCCGCTTCTGGCGGAAACCCACGAGCAGTTCGAACGGCGCACCGGGCATCGCATCCTTGAACGCTACGGCATGACCGAAACCAACATGAACGTGTCCAACCCCTATGAGGGCGAGCGCCGCGCCGGCACGGTTGGCTTTCCCCTCGCGGGCACCGAGCTGCGCATCACCGATCCCACCACCGGCGCGCCCCTGCCCGATGGCGAGATCGGCATGATCGAGGTGCGCGGCCCCAATGTGTTCAAGGGCTATTGGCGCATGCCGGAAAAAACCGCCGAGGAGCTGCGCGGCAACGGGTTTTTCATCACCGGCGATCTGGGGCGCATCGACGCCGATGGCTATTTGTCCATCGTGGGGCGGCAGAAAGACCTGATCATCTCGGGGGGCTACAACATCTACCCCAAGGAAATCGAGGTGGTGCTGGACGATCTGCCCGGCGTGCTGGAATCGGCCGTGGTCGGCATCCCGGATGCGGATTTCGGCGAGGCGGTGATTGCCGCCGTGGTGCCCGCGCCGGGGGCCACGCCCGACCCCGAGGCGCTGATGGCGCTGCTGCGCCCGCAGCTGGCCCGGTTCAAGCATCCGCGCGCCATTCGCATCCTGGATGAACTGCCGCGCAACACCATGGGCAAGGTGCAAAAGAACCTGCTGCGCGAGGCCTTTGCCGCAACGCCCGCCTAAGCACAGGCACAACACAATCATAGGGAGGAGAAACTATGAGAAACCCCATCATCCTGTCGGCGCTGGCCGCACTGAGCCTAGGCACCGCCGCCCCCGCCGCCAATGTCGATGGCCCGTCGGTGTTCTGGAAAATCTCGATGTACGGCAACGCGCGGGCGCTGACATCCGGGATGGAGGCGCTGGCCGAAAAGGTCGCCGCCGAAACCGACGGCAAGTTCCAGATCCGCATCTTTTACGCCGAACAGCTTGGCCCGGCGCGCGAGGCGCTCGACGCGATCAAGCTCAACGCCTTTGAGGGCGCGGGTATCTGCAATTTCTACCACCCCGGCAAGAACCCGGCGTGGATGGTGTTCTCGTTGCCGTTTTTGCCGATCACCAGCCCGGCGGTGGATCTTTACGTGCGCAAGCGGATGTTCGAACACCCGGCCATCGTCGCGGATATGGAAAAGTGGAACGCGCTGCCCTATGCGTCGGGCCTCTTGCCGCAATACGAGATGATGGGCCGGGGCGAGCCGCCGCAAACGCTCGATGACTGGGCCGGGCTACAGGTGCGCGCGGGCGGCGGGCTTGGCGATGCGATGGAACTGCTGGGCGCAACCAAGCAGACGCTGTCGGCGGGCGAAACCCTGACCGCCTTCCAGAACGGCACGGTCGATGTGGCGGCCTTTCCGTTCACCTATGCGCATGTCGCCTTCAAGATCAACGAAGAGGCCGACTGGTACACCGCCAACCTGTCGCCGGGCTCGTCTGAATGCGGCTGGGTGTTGAACAAGACCGCCTTCGAGGCCCTGCCCGAACAATATCAGGCGCTGGTCTGGGACAACCGCGATCTGGTGCTGGAAACCGAACTGGCCGCCTATGCGGCGCAGGATGAAAAGAACATCCCCCTGTTCGAAAAGACCCTGACCAAAATCGAATATGACGACGCCGCGCTGGAAGAATTCCGCACCCGCGCCGGCAGGCCGATCTGGGACAAATGGGTTGCCGACAATCCCGATTTCGATGCGCAGGGCGTGCTGGATGCCTTCCTTGGTTACGCCAACGAGGCGCACACGCAATAATCCCCTCTGGCGGCGCCACAGCTGGCGCCGCCCCCTGCCCCACGGATTTCCCCGATGACCTACCCCCCTGACACGCGCGGCCCCGTGGCCCGCGCCGACCGGCTGTTGTGCCCGGTCGAAGACGCCACGAACTTTATCGCCGCGCTGTTCGTGTTCGCGCTGATGTGCCTTGGCATTGCGCAGATCGTCATGCGCACGCTGTTTGACATGCCGCTGACCGGCTATGTCGATCTTGTCGAACTGTCGATGGCGGGCATGGCCTTTCTGGGCGCCGCCTATACCCAGCGCATGGGCGCGCATATCCGCATGGAGCTTTTGCTCGGCGCGCTTACAGGGCGCAAATACTGGGCCGCCGAGATCATCGGCGCCGCCGTCGGCATGGCGATCATCGCGGTGCTGATCTGGTACACTGGCGCGCATTTCTGGCGCTCTTATCAGCTGGGCGACACCACGATTGATGCCGAATACCCGGTCTGGCCGTCCAAGCTGGCGGTGCCGGTGGCGTTCTCGATCTGGTTCCTGCGCCTGTCCATTCAATTCGCCGGAGCCATCCGCATGTTCATCGACCCGACCCGCACGCCCATCGGCGTGGCCACCATCAAGGACGTGGCCGAAACCGCCCGCGAAGAGGCGGACGCCGCCACAGAGGAGCGCTGAGATGCTGATCGGACTTGGTTTCGAACACCCGCTCGCCGTTGGCCTGATCGGCGTCGGCCTGTTGATCGTCCTCGTGGTGCTGGGGGTGCGCGTGGTGTTTGCCGCCGCCATCATCGGCCTGCTCGGGCTGGTCGAGCTGATCGGCTGGGGCCCGGCGGCGGGCGTGGTGGGCATCGTGCCGCATGCCAAGGCAACCACCTATGCGCTGTCGGTGCTGCCGATGTTCATCTTCATCGGCTTTGTCGCCTTTCATGCGGGCATGACCACGCAACTGTTTGACGCGGCGCGCAAATGGCTGGGCTGGATGCCCGGTGGCTTGGCGGTTGCGACGGTGTTTGCCACCGCGGGCTTTGCCGCCGTGTCGGGGGCCTCGACCGCGACCTCGGCGGTGTTTGCCCGCGTCGCCATTCCCGAGATGTTGCGCCATGGCTATGACAAGCGCATGTCGGCCGGGGTTGTCGCCGCAGGCGGTACGCTGGCCACGCTGATCCCGCCCTCGGCCATTCTGGTGATCTATGCGATCATCGTCGAAGAATCCGTCGGTCGCTTGCTGCTGGCAGGGTTCCTGCCGGGCTTTGTCTCGGCGCTGGTCTATGCCGCCATCATCGTGGTCTGGGCGCTGCTCAAGCCCGAACAGGCCCCTCGCATCGCCAAAGCCGAGCGCGCCACTTGGCCCGAGCGGATCACATCGCTGCCGCCGCTGCTGCCGATCATGGCGGTGGTGTTCATCATCATCTCAGCGATCTACCAGGGCTGGGCCACCCCGACCGAAGCGGGCGCATTGGGCGCGGGCATCATCTTTTGCGTCGCGCTGGCGCGGGGCACCGGGCTGAAGCCGATCACCGAAAGCCTGATGGAAACCGCCAAGCTGACGGTGATGATCTTTTCGCTGATCTGGGGTGTGACGGTGTTCGTGCGCTTCCTCGGGTTCTCGGGACTGGCCGAAGCCTTCACCAGCCTTGTGGTCGGCATCGATGCGCCGCCCATGGTCATCATGGTGTGCATCCTTCTGGCCTATGCGGTGCTGGGCATGTTCATGGATGCCATCGGGATGCTGCTGCTGACGCTGCCGGTGGTCTACCCCGCCGTCATGGCGCTGGGGTTCGATTCCATCTGGTTCGGCATCATCGTGGTCAAGATGGCCGAGATCTGCCTTGTCACCCCGCCCATCGGGCTCAATTGTTTTGTCGTCGCCGCCGTCAGGCCGGACATATCGCTGCCGGATGTGTTCAGGGGCATCACCTGGTTCTTTGTCGCCGACGTCATCACCATCATCGTGCTTCTGGCCTTTCCGGGGATCGTCACCTGGCTGCCGGACCTCATGCGCTGAAAGGATATCTCATGAAACTTGCCTCTTCGCTTTCTCTCGCTCTGGCGGAAACCATCGTCGACAATGTGCTGGCCATCGGCAAACGCGAGGGGATGAAGCCGCTGACCGTGGTCGCATTGGACAGCGGCGGGCGCATGGTCTGCATGAAAATGTCGGATGGTTGCGGGCTGCTGCGCTTCAACATCGCGCTTGGCAAGGCCTATGGCTCGCTTGGCATGGGGTTTTCAAGCCGCACGATCCGCGACTACCTGTCGGCGCGCCCCGCCTTTCAGAACGCCATCGCGGCGGCCTCCGAAGGGCGGTTCATTCCGGTTCCCGGCGGGGTGCTGATCGAAGATGCCGACGGCATGACCATCGGCGCCGTCGGGGTCAGCGGCGATGCTTCCGAGCGCGATGAATATTGCGCCATCCACGCCATCCGCGATGCGGGATATACGTCGAACCCGTCTGACGAAGCGCCCAACTGGCGCGCGGCATCGCTGTCGGACCAGCACTAACAGCGCGCCGGGGGCGGAGCATCGCCGCCCCCGCAACCGGTTCGTGGCCCGGCGTAAGGATCGCCGCTGCCCGCCTCTGGCTTGGCGCGCCGCAATGGCCCGGCCCTGCCCGATAAAAAATTCGAGCCATGTCATAAATCTTTTGAATTAGACGAGGCCGCCGAAAAGCGGATCAGATCGGGGCAATCCGGCGCGCGCCGGAGCTTGCACAACCCCGGTGTCCCACGATCATGCTCTTCCCTGACTGTTTTCGCCGCCTCCGGCGCCTGTCATCGCTGAAGCGCCGAAACCAGCCGTGGCATCAGATCGAGATGCCGCTTGACCAGATCCACGATGGCGGCTTCGTCATGGGCGCTCAGCGCCGCGATCATCTGGCGATGTTCATCTTCGATGATGTCGGTCTTGCCGACGCCCTGTTGCAGCGACAGCATCGCCACCCGCGCCAGCGGCGCCTGCAAGCCGTCGAACACCTGTACCAGCACCGTGTTGCCCGCCGCCGCCACGATCGCCTGATGAAACAGCCGGTTGATTTCCACGCAGTCGAGAAAATCATCCGGCGATGTCGCCTCATGCCGCTCGCACAGAACCGTCAGCTCGGCCGGGACGACGCGCCTTTCGCGGCAGATCTTGCGCACGGCATGGGTCTCGACCATCAGCCGCACCTCGTAAAGATCGCGCAATTCCGCAGCGTTCAATCCGCGCACCATCGCGCCCCGGCGCGGGTGCAGTTCCAGATAGCCCTCTGCCGCGAGTCGGTTCAGCGCCTCGCGCACAGGCGAGCGCGACACGCCAATCGCCTCGGCCGCCGCCACCTCTTCGATAAAGCCCCCCGCCGGAAAATCACCGTTCAGCAGCTTGGCCCGAATGCCGCGATAGGCCCGTTCGCGGGCCGAGATCCCTTTTGCCGCGTCCGTCTCTGCGCCGCCGCTGCCCTGCTGCCCATTCATTCGTCACCTCACTGCCAAACTCGCCCAGTCCTCGCGGGAAAATAAAACGAGGGCTGGACAGAATCGAATCCCTCTTCTTGTATACACGAAGAAGACACAATGAGGACACACAAGAAATGATGGACGGATCGCAGGATATCGCCCGCAACGGCACCTGGCGCGTCGGCGTCGATTCGGGCGGCACCTTCACCGATGTGTGCATGTTCGACGAAGCCAGCGGTCAGATCGCCATCTGGAAAGTGTCCTCGACCCCCGATGACCCCTCGCGCGGCATTGCGCAGGGCGTGCAGGAAGGCATGAGCGAATGCGCCGGCGGCGGGGCGTCGCCCGCGGCGGCAGTGTCCTATCTGGGCCATGGCACCACGGTCGCCACCAACGCGCTGATCACCCATCGCGGCGCCAAGGTCGGCCTGCTGACCACCGGCGGCTTTCGCGACCTGCTGGAAATCGGCCGCCAGAAACGCCCCGACCTCTACGATCTGTTCGCCGAAAAGCCGCAAACGCTGGTCCCGCGTGAGCTGCGGTTTGAATTGCCCGAGCGGATGCTGCGCAACGGCGATGTCGACGTGCCGCTGGACGAAGAGGCGGTGCGCGCCGCCGCCCGCGCCCTGAACGAGGCCGGTGTCGAGGCGGTGGCGATCTGCTTTCTCTATGCCTTTGTGAACCCGGCGCATGAACAGGCCGCCCGTCGCATCGTCGAGGAGGAAATGCCCGGCGTGTTCATCTGCGCCAGCCATGAGATCGCGCCGGAATTCCGCGAATTCGAACGGCTGTCCACCGCCACGGTCAACGCCTATCTCGGCCCGATCATGCACCGCTACATTCACCGGCTGACGCCGCGCCTTGCGGATCTGGGCCTGCCGGTCGCACCGCACCTGACGCAATCCAACGGCGGCGTCGTGCGCTTCGAGGTCGCGGCGCAAACCCCGGTGCGCGCGGTGCTGTCCGGCCCCTCGACCGGCGTGGTGGCGGCGCAGGCCATTGCCAATGCATCCGGCCACGGCGACATCATCACCTTTGACATGGGCGGCACCTCTTCGGATGTGGCGCTGATGGCGGGGGGCGAGACTAGCCAGACCAACGAGGCCTCGGTCCACGGCTACCCGATCAAGGCGCCGATGCTCGACATTCACACCGTCGGCGCGGGCGGCGGGTCGATCGCGCGCATCGACAGCGGCGGCTTGCTCAAGGTCGGGCCCGAAAGCGCTGGCGCCGACCCCGGCCCGGTCTGCTACGGGCGCGGCGCGACCGAACCCACCGTGACCGACGCCAATATCGTGTTGCAGGTGCTCAACCCCGTCGAGATCCTTGACGGGCGCATGAAGGTGCATCGCGATATGGCCGTCGCTGCCATTGGCGAGATGGCCGACCAGCTTGGCATGGGCACGATGCAGGTGGCGCAGGGCATCATCTCGGTCGTCACCGCCAATATGGCCAAGGCGATCCGGGTGATTTCCGTGCAGCGCGGCCATGATCCGCGCAACTACGCGCTGATGGCATTTGGCGGCGCGGGGCCGTTGCACGCAGTGCGGCTGGCGCAGGAATTGCGTATGTCCACCGTGATCATTCCGCGCAGCCCCGGCATTCTTTGCGCCATGGGCCTGTTGCTGACCGACCTGCGCGCCGATTTCTCGGCCACCCGCCTGACCCCGCTGGACAGCGACAGCCGCGAGACCATCGCCGAGGCCATGGCCCGCGTCGATGCCGATGCCGCCGACTGGTTCATGCAGGAAGCCATTCCCGCAGATCGCCGCGTTCTGACCCGCCGCATCGACATGCGCTATGACGGGCAGAATTACGAACTGTCGATCCCCCTGCCCGACGGCCCGGTCACCGACGAAACGCTGGACGCACTGCGCAGCGGCTTCACGCAGGCGCATGAACGGATGTACGGCTTTGCCGTGCCGGAGGAACGCATCCTTTGCGTCACCTTCCGCGCCGAGGCCACCGGCCTTGTGCAAAAGGCCCGGCTGAGCGAGCGCCCCGAGGGCGACGCCGATGCCTCGTCCGCCGTGATCGGGGCGCGCGATGTCTGGTACCCCGAGACCGGCGAATTCACCGAAACGACGCTGTATGCGCGCGACCGTCTGGCGCCGGGCATGGTCTTTGCCGGGCCTGCCATTGTCGAGCAGATGGACACCACCACGCTGATCCCGCCCGGTGTCACCGCCCGCGTCGATGCCATCGACAATCTTATTCTGGAGCTGCCCCGATGAGTGCCCCCCTGCTTGATCCGATCTCGGTCGAGGTGATCGGCGCCGCGCTTTCGTCCATCGTCGAGGAAACCGGCGAGGCGCTGGTGCGCGCGTCCTATTCCACCAACATCAAGGAACGGCGCGATTGTTCGACCGCACTGTTCGACCGGCAGGGCCGCACCCTGTGTCAGGCCGAACATATCCCGATCCACCTTGGCAGTTTCCTTGATTTCATCCCGATGCTGCTGGCCGATCATGACGAGGCAGACCTGCGCCCCGGCGACGTGTTTGTCGGCAATGACGCCTATCGCGGCGGCGGCACCCATCTGCCCGACATCGTTCTGGCCGAGCCGATCTTTGTCGATGGCGAACTGGTGGCCTGGACGGTGAACCTTGCCCACCATTCCGATTTCGTCGATCGCGCCCATGCCCATATCTATCAGGAAGGCCTGCGCATTCCGCCGATCCGCCTGTACCGCGCGGGCGAGCTGCAAAAGGATGTGCAGGAAATCATCCTGCTGAACTGTCAGGTGCCGCGCGAGCGGCTGTCGGACCTGCGCGCGCAGATGGCCGCCAACCGCGTCGGCGTGGCGCGGTTTCAGGAGCTTTGCGCCCGCTACGGCACGGCCACGGTGCTGGCCTCGGGCGAGGCGCTGCTGGATTACGCCGAGCGCAAGATGCGCGCCGGGATCGCGGCGCTGCCCGATGGCAGCTGGCGGTTCGAAGACGTGTTCGACAATCTCGATTTCGACGAGCCGATCCCCTTTGCCGTTACGGTGACGGTGGCGGGCGACGAGCTGAGCCTTGATTTCGAGGCCCCCGCCCAGATCCGCGCGCCGATCAACATGACCCGCACCGCGCTGCTGGCCACGGTCTATTACATCGTCAAATCGGTGATCGACCCCACGGTGCTGCCCAATGCGGGCCTTGCGCGCCCGCTGACGGTGCGCGCGCCGCACGGCTCGATCCTCAACTGTGCCCACCCGGCGGCGGTCAATGGCCGGGTGCAGACCTGCCAGCGGGTTGCGGACCTGATCCTTGGGGCGCTGGCGCAGGCGGTGCCAGAGCGCGTGTCGGCCTGCACCAATTCGACCTGCTCGGTCGCGGTGTTCTCGGGCACCCGCCAGTCGGGGCCGGATGCGGGCAGCTATTGGGTGTACCTTGAAACCATCGGCGGCGGCGGCGGCGCGCGTCCCACCGCTGACGGGCTCGACGGCATCCATGTGCACGCCACCAACACATCGAACCTGCCGGTCGAGGCGCTTGAGGGCGAATACCCCCTGATCCTTGAACGCTACGAGCTGGTCGACGGCTCGGGCGGTGCGGGCAAGCATCGCGGCGGCATGGGGCTGCGCCGGGTGTACCGCGCCACCGAAGACTGCATGGTGCACGTCGATGTCTCGCGCAACAAATCCCGGTCCTGGGGGCTGAAGGGCGGCGGCGCGGGCGGTCACGGCAGCTATGTCACCAGCCCCGACTGCGACCCGTTCGAGCGCGGCTACGGCACGTTGCGCGCCGGCGAATGGCTGGAAATCATCACCCCCGGCGGGGGCGGCTATGGCGTGGCGGATCAAAAAGACAACGCAGCGCCGATCGCGGCAGAATAACCAAATAAAACCCTCGGGGCCGTCAAGAGCCTGCAACAAAAACCGACAAGGAGACTGGACCATGACGACCAAGATGAACCGGCGCGGCTTTCTGGCGACCACCGGCGCGGCGGCTGGAACGCTGAGCTTTCTGGGCACCAAGGGCGCCTTTGCACAGGATGGCGGCACGCTGCGTTTCGGGCTGTCGGCCTATCCGCCTAGCTTTGACATCTGGACCTCTAGCGGCACGGCGGCGGGCACCATCAAGATGATGTGCCACCGCGGCCTCGTGGGCTATGACAAGGACGGCGTCATGCAGGGCGAACTGGCCGAAAGCTGGGAAGTGTCCGAGGCGGGCGACTGGACTTTCCACCTGCGCGACGCGCTGTGGCACGATGGCACCCCGGTCACCGCCGAAGACGTCGCCTGGACCGTGCTCGAGGCGCAAAAGCCGGATTCAGCCGCCTATCTTCAGGGCCAGCTTGCCAGCATCACCTCGGTGGAAACCCCCGACGCCAAGACCGTCATCATGAAGACCGCCGAACCGCAGGCGGTGCTGCCGGGCTGGTTTGCCAGCTACAACATGTGCATCGCCAAGAAGGGCTCTGAACGCGACAGCCTGATGGGCGCGGGGCCGTTCAAGCTGGCCTCGGTGGATCGCGGCGTGTCGATCAGCGTCGTCGCCAACCCGGATTACTACAAGGAGGGTATGCCCAAGGTCGCGGGCATCGACGCCATCGTCTATGCCGATGAAAACCTGCGCGTCGCGGCGCTGGAAGCGGGCGATGTCGATGTGGTCGAATACGTGCCGTGGCAGGCCATGGCGCAGATCGACGACAACGCCGAATTGCAGCTCGACACCACCTTCGGGCCGTTCATGTACCTGACCTTCAACGCCACCAAGGCGCCGTTCGACAACCCGCTGGTGCGCCGCGCCATCGGCCACGCCATCAAGCGCGAAGACATCGCCGCCGCCGCGTTTTACGAACGGGGCGCGCCGCTGGAACATCTGCCGATCGCCGATGCGTCGGAATTCTACAACGCCGATCTGGCCAACGAATGGTCCTATGATCCCGAAAAGGCCAAGGCGCTGCTGGCCGAGGCGGGCTATCCCGACGGCTTTGACTGCACCATGCTGTCGACCGCGCAATACGGCATGCACCAATCCACCGCCGAGGTCTGTCAGGCCTATCTGTCGATGATCGGCGTCAACGTCACGCTGGACCTGCCCGAATGGTCGACCCGGGTGAAAAAGGGCAACGAGGGCGCCTATGACATCGCCGTCATGGGCACGGCGGCCGACAACAACGACCCCGACGGGCTTGCCAATGTGGTCGATGGCGCGCTGCCGCTGAGCTATGTGCGCAGCTACGGGCTGGAAACCCCCGAGATCTCGGCGCTTTTTGCCAAGGGGCGCGCCAGTTTCGACACCGAAGAGCGCAAGGCGATCTACAAGGAACTGGAACAGATCGCCATCGACACCGCGCCGATCATGGGCCTGTGCTGGCGCGAACAGGGCTACGGCCTTGCTGGCAATGTCAGCGGGTTCTCCAACATGCCCGGCCAGCTGACCTTCTATTCCGGCTTCACGCTGGAAGCGGCGATGCTCGGGTAAGCGGAACCGATGCTCAGATACATTGCTTTCAGAAGCCTTGTCGCGCTGTTCCTTGTCTGGATCGTGGTGACAATCGTCTTTCTTCTTTTGCACCTGATCCCCGGCGATCCGGCGGAATTGCTGCTCAGTGGCGGCAACGTCGCCGCCGATCCGCAGGCGGTGGCGGCGATGAGGGAAAAGATGGGGCTGAACGCTCCGCTCTGGCAGCAGTATCTGGACCATATGGCCGGAGTGCTTTCCGGTGATCTCGGCGTGTCGTTTCGCGACGGCGCGCCGGTGATCGAACAGATCGCCCTGCGCCTGCCCCGTACGCTCGAGGTGATCATCGCCGCCGCGCTGATTGCCACCGGCATCGGCGTGCCGCTGGGCACCTACGCGGCGATCCGCACCGATGGCAAGGCGGATGCGGTGATCTCGCTATTCGCATCGGCAGCGCTGTCGACGCCGGTCTTTGTGGTCGGCTCGGTGGTGATCCTGATCTTTGCGCAGCAATTGCGCTGGTTGCCCGCCGGGGGGTTCGTGGCCTTTACCGAAGACCCTGCCGAACATCTCAAACTGCTGCTTTTGCCCGCCGGTACCGTCGCGCTGAGCCTGCTGGCGGTGATCACGAGGATGAGCCGCGCCTCGGTGCTCGAGGTGCTGCAACGCGACTATGTGCGCACCGCCCGCGCCAAGGGCCTGCCCGTGCGCGCTGTGCTGCGCCGCCACGTGGTGCGCAATGCGCTGATCCCGGTGCTGACGGTGCTGGGGCTGGAAATGGGCACCCTGATCGGAGGCACCGTTCTGGTGGAATTCGTCTTCAACTGGCCGGGTCTGTCTGGCTACCTCGTTTCGGCTGTCGATGCGCGCGATTACCCCGAGGTGGTGGGGATCGTGATGACCATCTCGGTGCTGTTCGTCTTGCTCAACCTCGTGGTCGATGTGGTGAATGCCGCGCTTGATCCGCGCATTTCGCTGGGGCGCTAAGATGAAAAGATCGACACGCAAATTGATCATTCCGGGCACCATCGTTGCGCTGGTTTTCGCGCTGGTGGTTCTGGCCCCGGTGTTGCCGTTGCAAGACGTGCGCGGCATGGATATTCCCAATCGTTTTTCCGGCCCCTCGGCGGCCCATTGGCTGGGACAAGACGGGTTTGGCCGCGATGTGATGTCCCGGCTGATCTGGGGCGGGCGGGCATCGTTGTTCATCGCCGTCGGCTCGGCCCTGCTGGCCGCCATCGCGGGGACGATGCTGGGCCTGCTGGGGGGCTATTTTCGCGGCGTGGTGGAATTGTTCACCGTGCGCGCGGTGGAGATCATCCTGTGCCTGCCGCCGCTGTTGCTGGCGCTGCTGGTGGTGGCGATTTTGGGCGCGGGCACCTGGCCGCTGATCCTGGCGCTGACCATTCTGTATACGCCCAACTACACCCGCGTGGTCTATGCCGCGACGCAACAGGTGCGCAGCCTTGATTTTGTCACCGCGCAACAGGCGATGGGCACCCACCCCATGAAGATCCTGCTGCGCACGATCCTGCCCAACGTGCTGCCGCCGCTTTTGGTGCAGATGTCGCTGGTGGTGGCCTCGGCCATGGTGATCGAAAGCGGGCTGTCGTTTCTGGGCCTTGGCGTGGTGCCGCCGACCCCGTCCTGGGGCCTGATGATCCGCGAGGCGCGCGGCGCGATGGAGCTGGCCCCCCTGCTGCTGGTCTGGCCGTCGCTGGCGCTGGCGGGCACGATCCTGACCTTCAACCTGTTGTGCGACCGGCTGCAATCGGCGCTGGACCCGCGCGCGATCACCGCAGGCGGCGCGCTGTGGCTGCGCCCGCGCGGCCCGAAGAAACCCTTAACGCCGCTTCCTGCGCCGCAGGATGCCCCGCTGCTGCAGATCACCGATCTGTCGATCGCCGCCCGTGACCTTGAACTGGTGCGCCGCGTCACGCTCAGCGTGCGCCCCGGAGAGACCATGGCGCTGGTCGGTGAAAGCGGTTCTGGCAAGACCCTGACCGGGCTTGCGATGACGGGCCTGCTGCCCGACACGCTGCGGCTGACTGGCGGTTCGGCGCTGTATACCCGCCGCGACGGGACGCGCATCGACCTTGCCACGCTTGATGAAGAGGCGATGCGCCAGTTGCGCGGCGATGAAATCTCGATGGTGTTTCAGGATGCGGCGGCCTCGCTCAACCCGGTGCTGCGCATCGGCGATCAGGTGGCCGAGGCGATCACCGCGCATACGACCCTGTCGGGCGAGGCGCTGAGCGCGCGCGTCGTCGCGCTGTTGCGACAGGTCGGCATTCCCGACCCCGAACGCCGCCTGCGCGCCTACCCGCATGAGCTGTCGGGCGGGCAACGGCAGCGCGCGATGATCGCGGTGGCGATTGCCGGTAACCCCCGCCTGCTGATCGCGGATGAGCCGACCACCGCGCTCGACCCGACCATTCAGGCACAGATCCTTGCGCTGTTCGCGCAGTTGCGCCGCGATACGCCGGGGATGGGGATGATCTTTGTCACCCATGACCTTGCCGTGGTGGCCGAAATCGCCGACCGCGTGACGGTGATGTACGCCGGCGAAATCGTCGAAGAAGGCCCGGTGGCCGAGGTCTTTACCCGGCCTCGTCACCCTTACACCGCCGCGCTGATCGCCTCGGTGCCCGAAAGCGGCGCCACAAGGCTGACCGCCATCCCCGGCGCGGTGCCCTTGCCCCATGCCATGCCGACGGGGTGCCGGTTTGCCCCACGCTGCGCCCATGCCACGGAGCGCTGCCGCGAGCGCGCCCCCCAAGCCGCATCACCCGCCCCAAACCGCATCACCCGCTGCTTGCGCTGGGAGGAGGTCACATGACCCATCACACCCCGAACGCCCCCCTGATCGAAGCCAGCCACCTTGGCCGCAACTTTCCGCAGCGCCAAGGGCTGCTGGGCCGGGCCCGCGATGTCTGGGCGGTGAATGACGTAAGCCTCAGCGTGGCCAAGGGGGAAACCGTTGGCGTTGTTGGCGAATCCGGCTGCGGCAAGTCTACGCTCGGGCGCATCCTGATGGGGCTGGACGCGCCGTCTCGCGGCGGCGTGCGCTTTGACGGGCGCGACCTTGCCACCCTGTCCGGCGCGGAACGGCGCAAGCTGTCGCGCCGCATGCAGATGGTGTTTCAGGACCCGTTCGGCTCGCTCGATCCGCGCCGCACCATCGGCGCACAGATCGCCGACGGGCTGATCACCCACGCCATCGTGCCCCGCGCCGAGGTCAACGCCGAGGTTGCCCGCCTGCTCGAACAGGTCGGCCTGCCCGCGGGGGCCGCCGCCCGCCGCCCGCATGAGTTTTCCGGCGGTCAGCGCCAGCGCATCGCCGTGGCCCGCGCCCTGTCGACCCGCCCCGATTTCATCGTCGCCGATGAGCCGGTCTCGGCGCTTGATGTGTCGATTCAGGCGCAGGTGGTGAACCTCTTGATGGATCTGCGCCGCGATCTGGATCTGGCGATGCTGTTCATCAGCCACGATCTGCACGTGGTGCGCCATCTGTGCACGCGGATCGTGGTGATTTATCTGGGGCGCATCGTCGAAGAAGGCCCCGCCGAACAGGTGTTTGGCAGCCCCGCGCATCCCTATACCCGGGCGCTGCTGGCGGCGACGCCCTCGTTGCATCCGCGCGCCGACAGCGCCGATGGCGTATTGCCCGGAGACCTGCCGAGCCCAGTCAACCCGCCCTCGGGCTGCGCGTTTCGCACCCGCTGCCCGCTGGCCGAAGAGGCCTGTGCGCGGGCCGTGCCGCCGCTGACGTCGGTGGGCACCGGCTGGAACGCCGCCTGTATCAAGGCCACACCCGGAGGAAAGCCATGACCCCTGTTGCGATGATCACCGGCGGCAGCCGCGGCATCGGGGCCGCCATCGCGCATGATCTGGCGGCGCGCGGCTATCGGCTGGCGCTGGGGCTGCGCGACCCTGCTGCGCTGCCTGATGATCTGGCCGCACATGACCCGCTGGTGGTGGAGTATGAGGCGAGCGACCCCGCCGCCGCCCGCCGGTTTACCGATGCAACCCTCGCGCGCTATGGGCGCATCGACGCGCTGATCAACAGCGCCGGGATCAGCGGCCCGCTGGAGCTGATGCCCGACACGCCCCAGCCCGATGACGAGATGGAAGCCGCGCTCGAGGCGCTGCTGTCGGTCAATATCAAGGCGCCGTTCCGCCTCACCCGCGCCGCGCTGCCAGCGCTGTGTGCGTCAGGACAGGGGCGGGTGATCGTGCTGGCCTCGGCGTCGGGCAAGCGCGTGCTGGGGCTGAACGCGGGTTACCAGATGACCAAGCACGCCGCCGTGGCGCTGTCTCATGCGGCGCGCCGCGCGGGCTGGGATCAGGGCGTGCGCGCCTGCGCCGTCTGCCCCAGCTTTGTCGCCACCGACATGACCTTGCGCCATGACGAATTGCCCCGCCACGAGATCACCCAGCCGCAGGATCTCGCCCGGCTGGTGGCCGAGGTTGTCACCCTGCCCAACAGCGCCAGCGTGTCCGAACTGCTGGTCAACTGGCGCTATGAGCCGGGGCTGTAACCGGCCCCGCGCCCGGAAAATTTCTTCTATCGGGGGGCAACCCGTTTGAATTGGACGCCCCCCGCGATGACCGCTTCAGTGGCCGCAACGAGACATGACAGGCAAGGAACCAATCACATGATCGACAAGATCCGCATGGCAGAGCTGACCTCACAAGAGGCCCGCGAGGAGCTGACCTCAGAGGCCGTGGTGCTGCTGCCCATGGGCTCGCTCGAAGATCAGGGCATCCATGCGCCGATGGGCGATTACATGGCCGCCGACCTGATGGCGATGGAAATCGCCAAGACCGCCCGCGCCGATGGCGTGGCGACCTTTGTCGCGCCGGTGATCCCCTTTGGCGGCAAGGATTATTTTGAATCGAGCCACGGCGGCATCTCGATCAGCCACGCCACGCTGTGCGGCATTCTGGATGACATGTTCGGCTGCCTCGACCGACACGGCATTCGCAAGCTGATGATCGTCAACGGCCATGGCGGCAACGTTCCGGCCATCACCGAGGTGGCGCTGCGCTGGCGGCAGAAGGCCGGGCTGTTCGTGCCCTCGATGTACCTGTGGCAGGTGGCGTATGGCGAGCTGCCCGGGCTGATCGGCGCCGACAAGGCCAAGGCCAGCTCGGGGCATGGCGGCGATCCGCTGACCTCGGTCGGCCTGCATTTCTACCCCGACCTAATCCGCAAGGATCTGGTGCGCGAGGCGCCCACCGGCAGCACCATCAAGGGGCTGGATATCGGCGGCTTTTCGTCCATCGTCTATGACGGCGCCAAGATTCAGGCCCCGATCGAGGCGCTGGAAGCGACCGAAACCGGCGCTTACGGCTGCAACCCCACGCTGTGCTCGGCTGAAACCGGCGATGTGCTGATCAAGCGCCTTGCGCAGATCGGCGCCGGGCTGGTGCGCGACCATGTCGCCAAGGGCCTGCACGATTGATCCCAACCAGACCGGCCAAAGCCGGCACCATCCCCCAACACGGAGAAACCACATGACCCGCACCATCCTTGGACTTGCCACCATGGCCACGCTGCTGGGCAGCGCCGCCTTTGCCGAGACCACCTGGAAGATGGCCACCAAGATGCCCGTCGACAGCCCCGAGGGGCAGGTGTTCGAGAAATTCGCCGAGCTGACCGAGGAATACACCGGCGGCGAGCTGAAGATCGCCGTCTATCCCAACGAACAGCTGGGCAAGGAAAACGCCGTTCTGGAACAGCTTCAGGCCAATATCGTGCAGGTCTACGCCGAAGGTTTTGGCTACATGAAGAAATGGGAGCCGGCGCTTGGCTGGCTTGCTGCGCCCTATGCGTTTGACGATTACGACCATTGGCGCCGGTTCATGAACTCGGATCTTGTCGCAGGCTGGTTCGACACTGCCGCTGCGGCCTCGGGCGTGCGCCCGCTGGGCGATCCGACGCTGGTGCTGCGGGGCCCCTACCGCGTGACCGTGTCCAACGTGCCGATCAATTCAGCGGCGGATTACGAGGGTCTCAAGATCCGCATGCACGAAAACAAGATCGCCATCGACACCTGGGATACGCTGGGCACCGAGGTTATCACCCTGCCCTGGACCGAGGTCCACCAGTCGATTTCCAAGGGCATCGTGCAGGCGGTGAATTCGCCCATCGCGCTGGTGGAATCCATGCGCTTCAACGAGGTCGCCCCCTATATCACCCGCATGGATGAATACTGGCAGTCGATCGGTTTCATGGTCAATGAAAGCGCGCTGGAGGCGCTGGACGATGAAACCCGCGCCGGGCTGATGCAGGCCTATGAAGAGGTCGGCGCGATGTCGCGCGATCTGATGTTCTCGGTCGCGGATGAAAGCATCGAGCGCATGGTCGCCGATGGTGCCACCTTTACCGAAATCGACATCTCGCCGCTCGTCGACAAGATGACGGCCTATTACGAGCAGATGGCCGCTTCGGGCGAATTGCCCGAAGGCTTCCTTGAAGGCATCGACGCCACGCGGGTCGCGCAGTGATCCCCGCAGAATTCCAACCAGAGGGTCCGCTACAGCGGGCCCTCAACCGGCTTGACCGGCTGAACTGGACGATGGGCGGCGCGTTTCTGTGGGTGTCCAACCTGTGCCTGCTGGCGATGCTCGGCCTGACGGCGGCGACCATCGTGTTGCGCCCGATGAGCCTTGCGCCCTACTGGATGTGGCCGTGGACCATGGTGTTCTTCATCTGGCTCAGCTTCTTCGGCTTCTTCGCGCTTTATGCCCGGCTGAAAGACGTGCGGGTGGATTTCGTGGCCGAACGGCTCGGCGCCGCTGGCATGGTGGCAACCCGCATCATCTCGGACGCGGCGACGCTGCTGGTTGCAGGGGTGTTGCTGCTGCAACTTCCCAAGGTGATCGCCACATCGAACGGCATCTATGACGGCGCGATCCTGCCTGCGGGCGGCGAACTGCCGCGGCTGGCGTTGTCGGTGCCGCTGTTCCTGTCGACCGTTCTGGTGGCTCTGAGCGCCCTTCTCGACATCGCAAAGCTGGCGGCGGGCATGCCCGAAAACGTCACGGATCATCACCCGGAAGCATAACTCATGGCCTGGATTCTCTTCGGCACCTTCATCGCGCTGATTCTGGCGCGGGTGCCCATTTCCATCGCGATCGGCAGCGCCACGGTGCTGACCTTTCTGACCTCGGATTTCTCCAACGCGTTGCAGATCATCCCACAGCAGATGCTGGAGGGGGTGAACAAGGCCTCGCTGACCGCCGTGCCGTTCTTCATCATGGCCGGAAACCTGATGAACGCCACCGGCGTGACCGAGCGTATCTTTGCCTTTGCCAATGCGCTTGTCGGGCATCTCAAGGCGGGTCTGGCGCAGGTCAACATCCTGTCGTCGATGATCTTTGCGGGGATTTCCGGCGCCGCCGTGGCCGATTGCGCCGGGCTTGGCGCGATCGAGATCAAGGCGATGCGCGAACGCGGCTACAAGCCCGATTTCGCCGCCGCCATCACCGTGGCGAGTTCGGTCATCGGCCCGCTGATCCCGCCCAGCATCGGGCTGGTGCTCTATGCCTTCCTTGCCCAGCAATCCATCGAACGGATGTTCCTTGCCGGTCTGGTGCCGGGCATCCTCGTGGGGCTGGCGCTGATGCTTTATGTGCGCATCCGCGCCCAGTTCGAAGACTTCCCCACCCAGCCGCGCGCCACCTCGCGCGAGGTCGTGGCAAGCGCACAGCACGGCTTTCTGGCGCTGGTCGCTCCGGCGATCATCCTTGGCAGCATCATGTTCGGCTTCGTCACCGCGACCGAGGCGGGCGTGCTCGCCTGTATCTACTGCATCGCCATCGGCCTGTGGTATCGCGAACTGAACTGGCGCTCGTTCTTCAACGCGCTGTCGGACACCGCCATGATGACCGCAGTCATCATGATCATCATCGCGTTTTCCATCGCCATGGGCTGGCTTCTGGCCATCGACCAGACGCCGCAGAAGCTGGCGGATTTCACCTTTGGCCTGACCGAAGACAAGAACGTGTTCCTCGCCCTGCTGCTGGTGTTCATCATCCTCGTCGGCTGTGTCGTCGAAGGCGTGCCCGCCAAGCTGATCCTTGTGCCAACGCTGCTGCCGCTGATCGACGCCTATGGCATCGACCGGGTGCATTTCGGCATCATCATCCAGCTTGGCCTGCTGCTGGGCATCGCGACGCCCCCCATGGGCATCGGTCTTTATATCGTCGCCGAGGTCGGCCGCGTGCGGTTCGAAAAGGTGACGATGGCCGTGCTGCCCATGCTTATCCCGCTGATCGGCGTGCTGATCCTGCTGACCTATGTGCCGCAGACCGTGACCTTCCTGCCCGATCTTATTCTTGGCCCTCAAAACTGAAAGCCTGATCCATGACCAACCTGACCTACAAACTCAATCCGATGCCGGCGAAGATCCCGCAGGAGAAACTCGACCGGCTGGCCAAGCTGGAAACCGCGACCATCGGCCATTTCTACCACTTCGGCTTTGCCGCCCCGGCGATCCAGCCGGTGCTGCCGGGCAAGGTGATCGCCGCCACCGTCGCCACCCTTGCCATTCCGGGGCTGGACAGCACGCTGCTGCACCATTGCCTTAGCGAATGCGGGCCGGGGTATTTCCTTGCCGTGGACCGGCTGGGCGATACCAAATACGCCTGCTGGGGCGGCGGCGTGACCCGCATGGCCGCGATGATCGGGCTGGAGGGCGGCTGTGTCGATGGCCCCCACACCGACACCGCCGAGATCAAGGAACAGGATTTCGCCATGTGGTCGCGCGGGCCCTCGCCCGTCACCACGCGGCTTTACAACACCGGCGGTGGCTTCAACGTGCCTGTGTCCATCGGCGGCGCGGCGGTGCTGCCGGGCTACGCGGTGCTGGCCGATGAATCCGGCGTGCTGTTCATCGCCCCCGAAGACCTTGACGCGGTGCTGGCCGAGGGCGAGCTCAAGACCGAGCGCGGCCTGATCAACGAGGCCAAGATCACCGACGGGCTGCATCTGGGCAAGATGTCGGGTGCCTCGACCATGGTCGCCGACAAGCTCAAGGGCTAAGCCCTACAACTCGATGAAAGAGGCAAACCGCCCATGCCCTGCACTCCACTCGAACGCCGCATCCCGCGCCAGGCTCAGCACCTTGCCGACCTGTTTGCGCCGGGCGCGGTTGACGTGGGTGCAGGCCACATGCAGCGGCGGCAATGTCTCGGTGGCCGGGATCTGCACGACCCGGCCCGCATCTATGTCGCGCTCCATCGCCGTCAGCGCCAGCGCCGAGGCCCCGTAGCCAAGGCGCACCATTTCCGCGATGGTCGACAGCGAATTGCCGAAATGGCGCGGCGCAGGGCGGTCGCGCATATCCTCGACATATTCCGCCACCGGCATGAACAAGGGCGAGGTTTTCGGATACAGCACCAGCGGCAGCAACCGCAGCTGGTCTGGCGACATCGGGAGGGGCAACCCGTCGATCACGTCGGGCCGCGCCACCCAGCCCACATCATAGCACATCGCGAAATCCGCGCCGACCCGGTCGCCGGTGGCGGTAAAGGCGGCATCCAGCGTGCCCGAATCCACAAAGCGGCGCAGTTGCAGGTCGGACCCGGCGTAGATATCCAGCTCCAGATCCGGGTCAGCCTCGGCGGCGGCGCGCAACAGCGGCCCCCAGGTCAGCGCCGCCATGCCCGCGAGCCCGATGCTCAGCGTGGTTTTGCGATTGTCGCGCAACCGCCCCATCATCGCCTCGCGCAGGTTGAGGAATTGCAGCGCGAATTCCGCCACCTCGATGCCCTGATCGGTCAGCGCAAACCCCGGCGCAGCGCGGTCGATCAGCCCCTTGCCCAGATCCTTTTCCAGCGACTGAATGCGCGCCGAAACCGCTGGCTGCGTCAGCCCCAGAAATTCCGCGGTCTGGCGGTGATTGCCGAACTGGCTGAGCCAGTAGAAGGCTTCAAGCTGCTTGAGATTCACCCGACATCCCCCATGAACGAAACAGTTTCAGACAAGATCAAGGAAACAACATGACCGTTGCCGTTTACCTTCCCGCCGAAGACAAGACCCAGTGGTGGGTGGATATGCTGGCCGGCCTGCTGCCCGGCTGGACCGTCAAGGCGCTGGACGCCGTGAGCGACCCGGCCGAGGTGCAATACGCCGTTGTCTGGCGCCCGCGCAGCGGCGATATCGCCAAATTCCCCAACCTGCGCGCCGTGGTGTCCATCGGCGCGGGCATCGACCATGTGCTGGCCGATGAACAGCTGCCCAGCGGCATTCCGATCATCCGCACCGTGGGCGACGATCTGACCCAGCGGATGCGCGAATACGTGGCGCTGCATGTGCTGCGCCATCACCGCGACATGCCCCGCCAGTTGCAGGCGCAGGCCGAGAAGGACTGGCACGCCATCGTGGTGCCCGTTGCGCCCAACCGGGTGGTGGGCGTGATGGGGCTTGGCAATCTGGGCGCGGCGGCAGCGCAGACCCTTGCGGGGCTTGGCTTCACCACGCGCGGCTGGTCGAAATCGCCCAAGGATATCGCCGGCGTCGACACCTTTGCCGGGCCCGAAACGATGGATGCGTTTCTGGATGGCTGTGAAATTCTGGTGAACCTGCTGCCGCTGACCGCGCAGACCACCGGCATTCTGAACGCCGATCTGTTTGGCAAGCTTGCGCCCGGCGCCTGCGTTATCAACTGCGCGCGCGGTGGGCATCTGGTGGATGGCGATCTGATCGCCGCGCTCGACAGTGGGCAGATCAAACAGGCGACGCTGGATGTGTTCCATGTCGAACCGCTGCCCACGGACAATGCGTTCTGGGATCATCCGGGCATCACCGTAACCCCGCATGTGGCCTCGCAGATCGATGCGGGCACCGGAGGGCGGATCATCGCCGCCAACCTGAAGACCTTTGCCGACACCGGAACCTGCGCCGATGTCGCCGACGCCGCGCGGGGCTACTGACCCCGCACGCAATGGGTTCGCTTCGGCCCCCATCCTGTCAGATGTGAAATGAAATACCGGCGGCGGCCAATCCGCCGCCCATCGCCGCCACCGTGCCATCGGCGCGCCAGCAGGCCGCGCCGATCATCTCGCCCTCGGGCGCAAAGGCGATCATGTTCATGCCCCCGCCGATATGGGGCACGAGGGTGACAGTATGGCCCGCCGCTTCGAGCGCCGGTTTGTGATGGGCGTAATCCGGTTCCAGTTCCACATGCGCGCCCTCGGTCCAGATGCGCGGCGCCTCTACCACCTGTTGCGGCGTCATGCCAAAATCGATCATGTTGACGATGGCCTGCATGGCGGATGGGAAAATCCGCACCGCGCCGGGCAGCCCCAGCGCGAAACTGGGCGCGCCGTCCTTGAGCACGATCATCGGCGCCATAGAGGTCGGCACCCGCTTGCCCGGCGCGATCGACAGCGCCTTTCCGGGGTGCGGGTCGAAATTATACATGTAGTTGTTGGGGATGATCCCCGTGCCCGGCACCACAAAGCGCGCCCCGAACAGCCCGTTGATGGTGTGGGTGGCCGACACGATGCGCCCGTCGCGGTCGGCAACGGTGATATGGGTGGTGTTCTGGCTTTCATAGCCCGGCGGCACCGCGCCCTCTCCGCCAAGAGCACGCATCCGCGACTGGCTCGCCGCCGCGTACTCCTTGGAAATCAGTTTTTCGACCGGGATATCGACGAAATCCGGATCGCCCGAGGCGGCGCGCCGATCCTCAAAGGCGATGCGGATGACCTCGGCTAGCAGGTGCAGCCGTTCGGCGGAGTCAAACCCCATCCCCGCCATGTCGTGGCTTTCCAGCATGTTGAGCATCTGCGCCACATGCACCCCCGAAGAGGCTGGCGGCGGTGGGCCGACGATCTGATGCCCCCGATAGCTGGCAAAGATCGCCTCGCGTTCGCGCGCCACATAATTGATCAGATCCTCCATCGACACCGACCCGGTCTCGCCCAGCCGATCCACCAAGGCACGCCCCAAGGCGCCGCCATGCAGCGCCTCGGCGCCCTCGGTGGCGATCAGCCGAAGGCTTGTCGCGTAATCCCCCTGCACCAAGCGGTGCCCAACGGGCGCAGGCGTGCCGCCGGGCAGGAAGATCCCAGCGATTTCAGCGTCCTGCGACAGGTCTTCGGCGTGGCGGGTGATGTTGGACGACAGGTAAGGCGTCACCGCAAAGCCGCGCTCTGCCAGACGGATCGCCGGAGCGATCACATCGGCAAAGGGCAGCGCGCCATGGGCAGCGTGCATCGCGCACCAGCCGCGCAGGTTGCCCGGCACCGCCACGGCCCCCGCCCCGACAAGGTTGGCCCGCCCCGCGGTTTCCATGTAACCGGGCAGCGCGTCCGACACCGGCGTATACATGTCGGGCCGCGCCGAGGCCCCCGCCTGCGACAGGCAATCATAGACCGTATGTGACCCATCCGGCAGGCGCAGATGCGACACGCCGCCGCCCGCGATGCCCACCATCATCGGCTCGACCACGGTCAGCGCCAGCAGCGCCGCAACGGCGGCATCGACCGCATTGCCGCCATAGGCCAGCATTTCCTGCCCCGCCGCCGTGCCCAGCGGATGGTTGGTCACCACAACGCCTTGCGAGCCCCGCGCGGGGGATTTGCGACAGGTGAAGGGCAAGGGCTGGGCTGCACTGGGCATGAGGGGTCTTCCTTTTTCGCTATCACCACTCTGGCAAAGCGGCCCAACGGCGGGCGGCCAGATCTGCGCCAATTGTGGTTTCGGGCAAGCTATCTACATGATTTGCGAAGGTCATCAAGAAAGATGGGCTGGAGCCAACATCTGCGCGGATTCGACGGTTTCGGTGCAAAAACGCTCCCCGTCAGCGGATTCTGGCGTGCCAACCCTGCCCGATAAGGGGCAGCAGGTGCCCCCAAGCCGCCAGAGCAACCGGAAGTATCGGCTTCTCTGCCGGTATATACGCGCGAACGGTCACTCATTAAGTCTGAATGCTGACCGTTCGTGCAACTCGCTCACTCGCACCAGAACTTGCGCTAAGGCGCCGCGCGCCAGCCTTGGGCACGATCCACCGCCTGCGCGAACCGCGCCATGCGGGCAGACCGGTCGCAGGTGCGCGGCGCAACCTCTCCCCGCGCCGGTGGCCCCGGCAGTGCACCGCCCCGCCCAAGCGCCGCCAGCTGCGCGCCCCCCAGCGCTGTCAGCTCATCGGTGCCCGGCAGGATCAGGTGCATCCCCGTCACATCCGCCAGAAACTGGCACAGATACGGCGATCGCGACAGGCCTCCGTCCACCGACAGCCGCGTCAGCGGCCCCAGCCGGGCAATCACCTCGGCAGCGCGCAGTGCAATGCCTTCGATGAGCGCCTGCGCCATGTCCGCGCGCGTGGTGGCCCCTGTCATGCCGATGAACAGCCCCGCCGCCGAGCCATCCCAATGCGGCGCACCAAGCCCCGACAAGGCGGGCACGAACACCAGCCCCCGGTCGATCGCGGGCGGCGCGGAGAACCCGGCAAGCGCCTCGGCCGTGTCGAGCAGGCCGATCCGCATGGCCCATTCCACCGCCGATCCCGCCGCCTGCACCCCGCCTTCCAGCGCATAGGCGGTGCGCCCGCCGATTTGCCAGGCCACCGTGGGCAACAGGCCGCTGTCTGCGGTTTCGGGCCGCGCGCCATCGCTCAGGGCCAGCGCAAAGGCCCCCGAGCCAAAGGTGATCTTGGCGTCTCCGGGCGCGCGGCAGCCATGCCCGTAAAGCGCGGCCTGCTGGTCGACCACCGCCGCGGTGACGGGGGTGTCATTTATGCTGCCGAAATCGCCAACCGTCGGGCGGATCTCGGGCAGGCAGTCCATCGGCACCCCGAACAGATCGCATAGCGTTGGATCCCATGCGCCGCTGTCCAGCCCCATCAACGAGCTGCGCGATGCGGTGCTGATATCGGTCTGCGCCCGCCCTGTCAGGTTCTGCAAAAAGAACCCATCCGTCGTGCCCAGCCGCAGCCGCCCGGCGCGATGCGCCGCCTGCACCTCGGGCACATTGTCCAGCAGCCAGCCCAGCTTGGCGGCGGAAAAATACGGATCAAGCGGCAGCCCGGCACGCTCGCGCACCAGCGCCGCGTGTCGGGACATGGCAGAGAGACGGGCCTGCGTGCGCCGGTCCTGCCAGACGATGATCGGCGAGAGCGGCGCGCCGCTCAGCGCATCCCACGCCAGACAGCTTTCGCCCTGATTGCTCAGCGCGATGGCGTCCACCGGCCCGGCCGCCGCAATCACCGCGCGCAGATTGGCCAGCAGTTCCGCCGGGTCGTGTTCGACCCGGTCCGCCTGCGGAAAATGCTGGGCATGGCGCAGCGCCAGCACGATCCGGCTGTGTCCCGCGTCATCGGCGACGATCCCGCGTGTCGAGGTTGTGCCCTGATCCAGCGCCAGCACCCGCATCGCTCAGCCCTCTCTCTCCAGCCTCAGGCAGAGATCGCCCGCCAGCGCCGCCCTGTCCAGTGCGGGCACCTGCAGCCGCAGCGATTGTTCGGGGTGACTGCGCAGGCTGGCCACGGCCAGTTCACGCCCCGCGCCATCGCTGAGAACCAGCCGCCCCCGCAGGGCACCATTTGCGCGCAGAACCAGCGTGCAGGGGGTTTGCCCCGCGGCAATCCGCTGCGGCACGACATAGCGCAGCCCGTCGCCAAGAAGGATATCGACCGCCTCGCGCCGCCGCGAGCCCTGCGATAGATCCTGCGCGACACGGCGCGCGACATGGCGTCCTTCGGCCCAGCAGCGCCCGCCGGTTTCCACCGGGTGCAACACGTTGCCCGCCGCGAACACATGCCGGTCCGAACTGCGCCAGCCCGCATCGATCAACGGCCCTTGCGTGCCGGGATCAAGCGTCAGGCCGCTGTCGCGCGCCAATGCGGCCTCGGGGGTGAAACGCCCGGAAAACACCACGCCGTCACAGGCCAGCGCCCGCTCGCTGCCATCGCGCAGGCGCAGGCGCAGCCCCGAAACCCGCGCCGCGCCGTCGATCGACAGCAGCGTCGCCCCCATCAGCACCGGCACCCCAAGCAGCCTGCACAGCGCCATAAAGACGCCCCGGCTGCGCGGCCTGTCTTCGGTCTCGACAAGCGCCGCAGGGCGCATGCCGTGGCGCGTGCAGCTCAGCAATGCCGAAAATGCCACCAATTCGCTGCCGATGATGACAGGGCGGCGAAACGGGCGGCGCTGTTCCAAGGTGAGGAACGCTTGCAACGCCGCGGTGTTCATCACCCCGAGGGGCCGCATCCCCGGCGCAAGCCGCTGCGCGCGGGTCTGTTCACGGGCCCCGGTGGCAAGCACGATGCGCGCCGCGTCGAGGATCATCGCCCCGTCGCGCGTTGCAAGTTCCAGCCGCCCGTGCGGGCGAATGCGCGTGACGGTGGTGCCGGTTCTGATCTCGACCCCGGCGGCCAAGGCGCGGGCAACAAGGCGGCGGGCATAGGCCGGGCCGCCAAGAAAGCGGCGAAATTCCCGCATCCCCCACAGCGGATGGGCACAGTGGCGCGCCATGCCCCCCGCCTCGTCAAAGCGTTCCAGCACCACGATACGGCCCACCCCGAGCCGGCGCAGTTCGGTGGCGCAGGCCAGCCCGGCCGGGCCAGCGCCGACGATGGCGACATCGCAAGCCTCGCTCATCTGCGATCCTCCGGCAGGATCGGATCGCGCAGGCGCCCTTCGGTCAACGTCGCGATGCGGGCAAGGCAATTGAAGCCCTGACAACGGCCCATGGCGCAGCGGGTGCGCCGCCGCAGCCCGCCGAAATCGCCCGGTGGCACAGGGCTATCTAGCGCGGCGCGCAGCTCGCGCAGGGTGACCATCTCGCAGTGGCAAACAATGCCATCGTGGCCGGGGCGCTGCCAGTCGCGGGTCAGACCTTCGGCAAGGTTGGGCATGACGGGCACTGGCGGATCAGGGGGCGCGACGGGCCGCGCCGCCCGCGCCCAGAGCGCGAACACATGGCGCGCGATCCCCAGCGCGGCGGTCAGCCCGGTGGACCGGATGCCCCCGGCGCAGAAATAGCCCAATTCGTGATCGGCGTGGATGCGGTATTCCTTGCGCTCGCTCGCGGGGCGCAGCCCGGCGTAGACCGCCGTCACCGGCATGTCGCGCAGGCCGGGTACCAGCCGCGTCGCGGTGTCGATCAGCGTGCTCAGCTCTGGGGTGGTGACATCGGGGCGCTCGCGCGCCTGCTGTTCCTCGGCGGTGGGGCCGACCAGAAGGTTGCCAAAGACGGTGCGGGTCAGCACCACGCCCTTGGTCCGCTCGTTGGGCACCGGCAGCAGGATGCTGGTCAGGCAGCGGGCGGCGGCCTTGTCGAACACGACGAACTGCCCCTTGCGGGGGCGAATGTCGAAGCGGGAGGCGCCAGTCAGCAGGGTTTCGATTCGATCCCCGTACAGTCCGGCGCAGTTGATGACGCTGTGGGCGCGGATCTCTCCGGCGGCGGTTGTCAGGTGCCACAGATCGCCGCTGCGCCGCGCGCCTGTCAGGGCGGCGTTGAACAAAAGGCGCGCGCCGAGCATCTGCGCCTGCGTGGCATAGGCCAGCGGCGCGGACCACGGATCAATCACATGTTCGCGCGGGACCAGAAGCGCGCCGCGCAGCCGTGAGGACAGGTGCGGCTCGCGCGCGCGCGCCTCGTCGCGGCTCAGCAGGCGCGCGTCGGGCACGCCATTGGCATGGGCCTGCGCCAGCAGATCCGGCAGGCGCGACTCTTCGTCGTCGTTCCAGGCGGCGACCATCGCGCCGCATTCCAGCAGCGGCAGGTTCATCGCGCCCCGGATCTGCAGGTATTCGTTATAGCCCGCCTGCATGCAGGCCAGCTCGAGCGATCCGACCGGCGCATCGAACCCGGTGTGCAGGATGGCGCTGTTCGCCTTTGACGCCCCGGCGAGAATATCCGGCGCCGCTTCGATCAGCACGCAGCTTGCGCCTTCCAGCGCAAAGCGACGCGCCATGGCGCAGCCCACGACACCGGCCCCGATGATCGCGACATCCGCTTCCGCTGTCTCAAGGGTCAAGCGCCACCTCCATCGTCAGCCCCAAGGGCATATTGACTGAACGTGCATTTTGCTAACCGAATACACAATATCGGCCCCATTTAATTTGCCGCGATTGTTGCACTCGGTCACGCTCTGCGTCAAAATTCCGCGCACCGCGGCGCTGCCGCCCCAGCCGAAAGCTCTGCGATGACGCGCCACATGCCCCCGCCCACCAAGGCCGAGCGACACTTTGCCCAAGCCCTGACGGCTCAGGGGTTTGCGGGCACCGTCTCCATAGCCCCCGGCGACCGGGTGGTGATGGCGACGGACAATTCGATCTATCAACTGCTGCCCGGCGCCGTGGTCTATCCGCGCGATGAAGCCGACCTTGCGCTGATCGCCCGCCTGCTCGACCAGCCCGAGTTTCACGGCGTTACCGTGCGCCCGCGCGGCGGCGGCACCGGCACCAACGGGCAATCGCTGGGCGGCGGCATCACGGTGGATTGTTCGCGCCACATGACCCGGATCCTTGATATCGACGTTGCGGCGCGCCGGGTGCGGGTGCAGCCCGGCGTCATCAAGGACCAACTGAATGCAGCGCTGCGCCCGCATGGGCTGTTCTTTGCGCCCGAACTGTCAACATCGTCGCGCGCCACGATCGGGGGGATGATCTCGACCGATGCCTGCGGGCAAGGGTCCTGCGCCTATGGCAAGACCTCGACCCATGTGCTGTCGCTGCGCGCCGCGCTGATCGGGGGCGAGGTGATCCAGACGCAGCGCGCGCCCCATGTCCCCGGAACCGGGCGCAGCGGCGCGGTGCTGGAAACGCTTGATACCCTCAGTCGCGATCAGGCAGAGCTGATCGCGCAGCGCTTTCCCAAGCTCAACCGCACGCTGACCGGCTATGATCTGGCCCATATCCGGCAGGGTGACAGCATCGACCCCGCGGCGGTGATCTGCGGATCAGAGGGCACGCTGGCCCTGATCAGCGAGGCCACGCTGAACCTGTTGCCGATCCCCGCCGCCACCGCGCTGCTGCTGGTGTTCTACCCCGATTTTCAGGCCGCGCTGCGCGATGCGCGCGAGATGGCGAGCCTTGGCGCGACCTCGGTCGAAACCATCGACAGCCGGGTGCTGGGGCTGGCGCGCGAAGAACCCGGCTTTGCCGCCGTGGCGCATCTGTTCCCGGTGGCGGATGCGGCGGGGGTGAATATCGTCGAATTCACCGGCGATGATGCGGGCGCGTTGACGGACCACGTGACAACCCTGCGCGACAGGCTTGCCGCCGGACCGGGGCGGCTTGCGGTGACACAGACCCAAGGCGCGGATGTGGCGCGGGTCTGGGGGCTGCGCAAGGCGTCGGTCGGCCTGCTGGGGCGGGCGCGGGGCAGCAAACGCCCGCTGCCCTTTGTCGAAGATTGCGCCGTGCCACCCGAACGGCTGGAACCGTTCATCGCCGGTTTCAGGGCCATATTGGACCGCGAAGGGCTGGATTACGGCATGTTCGGCCATGTGGATGCGGGCGTGCTGCACGTGCGCCCGGCGCTGGATCTGACCGACCCGGCGCAGGAAGTCCTAATCCGCCGCATCACCGACGAGGTGGTGGCGCTGGTGCATCAGCACGGCGGTTTGCTGTGGGGCGAACATGGCAAGGGGGTGCGTTCGGAATATGTGCCCGAGGTGTTCGGCCCGCTGTATCCCGCCTTGCAACAGATCAAGGCGGCGTTCGATCCGCGCAACCAGCTCAATCCGGGCAAGATCGCCACCCCGGATGACAGCGCCCTGTGGCAGATCGACGGCGTGCCGACCCGTGGCCAGATGGACCGTCAGGTGCCCGAGGGGCTGCGCGCGGATCATGCCTCGGCCTTTGCCTGCAACGGCAATGGCGCCTGTTTCAACCGCGACGCGGGCGATGTGATGTGCCCGTCCTACAAGGCCACCGGCGATCGGCGCCATTCCCCCAAGGGCCGCGCCTCGCTGATGCGCGAATGGTTGCGGCAGGGCGGGCCTGATGGTGCCGCCGATCCCGATTTCGAGGCGGATGTGAAACAGGCGATGGACGGCTGTCTGTCCTGCGCCGCTTGCACAACCCAATGCCCGATCCGGGTCGATGTGCCCAAGCTGCGCGCGGGATTCCTGCAAAGCTATCACGCCCGGCATCGCCGCCCGCTGCGCCACTACGCGCTCGACCAGCTTGAGGCGCTGTTGCCCTATGCCGCCCGCCTGCCCCGGCTGGCCAATCTTATGACCCAAGGGCCGGGGGCGGCGCTGATGCATCGCATCGGCCTGACCGCCCTGCCGGCGCTGCCGCTGCACAGGCCGCCGCTGGACCAGTTGCGAGACCTTGAAACGCTGGACCCGGCGCGCGACGTGGTGCTGGTGCCCGACGCCTTTACCCGGTTCTTTGAACCGCAGCTGGTGGCCGATCTGGCCGAGGTTCTGGACAGGCTGGGCCACCGCCTGCGCGTTGCGCCCTACCGCCCCTCGGGCAAGGCCCGCCAAGTGCTCGGGCGTGTGCGCGGGGCCGCCGCGCAGGCCCGGGCTCAGGCCGATCTGCTGCGCCGCATCGACGCCACCGGCACCCGCATGGTCCAGATCGAACCCGCGATAACCGCCTGTTACAAAACCGATTACCCCGAGGGCACGCCCCGCCCCCTCAGCCCGCAGGAGCTGCTGGCAACGCTGGTGAACGACACGGTGCAAGCGCCGCCGATGCGGGTGCGGCTGCTGCCCCATTGCTCGGAGCGGGTGCAAGGCGCGGCAGGACATACGGGCTGGCGAGAGGTCTTTGCCCGCTTCGGCATCACGTTGCACATCCCCGCAACGGGCTGTTGCGGCATGGCCGGTATGTGGGGGCATGAGACCGTGAACCGGGCCACATCCGAGACGATCTTTGCCCAGTCGTGGCAGGATGCCACCGCACCAGCGACCGGGCCGGAGCCGGATATCATCCTTGCAACGGGCTATTCCTGCCGCTGTCAAAGCGCCAAGGTTGCGAACCGCGCGTTGCAGCATCCGATCAGCCTGCTGCGTCAGCTCATGGCCGCGGGCTAGCGGCCCACCGGGGCGACGATAACCTCGACCCCGGCGCTGCGCAGCGCGGCGCCCATCTCGGGCGACGGGGCGCGGTCGGTCACCAGCCGGTCGATGCTGCCAAGCGAGGCCACTTCGAAGACGGCGGCGCGGTCCAGCTTGCTGTGATCGGCCAGCACCGTGACGCTGGCGGCGCGGGCGATCATGGCGCGGGCCAGTTCGGTTTCGCGCAGGTCGTAATCCATGATCCCGTCCGGCGTCATGGCGCCGATGGTCAGCACCGCATGTTCGGCTCTGAATTGCTGAAGCTGCTGGATGGCCAGCGCGCCCAGCGTCTCGCGCCCCTCGGCGGCGATCTCTCCGCCCAGCAGATACAGGCGGTGACGGCCGTCGGATTGCGCCAGCGCGGTCGCGATCTGCGGAGAATTGCTGATCACTGTCAGGCCCCGGCGGCGGGCCAGCGCGCGTGCAAAGGCGATGGTGGTCGATCCGGTGTCGACAAACAGCGTGGCGCCTTCGCCAAACAGCGTGGCGGCGCGTTGGCCGATGGCGTCTTTTTCGACCCTCAGCGTGGCAAGCCGGGCATCCAGCGGGCCTTCGGTCAGGCCCGGTTCGCCCGGCGCGGCGATGCCGCGCGCCCCGCCGTGAAACTTGCGCAGCCGCCCGCTGGCATCCAGCGCGCTCAGGTCGCGGCGGATGGTCTCTCGCGAGCTGCCATAGCGTTCCGCAAGCGCATCCACATGCACCTCACCCAGCGTTTCGACAAGCTGCACGATCAGTTCCCGCCGTTGCTCCGGCTTCATGCCGCGTCCTTTCGAAAGGGTCATACTGGGCTCTGCGCAATGCCCGAACGGTCACCCCATGCGCCCGCTCGTCTATTGTGTCGCAAGCGCCGCACAGACGCAATTGCCGACAGGGCTTGCGGGGCGATGGCGCGGTTTGGGCCGCGCCCCGATACCGCCGTCGTTCCTGTCGACCCGCGCGCATTGTCTCTGCCGTTTGCCCGAAGATGCCGGGTGCGGTCAGACCCGTGGCACGATCCGCAGCGCCCGCAGCGCGTTGAGGATCACCGCAACGTCGATCACCTCTTGCAGCAATGCCCCCTGCACCGGGCTGAGCGCGCCAAAGGCGGCGGCGATCATCCCCAGCACCGACAGGCCGATGCCCGCCACTACGCTTTGCAGGGCGATGCGGCGCGCGCCCCGCGCGATGGCAAGCCCCGCGCCAAGCCGGTCGATCCGGTCCACCAGCAGCACCACATCCGCCGCCTCGGCCGAGGCCGCCGCGCCGCGTGCCCCCATCGCCACGCCGACATCCGCCGCCGCCAGCGCCGGTGCATCATTGACCCCGTCGCCAACCATCATCACCGGGCCCTGCGCGCGTTCGGCCTGCACCAGCGCCACCTTGCCGCCCGGGGTCATCCCGGCGCTCAGCCCGTCAAGCCCAAGCCCCTGCGTTACCCTCTCGGCCACCTCGCGCCGATCGCCGGTGGCCAGCACGATGCGGGCGATGCCTTCGCGGCGCAGCCCGGTCAGGATCTGCGCCATGCCCGCGCGCAGCGGATCGGCCATCACCAGATGCCCGGCCATGCGCCCGTCAATCGCCACCGCCACCAGCAGCGCGCCCGCATCCAGCGCCGTGCTACCGGGGCTGGCCCCGATCTGCGCCGCGACAAAGCCTTCGCCGCCCACGATCACCCGGTGTGCCTCGATCTGCCCGACAAGGCCCTCGCCGGGATGTTCCGTCACGCCCGATGGCACCGGAAGCGCCAGTCCGCGCGCCTGCGCCGCGGCGACGATGGCCTGCGCCACCGGATGTTGCGAGGCCTGATCCAGCGCGGCGGCAAGGCGCAGGATCTCGGCCTCGGTCTGCCCGCCAAGGCAGGAGATCGACACGATCTGCGGCCGCCCGTCGGTCAGCGTGCCGGTCTTGTCGAGGATCAGCACCCGCATCCGCGCCAGCGCCTCAAGCGCCGGGGCGCCCTTGATCAGCACGCCGTAATGCGCCGCCCGCGACAGCCCCGCCACCAGCGCCACCGGCACCGCAAGGATCAACGGGCAGGGCGTTGCCACCACCAGCACCGCCACAGCGCGGATCGGATCGCCGCTCAGCGCCCAGGCCGCGCTGGCGATCAGCAGCGTCACCGCGAGAAATCCCAGCGCCCAGCGATCCGCCAGCCGCGCCATCGGCGCGCGCGCCCGCTGCGCCGCTTCGACAAGGCGCACGATGCCAGCATAGGTGCTGTCGCGGGCCGGGCGGGTGGCGATCATGTCGAAGGCCTCCCCGACGTTGGTGGCGCCGCTCATCGCCTCAGCGCCGCGCTCCAGCCGAATGGGCAGCGATTCCCCGGTCAGCGCCGAGGCATCGACAAAGCCAGTGGCCGAGGCCAGCGTGCCATCCACCGGCACCACGTCGCCCTGCCGGATCAGCAGCCGATCGCCGGGGGCAACCTCGTCAAGCGGGATCTCTTGCAGCGCGCCATTGCGGTGCCGCGTGGCGCTGCGCGGCACCCGCGACAGCAGCCCCTGCATCTCGCGCCGCGCGCGGCCCTCGGCAAAGCCTTCGAGGAAGGTGCCCCCCGAATACATCACCGCCACCACCGCCGCGGCGAGAGTTTCACCAAAGCCAAGCGCCGCGCTCATCGACAGCGCGGCGACGATATCAAGCCCGGTTTCCCCGCGCCCGAGGCTGCGCGCTATCTCGATCACCAGCGCGGCCAGCGCCGGCAGCACCCCGGCCCACCACGCCAGCGTCGCCAGCCCTGCCTGCCCCGACAGATGCAGCGCCAGCCCCGCGATCAGCCCGGCGAGGGCCAGCAGCAAAATGGCGGTCTTCACGCGGGTCACGCCCATAGCTGCCCCCTGTTGCCCACGGGGGCGATCATCCCCCGCAGGGCGCGCCGCGTCGAGATGGCATTTCAGCGCGTAGTGCGATCGGCCATGGTATAGGCCTCGCGGGTGGCGGCGCGGGTCTCGGCGCCCTCGCAGATCGGGCCGTAATCGCCCGGCTCGCGGTGCAGCGCAAAGTTGAAGATGTTGCGGCGCAGTTCGGTGCAGCGATCAAGGTCGATCTCGGCCACCGCCACCTCGTCGCCGCGCCCCTGCGTGCGGGCGACGATCTCGCCCGTCGGGGCGATGATGCACGACCCGCCGATCAACTCGCAGCCTTCCTCGAGCCCCGCCTTGGCGGTGCCGATCACCCAAGCGCCATTGGCATAGGCCCCGGCCTGCATCGACAGGTGGTTGTGGAAATCCTGCAAATGGTCGTGTTCGGGGGCCTGCGGGTAATGCTGCGGCGTGTTGTAGCCCAGCATCACCAGTTCTGCCCCGCGCAGCCCCAGCACGCGGAAGGTCTCGGGCCAGCGCCGGTCATTACACAGGCACATGCCAAAGCGTCCGCCCATGGCGTTGAACACGCCAAAGCCCAGATCGCCATGTTCGAAATAGCGCTTTTCCAGATGCTGGAAGGCGCGCCAGTCTTCGAAATTGTAATGCCCGGGCAGGTGAATCTTGCGGTATTTCCCGGCGATTTCGCCATCCGGGGTGACAAAGATCGAGGTGTTGAACCGCTGCCCGTCCGGCGTCAGCTCGGCGTAACCAAGGTAGAACCCCACCCCCAGCTCGCGGGCGCGGGTGAACAGCGGCTGGGTGTCTGGCCCCGGCATCTGCGTTTCGTAAAACGCATCGAGCGCCGCGCCCTCAAGCAGCCAGCGTGGAAAGAACGAGGTCAGCGCCAGTTCGGGAAACACCACCAGCCGCGCGCCGCGGGCATGGGCGGTTTCCATCAGCGCAATCAGCCGGGCGACCACCTGTGCGCGGGGTTCGGTGCGTTGAATGGGGCCAAGCTGGGCGGTGGCGGCAAGGATGGAACGGGTCATGAGGTCTCTTTCAGGCTGCACGGGCGGCGGATCTGCTCCGCCCGTGCGATGTTGCCTGTCAGGATCCGCGCCGCAAGCGGGTTCCGGCGCGGGCCGCGTCGAAGCGCGCAAGGGATGCGCGCGTTGCCGCGCGGGGCAGCAGTTGCGCCCTAGTGGCTGTGGCGCGGCATCGTGGCATTGCCGATGTCGCGGAATTCGTCCGCCCCATCCAGCACCATGCCATCGGCGAACTGGCGCACCCGGTCGCGAAAGATCGCCTGCCATGGCGACTGGCTTTGCGGCACCTGATAGCCACCGGCGGCCTCCAGCGCGGCGCGGCGTTCGGCGATCTCGGCATCGCTGACCATCAGCTGCACGGTGCGGGTGTTCAGATCGACGCGCAGCATGTCACCATCGCGCAGGATGGCAAGGTTGCCCCCCGCCGCCGCCTCGGGCGAGGCATTGAGGATCGAGGCCGACCCGGAGGTGCCCGATTGCCGCCCATCGCCAATGCAGGGCAGCCCGCGGATGCCCTGCTTGATCAGATAAGACGGCGGGCGCATGTTCACCACCTCGGCGCCGCCCGGATAGCCGCGCGGGCCTGCGCCGCGCATCACAAGGATGCTTTGCGCGGTGATGCCAAGCGCCGGATCGTCGATGCGCTTGTGGAAATCCTCGGGGCCGTCGAACACGAAGACCGGCCCTTCGAAGGCCATCGGATCGGCCTCGTCCGACAGGTAGCGGCCACGGAATTCCGGCGTGATGACCGAGGTCTTCATGATCGCGGTGTCAAACAGGTTGCCGGTCATGTTGAGGAACCCGGCATGCGGCGTCAGCGCCTTGTCGAGCGGGCGGATCACATCGGTGTTCTCGCAAGGCGCATCGGCGTAAAGCCCGGCAAAGCTGTCGCCGGTGACGGTGCGCGCGTCGGGGTGCGGGATCAGCCCGCCGCGCAGCAGTTCGGCCACCACGGCGGGAAGGCCGCCCGCAAGGTGGAAATCCTCGGACAGGTAGGCGCCCGCAGGCTGCACATTGGCCAGCAGTGGCACGTCATAGCCGACGCTTTCCCAATCCTGATTGGTCAACTCGATGCCCAGATGCCGGGCGACGGCCACAAGGTGGATCGGCGCGTTGGTCGACCCGCCAATGGCGGAATTGACCACGATGGCATTCTCGAACGCCTCGCGCGTCATCACCTGCGACGGGCGCAGATCCTCATGCACCATGTCGACGATGCGCTTGCCGGTAGCATAGGCCATCTGGCCGCGCTCGCGGTAGGGCGCCGGGATCGAGGCCGAGCCGGGCAGCTGCATCCCCAGCACCTCGGCCAGAGAATTGAGCGTGCTGGCGGTGCCCATGGTGTTGCAATAGCCCACCGACGGCGCCGAGGCGGCAGCCATGTCGAGGAACTGGTTGCCGTCGATCTCGCCGGCGGCGTATTTCTCGCGCGCCTTCCAGATCACCGAGCCAGAACCGGCGCGCTCGCCCTTGTGCCAGCCGTTCAGCATCGGCCCGACGCTGAAGGCAATGGCGGGGATATTCACCGTGGCGGCGGCCATCAGCAGCGCCGGGGTGGTCTTGTCGCAGCCGATGGTCAGCACCACGCCGTCGATCGGATAGCCGAACAGGCTTTCGACAAGGCTCAGATAGGCAAGGTTGCGATCCAGCATCGCGGTGGGCCGCTTGCCGGTTTCCTGAATCGGATGCACCGGGATTTCCAGCGGCACGCCGCCAGCGGCGATGATGCCGTCGCGGGTGCGCTTGGCCAGCTCGATGTGGTGGCGGTTGCAGGGCGACAGGTCACTGCCGGTCTGGGCGATGCCGATGATCGGCTTGCCCGAGCGCAGCTCGTCAAGGGTCAGCCCGTAGTTGAGATAGCGTTCTAGATACAGCGCCGTCATCTCGGGGTCGCCAAGATCGTTGAACCAGCTTGTCGAACGCAGCTTGCGGGGGTCGGTCATGACAAGGCTCCTAGTGTCCGGTGATGCCGGGGAAGATGATAAGCAGCGCGACGGCCAGAACCTGCATCGCGATGAACGGCAGCAGCGAGCGGAAAATGTCGCCGAGCGAGATATCCGGCGGCGCCACGGATTTGAGATAAAACGCCGCCGGGCCAAACGGCGGAGACAGGAAACTGACCTGCATGTTCATTGCGAACACCACGCCGAACCACACCGGGTCGTAGCCCATCTCGCGCACGATGGGAACGAAGATCGGCATACACAGCAGCGCGATGCCGACCCAGTCAAGGAACATGCCCAGCACGAAGAGGATCAGCATCATGAACAGGATGACCACGATCGGCTCGTCGGAAATGCCGGTGATCAGGCTGGAGACGAAGTTGATGCCGCCCATCAGGTTGAACACCCCCACCAGCGCCGATGCGCCGATGCCAATCCACACGATCATGCCCACGGTTCGCAGCGTCTGCTTGGCGGCGCCGATCATCAGCTCGACGCTGAATTCGCCCCGGATGATGGTCGACAGCGTGACCCCGATGACCCCGATGGCCGAGGCCTCGGTGACGGACGCGATGCCGCCGTAGATCGAGCCCAGCACAAAGATCACCACGAGGATCGGCAGGAACAGCCCCTTGAGCAGGCGCAGCTTTTCGCGGCGGCTGATGTCTTCGTGTTCGGCGATGGGGGCCAGCGCCGGGTTCAGATAGGCGCGGATCAGGATATAGGCGGCATAAAAGCTCGCCAGCATCAGCCCCGGAATGAAGGCGGCGCTGAACAGATCGCCCACCGAGACGTTGGCGGTCAGCCCGTAGATGATCAGCACGATCGACGGCGGCACCATGGTGCCAAGCGCGCCGCCCGCGCAACACACGCCAATGGCAAGGTTGCGATCATAGCCCAGCCGCAGCATCTGCGGCAGCGCCAGCAGGCCCAGCAGGATGACCTCGCCGCCAATGATGCCCGACATCGCGGCCAGCACCACCGCCACCAGCAGCGTCTGGATCGCGACGCCGCCGCGAATGCGCCCGGCCAGCACCTTCATCGCATCGAACAGATCGCGCGCGATGCCGGATCGGTCGAGGATCGCCGCCATCAGCACGAACATCGGCACCGAGACGAAGACAAAGCTGTTCACAAAGCTGAAGATCCGCGAGGTGATCAGCGGCACCGCCATCGGCCCGAACCACCCCAGCGCAAAGATCAGCGCCACCAGCAGCGTCACGAAGGCCAGCGGCATCCCGGTCAGCAGCAGCACCAGCAGCATGATGAACATGGCCAGCGTCGCGCCGCCAATGCCCATCGCCTGAAAATCAAGGAATTCCATCAGTCGGCTTTCTTGCGCAGGTAATTGACCGTGAAGATCGCAAACTGGATCGCCAGCAGGATCAGGATCACGAAGAGAAAGATCTTGAGCAGCCCCGGATAGGCCGGGTTCCACGCAGAGCCCGAGGTTTCCAGCCGGAACTCGCCCTGCGGTGTCCATGCGGCCCGCTTCACGCTCAGCCACGCCGCCCAGGCAAAGAACACCGACGCCACGAGGCAGATCACCGAGATCCCCACATCGAACAGCCTGCGCAGCCCCTCGGACATGCGATCGTAAAAGATCACCACGCGGATGTGCTTGTCGATCGCGGCGGCATAAAGCCCGCCGTAGACAAAGGCGATGGCGCTCAGGAACACCACGGTTTCATGCACCCATTTGGTCGGCGCGTTGAACGCGTAGCGCAGCACCACCTCATACATCAGCAGCGCCGCCGAGGCGAGAATGCCGATGGCAAACAGCACCCCCACCGCATTGACAGCCCGGCCAAACGCCCCGGCTTCGGGGGCGGCCTCGGGGGTCTTGTTATGATTGGCGAGTGTCTCGTCGATGATGTCGGACATGGCGGCCTCGGGTGGGAAAACGGAAAACCCCCGGCCAGAGGGGGCCGGGGGCAACGGGCAGGATGGGGATTATTCCTCCATCAGCCCTTTTTCGATCAGATAGGCGGTCAGCAGGTCATAGACCTTCTGGCTGTTGGCCGAGGCCTTGGCGGCATCTTCCCACTGGCTGCGGGCGATGGCGCGGAACTTGGCGCGCTCTTCATCAGACCAGTCGTGAATGGTGATCTCACCGCTGGCTTCGGCTTCCTTGGCGGCTTCCATGTCGCGCTCATGCACGGTCTGCGACTGGTAGACGGCGAATTCCGCCACCGACTCTTCCATCGCGGTCTTCAGATCGTCGGGCAGCGAATTCCATTTCGACAGGTTCACCGACACTTCGATCAGCGGCATCGAATGGAAGCCGGGATAGACCGGGTGCTTGGCCACGTCATGCAGGCCCTGCGCGGCGTTGGTCGAGAAGGTGTTATAATCGGCGGCGTCGATCACCCCCTTGTCGAGCGAGGTGAACACCTCGGACCCCGGCAGGTTCACCGGCGCGGCGCCAGCGGCGGCGAACACGTTCTGCACCATGCCTTCGGGGGCGCGCAGCTTCAGACCCTGAAGATCGGCCACCCCGTCCAGCGGCACCTTGGCCACGAAGGCTTCAAGCCCCGGCGTGGTCGCGCCGATGAAATGCAAACCATAAGGTTCGAGCATTTCGTTCATCAGCTCCTTGCCGCCGCCATTCGCCATGAAATCGAACATCTGGCTGGGGTCCGACCATGCGCCGACCGGGTTGGCGATCAGCCCGAAGGCCGCATCCTTGCCCGAGGCATAGGAGGTGTCGGTGAAATGGCCATCAAGGATGCCCGCGGCGACCGCGTCCATGGTTTCGGAATGCGCCACGATGGTTTCCACCGGCATCATTTCGACAGCGATACGCCCGTCGGTCTTTTCCGACACCATCTGCGCCCACTCTTTTTGCAGCAGGAAGTTGGTGTTGCCCGCCGGGTCCGACGACTGGATGCGGAAGGTGTATTCCTGTGCCTGCGCGGTGCTGGCAAGGGCAAGGGTCATGGCAACGCCTGCGAACAGGCTGCGACGGGAAAGAATGGACATGCTGGGCTCCTCCAAGAATCCATGGCCCGGGCACATGGCTCTGCGCGCCGGGTCTGGGCGGACCATAGGACAGCATAAATGACAGCGCAATCATTATCTGAGGCCGCAGTTTTTCGCCCGCCCACGATCCACGGCGCAAAGCGGTTTCGCTTGAACCATCGCGATATTTCAGCAAGAAAGACAGTAACAAAAGGATCACGGCCCATGCCCAGAAAATCGCGCGCAGGATCAGACCGCCCCACCCTTGCCGATGTTGCGCGCGAGGCTGGTGTTAGCGCGATCACTGTTTCCCGCGCGATTCGCTCGCCCGGAATCGTGTCGCAGAAAGCCCGCGCCAAGGTCGAAGAGGCGGTGCGCAAGCTGGGCTATACCCCTGACCCGGCGGCCTCGGCGCTGGCCTCGCGCAGCACCTCGACCATCGGGTTGCTGGTGCCCTCGCTGACCAACAACGTGTTTTCCGACGTGCTGCGCGGGGTCTATGACGGCGCGCAGGACACGCGCTTTTTCATCCAGATCGGCAATTACCGCTACAGCGCGCTGGAAGAAGAAGGCCTGATCCGCGCCTTTCTCAGCCAGCGCCCGGCCGGGATGATCGTCTCGTCGCGCGATCAGACCGATGCCGCGCGCGCCCTGCTTGAACAGGCGAGCTGCCCGATCGTGCAGATCATGGAAACCTCGGATGACGCGGTGGATATGTGCGTCGGGTTTGACCAGCTGGCCTCGGTGCGGGCCGGGGCAGAGCATCTGCGCGCCTGCGGCTACCGGCGGCTGGGCTTCCTGTCGGCGCGGATGGACCCGCGCGCGCGCCGCCGTCTCGAGGCGTTTCGCGACGCGGCCAGCGCCGCCGGGCTGCATGACGAGGCGCGCATCGTCACCACGCCGCTGCCCTCTTCGGTGGGGCTTGGGCGGCAGCTTCTCGAACAGCTTCTCGACCGCGCGCCCGACACCGACGCGGTGATGTGCAACAACGACGACCTTGCCGTCGGCGCCCTGATGGAGGCGCGCGCCCGCAACATCGACGTGCCGCGCGAGCTGGGCATTTGCAGCTACAATGACATCGAGATGGCGCGGCAGATGGTGCCCTCGCTAAGCGCCGTCGCCACGCCGCGCCGCGAGATCGGTTCGCGCGCCATCGCCATGCTGCTGGCCGAGATCGAAAGCCCCGGCTCGGTGAGCGAGCGGCGCGTCGATCTGGGCTTTGCGATGATGGCGCGCGGCTCGACCTCGCCGCGATGACGCCGCCCGCAACGGCCGCAGCGCGCGGCCCGCACGACCCTTGAATGGAGAGACAGATGAGCGACACCGCGCTGATTGCGCTTGATTGGGGCACCTCGAGCCTGCGCGCCTTTCGCATCGCGCCGGGGGGCGGTGTGCTCGAGACCCGCGCCTCGGGGCATGGCATCCAGCATCTGCCGCAGCCCGGCGCCGATGGCTTCGCCGCGGCGCTGAATGCGCTGACCGATGGCTGGCCCGACGCACCGCTGGTCGCCTGCGGCATGGTCGGCAGCGCGCAGGGCTGGGCCGAGGTGCCCTACCTGCCCTGCCCCGCCGATGTCTCGCAGCTGAGCGGTGCCGCCGGGCGGGTGCAGACCCCGCGCGGCGAGATGCTGATCGCGCCGGGGCTGATCCATGCGCCGACGGGCGCGCCCCCGGATGTGATGCGCGGCGAGGAAATCCAGATCGCAGGAACCATCGCAGACCACCCGGACCGGCAGGCCAGCGCCACGCTGATCCTGCCCGGAACCCATTGCAAATGGGCGCAGGTGCAGGGCGGCGCTGTCACCGGCTTTGCCACCTACATGACCGGCGAGATCTTTGCCGTGCTGCGCGCCCATTCCATTCTTGGGCGGCTGATGCCCGACGAGAGCGCGCCAGACCCCGACGCCTTTGCCCGCGGCGTCGCCGAGGCCGCCAGCGGCGGCGCGCTGAGCCATCAGCTGTTCAGCGCCCGCACGCTGGGTCTGACCGGACAGCTGCAAGGCGAGGCGTTGGCCGAATATATGTCGGGTCTGCTGATCGGGCATGAGGTCGCCGCCGGGCTTGCGCAGCACGCGGGCGGTGCGCTGCTGCTGGTTGGCGGCGGCGCGCTTTGTGCGCGCTACGATGCGGCGCTGCGCCAGATCTGCGGCGCTGGCGCTGCGGCGCTGATCGAAAACCCCGCCCCGCTGGGGCTGTATCATTTCGCCCGCGCCGCCGGGCTTATCCCTGAAGGACAGTCATGACCGATCGTGCCCAACGCCTTGATGCGGCCTGCGCCGCCCTGCCCCTTGTCGCCATCCTGCGCGGGCTGACCCCGCCCGAAGCGGTGCCCGTCGCGCAGGTGCTTTTCGACGCCGGGTTCCGGCTGATCGAGATTCCGCTCAACTCGCCCGAGCCCTTCGACAGCATCAAGGCGGTGCGCGACGCTCTGCCCCACGAGGCGCTGGTCGGGGCGGGCACCGTCACCACGCTGGCCGATGTCGACAGGCTGGATGCCATCGGCGCCGATCTGGTGGTGATGCCCCATGCCGATACCGCGGTGATCGGCGCCGCCGCCACCAAGGGCATGATCTGCATTCCCGGCATCGCCACGCCAACCGAAGCCTATGCCGCGCTTCATGCCGGGGCGCGCGGGCTCAAGGTGTTTCCCGCCGAGCTTGTCGGCCCCGCCGCGATCAAGGCGATCCGCACCATCCTGCCCGTGGGCACGCGGCTGTTTCCGGTGGGTGGCATCACGCCGGGCACCATGGCCGATTTCCTGCCCGCCGGGGTGGCCGGGTTTGGCCTTGGCTCGGCGCTGTATAAGCCGGGCGATGACGTGGCGACGGTGCGCGCCAAGGCCGAGGGGTTTGTCACCGCTTGGGCCGCGCTTCAGGGCTGAAGCGGCCAAATCAGCGGCGCGACCAGCACCGTGACCGCCCCGGCGATCAGGTTCATCGGCAATCCCAGCCGCAGGAAATCGGTGAACCTGTAACCACCGGCGTTATACACCATGGTGTTGGTCTGATAGCCGATCGGGGTGGCAAAGCTGGCGCTGGCCCCGAACATCACCACCACCACAAAGGCGCGCGGGTCCAGCCCGAGCGTCTGGGCCACGCCCACCGCCACCGGCGTCATCAGCACCGCCACCGCGTTGTTGGTGACGATCTCGGTCAGCACCGAGGTCACCGCATAGATCAGCGCCAGCGCCAGCAGCGGGCTGAGATGGCGCAGCGGCCCCGAGATTGCCTCGACGATCAGCATCATCGCGCCGCTGCGCTCCATCGCGGTGCCCAGAACCAGCATCCCCACGATCAGCAAGAGCAAACGCCCGTCGATGCTGCCCAGCCCCTCGTCGGCCTCGACGCAGCCGGTCAGCAGCACAATGGCCGCGCCGATGATCGCCAGCGGCAGGATCGGCGCCAGCTCCAGCGCCGCGCCGACCACCACCAGCGCCAGCACCGCCAGCGCAATCGGCGCGCGGCCACGGCGAAACGCCCGCGCCTGCATCGGCGCCAACAAGACCAGATCCTCGTCGCGGGCGAGCCGGGCGATATCCTCGCCCGCGCCATCCAGCAGCACCGTATCGCCGGGGCGCAGATGCAGCGCCTCATCCGCCAGATCGACCGAGCTGCCGTGCCGGTGCACCGCAATCGGATAGACCCCGTGGCTGCGCCGCCAGCCAAGGCTGGCAAAGCGCCGCGTGCGGGTCTTGATCAGCGCCTCGACGATCTGATGGCGCCGCGCCGTGGCGGCCTGCGTGCCGGAAATCGCAAGGCTCTTCGAGCCGTCGCGAAAGCCTGCGATTTCGGTATCCGGGGCGTGCAGCACGATGCGATCCCCCGCCGCTAGCCGCGCCTCGCCGATCTCGCGGCGCAGCGAGACATCGGCGCGGATCAGGTCGACCAGCCGGGTGCCGGGGCGGCGGAATTCGGACACATCGGCGGGGCTGCGCCCGATCAACGGCGAGCCCACCGGCACGAACAGCTCGACCTGCCAAGAGCGCGCCGCGCCGCCGCGCATCTGCGCCAGCGGCGTGCGCTCGGGCAGGAAACGCGGCGCGGCCAGCGCCAGAAAGCCGCCGCCGACCAGCGCCAGCACCAGCCCGAGCGGCGCGATTTCCAACAGCGCAAACGGTGCCAGCCCCTGCTGGCGCGCCACCCCGTCGACCAGCAGGTTGGTCGAGGTGCCGATCATCGTACAGGTGCCCCCCATGATCACCACGTAGCTGAGCGGCATCAACAGCCGCGAGGCGCTGGTGCCCAGCTGGCGCGACAGCGCGAACACCACCGGGATCAGGATCATCACCACCGGCGTGTTGTTCATGAAGGCCGAAGCAATTGCGGCCAGCACGAAAAACGCCAGCACCGTGCGGCGCGGGCGACGCTCCATGCCGCGGCCAAGCGCCCCTGCCATGGCTTCGAGCACGCCGGTGCGCACCAGCGCGGCGCTAAGCACGAACATCGCGCCAATGGTGGCGGGCGCCGGGTTTGACAGGGCATTCAGCACATCCTCGACCTGAACGAGGCCAAGGACCAGCGCCACCGCGACCCCGGCAAGGGCCACCACCTCGGCGGGAAAGCGTTCCACCGTGAACAGCGCAAACACACCGCCCACCAGAAGCATCGCCCCAAGGGGCGCATAGGAACCGGGATCAAAAAACATGGAAGCACCCGCTGCATCGCCGCGCTGGAACGCGCCACCGGCAAGGCGCAGATCCGCGCCCCCGAGGGCGGCGCGAAGTCCGGCTCGCAGTATGCCACGGCCCGCGCGCGCCGCCTATTGCCTCACGATAATTTTTTCAACGCCCTGCCACGCGCCGAAACGTGAACATCGGGCGATTTGACTTTACCGGCGCTGGCGTGACAGTCACGCTCATCGACAACATGCGCCCTGGCTGCGCCTTCTCCCCCGAGGTTCTTTCGCGTGTTCGAATCGTTCTTCCCCAAGCCGAAACTGTTCTTTGTCTCTGCGCTGATCTGGACGGCGCTCGGAATGCTGCTGTGGTACGGCCCCGGAGACAGCATCGGCGCGGCGTTGGGGTTCGATCTGCCCGAAACCGGCGATCCGGTGGTCGGGATCTCGTATTTCTACACCCCGTCCTTTCTGTGGTTCTACGTGGTCTATATCGTCTGGGTGGCGCTGTTCGCGGCGGCGTGGTTCATCCTGAGCCCGCACCCGTGGCAACGCTGGTCGATCCTTGGCTCGGCCTTCATCCTGCTGACCACCTATCTGGGCGTGCAGGTCAGCGTGGCCATCAACAACTGGCGACGGCCGTTCTTTGACCAGTTCCAGACGGCGCTGTCGGGCGATGGCACGGTGAGCGCCGCCGATCTGTACGGGCTGTTGGTGATCTTTGCCGAAATCGCCATGATCGCCACGCTTGTCTTTGTGATCACACGGTTTTTCGTCAGCCATTACGTGTTTCGCTGGCGCACCGCGATGAATGATTTCTACATGTCGCGCTGGCCGCGCATCCGCAAGATCGAGGGTGCGTCGCAGCGGGTTCAGGAAGACACCATGCGCTTTGCCACCATCATGGAGGGGCTCGGCGTGTCGGTGGTCGATGCGGTGATGACGCTGATCGCGTTTTTGCCGGTGCTCTGGAGCCTGTCGCAATATGTCACCGAATTGCCGCTGGTCGGGGTGATCCCGCATCCGCTGTTCATCGCGCTGATGTTCTGGGCGGCGTTTGGCACCGGGCTGCTGGCGCTGGTGGGCATCCGGCTGCCGGGGTTGGAATTCCTCAACCAGCGGGTCGAGGCGGCCTATCGCAAGGAACTGGTCTACGGCGAAGACGATGCCAGCCGCGCCAGCCCACCCACCGTCACCGAGCTGTTCGGCAATGTGCGGCGCAACTATTTCCGGCTGTATTTCCACTATATGTATTTCAACGTGGCGCGAGGGCTGTATCTTCAGGCCGACAATATTTACGTCAATATCATCCTCGTGCCGACCATCGTGGCGGGCCAGATCACGCTGGGGCTGTGGCAGCAGATCCTGACCGCCTTCGGGCAGGTCAGCAACGCCTTTCAGTTTCTCGTCAATTCATGGACCACGATTGTCGAGCTGCTGTCGATCTACAAGCGCCTGCGCGCCTTCGAGGCCGCCTTTCGCGGCGAGGAGCTTTCGGGCATCGAACAGACCCCCGAAACCGGCGGTATCGTGCCCCCGCCCGCCGATCCCGAACCGGGCGCGGGCGGGCATCAGCGCACCCATGGCGTCAGCACATCAGGCCCGCGCCGCGGCTAGCCGGGCGGGCGCTTACCCCAGTGCCCGCCGCAGCATGGTCCCCGCGAGTTCGGCATCAAACGGCGCCGGGTTGGCGACGGCGCAGGGGTCGCGCAGCGCCAGCGCGACAACCTCGTCCAGCCGCGCCTCGTCCACCCCCAGCGGGCGCAGAGAGGCCGGGATGTCCAACGTATCGCGCAGCGTTTCAAGCCAGTCGATGACCGCCTGCGCCCCTTGCCCCGGCAGATCCAGCAGCCGCGCCAGTTCGGCCAGCCGGGCCTCGGCTGCGGGCATGTTGAGCGCGGTGACATGCGGCATCAGGATCGCGTTCAGCAACCCATGCGGCAGATCATACACCGCCCCCAGCGAATGGCTGAGCGCATGCACGCCGCCCAGCCCCTTTTGCAGCGCCACGCAGGCCATGCCCGAGGCGATCAGCATGTCGGCGCGCGCCGCCAGATCGGTGCCATCGGCAAAGGCGCGCGGCAGGGCATCCTTGATCATCCGCAGCGCCTGAAGCGCCAGCCCGTCGGCCATCGGGTGAAAATTCGGGGTGATCCATGTTTCGAGCGCGTGGCACAGCGCATCCATCCCGGTGGAGGCGGTCAGCGCCGGGGGCAGGCCCACGGTCAGCTCGGGGTCGAGAATGGCGATCTGCGGCATCATGATCGGGTGAAAGATGATCAGCTTGCGATGCGCCGCGCTGTCGGTGATGATCGACGAGCGGCCAAGCTCGGACCCGGTTCCGGCGGTGGTCGGGATGGCGATGACCGGCACGGTCCGGCTGGTATCGACCCGCGTCCAGTTGTCGCCGATGTCTTCGAAATCCCAGATCGGGCGGCTCTGGTGCACCATCAGCGCCACCGCCTTGGCCGCATCCAGCGCCGAGCCACCGCCAAAGGCGATCACCGCGTCATGGCCCCCGGCGCGAAACGCCACGACGCCCTGTTCCACCGAAACGCCGGTGGGGTTGGGCTGCACCTCGGCAAACACGCCATGCGCCATGGCGGCATCCTTCAGCACCGCCAGCGCGGCCTGCGCCGGGGGCAGCGGCAGCAACCCCTCGTCGGTAACAAACAGCGGGTTGCTTGCGCCCAGCTCGCGCAGCGCGGCGGGCAGATCGCTCAGGCGCCCGGCGCCAAAGCGGATAGCGGTCGGCCAGGACCAGCTACGATCGGGGGGGCAGGATGTGTCCAGCATGGGGTCTTCCGTCAGAAAAGCTCGATATAGCGTTTGATTTCCCAGTCCGAGACGTGGCGCAGGTAATCCTGCACCTCGAAGCGGCGCGAGCGAACCCAGTGATCGACAAAGGTATCGCCGAGCAACTGCCGCGCGGTGGTCGAGGCCTCCAGCCGGTCTGCCGCCTCGATCAGATCGCGCGGAAAGCGCTGCGCTGGCTCTGGCGTCACGTCATAGGCGCTGCCGGTGGTGGGTGGCGGCGGGGTCAGCCCCTGTTCGATGCCGTGCAAACCGGCGGCAAGGCACAGCGCCATCACCGCATGGGGGTTGCTGTCGGCGGCGGGCACGCGGAATTCGATGCGCGTCGCCTCGGGGGTGTCGTTGACGATGCGCACGGCGCAGGTGCGGTTCTGCACCCCCCAGCTGGCCCATGTCGGGGCCCATGCGCCGGGCACGAGGCGCTTGTAGGCGTTGACGGTCTGCGCGGTGAGCACCAGCATTTCGGGCATCAGCTGCAACAGCCCGGCCAGAAAGGCATGGGCGGTCTGGCTCAGCCCGTCGGGCGCGGCAGGGTCGCTGAACGCCGGGCCGTCCTTGTGCAGCGAAATATGGAAATGCCCCGATTGCCCCGACAGGCCGGGATCGAGCTTTGACATGAACACGCTGGTCAGCCCTTGGCGCGCAAAATACGCCCGCGCGAAATTGCGGAACAGCGCCGCATCATCGGCGGCCTTGAGCCCCTTTGCCACCGCCAGCGGCGCTTCGAAACAGCCCGGCCCCAATTCGGTGTGCAGGCTGTCGAGCCCGATATCGAGCGTCTCCATCACCGCGCGCAGCCCGTCGAACAAATCGCCATGGGCGGCGGCGGATTGCAGCGAATAGGTGCGGTTGTTCTTGGCGAAATGGTCCAGATCGCGGTAGTTTTTCGCGCGCAGGCTGTCCGGAGTCTCGGCCAGCAGGAAGAATTCATATTCGAACGCAGCGGTGACCTCGAAGCCCATGGCGGCGGCTTTGTCCAGCTGCCGCGCGGCCTGATTGCGCGGCGAGAGCACGCCGTAATCGCCGGTGAAATCGGCGATCATCAGCCCGGCATCGGGGCCAAAAGGCCAGCGGCGCAGCGTGTCGGTATGGATCTTTGCCGGGCGGTCGATATAGGTGCGATGATCGTCCCATTGCACTTCGGCGCTGTCCCACGCGTGGATCACATCGCAGAAACTATAGCCCTTGTCGGCCAGTTTCGCGGCTTTGCGCCCCTGCATCAACTTGTGGCAGAACAGCCCGTCAAGGTCGAACAGCCCGACATGCATATCCTTGAAGGCGCTCATTTCTGGCAGGTCTGCTGTCATGCTGTGGCTCGGTCCTTGTTGCAAAATCTGCCCTGACGCTAGGCGCGGGATGCGCAAAACGTCAACACCTGTGCAATAGATTTGCATCCCACGCAAATTCCCTGCCGCTTTTCTTTGCATTATACCGCCCGCACCTTAGCCTTTCCCGGCGCAGACAAAGGATTCCGGCTTGAGCAAGACAGACCCCCCAGACGTCGACCGGCTGCGGCGCGACCACGCCGAGGCCTTTGAACGGCGCAGCGTCGCGGTCAGCCCGATGCCGATGGAGCAGCGCCTTGGCCGGGTGATCCGCCACACCCGCCAGCAGCTAAAGCTGACGCTGGCGGATCTGGCCGCGGTGGCGCAGGTTTCGGTGGCGATGCTGTCGCGGCTGGAAACCGGGCAGACCTCGGCCTCGCTCGACGTGCTGATCCGCATTGGCGGCGCGTTGGGGATCGAGCTGTCAGAGCTGTTCCGCCTTGCCGAAACCCGCCCCGGCGCGGCGCAGCAGATGAAAGCCGCCGATCAGCCCGAGGTGGTGCGCACCGGCACCCGCCACGGCCATGCCTACCGGCTGCTCAGCGGGCAATTCGGCGGGCGGCGGCTGTTCGAAAGCTACCTGATCGACATGAAGGACGATGCCGCCCCCTATGCCCGCTTCCAGCATCCGGGGCAGGAGTTCCTGTATATGCTGACCGGGCGAATGCGTTACCGCTCGGGCGACGAGCTGTTCGTGATGGAGCCGGGGGATTCCCTGACCTTTCTGGCCGAGGTGGTGCACGGGGTCGAAGAGATGCTCGACCCGCATGTGCAGTTCATCAGCGTGCTGGTCGAGCCTGCGGCGTCATGACGGCGACACGATCGCCGGGGCCGGGGTGCACCGCGAACAGCGTCATGCGGCCTTGCCGGGCGATGGGCCTCAGCCGCGGGTCGGCGGGATCATGGGCATCGAACAGCAGCGCATAGTGATATTTGCGCTGCCAGTCGCGGGCGAATTCGGGCGCAGCGCCGGTCAGGAAGATCGGCGGCAGATCCGGGTCGTCCGGTGACAACGCCCGGCGCAGGTCGATGGAAAACAGCGCCGGGTGGGCGTGATCGGCCCATTGCGGTTTCAGGCTCAGCGCGTGAACGCCTTGAAACAGCGTCGGCACATAGACATCGCGCCGCGCCACCAGCAATGCCTGCGCGTGGTGGAACAGCCGGTCGTTTTCCATGCCCGGCGCGCGCAGCGGTAGAACCCGCGCCCCCGCCGGCAACGACTCGGCGATGCTGTACATGTCTTCGATATCGGCGGAATAGCGCGCCGCCATCCGGTCGAAATACAGCCCACGCCCGGCGATCAGCACCGCGAACACCGCCGCCAGCAGCCAGCCGCCGCGCGGCGAAAGCCTCTGCCATGTGGTTCCGGCAAAGATCGCCGCCAGCAGCAGCACCGGCGCGCGGATATCGACCAGCGCCACCCCGTTGAGCCATTGCGGTGCCAGCACCGACACCGCCGCCAGCGCAATCACCGCCCCGCGCATCCGCGCATCGAGTACAAGGCGCGGCCCGCTGCGGGCAAACAGCCGCAACCCCAGAAGCCCCAGCAGGCAGGTTGCCGCGAGGCCCAGCAGGTTGATCGGGTCGGACAGCGCGGCATCGGGGCTGAGCAGCAGATGCCGCCAGCGCAGCAGCCAGCCCTTCAGCGTCAGCCAGCTGGTAAAGCTGCCGGAGGCGGCGGGCGGCGCGCGCAGTGTCGAGACGATCAGCCAGCCCAGCGGCAGCACAAACGGCAGCGCCAGAGCAAACCGGCGCGCAAACCCGCGGCCGCGCGCCTCGATCAGGGTCTGCACCTCGCGGCCCAGCACCATGGCGGCAAAGAAGGCGAAGGCAAAGAAATGCGCCAGATACAGCGCCAGCGCCACCGGCACGAACACCGCCACGCGCAGCCATGTGGCGCGCGGCTCCAGATGCAGCCACAGCATCAGCGCATACAGCCCGAACGGCAGCGACCAGACGAAATTCTGAAACCCGAACAGAAACGCCATGTTGTAGACCACAAGACCAACCCCGGCGGACCACAGCGTCCAGCGGCCATGCAGGTAGCGCGCCAGCACCATGGTGCCCAGCACGAGGTTCAGCGCCGCGCTGGCCATCACCAGCCCGGCAAAGCGTTCGACCTCGGTTGGATGCCCCAACCCCTGCCAGAGCAGATCGGCGGCGGAATTGGGCACCAGCGCAAAGGCATAGCTGAAATATTGCGCCATCGGGCCATCGCTGGCCGTGGCCGCCAGATGCAGCCGGGCGATATGGTTGGGCAGATCGACCAGCGGCAGATGCGCGTGGCGCAGCAAGGGCAGAACCGTGCAGAGCAGCACGAACCCCAGCGCCAGCGCCGCCGGGTTGAGCGCGACGCGCCCCCGCAGCATTGCGGCGGCGGCGATCATCGCGCCATGCTTTTCAGGGGCGGCGCGGCGCGGGTGGCGCCGTCATGGCTGGCGATCTCGTCGATGATGTAGCGCGGGCGGCGTTTGGTTTCGTGGTAGATCTTGCCGACATATTCGCCGATCACCCCCAGCGCGATCAGATGCATCCCGCCCAGCAGGCTTAGCGGCAGCACGATCGACGCCCAGCCCGGAGTGGTGCGCCCCATGGTCCATTCGACAAAGCTCCACAGGCCAAAGCCAAAGGCCAGCCCCGCCACCAGCATCCCGGCCAGCACGATCATCCGCAGCGGCTTGACCGAGAACGAGGTCAGCCCCTCGATGCCAAGCGAGAGCATCTTGCCAAGGCTGTACTTGCTTTCGCCCTCGGAGCGGGCGGCGCGGTCATAAAGCACGATCTCGGATTGAAAGCCCAGATCGCGCACGAGGCCGCGCAGGAACAGGTTGCCCTCGCCGTAAGCGGCCAGCGCGCTCAGCGCCTTGCGGCTCATCAGGCGGAAATCGGCGTGATCCTGCAGCAGATCAACGCCAAGCCGGTCCAGCAGCGCGTAATAGGCGCGGGCCGAGCGGCGCTTGAACCATGTGTCGCTGTCGCGCCGGTCGCGCACCCCGAACACGATCTCGGCGCCGCGCCGGTAGGCGCCCAGCATCTCGGCAATCGCCGCAGGGTCGTCCTGAAGATCGGCGTCCATGCTGACGACCACCTCGGTCTGTGCCTGCATCAATCCGGCAAGCAGCGCGGTCTGGTGGCCCCGGTTGCGGGCAAGGCGCAGGCCCTGCACCGGCAGCGTGGTGCGGGCGCGCTCGATCAGCTCCCATGTGCGGTCGTTCGAGCCGTCATCGACCAGCAGCAGCCGCAGCGGGCGGGTCAGCTGCCCCTGCCCGAGCAGATCGTCATTAAGCGCCTCAAGCCGACGGAACAGAGGCGGCAGCGCGGCTTCCTCGTTGTGGCAGGGCACGACAATCGTCAGCTCGGGCACCGCGCGCAAAGCGGCGGGCGCGGGGTCAATGGCTTGCAAATACGACATGGCGGGCTCCGAAAAAGACAATGGCACTGTAAAGGCACACGCCCGCCGCCTGCGCGGGCAGATAGGGCAAGCCCTGCGCAAGCGCCCCGGCGACCAGAGACAGGCTGATGCCAAAGGCAACCAGCACAAGCGCGCCGTAGGCGACAAGGCTGCGCCGCACGGCGCCGCGATGGCGGAAGGTCCAGCGCCGGTTGAGTTGATACGAGATCAGCCAGCCGCACAGGTACCCGGCCGCGTTGCTCGCCGTCAGGCCAAGGCCAAGCCCCAGATGCAGCGCGGCAATCAGCGCCAGCCCGAAACCGGTGTTGACCAGCCCGACAGCGCCATAGCGCCAGATCTGGCCGGTCAGAGGCGTGGCGGCGGCGCTCATCGGTCAGCCCCTTTGCGCATAGGCGGCGTATTGCCCGCCAAGCGGGCACCAGCGCAGGGCGTTTTCCAGCCCCCGCAGCCGGGCCAGCGCGCGGGGAAAGAACACATGGTGATCGACCTTCGGCGCGTCCCAGCCCGCCGCGACCATACGCGCGCGCATCTCGCCCGATCCGATCAGCACGGCATTGGCATCGAACGGGCAGATCCGCACCGCGTGGCGGGTCAGCGGGTTCAGCGGGTTGTGTTCAAAGATCACCAGCCGCCCGCCGGGGCGCGTCACCCGGCGCAGTTCGCTTAGCCAGCGCAGATGTTCGGCCTCGGGGATGTGGTGGAACACGCAGGCGGTAAAGCTGATGTCAAAGCTGCCATCGGGGGCGGGAATGCCGCCCGCACCGATCAACAGCTGCGCCTCGCGCGCGCCGTGCAGACGCTGCGCGGCGGCAAGGCTTTGCGCCGACACATCCGCCGCGCTGATCTTCGAGCCGGGGAAATATTTGCGCAGGCCGGGCAACGAGTTGCCCATGCCGCTGCCGAAATCGAGGATCTGCGGGTCGCTATAGCCCCAGCCCCGCGCCATGCGGGCCAGTTCGCGGATCTTGTACTCGGCGAAATAGCCCGGGGTTTCCCCCGACAGGCGAATGCTTTGGGCGTGCTGCGCGGCGTACTCGCCAACATAACTGTCGAATTCTGCGTCAAGCATGCCGTGTCCTTCGGAAATTGGCGGGCGAGTACGGGTATCGCCCCGAACTTGGGCGAGAGTTTGTCGCATCGCGGGTGAATTCATGCGCCCGCCGCCGCTGCCTTTGCGGGGACTTGCCGGCTGCCCGGCGGTGGCGGGGTCGCGTTTCGCCATGCACTGAGCGCATGGCGGCAAGACCCAGCGTTCGGTGGTGCTGCGACGCAGCATGCCCTAGATTCGAGGCAACAAAGATTCTGCACGGAGCGCCGCAATGGCCCATCTCGACCTGACCCACTTCCCCCGCGTCCACTTCAACCCGTTTGGCTTTTTTGCCCGGTTTGGCAAAGCCTTCAGCGAAGCGCTGCACATGAGCCGCGTCGCGGAAGATGCCATGGCACGCGGCGAAACCGGTGAAGCACTGCACAAGACCCTGCAGCGCGAGTGGAATGCTCTCAACTGATCGGCTTGCCACTCAGCGGGGCCGCTATACTGTCAGGCCCCGCCTGTGCCGTCTTGTTGCGTAGGCGCTGATCGCGCCGCCGTCGCGCCGCGCAAGACCGGATCAACGCAAGCGACCACGATCAGCCCGCGCCCGGCCGCAGCGCCAAAGCGCTACGGGCCAAGGCGCTGATCAAAGACATGACCTCCCCTCCCTATTCCCCCGGTTGTGACCGGCGCTGATCCGTCCTCGGGCGCGCCTTGTGCGTCGTGGCAACGTGGCGTGGCCACTGGCGGCGCTTGCAAGGCTTGCCAGCGCCGGGGTGCGCTCCTATACTACTCAGTAGCACCAACGGGAGGCACACCATGTCCGTCAAGGCTTCGGTTTCCATGTCCGACCAGCAAGATGCCTTTGTCCGGGCGCTTGTGCAGCAAGGTCGTTTTGCCAGCGCCAGCGCGGTGGTGCAGCGCGGGCTGGATCTGCTGCAACAGGAGACCGAACGCGAGGCGGCGGAACTGGCCGCGCTGCGCGCCTTTTTCACCGAGCGCGCCAATGGCCCGTTCGATGACACCGAGACCGCCCGCAGCGCCGCGCAAGACATGATCGCCCGCAAACGCGCCGCGCATGGTCTATGAGATCCGGCGCGCGGTTGCCTGCCGCCGGGATCTCGAGTCGATCTTCGACCATCTGCTGAACGCTTACGGCGATCTGGGCGCATCGCCGCAGGAGGCCTTTGATCAGGCGGTGAACCGTCTGCACGGCATCGAAGAGGACATCGACGCGCTGGCCCGCCAGCCGCATCAGGGCACGCTGTGGCCCGAGGTGATGGACGGTCTGCGCTGGGTCACCCGGCGCCGCGCGATCTTTTACTTTCGCATCGACGAGACCGCCCGGCGCATCGACCTTCTGGCGGTGTTCTTTGGCGGGCAGGATCACAAGGTGCAGATCCTTGCGCGGATCCGGCAGGGCTGACCCCGATTCCGCCCCGCGCGGGTGCATCAGCCCTTGCGCCACGATCGGCGCGATTTTCCGATGACACGCAGAGATTTGAGGGATTGGCGCGGCCCCCGGCGCGGCGTTACATCGGCGCAGTTTTGCGAAAGGATCGATATGAACCGCTGGGCCGTCCTAGGCAATCGCGGCTACCCGAGTTTTCTGGCGGCGCTGTTTTTCAACGGGCTGTCGGTGCAGGTGCAGACCGTCGCCGTGGGCTGGCAGCTTTACGAGCTGACCGGCGATCCGATGGATCTGGCATGGGTCGGGCTGTCGCAATTCCTGCCGGCGCTGGCGCTGGTTCTAATCACCGGGGCTGCCGCCGACCGCTTTCCCCGGCGCAGGCTGATGGGGATCTGCCTTGGCGTGATGGCGGCGATTTCGATGGGCTTTCTGTGGCTGACGCAGGCGGGGCAGCTGTCGGCCGGATATGTGTTTGCGCTGATGGCGCTGTTTGGCGCCGCGCGGGCGTTCTATAACCCGGTGCGCCAGTCGCTGGCCCCCAACCTGGTAATCGCCCGGCATCTGCCCGCCGCGCTGGCGCTGAACAGCTCGGCCTTCAAGATTTCGATGATCGTCGGGCCGGTGCTGGGGGGCATCCTGTATGGCCTCGCGCCGGGGCTGGCCTATGCGGTGGCGGGGGCGGCATCGCTGGTGTCGGTGGGGCTGGTGTTGCTGGTGCCAAAGCCGAAGCACAGCGGCGCCCCCCGCAAGCAGGGCCGGGACGAGCTGACCGCTGGCATTCGGTTCATTCTGGCGCAGCCGATCCTGCTGGGGGCGATCTCGCTCGATCTGTTCGTGGGGCTGGTGGGAGGCGCGATTGCGCTGTTGCCGGTCTATGCCAGCGATATCCTTGGCACCGATGCCACCGGACTTGGCATCCTGCGCGCCGCCCCGGCGGTGGGGGCGATCATCGTCGGAGGCTGGCTGGCATCAAAGCCCATCACCGGCGGCGCGGGGGCCAAGCTGTTCTGGTCGATCGCGGTGTTCGGCATCGCTACGGTGGTGTTCGCGCTGTCGGCCAACCTGTGGCTGTCGGCGCTGGCGCTGGCGGTGCTGGGCGGGGCCGACATGATCAGCGTGGTGATCCGCGCCTCGCTGGTGCAACTGAACACGCCCGATGGGCTGCGCGGGCGGGTCAACGCGGTGAACGTGCTGTTCATCGGCGCCTCCAATGAGCTGGGCGCGTTCCGGGCGGGCAGCATGGCGGCGTTCCTTGGTCCGGTGGTGGCGGTGGCAGCGGGCGGCGTTGCCGCGCTGGCGGTCTGCGCCGTGTATCTGCGGCTGTTCCCCGGCCTGCGCCGCGCCGACCGGCTGGGGCCCGATTGAGCTGATCGCCCATGCGGCCCGCACCATGCCTGACAGCCGTGCCGTCACATCACATACGCTGGCGCGGGGCGGCGGGGCCGAGGGGGCGCTGCCCCCGCCCTGCGGGCCCCCCGGAGTTAATCTGGCAAGATGAAGGGCGCGGCTCTGCAACAAGCCCAACGCGCGGCCGTATCGTTCCACCGGCCCCAGTTCCCCGCCGCTGTGCTAGATCACCTTCAGTGCCTCGCCAGGCCTTTTGGTGACATTGCCCCCCCATGGCTGGAGCGCCACGACAACATCAGGATGGGGGGCGTGAAGCTGGCGGACGTCTTGTGTTTGGCGGTGCCGCTCGGCGTAGGTATCGGGGTGGTGCCAACGCGCAACAGGGCGTCGAGGTCACCGTGACGCGCCTATCCCATGGGCTCGCCGCTTGAAGAGGGGGAGCCATGTTTGACCACGGCGCGTTTAGGGCGCGCCAGCCAGAGCATGCGGCGCAACCGGGCATTGCCGTTCTCAGCATCGCGGATACATCGAGGCGCGGCGCGGCTTGATTGTCGAGATAGATGCCGATCCGGTCGGCAAAGGGCAAGCTGTTCAGGCCGCCCCCAAAGGGCGCCCGGTCGCGCGAGCGTGCCGAGAAATGGCATTCGAACGGCTTGCCTTGCCGGTGCAAAGCCCAGGCCATTGCCAGCACCGGCGTCATGCCGATTCCGCCGCCAAACAGGATACTTTGCGCGGCGGCCTTCTCCTGCGGGAAATTGTTGCGCGGCGAGCTGATCGCCATCGCCCTACCGGGCGCAAAACGCGCGTGCATGGCGATGGAGCCACCGCGCGATTTCGGCTCTTTGTGCACAGCGATCCGGTAGGCCGCTGCGGTGTCATTGATCAGCGAATACTGCCGCACCAGCCCGTCGCGGATATGCCCATCGATGTGGGCGCCGGGGCTTGCCTTGGGCAGCGGGCGCCTTGCGTCGAGGTCAGCATCAGCGCCAAGATACCTGCCGCGACCTGCTCGCGCGCCGCAGCCCTGACGCAGTGCCTCGTGCACCGCAGAGCGGCAAAGATCCGGGTTGTCGCGCAGCCTGTCCCAATCCGCAGGATTTTGCGACAATTGAGAGATCGGCTGGACGGTGAGCGAAATCGTCGGATCGATGTCATCGCGGAGCGCAAAGGGTGCGAGATCGACATCCAGCTTGCCCGGATCGAGCAGATCAAGGATGCAGTAGGTCCAGTTGCCCGGCTTCGGCGTATCAGGGTTCACCTGACTGCTGATGAGGGCGCGCATTTTCTTTTTGGCCGCGACCGGCTGCGTCCCACGCTCGTTCCTAACGCCCAGAACGTCAAAGGCCGCTGCGGCCCATTTCAGCGTGTTCTCCTTGTCGAAATCCGGCAGCCCGACCAATTGCGACACGATCATGGGCGGCAGATGCTGCGACTGGTCCGAGACCGCGATAAAGGTCACCTGACCGGTGGCGTCGCGAAACCGCGCTTTCCAGCGGTTCAAGTCGGCGCAGCAAGCTGAGGCGTCAGGAACCCGGTTCGTATTGGCGATCGCTGCGCGATGGCGCTGCTGCGAGGGGCATGAGGGAATGATGCGCCTGCAACGCCGTCATCCCGGCCAGCGCGGCGAGATCCTTGACGCCAAGCGGTCTTTCAGAGCGTTCAAAGGCGCGCAGCCCGTCATAGGCCCGGATCCCCCTTGCGGGTGTCCAGTTCGGTCAGCTGTTTTGGACCCGATCCTGATGTATGTGCCATGACGCGCCCGATCCCGTGCTTTTCCCAGCGCCAGCCCGGCCCCCGGATTTTGCAACACTCGGGGGCCGTGCGTTTAAAGGTCGGTCAATGTGCCAAGATAGGCTTCGGCGGCGAATCCGATGGTTTCCGACAAGGTGGGATGGGGGTGAATGGTCAGGCCGATGTCTTCGGCATCCGCGCCCATCTCGATCGCGAGGGCGATTTCGGCGATCAGATCGCCCGCATGTGGCCCGACGATCCCGGCGCCAAGCACCCTGCCGGTGTCGGGATCAAAGATCAGCTTGGTCACCCCGTCATCGCGGCCCAACGACAGCGCACGCCCGGATGCCATCCATGGGAACTTGCCGGTTTTCACCTTTATCCCCTTTGATTTCGCGTCATTTTCCGTCAAGCCGATCCAAGCGACCTCGGGGTCGGTATAGGCCACAAAGGGGATGCAGGTCGCGTCGAACGCCGCCTTTTCGCCGCAGGCCACCTCGGCGGCGACCTTCGCCTGATGCACCGCCTTATGCGCCAGCATCGGTTGCCCGACCACATCCCCGACGGCGAATATATGCGGCTGGCCGGTCTGCATCAGCGCGTTCACCGGCAGGAACCCGCCCGCATCCATCGCAACGCCCGCCGCTTCGGGGGCGAGTGTCGCGCCATTGGGCCGCCGCCCCACCGCGACCAGAATCCGGTCATAGGCGAGGGTTTGCACGCCCTCTGGCCCCTCCAGCGTCGCGGTCAGGCTTTCGGCCGCCTCGACGCGCGTGACCTTGGTGCGGGTGCGCAGCGTGTAGGCTGCCTCGAGCCGCTTGGCCAAGGGTCGGACGATATCGGCATCAGCGCCCGGTATGATCTGATCCGCCAGTTCGACGATGTCGATGTCACTGCCAAGCGCGGCATAGACCTGAGCCATTTCCAGCCCGATGATGCCGCCGCCGATCACCAGCATGCGCTTGGGGATCTCGGCGAGGTCCAGCGCGCCGGTGCTGTCGATGATGCGGGGATCCTCGGGCAGGAACGGCAGGCGCACGGGCTCGGACCCGACCGAGATGATCGCCTGATCGAACCCCAGATCCAGCCCGCCGTCGGCGGTATCGACACGCAATTGATGCGGCCCGGTGAACTGCGCGGTGCCGCGAATGAGCCGCACCTTGCGGCGCTTTGCCAGCCCCGCAAGCCCGCCCGTCAGGCGCCCGACGACGCCATCCTTGAAGGCGCGCAGCTTGTCCAGATCGATCGCAGGGGGCGCAAACCCCATGCCATGTTCGGCGGCCGCCATCGCATCGCTGCTCAGTTTCGCCATATGCAGCAGGGCCTTGGACGGGATGCACCCGACATTGAGGCAGACCCCGCCAAGACTGGCGCGCGGATCGATCAGCACCACGTCGCGCCCCAGATCCGCCGCGCGAAACGCCGCCGTATAGCCCCCCGGCCCGGCCCCGATCACCACCAGCGAGGCGTGATCGGCTGCCGCCGCTGCCGCCTGAGCGATCGCCCCTGTCGCCTCGATCCGCATGATCAGGCTGCCTTCGCTGACGCGCTCGCCTTCGGTGACGAGGATCTCGGTGATTATTCCGGCAACCGGGCTGGGAATATCCAGCGTCGCCTTGTCGGATTCCAGCATCAGGATCAGGTCATCCACCGCGACCACATCGCCCACGGCGACCGCGATTTCGATGATCGGCACCTCGTTGAAATCGCCGATTGCCGGGATCAGAATATCTGTTGTCATCACCGCCCTCACACCGACAACCGGCGGAAATCGCCAAGGATCGTTGACACATGCGCAAGGAAGCGCGCCGCAAGAACCCCGTCCACGACGCGGTGATCCCAGCTCAGGCTGAGCGGCTGGATCAGGCGCGGCAGGAATTGCGCGCCGTCCCAGACCGGCTGGATCGCCGCCCGCGTCATGCCCAGTATCGCAACCTCGGGCGCGTTGATGATCGGGGTAAAGCCCGTGCCGCCAACGCCGCCGAGCGAGGAAATGGTGAAGGTCGCGCCCTGCATATCGCTGGGTTTGATCTTGCCCGTCCGCGCGGCGCTGGCAAGGTCAGCCATCTCGGCCGCGATCTCGCGCAGGCCCTTCTGGTCGGCCTGCCTGATCACCGGCACCACCAGCCCATCGGGCGTATCGGCGGCAACGCCGATGTTCCAATAGCGCTTCATCACCAAGCTGTCGCCATCGAGCGAGGCGTTGAATTTCGGGAAGGCCTTCAAGGCCGAGACCACCGCTTTGACGGTAAAGGCCAGCATGGTGAGCTTGGCCGCGTCGCTCGCCTCGGCGTTCAGCGTCTTGCGAAAGGTCTCCAGATCGGTGACATCGGCGGCGTCGAAATTGCAGACATGCGGGATGATCAGCGCATTGCGCGCCAGAGCGGGGCCGGAGAGTTTGGCGATCCGCGACAGGGGCTGGCGATCAACCGGGCCGAATTTAGCAAAATCGACCTGCGGCCAGTCGGGCAGACCCGCCGTGGCAGAGGGCGCGGCCAGGGTTTCCGCCCCTTTGGTCAGTTCGGCTTTCACGAAGGCTTCGACATCTTCGCGCAGGATCCGGCCTTTTGGCCCGGTTCCCGCAATCCCCGCAATCGCCACGCCAAGGCTGCGCGCAAATTTGCGCACCGAGGGCGAGGCGTGGGCGGGCGCGCCCGTTTCGTGCATCTGCGGTGGCAGCGGCGCCTTAGTCTCTGGCGCGAGCGGCGCCGGGGCGTGCTTTGACGGCGCAGGCGTTATCATGCTGCCCTCGCTTTCCAGTCGCAAGATCAGCGTGCCTTGGCTCACCTTGGTGCCTTCGGCCAGTTCGATTGCCGCGATGCGCCCCGCCTGCGGGCTGGGGATGTCCAGCGTCGCCTTGTCGGATTCCACGATCAGGATGATGTCTTCCGCCGCGATCACATCGCCCACCGACACCGGAATTTCGACCACGGGAACGTCGGAGAAATCGCCGATATCGGGGACGTGAATGTCGATCGTTTGTGCCATGCTCATCCCCCTCAGACCAGCCACGGCGCGTTCGGCGCGGGCTCGATCCCCATGTCGCCCATGGCGCGCGACAGGATCGAAGCGTCGATGTCGCCGCTGCGCAGCAAGGCCTCGATTGCACCAAGGGCGACATGCTGGCGATCCACCTCGAAGAAGCGGCGCAGCGCCTTGCGGCTGGCAGAGCGGCCAAAGCCGTCGGTGCCAAGGATCGTCATCCGCGTGTCGAGATAGGGCGCGATCTGCGCGGGAACGGCGCGGACATAATCGCTGGCGGCGATGATGGGCGCGCACCCGGGCAGCAGGGTTTCCACATGCGAAACGGTTGGCGTGCCAAGCCGCGCGCGGCGCTCGGCCTCGGCGGCGTCGCGGGCCAGTTCGCTGAAGGATGTGACCGAATAGATGTCGGACGCAATGCCGTAACCCGCCAGAAGATCTGCCGCCGCGATCACCTCGCGCAGGATCGTGCCAGAGCCAAGCAGCCGCACCCGCGGCCCCGTGTCGCCGCGGCTGTCGAACAGATACATGCCCTTGATGATATCCGCCTGCGTGCCGTCTTTCAGGCTGGGCTGGGCGTAATTCTCGTTCATCACGGTGATGTAGTAAAATTCGTCGCGCTTCTCATCCATCATCCGGGTCATGCCGTGATCCATGATCACCGCCAGTTCACCGGCGAAACACGGATCATAGGCCCGGCAATTGGGCACGGTTGCCGCCATAAGATGGCTGGAGCCGTCCTGATGCTGCAAGCCTTCGCCCGACAGGGTGGTGCGCCCCGCCGTCGCCCCGAACAGGAACCCGCGGGCGCGTTGATCGGCGGCGGCCCAAATCAGATCGCCAACCCGCTGGAAGCCGAACATCGAATAGTAGATGTAGATCGGCAGCATCTCGGTGCCATGGGTCGAATAGGCCGTCGCCGCCGCTGTCCACGAGCTGAGCGCGCCGGCTTCGGTGATGCCTTCTTCAAGCAGCTGCCCGTCGGTGGATTCCTTGTAATACATCATCGACCCGGCATCTTCGGGCTCGTAGGTCTGGCCTTTTGGCGCGTAGATCCCGACCTGTCGGAACAGGTTTTCCATGCCGAAGGTGCGCGCCTCATCCGCGACGATGGGCACGATGCGCGGGCCGAAGGCCTTGTCGCGCAGCAGCCCGCCCATCATCCGCACCGCTGCCATGGTGGTGGACATCTCCTTGCCCTCGGCCATGATCGCGAACTTTGCGTAGGCGTCCAGCGCCGGGCGCTGCGGGGCGGGCGCATCGGCGACAAGCGGGCGGCTTGGCAGATAGCCGCCAAGGCTGGCGCGCCGCTGCTGAAGGTATCTGATCTCGGCGCTGTCCTCGCCGGGATGAAGGAATTCAAGCGCCTCGACCGCCTGATCCGACAGCGGCAGCTTGAACCGGTCGCGGAAGTTCTTCAGCGCTTCGATATCGAGCTTCTTGGCCTGATGAGCGATCATCCGGGATTCCCCCGCCCCGCCCATGCCGTAGCCCTTTTTCGTCTTGGTCAGGATCACCGTCGGGCGGCCCTGATGCGCCTTGGCGGCGGCAAAGGCGGCGTAGAGCTTCTTCAGATCATGGCCGCCCCGCTTCAACTGGTGGATTTCCTCATCCGACATATGCGCGACCAGCGCCGCCGTCGCCGGATCGGCGTCAAAGAACTTGGCGCGGTTGTAATCGCCGGCCTTGGACCCAAGGTTCTGGTATTCGCCATCCACCGTTTCGGCAAAGCGGCGCAGCAAGACGTTGTCGGTGTCGCTGGCGAACAGGGTATCCCATTGCGACCCCCACAGCACCTTGATCACATTCCAGCCCGCGCCGATGAACAGGGATTCCAGTTCCTGAATGATCTGCCCATTGCCGCGCACCGGCCCATCGAGGCGCTGCAAGTTGCAATTCACGATGAAGGTCAGGTTATCCAGCCCCTCGCGCGCGGCGAGGGTCAGCCCCGCGATAGATTCCGGCTCGTCCATTTCGCCATCGCCAAACACCCCCCAGACATGGCGCTCTTGGGTGTCGGCCAGCCCGCGCGCTTGCAGATAGCGCATGAAGCGGGCCTGATAGACCGCAGACAGCGGCCCGATCCCCATGGAGCCGGTGGGCAATTGCCAGAATTCATTCATCAACCACGGATGCGGATAGGAGCACAGGCCATTGCCCGGCTCTTCCTGACGGTAATTGGCGATATCGTCCTTGCTCAGACGGCCTTCGAGAAAGGCGCGGGCATAGACGCCGGGCGCGGAATGGGGCTGAAAATACACCAGATCGCCGCCGAAACTGTCGGTTTTGGCGCGGAAGAAATGGTTGAAGCCTACCTCGAAAATCTCGGCAGCCGAGGCGTAAGAGGCGATATGCCCGCCCAGTTCGCCGTACGCCTTGTTGGCGCGCACCACCATCGCCAGCGCATTCCAGCGGATCATTGCGGTGAGGCGTTCCTCCATCTCCTGATCGCCGGGATAGGCGGGCTGGCGCGCAAGCGGGATGGTGTTGCGATAGGCCGAATAGGGCAGGCCGGAAGTGGTCACGCCAAGGCGATGCGCATGATCCTGAACCTGGCGCAGCACGAATTGCGCGCGATCCGCGCCGCAGGTCTGGGTGATCGCCTCGAAGGCGTCAAGCCAGTCGGCGGTCTCGACGGGGTCTTGATCGGGACGTGCTTTGGAAACGGATGTATTCATTCTGGCCTCCTGCCTTGGGCGAAGTGTCGCTGAAAATCCGTGGTGAAGCTGGCCAATCTTGCCATGGTTTTTCGATTTTTTAGCTGATATCTGTCGTGTTTGGCGGCATTACGCCCCAAATGAACCAGGATTTCAGTATGGCCCACAAGCTCGACGAAACCGATCTGAAGATCCTGCGAGAGCTGCAAAACAATGCCCGCCTGTCGCATCACGAGCTGAGCGAGCGCGTCGGCCTGTCGCCCTCGCCCTGTTCGCGGCGCATCCGCATCATGGAGGGCAACGGCATCATCAACGGCTATGGCGCCCGCGTCGACGAGCGCAAGCTGGGCTTTGCCATGAGCATCTTTGTCTCGGTGAAACTGGATCGGCAGATCGACGACCGGCTGGTCAATTTCGAACGTGACATCGCGCTCTGCCCCGAGGTTGTGGATTGCTGGTTGATGACCGGCAACCGGGATTATCTGCTGCGCATTTCGGTGCGCGACCTTGAAGAGTTCGAGAGCTTTCTCACCGCCCGTCTGACCAAGATTGCCGGTGTGGCCTCGCTGGAATCCTCGATCCCGATCCGGCGCGTCAAAAGCGGGCAAGCGCGGTTGCGCTGAGCCCTGCCGCCGTTGATCCGCGGTCGGGCTGCGCTCTCGATCATCCTTGGGTCAGCGAGCGGACGCCTTTTTAAGGCAGCCACAGGAATGGATGTTCAGCCACCTCATACCTCGCCCGGTTGTGCCAATGGCGGGGCCAGCGCCACGCCCAGCACCACGGCCTGCCCGGCAATAGCCGACGCAGATTTCACCATGTTGAACCCGGGCTTCGGCCCTGCGGCGAAAGCCGGGTTGCATGGACAAGAAAAATCGCAAATGTCATACTTCGCATCGCACGCCTGTATGAGAAGTAAGCCCGCCAGAATGGATACGCCAGCAAAGCCGCGCCGTAGCCCTCGCCCGGCCTCCGGGCGCACCCTTGTCGAAAAGGTGCGCAAGACGCTGCACAAGCAGATCCTGTCGGGCAGCTATCCGCCGGGCGCGCGCCTGCCGAGCGAGGCGCAGTTGACCCGCGACTTCGGCGTCAGCCGGACGGTGATCCGCGAGGCCGTCGCCTCGTTGCGCTCCGATGGGCTGGTCGAGCCGCGTCAGGGTGCTGGGGTCTTTGCGCTGACACCACCAACGCCGGTCGATCTGCCGTTCCAGAACATCGACTTCGTGCGGATTTCCTCGATGATCGAATTGCTAGAACTGCGCACCGCGGTGGAATGCGAAGCCGCCGCGCTGGCGGCGCAGCGCCGGTCTCCGGCGCAGGAAGAGCGGATCATCAGCGCCCTGCACGAGGTGGCCCGCGCCGCCGCCGCGGGCGAACCCACGGTCGAGGCGGATTTCGCGCTGCATCTCGCCATCGCCGAGGCCACCAACAACCCGCGCTTCGGCGATTTCCTGTCGATGCTTGGCTCGAACCTGATCCCGCGCAAGGCACTGAGCGATGCCACCCCCGACCCCGCGCCCAAGGAGTATCTTGAGCTGATCTGCAACGAGCACCAGATCATCGTGAACGCCATTCTCGATGGCGACGAAGACGCCGCCCATGCGGCGATGCGCCAGCATCTCAAGAGCAGTCAGGCGCGGTATCGCGCCATTCTGCGGGCCGGATCCGCCGGGCTATCCTGAGGCCGGAATACGTCATACATCTTTTCGAAACAGACCTGACAATGGAGAAAACAGCATGAGCGAGCCGGTCCAAAGCTTTCCCGAGATCTCTCCCGGCCCCGGCGTCTTGCGCCAGGTTCTGGCGGATGCACCCGAACTGATGGTGGTCTCCTTCCGCTTCGAGGCGGGCGCTATCGGCGCGTTGCACGACCACCCGCATGTGCAATCGACCTTTGTCGAAAGCGGGCGGTACCGGTTCTTCCTTGACGATGAGACCTTCGAAGTCGGCCCCGGCGACAGTTTCGTCATCCCCTCGGGCGCGCGGCACGGCTGCGAATGCCTCGAAGCGGGGCGGCTGGTGGATTGCTTCACCCCGCGCCGCGACGATTTTCTGTAAGCATCCCTGCTGGCGCGGGGGTGCCCTGCGCCATTGGCGGATCATCGCACAACGGCACGACCATTCGCAGAGCGGCGCGGCCCTGTCATTCGCGTGATGCGATAGCGGCCGCTTTCGCATCACGCGCGGTTGCTGGCAGAGCGCCCGGCCCATCGCCAAAGCAGCGCGGGGATCAGGACCGGGCTGCCTGCGCCGGGGCTGTCGTCATGCCGGACCAAAGCCGTAAAGCGCGCGCGGCGTGTCGACCAGCGCCGCGCGGCGCGCTGCATCATCCGGCAGCCACGACATGGCCAGATCAAGCAGATCTGCGTCGTCGGGGTAATCCTCGCTGCGCTGCGCGCCGTTGTGCGGCCAGTTGGTGCCCCAGACGATGCGCTCAGGCGCGTGGGCGCCGATCTCGCGGGCCACCGCGCCGATGTCGGCAAAATCCGGGCCGCCGCTGCGCGAGCTTTCATAACAGGCCGCGAACTTGAACCAGCAGCGCCCGGTGTCGATCAACCGCTTGATCACGGCGATATGGGCCGGGGTCGCACCGTCAAGGATCTTGGCGTGATGGTCGAGCACCCAGCGCGATTTCAGCGCGGCAAGGCGCGGCTCTAGCGCCACAAGTGCCGAGCCGTCGAATTGCACCGCCATCATCCAGCCCGCATCGGCGGCGATGGCATCCACCGCTTCGAGCGCGTCAAGCCCGACGGCCCCGCCCGGAAGATCCATGATCCGCGCCCCGACGATGCCGCCATCCGACAGGCGGGCGATCTCTGCCTGCGGCGTATCAGGCGAAATCGCCGCAACGCCCCGGGCGCAATCGCCCATCGTCGCAAGGCAGGCCAGCAGGTTGGCGCTGTCGGTGCCATGGGCGTTGCCTTGGGTGATCACAACCGATTCCAGCCCCAGCCAGCGCATCGTCTCGCGGTACATATCGGGCGTGGGCAACGGGTCGGCGGGGCGGCCAAGCCCATCGCCGCGCATGGCAAAGCCCGGCAGATACATATGCATCTGCGTATCGACGGCGCCCTTGGGCATGGCTGTACGCGGCGCGGATCCGGTCAATTTACGGGTGATCATGATATCTCCGGTGCAGAGCGTTCCGGGGCCTCGCCCAGATCTTTTCGGTTTTCACATGCGGGGCTGCCAGCCTGCATGGGCAAGAGCCATGGGCAGACGCTGGCGGTGTTCCTTTATTGGCCTCGACAGGATCTTGCAGGCGCTCTTGGTCTTCGCCGTTCAGCCCCGCCAGAGGCGAGCCTATATCGCCAGCTTCAGGGCCTTCAAGCCTGACGCCCGCGTTGCGGGTAGAACGTGCTGATGAGGATGGCTTCGAAGACGGCATGGTCCTCGGCGTGCCGGGCGATGTGGCAAGGCCGCCTCGGGCCCCCTCGCGCTGATCTTGGGCCCGCGCGCCTCGCTGGCCTCGTGGGGTGGCGATTGAGCTCTGGCGTGCCAACAAGCGCTTGGCGGATATCCCGGCGAGGGGAACTGTTCGAGACCCTCTTGTGGGCGTCGATTGGGCAATGGGGCGGCAGCAGAACGCCCTCGTCGCCAATCTTTGCCACCGATCCCGCGATGGAAGCGTCGATTGGCCTCGCCTGTGAGGGCGGTGTTGCCATCCGGGATCGCGAGAAGACTTCACCGACGCGCCAGACCTCGCCCCTATTCGATGCGAGGCTTTGAGGGTTTGGGCGCGAGTTTGTCATCCACGCCGACGGGGGGCGCTGCCCCCCAAGCCCCCCGGGATATTTCAGGCCAGAAGAAGGGGGTGGCGTCAGCTCTCGCCGGAGGGCATCAGCCTGTCGGAGGTGTTCTATTCGTGGATCTTGGCGTTGGCAGGGATCAGGGCCTCGCCCGCGAGGGAGGTTTGCACCAAGGCGTTGCCGGGCTTGGCAGCGAATGGCCCGCGCCCGTGGTCGGGCGCGCGGGGCCAGATTGCGCCGGGTTCTGCGCCCCCGGGCATCACGCACATCGGATTGGCGCTGAACAGGTCGCACAAGACGGGGGGGCGCGGTTCGGGGTGGGCGCTCCTGTCCGCAGATGCGGCCGCATATTTCAGGCAGTCATATGATAGGTTCGCAGGGTCTTACTGCAAATGGACCCCGCCAGCGCCAGCGGGGCCTTTGCCTTATCTCGCGCAGCGATCAGCGCGCCAGCCAGCCGCCATCGACGTTCAGCACCGCGCCGGTGATGTAGCCAGCAGCGGGCGAGGCCAGAAATGCTGCTGTGCCGCCGATATCGGACGGATCGCCCCAGCGCCCGGCGGGAATGCGATCTAGGATCGCTCTGGAGCGCTCCGGATCGTCGCGCAGCGCCTCGGTGTTGTTGGTGGCGATGTAGCCCGGTGCGATGGCGTTCACGGTGATCCGGTGCGGCGCCCATTCGTTGGCGAGGATCTTTGTCACCCCCGCGACCCCGTGTTTGGACGCCGTATAGGCGGGCACCCGGATGCCGCCCTGAAACGACAGCAGCGAGGCGATGTTGACCACCGCCCCCGGCGTGCCTTCCGCGATCAGCGCCTTGCCGAACGCCTGACAGGTGAAGAACAGCGCCTTGAGGTTGACGTCCATCACGTCATCCCAGTCGGTCTCGGAATACTCGACCGACTCCGCGCGGCGGATGATGCCGGCATTGTTGACAAGAATGCTGTAGCCCGCCCCGTCGAAGACATCTTTCGCTGCCATCGGGTCGGCGAAATCCAGCAGCAGTGCGTCTGCCGACCCGCCTGCCGCGGTGATCGCGGCGACGGTCTCGTCGCAGGCGCGGCGCCCTGCGCAGACCACATGCGCGCCTTGCCCTGCCAGCGACAGGGCGATGGCCTGCCCGATGCCGGTATTGGCCCCCGTCACCAGCGCGCGGCGACCTTCCAGAGAAAATGGTCCCATTACATCAAGTCCTTGGGTTGAATGACATCCATGTCGGTGAAATCGACGTTATCGCCCGCCATCGCCCAGATAAAGCTGTAGGCGCCGATCCCCGCCCCGGAATGCACCGACCAGCTGGGCGAGATCACCGCGTCTTCGTTGGCGACGAACAGGTGGCGGGTTTCCTGCGGCTCGCCCATCAGGTGCAGCACGCGGGTGGTCTCCTCCATGCCCCAGTACAGATAGGCCTCCATCCGGCGGTCGTGAATGTGGCTGGGGATGGTGTTCCAGACCGAGCCCTGCTCGAGCGTGGTATAGCCAAGGATCAGCTGGCAGCTTTGCATCACCTGCGGGTGGATGAACTGCTGGATGGTGCGCTTGTTCGCGGTTTCCGGCGCGCCCAGCTGCAGCTTGACGCAGTCCGCCACAGTCACCAGCCGCGACGGCAGCGCCCGGTGCGCCGGGGCCGAGGTGATGTAGAACCGCCCCGCGCCTTCGAAGGTCACCGCGCCGCTGCCCATTCCAAGATACAGCACATCGCCGCAGTTCAGCCGGTAGGTTTCGCCCGCGGCGCTGACGGTGCCGGTCTCGCCGATGTTGACGATGCCCATTTCGCGCCGGTCAAGAAAGCTGTCGGTCCCGGATTGCGCCACCTTGTCCAGCGTCAGGCTGCCACCCGCAGGCACCGCGCCGCCAAGGCTGAAGCGGTCGTAATGGGTGTAGATCAGGCGGATTTCACCGGGTGCGAACAGCCCCTGCCCGAGAAAATGCGCCCGCAGCGCCGCGGTATCCATGCCCTTGGCGTGCTCTGGGTGGACGGCGTGGCGGGTTTCGACGGTCAACATCTGGCGTCCTTTCTGCGTGTCGCGATGGCCCAAAGTGGCGGCGCGGCCAGCGCCTTGGGCGCGTGTTGAACGATGGCTGTCACAACTTGTATGACAAATCAATGGGCCCAAAGGCGGGGCGGCGCAAACCGGGGCCGCCGTGCAGAGATCTGCCATGACGGCGGGCGGGCGGGCCGCCGATGGCCCCGCCCGCGCCGCGCAGGCACCGGGGCGCACACGATGGAAAACTGTCATGCATTGGTCATGGTGCCGTTACAGACGCGGCCTAGGCGGTGGTCTTCATGGGGGCCCACCCCCTTGAACCCATTCCCGCCTGCCCCGTCGCGGCAAGGCCTCCAACCACCGGAGACTCTTCATGAAACAGGTCATCCAGTTCACCGCCGCTGCCAGCCTGACGCTGAGCGCGCAGGCCGCATGGGCCGAAACCGACATCACATGGTGGCACGGTATGGGCGGCCATCTGGGCGAGGTCGTTGGCGAGATCGCCAAGGGCTTCAACGAAAGCCAGGACGATTACACCATCACCCCGGTGTTCAAGGGCTCGTATGAGGAAACCCTGACCGCCGCCATCGCCGCCTTCCGCGCCGGTGAGCAGCCCAACATCGTGCAGGTGTTCGATGCCGGCGCCGCCACCGTGATCGGCGCGCAGGGCGCCACCATCCCGGTGCAGGATCTGCTGGAACAGAACGGCGTCGATTTCGACATCACCGATTATATCGCCGGGGTGCGCTATTTCTACGCGGGCAGCGACGGCACCATGATCGGCATGCCGTTCAACTCGTCCTCGCCGGTGCTGTATTACAACCGCGACGCGCTGGCGAAGGCCGGTGTCGAGGCCCCGGCGACCTATGAAGAATTTGCGCAGATCGCCCCGGCGATCAAGGAGGCCGGCTATACCCCGCTGGTGCAGACGCACCTACCGTGGGAATTCGTCGAGAACTTCCACTCGCGTCACAACCTGCCGTTCGCGACCAACAACAACGGCTATGACGGTGCGAGCGACACCAAGATCCTGATCAACTCGCCCGAGATGAAGATGCATTTCACGCAGGTGAAGCAATGGCTCGACGATGGGCTGTTCGGCTTCTACGGAACCTCGTGGGATGACAACAAGGCGCATTTCACCGATGGCGATGCGGCGATGTACATCGGCTCTTCGGGCGATTTCGGCGGTCTGACCGCGCTGGACCTGCCCTTTGGCTGGGCCTCGACCTACCTGCCGCACTGGGCCTCGATCACCGACGAGGGCTACCAGTCCTTCATCGGCGGCGCGGCGCTGTTCGCCATGTCGGGCAAATCGGCCGAAGAGAACGCCGCCTCGGCCGCGTTCTTCCAGTACCTGACCTCGCCCGAGGTGCAGTACATGTGGCACCGTGAAACCGGCTATGTGCCGGTCACCGAAGCCGCTTATGAACTGGCCAAGTCGGATGGCCACTACGACCGTTTCCCCGCCGCCGAAACCGGCATCAAGCAGCTGATGCTGCCCGCGGGCGACAACACCCAAGGCTACCGCATGGGCTTTTACGTGCAGATCCGCGACGTCGAAAACCGCGAGCTGTCGCGCTTCCTGAACGGCGACATCAGCGTCGACGAAGCGCTTGCCAACATCGAAGCCGAAGGCAACCAGCTGCTCGAGCGTTTCGCCGCGAGCATGGCCAACAACTGAAGCCCGCAAGACTGACACGAACGGCGGCCCCCGTGGCCGCCGTTCCCCGTTTGCAAGGAATGCCCAACCGTGAAACGCGCCGCTTTCGACAATCGCTGGCTGCCGATCTTGCTGCTGTTGCCGCAGCTTTCGATCATCTGCCTGTTCTTTTACTGGCCCGCATGGCAGGCGCTGCGCTCGTCGTTCTTTCTGCAGGACCCGTTCGGCTTTGGCGAAACCTTTGTCGGCTGGGCCAATTACACCCGGCTGTGGACCAGCAGCGAATACCTGAAAAACGCCGGCTTCACCGCGATCTTTTCGCTGTCGGTGACGGGTCTGTCGCTGGCCATCGCGCTGCTGCTGGCGGTCAAGGCCGACACGGTGCTGCGCGGCGCCAAGACCTATCGCACGCTGCTGATGTGGGTCTATGCGGTGGCACCGCCAATGGCCGGGTTCATTGCGCTGATCCTGTTCAACCAGCGCTGGGGGCCGATGACCGACTTCTTCGCGATGTTCGGCTGGGACTTGCAGGTGCGGCTGGATTACTTTGACACAGGCTTTGTCATGGTCGTTGCCTCGGTCTGGAAACAGATCCCGGTGAACTTCATCTTCTTCCTGTCGGGTCTGCAATCCATCCCGCGCGCGGTGCGCGAGGCGGCGCTGATCGACAATGCCTCCGGGTTCAGCCGGTTCTGGACCGTCACCTTTCCGCTGCTGGCGCCGACCGGGTTCTTCCTGCTGATCATCAACATCACCTATTCGCTGTTCGACACCTTCGGGCTGATCGACACCATCCTGCGCAACAACCCCGGCGATAACCCGGTGACGCTGGTCTATCAGGTCTATCTTGACGGGTTCCGCGGGCAGGACATCGGCGGCAGCTCGGCGCAATCGGTGGTGCTCATGGTGCTGGTGCTGGCGCTGACGATCATGCAATTCCGCCTCGTCGAGCGGCGCATCCATTACACCTGAGGTTCCCATGGCCGACCTGACCCAGACCGCCCCCGCCCGGACCACACGCAGCCCCATTCGCTGGGCGTCCGTGCTGGACCACGCCATCCTGATCGCTGGCGCGGCGCTGATGATCGTGCCGCTGCTGATGATGCTTCAGATGAGCACGATCCCCGATGCGCAGGTGATGCAGCACGGCCCGTCGTTGCAGATCGGCGGTGAATTCTGGGACAACCTCCGCAAGGCGCTGTTCCAGTCCATGAGCTTTTCCGGCGAAACCACCGGCCTTACGATGTTTCGCAACTCGTTGATCCTTGGGCTTGGCTTTGCCATCGGCAAGATCGTCGTAGCGATGCTCGCGGCCTATGGCATCGTGTATTTCCGCCTGCGCTTTGCGACGCTGGCGTTCTGGCTGATCTTCACAACGCTGCTGCTGCCGCTCGAGGTGCGCATCGTGCCCAGCTACGAGATCACCCAGAAGCTGGGCCTGCTCAACAGCTGGACCGGCCTGATCGTGCCGCTGATCGCCTCGGCCACGGCGACCTTCTTCTTCCGGCAGTATTTCATGTCTGTCCCCGAAGAGCTGGTCGAAGCCGCAAGGATCGACGGCGCTGGCCCGGTCCGGTTCTTCATCGACATCCTCGTGCCGCTGTCGCGCACCATGATCGCGGCGATGTTCATCATCATGTTCGTCTATGGCTGGAACCAGTATCTGTGGCCGCTCATGGTTTCGACCCAGGAAGACAAGGTGACGCTGGTGCAGGGCATCAAGCAGATCACCCAGAGCCTCGAGGGCAACCACATTCCCGAATACGGCCGCTCGAACGTGCTGGCGCTGCTGGCGGTGCTGCCGCCGGTGCTGGTGGTGCTGTTCTTCCAGCGCTGGTTCGTCAAGGGCCTCACCGAGTCCGACAAGTAAGCCCTGCGGCAAAGGAAACCGAAAATGGCAAATGTAACGCTGAACCAGATCCGCAAGGTCTATGGCAACGGGTTCGAGGCAGTCAAACCCTGCTCGTTCCGCATCGAGGATGGCGAATTCCTTGTTCTTGTCGGCCCGTCGGGCTGCGGCAAGTCCACCCTGCTGCGGATGATCGCCGGGCTGGAAGACATCACCGAAGGAGAGCTTTCCATCGGGGATCGGCTGGTCAACACCGTCGATCCCGCCAACCGCGACATCGCGATGGTGTTCCAGAACTACGCGCTTTACCCGCATATGACGGTGCGCAAAAACATCGGCTACGGGCTGAAGAACCGCAAGACCCCGCCCGCCGAGATCGCCCGCAAGGTCGATGAGGCGGCGGCGATGCTGAACCTTGGCGCCTATCTTGATCGCAAGCCCTCGCAGCTGTCGGGCGGGCAGCGCCAGCGCGTCGCCATGGGCCGCGCCATCGTGCGCGACCCGGCGTTGTTCCTGTTCGACGAACCGCTGAGCAACCTTGATGCCAAGCTGCGCAACCAGATGCGCATCGAGATCAAGGCCCTGCAACGCCGCCTTGGGGTGACGTCGATCTATGTCACCCATGATCAGGTCGAGGCGATGACCATGGCCGACCGCATCGTGGTGCTCAACGGCGGCGTCATCGAACAGATCGGCACCCCGTCCGAGATCTATCATTCGCCGAACTCGACCTTTGTCGCCAGCTTCATGGGCGCGCCGCCGATGAACCTTGTAAAGGCGCAGCTGGATGAGGGCACGGTGCGGCTCGATTGCGGCACCGCCGTGATGGCCGCGCCCGCCGGGCGATCCGGCCCGGTCACGCTGGGCATCCGCCCCGAGGACGTGCGCATTGGTTCGGGCGCGGCACGCTTCGATATCGCCCTGATCGAAGAGCTGGGCGCCCACCGCCTGCTGCATGGGCAGGTTGCGGGGCAGCCGTTTACCGTTCACGTCGCCAAGGAAACGCAGGTCAGCCACGGCCCGCAGCCCATCGAACTGCCGCCGGCGGCGATGGCGCTGTTCGATACCGCCACGGGGGCGCGGCTATGATCGCTGTCGTCGATGCCCTGCCGCTGGTGAGCGACGCCGAGCGCGCGCAGCTTTTGTCCGCCCCGCGCAGCGCCGAGGCCCATCGCGAGCTGATGGCACAGGTGCCCGCGATGCGTATGGTGCAGACCGGTGGCAGCGCCCATCCCGGCCCCCTGCCCGCGACGCTTTCGGTGGTTGCATGGAACGTCGAGCGCTGCCTGTTCCCCGAGGCCAGCGCCGAGCATCTGCGCCCGCTTGCCCCCGATGTGGTGCTGCTCTCCGAGGTCGATCACGGCATGGCCCGCAGCAAACAGCGCCATACCACCGCCGCCATGGCCGAGGCGCTGGACATGACCTATGCCTTTGGCGTCGAATTTCACGAGCTTGACCTTGGCGGCCCGACGGAACGGGCTTTCTGCGAGGATGATTTCAACGCCTGCGGCTGGCACGGCAACGCCATCCTGTCCAAGGTGCCCTTCGAACGTGTCACGCTGATCCGGCTGGACGATCATGGCCACTGGTATTCTGCCGAAGTCGGCGCCGATCCCGAACAGCCCCGGCTGGGCGGGCGCATGGCGCTGGCCGCTGTCCTCGCCACACAGGAGGGGCCGGTCTGTGTCGTCTCGACCCATTTGGAAAGCAACGCCGATGGCGCACACCGGGCCGGGCAGATGCAGATCCTGCTTGATGGCATCGACGGTTTCGCCCCCGGTATCCCGGTGCTGATCGGCGGCGATCTGAACACCGGCAACCACGTTCCGCCGGATTTCGACTGGCGCGGCGAGCCGCTGTTCGACCTCGCCCGCCAGCGCGGCTATTCGTGGGACTTCACCGCCGATGGCATGACGACCCGCCCCAGCCTCATCACCCCCCATCCGGGCCGGGTGATGAAGCTCGACTGGTTCGCCGGGCGCGGCTTTGCGCCGCTGGATCGCAAGGTGATCGCGTCGGTTGCCGCCGATGGCACGCCGCTGTCGGATCACGATGCCGTCTGGTGCCAACTGCGCCGCGACAGTTGAACAAAGCTGGCGCCGCGGTCAGTCGTGGGACCAGAGCGCCAGCTTGCGATCGACGGTCTTGCGCGACACGCCAAGCCGGCGCGCCGCCTCGGCCCGGTTGCCGCCGCATTGCGACAGGATGTGCAGCATATGCCGCTGCATCACCAGATCGAGGCTTTCGATCGCCGCCGCACCGGTGACGCTGCCCTGCCCGGCAAATTCCTCGGGGAATTCGCCAAGAATGACCGAGCGTTCCAGCATATTGCGCAGCTCGCGCACATTGCCGGGCCAGTCATAGCGGCGCAGCTTCATCAGCGTGCCGTCATCCAGCGCCAGCCCCGTCATCCCCAGCGTGGCCTGAAACTGCGACAGGAACAGCGCCGCAAGGTCGGTGATGTCTTCGGAGCGTTCGCGCAGGGGGGGCATCTCGATGCGCATGATGTTGATGCGGTGCCACAGGTCGGCCCGGAATTTGCCCGCCGCCACCAGCGCCGGAAGGTCGGCGTTGGTGGCAAAGACAAAGCGCAGATCCAGCGGGATTTCCCGCTCGCCGCCCTCGGGGCGCAGGCGCTGGTCTTCGAGCACCCGCAGCAGCGCCGCCTGAAGCGGTTCGGGCATCTGCGCCACCTCGTCAAGAAACAGCGTGCCGCCATCGGCCAGCAGCAGCAGGCCGGGGCTGGGCCGCTCGCGCCCTTCGACGGTGCCGAACAGTTCGGGCACGATGCGATCGGGCGCGATGGCGGCGCAGTTCACCGCCACGAAGGGCCGCTCGCGCCGCGCCGAGAGCTGGTGCAAATGGCGCGCCGCCAGCTCCTTGCCGGTGCCGCTTTCGCCGGTGAACAACACCGGGGTCGGCAGCGGGGCAAGCTTTTCCAGCATGGCGCGCACCGCCAGCATCGGATCGGACTTGCCCAGCAGCTTGCCCGCGCCGCTGCCACCGGCGTGCAATTCGCGCCGCAACAGCGCGTTGTCGCGCCGCAGCACCCGGCGATCAAGCGTGCGCGCCACCGCGCCAAGGATCTGGTTGGCGCGAAACGGCTTCAGCACGAAATCCCCGACCCCGACCCGCAGCGCGGCAATCGCCGTATCCAGATCGGCATAGGCGGTGATCAGGATGGTCTCGGAGAACAGTCCCAGACGGCGCTGCTCTTCGAGCCATTGCAGCCCGGTGCGCCCCGGCATGATGTTGTCGATGATCACCAGATCGAAATGCCCGGTATCGAGCATCCGCGAGGCTTCGGCGGGCGATCCGGCCTGTTCCACCCGCTTGACCCGCGGGCCAAGGATCTTGGTCAGGAAATTGCGCATCCCCGGCTCGTCGTCGATCACGAGGATCGACGCGCCACCAAGTTTCCCGCCGTATTCGTCCTTGTCGCTCATGGCCGCCTTCGTGTCAGTCGACCCTTACGTTCGGGCTGGAATACACCTCTTGCGAGGAGAACCCGAGCGATTCAAGCGTGAAATAAGCGCCGACGCCGATGATGACGATGGCGACAAACCCGCTGAGCATGGCTTTCATGAAAAACACCCTCCTTGAGGGGACATAGTCGTTGTGAGGCATGGCGAAAGGCCCGCGCGGGGCCTTTCTTGGGCGTAGCGGTTACTCGGCGGGATCGGTCCGGATCTTGCCCGGCTTTTCTTCCTTGATCTCGTCAAGCCACAGCGAGTGGTGCTGGTGCGCCCAGTTCTCATCCACAAGGCCAGAGCCCATGGCATCATAGGCGCCTTCCATGCCCAGCGTGCCGATGTAGATGTGGCCAAGGATCACCGCCATCATCAGGAAGGCCACGATGGCGTGCCAGAGCTGCGCAAATTGCATTTCCTCTTGCGGGGCAAGGTTCACCGGCAGCGCATCAAAGCCGAACCAGCCCGGAACGCCCCAACCGTTCAGCACCTCGAACGTGTGCGAAAACAGCGGCAGTTCGAACGGGAACAGCAGCGAGATCCCGGAGACCGAAACCGAAGCGCCCAGCACGATCACCGACCAGAAGATGATCTTTTGCCCGGCGTTGAATTTCTTGGCGGGCGGGTGGTTGTTGCCGATGATGCCACCGGCCTGCTTGAACCATGTGATGTCGGTCTTGTCGGGAATATTGTGCCAGACCCACATCACGAACACCATCGTAAGGGCAATCATGAAGGCCCAGCTGACGTTGTTGTGGATGAACTTCGAGCCGGTGAGCAGCACCGAGTTGAACTCATGACCAAAGGCAGGGATCAGGTATTTGCGCCCGAACAGCGTGAACAGCCCGGTAAAGCCCAGCAGAATGAACGAGCCTGCCAGCACCCAATGCGCCATGCGTTCGATGAACTTGAACCGCAGCACCACGGTGCCGGCCTTGCCGCCATCGATGCGGATGCGCCCGCGGATCAGGTAGAAAACCGCCAGCACCGCAATCGTGCCCAGCAGCAGCCAGCCGCCATAGGTCCGCAGCGGCCCCTTGCGCAGGTTTTCCCACCAGATGCCGCCGGTCTGGATCAGCACATCGCCATTGGGGTTGATCGTGGAGTTGCGGATGTCGCCATCGTTAAAGCGGATCTGACGCCAGATATCGGAATCCGAAGCCCCCCCCAGCGGGCCCATGCCCGGCGCGCTCAGCGCGTCGCCGCCAAGATCTTGGCTGCGCACCGGGTTGGCGGGCTCTTCGCCGCGCTGGCGCGCGAGGATGTCTTCCAACGTCTGGCGCCCGGTGCTTGTGGCGGGGGAATCGTCGACGCTGGTGCCGGCGATGGGCTCGTCCGACGTGGGGTCGGTCTGCGCCGGGGCCGCCATCGGCAACGCCAGCAGCGTTAGGGTGAGTAGTGCCATCAGATGGCGCAGCATGGGAAGCTCCCTGGCATGTCGTTCGGAACGGCGCGGGGTCTGCATCGCAAACCCGGACACTGTGAAAATACGCGGCAGCGGCGAGGGTCTTCGCCGCTGCCCGGTTGCAGCAGATAGCGCCCTGCTGCGCGGCTGAAAGGGGGGCGACGCGCGCCCCCCGGCAAAGGCTTACGGAGCCTTCTTTTCATAGGCGGTGCCCCAGCCCCAGGCGCCCGAGCCAAAGCCGCGCGCCACGACGCGTTCGCGGTAGATCGCCGACACCATGTCGCCGTCGCCAGCGAGCAGGGCCTTAGTCGAACACATCTCGGCGCAGATCGGCAGCTTGCCCTCGGAGATCCGGTTGCGGCCATATTTGCGGAACTCGGCCTCAGAGCCGTTTTCCTCGGGGCCACCGGCGCAGAAGGTGCATTTGTCCATCTTGCCGCGGCTGCCGAAGTTGCCCGCTTGCGGGTACTGCGGCGCGCCAAACGGGCAGGCATAAAAGCAGTAGCCGCAGCCGATGCACAGATCCTTGGAATGCAGCACCACACCTTCGTCGGTCTGATAGAAGCAATCCACCGGGCAGACCGCCATGCAGGGCGCATCAGAGCAATGCATGCAGGCGACGGAAATCGACCGTTCGCCCGGCTTGCCGTCTTCGATGGTCACGACCCGGCGGCGGTTGATGCCCCACGGAACCTCGTGTTCGTTCTTGCAGGCGGTGACGCAGGCGTTGCATTCGATGCAGCGTTCCGCGTCGCAGAGAAATTTAGCGCGTGCCATGTGTGTCTCTCCTTACGCCGGCATGATCTTGCACAGGGTGGCCTTGGTTTCCTGCATCATGGTCACCGAGTCATAGCCATAGGTCTGTGCCGTGTTGGTGGATTCCCCCAACACGATGGGGTCGGCGCCTTCGGGGTAGTTGTCGCGCAGGTCCCGGCCTTCCATGTGACCGCCGAAGTGGAAGGGCATGAAGGCAACGCCCTCGCCCACCCGTTCGGTGACCATGGCCATGACCTGAATCCTGCCGCCCTCGGGGCCTTCGACCCAGACATTGGCCCCGTCGCGCACCCCAAGATTGTTGGCATCGCGCGGGTTGATCTCGATGAACATGTTCTGCTGAAGCTCGGCCAACCACGGGTTGGACCGGGTTTCATCGCCGCCGCCCTCGTATTCGACCAGTCGGCCAGAGGTGAGGATGATCGGATAGTCCTTCGAGAAATCGTTCTTCTGGATCGACGCATACAGCGTCGGCACCCGCCAGAACGAGCGGTCGTCATAGGTGGGATAGTCTTCGACCAGATCGCGCCGGCTGGTATACAGCGGCTCGCGGTGCACTGGCACCGGATCGGGGAAGGTCCAGACCACGCAGCGGGCCTTGGCGTTGCCGTAAGGCGCGCAGCCATGCAGGATCGCAACGCGCTGGATGCCGCCCGAAAGGTCGGTCTTCCAGTTGACGCCGCCGATCTTGTCGGCCCAGTCCGACGGGTAGGGCCCGGTCTGCGATTGCTCGCCAAGCTCGGTGTCGGTCTCTGGGCGCGCCTCGAGATAGCCTGCGACATATTCGATCATGCCGCGCTCATAGGCGGTAAGATCCTTGTCCCAGCCAAGGTCGATCAGCATCTGCATGGTGAATTCGGGATACCCATCCTGAATTTCCGAGCCCACCGTGTAGGTGCCTTCGGCCAGCAGGTTTTCGCCGTCGCGCTCCACGCCAAAGCGGGCGCGGAACGGCAGGCCACCCTCGGCCACCGGCAGCGACAGATCATAGAGGTTGGCCGAGCCGGGATGGTTCATTTCCGGCGTGCCCCATGCGGGCCAGGGCATGCCGTAGAAATCGCCATCCGCCGGGCCACCATTGGCGCGCAGCGTGGTCTTGTCGAAGGTGTGCTGGTTCTGCATGTGCATCTTCATCCGCTCGGGGCTTTGCGCCGTATAGCCGATGGTCCACATGCCGCGGTTGAATTCGCGGGTGATGCTTTCGATGCTCGGAGTCTCGTCGTCCTCCATCTCGATGTTGCGCAGCATCCGGTCGGCAAAGCCGAACTTCTTGGCGAACTTCGTCATGATGATGTGGTCGGGCAGCGATTCAAACAGCGGCTCGACCACCTGCTCGCGCCATTGCAACGACCGGTTGGACGCGGTGACAGAGCCGCGCGTTTCGAACTGCGTCGAGGCCGGCAGCAGGTACACACCATCGGTGCGATCGTTCATCACGGCCGAAACGGTGGGGTGCGGATCGACCACGACCAGCAGGTCGAGCTTTTCCATCGCCGTCTTCATTTCCTTGAGACGGGTCTGCGAGTTCGGCGCGTGGCCCCAGAACACCATGGCGCGGGTGTTGTCGGGCTGCTCGATGTTCTCTTTCGCTTCCAGAACACCGTCGATCCAGCGCGACACGGTGATGCCCGACAGGCCCATCATGTCCTTGTCCTTGCCATCCTTGCCTTTCAGCGTGGCAAAGCGGCTCTTGAGCCAGTCGAGGTCTTCGTCCCAGACCCGCGCCCAATGCGCCCATGCGCCGGCGGTCAGGCCGTAATAGCCCGGCAGCGTGTCGGCCAGAACGCCAAGATCGGTCGCGCCCTGCACGTTGTCATGGCCGCGGAAGATGTTGGTGCCGCCGCCCGCGGTGCCCATGTTCCCCAGCGCCAGCTGAAGGATGCAATAGGCGCGGGTGTTATTGTTGCCGTTGGTGTGCTGCGTGCCACCCATGCACCAGATCAGTGTGCCGGGGCGGTTGTTGGCCAGCGTACGGGCGACGCGCTCAACTTGCGATTCCGGCACGCCGGTGACGCGCTCGACCTCGTCGGGGGTCCAGCGGGCGACCTCGGTGCGGATCTGATCCATGCCCCAGACGCGGGTGCGGATGAATTCTCGATCTTCCCAACCGTTTTCAAAGATGTGCCACAGGATCCCCCAGACCAGCGCCACGTCGCTGCCGGGCCGCATCCGCACATATTCGTCGGCATGGGCGGCGGTGCGGGTAAAGCGCGGATCGCAGACGATCAGCGGCGCGTTGTTCTGTTCCTTGGCCTTCAGCAGGTGCTGAAGCGACACCGGGTGCGCCTCGGCGGGGTTGCCCCCGATGATAAAGATCGACCGGCTCTTGTGGATGTCGTTGTAGCTGTTGGTCATGGCGCCGTAGCCCCATGTGTTCGCAACGCCCGCAACCGTGGTCGAATGGCAGATCCGCGCCTGGTGGTCGACGTTGTTGGTGCCCCAGTAGGCGGCGAACTTGCGGAACAGATAGGCCTGTTCGTTGCTGTGCTTGGCAGAGCCCAGCCAATAGACCGAATCCGGGCCGCTTTCCTCGCGGATCGACAGCATCTGGTCGCCGATCTCGTTGATGGCCTGATCCCAGCTGATGCGCTGCCATTCGCCCCCGACCTTCTTCATCGGGTATTTCAGGCGACGCTCGCCATGGGCATGTTCGCGCACCGATGCACCCTTGGCGCAATGGGCGCCAAGATTGAACGGGCTGTCCCAGCCGGGCTCTTGCCCGATCCAGACACCGCCCTGTACCTCGGCGATGACCGTGCAGCCCACCGAACAATGGGTGCAGACGGATTTCTTGATCTCGATAGCGCCGGTGGCGGTGGCGGTGGCGGCGTTTGCCTGCTGCACCGTGCCGCCCGTCGCGGCGATGGCGGCAAGGCCGCCGATGGCCAGCCCCGAGCCACGCAGAAACGCGCGGCGATCGACCGAGGCATTGGCCACGTCAGACAGGAGTCCGGTCCGCTGGGGGCGTCTCGCAACCCCGTTGGTCTTTTTCCTCAACATGGTTCTCACTCCCTGGTGGCAGGAACTGGGCCCTGCACCTTAGGTGGCTATTGGGTGGCGCGTGCAGTCGGGCGTTTCGCAACCAGTCGCAGCGTGCCGTGGTATCGAGGTCCGGCGAGGCCGGGCCTTCGGTCTTCAGAAACGCGCGGAGGCGTAATAGGCGCGGGTATGCGCCGTGTCCTGCATCTTGTCAGATGACAGGTCGGGTTCGGCCGGAGCGGCGTTCGCCTGCGATCCCGCAGTGGCCACGGCGACGGCGGCAGCGGGCGCAACGGTGCCCGCGAGCTTGAGGAAATCGCGGCGGCTGTTGCCTTCGGTCTTTCCGGTCATGTGCAAGTCCTCCCCTGTTGGTTCCTTGCGGCAATGGCGCGCATGCGCCGGGTATGCGCGCGGCTCACGCTGCGCTCATTCGAAATGCTTCGGCCTCGATCTGCATGAAGCAGCGGCCCACGGTGCCCACGGGCACGTAGAACACCGAGCCCTTGGCGGCCTCGAGATCGGCAAAGAAATGCCCGGCCCAAGGCGCGATATGCTTGTTGAAAAACGTCCTTTGCTGATCGAGGCTGGCGGGGGCGCCAAAGCGGCCCACGATCATCGCGCCCATCATCTCCATCAGCGAGGCGATGTTGTCTTCGGGTTCGAACACGTTGTCGGCCCGCGCCAGCCCCCGCGCCGCCATATCCTGACGCAGCGCCGCCAGCGGCTTTTCGTTCAGGAACCCGGTCAGGTAATAGCTGGCATAGGGCAGCAGCTCGCCGCGCCCCAGCCCGATGAACAGGCGGTTGAATTCGCTTTGCACCGTGGCGGGGCGGGTCAGGCGCGCCAGCTTGGCCAGCGTCGCAATGCCCTGCCCCAGATCGCTGGCATCGCCGCTCAGCGTTGCGGTCTGGTCAAGCAACATGCGATCGGGCGGGCCGCTCAGCAGCAGGCCAAGGAAATTGTAGAGATCCGCGCGCAGGCGGTCTTCTTCGGCGATGCGGGGGGTCTGGGCCGGTTCGGTCATGCGGTGCCCTCTGTGTCGAACTGAAATGTCATCCGGCGCAGCCGGGGCGGGGCGAGGGCGTCGTCTTCGACGGGTTCAAACTCGGGCAGCGCGGCGGTCTGGATCGGCGGTTCGGGCGGGGTCGGATCATCTTCGATCTCTGGCTCTGGCTCGGGCAGCTTTTCGGCCACCTCGACCACCCGCTCGGCAAAGCCGCGACCGACCTGATAAAGCGTCGCGATCCCGTCCTTCACCACGGCGGCGTCGGTGAAATCGTCCTCGTAATCGTTCAGCCCATCAAGGCAGGCCAGCACCGGGTTGCTGCGCCACAGCGCCCGAAGCGCCCGCCGCTTGAGCCGCTGCGGCAGTTGCGCCGCCAGAAAGCGCCGCAGCTCTTCGCCGCCCACCAGCGTTTCGGGCTCGGGCAGGCCCAGCTCGGCCAGCAGCTCTTCATCGCTGCGCTCTGCCAGCGCCGCCTCGGTTTCAGCCTGCGCGCGGGCGGCCTGCGCCTGTGCCTCGGCCTGCTCTTCGGCGGCAACCGCCGCGCGCCGGTTTGTCCAGAAGCCGCTCATGACAGCCGCCGTTTCTGCAAGCTTGGCGAGGCGTAGACATCGCCCAGCCCACCGATCCGCGGATCGCCGATGCCATCCTCGACCTTGTCGATCCGGTCGCGGTGACGGCGGCGCTTGATGAATTCCTCATCCTCGTGGAAGCGCTCGACGAAATCGCGCACCCAAGCCTCGAGCCCCGGAGTCATCGCCACCTTTTCCACCAGCTCTTCGCCAGTGTCACAGTAATCCTGCGCCTCATAGGGCGAGGCGGTGATCAGCAGCAGCTCGAACGGTTTATCCGGGTCGGGCATCGCGCGCATCACCACGTAGACGCAGGGCACCTGCGCGCCAAGCCCATGCACATAGGCTTCGGTTTCGGCGCCGAACAGTTCCAGCGTCACGGTGCCGGCGTGAAATTCCACCACCTCGCCGTCGCGGCGCAGCTCGCGCCAATCGGCCTCCGCTGCGCCGGGCAGGATCGCGGTGGCCTTCCAGCTGTGCTTGGCCCAACGGGTAACGCCCGGCTGTCGTTTGACCACGACGCCGATGGGCATGTTCCGGTAGGGGCGATCTGGATCGGTCACGGCATCTCCTTGCTCAGTGCCCAAATTGAAGGCTTTGACGACACCGCGAAAGGGCAATTAGCGCTCAGCTGTGAAATTTCCTTGACGGACGGACGATCTGGGCAGACTTGCGCACCCCGCGCGCGCCTGAGGGACATTTTGTCCATCTTGAGTATTTTTGTCTGAATACGATGGCATACCGCCCACGCAAAAGCGACTTGCGAATCACCCTGATTCGGGGCCTTCCGGTGCTGTTGCGCGATCCTGCGAAGCCGGTTGCCCAAGCTTGGACAATCAGCCTAGCCTGCGCACAGACCACAGCCGAACGGGGCCAGAAACAGGCCTCAGCCAAGGGGAAAAGACATGGCCAAGACGTTGATTACATGCGATTGTCTGGGCAGCCAGAGCATCGACGCCGCAGCGCTTGCGCAGGCCACCGGGCTGGATGTGCGCCCCCCCTGTTCGGCGCTCTGCACCAGCCAGATCGACCGCGCCGCCAAGGCGCTGAGCGGCGAGTCGGGCGAGGACGTGGTGCTCTGCTGCACCCAGGAAAGCCGCCGGTTCGAAGATCTGGCCGAAGATCTTGGCCTCGCCTTTCCTGCCCTTCTTGACCTGCGCGATCGGGCCGGATGGTCCGCCGATCCCGCGCCGAAACTGGCCAAAATGTCCGCCCTCGCCGCCGAGGCCCTGCTGCCCGCGCCGATGGGGCGGATGATGGATGTCACCTCGCACGGGGCCTGCCTTGTGCTGGGCGCGCCCGAGGATGCGCTGCCCGCCGCAGATCAGCTGAGCGATTTCCTTGCGGTGACGGTGCTGCTGGACAGCGGCGCCGAGATCCCCGACGCCCCCGGTTACGACGTGATCACCGGCACGCTGCGCCGCGCCACCGGGGCGCTTGGCGCCTTCGACATTGCCATAGACGCGCTGCAAACCGTCGAGCCGGGCGGGCGCACCCCGACCCTGACCGCCCCAAAAGATGGGGCGCGCAGCCAATGCGATGTCATTGTCGATCTGCGCCGCGCGCCGCCGCTGTTCCCGGCGCATGAAAAGCGCGAAGGCTACCTGCGCGCCGATCCCGGTCGCCCGGCAGCGGTGAGCGCGGCGGTGCTGGCGGCCTCGCATCTTGTCGGCACCTTCGAAAAGCCGCTGTATATCCGCGCCGATCCGCTGCTTTGCGCCCATTCGCGCGCCGGGCAGACCGGCTGCACCCGTTGTCTTGATCTGTGCCCCACCGGCGCGATCACCCCGGACGGCGATCACGTCACCATCGATCCGCTGATCTGCGCCGGCTGCGGCGCGTGTTCCTCGGCCTGCCCGTCAGGCGCGGTCAGCTACGATGCGCCGCCCGTCGATCTGACGCTGCGCCGGGTGCAGACGCTGGCCAGCGCCTATCTGGAGGCGGGCGGCGTGGCCCCCCGCCTGCTGGTGCATGATGCCCACGGCGCCGAGATGATCCGGCTGGCAGCGCGCCACGGGCGCGGCCTGCCCGCCGATGTGATCCCGATGGAGCTGCCGGTCATCGGTGCCTTTGGTCATGCCGAGGCGCTGGCCGCGCGGGCCGCCGGGTTCGCCGCGGTGACGCTGCTGCCGGGGCCGGGGGCCGACCGCGACGCGCTCGCGGCGCAAACCGCGCTGGCCAGCGCCATGACCGGCGGCATCGACATCCTCGACACCCCGGACCCCGACGCGCTGAGCGATGCGCTCTACGCCGCAGAGCCCCCGGCCCCGAGCCATGCCCCGGTGCGCCCGATGGGCAGCCGCCGTCAGGTTGCGCGGCAAGCCGCCCGCGCCCTGAACCCCGAAGGCGGCACACTGCCGCTGCCCACGGGCGCGCCCTATGGCGCGGTGCTGGTGGATACCGACGCCTGCACCCTGTGCCTGTCTTGCGTCTCGCTGTGCCCGTCGGGCGCGCTGCTCGACAATCCCGATCTGCCGCAGCTGCGCTTTCAGGAAGACGCCTGCCTGCAATGCGGCCTGTGCGCCACCATCTGCCCCGAGGACGCCATCACCCTCGACCCCCGCATGAACCTCGACCCCAGCGCCCTGTCGCAAGAGGTGCTGAACGAGGAAGAGCCGTTTGCCTGCGTCGAATGCGGCACGCTGTTCGGGGTGAAATCCACCATCGATCGCATCACCGACAAGCTGCGCGACCACGCCATGTTCGACGGAGACAAGCTGCGGATGATCCAGATGTGCGATGACTGCCGCGTCAATGCGCAGTATCACAGCGCCGGCAACCCGCTCGCCGGGCGCGAACGCCCGCGCCCGCGCACCACCGACGACTACCTGTCCAAGCGCCGCGACCACTGACCTCAGGAGACCCCATGACCGACGCCCCCACCCGCGACGCCATCCTTGCCGCGCTGAAAACCATCGACGACCCGGTGGCAGGCGGCGACATCGTTGCCAGCGGCGCGATGCGGGCGCTGAATGTTTCGGGCGGCGCGGTGCGCTTCGTGCTTGAAATCGCGCCCCGGCACGCCGCCGCCTATGACACCGCCAAGACACGCGCCGAAGAGGTGCTGCGCGCCCTGCCCGGCGTTGCCTCTGTGTCGATCGTGATGACCGGCCACACCGAAAAGGCGCCGCCGCCCGATCTCAAGCCCCAGCGCGCCGCCGCCCCCAAGGGCCCGCAAAAGGTGCCCGGAATCGACCGCATCCTTGCCATTGCCAGCGGCAAGGGCGGCGTCGGCAAATCCACCGTCTCGGCCAATCTTGCCGTGGCGCTGGCGATGATGGGGCGGCGCGTCGGGCTGCTCGATGCGGATGTCTACGGGCCAAGCCAGCCGCGGATGCTGGGCGTGTCGGGGCGGCCCGCGAGCCCCGATGGCAAGACCATCCTGCCGATGCGCAACCACGGCGTGACGATGATGTCGATCGGCCTGATGACCAATGACGATCAGGCGGTGGTCTGGCGCGGCCCGATGCTGATGGGCGCGCTGCAACAGATGCTCTCGCAGGTGCAATGGGGGGCGCTTGACGTACTGATCGTCGATCTGCCGCCCGGCACTGGCGATGTGCAGATGACGCTGGCGCAAAAGGCGCAGGTCGACGGCGCGGTGATCGTGTCGACCCCGCAGGACGTGGCGCTGATCGACGCGCGCAAGGGCATCGACATGTTCCAGCAATTGCACGTGCCCATCGTCGGCATGATCGAGAACATGAGCACCCATGTCTGTTCCGCTTGCGGCCACGAGGAACATGTCTTTGGCCATGGCGGCGTCGCTGCCGAAGCGGCCAAGCTGGGCGTGCCGCTGCTGGCCGAGGTGCCGCTGGATCTGCAGATCCGGCTGGCCTCTGACGGCGGCGCACCCATCGCCATCAGCCAGCCCGACAGCCCGCAGGCGCAGGCGTTTCACACCATCGCGCGCGATCTGGTGGCGCGGGGGGTCGCATGAGCACGCTGAGCTTTCCGCCGCTGATGTATGGCGAAGAGGTGAGCGCGGATGCCTTTTCCCATGCCTGCATGAAGGCGACCATGGGCTGCGATGCGGGCATGATCGCCCATGCCTTTGCCCCCAACCGGATGGAGGCGGCGCTGGTCTTTGCCCCCGAGGTGCCGTTGCGCCGCGCCATGGCGATGCTGCCGCTCTGCGGGGTCGGCTTTCAGAACGCGCTTGGCGCGCTGGCCCCACCCGAGGTGGCGGTGCATCTGGGCTGGGATGGCACGCTGTATCTGAACGGCGCGCGCTGCGGCGGGTTTCGCGCCATGGCCTCGGGGACAGACCCCGAGGTGGTGCCCGACTGGCTGGTCATCGGCGTCGCCCTGCCGCTCTGGCCTGAAACCGACCGCCCCGGCGACACGCCCGATCAGACGACGCTGTACGGCGAAGGCTGCCCCGACGTGATGCCGCCGCAGCTGGTCGAGGCCTGGGCGCGCCACACGCTGCACCATCTCAACAGCTGGGAACAGGACGGCCCGCGCGCGCTGCATGCCGATTGGCGCGGCCTTGCGCAATCGCTCGGCGAAGACATCACCCAAGGCGCGGCCAGCGGCACTTTTGTCGGCGTCGATGAAGATTTCGGGATGCTGCTGCGCGATGCCGACGGCGACACCCGCCTGATCCCCCTCACCACCCTGCTGGAGACCGCCTCATGAGCCTGCACCTCGCCCGCGCCATCCATTTCGACGAAAGCGACATGCGGGTGTTTGCCAGCCCGGCGCGCACCGGCGAATGGTGCCTGTCCGGCGGGTTCGAGTTTTCCGACTGGACCGAGGCCGATCTGACCGGCAAAGCGCGGCAGGCCTTTTCCAATGGCTGGCTCGGGCTGGAGACCTTTGGCCGGGTGACCTTTGTCGCGGTGACGCAGGTCGAGCCCGCCGAGTTTGACACACTGACCGATCTGCTGGCGCAGCATTTCGTCACCTATTACGGCGCGCCCTCGGTCGATGCCGCCCGACCGGTCGCCGCCGAGGAACTGGCGCAGATGGCCGAGCTTTGTGCCGGGCACGCGCCCAACACCCTGCTGACCGTGGCGCGCGAGCTGACGCCATCGGGCGTGCGCGAGGCGTTCCGGGTGATCGAACCGCAGGCCGCCGAACTGGATCTGTTCGCCGTGCACGGCGCGCTCGACGATCCGCACGAGCACTAGAACCGGCAGGTGACATCGCCCATGTGACGGTTTCATCACAACCGGCGCGAAGAGGCCACGCTCACCGGCGCGAGCTTTGCGGGGATCGGGCGTCGATCAGCCTGCCGCTGTGAGCACCAACGGCCAATCGCCCGCGATCCCCGAACCGTCGATGCAGGCCGCCAGCTGCGCACGCCTCAAGCCGGCCCCCTCCGATACCTCCTCCTCGGGTCCAAACCGCCGTCCCGCCATACAGCAGCGACGGGGCCTCAAAGCAGCCGGTCGAGCATCGCATCGACCATGAAGCCAACGGCCTCCCGCGCCTGATCGGGCGTTGCGCGAGCAACGTCGACGAGGGCAATCATCGCCTCCATTCCCGTGGCGGCGGACAGGCCGCGGACAAGCATCTCTGTCTGATCATCGGACAGCCCGGTGTCATGCTCCGACAAGGCGCGGCGAAACATGCTGATGCGGCGCGCCCCCCGGGCGGTCGCGTGGTTCTGCGCCTGCCAATCGCGCAGTGTCGCGGCGAGGAATTGCCGGAAGCCGGTTTCATTCTCGAGCGCAAGATCCAGAAAGTACAGGCAGATCGCCTTGAGCTTGCCGCGCAGGTCAGGCTGATCGCCGACGACGTCCTCGTAGGGCTTCACCGCAATGTCGAGCACCGCCTCTGCCACCAGCACATCGGGGGTGGAAAAATAGCGATAGCTGGTCGCCTTGGACACGCCATTTTTTGCGGCGGCGGCGGCGACCGTGACGGGCTTGCCTTCCAGCAGCAGCTCCCGCGCACCATCCAGAATGGCCTGACGCGTGCGCGCGCGCTGTGAGGATCGGTCCGGGGAATTGGTCATACGGCCTTCCGTGCCCTGCGTTATATAGGACTCTTGTCTTATTTTGAGACTCATGTATCATTTTAGTTGAACAGGGTCAAATACGGAGTATCGGCATGACAACGCTTCCACGCACCTATGACGTTCTGAACATCCTGTTGAAGTTTCACGCCTTTCCCGAGGAGGTCGACGGCAAATACTGCCTTGTCGAATGTCTTGTCCCTGTCGGTGCCGGAGCGCCACCGAACCATCACGCAGGTGAAACCGAGGGGTTCTTCATTCTAGAAGGTCAGGTCGCCTTCAACATCGCCGGCGAGGATCGGCTCGCGGGGCCGGGCGACTTTGTTGCCATTCCCGACGGGGCCATGCACGCGTTTCAGGCCATCGGCGATGGACCGGCGCGGCTTTTGATCCTCAATGCTCCGGGGCAGATGCACAAGGCATTCTTCACCGGTATCGGCACGGCGCTTCCGGACACTCAGACCACCCTGCCAGAGCCGTCCAAGCCCGATCTGGCCGCTGTCCTGAAGGTTGCGCAACAGGTGGGCATGACGATCCCGGCGCCGCAATAGGCCGATGTTAAGGCGCAAGGCGGGCGCAGGCTTGCTGCGCCTCATCAGGCGCTTTGCGCTGCCAGCCGGCCTTCGATGATGCGGGGGCGAGCGCCGGTGCGCCGAAGGGGTTGTTTGTCGACAAATGAGTGCCGTCGCGTCCGGCGGGCAGGATTGACGGCGTTTTCCGCTCGCTTCGGGCAGTGGCAGTGCTATCTGCATGCACCATACAGAGGAGGGCCGACAGCGCGCCCCGGCTCAGCCCGGCGCGCCGATCACCAACCCTCCTCGCGACACCGACTTTTGGAGACTGCAAAATGGCGACCACCGGCAAGCAATTGTTCACGACATTGGACGCGGACGGAACGTTGACCGTCGCGATCGAAACCGTGTCCCTGCCAGATCCGACCGGCAATCAGGTGCTGGTGAAAATGGAAGCGGCGCCGATCAACCCGTCGGACCTCGCCATTCTGGTCGGGGCGGCCGATATGGAAAATGCCAGCTATTCGCCCGGCAAATTCGTCGCAAAAATGCCCGAGACAGCCAACGCGGGCTCCAAAGCGCGCCACGGGCTCAAGCTGCCAGCCGGGAACGAGGGCGCCGGAACGGTGGTCGCGGCTGGCGACAGCGACACGGCCAAAGCCTTGGTCGGACAGCGCGTTTCCTGTGTGCCGGGCAATGCTTACAGCCAGTATTGCCTCGCCGATGCGGCCATGTGCCTGCCGCTGGGCGATCATTCTGCCGAGGAAGGCGCAAGCGCTTTCGTCAACCCGATGACCGCGCTGGGGTTCGTCGAGAATGCCAAGATGGATGGGCAGGACGCGATCCTGCACACGGTCGGGGCCTCCAACCTCGGCCAGATGCTGACCCGCATCTGCAAGGAAGATGGCATCGGTCTGGTCAATATCGTCCGCAAGGACAGCCAGGTCGACCTTCTCAAAGAGCTGGGCGCCACCCATGTCGTCAATTCCTCGGACAGCGACTTCATGCCCCAGCTGTGCGCTGCCATCGATGACACCGGCGCGTTTTATGGCTTTGATCCGGTTGGCGGCGGCCAGACGGTGGACACGGCCTTCAAAGCCATGGAGCAGGTCGCAGTCAGCCGGATGACAGAATATTCGCGCTATGGCTCGACCCAGCCCAAGCGCATGTTCATCTACGGGCGTCTGGACACGGGCCCCACGACCCTGTCGCCGAGCTACGGCTTTGGCTGGACCCTGTCGGGCTGGCTGCTGTTCCCCTTCCTGCAATCGGCTGGGCAGGACACCGTCAGCCGTATGCGCAAACGCGTGCGCGACAACCTCACCACCACCTTTGCCAGCCATTACAAGACGCGCGTCAATCTTGAAGAGATGCTGACCAAAGAGGCCGTGACCGATTATCGCGCGATGAAAACCGGTGAGAAATACCTCGTTACGCCCTGGTCGTAAGGCTCCGTCGCCGAAGTGGTCCGGTTGTGTCCGGGCTACTTCGGCATCAAATTGACCAGCAGCGGCGCGGGCAAGACTTGGCCTGCTGTACGCGCGCAAAGAGGAGCGCCAGCGAACCGGGCTGGCGCTTTTCAAGGAACAATATGTGGCACGACCCGGTGGTGGTCGGTGCCACAGCGCCGCGAGAAGGCATCTGAGCGCTGGCGCTGACCACGACCGCGCAAAGATCTCTGGCCCTTGCGTGCGTGGCGATACGCCCCTTGCGCTTGCGATGCGACGGGCGGGCGCTTGCGACCCAGCCTTTCCCGCATCAGGCAGCAGCAAATCTGCCTAAATCCTGTTGAAAATTACAGGGCTCACCCCGTCCCGATCTCCACAACCAACTGGCCCTGCGCAGCGCATCCGCCCCGAGCGTCACAGGTTCTGGGCGCGTCGCCCTCTGTTTGCTCTCAAAATAGAATCAAACATAACGATCAGATCGAACGCACACCCCCGATCAGATCTGCCAAATGTGCACATAACGATTCATAATTAATCAAACATTGCATACACGAATATACTTTACGCAAAAATTGTGGCGACCTCGGGCGGTGGCCTAGCAAAGCTTCGCAGCGGCCCCCGGCCCGCCTTTGGTGAACTGCGAGACCAACAGGGGGTCACCCCCTGCCCCAAGAAAAAGAGTCTCGGACCGATCCAACAGGAGCTTGAAATGACCATTTCTGCCTCGATCAAGGCGCTGAGCATCAGCGCGCTGATCGCCTCCTCGGCGGCCTTGCCCGCCATGGCGCAGTCGCGCAACGATGTGATCATTGCCGTGGGCGAACAGGGGCCGAACTCCCTTGACACCCAGACCCCCACATCAAACGACTACACCCGCATGGTGGCCTTGCAGGTCTATGACCGGCTGGTGAAACATGGCGTAAAGACGCTCGAAGACGGCACGCAAGTCTATGACAAGACCGTGGTTCTTCCCGAACTTGCCACCAGCTGGGAGGTCAGCGAGGATGGCAAGGAACTGACCTTCCATCTGCGTGATGACGCCACCTTTCACGATGGCTCGCCGGTCGAGGCCAAGGATGTCGAATGGTCCTTTGCCCGCGCCGTCGCCGCCGGGGGCTTTCCGCTGATCCAGATGGGCGCCGGGTCGATGACCGAGGCCGACCAGTTCGAAGCCGTCGACACCCACACGTTCAAAATTCATGTCCCCGATGGCAACAAGCTGGCGCTGCCGGATCTGACCACGCCGATCCCCATCGTGCTCAACTCCGACCTCGCGCTGGAACATGCCACCGAAGATGATCCTTGGGCGACCGAATGGCTGGCCAACAACACCGCCGGCGGCGGCGCCTATAATGTCGCGCGCTGGACGCCGGGCAACGAGATTGTCTTTCAGCGCTTTGACGACTGGAAGAACGGCGATCTGCCCGCGATGAAAACCGTGGTCTATCGCCAGATCGCCTCTGCCGGCACCCGTCGCGCCCTGCTGGAAAGCGGCGATGCGGATGTGTCCGTCGGCCTGCCCCCCAAGGATTTCGCCGAGCTAGGCGCAGGCGACAAGGTCAAGGTCATCGGCGTGCCCAAGCAATCGGCCATCGTGAACCTTGAGATGAACGTCACCATGCCGCCGTTCGACAACCCCTTGGTGCGCGAGGCGATGGCCTATGCCATTCCCTATGATGCGATCATGGAAAACGCCTTTTATGGCCGCGCCACGCCGATGTATGGCGCCGACAGCACCGAGTATGACGCCGCATGGCCCGTGCCCAGCCCCTATTCCACCGATCTGGACAAGGCCAAGGCGCTGCTGGCCGAAGCGGGCTATGCCGACGGGTTTGAAAGCACGATCTTTCTGGATTTGTCGCGCGCCACGGTGCGCGAACCGATTGCCCTGATGATCCAGCAGAACCTCAAGGAAATCGGCGTCGATGTGTCGATCGAAAAGGTGCCCGGCTCGAACTGGTTCTCCAAGATGTTGGAAAAATCCATGCCGATGGCGGTGACCAGCTTCCACGCATGGCTCGACTGGCCGGAATACCATTTCTACTGGACCTATTACGGCGCCAACAATTCGGTGTTCAACGTCGCCTCGCATGTGGATGACGCGCTGGATGCACAAATCCAGAAGGCCCGGTTTGAAACCGACCCCGATGCCTATGAGAGCGAAATCAAAAGCATCATCGGCACCGTCATGACAGAGCTGCCCAAGATCCCGATCGCGCAGGATTACATGGACGTGGCGATGCAGAACGACATCGAAGGCTATGTCTACTGGTTCCACACCTTCCTTGATTTCCGCACCATCTCGCGCGCGGACTGACCCTGCCCTTGGGGGCGGCCCGCGTCGCCCCCTTCATGCCCTTTCCCGTTAGGAGCAGCCCCATGACCTCGCATGTTTCGGGCCTTTATCCCTGGCCCTTCGACGGTGACTTGCGCCCAGAAAACACCGCCCTGATCATCATCGACATGCAGATCGATTTCTGCGGCGTCGGTGGCTGGGTGCATTCGCGCGGGGTCGATCTGCGCAACACCCGGCGCGCCATTGCGCCGCTGCAAACCCTGCTGGACGTGCTGCGCCCCGCCGGGGTGACGATCATCCACACCCGCGAAGGCCACCGCCCCGATCTGAGCGACTTGCCCGCCAACAAGTTGTGGCGCTCGCAACAGCTGAACGGCAATGGCATTGGCGCGCAGGGACCATTGGGGCGCTACCTGATCCGGGGCGAGCCGAACTGGGACATCATCCCCGAACTGGCCCCCGCCCCCGGAGAGATCATCATCGACAAGCCCGGCAAGGGCGCCTTCATGGGCACCGATCTGGACACGGTGCTGCGCAACCGTGGCATCCGCAACCTGATGATCGCCGGGGTCACCACCGATTGCTGTGTGCAATCCACCCTGCGCGACGCCAATGACCGGGGCTTTGAATGCCTGCTGCTCGAGGATTGCTGCGGCGCCGCCACCCACGCCAACCATGACGCACAGGTCGAGATGCTGCGCCTGTCCAACGGGCTGTACGGCTCGATATCGACATCGGGCGCGGTCATCGCCACCCTGACCGGAGCCGCCGCATGACCGATTTTCCGCAAGTGAATTCAGCCCCCTACCCGTGGCCCTTTGACGGGCGGTTTGCACCCGCGAACACCGCCTTGATCATCATCGACATGCAGCGCGATTTCTGCGACCCCGATGGCTGGGTTGGCCAGCACGGCGCTGATGTGGCCCCGATGCGCGCCATGATCGCGCCGATCCGCGCGGTGCTGGACCGGATGCGCGAACTGGGATTTCCGGTCATCCACACTCGCGAAGGCCACCGCCCCGATCTGGCCGATCTGAATGAAAACAAGCGCTGGCGCTCGGCGCGCGAGGGCGCTGAAATTGGCACCACCGGCCCCTGCGGGCGGATGTTGACGCGGGGCGAGCCGGGCTGGGAAATCGTGCCCGAGCTGACGCCTTTGCCCGGCGAGCCGATCATCGACAAGCCCGGCAAGGGCGCGTTTTACGCCACCGATCTGGAACAGATCCTGCACGCGCGCGGCATCCGCAACCTGATCTTTACCGGCGTCACCACCGATTGCTGTGTGCACACCACCATGCGCGACGCCAATGATCGCGGTTTTGAATGCATGTTGCTCGACGATTGCTGCGCCGCCTCGGCCCGGCATAACCACGCCGCGATCCTGACGTTCACCACCATGGGCGACGGGCTGTTCGGCACCGTCGCGCCCTCGGCCCGGTTGTTCGAGGCGCTGGCATGATCAAGCTGATCGCCAAGCGGTTCCTCAGCGCGCTGCCCAGCCTGATCGGGGTGATCATCGTCACCTTCGTGATCAGCCATTCGCTGCCCGGCGACCCGGCGGCCTATTTCGCAGGCCCCTCGGCCACGGCGGAATCGATCGCGGAAACCAAGGCGCGGCTGGGGCTGGACCAGCCGCTGCCAGTGCAATTCGTCGCCTATGTGGGCGATCTGATGCAGGGCGATCTGGGCCGCTCGTTCAATTCGGGCCAGCCGGTGCTGACCGACCTCATCCGCCGCCTGCCCGCGTCGTTCGAGCTGACGCTTTACGCGCTGGTGTTTGCGATTGTCGTCGCGGTGCCGCTGGGCCTGTGGGCGGCGGTCAATCCGGGGTCGTGGATCGACCATCTGTGCCGGGGCACGGTGACGGCGGCGGCGGCCTTCCCGTCGTTCTTTACCGCTCTGGTGCTGATTTTCGTGTTTTACTATAAACTTGGCTGGGCCCCGTCGCCCATCGGGCGGTTGGCGATCTACTTCCCGCTGCCCCCCACGATTACCGGCTTTTTCACCATCGACGCGCTGATCGCCGGGGATTTCGCCACCGCGCGCGCAGCGTTGGGGCAGCTTATCCTTCCTGCCATCTCGCTGGGACTGTTCGCGCTGGCCCCGCTGGCGCGGATGACGCGCGCCTCGATGATCGGCGTGCTGGGCAGCGATTTCATCACCACCGCCAAAGCCGGAGGCCTGCCGCGCCGCACCATCCTGTGGACCTACGGGTTTCGCAACGCGCTGCTGCCGGTGGTCAATATCCTTGGCATGATCTTTTCCTTTCTGCTCGGGGCGAATGTGCTGATCGAACAGGTGTTTGGCTGGCCCGGCATCGGCTCTTACGCGGTCGAGGCGGTACTGACATCGGACTATGCCGCCATTCAGGGCTTTGTCGTGATGATGGCCATTCTCTACATCCTGCTCAATCTGGGCGTGGATATCCTCAACATGATCGTTGATCCAAGGGTGCGCTACGATGACTGACCAGATTGCCCATCCAGAGCCCTCGCGGCTGGCCAATATCTGGTCCGGCTTTGCCCATGCGATGAAAAGCAACCCGCTGACCGCCTTTGCCATGGCGCTGTTCTTGCTGTTCGTCATCGCCGCCGTGCTGGGGGAAACCATCGCGCCCTACGATCCGCTCGCCAGCACCGGGGCGACGCTGCAACCGCCCAGCTGGGCGCATCCCTTTGGCACCGACCAGCTGGGCCGCGACGTGCTGAGCCGCACCATCGTCGCCGCCCGCGTCGATTTCGGCATTGCCATCGCGGCGGTGTCGATCTCGTTCCTGCTTGGGCTCGGGCTGGGGGCGGCGGCGGGCTATTATGGCGGCTGGACCGACCGGATCGTGGGCCGCATGGTCGACACGATCATGGCCTTTCCGCTGTTCGTTCTGGCGATGGGGGTGGTGGCGGCGCTTGGCAACACGGTGTGGAACATCGTCTACGCCACCGCCATCATCAACCTGCCGTTTTACATCCGCTTTGCCCGCGCCGAGGTGAATTCCCGCCGCGATGCCGGTTTTGTCGAGGCCGCGCGCCTCAGCGGCAATGGCTCGGTGCGCATTCTGGCGGTGCATCTGGTGCCCAACATCCTGCCGCCGATGATGGTGCAGGTGTCGCTGAACCTTGGCTGGGCGATCCTGAACGCGGCGGGGCTGTCGTTCATCGGGCTCGGGGTGCGCCCGCCGACCCCGGAATGGGGGATCATGGTGTCCGAAGGCGCCAATTACATCTTTTCGGGCGAGTGGTGGATCTTTTTCTTTCCCGGCATGGCGCTGGTGCTCGCGGTGTTCTGTTTCAACCTGCTGGGCGACGGGCTGCGCGACATCATCGATCCGAAAGGGCGCACATGACCCCGTTGCTTGATATCCAGAACCTCAGCGTCGATTTCGCCACCCGTGACGGCACGGTGCATGCGCTGGAAAACGTCTCGTTCCAACTGGCGCGCGGCGAGACCATGGGCCTTGTCGGAGAAAGCGGCTCGGGCAAATCGGTGTCGGCCTATGCGGTGATGCGGCTGCTGGGCGGCTCGGCGCGGGTGCGGGCGGATCGGATGATCTCGGGCGGGGTCGATTTGCTGACCGCCACCGACGCCGAGGTCGCCGCCCTGCGCGGCAAGCGCATGACGATGATCTTTCAGAACGCCCGTTCGGCGCTGAACCCGATCCGCCCGATCGGGCAACAGATCGCCGATGTGCTGCGCGTTCACCGTGCCATGCCGCGGCGCGCCGCCAAACAGGCCGCCATCGCCGCCCTGGCCGAGGTGCGCATACCCGACCCCGAACGCCGCTATCACGCCTATCCGTTCGAGCTGTCGGGCGGCATGTGCCAGCGGGTGATGATCGCGCTGGCCTTTGCCAGCGAGCCGGAACTGCTGATCGCGGATGAGCCGACCACTGGCTTGGATGTGACCACGCAGGCCGTCATCATGGACCTGATCCGCGAGAAATCCTCGCAGCGGCGCATGTCGACCATCCTGATCACCCATGATCTGACGCTGGCGGCGGAATATTGCGACCGCTTCGCGGTGATGCACGCGGGCCATGTGGTGGAACAAGGCACCACTGCCGACATCTTTGAACGGGCAGCGCACCCCTATACCGGCCTGCTGATGAAGGCGACGCCGCATGGCGCATCCAACCTGTCGGACCTTGCGGCGATCCCCGGATCGCTGCCCGATCTGCGCCGCGATCTGCCGCCCTGCCGCTTTGTGCATCGCTGCGCGCACAGCGCCCCGGCCTGCGCCGCCGCCCTGCCGCGCGTGCCGCTAGAGCCCAGCCACGAGGTGTCCTGCCACATGCCATGGAAGGTTTCCGCATGAGCGATCCGCTTCTTGAACTTGACGCCCTGCAAAAGATCTACCCCACCGGGTCGGGCCAGTTGCACGCGGTGGATGGCGTCAGCCTGACGCTGAACCGGGGCGAAAGCCTTGGGTTGGTAGGGGAATCCGGCTGCGGAAAATCAACGCTGGTGCGGGTGCTCGCCCGGCTGATCGACCCGAGCGCCGGGGCGATCCGCATCGATGGGCAAAGCATCGGCGACATCCCCGCGCGGCGCTTTGGCACCCACCCGCAGCGCAAGCGCATTCAGGTGGTGTTCCAAGACCCGACCGATAGCCTCAACCCGCAGTTTCGCATCTTTGACAGCATCGCCGACCCGCTGCGCCGACTGGGCGGGCGCAAAACCCGCACCGAGGTCAGCGACGCCGTGTACGAGGCCGCGCGCATCACCCGCCTGCCGCCCGAACTGCTGATGCGCTATCCCCACCAGCTATCGGGCGGCCAAAAGGCCCGCGTCGGCATTGCCCGTGCTATCATCTTGCGCCCCGATGTGCTGATCCTTGACGAGCCGACATCGGCGCTGGATGTGTCGGTGCAGGTGGTGATCCTGCAATTGCTGGGCGAATTGCGCGAAACGCTGGGCATGAGCTATCTGTTCGTCAGCCATGATCTGAACGTGGTCAAGCTGGTCTGCGACCGGGTGGCGGTGATGTATCTGGGCAAGATCATAGAATGCGCCCCGGTGGATCAGATATTCGCGCGCCCCGCCCACCCCTATACCCGCGCGCTGCTCTCGGCCATTCCGGGGGCGCGCGACACCGCCCGCATCCGGCTGGACGGAGAGCCGCGCAGCCCCATCGACCCCGCCCCCAACGTCTGCCGTTTCTACGGGCGTTGCCCCATGGGTCAGGATCTGTGCGCCCAAAAGGCCCCGCCCCTGACCAATATCGGCGCCCATTCCGCCGCCTGCCATTTCCGACTGGACACAAGACAAGAGGTGCTCGCATGAGCCTGACCCATCAAGATTACGCCACCCTGTCCGCCGCCGAGATCGCCGAGGCGGTCGCGAGCGGCAAATATTCCGCTGCCGAGGTGAGCGAGGCCGCCATCGCCCGGATGGAGCTGACCGAGCCGCATCTGCACGCCTTCTGCAACCCCGCACCAGAGCTCGCGCGCAAAACCGCTGCCGCAATCGATGCGGCACGCGCGGCGGGTGAAACGCTGGGTCCGCTGGCGGGGGTGCCGGTGGGGATCAAGGATCTGGTCGCGACCAAGGATCTTGTCACCGCCATGGGCTCGACCATCTACCGCGACTTCCTGCCCGAAGACGACGATATCGTGGTCGAACGGCTAAAGGCCGCCGGCGCGGTGATCATCGGCAAGACCAACGTACCGGAGTTCGGCTACAGCGGCGTCGGCCACAACCCGGTGTTCGAAACCACGCGCAACCCGTGGAACACCGAATTGACGCCCGGCGGGTCCTCGGCCGGGTCGGGGGCATCGGTCGCGGCGGGGGTCACGCCTTTTGCCATCGGCTCGGATGGCGGCGGATCGGTGCGCATCCCCTCGGCCCATTGCGGGCTGGTCGGGGTCAAGGCGTCGATGGGCCGCGTGCCTTTGTGGCCCGGCTGCCGCGATGAACGCTTTCCCGGCGTATCCAGCTGGGAGAGCCTTGAACATATCGGCCCGATGGCGCGCACGGTATCCGACGCGGCCCTGATGCTGTCGGTGATCACCGGCCCTGACATGCGCGACCGCCACAGCATCCCGGCGGATGTGGACTGGCTGGAGGCGGCCAAGGCGGGCGATCTGCCCAAGCTGCGCATCGCCTTCAGCGAAGATTTCGGCTATCTGGCGGTCGACCCCGAGGTGCGCCGCGTGGTGCGCGAGGCCGCCGCGGTGTTCGAGCGTGATCTGGGCTGCGAGGTGGTCTCGGCCGATCCCGGCTGGAGCGATCCGGGCAATGATTTCTGGGGCCTCGTGCTGGCCGACAGCGACCTTGCCGGGATGCGCGCGTGGTTGCCCGAACACGGTGCCAACATGTCGCCGCATCTGGTGCAGATGTTACAGACCCGGCACGATGACGAGGCGCTGACCAATGCAAACATGGCCCGCAAAAAGCTGTGCAACATCGCGGCGCGGTTCTTTGGGCAGTACGATCTGCTGATCTCGCCGACGCTGACGGTGCCGCCCTTTGCGCTGCACATGCAGGGGCCGGAAAAGACCGAAGGGCGCATCGTCGATCCATCAGCCTGGCTGGGCTTCTGCTTTCCGTTCAACATGACCGGCCAGCCGGCGGCCTCGGTTCCGGCGGGGCTGACCAGCGATGGCCTGCCGGTGGGTTTGCAGATCATCGGGCGGCATCTGGACGACCCGCTGGTGCTGCGCGCCGCCGCCGCCTTCGAGACCGCGCGCCCGTGGTCGGCCCTGCGCCCGCCGTTGATCGACATGCTGGAAGGGGCGTAACCCATGGCCCATACCGTTGACGACGCCCGCCGCGCGCTGGCTGCGCTTGGCTTTCACCCTGCCGCAGACCGTCTGCCTGCCATCGCCGCGATCCTTGATCAGAACGCGGCGGCGGTCAGCGTGGTGATGAACGCGCCGCTGCGCCCGGCTTGCGAAAACGCCCCGGTGTGGCGTGTGCCGGTCTGGGACCAAAGCGGAAAGGACACCGCATGACGACCGCCTGGATCGACCTTTCCGCCCATGAAATCGCGGCACAGGTCCGCAGTGGCACCATGACCGCGCGCCAATCGGTGCAGGCGGCGCTGGCGCGCCTGCGTGAAACCGACCCCGGCCTGATCGCATTCACCACCGTGACCGAGGCCCGCGCCCTTGCCCGCGCCGATGCCATCGACGCACAGCTTGCCGCGGGGCAGGATCCCGGCCCGCTCACCGGCGTTCCCTTCGCGGTCAAGGATCTGGTGGATGTGGCTGGCGTGATCACGCGCGCAGGATCGAAGATCAACCTCGACAATGCCCCCGCAAGCGCCGATGCTCCGGTTGTCACCCGGCTGGAAGCGGCGGGCGGCATTCTCATCGGCGCGCTGAACATGGGCGAATATGCTTATGATTTCACCGGAGAAAACGCCCATGTCGGGTCCACCCGCAACCCGCGCGACCCGTCGCGGCGCTCTGGTGGGTCATCGGGCGGGTCGGGCGCGGCGGTCGCCGCGGGCATGGTGCCGCTAGCCGTGGGGTCCGATACCAACGGGTCGATCCGGGTGCCATCGAGCTGGTGCGGGCTGTTCGGGCTCAAGGCGACCTATGGGCGGGTGCCGCGCACCGGCACCTTTCCCTTTGTCGACAGCTTCGATCACATCGGCCCGATGGCGCGCTCTGTGCAGGATCTCGCCATCGCGCTGGAGGCGATGCAGGGCGTCGATGCAGGCGATCCGGCAAGCCAAGACCACCCGCCCTGCCCGGCGCTGAGCACGCTTGAAACCGGCATCGACGGGCTGCGCCTTGCCCGCGGCGCCGGGCATTTCGCCCCCGCCCCCGGCCCCGCCAAGGACGCGCTGGATCGTTGCTGCGCCGCGCTTGGCATCACCGCCGAGATCACCGTGCCGGGCGTGGCCGAGGCCCGCGCCGCCGCGATGATCATCACCGCGGTCGAAGGCGCGGCGACGCATGTGGAATCGCTGCAAACCCGCCCCGAGGATTTTGGCGCCCCGATCCGCGACCGTCTGATCGCGGGCGCGCTGATCCCCGGCGTGGCCTATGTGCGCGCGCAGCGCCTGCGCCGCCAGTTTGCCGAAGATATGGCCCGCGTGTTCGAAAGCATCGATGCGATCCTTGTGCCCACCACGCCTTTTGCCGCGCCGCCCATCGACGATGACATGATCGTGGTGAACGGGCGGCCCGAGAATTACCGCGCCCATATCGGCCCCTATGTGCAGCCCATCAGCTTTATTGGTCTGCCGGTGGTGTCGGTCCCGGTGCAGAACGCCGACGGGGCGCTGCCCATCGGCGTGCAGATCATCGCGCCGCCTTGGCGCGAAGACATCGCCCTGCGTATCGCCCGCGCGCTGGAAGCCTCTGGCACCTGCGCCGCCCCCACTGCCCAGATCAAAGAGACCACCGCATGACCCGCGACGACATCAACCTGCCCGGCCCGCTGGCCGAAATCACCGCCGCCTTCAACCGTTATGAGGCGGCGCTGATCGGCAATGACGTCGAGGTGCTCGACGAGCTGTTCCTGATCGATGCGCGCACCATTCGCTATGGCATCGCCGAGAACCTCTATGGCCACGCCGAGATCGCGGAATTTCGCGCCTCGCGTCCCGCAACCGGGCATGAGCGCAGGCTGGATCGCACGGTCATTACCTCTTATGGCAGCGATTTCGCCACGGCGATGACCCTGTTCCACCGGGGCGGCGGCGATCGCATCGGGCGGCAATCGCAGACATGGGCCCGCATCGATGGCAACTGGCGCATCGTCGCGGCCCATGTCAGCGTCATTCCAACCCCGGAGGCTGTATGAGCGACACACCCCCACCGCTGCGCCTTGCCCCCGGCGAAACCCGCACCGCCGCGCTGGTGCGCGAGCTGAGCGCGCAGATCGTTTCGGGCAAGCTGCCACCGGGGAAGAAACTGGACGAAGCCGCCATCGGCGATCTTTTCGGCCTGTCGCGCACCCCCGTGCGCGAGGCGCTGCGCGAGCTGGCGGTGATCGGTCTGGTCGAAACCCGCCCGCATCGCGGCGCCTATGTGGCCGAGGTCTCGACCGCGCAGATGATGGAAAAGTTCGAATTCATGGCCGAACTCGAAGGTCTGTGCGCCGGCTATGCCGCCCGTCGCATGACAGTGGATGACAAGGCGCGGCTCGACAAGATCCACGATGGCGGCATGGTGCTGGTCGAACGCCGCGACCGGGCAGGATATCGCGCCCACAACACGATCCTGCACGAGGCCATCTATGAGGGGGCCCGCAACGACAGCTTGCGCGACGCCACCCTGTCGATCCGCCGCGCGGTGGCCGCCTTTCGCGCCGCGCAGTTCGATCTCAAGGAACGGATCGGCAATTCGCAGGTCGAACATGGGCTGATCATTGCCGCGATCCGCGCTGGCGATGCGGATCAGGCGAGCCAGCTGATGCGCCGCCATATCCTGACCGTGATGCAGGCCGCCGAGGCTTATCTGCGCGAAAAACGCGTGATCCCCATCTGACAAAAGGCCCCAGCAATGACCTCTTCTTCCCCCGACACCCTGCTGTTGGCCGTCTGCGGCGCGCATATGCGCGGCATGGCGCTTGAATCCCAGATGCAGAGCTGCGGCGCGCGCTATGACAGCGATGCGCAAACCGATGACAGCTATCGGTTCTACGCGCTGACCGCCAAGGACCCGATCCGCCCCGGCCTGATCCGGGGCATGCCGGGCAGCGGCGCGCCGATCGCGGTCGAACTGTGGGCGATCTCACCCGCCGGGCTGGGCAGGCTGATGAGTATGATCGACGCGCCCCTTGGCATCGGCACCGTGACGCTGTCCGACACGCGCCGGGTCAAAGGCTTTGTCTGCGAAGCCATCGCCGCCACGGCGGATGCGCAGGACATCACCGAGCTTGGCTCTTGGCGCCGCTTTCTCGCGACCCGAACATAAAGGACCCCCCATGACCAATTCCCCTTGGGACCGCGCCACCGGCGCGCTGGATATCGCCACGCTCAAGGCCTGTTATGCCGATGGCCGCCTGACACCGGAAACCCTGATCGACGCGATTTATGACCGCATCGCCGCGCGCGGCGAGGATCACGTCTGGATTCACCTGATCGCGCGAGAGACATCAAAGGCGCGCGCCCGTGCGCTGATGGCCGACCCTTGCGCCGTCGATCTGCCACTGTATGGCATCCCTTTCGGCATCAAGGACAATATCGATCTGGCGGGCCTGCCCACAACCGCCGCCGTGCGCGCCTGGGCCCGGATGGCCGACACCACCAGCCCCTTGGTGCAAACCCTGCTGGATGCGGGCGCCATCCCCATCGGCAAGCAGAATCAGGACCAGCTGGGCATGGGCGTGGTCGGCGTGCGCAGCGATTATGGCATCCCGCAATGTTGCTTTGACAGCCGTTACATCAGCGGCGGGTCGACCTCGGGCGGGGGTGTCAGCGTCGGTGCGGGGCTGGTCAGCTTTGCGGTGGCCAATGATGCCGCCGGATCGGGCCGGGTGCCCGCCGCGCTGAACAATATCGTGGGCTACAAACCAACGCCGGGGCTGATCCCGCGGGCGCGGGCCTCATTGGCGGGGATGGTGGGCACCGAGAATTTCCTGACCCTGACCATGGCCGACAGCGTGCTGCTGACAAACCTGTGGTTCGCCTATGAGCCGAGCGATCCGTTTTCCAAACCGCAAGCCGATGGGTTTCGCATCACCACCAACCCCGCCCCCGACACGTTCCGTTTTGCCATTCCCGATGAGGCGACGCTGGACACCGATGGCGATGGCGACTCCGAACGGCTGTTTCGCGAAAACGTCGCGCGGCTGTGCGCGCTTGGCGGCACGGCGGTGCCGATCGACATGACGCCCTATCTGACAGCGGCCCGGATGCTGTATGACGGCCCGTTCATCGCGCAGCGCTATGCCAATTTTGGCGATAAGTTCGATGGCGACGAAGACGCGCTATGCCCCGCCACCCGCGAAATCCTGTCATGGGGGCGCAACTATACCGCCCGCGACGTGTTCAAGGCGCAATATGTCATTGCCGGCTACAAGCAGCAGATCCGCGCGCTGTTCAAGGATGTCGATCTGCTGGTCACGCCGACCTCGCCGTCGACCTATACGATCGAGGCGGTGCTCGCGGACAATATCGCGCTGAATGCCAGAATGGGCACCTATACCAACTTTGTGAACCTGCTCGATCTGCCCGCCGTGTCGATCCCCGCAGGGTTTCGCAAAGATGGCATTCCGCTGGGCACCATGCTGATCGGCCCGTCGCTGGGCGACGATCTGATTTGCCGCATCGGCGGGGCGCTGCATGCCGCACTTGGCATTGCGCCGGGGATAGCAGGCAGACCCGCGCCCGCCGCCTAAGCCCAGCCCACGCCCAGCATCGGGGGAATGTCGCGCAGCCCGGAGATCTCCTGCGCACCGGGTTGTGGCAGTCCCAGAGCAGCAACAGCGAGCCCGGCAGCAAGCGCTGACAGCACCCCGGTGGCGCTGTCCTCGACCGCGAGAACCTGCGCTGGCGGCAGGCCGAGTGCGCGCGCGCCGCGCTCATAGGGCTCGGGGTCGGGCTTGCCGTTGCGCACATCGTCCAGCGAGATCGACGTCGTCAACAGCTCGGCCACGCCAAGCGCCGCCAGATTGGCATCCACCACCTGCCGCCCGGAATTCGACACCGCAACCTGCGGCACCCCGGCCTGTGCCAGCGCCCGGATCACCGCGACCGCATCGGGGATCTGGCAAAGCTCCTGCGCGCGCGCGACATAGCTGTTCTGGATCGCCTCCATCCATGCCGCGCCCGACAGCCCCTTGGGCAGATCCGGGGCAAGGGCGGCCCAGACATCCTGTATATGCACCCCAAGGAACCGGTCGACCGGATCGTCACGCAGATCCAGCCCGTGCGACAGGCAAACGTCGATCAGCACCCGGTGGTGCAACGGCTCGCTGTCCACAAGCGTGCCATCGATGTCCCATGCCACACCGCGCAGCCTCATGCCCGCATGCCTTTCAGCCGCGCGTATAGCTCGTGATAGCGCGCATAGCCCGCATCATAGACCGCGCGGTTTTCAGCCCGTGGCTGGATCAGCTCGGCGTTGGACACAAAGGCGGAAATCCCGTGCCAATCGGCCAGATCGCAGCCCACCGCAGCGGTCCACGCCGCGCCAAGGCACGACCCCGGATGGCTGCCGAGCCGCTGCACCGGCGCGCCGATGATATCGGCGACGATCTGCATCCAGACCCCACTGGCCGCGCCGCCATCCGACACCAGAAAGCGTTGCGGCTCGTGCCCCATGTCGCGCAGCACATCGACGTGATGGCGCAGCGCATAGCCATAGCTTTCCAGCACCGCCCGCCACAGATGGCCCAAGCTATGCGACAGGGTCAGGCCTTCGATCACGCCGCGCGCCGCAGGATCGTGGATCGGAGTCTTTTCGCCCAGAAAAAACGGCAGCACGCTCAGATCGTCGGCCCCCGCAGCCACCGCATCAGCAAGGCGGTCCAGCCCTGCATGGGGGGACCCGCCGAAATCGCGCCCCTCGCAAAAGGTGCGCACAAACCAGTTCAGCACCGACCCGCCGGTCGACATGCAGCCGTTGGGCATGAACAGCCCCGGAATAAGATGGTAATCCAGATACAGCCGCGCATCGGGAACCGGCTGATCGGTCGCGGTCATCACATCGACCGCCCCGCCGAATTTCAGCAACACATCCCCCGCTTGCGTCACCCCGGCCCCCAGCGCCGAGGCGATCATGTCTGCCGCGCCCCCCGTCACCGGGGTTCCGACGGCAAGCCCGGTGGCGGCGGCGGCGGCGGCGCTTACATGGCCCTGCACCGCAGTGCTTTCGATCCGGGGCGGCAGCGCCTCCCACGGCACGCCGGTCATCTCGGCCAGTTCAGGCGACAGGGCTGCGGTGGCGATTTCGGTCACGCCCGCCTCCAGCGCCCAGTTCTGTTCCACGGTTTTCACCTCGGTCAGGCGCCAGTTGATGTAATCGTAGGATCCAAACACCGTGGCGATGCGCGCGTGGATGTCAGGTTCGTGCCGGGCCAGCCAGCGCAGCTTGGCCCCGACAAGCTGCTGGTTCACACCATTGCCAGCGCGGGCGAGAAACGCGTCCTCGTCGATCTCATTGCGCAGCTCGGTGACCTCGGCGCCGCAGCGCCCGTCGCTTTGCTGGATCGACGGGCGCAATACGGCGCCGTCCTCATCCAGTAGCACCACGGCGGGCAGCATCCCCGAAGTGCCGATGGCGGCGATCTCACCGGCCTCGCGCCCGGTTTCGGCCAGCAGCTCCGGCACGATCTCGCAGACGTTGCGCCACCAGTCGGCGGGGTCTTCTTCGGCCCAGCCCGGGTGGGGCGAGCGCAAGGTCACCGGGCGCGAAGCCACCGCAAGGATGCGGTCGGGCAATTCCAGCAGCAGGCCGATGGTCGAGGTGGTGCCAATATCAAGGCCCAGAACAAGCGTCATGGGCGCAGCCCCACGGTGGCGACGCGGAAAACATCGACGGGCATTCAGTTACTCCTGTTGGGGGGCAAGGTGGTCAGGGTTCTTCGGCCACCCGGATTTCGACACCCGCCCCGGCCAGCGCCGACGCAAGGTCAGACGGGGGCGGCGCATCGGTGATCAACACCGATGCTTCGGACAAGGCCGCGACGCGAATGGTCGACAGCCGCCGGAATTTTGTTGAATCGCACAAAAACACCCGCTGGGCCGAACGTTGCAGATAGATCTTCTTCAACTCGCTGTCTTCGATGGAGTAATCATAGAACCCCTCGTCCGACAGGCCCGAAACGCCGATCACCGCGACTTCGAAATGCAGCTTGGAAAAACTCTCGATGGCGCTGGGTCCGGTGATCGACAGCTCATTGGGGCGGGTGCGCCCTTCGGGCAGGTAGACTTCGGTTCCCAAGGCCCCCAGAGATGTCGCGACCCGCAGGCTGTTAGTGAACACGTGGCGCTGCCCGGGGCGCCGCGCCAGCGCTTCGGCGGCGAACAGGCAGGTGCTGCCGACATCGATGGCAACAGAGCGAAATCCCGCCAGAAGATCAGCAGCTTCGGCAGCAATCAGCCGTTTGGCCGAAGCGTTGTGCGAGACCCTCAGATCGAAATTCGGTTCGATATCGTCGATCACCTTGAGCGGGCCGGACGCGCGCCGCCGCGCACCGCCATGCACCCGTTCCAGCAGGCCTTCGCGTTCCAGTTCGGCAAGGTCGCGCCGCACGGTCATGTCGGACACATCAAAGTCGCGCGCAAGATCAGCAACGGCGACCGAACCGCCCTCATACAGGCGTTTGAGGATCGCATTCATGCGCGTCCGCGCCGGCGTTCGCAATTTTGTATCCATCGTCAGCGCCATCCCTTCTTCATGTTCGATTTTACCGAGCAAACCAACATTAGTAAACAAATTACTTGCCTTTTGCGTTCGGTTTTGTTTCCTTTTCCCAAAAGGAGTCCCCAACTTATGCCGCAAAACCAGCTTTCCGAACAGGTGCACCCGGATCTAAACAAGAAACGTGCGTTTCTGACCGGGGGCGCTACGGGTATCGGCAACGCCATCGCACGCGGGCTGGCAGCGCAGGGCGTCACGGTGGCCATTGCCGATCTTGACGAAGCCGCCGCCGTGAAAGCCGCCGAAGCGCTTGGCGACGGGCACATCGGACTGGCGGTGGATGTGCGCGAGCGCGCGTCGGTCGAGGCGGCATTTGCCGCGGCGCTGGACCGTCTGGGCGGCATCGACATCTGCATCGCCAATGCCGGCGTGTCTTCGATGCGCGCCGCCGTCGATCTGACCGACGACGATTGGGATTTCAACATGAACGTCAATGCCCGCGGCGTCTTCCTGACCAATCAGGCCGCGGCGCGCCATTTCAGCGCCACCGGCAGCGGCGTCATCGTCAACACCGCGTCGCTGGCCGCCAAGGTCGGCGCGCCGTTGCTGGCCCACTACAGCGCATCGAAATTCGCCGTGGTCGGCTGGACGCAGGCGCTGGCCCGCGAACTGGCCCCCATGGGCATCCGCGTCAACGCGGTATGCCCCGGCTTCGTCAAGACCGGCATGCAGGACCGCGAGGTCGCATGGGAGGCAAGCCTGCGCGGCATGACCGGCCCGCAGGTCGTGCAGGATTACATCGATCAGACCCCGCTTGGCCGACTGGAAACCCCCGAAGACGTGGCCAATGTGTCGATATTCCTGTGCTCGCAAGCCGCGCGGTTCATGACCGGGCAGGCGATCAACGTCACCGGCGGCGTCTACATGACCTGATCCGGACGGATCGCACCCCCCTTTAGCATCGGCAGCAAGGAAACAGCGTCATGGCCAGCATCACCCTGAAAGGTGTGTCCCGCGATTACGGCAGCGGCATTTATGGCGTGAAAGACGTGGATCTCGAAATACGCGACGGCGAATTCATGTGCTTTCTCGGCCCGTCGGGCTGCGGCAAATCCACCACGCTGCGGATGATCGCCGGGCTCGAAGACATCACCTCGGGGGTGCTGTCGATCGGCGGCAAGGACATGACCCACACCCGCCCGCGCGATCGCAACGTCGCAGTGGTGTTTCAGAGCTACGCTTTGTATCCGCATATGTCGGTGCGCGACAATATCGCCTTTGGCATGAAGATGCGCGGGGTTGATCGGGGCGAACGCGACAAGCGGGTCGCGCAAGCCTCGGCAAAGCTGGGGCTGGACAAATACCTTGATCGCCGCCCTGCGGATCTGTCCGGGGGCCAGCGCCAGCGCGTCGCGCTTGGGCGGGCCATCGTGCGCGATCCGGATGTGTTCCTGATGGACGAGCCGCTGTCGAACCTCGATGCCACGCTGCGCGCGCAGATGCGGCTGGAACTGGTGCGGCTGCACCGTGAGCTGGGCAAGACCACGGTGTTTGTCACCCATGATCAGGTCGAGGCGATGACCATGGGCGAGCGCATCTGCATTCTGCGCGATGGTCAGGTGATGCAGGTGGGCCGCCCGCTCGATGTCTATGACAACCCGGTCAATATCTTCGTGGCGCGCTTCCTGTCGTCGCCCCCGATGAACATCCTGCCCGCCAGCCTGACGGATGGGCGCATCGCCTGCGGGCTGGCAGAGTTCGCGCTCAGCTCCGGTCAGGCCAGCGCCTATGCGCAAGCCAATGGCCGTGCCCTGAAACTTGGCATTCGGGCCGAGGATCTTTACGCCCAGCCCGGTCCGGGACGGGTGCCGATCACCGCAGAGCTGCGCGCCATCGAGGCCCTGGGCGCGGAAAACATCCTGTTTGCCGCCATCAACGGCCATGACATCGCCGCGCGCGTCGATCGCCGGATGCTGCCCGCCGTGGGCGAGCAGATCACGCTTTACCTTGATACCGCCGCCCTTCACCTGTTCGACGCCAGCACCGAACAAGCCTTTGCGCGCCCCGATCCCGACACGGTGCGCACATGAAGATCGGAGCGGCCCTGCGCCATGTCGCGCTGATATTTTTCTGCCTCTGCGTGGCGCTGCCGATCTTCTGGCTGGTGCGCACCAGCCTTGTGCCGCCCGAAATGTCCTATGATGCACGGCTGTGGCCCGCCTTCAGCACCGCGAATTATCAGGGGCTGTTTGCCGACAACGGCTTTGGGCGCAACTACCTCAATTCGCTGATCGTGGCCTGCGGCTCGGTGCTGATCGCCACGCCTTTTGCCGCGCTAACGGGCTATGCCTTTGCGCGGTTCCGCACCGGCGGGCGCGCCGCGCGCTTTGCGGTTCTGGCGACGCAGATGCTGCCCCCCGTGGCGCTGGCGCTGCCCACGTTCATGATCTACCGGCAGGTCGGGTTGACCAATTCGGTAAGCGGGCTTGTCATTGCCTATGCGGTGGTGAACCTGCCGTTCCTGACGTGGATCCTGATGGGCTTCTTCGAAGGCATCCCCAGCGATCTCGAAGAGGCCGCCATCACCGACGGTGCCACCGACTGGCAGGCCTTCCTGCTGGTGGTGCTGCCCGTGGCGCGCCCCGGCATCGCCGCCGCGCTGGTGCTGGGGTTCATCCTTGCGTGGAACGAATTCCTGTTCGCGCTGATCCTCAGCGGACCGTCGACCGCAACGGTGCCGGTCGCTCTGGCGGCGCTGCAAACATCGAACGGGGTCGAAATCGGCAAGGTCGCGGCCGGAGTGGCGCTTGCCATCGTGCCGCTGATGATCGTGTCGCGCTTTATCCAGAAATACCTTGTCCGGGGCCTGTCCTTTGGCGGCGTCGGCTAGACAATCCCGTCTGCGGCAAAGCGCAGACCAATAAGGCCGCATGAACCGGCCAGTTCCAACCTCATCAACAGGAAAACCATTGCCATGAAACATCAACTGACCCGTGCCTCTGCCCTAGCGCTGCTAGGTGGCCTCGCAGCCAGCCCCACCTTCGCGCAGGACATGACCGTGCGCGCGCTGATGGAAGACGTTCCCGAAACCCGCATCATCGAAGCCCTGCTTCCCGAATTCACCGAACAGACCGGCATCGCCGTGGAATTCGAAAAGGTCGGCTATGGCGACATGCATGACAAGCTGGTGGCGCAGTTGGTCGGCGGGGAATCCTATTACAACCTTCTGTCGGTCGATTTCCTCTGGGCCGGTGAATTCCCCGAAGCCGGCTGGCTGAGCGATCTGACCCCCTTCGTCGAGGCCAGTGATTTCGACATGTCCGGGTTCATCCCGTCGATGCTGGATCTTCTGGGCGCAAGCGAAGACAGCCTGCCGATCATCCCGATGTACAACTATTCCATGGGGCTGATCTATCGCACCGACCTGCTGGAAGCCCGCGGCGCCACCCTGCCCGACACGCTGGAAGGCTATGTCGAGCTGGCCAAGGCGGTGTCCGCCGATGGCGAGGTGGTCGGCGCGGCGATGCAGGGCCAGAAGGGCGATCCCAACGCCATGGAGTTTTCCAACTACCTTTACGCGGCCGGAGGCAGCTATCTGGATGACGCAGGCGCGGTTGCGCTCGACAGCGATGAGGCCGTCACGGCGCTGACGCTTTATACCGACGCGATCCAGAACGCCGCTCAGACCGGCGCGCTGTCGGCGACGCTGGATGACACCATGCGGCTGATGTGCTCGGGCGAAGCGTTTTCGATGGTCACCTATTGGTGGATGCTGCCGCAGCTCGACAATGCGCAAACCTGCCCCGAGGTGTCGGGCAAGCTGGCACTGTCAGTCATGCCCGGCGGCGCGGGGGAATCCGGCGGCTGGGGCTGGGGCATCCCGTCCAACGTAAGCGATGCCGACAAGGACGCCGCGTGGCAGTTCATCGAATGGGTGCAAAGCAAGGAGGTCGCGATCAAGCGCGCGGTCGAAGGCCACGCCCCGGTGCAGTCGGATGTGTTCTCCGCCCCCGAGGTACTGGAGGCGCACCCCTATTACGCCGATGGCCAAGCGGTTGTGGAAGCCGGGAAATCCTTTCCGATCTTCACCTATTCCGCGCAATACGAAGACGTGCTTGGCACCCAGATTTCGCTTGCCGCCAGCGATGATGCCAGCCCGGCCGATGCCATCGCCGCAGCGGCCAGTGGCCTTGCGGACCTGATGGACCAGTAAACCGACAGCGCCCCGCCTATCCCGGCGGGGCGCCCTTTGACCGACGAGGCACCCATGTCCGATTTCAGCATCACCCGCGCCCGCCGCCGCCTTGGCCGGGTGTTTGCCGCGCCGGGCCTTGGCCTGCTGGTCATCACCATGGGCCTGCCGCTGGGCTATGCGCTGGTGATCTCGCTGTCGAACATGACGCTGATCCGCCCCAGCCTCAGCCCGTTTCAGGGGCTGGAAAACTATATCGAGATCCTGAGCGACCCGATGTTCTGGTCCTCGCTTGGGGTGACACTGCGGTTTTCTGCGGCCTCGGTGATCGGCGAATTCGTGGTCGGGCTGGCCATCGCGCTGCTGCTGACCAAGGTGGTGCACATGCGGGCGCTGTATTTCGCCATTCTGACGCTGCCGATGGCCATGTCGCCGGTGGCCGTGGCGCTGATCTGGAAGATGCTGCTGCAGCCCAACCTTGGCATCGTGAACACCACGCTGGTCGGCCTGGGCCTGCCGGCGATCGACTGGCTGGGCGATCCCGATCTGGCGCTCTCGACGCTGGTGTTCGTGGAAATCTGGCAGCAGACCTCCTTTGTGGTGCTGTTGCTGTCGGCGGGGCTCGCCTCGCTGCCCCGCGATCCCTACGAGGCGGCCGAGGTCGATGGCGCTGGCCCCATCGCGCAATTCTGGTACATCACGCTGCCGATGCTGCGCCCGGTTGCCGCCATCGCCATCGTGATCCAGCTGATCAACGAATTCCGCACCTATGATCTGGTCTATGTGATGACTAAGGGCGGCCCCGGAATTTCCACCGAACTTCTGTCGTTTTTCGCCTATAAACGCGCCTTTCAGGGGCTGGCCATCAACGAAGGCAACGCCGCTGCCTTCCTGCTGTTGCTGGTGGTGCTGGCCATCACCGTGGTGTTTTTCTGGATCCTCGAACGCCGCCGTTAGGGGCGCGCCCAGCCGGTTGCGCCCAGACTGCGGTTGCCGGCGCTTTCCAGCCCCAAGGCCATTTCGGCCAGCAGCGCGTCGTCGCCCGCCTGCCCCAGCAGGGTCACGCTGCCCGGCCGCCCGTCGCTGCGTGGCGGCACCGGCACCGCCAGCGCCGACATGTCCAGCAGGTTCACGAAATTGGTATAGGTGCCAAGGTTGGCATTGGGCGTGATCGGATCGGCCTGCAGATCCGCGACCGAATAGAACGTCGGGATGCTGGGCACGCAAAGCAGATCGACCGCCGACAACGGCGCCTCGACCGCCCGCGCCAGCGCCTTGAGCCGATAGAACCCGCGAAACGCATCCGTAGCGCTCAGCGTGGTTGCCTTGGCTATGATCTGGCGGGTCACCGGCAGCACGGCCTCGGGGTTTGTCGCCAGCAGCTTGTCGATGACGCTGTGGCGCTCTGCCACCCAAGCGCCATTATAGAGCATGTCGGCCACGTCATAAAACGGCGTGAAATCCATCGGCACGATGCTGTGGCCCGCCGCCTCGAGCAGGGCCAGCGAGGCGGCAAAGGATGCCTCTTGCACGCTATCGCCGAAACAGCGCAGCGAGGCGGCATCGGGCACCCCCACCCGCAGCGCCGTGGGCGCGGCTGTCAGGGCGCGGGTCTGCACCGGCTTGGCGTAACAATCGGCGGCATCATACACCGCGCCAACCCGAAACACCGCATGGGCATCGGCCACAGTCAGCGCCAGCACCGAAATCGTCTCCACCGACCGGCAGGCCGGCACCGACCCCGAGGCCGACCAGCTTCCAAGCGTCGGCTTCAGCCCAACGATATTGTTCAGCGCCGCTGGCACCCTGCCCGACCCGGCGGTGTCTGTCCCAAGCGCAAAGCTGACCATGCCCTGCGCCACCGCCACCCCCGACCCGCTGGACGACCCGCCCGGCACGATCAGCGGATCATGGGCGTTTTTCGGCACGCCATAGGGGCTGCGCACCCCCACCAGCCCGGTGGCGAACTGGTCGAGGTTGGTTTTCCCGATCACGATGGCGCCCGCCTCCCGCAGGCGCGCCACCGCGAAAGCATTCTGTTCGGGCTGGTATTCCCACGCCGGACAGGCGGCGGTGGTGGGCAGGCCAGCCACGTCGATGTTGTCCTTGACCGCAAAGGGCACGCCCCACAGCGGCTTGTCGGGATCATGCGCGCCCAGGGCCTTTGCTTCGGCCAACGCATCAGCTTCATCCCGCAGGGTGATGAAAATGCCCGGGTCGTTCACCTCTCGGATGCGGGCGTAGACCTGCGCGATGATGTCAGCGGGCGCGGTGCCACGGGCATAGGCATCGGCAAGGGCATCAAGGGTCAACGGTGTCATCTGGGGCGTCATCTGGGGCAATCTCCTGTCGGCTGCGCCAAAGGGATGCTGGAAACTGCGTAAACACAATTGCCAAGTATTCACAGAAGTGATGCACTAGATGCAGCAGTCGGAGACCCCATGCGCCATCTCAAAGATTTTCACTTCATCGAGGCCGTGATGCGCGCCGGGTCGATCCGCAAGGCGTCAGAAGATCTGAACATCACCGCCTCGGCGCTGAACCGGCGCATCCAGCGCTTTGAAGAAGACTTTGGCGCGCAGATTTTCGAACGGCTGCCGCGCGGCATGCGGCTCAACCCCGCTGGCGAGTTGGTCTTGCAGCATTTTCGCGCCCAGCAAAGCGATCTGCGCCGGGTGCAAGGGCTTGTCGCTGATCTGAGCGGAGAGCGGCGCGGCCATGTCTCCATCGCCTGTTCGCAAGCGCTTGCGCCCTATTTCCTGCCCGAACATATCGCCGCCTATCGCGCCAAGCACCCCGGAGTCAGCTTTTCCGTTCAGATCCGCGACCGCGACGCCGCCGAACAGGATTTGCGCAGCTTTGAAAGCGATCTCGCTCTGGTGCTGGAACCCGTGCATCTGGTGGATTTCACCGTGCTGAGCGCTGTCAGCCAGCCCATCCATGCCATCATGCGCGCCGATAACCCGTTGGCGAAACGCGCAGAGCTGCGCCTGCGCGATTGCCTAGATCACCCGCATGTGCTGCCCGCTCGCGCCTATGCAGTGCGCCATATGCTGGAAACGGCGCTGGCGGGCACATCGCACGGGCTGACGGCGGCGGTGGAATCGGATTCCTTCGATTTCATGCGCCATTACGTCGAGTTCGAAGACGCCATCGCCTTTCAGATCCCCATCGGGCTGCGCCTGCCGGACACGCTGACAAGCCGGCCGCTGTCGCTGCGCGATGTCGCGCCGGGGGCGCTTTTGCTGGGGCAGCTCAAGGGGCGCAGCCTGCCCGTCGCACCGGCACGCTTTGCGCAAAGCCTGATCCGGGCGTTGCAGAACATCGCATAGCGGTGCATATTTTGCACCGCCGTTGCGAAAATTGAGCATCCGAACGCGGCGCTGATCGGTGCTAGCCTTGAGCAGACCCAACAGTCCGAGGTTCCGATGCCCACAATCTCTGCCCGCCCCTATGCCTGGCCCTATAATGGCGATCTGCGCCCGGAAAACACCGCGCTGATGGTGATCGACATGCAGATCGATTTCTGCGGCCCCGGCGGCTATGTCGACGCGATGGGCTATGACCTGTCGCTGACGCGCGCGCCGATCGCTCCGATTCAAACCGTGCTCGGCGCGATGCGCGCGGGTGGCTATCCCATCATCCACACCCGCGAAGGCCACCGCGCCGATCTGGCCGACCTGCCCCGCAACAAGCAGTGGCGCTCGCGCCAGATCGGCGCGGGCATCGGCGATGTGGGGCCCTGCGGGCGCATCCTTGTGCGCGGCGAACCGGGGTGGCAGATCATCGATGATCTTGCCCCGCTGCCCGGTGAAATCATCATCGACAAGCCCGGAAAAGGCAGCTTTTGCGCCACCGATCTCGAGCTGATCCTGCGCACGCGCGGGATCGAGAACCTGATCCTGACCGGCATCACCACCGATGTCTGCGTGCATACCACCATGCGCGAGGCCAATGACCGCGGCTTCGAATGTGTCCTGCTTGAAGACTGCTGCGCCGCCACCGATCGCGCCAACCATGAGGCCGCCATCGCGATGATCCAGATGCAGGGCGGCGTGTTCGGCACCGTGTCGAGCAGCGCCGATATGCTGGCAGGGTTGCCGACATGATGCCAGCCGTGGCCGCAGGGCTTTTGTCCGGGGGATGGCGGGCGTTGGATTACGCGCCGTTTCGCCCCGGCGTGCGCATTTGCCCGCTGTGGGGCGACAAGGCCGACGGCCCGGCCTGGGCCATTCTACGCTATGAGCCGGGCGCGTCCGTGCCGCGCCACCGGCATCCGGGTCTGGAAACCATCCTTGTGCTCGACGGCGCGCAAAGCGATGACCACGGCACCTATCGCGCCGGCGACATGGTGTGCAACCCGCCCGGCAGCAGCCATGCGGTCTGGTCGGAAAGCGGCTGCGCCGTGCTGATCTTCTGGGAACGCCCTGTCGAGATACTGGCATAGCGACGGGTCTCGCGGGGCGCTGATCTCGACCCGGTGACATCCGGACAGGCGCAAAAGCGGTCGCAGGCGCGACAAGGAACAGGCAAGTGCCAAGGCGACCATTGCCGCGCCTTGTCCGGCCCCGCCCCGGCCATTCAGAATGCGACAGCGCCCCGGGTCTGCTTGGCGATGCGCTGCACGAGACTTCCGAACACCACCCCAAGACCGCTGCCGCTGCGAGCCTTCGCCTGCCGATGAGCCGGTGCGAAGCGTTCAACGCGCGGCAGGGCGCGATGATGGCGGCCAGCGGAATATGTGACCACGCTGCGCACTCTTTGGGGTGATGCGGCACGCCGACTGACGCCCGCGCCGGATCAGACAAGGGCGCTGTCACCCCGATTTTCCAGACCGCATGACGTCGCAACCGGCCTGCGCGCAAGCGACGATGGGGCGGGTTCGTGACATCTGGGCCCGGCTGCGGAAAACTTTCCGGTTGACGAACATCATCATGTTCGATCAATGTTCATTACAGCACAAAACGAACCGAAAACAAACAAACCACAGTCGCATCCGATGACAAGACCGATCCTGTCCGGTGCCGCCCAGCCTCAATGTCTTCAGGCATATGCACGGGCGTTCCCGGCCGGATCACAGCAAGAGACCGGTGCGGCGTCGGGCAATAGCGCCCCCGGACCCAAACACAAACGAACACAAGGACCACCCCATGACCTGGCTTGAAGACAGCTTTGGAACCAAGAAACCGATCATCGCCATGTGCCACCTGCAAGCGCTGCCGGGGGACCCTGCCTATGACGCGGCGGGCGGCATGCAAAAGGTCGTGGATCTGGCCCGACAGGATCTGCTGAACCTGCAGCAGGGCGGTGTCGATGCGATCATGTTTTCCAATGAATTCAGCCTGCCCTACCTGACGACGGTCAAGCCCGAAACCACCGCCGCCATGGCGCGGATCATTGGCGAGCTGATGCCCGACATCACCGTGCCCTTTGGGGTCAATGTCCTGTGGGATCCGATCGCCTCGATCGACCTTGCCGCCGCAACCGGCGCCGTGTTCATCCGCGAGATCATCACCGGCGTTTACGCCAGCGATTTTGGCCTGTGGAACACCAATGTCGGCGAAACCATCCGTCACAAGATGCGGCTCGCGCCCGATCTGAAGATGCTGTTCAACATCGTTCCCGAGGCGGCATCCTATATCGGATCGCGCAATATCATCGACATTGCCCGCTCGACCGTGTTCAACAACCGGCCCGATGCGCTCTGCGTGTCCGGCCTCACCGCCGGGGTCGAAACCGATACTCAGGTCCTGACCAGCGTCAAAGAAGCGGTGCCCGACACCATGATCCTGTGCAACACCGGCTGCCGTGTCGAAAATGTCGAACGTCAGCTTTCGGTGGCCGATGGGGCGGTGGTCGGCTCGACCTTCAAGATTGACGGCAAGTTCGACAACCTCGTCGATCCTGAGCGGGTGCGCGCATTCATGGACAAGGTGAAATCCTTGCGCTGAGCCCTACGGGGAGGCGCCTGAAACCATCGGGCCCCTCCCCGGATACGGCGCCTTCTACGCAGCATTGGCTATGATGACGAGCTTGGGCGCGCCCGCTATGACGCTGAGCTTGTTCGGCTTTTGCCTGCGTTGCGGAGCCTATCTGCGTAGGCTTTGAGTGTCGGGTTATGATGCGAGGCGCGCAGCGCCGCCTGGAACAGGACATGCCGCAGCACGTGTCTGCCGCCGGCAATGGCACGCTTGCCGCGCAGCGTTCCACTGTCCTGTGCCACCAGGTCCAGACCGGTCAGCGCCGCAGTTGCGGATTTCCGATGCTCCCAGAGCTGCGCCAGAAGCCGCTTTCGCATCTTGACCACCTGCGCCCAACCGGTGGTCAAGGCTCTGAGAAGACGATGATGTTCAGCGGGAAGGGCCCGTCCGCCGCCGGGTCTGAAAATGATGAATCGAGCAATGAGTTCGGCATCGGTCCTGTCGCTCCTAGCACGGGTTCCAAGGCTGCGCGCGAAGGCCTTAGCATGGGCCGGCGGCACTTGGCGAACGTCGATGCTTGCGCTTTTCAGAAAGGTCCAGAGGCGCCATTCCTGCCCACCCGTCGCTTCGAAACAGACAACAGCCGCCTGCTTGTGTGCAAGATCGGACACCGCGATATGTCCATCGTCAGGATTGGGGATGCGATGGCGTTGACCGCCCGGAAGGCAGTGAATATCGCGCCAGTCTCGGCTCACATCCATCCCGCTGATCCAACCAAGTGTTGCCTTCTCTATGCTCTCCTCCTTGTGATACGCGGTCCCGCAAGGGCCAGTGGCAACTGTTCGAGACAATAAAAGGGAGGCGGTGCCGGCAAGCTAGCATGCGTGGTCAGGCCACAAGGGACAGGCGCCATTCACAGCCCGGTCATCTGCCTCGGGCAAGAAAGGTGACGGGGACAAAATAGCAGGGCAGAGATACAGAAGGCTCAGGACTCGCTCTCTCAAAGCCAGAAGATGACGGTCGCAGGGAGTGCGATTGCCGAGATGACGCTTTGTGGGCAGCGGTCGTAGCGGGTGGCCACTCGCCTCCAGTCCTTGCGCCTGCCGAACATGATCTCGNNCCTTGCCCGGCAGGGCATTGCAAAGCAATGTCCCGAGAGGGGGACCGAACGGGCGCCTTCCGTTTCTTCCGACCCGGGATGCAAGGATATATCTTCTTGTCCTGAAAGACTTCTCTCAACGAGTCGGCATCGTAGCCACGATCTCCGAGCAGCCACTTTACGTTGGGCAATCCGCCGATCAGCGCAGGCACGCCGATGTAGTCTCTGACAGGGTCGGCGCTCAGGAACAGGTCGATGGGCCGCCCTTTGCCGTCACAGATGGCGTGCAATTTCGTGTTCATACCGCCTTTGGTTCGGCCAATCAGACGCCCACGCTCCCGTTCATGGCCGCACTCGAACCAATGGCGCTTGGCCATTCACCTCTAACGCTTCCAGCGGTTGTAGAGCGTCTTATGCAGGCCACATTCCCTTGGCGCATCACGCCCTCTCAAGCCATTGCAGTTGAGGAATATAATGTTGCTCACTACGCGCCGGTCATCCCTTTCGGGGCATTGCTTTGCAATGCCCTGCCGGGCAGTGAACGCAAGGCTTGCCGTGGGGCTTCGAAAATTGGGGCTCCAAGCACGCTATCTGCGCTTCGGTCAGCCCGAAGAGATCAGACATGTCATCGCTCCTTTGGAGAGCCCTGAGCCTTACCGCTAGTATTGATGCCTTTTGGGACAGACACGTATCGACAAAAACAACGGGCAGCGCTGAACCTATTTATGAAGAATAACAACAGAATCCCCAGCGGGGCCTCGCGCCAGTAGGGCAGCAATTCGACCATCATCAGCCCCAGTTCGGACGTTGGCGCACGCCTTCCCACATGCACGAACCCGAGGGCGGCAATGGACATGATCGCCGTGGCCGTGCCGGAGAGGGCATGGCGGGATCCTTGGCTGCAAGCCTCGTCCCCGTCCACGGCTCCATCGCCAGCAATCCCGGAAGCGCAAGCAGCGCATCGGCAAGACGGCAAAACACCGACCGGCCCGGATGATCATAGCCGAGGGGCGCAGCGGCCTCGGGACCGGTCAGCGCCTTCATCAGCGATTGCGCAACCGGATCGCCCGGCAGGATCAGCGGGCCAAGCAGGGACAGGGCGGCAACCAGCACGATCAGGACCACGCTGGCCAGGCGGTCCGCCGACAGCGGCGGGCGCCGAGAGGCGGTAACGTCCAGAAAGCTCATGCTGCGACCCCCGGATCCAGACGCCGCACGGCGAGGTCAATCGCGGCATTGACGGAGACGAAGCCACGAGCAAGCACCACGCTGTGCCTTGCACCATCGGCACATCGCGCATGAAAATCGCATGCTCCAGCGCGTGGCCGATGCCCGGCCAGCCAACGCAGTTGCGCGGCAAGAACCACGCTCCGAACAAGGGCCACGAGAAACTGCGGATCGGCCTTGATGCCGGTCGACGTGACCAGCAACTCCCGGTCAAGCATTCCGCCGGGCCTAAGCCTCGTGAGAACCCCCAAGGGCGTCCCGATCAGACGCGACAGCAGAATGGTCACCACCGCCAAGGACACCGACGCGCCAAGCTGGTGCGCGATTGCATCGACAACCGGCTGTTCGGTGACAAGTGACATTCCTAAATCCAACCGAGCCAGATCGCACAGCCATAGCGCCCGACCGCATCACCGGACAGGCTGCGCATCATGATGAAACTGGCGGTTCCGATCAGCGCCGCCACCATGATTGCCCGCATCCTCGGGATAGCGCAACATCTCCCCTGCGATGCCGGTGCGGCCAATGGCGAGGCTCCGGGCACGGCGCACCTCTGGTTCGGACAGGAACGGATGGCCAGCGTTCACCTTGATCAGCCGCGCGCGGGGAATGGCGCGCGATAGCCCGTCGGCACTGTCCAGCATGTTCCGCTGCGACACGCTGGCCGGATCGAGCACGAAGACGAATTCGGCGTCACCGGATTGCGCCATCAACGCCCGCGTTTTGACCCGGCTGACGGCGGAATAGCCGACATCGGCGATATGCGGCGGCGCCACGAGCAATCGGTGAATGCCGTCGCATCGAGGCAGAGCGACGGGACCATAGCGGTGATCCCCGTGCCATCCGCTGCAAAAGATGCCGGCGACATGATCTGCGAGCGCAATTCGGCAAGAACCGCCGCCAGCGGTTCGGACAGCAGAACCATGACCGCGCCATCGCCCGCCGTGGTCCAGGTGATCGGCACATCCGCCAACGGTCCGGGTTTGGCGCGCGCGATCTTCGGCGCATTGACACCCCTTTGGCGGTCATTGCGGCGCCATCGTTGAAAACACGCCATCGCGCAAGGCAAAATTTCAGGTCAGCCCGTCCTACGAGACCTCCGATGACGTGACCAGACCGGGTGTCAGGTCGTCCTCGTGGCTGGCGTTCACCAGCGTCTCAGCCATGCCCATCCGGGTGAAGATGTAGCCGCCTATCAGCGGTTCCGGCGACTGGATTTCGAACTGCGCGGCGATATCGAGCGTGCCGTCGGCTTGCGCGAGCGTTGGCATCAGGAGGCACACCGCAGCCAAAGCTGACGTGAGAAAGGGGGTTGTCATCTGTTTGAATCCCGATGAGTGCCCGGGTGATCTGCCGCGATGAGGCGGCTCTGAGCATAGCGGTCGCGGGCAAGGGTTTTCTGCTGGGCGCGATCAAGCCGCGCCAGCACGTCTTCGAGGCTCTCGCCGCGCGCCCGCGCCTTGCGCAGGATCTTGCGGCACGACGCAGGCGACCAAGGCAGCGCCGCCTGTGAAAGCCACGATCTGACGGGGGCTGGCAGCGCATCGAAGGCCTGCATCGGGTCCTCGTGGCGGCGCCTTGTCCTGAGGCTGGTCGCGCCGCGGTTCGTGGCAGCAGAGCCGGAAGCGCGCCGGTGTATCATGCCGCCTCCGCGCGCCGCCAGACCGGGAACGGATCGGGCATGTCCGGCAGGGCATCAGGGCCGGGCGCAAGATGTTCGGGCACAAGACACGCGTTAAGCCGCGCCTTGATCGCGGGCCAGTCGACACCGGCACCGATGAACACCAGCTCTTGGCGACGGTCCCCCCAGGGCTCGGACCAATGCGCGGCCATGTACGCGCGCGCGCCTTCGTGATCGGGCCAGCGATCGCTGGGAACCGACGCCCACCATGTGCCAAGCGGCTTGACCGAGGACAGCGCCCCCGCAAGGCTGAATTCGGCCACCCATTCGGGTCGTGTCGCGATCCAGAAATGCCCCTTGGCGCGGATCACGCCGGGCAGATCACCATTCAGCAGCGCCATGATCTTTTCCGGCTCGAACGGGCGGCGGGCGCGATAGACGAAGCTGGCGACGCCGTATTCCTCGGTCTCCGGCACGTGATCGGCAAACCCGTAAAGCTCTTTGGCCCACATCGGATGCTCATGCGCCTTGTCGAAATCGAACAGGCCCGTGTTCAGGATCGCATCCGCGGGCACGTCGGAATGGCTGGTCTCGATGATCCGGGCATCGGCGTTCAGGCTGCGGATGATCTTGCGCGCGGCGTCCACCTGTTGCGGCTGCGCATCTGCGACCTTGTTGAGGATCACCACATCGGCGAATTCGATCTGTTCGACCAAAAGGTCGACCAGCCGACGCGCGTCCTCCTCGCCCAGCGTTTCGCCCCGCGCACTCAGGAAGTCATGGCTGGAGTAGTCGTTGAGCAGGTTCACCGCATCGACCACCGTGACCATCGTATCGAGGCGCGACACATCCGACAGGCTTTCGCCAGCCTCATCACGGAAATCGAAGGTTGCCGCAACCGGCAAGGGTTCGGAAATACCGGTCGACTCGATCAGCAGGTAATCGAAGCGCCCGTCCTCGGCCAGCCGCCGAACCTCTTGCAACAGGTCGTCGCGCAAGGTGCAGCAGATACAGCCATTCGACATTTCAACCAGCGTTTCGTCGGTCTGGCTGAGGTTCGCCCCTCCCTCGCGCACCAGATCGGCGTCGATGTTCACCTCTGACATATCGTTGACGATGACCGCCACGCGGCGCCCCTCGCGGTTGTTGAGAACCCTGTTCAACAAGGTCGTTTTTCCAGCGCCAAGAAAGCCGGACAAAACGGTGACGGGAAGGCGGGTGTCGCTCATCTGGGGATCTCCAGTGTTGGGATGATGTCGGGAAACAGCAGCGAGGCATGGCAGGCGCTGCCCGCCTGTGCCCCGTCTGCGAGGGCAAAGTTGATATTGGGCATGGCGCGCACGACGCCGCGGGTGGCAAAGACGCCCGCAACGCTGGTCTGCGCCATTGCCGCCATCTTGACGAAGGGCCGCGCCAGAGCATCGAGAAAGGCGCAGCCCCGCCGCCTTTCCGGCCGCGGAAAACCAGCAAGACGCGTATCAGAAAAGGCAGCAGACGGCTTCATCTGTGTTATTACATTACATTCACGCGTTAAACCGGCACCCAACCCCCGCTGCGGCACGGCGTAACCGCAGCGGGGAAGAGCAGAGGTCAGAGGCAATCCGCCAGCGAGGTCGCCAGATCGCGCAGGAGCTGGGGATAAAGGTCGGCACCCGGCGTCAGGCTGGACCCGAGCGGGTCCATCACCCCGGAGCGCGCATCGGACCCATCCATGACCGAGGCCACGATGCCCGGATTGAACTGCGGCTCGGACATGATGCAGCTTACGTTCTGTTCCGCGACACGGGCCTGAATCTCGGCAATCCGGGACGGGCTGGGATCGGTCGCATCCGACACCGAAATCGCCCCCGACGCGGGGAAATCAAACGCGGCCTCGAAATACTGATAGGCGTCGTGGAAAACGATGAAATTCCCCCCGCGCACCGGCTCTAGAATGGCGTTGATCTCGGTGCGCAGATCCGACAATTCCGCACGCCCTGCCGCAGCGTTTGCATAATAGGCTCCGGCATTGTCCGGATCAGCGGCTGACAGTGCAGCAGCGATCGCGTTCAGCCACGCCGCGCCGTTATCCAACGACAGCCAGGCATGCGGATCGTGCCCACCATGATCATGGCCTGCATGATCGTCGTGATCGTCGTGGTCCGCATGATCGTCGTGTTCTTCATGGCCATCGTCGTGGTCTGCATGATCATCGTGATCATCGTGATCGTCGTCATGGCCCGCATGATCGCCGTGGTCGTCGCCTTCATGCTCATCGCTATGCTGATGCGCCTCGAACAGCGCGCCTTCCCGCGTGGGCAATTCCGTGGCGCCATCGGCCTCGATCAGTTCGACAACGGCCGCATCGCTCGCCAGCGTGTCGATGGCATCCTCCAGCCAAGGGGTCAGATCAGGCCCGACCCAAAACACCAGATCGGCGCTCTGAAGCGCCTTCGCCTCGGAGGGACGCAGGTTGTATTCATGCGGGCTGGCACCAGATGCCACGATGAGCGATGGCTCTCCGACGCCCGCCATGACGCGCGCCACAAGGGAATGCACTGGCGCAATATCGGCGGCCACATTCGGCACATCCGCAAGCGCTGTCCCGGCCAGCAGCGAGGCTGCAAGCGACAACGGGGCGAGGTTTCTGGACATTTCCAACTCCATGTGATTTTATAACGTTTCATGCCGGGTACAGGAAATGTGATAACATGACAAGTAGGCCAGAGACAGGTCATGACGCGCCGTCTGATACGGTCGGGTTCGATACTCACGACCATGCGGGTTGTATCACTGCCGCAGTGTCTGCCGCCGAAGCGCATTGCGCGACCAACGGGCTGCGCTTTACGCCGGTTCGGCGCAAGGCGCTGGAAATCCTGTTGCAAGAACATCGCGCGCTTGGCGCCTACGAGATGCTCGACCTGTTGCGTGACGCCGGGTTCGGCTCGCAACCGCCCGTCGCCTATCGGGCGCTGGAGTTCCTTGTGGCCAACGGCTTCGCCCATAAGATCGAGCGGCTGAACGCCTTTGTCGCCTGCGCCCATCCGGGAGCCAGTCATTCGCCTGCCTTCATGATCTGCAGAGCCTGCGATTCGGTCGCAGAAGCCCAGTCGGCCCCGGCACGCGGCAGCCTCGGAGACGTGGCCCGCGCGGCCGGGTTCCAGATCGAGCGGACCATGGTCGAGGCGGTCGGCCTCTGCCCGAACTGCGCAGAGAAAGCCGCTTCATGAGCCTTGTGACAGTTGAAGACATCAGCGTCGGCTACGGCGCCGACACGGTGCTGACGAATGTGTCGCTGACGATCAAGCCCGGCGAAATCGTGACCATCGTCGGCCCGAACGGATCGGGCAAAACAACGCTGCTGCGCGCCGTGATCGGCGCGGTACGCCCCGCATCCGGGCGGATCACTCACAAACCCGGCCTGCGTATCGGATATGTTCCGCAAAAGCTGCACATCGACCCCACCCTGCCGATGACGGTTGCGCGCTTCCTGCGCCTGCCGGGCGGCATACCGCGCTCTGTTTGCGCGCAGGTTCTGTCGCGCGCGGGCGTGCCGGATCTGTCGGGGCGGCAGATGTCCGGCCTGTCGGGCGGCCAGATGCAACGGGTGCTGTTGGCCCGTGCGCTGGTCAATGACCCCGAGATTCTGCTTCTGGACGAGGCCACCCAAGGCCTCGATCAACCCGGTTCCGCAGCCTTCTATCGCCAGATCGAAGAGGTGCGCAAAGACACGGGCTGCGCTGTCCTGATGATCAGTCACGAATTGCACGTCGTGATGAGCGCCTCCGACCGCGTGATCTGTCTGAACCGGCATATATGCTGCGAAGGCACCCCCGAAATCGTTTCGGCGGCACCGGAATATCGCGCGCTCTTCGGCTCGGGCACGGGGGGCGCGCTGGCGCTCTACCGTCACGACCATGATCACGCACATCACGAAACCTGCGATCACGATCATGGGCAGTCCCATCGCAGCAAGACCGAGGCAGCCGAATAATGCTGGACGACTTCATGACCCGGGCGACACTGGCGGGTGTCGGTGTTGCCTTTGCCGCCGCGCCGCTTGGCAGTTTCGTCGTCTGGCGGCGTATGGCCTATTTCGGTGACGCAACGGCTCATGCCGCAATCCTTGGGGTGGCGCTGTCGCTGGCGCTGAATATGTCGATCTTCACCGGGGCGGTGGCTGTCGCTCTGGCGATGGCGCTGACCGTGACGCTTCTGACGGGGCGCGGTTATGCGATGGACACGCTTCTTGGCGTGCTGGCCCATTCGGCGCTGGCGTTCGGGCTGGTGGCCGTGTCGTTCCTGTCGGGCATCCGGATTGACCTGATGGCCTATCTGTTCGGGGACATTCTGGCGGTGTCGCGCGGTGATCTTGCGGTGATCTGGGGAGGCGCCGCGCTGGTCGTCGGGCTGATCGGCTGGCGCTGGTCGGCGCTGCTGACATCGACGCTCAGCGAAGAGCTCGCCTATGCTGGCGGCATCGATCCTAGGCGCGAGCAACTGGTCCTGACCCTTGGGCTTGCCATCACGGTCGCCGTGGCGATCAAGGTTGTCGGGGTGCTTCTTATCGCGGCCATGCTGATCATTCCGGCCGCCGCCGCGCGACCTCTGTCGCGCACGCCAGAAGAGATGACCGTGATCGCCGCCGTGATCGGCAGCGGGTCGGCCATTGCCGGATTGCGGGCGGCCTATGTGCTGGATACGCCCGCCGGGCCTTCGATCGTCTGCGTTGCGGCCTTGGTCTTTCTGGCGACAAGCCTTCTTCGCGCGGCGCGTCCCTAGTGGCGAGTAGTATCGACCTCGTTTTCCATGCGCAAAAGCCACTTTCCGGCAATCATATCCCAGCCCGCCGCCAGCCTTGGCCAGCGGCGCCTCCTTCGAGATCTTTGCCACGGCAATCTCGGGCAATACGGTGTATGCGCTGAAGGTCGAGGTGCCCCTGTAGGGATGGATCATCCTGCCCTCGTCGCTGACCCGCGAGGCGCCATCGAGCATGACGCCTTGGCCTTGGGTCTTGCGGATGGTCTGGCAAAGGTTGCTCTTGCCCGACTTGATCTAGGGGCAGTTCGGGTCTTCGGGGGAAAAAGGGATGACATGCTCGCCCGGTTTGACCGAGGTCGCCCTTGCCCAGTTGCTCGACAATGCCGACGGCTTCGTGGCCGCGAACGACAGGGAAAAGCCCTTCGGGAGCGTCGCCCAGCAGCGTGAACATGTCGGTGTGGCACAGGCTGGTTGTGACGATGCGGATGAGGACTTCACCCTCTTTCGCTTCGTCGAGATCGATCTCCAGCGGACGGTTCGACCTTGGCGATGTTGTGCGCCGGTTTTTATGAAGAGTCTCGCTGTTAGCGAGGTGCTGCCGGATGGGATGTTGTCACGGCACGAGGTCGAGACGTCAGACCCCTCCATTCTGGCCAATCAACGGGCTGTATTGGCCAGAATGCGGGGCAGACATGCCGACAGATCACAAACCTGCATCAAGGCCGGACAAGCGGCGGCAGGTGGCGCTGATCGTCTATCCGGGTCCCAAGACACCAGAAGCGACGGGCCCGCTCCGCGTTCTGGGCTATGCGTCGCGGCATCTGGCCGATGCCGGGCAGGCTGGCGGATATGACATCACCATCGCCGCGCCAGATGTCGGTCACTTCCCCTCTGCTACGGCGATGTCGCTGCAGGCGACGGTTGCTCATAAAGGCTTCGGCGCCCCGGATACCGTGTTGATCGCTGGCGTCGCACGGATCGAAAAGGTCCTCGTCGTGCAGCGCGCGCTGGGGGACTGGTATCGCGGCAATGGGCTGCGCCGCGCTTTGTACCGCGCCGGATTTCGCTCGGACGCGCGGATGCGCAAAGCCTTTCGCCGCCGGTTCCCCCTGTCGCCGCGCGATTGCCGTGCACGGTTCGAGTTCGAGGATCACCGGGCGGTCTGCAGTTTCGGGGTCTAGCCTTGCGGTTGGTAGGGCAGCGACGAATGGTGCAGCACGATGCGGAGCGTGCCGGTCTCGTCCTTCTTGTAACCAAAGCTCTTGTCGACCGTGGTGACAGAGCCGTCCTTGTTGGTCAGCTTGATCCAGCCCATCCACATTGCGACATCGCCCTGAATGAAGCTGGCCGAAGGGATGCTTTGCATCGCGCGCCAGCCCATGATCGCAAACCCGTTGTCGAGCGGATATTCTTCGGAGTGGCCGCAGAAATAGGCCAGTGCCCCTGCCTTGGTCGGGCGGAAGGTCTGCGCGCCGCTCGCCATGGTCGGTTTGAACAGGACCGGCCCAAGGGAGTAGCCATAGTAGCTGTCGATATTGGCGGAGGCGACCTTGCGGGCCGCCTCGATCCCGCCCTCCTCGAAGGCCTTCGAGATGGCGATCTTGCCGTCGCCCCAGATGGTGAGGGCTTTTTCGATATCGTCCTGGGTGATCTGCATGGGATGTTCCTTGTTGCTATGCTGGCTCAGTTGGCCCTGAAAACCAGTACCAATTGGGCGGTTTGCGACACTAGTCGGGGCACCGTCAGCGCTGCCCGCCGGGCGGTTGCGCCGCTGCGTTCAGGGGCATGGTCCGGGTCTTGTCGGTTCCGCAGGGGGGCGATCAGCCTCTGGAACAACCGCCAGCCTTTGGGGTGCCAGAACACCGATCCGGGCGCGACCTCTTGGAAATGGAACGGGGTCTTCTCGCGGCCCAGCCGGCAGTGGTCGCGCTGTTCGGCTTCGGCCATCATGGTCATATGCGCGTCGAGCGCAGGTTTGTCGGCAAAGGCCACGCCATAGATGCGGCGGAGCATCTGGTTGTTGCTGTCACCGCGCCAACAGGCCCCCGCCACGCGGGTCAGTTTGAAGGCACCGCTCGCATCGCCGGTGCTGCGCATATGTCGCCCCATCGGGCAGCGGCGCGGGCAGATCGCGGATCTCGCCATCGAGAACCGCCGCAACCGTGCGCTTGGCAAGGCCCGGGCCGAGGGCCGCCGCAGGATCAGCGGCAGTACTGGCAGGATCAAGCGCGTGGGTCGCGTCGGCGGGCACACGGATATGGCTCTATTGTGGGGACTTTCCATGGCGCAGCGGATCGGTACCGGTCCTTCCCCATGAGTTGCAGGGGCGCTTTGGGCAGCGCAGCAGGCTGGCATAGGTCAGAACGGCATCTCGATGGTGTCGACCGTCATGGCCGCGGGCAGATCCTCGACGGCCGCCGCGGCCTTGGGCCGCATCAACAGCAGTGCAAGGCTGGCCTTGAGATCCGCCTCATCCATGTCCCGTGCAATGACAACGACGCGGCTTGTGCTGTCTTGGCCTGACCAGCGTTTCATTGGCACCGGCGCGTCGAAGATATGCTGCACCCCGTGAAAGACAAAGGGATATTGCAAGCCTTCGACATGCAGGATGCCCTTCATACGCAGGATGTTCGGCCCCTTGAGCGCGATCAGCGTATCGAGCCAGAAGTCGAAGACCGTCGCCGGAATGGGCTCTGTCACCTCAATGGATGCCGAGGTGATCCGCTGATCATGCCGCCCATGTGCCGCTGGCACCGATGGGCTGAAGCCCGCCGGAGCTGCGGGGTTTGGCGCGATCCCCGAAAGACCGGCCAGCGGATCGGCGCTGGCCGCCTGCGGCGGCATCCCCAGCCAGGCGTCCACATCCGAAAACGTCACGCCGTCGCGCATGGCGGACAGGCCGAAAAGCGCCCCCACCGGCACGCTGCCATGCTGCGCATGGATGCGCCGAGCCGAGGCGTTGATCGCCTCGAGCCGGGTTTCGAACCGGGCCAGATCGAAGGGCTCGACCAGATCGGTTTTCGACAGGATCAGCACATCGGCCATGGCCACTTGGCGCAGAGCCTCGAATTGCTGATCGAGCGTCTTCATGCCCGTCGCCGCATCCGCCAGCGTCACGACACCGTCCAAACGGAAGGCCTGCGCGATTTGCCGGTCCGTGGCCAGAGTGTGAACGATCGGACCCGGATCAGCGATACCGCTGGTTTCGATCACCACCCTGTCGAAACTGCAGGTTCCCGCAGCGCGCCGGGCGATCAAAGCTCCAAGCGTCTTGGCGAGGTCGCCCAGAACAGCGCAGCACAGGCAGCCCGAGCGCAACAACACGGTTTCCTCGGTCGCTTCCTCGATCAGGTCATGATCCAGCCCGACATCGCCGAATTCGTTGATGATGACCGCGATCCGTCCGGCCTCGGGATCACGGATCAGCTGGTTCAGCAGCGTGGTCTTTCCGGCCCCAAGGAAGCCTGTCAGCAAAGTGACCGGAACGCGATTGTCCTGCAGTGCCATCCTGATGCGTGCCTCTTTACATTGCGTCTGCGGTTATCGAGCCGTCTATATGTGATATCATCACATTACTCAAATCACTCATGAGGTATTGCAGCAGCCCTCCCGCGGCGGAGGATCCACATCACGAATCCATGCGGTTAGACGAGCGGCCTGAGCAAGCCCAAGCCCGTCTACGACCGCACGAGGAACAGTCCGCCGACAACGCTGCGCTCCGCTAGCGCGGGTCGCCGCCGATCCACTGCCCGGTAAGGCATGCTTGGTATGAGGGGGTGGCTGGGCAAGGAGATGGCCTGCTACGCCCCGAATGAGGGCCGCGCAGGGCGCCCGTCGGTGTTCTCGAATGCGGCGATCCAATTCTGCCCGTCCACTCCCGGCAGGGCATTGCAAATCAATGTCCCGAGAGGGGATTAAAGTGCTGTTCAAGCTGCCGCTTACGCAGACCGCCCGTATGGTCGCCAGCCTCCTGCAGCTCGCCGGGTTGGACTGGCCCGTTCCGAACTATGCGACCCTGTGCGGCAGGCAGAAAACCTTGAAGGGTCAGATTCCCTGTCGCCGTGCTGGCGGGCCGCCAAACCTGCTGGTCCCCTCTCGGGACATCACTGCGTGATGCCCTGCCGGGCAGTGGACAGCACCGGCATCAAGGTCCTCGGCGATGGTGAATCGCAAGCCCGCAAGCACGGTGTTCAAGCGCGACGCCAATGGTGCAAGGTCCATCTGGCCATGGGCACTGCCACATCTGACATCCGTGCAGTCGAGTTCACCCTAGCTGGGAAGGCGACAGCCAGTCCTGCCAGACCTTCGGGAAACAGATCCCGGACGACGAAGACAATTACACCGTGACCGCCCCCTCTGAGCAGATTGCTTTGCAATCGCCTGCCGGGCAATGGATGGTGCCTGCGACACCTACCGCTGCCACAGTGCTGTCATCGCGGGCGGTGGCACGGCGATCCTCCCGATACGCAAGACTGGCCGAGAGTGGAAGTATGATTGCCCAGCCGCTCGGGCCCGCCTTCGGTGTTGCCGCCCAATGCCAGCGTGACCGCCACGGATGCGATCCGCCCACCCTCGCGCACCTTGAGGGAGGTCGCATCGATCCAGAGGCACGGCCATTCGCCCTCGATCGGCCGTGTCAGACAGGCGTCGACACACTCGTCGATCTCCTCACACAGGCGGCTAATCCGGCTCTTCGACACCCCGGTGACAACCCTCTCGCGGTTTGCAGTCAAACCGCTGCCGGAAACTGCATGATCTGCAGCAGGTCGTCCATCGATCGCGTCGACACGCCATGGACATAGGCTTGCTGGATCACGGCGCTCAGGGCCTTCTCGACAGAGCGCCGCGGCGCACCAAACGAGGGGAAATAGGAGCCGATGCGCAGCTCGACGCTGCCCGCCCAGGTCTGCCAGTCCCGATAACGATAGCCCTCTCTCGGCAGCGTCCTGCGGAAGCGCCTGCCGAGCAGTGGTTACGCTGCGCTAGGCGCTCGCCGCACTTCTTGCCATAGTCAGCACCGGTCTTCGTGCCGACCTCCAGCACCCTCAGCAGCTCGGCAGCAAAGCCGATCATCTCGCGAAGCAGGTCGGCATCGGCGCTCTTTCCTACCAGCGCACGCAGGTTCATCATGGGTTTGATCATCGGGGGTATCCATCGGTTCAGATTGGCTCGGCAACTCGACCCTACCGAGAAACCCAGTGCCCACCGCAAGCTACACCACGCCCTGGGACGACACCTATGGCTGCGTGTATCCTGCTGACACGTGATCGCAAATTGACTTTGGCCACTTCGAGTTGGCGTATATACGAAACGTAGAGCGTCGGCCGCAAGACCGCATGTCATTTCATCGGCCCGGCTCTGCCGGATCAGTTTGTATGCTGATCGCGGGTCGGCGGTTGGCGTCCGTTTGCGATGGAGGAAGACATGCAGAACGCCCATGGAACGGTCTACGTCGAAACTAATGCGTCCAAGGACAAACTGCGATCGCGATCGAGGGTGGAGAGCGAGGTTCTGAGCCCTGGCACGTTCGGGAACACACCCGCCAGCATCGACAAGCCGCTGAAGGCTAGGCGACATCTCGGCCTGCTAGGCGGCGGCTGACGGGCCAAGGGCCTCTGCCGGCAGATACGCGCGGCCGGCTGCGAGTGCTACGTGGTCGTGGCGCCCTTGATCCCGGTCAGGGCCTGAGAAGGGGTCGACTTGATGCCCTGCGTCTTGCGTGCCTTCTGCGTGCCGCAGAATTGACCCCGGCCTGTGTCCCCGACGAGACGCATGAGGCGATGCGCGATCTCGTTCGACCCCGGAGAGCGCCGCAGAGGATCAGCGCCACGAGCGGCAGATCGTCTCGGCCTTCGTTCTGCGTCATCGGCGCGTCTATCAACGCACCGAACCATGGACGATGCGTTATCGGCGCTGGCTGCAGACCCTGGCTTCGATCACCCGGCGCACCCGATCGCGCTGCAGGAGATGTTGCAGGCAGAGCGAAACGCCTCGGAGCGGCTGAGCGGGCACATCGAGGTCCTGGTGCCGGACTGAACTCTCGCGCCGACCGTGAACGCGCTTCAGGCGCTGCGGGGCGCCGCGCTGATCAGCGCCGTCACTGTCATGGCCGAGATCGGCGATGTGCGACGGTTCGAGGCATCTGTGAAGCTGATGGCCTATCTCGGGCGCGTGCCGAACGGCAAGACGACCGGCAAGACGAGCAGGCGCGGCGGCATCACTCGCGCGGGCAACGCCCGCCTGCGGCACAAGCGGATCGAGGGGGATTGGGTTTACCGCCTGCAGGCACGGCCGGGCGAGCGGACGCTCTAAATCCCCAGAGAGCCGCCGCCGGAGGTCCAGGATACTGCTTGGAAGGCGCAATCTCGCCGGACGGCCCGATATCGCAAGCTCAGCCAGCGCGGCAGGAGACCGACCGTGTCACCGCGGCAATCGCGCGAGAGATGGTGGCGTTCATGTGGGACATCGCACCCCGCAGCATGCCCCCGCGCTGAGCCTGCCCCTCGACGCGCCCAATGGCGGGCGCGAGGTCGACGGCAGGGGAATATCCGACACTCGCTTTGTGGCCAGCTTCGCGCTGATGCCAACCCTAAGGCAGCAATAGCACCGAGACGGACAATCGGTCCTGCAGCATCCAGCCCGCACATCAGAGCTTGTTCATCGGCGTCTTCAGACCACGCGCCCCCCCTTAAGCGTCCAGATCACGACGAACGCCCGAGCGTTCCAAATCGCGTGGCCCGCCCCTTAAAAAAGACATCAGAGCGCTGCGCCGGTTACGCGGGCTTGGGGTAATTCCACGGCAGTAACTCGTCGATCCTGCTGGCCGGGTGACCAGCGGCGATCGCCTTGATGGTCGCCATGAGATAGGCGAAGGGCTCAACCCCGGTGATCTTTGCGGTGGCGATCAGCGAGGCGATGCCGCCCCAGCTGCGTCCTCCCTCGTCGTGGCCGTGGAAGAGTGCGTTCTTCCTCGCCAGCGCGATCGGGCGGATAAGATTGGAGATCGTCTAAACGCGGCCATCGTGGAGGAAGATCTGCATCCCGCCCCACCGGCGGTGGATGTAGGTCAGCGTCTCACCCGTGCGCGACTTGGCCGAGACGTGCAGGCGCTGTGCCTGCATCCAGTCGCCGAACTCGGCAACGAGGGGTGCGCAGCAGCGGGCCTGACAGGCAAGCAGGCGCTGACCCGGGCACATAGCGCGGATCTCGGCCTCGATGTGACAAAGCCCTGCAATCCGGCGTAGCCCCTCGGCAGCGATCGTCACGCCGGTGTCGTGCTTCCCCCTCTCGCACATGCTTCGCATGTGTTGCCGGGCAGCGGGACGGGCGTTCACGCCGGACTGTCTTGGGATCGACCCCGACAGGCCCGGCGCTGCGAGGTATTATGATCCCGCATCACCCGGCAGGTCAGCATGTCACTACCGCCGCCGGGGTCGCGTCGAGATAAAGACGCACTGTGTGAAACGGCTCGGCCAGCGGCTGATGGCGCGCGACTTCGACTGGCAGGTCTCAGCGGTTCAGGCGCACGTTGCGATCATGAACGGCGACACTGCCCTTGGCATCCCTTTCCCAAAAGCCGTGGGATAAATCCGTCTGGGAAAGAGAGGCCCGTTCGTCAACTGATTTGCGCAACAAGACGGTTCGAGATCGTTTTCTGGCACAGAGCAATGTCTCCCACAGGATACCCCCTTACCCAGTTGATATTTCAGAAATTTTTAGAGAGCCTGAAGTCGATCCCGACCTGCCTGGTATTCTCGGAGAATTGCCCGGAAACGCCGGCATCCATGACAAAGTTATCCGTCGACAGAATCTTGAGGCCCAGACCCACGTCGAGACTGAACTCGTCGAACTCGTCACTGATCGAGAAATTGGACGTACCGGCAGGCGATGCGTCGAACTGCATATCGGCATCCGATCCGGCTGCGTCGATCATTCTTGTCACGCCAAAGGTCATCGAAGGCCGGAACAGCGTGCCAGCGGTATTGATCCATTCACGCCCGAACTCCACCGCAGGCTGCAAGCTGAAGTAGGTGCTCGTCGCCCCGTCGATCAGGTAGTTGAAACCCTCTGCGCCGGTTTCGCTGACGGACCCTGTCCGCAGGACATGAACCCCGAGGTCGATGCGCGGTTTGGCGTACCAGGTCTGTGCTTCGAAAAGATACTCGCTCCGGACCTGACCCGATATCGACCAGATGTCCTGTTCGCCCTTTGCGGTTTCGCCGTTGAACAGATTGCGCGTGATGTCGAAGGCTCCGTATCCCACGGATAGCGACGCCGCGAGGCTTGCAGGACCGAACTGGCGCTTGGCCACGGCCCCGGCCTGAAGGATATTGCCTTCGCCCGACATAAGGCTGCCCTTTGACAGCGCCCGGTGGTTGAAAGAGAGCGCGCCGCCAAGCTGCCAATCGTTATCGAGAGCGAACTGGACGCCCCCACTGATATCGTAGGAGACCTCGTCATACCCAAGGGCCTCGTTGTTGTCGTCTCGCGTGAAGTCCGAGGCCCCAAGATGGACCCAGACGCATTCGCTTTCCCGCACGAACCGGTAGCTGCCATCCCGCTGCGAACAGCTCATCATCGCATCGCCAAAGCTGAGGCTGGCGCGCAGGGAGCTGGCTTGGGTGTCGGTGTAGATCCCACTTCCGAGCGAGGCGATGGCATTGCGGTAGGTTGTGGCATCAGAAATGTTGGCCAGCGTATTGAGCGCCTCGCGCGACACCGCCCCTGCCATGTACAATTCCTGCAAGTGCAACGACAGCGACTCGTTGGATCCATGGACCGCCGCTAGCGCCGTGGCCGCGCCGAAATCAAGCTCGTAGTCCAGCGCAACGGCGTTCGGCGTATCCCAGTTCAGGCTATACCGGCCGATCACCGAAGACTCCACCGAGAGGCCCGAATCCGTCAGCTCACCGGTCGTGGTGAGGAAGGCGTCGATCGTCTGCGCGCCGCCCATCGGGTTCTCGCCGACGTCCATGTTGACCTTTACCGATCCTGCAAGATCGGCCGATCCATCGATCTCCAGCAGGTCGGCGCTGGCGGCAGTGCCGTCTTCCTGCGCGGCGATCACGGTGATGCCCAACTGACCCTCGCCCGTCTGGGTGTAGTCCCCCAGGAACTGGGTGCTGCTCGGGGCCGCAGTGCTGCCCAGCCCCACGAAACCGGCGTTGGTCATGCTGCCACCCTCGCCAAGGCTTATCTCGGACCCGAACAGGAACGTGGCGTCCTCGGCGTTCTGAATGGTAATCGCCGCCGCCTGCATGTCATCGCTGCTCTCGCTTCGGACCGATCCTGCGATGATCCCTTGGTTGTCCACCAGCAGGGCCCCGATACCATTGGTCCGGATCACGAAATCTTCCGCTCCCGTGCCGATGCCCGCATGGACGATCGTGCCCTTGTTCGTGATGAGATTGTCCTTGCCGTCGAAAATGGCGATCGTCTCGGCCCCGTCTTCGGCCGTCTCCACGGTTGCTTCGGAGGCGATGTCGATGGTCACGCGCCCATTGTTTTCCACCGAGAGGCTGGAGCTTTGGGCAAGGATGGCGCGGCCACCTTCGCCCATCGCCGCGACGTTGCCGTCGACCGTCACCGTGACGTCGCCGCTGGTATCCGTCGCATCGACGGCGTTGGAACCGACCACCCCGCCGGAAGCCGATTGCGCAAAGATGCCGTGGGCCTGCTCGCCGGTAACGGTGATCCCGCCGTCGACAGTCACGTTGACATCCCCCGAGCTGCCCTTGGCGCCATTGCTGCCGGCAAAAGTGGTCGGCCCGCCCTCAAGCGCGCCCGAGATCGAAGAGATACCCCCGGCCCCGGCTGTCGATTGGGCCACGATCCCATGCGCCGCCTCGCCGGTGGTCCAGATCCAGCCACTGGTGACATTGACAGTGCCACTGTCGCCACCCTCCCCGGCATTCTCCTGAATACCGACCCCGGCCCCGATGTTCAGATCGAGGAAGTCAAAGGTCAGGGCCTTTTCGATATCGCCCGCCGCGCCGCCGCCGCCGCCAAGCGACTGGGCAAAGATCCCCACGCCACCGGAGCCCGTGGTGGCGATGGTGCCGCCATTGACCACATCGACCTGCGCGCCATCGCCGCCGCCGCTGCCAGAATTGCCAAGGGTGAAGATATTGAGCAAACCGCCCGACCCGGCGCCGCCGTGGCCACCGCCCCCGCCGATGGACTGGGCGAAGACACCGTAAGCGGACTGGCCTTCGGTGAACAGCTGCCCCGTGTTGGTGATGGACACCGCACCGCCATCGGCCGCTTCGCCGCCCGTTCCGCCAATCGCGATATCGACGCTGGTGCTTTGAAGGAAGCTGGGAACACCGGCCCCGACACTGTCGTCATCATCATCGCCGGTCATCCAGGTATTCGTTCCCAGATCGCCCTCGCCACCGGTTCCGCCACCGCCGCCGATGGACTGCGCATAGATGGCGTGTGACAACCGGCCCGACGTGGCAATATCCGCCGAGTTCCCGACCGTCACCACGTCGGAGTCGCTTCCAGCGCCGCCCGACCCGCCGATTTCAAGGCTCAGCTCGACCTTGACCTTGGTGTCGCCATCGGCCCCGCATTCGTAGATCGCCAACAGCTTGCTCAGCTTGCACAAGTTCCCCAGGTTGACGCTTTGGCTCGAGGCGCTGCCGCCATAGCCGCCACCGCCACCGATGGACTGCGCCACGATGCCCGACGCACTTTCGCCGCTGGTCGTGATGTTGCCGCTGTTCTGGACCGTCACGGCCCGGCCGTATCCGCCAGCCCCGCCATCGCCACCGACATCGATATTCGAGGTCACCGTAACGGTGGACCCCTTGACCAAGCCGGTCAGGTCCAGATCGAAGTTCGCGGTGTTCCCGGCGATGCCGCCGCCGCCGCCGATCGACTGTGCAATGATCCCGGCAGAGCCGTCCCCGATGGTCGTGATGGTGCCAGCGTTCGTGACGGCCACGTCATCGGCATCCATGCCGGTTCCGCCATCGCCGCCGACATCGACACCGACAGCGACAGAGCTGGCCTTTTCGATCTCGCCCGAGACACTGTAGACCGAGCCGCCAACCCCGCCATTGCCGCCGATGGACTGCGCCACGATACCGGTGGAATTGTAGCTTCGCGTATAGAGGTCGCCGGAGTTGTCGACCGTAACCGTGCCAGCGACGGCCCCGTCGCCGCCGGGTCCGCCGACATCGACATTGACCTCGCCCCCCGCTTCGGTGCTGAGATTGACATTGCCGGTAATGACGTTGCCTGCCGCGCCGCCATTGCCCCCCACAGATTGCGCGGTGATCGCCGCCGATCCGTAGTTCAAAGTCTGGATATCGCCGCTGTTGGCTACCACGGTATTGCCCGCCGCGCCGCCGGATCCGCCGCCCCCGCCCACGGTGACATTCGCCGCGCCCGAGATTTCCCCGGCCGTCAGGCTGCCTTCGATCGATAATCCGCCCTGGCCGCCTGCGCCGCCCTGGCTTTGGGCCAGGATACCCCCGGAATAGGCTCCTAGGGTCAGCACATCCCCTTCCGAGGTGACCGAGACGTCGCCCGCCGTCCCAGCGTTGCCGCCGTCGCCGCCAAAAGTGACATCAATGGCCCCGACCCCGATGGCGCCGGTGATGGCCCCCTTGGCCGTGCCGCCGCCGCCGCCGATGCTTTGCGCCGAGATCGCCTCGGAATGGCTGCCCTCGGTGATGATCATGCCGGTGTTGAACAGGGTCACATCCCCCGCCACGCCGCCATCGCCGCCCGATCCGCCAACGGTGGTGTTGACAGCCCCCACCGACAGCGAGCCGTTCAGGACCGTGCCCGACTTGCCGCCAGAGCCCGCAACGCTCTGGGCGGCGATACCGGCGCTCTGGTCTCCCGCCGTATGGATGAACGCATTCGAGGAGACATCGACATCGCCTGCCGAGCCGCTGCTGCCGCCCGATCCTCCCACGGTCGTCTGGATGCTGGCCGTGGTCAGCGCCGTGATCGAATAGGTTTCAGCGCTGCTGCCGCCACCGCCGCCGATGCTCGAGGCAAGGATCCCGTCGGAATTGTCCCCGGCGGTCACGATCGATCCATCGGCATCGACGCTCACATCCCCGCCATCGCCAGCCGCGCCGCCCTGTCCGCCGACCGTCGTCGAGACCGATCCGGTGCCGCCGATGGCCGTGATGGTGCCCGCTACCTTCGAGGCGCCGCCACCGCCGCCGATCGACTGCGCCATGATCCCGTTCGAGGCATCGCCCTCGGTCGTCAGGGTTCCGCTCGATGAGACCGAAACCGCGTCGGCGTGATTGCCCGCGCCGCCAGCGCCGCCGACCGTCGTCGCCACATTGCCCATCGTAACGCCTGTCACGCTAAGCGACTGCCCCGAAGTGCCGCCGCCGCCGCCGATGGATTGGGCCGATATGGCATCGGCGATCTGACCCGAGGTCGAGATATTGCCGGATGTATCCACGTTGACGGTGCTGCCGACGCCGCCGGACCCGCCGCTGCCGCCGACCCCGACGCTGATCGTCATCGGCCCGTTTGCGACTTCGATCGACTGGCCGCCGGACCCGCCGCCGCCGCCGACGGATTGCGCGGAAATGCCGGTGGAAAGGTTGCCGGAGGTGCTTATGTGGGCCCCGGTCGTGACATCGACCGCCGCGCCGTCGCCCCCTGCATCGCCGCTGCCGCCAACGGCAATGTTGATATCCCCCACCGTCAGCGCCTGCCCCCCGTCGCCGCCGCCGCCACCGATGCTTTGCGCAAAGATGCCCCGCGCGCGTTCGCCCGTGGTCTGGATCAGGTAAGCCGCCGCGTTAGGATCAACATCGGCAAAGGTGACCTCGCCGGCATCGCCGCCCGCGCCGCCCTGACCGCCAACCGCCAGCGAGGCCACGCCATCGGGGGAGGTTGCCCAGGCTCCGTCGCCGCCGCCACCACCAATGCTTTGCGCAAAGACCCCGTCGGCATCCCGGCCTTCCGTCAGGATGCTGCCACCGGCCAGAACCGAAACCGCATCGCTGTCGCCGCCGCCGCCGCCGGTCCCGCCCACGGCGACGACCCCGCCGGTGCCGTCGGCGCTGCCACCGCCGCCGCCGATGGATTGGGCGTGCAGCCCGTCCGCCGAGTCACCGTGGGTGATGATCTGGGCCGTTGTCTCGACCTCGACGGTGCCACCGTCGCCTCCGCTGCCCGAGGCGCCGCCGATCGAGACAATGCCCCCCGCACCGCCGCCGTCACCGCCGCCGCCGCCGTGGCTGGTCGCGCTGATGCCACGGCTGCTGTCGCCGAAGGTCTCGATCTGAATGTCGCCCGTGGTCAGTTTGACCGCCGAACCGTCGCCGCCAGAGGATCCGGTGCCGCCAAGCGCCCCGGCGCCAGAGCTGCTTCCTGCAACGCCGCCACCGCCGCCGATGCTTTGAAGCATGATGGCGTTGGCATCTGTGCCTCGGGTGGTCAGCACGGCGCCGGAAAGGATAGCGGCCGTCACGATCCCGCCGTCGCCCGCGCTTTGGCTGCCTGCGCCATAGGCAAGGAATCCGCCCGATGCCCCGGCGTTGCCGCTGAAACCACCGATACTCTGGGCGAGGATCGCGCCCGCGCCGTCCCCGGCGGTGGCGATGCTGCCGCTGAAGGTCAACTGGACATTGCCGCCCGCGCTGCTGCTGCCACCGGCCCCGCCGTTCCCGTCGCCGATCACGCCCACGCCGTCGCCGCCATCGCCGCCGGCCCCGCCATAGCTGCGCGCGACGAGGCCCTGCGCCTCGTCTCCGACGGTCGTGATATCCGCGTCGATGGAGGCGGTAACCGTGGCCGCGTTGCTGCCGGCGCTTCCGCCATCGCCGCCGGTCCCCTTGCCTATGCCGGTGGATCCGCCACCGCCCGTTCCCCCCTGACCGGCAAGGGATTCCGCGAGGATGCCGTGCTGTGCGCCGCTTCCGGTCGTCGTGATGCTGGTGCGCGATGTGGTGGTGACCGTCACTGATCCCGCAGCACCGCCGGCCCCTCCCAGACCGCCCTTCACGTCACCGGCAATCGTTGAGGCATCGCCGCCCGCGCCCCCGTCGCCGCCCTGACTCTGGACAAGCACCGCGGCCGCGGCATCGCCGTCAACCTTGATCTCTCCGCCGATCAAGAGCAGTTCCACGTCCGAGCCGTCACCGCCCGCACCGCCACGGCCGCCATTGGCCAGCGCGCCGCCGGCGACCCCGTCGCCCCCAGCGCCGCCCTGACCGCCGATCGACCTGACCTCGACCCCGATGGCATCCGTGCCGCTGGCGCTGATGTCGCTGTCCTGGATTGCGACGTAAACCGTCCCGCCGCTGGCACCTGTTCCACCGCGCCCGCCTGTGGCACCGGTCTTGAGGTCATCCGTTTCATAGTGGTCCTGGGCGTTCCCGCCCGTACCGCCCGCGCCGCCCTGACTGATGGCCGACACCGCCACGGCCCCATCGCCTGTTGCCAAAGCCTGCCCGCCATTCAGGGTCAGCGAGGTATATTCCCCAGCCCCCCCGTCGCCACCCCTGCCGCCGGTGACCGTGGTCAGGCCCAGCAAGGAATGGCCACCGTCCCCGCCATTTCCGCCCTTGGAGTACGCCACGATGGCGTGGGCGTCTTCGCCCGAGGCGGTGACGCTCACGGCATCCACATTGGTCGCAGCAATCCCGGCACTGCCACCCGCGCCGCCCTGTCCGCCCGTGACCGCCTGCCCCGACTGCGCCGAGGTGCCGCCGCGGCCACCATCGCCCCCGGTCGAATAACTGCCGATGCCCAAGGCACTGCGCCCCGAGACATCGACGGGACCGGACCAGACGACAGCCTGCGCGCGTCCGCCCTCGCCGCCCTGCCCTCCGTTGCCAGCCGTGTTGTCCGCGCCCCCGCTCGACACGTCCCCGCCGTTGCCCCCGGCCCCGGCGCTGGATTGCGCCACCACGCCCTGCGCCAGATCACCGATGACCGAAATGCCTTGGCTGCGGACCGTGACCTCGGCGGTGCGCCCGGCGCCACCGGTGCCGCCTGTGCCGCCCGACGTGCTGTCCAGAAGCGCCTCTGCCCGTCCGGCAGAGCCGCCTGCGCCGCCTCTTGACAGGGCAACGACCCCAGCCGCCTGAGGCGAGTTGAGACTGATATAGCCCGAGCGCATGTCGACCGTCACAGAACCGCCGTCGCCGCCATGCCCGCCATTGTCCGTGCTTCGGAGGGCAGCGGCGCTATCCAGACCGCCCGCCCCGAGGGATCTGGCCGCCACGCCATACCGGAAATTGCCTTTCTCGCCGTTGATGCCAAAGCTCCCGGCATCGAAGCTGAGACCAAGGTCGAGGCTGTTCACACCGTCAAGTGTTCCCGCCTCGATGCCGCTGCTCCACGAAAGCAGGACGCCAGCGGGGTTTTGCGGCGTCTCGATATCCCGGTTCATGTCCCTGACGATGAGGGATTCGATTGCCCGGCCATTCGCAAAGGCGTTTTCGTATTCGACACCCCGCCCGGAATACAGCCCCCCTGTACAACTCGCCGTATCCCCGGATGTGGTGCAATCCGCGCGTGCCCGTCCGGGTTGGAAGGCTCCGGTTGAAATAACAGCCACCGAAAGCAGAAGTTGGTATCTGCGCATGTCAAACCTTTCCTTCAATCAATTTATTTCGCTCAACGAAATTGCTTCGCCGCCCCGAGGACAGGGCGTTGTCCGGCGTTCATCACTGCCGCCGATCCGCTTGCTGATGTTTGGCGGGTGCGAGGGCGGGGGGACTCCCCCGCACCCTGTCGTCGCCCTAGTCTGCCGAGGGCTGGACGAATTCGTTCCCGAGTGCTGACGAGAGCGCGATGAAGACCCGCGTCGCCGGCGTCGCGCAGACGGCGTCTTCTGAGTTGTCGGGCAGAACATCCATGTCGCCGCAATCGCCCGCGGGGATGTCGCTGTTGGCCTGAACCACCACCGTCGTGGCGCTGTTGGCATCGTGGTAGAGCGTCGTGTTGTAGCCGGGCAACGAGCCGGTATGGCCGATCCAGCCACCGGCGCAGACCAGCCCGATGCCGTAGCCGCCGTTCGCGGGGATCGAGGCCAGCCGCTCTGCCTGCGCCGCCTCGCTCAGCAAACCCTGCCCGCTGGCCAGCGCCTGCCCGTAGACCAACAGGTCGTCGAGCGTCGAGATCATCTCGCCCGCCGTCCAGCCCCAGGACGGATTCCAGAACGTCGCCTCCAATGGCGCGTCGGGCGAAACATCGTCGCCCTGCAGGGTAAAGCCACGCGCCAGCGGCTCGGGCAAGTCGGCCGACCGGCCCGGCCAGACCGTCGCGCCAAGGCCGAGCGGCTCGATGATCTCGGTCCGCAGGGTATCGCCGATGGGCTGCCCGGTGACCTGTTCAATCACCATCCCCAGCAGCACGGTGTTGGTATTGGAATAGTCAAACCGCGCGCCCGGTTCGAACAGCGGCGGCTCGGTGGCGATGTAGGACAGCAGATCCTCCGGCGTGTAGACCCGCCCGGAATCGGCGGCGAAATCGGCCCAGAAGGCATCGGTCAGCGTGTAGTTGGGCAGCCCGCTGGTCATGTTGGCCAGCATGCGCAGGGAAATGCGCTCGCCGTTCGGGATATCTTCGACATAGGCCGAGATCGGGTCATCCAGCGACAGCGCGCCGCTGTCCGCGAGCTGCATCAGCAAGGTGCCGGTGAAGGTTTTGGTAAGCGAGCCGATCCGGGTGTGCAGGCCTGTTTGCATTGCCCTCCCCGTTTCGGGATCCGCTATGCCGTAGGCTGCGGTCCACCGGCCCTCGGGGGTCTGCACGCCCGCGATGATCCCCGGCGCGGCGGCAAACGGCAGGGCCGCGCGCACGGCCGCATCCAATTGCGCAGCCACCGCATCGGGCAGCGGCGCATCCGGCCCCATCGGGGTCTTCATCAGGGCTGCGGGATCCGGAATGCAGACCCCGGTATCGGCCGCCGCCATGGAGGCACAGGTCAGCACCGCGCCCCCGAGGGCCGCCGAGAAGAAGGTCGGAAATCGAAAGACGGTCAATGGAATGTTCCTCTTGTAAGGCTTTAATACGAAAGCCGAATTGACTAGAGCGCCCGTGACGAAAAGGGATCTGCGGCTATGTAAGCGGCAGGCAGAGCCGCCCTCCAGTGGGTCAACGGTTCAATTCCGGTATAATGACGGGCCTGTAACGCAAAGGTTGGTGTGGGATATTGCGATTCCAGCAAGATAGCCGGTCTGAATACCCACGGACCGCCCGCTTTGCGTGAGCAAGACAACGGATCAAGGCAGCTTTGCCGTGGCGCTGCCGGTGGCGAGTTTCCAATCCTCGATCAGCGTGCCCTCGGTCTGAAGGTGGCTGGCAAGGTAGTAGAGCCGCCGGGTAGCGGGCCCTCCGGGCGCCGTCTCGAAGCGTTGCTTGAGGTAATAGGGCGGAATGGCCTGCGAATAGAGCGTCGCTTTCACCGTGATGTCGGCTGGATCGCTGCCCGCCGGCAGGGGGATGCGGTATTCGACCCGGTCCGATCCGGCGATGAAATCCGGGTCATCAACCGCGCCGCCCTCGGGAAGCGTGGCCTTCATGAAGGCAGAGGTGACCTCGCTGTCGCCGAACTTGGCGACGAAAGCCGGCGTGCCCGGTGTCAGCGCGCCATGGGGCAACAGGCGGTTGTCCTTGGGGTGCGAGACGCGATGCACGAAACTGGTGGTAAAGGCCCCTTCGGCGTTGCGGGTCAACTCTTCGTAGATCTGCACCTGATCCTGCGCCGTGACCACACGGTGATGCGGCTGGAACAGCGCCATTTCCGCCCCTTCGGGCTGCTGGTCGAGGAACTCCGTGCTGAGCGGCGACTGATCGCCATCCACGATCACCCCTGCCCCGTCGGTACAGCCAGAACACCAGAACGTCTTGCCCGCCCCGTCCAGCGCGCGCAATTCGAGAAAGGCGCGCCGGAACCCCACGCCCGAAGGTAGCCGGTGCCCCGTGAGGTTGGTCACGGTGACATCGGCCACGATCCCCTCGGCCCCAAGGCTAAGCGACAGCCCGATATCGGCCGTCTCTTCGCGGGCCTGCTGCGCCATGGTGTCGATCGAAACCTGCGCGCCATTTGTGGCGTAGGTCATGGGCTGGGTCTGGGCCAGGCCCATTTCGGTGCGGAACTGGCGCATCATCTCGACCATAAAGACATTGAGGCCGACAAAGCCGTGCCGCCGGTAGCCGCCGCGCATCGGCACGTTGACCTCGTCCTGCGGCAAAAGATTGGCGACTTCCGGCAGGGTGGTGTCCTGAATGGTGGCGATCTGCGTGGTGATCCCGTCCAGCGCCAAAGAGCCATCCGCGCTGCGGAAGTCGGATTTCATGTGGCAATCCTGACAGGACTGCGCGCTTGCCTCTTCGCTGTAGCTGCTGTTGACCCATTCAAGATAGGTCGCCTGTTCCACCGAATGCTGGAAATCGGTCAGCCCCTCGGGATAGGTCACGCCGTAGCTGTCCTTGAGGAAATCCGCGCCATTGCTGGCCGCCCGGTTGAACACCGCCTGATCCGCCTCGGTATAGCCGTCCAGCGGCACCGAGGTATCGGCATCGACATTGGGCAGGTTGATGGTGTGGCAGGCTCCGCAAAGCTCGCTGTCCTTGATGTAATCGTCCTGCACCGGGGTGATCCCCAAGGCATGTTCCATCGGCGTCGTGCGCACGTCGGAATAGGGACCGATCAGGCGGTCGGCGTCGGTCATGCGAAAGCGCCCGGTGGTGCCGTTCATCAGGTAGGTGTCGAGCGTGTTGTAATCCGGCTGCCCCTCGGCCCGTTCCGGCGGAGCGATATGGTGACAGACCGCGCAGGACACCCCGTCGCGGGCAAGGTTGCCGTATTGATGATAGGCAAAGCTGCCCTCGGCCTTCTGCCGGGCGTCCTCGGCCTTGGTCAGCGGTGCATGCAGCGCCATGTAATCCAGCTTGAAGGCATTGGGATCAAGACCGGCCTCCGGGCTGGCCTTGGCGTCGATCTGCAACTGGCGCTGCCCCATGGCCCCGTGGCAGGACAGGCAGGTCGTTCCCAGCGCATCGGTCAGATCGCCAGAGCCCGCCTGTTCCAACAGAGCAAATTCGCTTTCAAGCTGCGCGAAGAACACCGGATCGCGCCCCGCGAGCCCCATGGGAGACCAGCGCCATTCGCTATATTCCGAAATGTCGTAGCCGTCGCCGTAATCGGGTCCTGTCTGCAGGAACATGGCGATCCCCGAAGGCGCGCCGCCAAGGCCGCCGTGACAGCCAAGACAATTGTCCGAGGTCAGGAAATGTTGCGGACCGTCCGGGCGCGACGGCACATGGTCCAGCCACTGGCTGGGCATGGGATGTACCGCGCTTGCCTCGACCGCGATCCCGTCCACGGGCGGGAATATCTGAACGAAAGCCGGGTTCGCGGTGGAGCGCCGGACAGGATCGCCCCCGGCGCCCGCATTGGATTTGTCGTAGGCGTCATCGTTGTGAAAGTAATCCTCGATCAGCGCGGCCACGGACTGTCCTTGGCCGGGGTATTGCTGGATCGGCAGGTTCATCGCGCCGACCGGCTGGTCGGTCATGTTGCGCCAGCTTTCGTCCACGCGAAAGTTCAGCGGCTCGCCGGGATAGCCCTCGACATTGTCGAGCGCCGAGAACACCAGCTCTTCGGCGGCAGAGGCGTGACAGCGCATACACAGCCCATCCCCGGCCTGCCCCGAGGCCGGCGCATAGGGAGGCGCGAAATCGTCGATTTCGGCCGAGGCATCGACCGAGGCAAAGAACCAGCCGCCGTAGGATACCGCGCTGTCCTTGACCATGACGGTCCAGTTCAGGCCCCCGTCCTTGCGCAGGAATTCGAGCATCTGCGCCTCGACCGCATCAGGGTCGTCGGGATGCAGGTATTCCAGCATCTCCCGGTAGGTCATGTAACGCGCGGCCGGGGGCGTCGCCATTTCCTTGACCACCATCGCGCCGTCGGGCACCGCCCCCTGTCGCCCGCCTTCAAGCCAAGTGATCACCTCGGGCGAATAATAGATCCGCACGGCCGGGTGGATGCCATAAGAGGTGCCCAAGACAAAGGGCCCGGTATCGCGCCAGCGCTTGTCCCGGACCCAGCCTTTAGCCGCGAACGCACGCCCGGCGATGAAGGGATAAAGCTGGGACTGGTAATCCAGCAGCGGCAAGGAAGACGGCAACGGCAGCCCATCATCCCCAGCCGTGGCCGCGAAAGGGACAAGACCTAGACATAGGCCGAGGGCCCCGATGTGATTGCGCATGAAACCCCCTCTGGCCTGAAATTACGGCTTGAAATTGGCGATCCGAGGCGCGAGGCCTCGAACGAGTCTAACATAGCACGGGTCAGGACAGGCCGATTTCGCACGACCCTGTCATTCCCCCTCCCGCATCCGGCGGGCCTTGATCCTGTCACGGCCCCTGCGAGGGGGCCGTGAGCGACTGATTTCACAGCGGCATGACAAGCTGGAAAAGCAGTTTGCCCCCCGGCTCGTCCACCGAAGCCGAATGCGTCCAGGGCAGGGTCGCGGCCAGCTGGAAACTGACCCGCTCGTTCAGCATCCCGCCCAGACCGACCCCGTAGGAACCCAGATGTTCGGTCTGCGGGCCATCGTCCGGGGCCTCGTGCCAGACCTTGCCGTAATCGACGAACAGCGACGTCGAGAGGGTCGGCAGCTGCGCCATGTCTGTTTCGAAATCGTGGCTGAGGCGCGCCGCTGCGGCCAGGCCGTTGTCACCCGAGATGGTGCCGTTATCGAAACCGAACCCATAGGGGTCGCCGCCGACCCCGAGCTTGACCGCGCCGGGCAATTCGCGTCCCGAATACTGACCCATGGTCTGGAATGAGACGGCAGTCTTGTCGCCAAAAGGATGGCTGTATTCCAGCCCCCCGGTCACGAAGCGGAAATCGCCGGGCACCTCCCCCGCGTCAAGGTCAGAGGCCGTGCCGATGTTGAACGCGCTTTGGGCGCTGAACGTGCCCGTTTCGAAGCTGCGGTCATATTGCAGCGAGAAGCTGGCCCAGCGGGACCGGCTGCGCGACACGGCTTCGCCCATGACATCGACATCGTCATTTCGGAACGTCACATCGGCCGCGCCCCAGAGGTTCCAATCCAATGAGCGAACAAAGGGATAGGACAGGCCCGCCGTCGCCACCGCCGATGTCACATCGATCCCTAGATCGGCCAGATCGCCGCCCGGACGCTGACGCAGATAGACCAAGTTGTAGCGCGCGATGAGCCCGGAAGATCCAACCGGATAGCTTTGGCCGAACTGGATCAGCGCCATCTGCCTGTGGTCGGCCGGCGTCAATACGCCGGTCAGGTTCGTGCTTTCGAACTGCCGGTAGACATCGTTGAGTTCCAAAATGCTGGCCAGTTGCAGCGGACCCACCGCGTCTGTCCCGAAATTATCCAGAGCGATCATCCCGCTGCTGCGGTCCTGAGTGATTTCAAGGTGCAGCACCCCGCCGCCGCTCGCCCCCTCGGGGCGTATGAACGTGCCGTCGATCACCAGCCCCGCAAGGTCGCTCATCAATAGCAGTTCGCGCTCGGCATCGCTGACGCGGATGGGGTGCATCGCGAGGATCCGTTGCAGGTAGGGTGCCAGCCGGGCGTCGATCCCGGGAATTTCACTGTCGATCTCGATCCGGTCGACGTAGCCCTCGAAAACCCGCAGGCGGATCTGCCCGTCGGCATAATCCTGCACCGGCACCACGGTCTTCGAGAAAAAGCCCGCCGCGAGGTAGGCCGCATCCACCGCATCGGCGATGCGGTAAAGCTCGGCAAGCGTGATCTGGCTGCCGATCCGCCCCTGCCAGATCGCCGCAAGATTGGCGGCAGAAAGCGTGCCCCCGCCCTCGACCGTGACCGAATTCAGGCGGAAACTGATCCGCTCGGCCTTTTGCATGTCGATCTGCTCACGTTCATCCTCGACCCCGATCGCGACCGATCCGACCTGCGGCGGTGGCGCATATCGCTGTAAGATGACGGTCTGCCCGGAAAGCGCGCGGTTCATATCTGCCAGATCCTGCGCACGCCCCGGCGCGGCCATGCAGATGCCGAGCGCCCCTAGCATCATCAGACGGTGCAGGAAGGGTGAGGCAGCGCGCCGGTAGAGCGATCTTTCGCTCAATGCTCCTTCGCAGAAACCAAATGTCACATCCAATCTGCTCATGCCTTCATGCCCATCATCCAAGCTCTCCCGTTGCCAGCCTTAGCGCAATCGGTATCGGGCAACCCTCAATTCAAACAAAGTGGCCCGGGGTTCAAAATTGGTGTAACCCATGCTCAAAGCATTCTTTTTCGCGACTGGTCTCACCCGGTCGCATCTAAAAAATCTGGAATCAACGATCGGTCATGAGCTTTAAGGACATCACGTTGGATCACTCGCGGGGGCTTTTGTCGCTTGACGGCGCCGAGCTTCCACTGCGTCCCAAAACGCTGGCCGTGTTGGCCGCCCTGGTGGAACGTCAAGGCGAAGTCGTCAGCCAGGAAGAGCTGCGCCGCATGGTCTGGGGCGTCAGCCACGGTAGCCACGCCGGCCCCAAGCAATGCATCCGAGAGCTCCGCCGCCTGCTGTCGACCTCTCATGAAGGGACCGACCTCATCGAGACGGTTGGACGGCAAGGCTATCGGCTCGCCCGGCGGATACACCTGCGCAATGAAACATCCGCCCTCCCCCCCGAAGATCGCGCGCTCTGCGTCGGTCGCGCGCAGGAACTGGAGGCGCTGAATGACAAAGCCTCCGCCGCATGGGGCGGCCAACGGGCCGTTGTCCTCGTCTCAGGCGAAGCTGGCGCTGGCAAGACGCGGCTGGTTGAGACTTTCATCGCGAGCCTCCCCCAGCGCACGCCGCTCTGGACGGTACGGGGGCAGGCCCTTGCCCATCCCGGGGCTCGGGAGCCCTATGGCCTGCTGCTCGATGCCTTGTCCGAACTCGGTGCCGGGCCCGAAGGCGACACGCTGGCGCGCCTTTTGCCTAAGGTGGCGCCAACCTGGGCTGCGCTGCTTCCGGGATCGGACGCGCCATGGGACACAGCGCCCTTCAGCGTCGATCCCGACAAACCCGCCACGATGCGCCGTGAGTTTACAGCCCTTATGGAGCGTCTGACCAGAGGACGCCCCGGCGTTCTTCTGCTGGAGGATCTGCATTGGGCCGATCCCAGTACCTTGGCCTGGCTGGTCACCTGGGGTTTGCAAAGAACCCCTGCCCGGCTCTTGGTCCTTGGAACCTACCGGGACGAGGAAGTGGACCGCACAAGCGAAATGTCAGAAGCTCTGGGTCAGCTCAGCCGCCAGTCCGACGTGCTTTCGGTAGCTCTCGGCGGCCTGGATGCCGCTGCAGTGGCGGCGTATCTTGCGCAACGCTTCCCGGGCCACCAGTTTCCCCCGGCTCTCGCCGAGGCCGTTTTTCGGCGAACCGAAGGACATGCGATCCTCGTCGATGAGGCCGTGGACCACTGGCTGATGCAGGGCCATGTCGGTTATGACGGTCTGAGATGGCAACTCAAGACGACGCCGGAAGACCTCGTTTCGGGCCTCGCGCCCAGCATCCGGACCCTCATCGAAAGTGATCGGGTAAGCCGGCTATCTCCAGAAGAACGCGCCTTACTGGAAACGGCCAGCGTGGCAGGGCAGACCTTTTCGGCGCCAGACTTGGCCGACGATCAGCACGCGCTGGAAGCGGCCGAGCGGCAACTGGAAAATCTGGCGCGAAACCACCGCTTCATTTCCCATGCGGGGCTGAATGTCAGGCCCGACGGGAGTGTTGCCACGCGATACGCCTTTCGGCACGCCTTGCACCATGCAGCCCTTTACGAAGGGCTTCCGGCGGCCAATCGGCAGGGCACGCACCGCCGTATCGGGCTGCGACTGGAGGCGGGCCATGGCCCTGCCGTCAGCGAAATTGCGCCAACACTGGCAGACCACTTCGAGCGCGGCGCAGACTGGTCGCGTGCGGCGCACTACCGGACCATTTCTGGCCAGCAGGCACTGGAACGTGGCGCGGCATCAGACGCAGAAGAACAATTCCACAAGGCGTTGGCTCTGCACGCCCGCTCAGCCGAAACCGATCGCGAGGCACAAAGATCAGAGTTGCACGCCCTTCTAGGGTTGGCTGCGAGCCTGACCAGTTCTCAGGGCTTCACAGGCACCGCACTCCGCGAGATTTATGACCGTGCCGGCCTGCTGGCGACCCGGGTCAGCGACCCTGCCGGAACCATCCCGGTCTTGGCCGGTCTGTGGAATGATCTGGTGACCCGGGCCGAATTGGACCGCGCAAAGAGCGTCGCGAATGGGCTTGTGGCCCTTGCGGACAACGCGCCCGCCCAGTTGGCAATGACCGCGCATAACGCCATCGGCCAGACCCACTTCTTTGCCGGGGCATTGCATGCCTGCCCGGCGCGGATCTCTGCCACGCTCGAAATCGCGCGCAGCGGCGAGGCAGACGGCGCCAATATCCTGCTGGTCGAGGACCCCGAGGTCGTATGTCACCAATATGCGGCGTGCTTTTGCGAAATGCGCGGTCAGGAGACGGAAGCAGAGTATCACATTGCCGCCGCCACCACGCGGGCCGAGCGGCTAGGCCAACCCTTTGCGCAGGCGCAGGCACTTTGGGCCGGTGCAGTCTGCGCCCGTCTCCGTGGCGACGCACGGCTTTGCTTGATCCGATCAGAGGCACTCATTGCGCTGTGTCACCGGGAAAATGTCACCTTCTGGGAGCCATCCGGCCAGATGCTGGCGTGGTGGGCACAGGCGATGCAGGGTGAAGCATCGGGCGTGAGCCGGATCGAGGCGGGAATGAAGGCCTATGCCGCGATAGATATGCGCCTGACAATGCCCTTTAACCTTGGCCTTCTCGCCGAAGTTGCCGCCCGACAGGGCGAGGCCGAGAAAGGCCTTCACGCAATACGCCGCGCCTATGCCTGCGAACGCATGACCGGCGAGCGCTGGTACAGCGCAGAACTGCACCGCTTTCACGCACGTCTGGCTGAAGGATGCGGGCGTCACGACATCGCCCGCCGCGCTCTTGGCCGCGCCATTGCGGACGCAAAGCTGCAAGGCTCTTTTGCATTTCGGGACCGCGCTGCAAAATACCTAGCGTCGTTGTCCGCTCATAGTTGAACGCCAGCAGCACTCCAGACTGCTGCCGATACTGCCGCAAGCGCGGCAAGAGTAGGAACGCGGGCGCCTCGAAGTGACTCTGTTTGTGAACATTCGTGCAATTTTTGGCCCGTAGAGGCGTGATGGGCGTCCAAAAAAGCCCGCTCTACACTGATGTGGATGATGCCCCCGAGGTCATCGGGGAGCACAGTGTGGGATGTTGGTTGTGAACTGCCCCCCTGCGGGTCCCTCATTCATGACGAGCGTCTGCAGGTTGGTGCTATGCTCCCCAACGTTGCATAACCGGAAGCTGGATTTTTCCGGCTTTCTCACAATGACGGGCTGGTGGCGCCATCGGGATCGTGCATGGAGATCGGAACGTTGTATCCGATCGCGCTGATCGCGGCGGTCTATCTGGCGGGCCCCAACACCCGGCGCGTCAAGCGGGCGCTGTTCGGCCTGTTCGAGGGCGCTGTCAGCAAGGACGTGGTGAGCCGGGCCTGGCGGAAGGTGAAGGTGGACTGGGACGCGTGGTGCGCGCGCAGCCTGGCCGATGAGGACATCGTCCGGCTCATTCTGGACGGCACCGTGGTCAAGACCAGGCTGGACCGGAAGGCCACGAACATCTCGGTGCTGGCCGCGATCGGGGTGCGCCGCCCCTCTCGTGACATCGCGTTCCGCGATGCACTGCCGGGCAGTGGACGGGCAGAAGGTGCTGCTTTCGATCAGGAACAGGGGGGGCGAGAGCCCTGCAGCCTGGAGCCAGTTCCTGTCCGACCTCGATGCGCGCGGCCTGCGACGACCCGAATTCGTCATCGTTGACGGCGCTCCGGGCCTCGAAGCCGCCCTGGTTGCGCTCGGGGGCGAGGACCTGCCGATCCAGCGCTGCACGGTTCACACGCACCGCAACCTGCTCGGCCATGCCCCCAGGCGCCTGCATGACGAACTCACCGAGGACTACCGCGACATGATATATGCCGACACCGCTGACGGGGTGGAGCTCCGGCGGAAGATGTTCCTGCGCAAGTGGCGCCTCAAGTGCCGCGCGCTCGCCGACAGCCTGGAAGACGCGGGCGACCGGTTCTTCAGCTTCACCCGGCTCGATCCGTCGCAATGGAAATCGGCCCGCACCACCAACGCGATAGAGCGACTGAACGAGGAATTCCGCCGCCGGATCAAGACACAGACCGTGCTGCCCCTGCGCCGAGACGGCGCCGATGCTGCTCTGGGCGCTGTTGGCCTCTGGTCAGATCCATATGCACAGGGTTGACGTATGGGAAACATTCTCTCAGCCCCTCGAGCCGATATCCCTTGACCTCGCTGCCTAGGGTCAGGATGCAT
>NZ_JAHKQA010000085.1 GCF_018860705.1 Citreicella sp. C3M06
CCGTCACGTTGGCAATCCCCAGCAAAGCCATCACGTCCATTTTTGGCGAAGAGCTGGAGACAACGCTGCACCGCTATGTCTGGCTCTACAACCAACAGCTCCCGCAATCAGCATTGGGCAGCAAGTCGCCATTGCAGGCGATGAAAGACTGGCACACACTCAAGCCAGCGCTGATCAAGAAACAGCCATATTACCCGCCGGGATGTAACACTTGGGCGATCATGGTCGAGCATTCGGCGCGGACGAGCTGGAGGGAGAATGACATGCGGGTGAACAAGGCCCTGATTGCACTACTCGCTGTTGCCGCGCTTGGCGTTGGCTATTATTTTCTTGAGCAGGCATCGGATACGGGGCTGCCGGAGGGGATAGCCTTTGGCAACGGCCAAGTGGAAGCGGTTCAGGTCGATGTGTCTTCGCTGATCGCCGGGCGGGTTGCGTCTGTCATGGTCAAAGAAGGCGATCTCGTTGAACCCGAGCAACTGGTTGCGTTGCTCGACGCCGATGTGATCACCGCGCAGCTTGCGCAGGCGCAGGCCGAGGTTGCCGCGGCAAATGCTCAGGTCGTTGCCGCCGAAGCGACGATTGCGCAGGCCGAGGCGTTGATGACCCTCGCCGAGGAGGAATTGACGCGGACCGAGGCGCTTGAACAGCGCGGAACGGCCACCACCCAGGTTCTCGACAGTCGCAAAACCGATGTCGCTGTGGCGCAGGCCAATCTTGACGCGGCCAAGGCCGCGCTTGTCAGTTATCAACGCGGCGTCGATGCGGCGGTTGCCGCAGCCGCCCAGGTGGCCAGCAATCTGGAGGACACCGAACTTACATCCCCGACGCTTGGCCGGGTGCTCTATCGTCTGGCGGAACCGGGCGAGGTCATCAGCGCCGGATCGAAGGTGTTGACCATCGTCGATCTGTCCGAAGTCTACCTTGAATTCTTTTTGCCCGCGACGCAGGCCCACCGGCTGGCCGTTGGCAGCGAGGCACGCATCAAGCTAGATGTGGTCGACGCGGTCGTGCCCGCCACGGTCACTTTTGTGTCTCCGGTGTCGCAATTCACGCCGCGTTCGGTCGAAACGGCGGATGAGCGTCAGAACCTGGTGTTCCGCGTGCGCGCGCGGATCCCGCAGGAACTGGTGCAGACCTATATCGACTACGTGCGCACCGGCATCCGCGGAGTGGCTTATGTGCGACTGGCACCCACTGCCGGCACTGCCGAAACCGACTGGCCGGAGGAACTTGCGCTTGATGATCTTGCCGCCCTTCCAATCCTGAACCAGTAGGAACAATCGCCATGACGGTTGTTTTCGCCCAAGGATTGACGCAGCGCTATGGCGCGGTCACCGCGCTTGACGACGTTACGGTTTCGCTGCCCGCAGGCCAGATGGTGGGCCTTCTGGGGCCGGACGGGGTGGGCAAATCCACCTTGCTGGATCTCATCGCGGGCGCGCGGGTCATGCAGACCGGCGATTTGCAGGTGCTGGGCGGCGACATGCGCGCGCCCGGGCATCGGCGCAAGGCCGGACCGCGCATCGCCTACATGCCGCAGGGTCTGGGCAAGAACCTGTACCACGCGCTGTCCGTCGCCGAGAACATGGAGTTCTTTGGCAACCTGTTCGGGCTAGACGCAAAATCCCGCCGCGCGCGGATCGAACGGTTGACCCGCGCCACAGGGATGCACGCGTTTCTCGACCGCCCGGCGGGCAAGCTGTCGGGCGGCATGAAGCAGAAACTGGGCCTGTGCTGTTCCTTGCTGCATGATCCGGACCTGCTGATCCTTGATGAGCCGACCACCGGCGTCGATCCTTTATCCCGGCGACAGTTCTGGCAGCTGATCGGCACCATCCGCGCTGATCGCCCCGAGATGTCGGTGCTGGTGTCCACCGCCTACATGGACGAGGCCGAAGAGTTTGACTGGCTGGTGGCCATGGATGCGGGCCGCGTGCTGGACACCGGCACACCGGAGGCGCTGAAAACCCGCACCGGCACCGCCGATCTTGAAAGCGCGTTCGTCCAGCTTTTGCCCAAGGATAAGCGCGGCGAGCAAAACGGTCTGATCATCCCGCCACTGGCGATTGATGACGGCCCGCCGGCCATTTCGGCGCGCGGGCTGACAAAACGGTTCGGCACATTCGCCGCCGTGTCGGATGTGAACTTCGACATCCGGCGCGGCGAGATCTTTGGGTTTCTCGGCTCGAACGGCTGCGGCAAGACCACCACGATGAAGATGCTGACGGGGCTTTTGCCGATCTCTGAAGGTCAGGCTGACATGTTCGGCCAGCCAGTGGATGCCTCTGATCTGAAGGCCCGCAAACGTGTGGGATTCATGAGCCAGACCTTTTCGCTTTATGGTGAATTGACCGTGCGCCAGAACCTTGACCTGCATGCCCGACTGTTCGAGATGCCGCGCGAGTATGCCCGCAAACGGATCGCCGCCTTGGTGGCGCGCTTTGGTCTTGGCCCGCATCTGGATCTGGCCTCGGGCGCCTTGCCTCTGGGTTTGCGGCAGCGCTTGTCACTGGCGATCGCGGTTCTGCACGAACCAGAGGTGCTGATCCTCGACGAGCCGACCTCGGGGGTCGATCCGGTGGCGCGGGATAAATTCTGGGAACTGTTGGTCGAACTGTCGCGCGGCGACGGCGTGACGATTTTCATCTCGACCCATTTCATGAACGAAGCAATGCGCTGCGATCGTATTTCGCTAATGCATGCCGGTCAGGTTCTGGTGGTCGGCTCCCCGGATGACATCGCGGCAACCAGCCCGTCGGGCAGCATCGAAGACAGTTTCATCCACCATATCGAAACCGCGATCGCGGGCAGCGGCGCAACGTCCGAGGCACCGGCCGCGCCTGAAAGCAGACAGCTGGGCGCTTCGATGGCGCATTCCCCAACGTCGGGCGGGTTCAGCCTTCGGCGCATGGCGGCCATCTCCTTGCGCGAATGGCGCGAGGTGCGCCGCGATCCGATCCGTCTTGCCTTTGCCTTTTTCGGATCGATCTTTCTGACCATCGTCTTTTCTCTCGGGATTTCGATGGATGTCGAAGATATCTCCATGGCCGCGCTCGATTTGGATCAAAGCCCGGCCAGCCGTGAGTACCTGAGCGCCTTTTACGGCTCTCCGACGTTTGCCGAACAACCCGAGCTGTTGACCCGCGACGAGATCGTCACCCGCATGGCGTCCGGCGCGCTGACCGTCGCCATGGAAATCCCCCCCGGCTTTGGGCAGGATCTCAAGCAGGGCCGGGACGTGACGGTGTCGACATGGATCGACGGTGCCAACACCACCCGCGCCGGCACGATCGAGGCCTATGTGACCGGCGCGCATTATGCCGCACTAGAGGACGGGTATCGCCGCGAAGGCATCGACCCGGACGATCTGGCCAGTTACGACATCCAGAGCAGATATCGTTATAACCCGACCTTTGAAAGCATCCGCGCCATCGGTCCCGCCGTGCCCGCGATCCTGTTGATGATGTTTCCTGCGATCCTGATGGCGATCTCGGTGGCGCGTGAAAAAGAGATCGGCACGATCACCAATTTCTACGTCACCCCCACCAGCAGGGTCGAGTTTTTTGTCGGCAAGCAGATCCCCTATGTGCTGATCACCTTGGTGAATGCGCTCAGCCTGGCGCTGGTGGTGACATTCGGGCTTGGCGTGTCGTTGACCGGCAGCCTTGCGGCCTTGTTGGTTGGGTCGGCTTTGTATGGTGCGGCGGTGACGTCTTACGGTTTGCTGATTTCCTCGGCCACGCGCACGCAGGTCGCGGCAATCTTTGCCACGGCGATCCTGTCGATGATGCCGACGATCCAGTTTTCGGGGATGATCCAGCCGATTTCAACGCTGAACGGCGGCGGCCAGCTTATTGGCGAGCTTTGGCCCGCCAGCTATTTCATGCACCTGTCAGTTGGCGCTTACACCAAGGGGCTCAGCTTTGGCCAATTGGTGCCTGACATGCTGGCGCTTGCGGGGTTTGTCCCGGTTTTCCTGATCCCCGCGCTGCTGCTCCTGCGCAAACAGGAGCGATAGGATGGGACACCTGAAACATGTCTTCTGGCTTGGAACCAAGGAGCTGCGCGCCGTTCTGTCGGACGTGACGATGGTCGCGCTGATCCTGTTCACCTTCACCGGCATGGTTTACATGCAGGCCAGCGCCTTGCCCGAGAATGTGAACAACGCCTCGATTGCCATCATCGATGAGGACAATTCCGCCCTGACGCGCCAGATCGCCAACGCGTTCTATCCGCCCTATTTTCAGACGCCCGATTACATCACCGCCGCCGACAAGGCCCCGGCGATGGATGCAGGAGACTATCTGTTCGTGCTGTCTTTCCCGCCGGATTTCGAGGCGCAGATGCGCCGCGGGCACACCCCCGAAATTCAGATCGACATCGACGCCACAGCGGTCATGCAGGCTGGTCTGGGCGACAGCTATATCCAAAGCATCGTCACGGCGGAAATCACCCGGTTTCAGCAGGGCACCGACGCCGAGACCATTTACCCGATCACCAATGAAATTCGCCGCGCCTTCAATCCCAACGGCGAGATGAGCTGGTTCAACGCGATCACGGGCATACTCGATTTTCTAAATCTTATCATCATCATGCTGACCGGTGCTGCGTTGGTGCGTGAACGAGAGCATGGCACCATCGAGCATCTGATGGTCATGCCCCTGCGTGCGATCGATATTGTGCTGGCCAAGATCTGGGCCAATGGTGTGATCGTTCTGGCGGCCTTTGCCATCTCGATGATCTTCGTGGTCGAAGGTGCGCTGGACGTTCCCGTGGCCGGGTCCCGCGGATTGCTGATCTTTGGTGCGATGCTCTATGTGTTCGCCGCCAGTTCCATCGGCATTCTGCTGGGCACCATTGCCCGCACGATGTCGCAGTTTGCGCTGCTGGTGTTGTTGGTGGTCCTGCCGATGATGCTGCTGTCCGGCGGGATCAGCCCGATCGAAAGCCAACCCGACCTGTTGCGACCCTTCACCAGCCTTCTACCATCGCGCCACTACATGTCCTTTGCCCAAGCAGTGGTGTTTCGCGGTGCGGGGCTCGAGATTGTCTGGCCGGATTTCCTACGCATCGTCGGACTTGGGGTGGTCTTCCTGCTCGGCAGTCTTGCCGCGTTTCGGCGATCCCTGAGCGCAGGGTGACGCATGATCGCCCTGTCGGTCGGCGGCGGCATCCGAACCATGTCCCGCCAGGGGATTGCCAACGTGACGGCATCAGCATGAGACGGCCGCCAGGGGTGTTTGTGTCAGGCGGTCATTTCGAACGCATAGTTGGCCACAGGCCGAAGGCATCGGATCTTTCATGGCGGTATGAGGCGGTGG
>NZ_JAHKQA010000031.1:0-164 GCF_018860705.1 Citreicella sp. C3M06
GGGTCAGGTGCGGGATCGAGAGCTGCAGCGCATAGAGACAATCGTCCAGCGGCAGCAGCATGTGGCGTCGGAACGCGACGATCATTGCCTCCTCTGCCTCGGTCAGAACGGTCGAACGCGGCTCCCGCGGCCCGGTCTTGCGGTCCTCGACCGTCTGCCGCTTC
>NZ_JAHKQA010000031.1:344-83477 GCF_018860705.1 Citreicella sp. C3M06
ACCGCGGGATCAAACACCTAAGCAATGACTGACGTGGTCGACCCGCAGACACGCTCTCGTATCATGGCGAGTACCGGGCAGAAGGATACCACCCCTGAGATCGCGGTTCGCAGAGCACTACACTCAAGAGGGTTCCGTTACCGACTGCACGTACGCGGGCTCAGGGGGCGCCGTCTTTCCCAAGTACCGCGCAGTCGTCTTTGTACACGGCTGCTTCTGGCATCGGCATGCCGAATGCCGCTACGCAACCAACCCCAAGACGCACACCGGATTCTGGGAGGTGAAGTTCGCCGCGAACGTTGCGCGGGACAGCGCCGTTCGGACCGCGCTGCTCGAAGCAGGCTGGCGCGTCGCTACGATCTGGGAGTGTACCCTTCGAAAGCCGGAACAGATCGCGGCAGCGGCCGACCGGCTTTCAACATGGTTGCTCTCCGAAACTGAGACGCTCAAGCTCGGCGGGCGGTGACGTCCCAGGTCGTGGTGTAGCTTTCGGTGGCCATCGGGTTTCTCGGTAGGGTCGGGTTGCTGACACCGACCTGAACCGAGGGATAGACCCGATGACAAAACCCATGATGGACCTGCGTGCGCTGGTAGAGAAGAGCGCCGATGCCGACCTGCTTCGCGAGATGATCGGTTTTGCTGCCGAGCGGCTTATGGAGCTGGAGGTTGGCGCCAAGACCGGTGCTGACTATGGCGAGAAGAGCAGCGAGCGCCTGGCGCAGCGCAACGGCTACCGCGATCGGGACTGGCAGACCCGTGCGGGCAGCGTCGAGCTGCGCATCCCGCGCCTGCGCACCGGCTCCTATTTCCCCTCGTTTCTCGAGCCGCGGCGCTCGGTTGAGAAGGCGCTGACCGCCGTGATCCAGGAAGCCTATGTCCATGGCGTTTCGACGCGGTCGATGGACGACCTAGTGCAGGCCATGGGCGGCACTGGGGTATCGAAGAGCCAGGTGAGCCGCCTGTGCGAAGAGATCGACGAGCGTGTCGACGCCTTCCTGACGCGGCCGATCGAGGGCGAATGGCCCTACCTCTGGATTGATGCCACCTATCTCAAGGTGCGTCAGGGCGAGCGGATCGTATCCGTGGCGGTCACGCTCGCGGTGGGCGTCAACACCGACGGCAGGCGCGAGGTACTGGGCATGGCGATCGGCGCCTCCGAGGCCGAACCTTTCTGGACCGAGTTCCTGCGTGACCTCGTCCGGCGCGGCCTCGGCGGCGTGAAGCTGGTGATCAGCGATGCGCATGAGGGCATCAAAGCCGCCACCGCCCGGGTCCTGTCCACGACCTGGCAGCGCTGCCGGGTCCACTTCCAGCGCAATCCGCTCGCCCATGCCGGCAAGAACAGCCGCCGGGTGGTCTCGGCCTTCATCGCCACGGCCTTTGCCCAACCCGACCACGCGGCGGCAAAGGCCCAGTGGCGTCTCGTGGCGGACCAGATGCGCGGCAAGCTCCCCAAACTGGCCACGCTCATGGACACGGCCGAGGAGGACGTCCTGGCCTATATGACCTTCCCGGCCCAGCATCGCACCAAGCTGCACAGCACCAATCCGATCGAGCGGCTGAACGGCGAGATCAAGCGACGCACGGACGTCGTCGGTATCTTTCCGAACGAGGCATCGATCCGGCGCCTCGTCGGTGCGATCCTCATGGAGCAGACCGAGGAATGGACGGTCCAACGCGCCAGATACATGACGCTGGAAACGCTCGCGCCCGTCTGCGATGATCTCAATGTCAGCCTGCCTGCAGCGCAGAGCGACTGACCAACTCGGCCCGCGCGAAAGCCTGAGGCCTGCGGTGAGCTACACCATCTCTCGGGACATCATCCGGCGAGCGCGAAATCTCGCCACCTACGTGAGAAGGCGAAGATGTCAGGTCGTCCAGCTGATTGGTGCAGCCTGCATGGTATGAAGTGCCCGTTGAATGTTCGATCTGAGTGTCTTCTTGCGCATGCCACTGGCGTCGAAGTGTTTAGTCAGGGACTCCGCAAAGGCATTTTATTTTAGTGACTTGCAACCAATTCACCAAATCGGCGCAGTCACTAGGTTCGGAGAAAATTGGCCCGGAGAGACTGCTTTCGGGCCTCCGGGCACAGAGGCCAGTGTTCAGCCCCTCCCGCAAACCCCATTGAAAACACGAGAAAATCCCATGCGCTTTCGGGACAGAGGAGCTTTTCTCAGGGACTATTTGGCGGAGGCTCAGGGATTCGAACCCTGGGGACGCTCTCACGCCCAACGGTTTTCAAGACCGCCGCATTCGACCACTCTGCCAAACCTCCGGTCTGACGGCCAATACCCCCGTTCACGCGATTCTGAAAGCACCCCCGTGCGGAAACTCTGCCGATCACGCAAAGCGGTCTTTTCATGCGGCAATCCAGCCGCTACTCTGCGGCGCAGCGCCGAAACCTCCGGGCATATTCTGTGATCTGCTGACCTCGATCAGGGCGGATCGGGCTCGCGGGCGGATCGGAATCGCAAGCGGGCCAGCAGGTCCAGGCAGAAAACAGGGCATGAAGACCCGCAAGACAGGCAAGGGACGAAGCATGGGCAAGGTGATTTCCTCTCGGCGGGCCAGATCGCGCCGGCTGGTCTTTGTGATCGCGGGGCTGACGACTCTCGCCGCCTGCGACGACATGAAGATGCCCGGTTTCATGCAGCAAAAACCCAGCACCGTGGCCGCGGAGGAGACCGCAGCGCGCGCCGGGACCACCGCCGAACGCGATATCGAAGCACCTGAGATCTTTCATGCCACCGAGGCCGGGCTCTGGGATGGGCGCCCGTCGCTGGGCGGTGTCTGGGTGGCGCATCCCGACGTCAAGGACCCCGAGCGGGTCATCATCCGCAACCAGACCAACGGCCAGTTCGTCATTGGCGCGCTGTTTCGCCGCGAGCGTCAATCGCCCGGCCCGCGCCTTCAGGTGTCTTCGGATGCCGCCGCCGCGCTTGAAATGCTGGCCGGTGCGCCGACCAACCTCGACGTGATCGCGCTGCGCCGCGAACTGGTCGAAGTCGCCCCCGCGCCTGCGGAAAAAACCGCCACGGTGCCCGAGGCGACAGAGGTCACCGAAACGACGCTTGACCCGGTGGCCGGTGCCGCCTCTGCCGCGATCGACGCGGCGCCTGCGGCGGCCCCCGCTCCGGCGCCAGAGGCTGCCAAACCCGCGCCCAAGCCCGCCTCGACGCTGGACAAGCCCTTCCTTCAGATCGGCATCTTCAGTATTGAACAGAACGCCGACAACACCGCCACCGCCATGCGCCAGCAGGGCATGGTGCCGACGGTGCGCAAGCAGGAAAGCTCGGGCAAGACCTTCTGGCGGGTGATCGTGGGCCCGGCCCAATCCGCATCGGAACGCGATGCCCTGCTCAAGAAAATCAAGGCCGCCGGCTTCACCGACGCCTACGCCGTCAGCAACTGACCAGACCGGGCGGCCCTAGCCCGGCAGACGAGGACGACATCAGATGACCCTTTCGCGCCCGTTTCGCAGGCTGTTCGCCGCCTCTGCCCTTGCGCTTGTTGCCGCGCAGGCCAGCGCTTTTGATACCTCGGCCCGCGCCGCCTTCGTGCTCGATTACACCACCGGCACGGTGCTGATGGCCAAGAACGCCGACGAGTCGCTGCCGCCGGCATCAATGTCGAAACTGATGACGCTGTACATGGCGTTCGAGGCGATCCGCGACGGGCGGCTGTCGCTTGATGAGACCCTGCCGGTCAGCCAGCACGCCATGTCCTATGGCGGCTCGACGATGTTTCTCAACACGCAAGACCGGCCCCGCGTCGAGGATCTGCTGCGCGGCATCATCGTGCTGTCGGGCAATGATGCCTGCGCCGTGATCGCCGAGGCGCTCAGCCCCGATGGCACCGAGGCCGGTTTTGCCGATCTGATGACCCGCCGCGCCCAGCAGCTTGGCATGACCGGATCGCAATTTGCCAATGCCAGCGGCTGGCCAGACCCCAACCAGCGTATGTCGATGCGCGATCTGACGCTGCTGGCGAGCCATATCATCGAGGATTTCCCGCAGTTCTACCCGATCTTCTCGGAAAAGACCTTTGCCTTTGACGGGCGCGCGCCATCGAACATTCACAACCGCAACCCGCTGCTCAAGCTCGATATCGGGGCCGACGGGCTCAAGACCGGGCACACCTCCGAGGCGGGCTATGGCCTTGTCGGATCGGCCAAGCAGGACGGGCGCCGGGTTGTGTTTGCCATCACCGGGCTCGAGAGCGAGCGCGGCCGCGCCGAGCAAAGCGAATCCATCGTCAACTGGGCCTTCCGCCAGTTCGCCGAACGCACATTGCTGAAGAAAGACACCGAACTGACCCGCGCCGATGTCTGGCTCGGCGCGCAGGACAGCGTCGCGCTGGTCGCAAAAGAAGACGTGACGTTGCTGGTGCCGGTCACCCCCGGCACGCGGCTTGACGCCGAGGTGGTCTACACCGGCCCGCTCCGGGCACCGATTTCCGCCGGGCAGCAACTGGCAGAACTGATCATCCGCCCCGAAGGCCTGCCCGAACACCGGGTGCCGCTGTTTGCGGCGCATGAGGTCAACAGCGGCGGTTTCGGCAAGCGCATGATGACCGTCAGCCAGGTGCTGCTGGGCCGCATTCAGGAAACCGGTCCCGAAACCGGAGAGGCAATGTGACGACGCGCCCCGGGCTGTTCGTCAGCTTCGAAGGCATAGACGGCTCTGGCAAGTCCACCCAGGCACGGCGTCTGGCCGATCATCTGCGCACCGAGGGGCGCGAGGTGGTCCTGACGCGCGAGCCGGGCGGCTCTGCCGGGGCCGAGGAAATCCGCGCGCTGGTGCTTCAGGGCGAGCCGGATCGCTGGTCGGCAGAGACCGAGCTGTTGCTGTTCACCGCCGCCCGCCGCGATCATCTCGAACGCACCATCCGCCCGGCGCTGGCCCGCGGCGCCATCGTGATCTGCGATCGGTTCGCCGACAGCACGCGAATGTATCAGGGCCTGTCACGGGGCGATCTGCGCGCTGCGGTCGACACGCTGCACGCGCTGATGATCGGCGTCGAGCCGGACCTGACGCTGCTGATCGACATGGACCCGGCCGCCGCGCTCACCCGCGCCAAGGCCCGCGCCACCGCCGAGGAACGCTTCGAGGATTTCGGCCTGCCGCTTCAGGAACGGATGCGCGCGGGCTTTCTTGCGCTGGCGCGTGATTTTCCCGACCGCATCACCGTGATCGACGGCAACCGCGCCCCCGATGCGGTGGCCAAAGACATCGCGGATACCCTGAAAGCCCATACATGAGCGATCCCGATCTTCCCCAGCCAGATCAGGTCGACGGCGCTCCGCATCCGCGCGAAACCGCACGGCTCTTCGGGCAGGATAACGCCGAGGCCACCTTTCTAAAGGCCTACAGCGCCGGCCGGCTGCATCACGGCTGGCTGCTCACCGGCGCCAAGGGGCTTGGCAAGGCGACTCTGGCATGGCGCATCGCGCGCTTCCTGCTGGCAACGCCGCCCGATGCCGGCGACGGGCTGTTCGGTGCACCTCCGCCCCCCACAACGCTCGACATTTCCCCGGATCACCCGGTCGCGCGCCGGATGCTGGCGCTGTCCGAACCCGGCCTGTTCCTGCTGCGCCGCGGCTGGGACGACAAGGCCAAACGCCTGCGCACCCAGCTTACCATCGAAGAGGTGCGCAAGCTCAAAGGCTTCTTCAGCCTGTCCGCCGCAGATGGCGGGCGCCGCGTGGTCATTGTCGATGCAATGGACGAGCTGAACACCAACGCCGCCAATGCCATTCTGAAACTGCTCGAAGAACCGCCCGCCAATACCACGCTGCTGATGGTCGCCCACCAGCCCTCGCGCCTGCTGCCCACGATCCGCTCGCGCTGCCGCGAGCTGCGCCTCGCCCCGCTCGACGCCGAAGACATGGCCCGCGCCATCGGTCAGGCCGGGGCCGAGCTGCGCAGCGATGACGCACAAGCGCTGGCCGCGCTGTCCTCGGGCTCGGTCGGGGCGGCGATACGGCTGCTGAACCACGACGGCCTGCGCCTTTACGCCGATCTGGTGGCCCTGCTGGGAACCGCCCCGCGCCTCGACCGCCCGCGCGCCATCGCGCTTGGCGAAAGCACCGCCGGCAAGGGCAAGGAAGCACGGCTCGATCTTGCGCTCTCCCTGACCGACACGCTGATGGCCCGGCTGGTCCGCACTGGCGTCACCGGCCAGCCGCCCGCGCCCGAAGCCGCCCCGCACGAGGCCGACATCCTCACCCGCCTCGCGCCGAACCCGCATAGCGCACGCCGTTGGGCTGATCTGGCCCAACACGCCGGGGACCGCGCCCGCCACGCCCGCGCCGTCAACGTCGACCCCGCCGCGCTGGTCCTTGATCTCGTACTGCAACTGGCCCGCGCCGCCTGATCCGATCGCCGCGCCCAGCCTTCTTGCCGCGCCCAGCCTTCTTGCCGCGCCCAGCCTTCTTCTGGCCTCAAATATCCCGGGGGGAGCGCATCGCGCGGGGGGCAGCGCCCCCCTCTTCGCTCTCCTGCCTCGGCAACTCCCTGAGCCAAAGCGCCGTCTGCCGCAGATCCGCCTCAAACCCCGCCTCCGCCGCGCCGCGCTGCGCGTCGGGCAAGCGCAGCAAATAAGACGGATGCCATGTCAGCAGCACCGGGGTGCCATCCTCCAGCCGCTCAACGCTGCCCCGCCGCACCCCAAGCCGCGCCCGGCTGCCGGTCAGGCTCTCCGCCGCGGTGCCCCCCATGGCAAGGATCAGCGCCGGGCGCAGCCGCTCGCGTTCCAGATCCAGCCACCAGCGACATTGCTGGATTTCGCCAGCGTTCGGCGCCTGATGCAAGCGCCGCCGCCCGCGCGGGGTGAACTTGAAATGCTTCACTGCGTTTGTCACGTAGGCTTGCTCGCGCCGCAATCCCACCCGCGCTGCCACCGCGTCGAACAATTGGCCAGCCGAGCCGACAAAGGGGCGCCCCTGCAAGTCCTCCTGATCGCCCGGTTGCTCGCCGACGATCATCAGCCGCGCATCGGGCGGCCCTTCGCCGGGCACTGCCTGCGTCGCGCCATCCCACAACGGGCACCGTCGGCAACCGTGCAGTGCCTCGACAAAGCCATCGCGCCCCGCCGGTACCGCCGCCGCCCGCGCAAGGATGCGCTCTGCCCGCAGCGGGGGCAGCGTGGGCGCAGCCCGCGCCATCTCTTCGGCGCGGGCCTGCGCCCCGGCGATCAACTCGGGGATCAGCGCCGCCTCTGGCAGGTTGCGCCAGTATTTCTGCGGCATCTCTGCCTGCATCGCCTCTACCTTCAGCCGCGCCGGATTGAAGATGTTGCGGAAATAGGTGCGCCAGAGCTCCTCGGCCTCGTCCTCGCCGATCTCGGGGCGCCCCACCGCAGGCGCAAACCGCAGCGTCCCGGCCTCGAAATGCGCCGACAGGTCGGGGGTGAAAATCGACCAGTCCATATCACCGAACCGGCTGGCAAAGAACGGCGCGGCCAGTTCAAGGATCGGGTGCGTTGGCTCGAACCATGCGGCAAAGCGGCGGCGATTGGCCCCCGGCGCATCGATCTCGCGAAAGCGCACAAAGGCGGTCATCTTGTGCCGGTCGCGGCTGACGTCCTTGGCCATCTTGCGCAGCCGGTCAACGCGGGCATCGCCGCGATCCTCCAGAAGATGTCGCTCACCCCGAAGCGCCCAGAGCAGCGCATAAAGCCGCGCGAAGCGCTCAGGATCGCGGTGCCAGACCACCAGCCGGGCAAGCTCGACAAAGCCCTTTGATACGCTCACCGGCGCCCCCTCTGGCGTTGGCAGCGGCTCGGAGAACAGATCCGCCTCGGCCTCGCCGCGCGACCAGAGCACCGCTTCGGGCGGCACGCCCGCCCCCAGCAACGCCCGCGCCTCGTTGCGCCACGCATCGAAGGTGCCGATCTCGGGCAGGCAGACCCGGCGCATCAGATCAGCTGCAACTGTTCGGGCGGCGGGGCAAAGCGCGCCCGCAGATCCTGCGCATCAAGGCCGCGCGGGTGCCAGTCCAGCGCCGTCAGGAAAGGCCGTGCCTGTTTCAGGCCCACCCCCATGCGCCGCAGATCCTCGTAGCGTAGCGTCCGATGGCGGCGGGTCGCCAGAATGCGCTGGGTGCTCTTGGTGCCGACCCCGGGAATGCGCAGCAGCAGCTCGCGCTCAGCCCGGTTCACATCCACCGGAAAGCGGTGCCGGTTGGCCAGCGCCCATGCCAGCTTCGGGTCGATCTCCAGATCGAGGTTACCGTCCGGCGCGGCCTCGGTGATCTCGGCCAGATCGAAGCCATAAAACCGCAGCAGCCAATCCGCCTGATACAGCCGATGCTCGCGCATCAGTGGCGGGCGGACCAGCGGCAATGCCGCGCTGCTGTCGGGGATCGGCGAGAAAGCCGAATAATACACCCGCCGCAGCTCGTACCCCGAATAAAGCCGGGTCGAGGTCTTGAGAATCTGTGCATCATTCGCCCCATCTGCCCCGACGATCATCTGCGTCGATTGCCCGGCAGGGGCAAAGCGCGGCGGGCGCTTGCCGGTAAAGCTGGCGTCCTTGCGCTCTTCGCGCTTGAGCCGCACGTCGGCCATCGCCTTGCGGATCTGCGCCGGTTTCTTCTCCGGCGCGTAGCGGGTGACGGATGCATCGGTCGGCAGTTCGACATTGATCGACAGGCGGTCGGCATAAAGCCCCGCCTGTTCGATCAGCATCGGGTCGGCGTCCGGGATGGTCTTGAGATGAATGTAGCCGCGAAAGTGATGCTCGCATCGCAAGCTGCGCGCGATGCGCACCATATCGGCCATGGTCTCATCCGGGCTGCGGATGATGCCCGAGGACAGGAACAGCCCTTCGATATAATTGCGCCGGTAGAATTCCAGCGTCAGATGCACCACCTCTTCGGGGCTGAACCGCGCCCGCTGCACGTTCGAGCTGACGCGATTCACACAGTACGCACAGTCATAAATGCAGAAATTGGTCATCAGGATCTTGAGCAGGCTGATGCATCGCCCGTCCGGCGTGTAGGCGTGGCAAATGCCAGAGCCGGTGGTCGAGCCAAGCCCCTTGCCATCCCGCGAATTGCGTTTCTGCCCGCCGCTGGACGCGCAGGAGGCATCGTATTTTGCCGCATCCGATAGAATCGCGAGCTTTTCATCAAGGGTCAAACCAGCCATGTTGTTCATGATATGTTCTCATAAGGGCACCGGCAAGCCCCGCTCCCCTTTTCTTGAACGGCTCGGCGGGGTAGGACAGGGCATGAGCCGCTTCCTGATCCTGCAACTGCGCCCCGAGCCCGAGGCCAGTGACAATGAATTCGCCGCCTTTCTGTCGAAGGCCGGGCTGGATTCCGGCGACGTTCACCGCATTCGGCTGGATTGCGAAGACCTGCCTGCCGGGCTTGACCCGCGCGATTATGCCGGGGTGATCGTGGGCGGCGGGCCGGGCTGCGTGTCGGACGCCCCGCAGGAAAAATCGCCGATGGAAGCGCGGATCGAGGCCGCCTGCCTGTCGCTGATGCCAGCCATCACGGCGCAGGATGTGCCCTTTCTTGGCTGCTGCTATGGCATCGGCATTCTGGGCGCGCATCTTGGCGCCCGCGTCGCCAAGGGCCGCTATGGCGAGCCGGTCGGCGCGGTGCGCTGCACCCTCACGCCAGATGGCGCCAGCGATCCGCTGCTGGCCGGGCTGCCGGAACGCTTTGATGCCTTTGTCGGCCACAAGGAAGCGCTGGAAGAGCTGGTGCCGGGATTGGTCCAGCTGGTCAGCGGCACCGCCTGCCCCTTCCAGATGGTGCGCTACGGCGCCAATGTCTACGCGACACAGTTCCACCCCGAGGCCGACGCGCAGGGCTTTGAAACCCGGATCCGCATCTACCGAAACAAGGGCTATTTCCCGCCCGAGGATGCCGAGCGTCTGGTAGGCGAATGCCGCTCTGCCGATGTGGTCTGGCCGGAGCGTATCCTGAAAAATTTCGTGCAGCGCTTCGGCAAGGCCTAGAATTTCAGCAAAAATCCCCGCGCGCCTTTACGGCACCAAGGGCCAGATCAGCGGAACGATCAGCGCCGTCAGCACACCGACCGACACATTCAGCGGCACGCCCACCCGCAGGAAGTCGGAAAACCGATAGCCTCCGGGCCCATAAACCAGCGTGTTGGTCTGGTAGCCGATGGGCGTTGCGAAGCTGCAAGAGGCAGCCACCATCACCGCCACCACCAGCGGGCGCGGATCGATGCCCAGCTCCTGCGCGAGGCTGATGGCGATCGGCGTGACCACCACCGCAACGGCATTGTTGCTCACCGTTTCGGTCAGCACCGAGGTCAGCAGGAACACCGCCCAGATCAGCAGCGGCCCCGGCAGGGTTTGCATGAAAGGCGCCACCGCGCCGACGATCAGCTCGACCGCGCCAGAGCTTTGCAGCGCCGCGCCGATGGCGAGCATGGCAAAGATCAGCGCCAGAAGCTGGCCTTCGACAAAGGAAAACGCCTCATCCGCATCGATGCAGCGCGCCAGAAGCACCACCGCCACCGCGATCACCGAGAGCGCCAGAATCGGCGCCACCCCAAGCGCGGCAAGGATCACGATCCCGGCCATGGCTCCGATGGCGATCGGTGCATGGCCACGGCGGAACGCCCGCGCCGAGGGGTGCGACACGTCGACCAGTTCCATCTCTTCGGCGAGCCGCTTGATGTCTTCGGGGGCGCCTTCCAGCAGCAATGTGTCCCCGACCCGCACCACCAGATCGTCAAGCTTGCGCCCGATGTTCTGGTTCCGCCGGTGCACCGCCAGCGGGTAGACACCATAGCGACGCCGCAGCCGCAGCGCCCCAAGCGAGCGTCCAACCATCTTGCAGCCCGGGGTGATCAGCACCTCGACCGTGGTCGTCTCCTTGGCTGAGATCTGATTGACCCGCTTCAGCGACTTGTTGCGTTGCAGGCTGAGCAATTCGGTCATCTGGGTGCGCAGAACCACCCGATCGCCAACCTCAAGCGTTACCTGCTGCAAGTCGCGGCGCAGCGATTGATCGCCCCGCACCACATCGACCAGCCGCACCCCGTCGCGCTTGAACAGCTGCACCCCCAGCACCTCGCGCCCCACAAGGTTGCTTTCCGGCGGGATCACCGCCTCGGTAAAAAATTTCATCCGCGAGCGATCCGACAGCATGCCCGCCATCGACACCCGCTCGGGCAGCAGGAACCGCCCGGCAACCGCCAGATACAGCATCCCCCAGGCCGCAAGGATCACCGCCAGCGGCGTCACCTCGAAAATCCCGAACGGGGCCAGCCCGGCGCTGCGCGCAACCCCATCCACCAGCAGGTTGGTCGAGGTGCCGATCAGCGTCGTCGTACCACCAAGGATCGCCGCATAGCTAAGCGGAATCAGCAGCTTGGATGGCTGCACCCCGAGCACATGCGAAATCTGCACGAAGATCGGCAACATCATCACCACAACGGGTGTATTGTTCATGAAGGCCGAGGCGAGGATCACCACCAGCATGATCAAAGCCACCGCCCGTCGCGGCCGCTGCGCCACCTGCGTCTGGGCATAGCTGGCAAAGGCATCCAGCGCCCCGGTGCGCACCATCGCGCCCATCACGATGAACATCGCGGTGATCGTCCACGGCGCCGGGTTCGACAACACCGACAGCGCCGCGTCATAGGGCAGAACCCCAAGCGCCAGCAGCACCGCAACGCCACCGACAGCCACCACCTCTGTCGGATATATCTCGCGCACGAAAAGGATGAACATCGCCACGACAGTAGCAATCGCTACCCAAGCCTGTGTCGTCTGACCGAGGTCCATGAACTGCATGTCGGTTTGGTCCGTCCCTGTTCAACCCGCCGCATACTGACGACCTCGCGGCCCCGGCGCAAGCTCGCCGCGCGCCCGGCTCAGCGGGCTTCGGGACCGCTTTGTTCGAGCCTGCCGCCCTGACGGACCATCTTGACGCAGGTTGCCTTGCCGGTCCGGTCATCCGTCTCGATGTAAAGTCCGCTCAGCGTTGCCTCGCCAAGCGCGGGCTGAAAACGCCCCTTGGCCATGCCGGTGATGAAACGGCGCATCGGCTCGGCCTTGTCCATGCCGATAACGCTGTCGTAATCGCCGCACATGCCCGCATCCGACAAAAAGCCGGTGCCGCCCGGCAGCACCTGCGCATCCCCGGTCGGCACATGGGTATGCGTGCCCACCACCATGCTCGCCCGCCCGTCGCAGAAATGGCCCATCGCCATTTTCTCCGAGGTTGCCTCGCAATGCACATCCACAAGGATCGCCTGCGCCTGCCCGCCCAGCGGATGACGCCGCAACACCTCGTCCATCGCCGAGAACGGATCGTCGAAGGGCCGCTTCATGAACACCTGCCCTAGCACCTGTGTCACAAGCACCTTGCGCCCGCGCCGGTCGCTGAACAGCCCGGCGCCGCGCCCCGGCGCCTGCTTGGCAAAATTCAGCGGGCGGATCACCCGCGGCTCGCTTTCGATAAAGCTCAGCATGTCCTTCTGATCGAAGGCATGATCGCCCAGCGTCACCACGTCGGCCCCAGCGTTCAGGATGCCGCGGGCATGCTCGCCCGTCAGCCCCATTCCGTTCGAGGCATTTTCGCCGTTCACCACGACGAAATCCAGCTTCCACTCGTCGCGCAGCCGCGGCAGATTTCCCGCGATGGCGTCGCGCCCGGCGCGCCCCATCACGTCTCCAAGAAACAGTAATCTCATGGGGCTCTGCCTTAGTCGGGCGCGGCGCGAAAGCAAAGAGCCATCTTTGCCGCAGCCCGTGCTTTGCACCAAAGGCTCAGCGGCAGCTCAGGGCCCGGTCCACACCTGCCGCGCTATAAGGCGCAAGGCGGCGCGCGATCAGCTCTCCCTGCGCCAGCCGGATGGCGCGGATATCGCCCCAGTCGCCACTGGGCACCACCATCTCTGGCCCGTCGCCGCAATCGCGCAGCCCGCCTTCGATGTGATCCCAGCCGATCCGGTGGTTGGAATAGCCGCGCTGATGCGCCACTTCGCGCATTTCCGTGGCCATTGGATCGTAGCGGATGACCCGCAGGACCTTGGCCAGATGCGGGCGGTCGACATAGGCAATCTCGACATGGCCGTCGCCGTCCAGATCACCGACCCCGACAGGCGCCACCCAGCGATGCGCCTGCCCGACATATGGCCCGGCGGCAAGCAACCCGCCATCTCCCCAAAGCGTGATGCGCGCACCAAGCCTCAGGTCGCTCTGCACGACCAGAATGGCGGTCTGCGACCCCAGATCGACCAGCCGCGGCGCGATATCCTCGAACACGGCGCTGGGGGGCAGTTGTACGACAATCTCGGCGCCGCTGTGCCGCAGGATCCGCATCTCGCCCCATTCCGCCCCGCCGCCCAGCACGTCATGACCATAACGCGTCACCGGCAGCGCGAACCGCGCCCCGACAACCGGATCCTGCGCCGCGGCAGCCCCCGCCAGCCACAGGCACAACGGCAGCAACGCGCCGCGAGCCAGACCGCGCAACCCGCGCGGGCGATGTCGCGGGGCCCGGCTCAGATCTGTTTTTCCGGCATCTGGACGACAAGACCGTCCAGCGCATCGCTCACCTTGACCTGACAGGTCAGACGCGAGCGGGCCGGATCGGGTTGAAAGGCAAAATCCAGCATGTCCTCTTCCATGTCATCCTTGGCGGGCAGCTTCTCGACCCAATCGGGATGGACATAGACATGGCAGGTGGAACAGGCGCAGGCGCCGCCACAATCGGCATCAATGCCCGGAATGTTGTTGTCCCGAGCGCCTTCCATGACGGTCATCCCGGTGGCGACCTCGACGACGTGCTCGGTGCCGTTGTGCTCGATATAGGTGATCTTCGCCATGACACGCGTTCCTTCTGGCAGTCCTGATGTTGCAGTGCTGCGCATGTTCCTAGTCAGCCCGCCTGCGATACGCCAGCCCCCGCCATGCGCTTGACCCAAATTTCTCGAAAACCACAGCGCGCACTGCTCATCCCGTGGGCCGCTTTCCCCCATGGGGCAAACCCGCTAACCTGCCACCAAAGCGCCCATTCCGAAGGCCTAAGCATGATCCGCCCGCCATTCCTTGCCGCCCTGCTGGCGTCGTGCCTTGTCGCCTGCACCGGCGCGATGCCCGATGACAACCCATGGCCAGACATCGACGCCCCCCGCCCCGAGCGGCTTGCCGATGGCACTTGCCAAGCGCGCGAGGTCACGCCGGCGGTCTATGAACATGTGATGGGCGAAGTGCAGGTGGTGCAGGCCGAGATCGCCGAGGATGGCACCGTCCTGCGCCCGCCGATTTATCGGCGCGCCCCGGTGCCGCGCGTCGTGACGCCCCGCGAAGAGCTGATCTTCGCCAGCCCCTGCCCCGAGGATTTCACCACCGACTTCGTCTCGACGTTGCAACGCGCGCTGGCCGCGCGCGGGGTGTTCCACGGGCCGGTGAGCGGCATGCTCGATGCGCCGACCACCGCCGCAATCCGCACATGGCAAACCGAACGCGGATTGCCCAGCGGCCAGCTGTCGCTGGAAACCGCGCGCTTTCTCGGCATCATCGCAACCCCGATCGACCAGATCGAACCGGCCTGATCGACCCGGCCTGATCGATATGGTCTGATCGATATGGCCTGAACCAGCCGTCCCTTCCGGGCGGTCCGCAAGCGGGTCAGAACAGAGCCGGTCAGACCACATGGAGCTACGTCTGAGCCCAGATCATGAAAAGGGCGCGGCCTCACAGCCGCGCCCCGTCGTCGGTCAAAAAGACCCGATCTCAGCTTTGGTCAAGCGACAGCGCCACAAAGCGCGGATCGCCGCCGCGACGCACCAGCAGCAGGATCGACTTGCGGCCCGCCTCGCGCGCCTCGTCGATCTTGTCTTGCAGATCGGTCACGCTCATCACCTGCGCCTGACCGGCTTCGGTGATCACATCGCCCTGACGCAGCCCCTTTTCAAAGGCTTCCGCTCCCTCGTCGACTGCGACCACGGCAAGGCCCTTGTCGCTTTCCGAAAGGCCCAGCTCGGCGCGCAGATCGGTGGTCAGTGGCGAAAGTGTCAGCCCCATCAGCTGGGTTTCGGCGGGCTCTTCCGGGGCCAACTGCTGGCTGGCCGGGAAGCTGCGCTCGGCTTCTTCGCGCCGGCCAAGGGTGATCAGCAGCGTCTCGGTGTTGCCACCACGATTGACCACGACGCGCACCGATTTGCCCACTTCGGTATTGCCGACAGCACGGACCAGCTCGCGGGTGTCGGTTACATCCCGACCGTCGAACTTGACGATGACATCGCCGGCCTTCATGCCGGCATCCATGGCCGGGCCCTCGGGCACGTCGGACACCATCGCGCCGCTGGCAGAGGCAAGGCCAAGCGCTTCGGCCATGTCGGGCGTCACGTCCTGAATGCGCACCCCAAGCCAGCCCCGGCGGGTCTCGCCATATTCCTTGAGCTGGGCGACGACCTTCTGCACCACGTTCGACGCCATCGAGAAGCCGATGCCGATCGAACCGCCGTTCGGCGACAGGATCGCGGTGTTCACGCCGATCACCTCGCCCTTCATGTTGAACAGCGGCCCGCCCGAGTTGCCGCGGTTGATCGCCGCGTCGGTCTGGATGTAATCGTCATAGGTGCCCGACAGCGCCCGGTTGCGCGCCGAGACGATCCCGGCAGAGACCGAGAACCCCTGCCCCAGCGGGTTGCCCATCGCCAGCACCCAGTTGCCGACGCGCGAGGCGTCGCTGTCACCGAACGAGACGAATTTCAGCGGCGAGTCCGCCTCGACCTTGAGCAGCGCGATATCGGTGTTGGGATCAGTGCCCACCAGCGTCGCCGGCAGGGTAAAGCCCTCGAAGAACTCGATGGTGATCTCGTCGGCGCCGTCGATGACGTGGTTGTTGGTGACGATGTAGCCGTCCTCGGAAATCACGAAGCCCGAGCCCAGAGCCGAGGAGCGGCGCGGTTGAGACCGATCACCGCCGTTACGGTCCTGAAATTCGCGGAAGAAATCCTCGAACGGAGAGCCCTCGGGCACGATACCCTGCGGCCCGGTGCGCCCGGCGACCATGGTCGAGGTCGTGATGTTGACCACCGACGGGCTGATGCGTTCGGCAAGATCGGCAAAGCTGTCGGGCATGCTCTGCGCACGGGCCATCAACGACTGTGACACGATCAGAAAAATCGACAGTGACGCGATCCAGAATAACCGGAGCGGCCGAGAGCCTTGTATTTCAGCAAGTGTTAAGGGTTTCACCTGGAACTCCTATATTGCGACAGGCACCATGCCCCGCGTGCGCGGTCGTCCTGCCCTATCTTCAACGAGGCTAACATAGTGATCCGGCAGAACCACGTCATAAAAGGTTGCAACGTCATCAAGCGCATGTGAAAGCGCGTGCCCGAACCGCGATGACGCAGCGGGAAAAGGCAGGTGCCAAGCCACTGCAGGAAACTGCCGAGCCTTGTTTCTGCGTGGGGCTATTGCCGGATACCGATCTGGCGCGATGCCGGTCCGCTCGGACACCCCGCCCGTTGCGACGCATTGCCGCGCAGCGGATGAGGGGCGGCTCAGCCGTGAAACATCCAAAGCAGAACCAGACCTGTCGCCAGCGAGGCCAGACCAAGGGCGCGGCGTGCCTCGATGGGCATCATGCGAAGCGCCTCCAGCAGGCGTTCGACAAGCGAAGGGGCCAGTGCGTACACCAGCCCCTCGATCACGAGAACCATTGCGATCCCCGTCGCGATATCCGTCGCCGTCATTCCGACGCGGGTGCCTCGGTTGCAGGCTCGGCCGGTGCAGCAGCAGGCGCTGCCGGGGCGTTGCTTGCAGGCTCTTCTTCCGGGGCCGATGCAGGCGCGTCGGCCTCAAGCGCCACCGGAACCATCTCGCCCTGACTCTTGAAGTACTCGAAGAACTCCGAGTCCGGGGTCATGACCAAGGTCGAATTGTCGCCCTGAAGCGCCGCCTCATAGGCCTGAAGCGAGCGGTAGAAGGCAAAGAACTCCGGGTCGGCGCCATAGGCTTCTGCAAAGATGCCGTTGCGTTCTGCGTCGGCTTCACCGCGGGTCACATCGGCATCACGCTGCGCTTCGGAGCGGGTTTCCACCACGGTACGATCCGCCAGCGCGCGCACACGCTGCGCCGCCTCGTTACCGCGCGCGATCTCGTCGGCGGCTTCGCGTTCACGCTCGGCGCGCATCCGGGCAAAGGTCGCTTCGAGGTTCTGCGACGGCAGGTTGGTCTGCTTGAGCCGCACATCGACCACATCAAGCCCGAGCGACAGTGCCGAGGCCCGCGCCGCATCGCGGATGCGGTTCGAGAACTGGCGACGATCGGCCGACAGGATCACGTCGGATGTGACCTGATCGGCACCCAGAACTTCGCGGATCTGTGCGTTGAGAATGCCCGACAGGCGATCCTCGGCAGTGCGCAGCCCGCCCACGCCGACGGCCTGACGGAATTGCACGACATTGGCGATCCGGTAGCGCGCGAAGGCATCGACCACGAGGCGGCGGTCATCGGACGGCGTGACCTCGATGGTGTCGGTGTCCAGCGACAGGATGCGGTCGTCATAGTACACGACCTCTTGGATGAACGGGATCTTGAAGGCGAGGCCTGGGTCTTCCTTGACGGCCTTGATCTGGCCAAACTGAAGCACCAGCGCCTTCTGGCGTTCATCGACTACAAAGATCGACGACAGCACCAGCACCAGAGCCACGACCACCGCGGGCAGAATATAAGCTGTCTTGCGCATGGATCAGTTCCCCCCTGCCGGACGACGGTTCAGCTCATTGAGCGGCAGATAAGGCACGACGCCCTGCCCGCCTTCGGTCAGAGAGCCATCGAGGATGGTCTTGTCGACATCGCCCAGCACGCGCTCCATGGTCTCGAGATAGAGACGGCGGCGGGTGACTTCGGGGGCCTTGGCGTATTCGGTGCGCACAGCCGAGAACCGGCTGGCCTCACCAACCGCCTGGTTGACCTGCTGCGCGCGATAGCCTTCGGCTTCTTCGCGGATCTGCGCCGCGTCACCGCGGGCTTCGGCGACAACCCGGTTGGCATAGGCGTCAGCCTGACGTTCCAGCCGGTCGCGTTCCTGCTCGGCAGCCTGCACTTCGCGGAAGGCGTCGATGACCTCGCGCGGTGGGTCGGCGGTATCAAGGTTGACCCGCACCACGTTGATGCCGCTTTCATATTCATCCAGCGTCGCCTGAATCTGCTCCATCGCGGTGTCGGCGATCAGGCCACGGTCGCGGTTGAGGATCGGCGCAAGGTTCGATGCGGCGATGATCTCGCGCATCACCGCCTCGGACACCGCCTGAACCGTCAGCTGCGGATCGCGGATGTTGAACAACACGCGGGACGGATCAGAGATGTTCCAGACCACCTGAAATTCGATGTCCACCACATTGGCATCGGTGGTCAGCATCAGCCCTTCAGAATTGCCGTTGCGCCCGCCGCCGATGGTCTCGGTGCGTTCCGATGTCACGTTCACCACCTCGGCGGTGACAAATGGCCAAGGCGCAAAGTTCAGACCGGGATCGCCGGTCGAGCTGTACTTGCCGAGAAACAGCTCAACAGACTGTTCTTCGGGGCGCACGGTGTAAAAGCTCATGTAGGCCCAGAGCGCGAGGGCGCCAAGCGCCGCCAGCGCCACGGTGCCCTTGCCAAAGCCCGGCCCGCCAGACCCGCCCGAAGGCGCGCTGCCATTGCCGCCACCGCGCCCGCCCATAAGCACGCGCAGCCGTTCCTGGCCTTTTTTCATCAGCTCGTCGATCTCGGGGATCTGCGGATCCTCGGGCTTGCGCCCGCCGCGATTCCCGCCGCCGCCATTCGATGGCGGGCGAGAGCCGCCCTGATTTCCACCGCCACCCCAGGGGCCGCCGCCGTTTCCTGCCATGTACTCCTGTCCCTCTTTCCCTCTGGACTCCCTTGTCCAGCGTAACCTGTGTATTCTGCCGCCGGTTTCAAGCCGTGCGGGTCGGATTGCGCATCGTAACGATCTCTTCGGACATGGTCGGATGCACCGCGACGGTCCGGTCAAAGTCTTCCTTGGTGGCGCCCATCTTGATGGCGATGCCCGCAAGCTGGATCATTTCGCCAGCGCCGGGGGCCACGATGTGGCAGCCCAGTACGCGGCGGGTGTCCTTGCAGACGATGAGCTTCATCAGCACCCGGTCAGGCCGCCCCGCGAAAGAGGTCATCATCGGGCGGAACGAGGTCGAGTAGACCTCGATCGGGCCTTTTTCACGGGCGTCCTCCTCGGACAGGCCCACGGTGCCGAATTCCGGCTGGGTGAACACCGCCGACGGGATCAGATCGTGATCGACCGGCGTGGGGTTGTCCTTGAAGGCGGTTTCGACAAAAGCCATGCCCTCGCGGATCGCCACCGGGGTCAGGTTGACCCGGTCGGTGGCATCGCCAATGGCCCAGATCGAGGGCACGGCGGTGCGGCTGTATTCGTCCACGATCACCTCGCCCTTGCGGCCAAGTTCCACGCCCGCCTCTTGCAGGCCGATGCCATCGGTGTTCGGCTTGCGCCCGGTGGCAAAGAACACAAGGTCAAAGACCCGGGTTTCGCCGTTGGTCGCCTTGACCCAGATCGGACCGTCCGCACCTTGCGGCGACTCGACGCTGGCTTCGTGCATCGGTGTGCCCATCGGCACCGCGCCTTGGCTTTCGCCCGCCAGATCCTCGGCGGTGGCGCAGCGCATCTCGACAATGTCGGTGCCAAGATGCAGCTTGATGCCACGTTCCTGCATGGCGTCGGAGATCAGGCCGCGCGCTTCTTCGTCAAAGCCGCGCAGGATCTGCGCGCCGCGGTAGAATTGCGTCACCTCGACGCCAAGCCCGTGCAGGATGCAGGCGAATTCCGACGCGATATAGCCGCCGCCGACGATCAGGATGCTTTTCGGCAGCTCGGGCAGGTTGAAGATATCGTCGCTGACGATGCCCAGATGGGCGTTTTGCACCTCGGGGCGCACCGGGCGCCCGCCGGTGGCGATGAGGATATGCTTGGCGGTAAAGCTCTCTCCGGTCGAGAGGGTCACGCTGTTGGGGCCTGACACGCTGGCGCGCGCATCAAAGCTGGTGACCCCGGCATTGCTCAGCAGCTTGCGGTAGATGCCCTCAAGCCGGTCGAGCTCTGCCCCGAGTTTGCCCTGAAAGGCCGACCAGTCGAACGTGCCTTCGCCGTAGGTCCAGCCATAGCCGGCGGCGTCGGAGACGGTGTTGCCGTATTCCGAGGCGAAGACCATCAGCTTCTTGGGCACACAGCCGCGGATCACGCAGGTGCCGCCGTAGCGATCCGCTTCGGCCAATGCGACCTTGGCCCCTGTCTCACTCGCGGCAACGCGCGCTGCGCGCACGCCGCCAGAGCCGCCACCGATGACAAAGAGATCATAGTCAAAGTCGGTCATTGTCGCGTTCCCGTATCCTGGCACTGTCTTTGCTTCGGACAAGGGTATCCCACAGGGCCGCGTCGATGACCAGAGCCGGGGACCAGAGCCGAAACCCGTTCTCAGATATCGCGGAACAGATTGTCGCCTTCGGCGAATTCCATCCGGTGCTCTTCGACGGTGCCTGCGTTGATGTCGCGGGTTTCCACCCGGCCATCGGCATAACCGATCACCACCCGATCGCAGATGTCGATGAATAGCCCGTTTTCCACGATACCGGGGATCTGATTGAGGATCAGCGCCATCTGACGCGGATCGCCGATGCGTGTCAGGTGCAGATCAAGGATGAAATTGCCCTCGTCGGTCAGATAGGGCGTGTCGCCGTTCATCCGCAGCGTGCTGTCGCGGTTCATGACATCCATCGACACCAGCGCCTCTTCCAGAAGCGCCTGCGTCGCGGTCCAGCCGAACCGGATCACCTCGACCGGCAGCGGAAACGCCCCGAGCGTCTCGACCTCCTTGGCGGCATCGGCGATGACCACCATCTGGTCCGATGCGGTGGCGACGATCTTTTCCTGAAGCAGCGCCCCGCCGCCGCCCTTGATCAGGTTCAGCTCGCCGTCGAATTCATCTGCGCCGTCGATGGTCAGGTCAAGCCAGCGCGCTTCTTCCAGCGTGATCACCTCGATGCCAACCTCGCGGGCCAGATCGGCGGTGCGGGTCGAGGTCGGCACGCCCTTGAAGGACAGCCCCTCTTCGCGAACCCGCTCGCCCAGACAGCGCACCAGCCACGCGGCGGTGGACCCGGTGCCAAGACCAACCCTCATGCCATCCTCGACAAAGGCCGCGGCACGTTTGGCAGCGACGAATTTGGCCTTGTCGATGGGCGAAAGTTCTCCGGTCATGATGGTCTCCTAGAATCCACGTGTCTGCGGCCTTATACGGGCGCTCCCGCCAGCGCGCGATAGCGGATTCGCCGCAGAAGGCGTGAATTGCCTCGGGCTTTGGGGGTCATTGCGCATTCCTGCGCTGGAATGCCGCATTCGTCCTGTGCCACGGCGCCCCGCCGCGCTAGGCATGGGGAAACCGATCGCAGCAGGGGCGCCATGTTTCTTTCCGTCTTCGACATGTTCAAGATCGGCATCGGGCCGTCGTCCTCGCACACCATGGGGCCGATGGTCGCCGCCGCGCGGTTTCTCGACACGCTGCGCGCCGCGCCGTTTTCGGCGCATGGGCTGAAGGGCTCGCTGCACGGCTCGCTGGCCTTTACCGGGGTTGGCCATGCCACCGACCGGGCGACCATTCTGGGCCTCGCCGGCTTCACCCCCGAAGGCTATGTCGCCAGCGAAGCCGACGCCGCCATGGCGCGCATCTCCGCCGAAAAGCAGGTCACCCCCGACGGGCTTGGCGCGCTGGCCTTCGATCCCGCCACCGATCTGCGTTTCGACTATGATCACGCCCTGCCGGGCCATGCCAATGGCATGATGCTACAGGCGGTGGATGCGCAGGGCGACGTGATCCTGTCGGAAACCTATTATTCGGTCGGCGGCGGCTTCGTGCTGACCGAAGCCGAACTCGCGGCGGGCGATGACGTGGATCAGGGGCCAAAGGTGCCCTTCCCGTTCCGCTCCGCCGCCGAAATGCTCGAGATGGCCGCGACCTCCGGCCTGAGCATCGCCGAAATGAAGCGCCGCAATGAGCTGTCGCGCCGCCCCGCCGCGCATCTTGACGAGGGGCTGGCGCGAATCTGGGAGGTGATGAACGGCTGCCTTTCGCGCGGCCTCGGCCGCGATGGCATCCTGCCCGGCGGGCTGAAGGTCAAGCGCCGCGCCAAGGCGATCCATGATGCGCTGCGCGAGGAATACGGGCGCAACCTGACGGCACCGCATGTGATCAACGACTGGATGAGCTGCTACGCCATGGCGGTCAACGAAGAGAACGCCGCGATGGGTCAGGTTGTCACCGCGCCGACCAACGGCGCGGCGGGCGTGGTGCCCTCAGTGATCCGCTACTGGCTGGATTTCGTTCCCGGCGCGATGTCGACACAGGTTCCCGAATTTCTGCTGACCGCCGCCGCCATCGGCGGTCTGGTCAAATACAACGCCTCGATCTCGGGCGCCGAAGCGGGATGTCAGGCCGAAGTCGGCAGCGCAGCGGCCATGGCGGCAGCCGGGCTGTGCGCCGTGATGGGCGGCACCCCGGCGCAGATCGAAAACGCCGCCGAGATCGCACTGGAACATCACCTCGGCATGACCTGCGATCCGGTGCGCGGCCTCGTGCAGGTGCCCTGCATCGAACGCAACGGGCTGGGCGCGATCAAGGCGGTATCGGCGGCGAGCCTCGCCCTGCGCGGAGACGGCACCCATCTCGTGCCGCTGGATGCCTGTATCGAAACCATGCGCCAGACCGGGCGTGACATGCATGCGCATTACAAGGAAACCTCGCTGGGAGGGCTCGCGGTGAACATTCCCAACTGCTGACCCCTTGCGCGGCGCGCCCTTCCCCGCATAAGTCCCCCGCATGAGCAGCACCTACGATCCGCCCCAGGGGGACATTTCCGTCCTGCACCACGACCACGAGCTTTTGCTGGTCGACAAGCCCGCCGGGCTGCTGTCGGTGCCCGGCAAGGGGCCAGAGCTGGCCGACTGCCTGATCGCGCGGCTGGAACGGATCTTTCCGACGGTGCGGCTCGTGCACCGGCTCGATCGCGACACGTCGGGCGTGATGGTCTTTGGCCTGACCGAGCACGCTCAGCGCCACCTCGGCCGCCAGTTCGAAGAACGGCGCACGAAGAAGACCTACATCGCCCGCCTCGCCGGTAAGCTTGAACCAAAGACCGGCACCGTCGATCTGCCGCTGATCGTCGACTGGCCGAACCGGCCCCTGCAAAAGGTCTGCCACGAGACCGGCAAGCCCGCACTCACCGACTGGCGCGTGCTGAAGAGCTCCGATGAGGAAACCCGCGTCAGACTACACCCGCTGACCGGCCGCAGCCACCAGCTGCGGGTTCACATGCTGGCGCTTGGTCACCCAATCCTGGGCGATCCGTTCTATGCGCCAATGAGCGCAGCCGAATATCCACGTATGATGCTGCATGCCGAAGAACTGCGATTGCATCACCCCGACGGCGGAGCGGGCGTCAAGTTTCGGGTAAAGGCTCCTTTTTGACGCAGTTGCACGTCCCGGCGGTCCGTATGAATTGATATGCCGGATGCCTCCGGCGGGGATATTTCAGGCCAGAAGAAGTCAGGAGCGCCGCGCCCCGGTTTCTTCTGGCCTAAAGTATCCCGGGGGGCGCGCGCAGCGCGGGGGGCTGGCCCCCTCTGCCTTCGACGATCACGCAAGGACGCCTCGGCATGCGAAAAATGCATGTCCGCCCTGCCAAATGAGCAAGGCTCGATGCGCTGACTCCGCGCGCTGTTCGCGGTAACCGGGCGGTCACCACGAAAATTATGTCCAAGATCCGAACGGAAACGAAATAAAATGTCCTATTCCAGCGCCGATGCTGAAACGGCGGCGCCGCCACGCGCGCCCGCGCTCAATTCCCCCGCAAAAGTCCTGACGGCGAGCCTTGTTGGCACAACCATCGAGTTCTTCGACTTTTACGTCTACGCGACTGCGGCCGTGCTGGTCTTCCCCCAGCTGTTTTTCCCCGGCGCCGACGCGATGACCGCCCTGCTCGCCTCGTTTGCGACCTTCTCGATCGCCTTCTTCGCCCGCCCGTTGGGCGCGGTGGTTTTCGGGCATTTTGGTGACCGCATCGGGCGCAAGGCGACGCTTGTCGCGGCGCTGCTCACCATGGGCATCTCGACCGTCATCATCGGCCTGCTGCCGACCTACGAGCAAATCGGCATCGTCGCGCCTCTGTTGCTGGCGCTGTGCCGCTTTGGACAGGGCTTTGGTCTTGGTGGCGAGTGGGGCGGCGCGGTGCTGATGGCGACAGAGAACGCCCCCGAGGGCAAGAAGAACTGGTACGGCATGTTCCCTCAGCTTGGCGCGCCGCTGGGCCTGTTCCTGTCTTCGGGCATGTTCTGGGTGCTGTTGCAATTCATGCCCGAGGAAGCGCTGGAAAGCTGGGGCTGGCGGATTCCGTTTCTGGCCTCCCTGCTGCTGATCATCGTCGGACTCTGGGTACGCCTGTCGATCACCGAGACCCCCGATTTCCAGAAGGCCATCGACAATGAAGAGCGCGTCGCCGTGCCGGTTGTCGAGATCTTCAGCAAGCACAAGGTCTCGCTTTTCCTTGGCACCTTCGTGGCGCTGGCGACCTTTGTGCTGTTCTACATCAGCACCGCCTACCTGCTGAGCTATAACGTCAAGGTCGTGAAGATCCCCTTCACCGACGCGCTGGCGATCCAGATCTGGGGCGCAGTGATCTTCGGCCTGTTCATTCCGGTCGCGGGCAAGACCGCAGAGCGGTTCGGACGGCGCGAAGTCTTGGTCGCAACGACGCTCGCCATTGCAGCGTTCTCCTTTCTCGTGCCGGTGCTCATGGTCGAGAACGAGGTCCGGATCATGATCTTCATCACCCTTGGCATGGCGCTGATGGGCATGACCTACGGGCTGATCGGCACCGCGCTGGCGGCCCCCTTCCCGACCCGGGTGCGCTATACCGGCTCGTCGCTGACCTTCAACTTCGCGGGCATCGTCGGGGCCTCGCTGGCTCCCTATATCGCGACCTACCTGCAATCGACCTATGGCATCGCTTATGTCGGGTATTACGTCCTGATCGCGGCGCTGATCACGCTGGCCTGCATCTTTGCCAGCGGACGCGGCAAGGTCTGAGCAAAGAAGAACGGCGGCCCCTTGAGGCCGCCGTTTTCCTATTCCTTTTCGATACCGTATTTCTTGAACAATCCGCCCTGCGTCATGAAGAACGCAAAGATTGCCGCGGTCAGGCCGAAGGTCTTGAAATAGACCCATGTCTCGGTCGGGAAATTTCGCCAGATCACCTCGTTGAGCAGCGCCAGACCGAAGAAGAACGCGCAGACCCGGCGGGTGAGGATCATCCAGCCCTCGTGCTGAAGCGGCATCACCCCTTCCATCACCTTGCGCAGCCAGCTTTCGCCGCGCAGCAGGCCGATCCCCAGCGCAGCGCCGAACAGCAGGTAGATCAGCGTCGGCTTCATCTTGAAGAAGCGCTCGTCGTTGAGCCAGACCGACAGCCCGCCGAACACCACGATCAGCACCGCCGTGACGATCTGCATCGGCGACAGGTGCCCGGTCAGCTTCCACAGCAGCGCCGTGCTGATCAGCATCAGCGGGATGAACCCGGCGGTCACAAGGATGAAGCCCTCGTATTCGGTGCCACCGATGTCAAAGATCTTGTCCTTGAGCAGAACATAGGCGGCGAAGAACACCACGATGGGGCCGATCTCCAGCGCCGGTTTCAGGAAAGGGGTGATCTGTTTCGCCGTCATGGGGTGTCTCCGGGCCTGTGGGTCCGGAGTCAGATAGCCCCTGCGGCGGGGCTTCTCAATGGCGCGCGCTCACTGTGCGGCGCGGGAAAAGCCCTCGAAGAAAGCGTCGAAATGCTCTGATTGCCCGGCCAGCATGTCCAGCACCTGCATCGCCTGCGCCGACAGGCGCCCCTCGACGCGCGCGCGCATGACCGGCCAGTCCGCCCGGCGCTCCGCCCCTTCGGCATAAAGCGCCTCGGATAACTCGCGCAGCGGCGTGGCCCGCGGCGCACGGGTAAAGCCCATCCGCCCGGCAGCCTGCGGCTTGCGGAAGGCCACGCCCCCCGCCACCGCCGCGTGCCAGTGGCACACGAGGTAATCGTGATAATCATCGGCGATGTTAACGTGATCGCTGGTCTCGACGGTGAACATCTGGGTTTCGCGCTCGAGCCAGGCCGTCCAGAGCGGCGGCGGGGTTTCGCCCGCGTGGCGCAGCGCGATGCAGATCTCGGACAGCAGGTCGGAATTTTGCTCGAGGAACGCGAGGTTGCCGGCGAAATGCAGGCTGGTGATGGCGCGCGCGTCCAGCTGCGGGTCGCGGCGGCCATATTCGCCAAGGTAATAGACGATATGGGTCAGCTCGTAGGCGGCCTTCTTGTTGGGCAGCGTGAAGGTGGCGTTGCGAGCGCAGAAAGCGCGCAGCCGATCCTCGAGCCCGGCATCGTCCGACGCCTGAAAACCGCGCCGTGCGAGCAGCCGGCGCGCTTCCATGCGCTGAAGGTCCGACAGCTCGGCCCCGGCAAGGTCGTCGCGCTGCGCGGTGGCACAAAGCCGCGCGCCGATGTCGCCGCCCATGCCCAGATCTTCGAGATCGAGCACCATGGACAACAAGAAGCGATAATATTGCGGGAAGAAGGCCATGCGCTCTTCGGCCCCGGCGAGAAACCCCGCGTGCACCTCAAGCGCCGCGCGCGGCACCGCGGTGCCGGTGCATTCCAGGATGTTCAGAAGCTCGGCGTTTTCCTTGAGCCAGAACGCGTCCTCCTGCCGCCTGCGGTGGTTGGCAAAACTGTCCAGCAGCGCGTGAAGGCCGTCTTCATGTCGGGGCGCGGGCTGCGGACGAAGGGCGATGACGTTGCTCATGGCGAACCTCCGGGCGGGAACTTTTGGCTGAAATCTCGGGGCTGGCAGGGTGCAGCCGTGACTGCACCCTGAATGGCTTGCGAGCGCCTCGCCCGACAGGGCGCCCGCAGCGGGGAGCGCTCAGGCGCAGCTGGTCGCGGTGGCGCTCAGCTCGGCGGGAGCCGCGCAGGAGGTGGCGGTCGCGGTCAGCTCGGCGCTCACGGCGCAGCTGGTGGCGGTGGCTTCAAGCCCAGCCGGAGTGGCGCAGGAGGTGAAGGCCGAGGTCAGCTCGGAGGTCACGGCGCAGCTGGTGGCGGTGGCTTCAAGGCCGACCGGCGTGGCGCAGGAGGTGAAGGCCGAGGTCAGCTCAGAGATCACGGCGCAGCTGGTTGCGGTGGCTTCAAGCCCAGCCGGCGCGGCGCAGGAGGTGAAGGCCGAGGTCAGCTCGGACGGGGCGGCGCAGGAGGTGAAGGCCGAGGTCAGCTCGGACGGGGCGGCGCAGGACGTGGCCATCTCGACGGCATTGCCGCAAAACAGGTCGATTGCGCTCATCGGACGGGCACAGGACGTGACCATTTCGACGGCATCGCCGGAAAAGGCATCTGCACCGAAAACATCAACGATTTCTTCAGAAACCAGCTGCTTGAGTACTGCGGACATTGGGAACCCCTTGATTGACTGAATTGTTCAGGTGGGTTCAGGGTTTCTTTTTTAACGGGTTTCTGACAATATGGTTTCTTCCATAGGTTGAATTATACACAGGTTCTCCACATGCAGTGAAACTGCCAGAAGGCGAGTAAAAAACAAAAATCATCCTTCCCCACAGAATGATAATTTCTGTGGATAAAGTTTTGCGGCCTGTTTTCAGGTCGAGATTTGTCCAATCTAACGCTACGTTACCCTGCGAATCACACCTCTGAACCGTCGCGCCCTTGCCCCCGAGCCGCGCATCGGCGATAGGGTTTGCGACATCGCGGAGGGCCCCATGAAGATCGCAACCTTCAACATCAACGGCATCAAGGCCCGCATCGAGGCCCTCACCGACTGGCTGAACGAGGCCGCGCCCGACGTCGCGCTGCTTCAGGAAATCAAGTCGGTCGACGAGGGCTTCCCCCGCGCCCATTTCGAAGATCTCGGCTGGCAGGTGGAAACCCACGGCCAGAAAGGCTTCAACGGGGTCGCGATCCTGTCGAAACTGCCGCTCGAGGATGTCACCCGCGGCCTGCCCGGTGATGACAGCGACGAGCAGGCGCGCTGGATCGAGGCGACGGTGATCGGCACGCAGGCCGTGCGGCTGTGCGGGCTGTACCTGCCCAACGGCAACCCGGCGCCGGGGCCGAAATACGATTACAAGCTGGCGTGGATGGACAGGCTCGAAACCCGCGCACGCCAGCTGTTGAAGGACGAGATGCCCGCCATCATGGCCGGCGATTACAACGTCATCCCGCAAGCCGAAGACGCTGCCAAACCGGAAGCCTGGCTTGAGGACGCGCTGTACCTGCCGCAGACCCGCGCCGCCTTTCGCCGCATCCTGAACCTTGGCTTCACCGAAGCGTTTCGCAGCACTCACCCCGGCGCGGGGCATTACAGCTTCTGGGATTATCAGGCCGGTGCGTGGCAGCGGAACAATGGCATCCGCATCGATCACCTGCTGATGACCCCGCAGGCCGCCGACCTGCTCGAAGAGGTGGCGATCGACAAGGATATTCGCGGGCGCGACAAACCGTCGGATCACGTGCCGGTCTGGGTCAGACTGGCCTGCTGAGCAGCGGCGCACCGCTTGCGCCCCGGCCTTGTGGCGCTTACATCTGAATCGACAGGACAGATAGCGGAGTACCCACGCAATGGCCATCGAAGCGACGGAGATCGAGCAGCTGATCAAGGCTGCCTTCCCCGAGGCACGCGTCACCATTACCGACCTTGCAGGCGACGGAAACCATTACGCCGCCGAGGTCATCGACGAGAGCTTTCGTGGCAAGAACCGTGTCCAGCAGCAGCGCGCGGTCTACGCCGCGCTGAAGGGCAAGATGGATGGCAACAACGGCGAATTGCACGCCCTTGCGCTGACCACCAAGGCCCCCGAATAAGCCTGGCCCGCCCCTTGCTTGTCCCAACACGACGCAGCGGCTTGCCGCCTGCCCCCGAGACCGGAGAATGACATGACCGACGCAAAGACGACGATCGAAGACACCGTGAAGGCCAACGATGTTGTGCTGTTCATGAAAGGCACCAAGTCGATGCCGCAATGCGGCTTTTCCAGCCGCGTCGCAGGCGTGCTGAATTACATGGGCGTGGAATTCCACGATGTGAACGTGCTGGCGGATGACGGCATCCGTCAGGGCATCAAGGATTATTCCGACTGGCCGACGATTCCGCAGCTTTACATCAAGGGCGAATTCGTCGGCGGCTGCGACATCATCACCGAGATGACCCTGTCTGGCGAGCTTGACAAGCTGTTCGAGGACAGCGGCGTCACCTACGACAAGGACGCCGCGGAAAAGATCCGCGAAGCCAACGCCTGAGACCTTGAAAGCCCTCCGCAGCGCGGGGGGCTTTTTTCTGGCCCGCTCGCGGCGAGGTCAGCTGTTGGGCTCTTCATCGACGCCCTGTTCCTTCAGCGCGTCGATGACCTCTTTGGGCATGTAGGTCTCGTCATGCTTGGCGAGGATTTCCGACGCGCGGAACACGCCGTCGATATATTGCCCGGTGCCGACCACGCCCTGATTTTCGGCAAACAGATCCGGCAGTACCCCGGCAAACACCACCGGCACGCTGGCACCGCCATCGGTCACCACAAAGCGCACCTCGTGCCCGTCGCCGCGCACCACCGAGCCGATCTCAACCAGCCCGCCGATGCGGAAGGTCTCGTTCGGGCTGGGCGGTGTCTCCATCACCTGACTGGGCGAGCGGAAATAGTTGATGCCATCGCGCATCGCATAGCCGATCAGCCCGCTGGACACGGCCAAGGCCACCACGGCCAGCGCGATCACCTGAATCCGGCGTTGCTTTTTCAGCGATCTGAGCGACATGGGCAGTCCTCCTTGGGCGGATTTTGTCGGGTATCCCCCGTTCACGAGTCAATATGGCTTTGGTCGCGCCACCGGTCTGTGACCGGGATCAAGCCGCGCGAAATGTGATTTCGCGCCGCAGGAACCGTGTGGCATGACCCGAGACCTTGCGCGGATCGCCGGTGGTCAGGAACATCGCCTCGCTGCCAGTGCCCAGCATGGCCGGATGGCGCGCCAGATAGTCGGCCAGCGACTCGGCCACGAGATTGGCCTGCGAATAGACCGTAACATCGGGCCCCAGCGCGTCCTGAAAGATATCCTCCATCAGCGGGTAATGGGTGCAGCCAAGGATCGCCGCCTGCGGCTTGGGCATCTTGCGCAACAGCGCGTCGACATGGCTGCGCACCAGCGCCTCGGCAAGGATCATGTCGCCTTCCTCGATGGCATCGACCAGCCCGCCGCAGGCTTGCGCCTCGACATCGACGCCAATGGCGCGAAACGCCAACTCGCGCTGAAAGGCGCGGCTGCGCACCGTGGCCGGGGTCGCGAACAGCGCCACGTGCTGCACGCCAACCTCGCGGGGCGGCGAATTGTCACCCCACTGGCGCTGGGTCATCGCCTCGATCAGCGGCACGAACACGCCCAGTACCCGCTTGTCGCGCGGTATCCAGTTTTCCTGCATTCGGCGCAGCGCCGCGGCGCTGGCGGTGTTGCAGGCCAGAATCACCAGATCGCAGCCCGCCTCCCACAGCCGTTCCACCGCCTTGGTGGTCAGCTCGTAAATATCATCCGCATCGCGCACGCCATAAGGCGCATGGGCGCTGTCAGCGAAATAGACAAAGGGCACATCCGGCAGACGCTTTTGCACCTTGTCCAGAACGGTCAGCCCGCCCAGCCCCGAATCGAACACACCAACCGCCATGGGCGCATCTCCTGCCTTGCCTCGCATCGTTCTTACGAGGCTTCGGCAGGAGAATCCATTGCCACCTACTCGGCAGCGCGCGCCATGCCGCTGCCCCCGGCGCGGATCACCGCCAGCAGCTCTTCGCGCCGCTTGGCGGCCTCGCGTTCGTTGGCCTCCTTGACCGGGCCAAAGCCGCGGATCTGTAGCGGCAGCAGAGCCAGCGCAAGGATCGCATCGCGGGTCTCAGGCGTCAGCAGGGGCAGCGCCTCGGCCATGTCCTGTTCGTACTGGGTGATCAGCGCCCGTTCCATGCGCCGCTCGGCGGTGCGCCCGAACGGGTCCAGCGGCGTGCCGCGCAGGAATTTCAGCCTTGCCAGCAGGCCAAAGGCGCGCAGCATCCCCTCGCCATAGGTCCGTTTGACCGGCCGCCCGTCCGAGCCGATCTTGCTCAGCAGCGGCGGCGCAAGGTGGAACTGCATCTCGAAGCCGTCTTCAAAGGCCTGCTTTGCCTTGTCGCGGGTTTCCAGATGCAGACGGGCCACCTCGTACTCGTCCTTGTAGGACAACAGCTTGTGGTACCCCTTGGCGACCGCCTCGCGCAGCGGCTCATCTTTGATCGGCGTCAGCATGGCGCGGAAGCGGCGCGCAAGACGCCGGTTCTGGTAGCGCGTCAGGTGGGCCTCGCGATAGGTGATCTTCTCCTCGGTGGTCTTGGGTTCGCCCGTCACCGTCGGCGTCGGCGTCACCATGCGGCTGGCCTGCTCCGGGTGCAGCATTGCCCAGCGGCCGATCTCGAAGGCGCGCAGGTTCTTGTCCACCGCCGTCCCGTTGAGGCGGATCGCCTCGCCGATGGCGTCATGCGGCAAAGGCACCAGCCCCTGCTGCCACGCCGCACCAAGGATCATCATATTGGAAAAGATCGAATCCCCCATGGTGATCCGCGCCAGCTCGGTGGCATCGAACAGCGCCACGCGCTCTTGCAGCCGCGCCTCCAGCGACAGCTTCAGCCGGTCGTTGGGAATGTGGAACTCCGGGTTGCGGGTGAATTCGCCGGTGACGCTCTCATGGGCGTTGACCACCGCGCCGGTGCGCCCGGTCCGGGTGAGGCCAAGCGTCTTTGACCCGGCGCTGACCACCAGATCGCCGCCGATCAGCGCATCCGCCTCGCCAATGGCGACGCGCACGGCGCTGATGTCTTCGGGGCGGTTGGCCAGCCGCAAATGGATATGCACCGCGCCGCCTTTCTGCGCGAGGCCTGCCATTTCCATCATCCCCGCGCCAAGCCCGGCGACCTGCGCCGCCTGCGCCAGCACCGCGCCGATGGTGACAACGCCGGTGCCGCCAACGCCGGTGATCACCACGTTATGGGTGCCCTTTATCACCGGCAGCTGTGGCAATGGCATGTCTGGCAGATCCAGCGCGGCGGTTTCCCCCTTGCGGATCTTTGCCCCATTCAAGGTTACGAAGGACGGGCAAGACCCCTTGAGGCAAGAGAAATCCTTGTTGCAGCTCGACTGGTCGATGGCCCGCTTGCGTCCCAGTTCGGTTTCCACCGGCACGATGGACACACAATTCGATTGCACCCCACAATCTCCGCAGCCCTCACAGACATCGGTGTTGATGAACACGCGCTGGTCCGGGTCTGGGAACTTGCCACGCTTGCGGCGGCGGCGCTTTTCGGCGGCGCAGGTCTGGATATACAGGATCGCGCTCACACCGGGGATTTTTGAGCAGCGCTCCTGCACCGCCTGCATCTCGGCGCGTTCATGTTTTTCAATGCCTTGCGGAAAGCGGCTAAAGTCGACCTCTTCCTTTTCGTCATAGACCACGACAAGGTGTTTGACCCCCATCGCCAGCAATTCGCGGGCGATGCGATCCGCCGTCAGCCCGCCCTCGTTGGGCTGACCGCCGGTCATGGCGACGGCGTCGTTATAGAGGATCTTGTAGGTGATATTGGTGCCCGCGGCCAGCGCCGCACGGATCGCAAGCGAGCCGGAATGGTTGTAAGTTCCATCGCCAAGGTTCTGAAACACATGGTTTCTTGTGGAAAACGGCGCTTCGCCGATCCAGTTGGCGCCCTCGGCCCCCATATGGGTAAAACCGGTGGTCTCACGGTCCATCCATTGCACCATGTAATGGCAGCCGATGCCGGCATAGGCGCGCGCGCCCTCGGGCAGCTTGGTCGATGTATTATGCGGGCAGCCCGAACAGAAATACGGCAACCGCGCCGCGATCTCGGGCGCGTTGTCAGATTTCCTAGCCTGTTCAATCGATTGCAGACCGGCCTTGATGCGATCCGTGCCGCGCCCTTCGTCAAGCAGGATCTTGCCGAGCCGCTCTGCGATCATGATCGGATCCAGCGCGCCCTGCGTCGGGAACAATTCCGGCCCGTGCATGGACCCCGCGCCGCCGCCAATGTGCCAGCCATAGACGCGCCGGCCGCGGCGGTCGTCAAAGATCGCTTCCTTGACCTGAATTTCGATCAGCTTGCGCTTTTCCTCGACCACCACGATCAGGTCCAGCCCTTCGGCCCAGTCGTGAAAGCCCAGCATGTCCAGCGGAAAGGTCTGCCCGACCTTGTAGGTGGTGAGGCCCAGCCGCTCGGCCTCGGCTTCGTCGATGCCCAGCAAGGACAGCGCGTGCAGCAGATCGAGCCAGTTCTTGCCCGCCGCGACAAAGCCGATCTTGGCCCCCGGCTTGCCCCACATGCGCTTGTCCATGCGGTTGGCATGGGAAAACGCCTCGGCGGCAAAGCGTTTGTAATCGATGATGCGCTTTTCCTGCGCGTGGGGCGTGTCGCCGAGCCGGATGTTCAGCCCGCCCTCGGGCATGTCGAAGTCGGGCACCACCAGCGACATGCGATCCGGGCGGCCATCGACCACCGCCGTCGCCTCGACCGTATCCTTCATGGTATTGAGACCGACCCAGACCCCGGCAAAGCGCGACAGCGCCCAGGCATAGACGCCGTAATCAAGGATCTCCTGCACCCCCGCTGGCGACACCACCGGCATATAGGTATCGACCAGCGCCCATTCCGACTGGTGCAGCACCGTCGAGCTTTCGCCGGTATGATCGTCCCCCAGCGCCATGATGACGCCGCCATGTTTCGAGGTGCCCGCCATATTGGCATGGCGCATCACGTCGCCGGATCGATCGACCCCCGGCCCCTTGCCGTACCACAGCCCGAACACGCCATCATAGCGCCCTTCGCCGCGCAGTTCGGCCTGTTGCGAGCCCCAGAGCGCGGTGGCGGCCAGATCTTCGTTCAGGCCTTCCTGAAAGCGGATGTCGGCGGCATCGAGGTATTTCTGCGCCCGCCGCATCTGAATGTCGACCGACCCCAGCGGAGAGCCGCGATAGCCGGTACAATAGCCAGCGGTGTTTAGCCCGGCAGTAACGTCGCGCGCCTTCTGGATCAGCATCAGCCGAACCAGCGCCTGCGTGCCGTTCAACAGCACCGGGGATTTTTCAAGATTGAAACGGTCATCGAGGGATATGGATTGCTTGGTCATGGGCGCCTCCCGTCGCTCATTGCATGGGCAATTGACCCTCATAATAGGTCAAAATCGCTGACCCTCCTAGGGATTTTTTGCACCTATACTGATGCCCCGGAAAGTGACGGTTCCCATTCACCCTTTGTGTCGTATACAAGTCGCGCGAGCGGGATTGGAAAACGTGATGGACTGGGACAAGCTAAGAATCTTTCATGCTGTCGCTGATGCGGGAAGCCTGACCCATGCGGGGGATGCGCTGCATCTGTCGCAATCGGCCGTCTCGCGGCAAATCCGCGCGCTGGAGGAATCGCTCAATACCACGCTGTTCCACCGGCATGCCCGCGGCCTGATTCTCACCGAACAGGGCGAGCTGCTGTTCGACGCCACCGCCAGCATGGTCAAACGCATCGACGCGGCCACCGCGCGCATCCGCGACAGCGAGGAAGAGGTGTTCGGCGAGCTCAAGGTCACCACGACCCATGGCTTCGGCGTGCTGTGGCTGGCCCCGCGCCTGACCAAGCTTTACGAGAAATACCCCGATCTCAAGATCGACCTGATGCTCGAAGAGCGCGTGCTCGACCTGCCGATGCGCGAGGCCGACGTGGCGATCCGGATGAAAGAGCCCTCGCAGGCCGATCTGATCCGCAAACGGCTGATGTCGATCCGCATGCGCATGTATGCCACCCCTGAATATCTCGCGCAGCGCAGCGTGCCCGAAACGCTTGACGATCTGGCAAAGCACCGGCTGATCTGCCAGAACCCGGCGTCCTCTCAGGTCGCGGCTGGCAAGCTGATGGTGCAGGAACTGCTGACCTATGACATCAAGACGGCGCTGACGGTGAACAACTACTTCGGCGTGCTGCAGGCGGTGGTCGCGAATCTGGGGATCGGCGTGCTGCCCGATTACATCATCGAGGATTTCCCGAACGTCGTGCGCGTGCTGCCCGAAATCGAAAGCAACGAGGTGCCGGTGTTTCTGGCCTACCCCGAAGAGCTGCGCCATTCCAAACGAGTCTCGGCCTTCCGCGATTTTGTTCAGGACGAAATCTTTTCGCATCGCAGGCAACTTAGGGCGATGGGAGCGGACTGAACTCTCCCTAAAGGTGTGAGACTTGCGCCACAGTCATAGCGGAAATGACACCTTTGCGGCATGTTGTGCCTTGTGCGACTCAGAACCGATGACATATTCGGCAGATGAAGGTTGAAGCGCCATTCGGCGCATCATCTTCATACCTCCCTGTTGGACTTCGGCCGAGCTTTGAGCTCGGCCTTTTTTTTGGCCCGGCCTCCGGATTCCTTGGTATGCCTTGCAACAAGGAGACACCGATGCCCGACACCCGAGAGCTGAGTTGCCGTTGCGGCACCATGGCGTGGCGCGTCGCGCCGCGCAGCCCCGGTATGCTGGTGATCTGCCATTGCAAGGATTGCCAGACGGCGGCGCAGGTGCTGGACGCTGGCGCGGCGCTGGACGCGGCGGGCGGCACGACACTCTTTCAGACCGTGCCCGACCGGGTGCAGATCACCCGCGGGGCCGAGCATCTTGCCCTGCTGCGCCTGTCGCCAAAGGGCCTGCTGCGCTGGCACGCGGGCTGTTGCGGCACCGCTATTGCCAACACGCTGCCCAGACCGCTGCTTCCCTTTGTCGGCGTCGTGCTGCCCGCGGACGAGACGCGCTTTGGCAAGGTCCGAGCACGGGTGTTCACCCAAAGCGCCCGCTACAGGCTGCGCGAGCATGGCGCTGGCATGGCGGGCGCGGCGATCATGCTGCGCGCGCTGAGCGCATTGATACAGGGCAGCCGCGCCAACCCGTTCTTTGACAAAGCCGGTCAGCCGATCCGCCCCGCCCGCATATTGACGCCGCAAGAGCGCAGTTCGGCAACACGCTGATACCGGCCCTTCCAACGCGCGCGCCCTTGGCGTAAAGAGCGCTCAACTTGGCCACAGGGGATATCTCATGCAGGAACCGGCGATTACCGAAGAGCTGATCGAGGCACACGGCATCAAGCCGGATGAATACGCGCGGATCCTGCAGATCCTGAATCGCGAGCCGACGTTCACCGAACTGGGCATCTTTTCGGCGATGTGGAACGAGCATTGCTCTTACAAATCGTCCAAGCTCCATCTCAAGGGCTTGCCGACCACTGGCCCGCAGGTGATCTGCGGCCCCGGCGAGAATGCTGGCGTGGTCGATATCGGCGACGGTCAGGCGGTGGTGTTCAAGATGGAAAGCCACAACCACCCGTCCTATATCGAACCCTATCAGGGCGCGGCGACCGGCGTTGGTGGCATCCTGCGCGATGTCTTCACCATGGGCGCGCGTCCCATCGCGGCGATGAACTCGCTGTCCTTCGGCGTCAAAGAGCACCCCAAGACCCGCCAGCTGGTGCATGGCGTGGTCGAAGGCGTCGGCGGCTATGGCAATTGCTTCGGCGTGCCGACCGTGGGCGGCGAAGTGCGCTTCCATTCCGCTTATAATGGCAACTGCCTTGTAAATGCCTTTGCGGCGGGGCTCGCCGATACCGACAAGATCTTCTACTCGGCGGCCAGCGGCGTCGGGCGCCCGGTGGTTTACCTTGGCGCGAAAACCGGCCGCGACGGCGTTGGCGGCGCCACCATGGCCTCGGCGGAATTCGACGAGACCATCGAGGCCAAGCGCCCCACCGTGCAGGTTGGCGATCCGTTCACCGAAAAGCGCCTGATGGAAGCCACGCTGGAACTGATGCAGACCGGCGCTGTCATCTCGATTCAAGACATGGGCGCGGCGGGTCTGACCTGTTCGGCGGTGGAAATGGGCGACAAGGGTGGCCTTGGCATCCGGCTCGATCTGGAAAAGGTGCCGCAGCGCGAAAAGCACATGACCGCCTACGAGATGATGCTGTCGGAATCGCAAGAGCGCATGCTGATGGTGCTCGATCCCTCCAAGGAGGCCGAGGCCAAGGCGGTGTTCGACAAGTGGGATCTCGACTTTGCCATCGTCGGCGAAACCATCGACGAGGATCGCTTCCTTGTGGTGCACAATGGCGAGGTCAAGGCCGACATGCCGCTGTCGCGCCTGTCTTCCTCGGCCCCGGAATACGACCGCCCATGGGTGGCAACCGAGCCCGCCGCCCCGCTTGAAGACGTGCCGGGCATCGATCCCATCGACGGTCTGAAGGCGCTGCTGGCTTCGCCGAACTATTGCTCGCGCGAATGGGTGTATCAGCAATATGACAGTCAGGTCATGGCCGACACCGTACGCATCCCCGGCTTTGGCGCGGGGGTGATCCGCGTACATGGCAGCGACAAGAAGCTGGCCTTCACCTCGGACGTGACGCCGCGCTACGTCAAGGCCAACCCGGTGCAGGGCGGGCGGCAGGCGGTGGCCGAAGCATGGCGCAACCTTGTCTCCGTCGGCGCGCGGCCGCTGGCGACCACCGACAACCTCAATTTCGGCAACCCCGAAAAGCCCGAGATCATGGGCCAGTTCGTCGAGGCCCTGCGCGGCATCGGCGAGGCCTGCATCGCGCTGGATATGCCGATCGTGTCGGGCAATGTCTCGCTCTACAACGAGACCGACGGCACCGGCATCCTGCCCACCCCGACCATCGGCGCGGTGGGGCTGATCGCGGCGGGCGAAGAGCCGATCCTTGGCTATGCGCGCGATGGCCATGTGGCGCTGCTGCTGGGCCAGACCGGCAGTCATCTGGGGCAGTCCGCCCTGCTGGCCGAGGTGTTCAACCGCGAAGACGGCGATGCGCCGCATGTCGATCTGGATGAGGAACGTCGCAACGGCGAATTCATCCTCGCCCATCGGGCATGGATCAACTGCTGCACCGATCTTGGCGATGGCGGGCTGGCCATGGCCGCCTTCGAGATGGCCGAAGCCTCTGGCACCGGGGTGAATCTTGACAGCAGCGACACCGCCGAGCTGTTCGGCGAGGATCAGGGCCGCTACCTGATCGCCTGCAACTACGATTGCGCCGAGGCACTGATGATCGAGGCGGGCAAGGCTGGCGTCACCCTGACAAGCGTCGGCAAGTTCACCGGCGACACGGTCCGGCTGGGCGGCTCCGAAGCGCCGCTGGCAGAGCTGCAAGAGACCTACAAGGCGACCTTCGGCGCGACCTTCGGCTGATACGCCGCCCCGGCCGCCCTCTCATCAGGGTGGCCGGGGCGATCACCAACTTGCCAGCGGCCCGTGTTGCGGCGCTTGTCGGCTCAGATGCTCGGGCATGCGGTCGAACAGCCGGGTCAGTTCTGCCATCGCGTCCAGCAGATACGGGCCCGTGTTCAGCAGCACGCATTGCGCCCGCGCGCCCATCGCCGCATCGCTCATCTCGCCCCGCGTCGGCAGCCCGGTCTTCAGGAAACTTTCCAGCACCGCGCTCGCCCAGATCAGCGGCACCTGCGCCGCATCGCACAGCGACAGGATTTCCTCGTGGATTTCTGCCAGCCGGGCAAAGCCGATCTCGACCGACAGATCGCCGCGCGCGATCATCACCGCCGTCGGCTGGCGTCCTGCCGCGCGCACAAGCATGTCGGGCAGATTGCGCAGGGCGCGTTCGGTTTCGATCTTCAGCACAAGCCCGAAGCTCTGCGCCCTGCCAGGGCGCTCGGTAGCGATAAACTCATGCAGATCCTCGACATCGCCGACGCGCTGCACAAAGGAAAACGCCACCCCGTCGGCGTGATCGAGCGCAAAGCGCAGCGCGTCGCGGTCGTGCGCTGTCAGCGCCGGGATATCGAGGGCGCAATCGGGGAAGTTCAGCCGTTTATCGGGTTTGAGCTTGTAGCCCTTTTGCGGCGGCGCGCGTTCCACGGTCAGCAAAACGCCCCAAGGCGCGCGCTGCGCCACGCGGCAGGCCAGCTTGCCATCATCGACAAACACCCGCTGGCGCGCGCATAGCGCATGGATTGGCGCAGCAAGGCTGCATTCGATCCCGGCAACGCCGCGCGGCACGTCGTGCAGCCGCCCCGGCAGCGCCAATGCCAGCGCGTCGCCTTGGTGGATGCGCCGCAGCCCCTTGGTGTCGGACATGGCGCCAGTGCGGATCCTTGGCCCCGGCAGATCCATCAGCACCTTCATCCGCCGCCCGGTGATCCCGCCGGCAGCGTGGGTGTGTTCGATCATCGCTCGCCACGCCGCGGGGCCGTCATCGGCGCAGTTGATCCGCACCGCCCCAGCCCCCGCCCGCGCCAGCTGTTCGCAAAACGCCGGGCCGTCCGCCGCCTCGGTTGGCAGCGTCACCATCAACTGCTTCGATCCGCGCGGCAACGGGCCGAACAGCGCTTCGGCGCGTGCGGCGATGCGTGCCTGCCCGACAAAGAAACGCTCGCCCGGCACCGGCGTCACCATGTCGCTATTGCTCAGCGCATCCAGCACGGTGCAAAGCGCGTCGAGTTCGGGCATCACCCTGCTTTGCGCCCGGCCGAGCGAGGACAACCCACACTGAATCAATGCCAGCTGCAGCGGGCGGATGTCGTGCTGGCGCAGGGCCAGATGCTGGGCGAGATTCCCGGCGCTCGGACGATAGGCGTCGCGTTCGATCCAGCCATGCCACTTCGCCAGCCGGGTGGCGGCGCCGCCCAGAACCGCCTCGCGCAGCGCGTGCACCTCGATTCTGAGCGCAGCGCATCCACGATCCAGCATCTAAACAGACTCCCGTTTCCCGCCCGCATAGACCCGCCACGTGACAAGCCGGTGACAGGCGGGATGCGCTCAGAGCCCGTAGAGATCGCCGAACTTGGCCTCGAGATAGCGCAGCAAGGGCTCTTCGCTGGGCGCGGCGCCGCCGCAGGCCCGCGCGATGACCTCGCGCGGCTCATACAACCCGCCATATTGCTGGACGTTCTCGCGCAGCCAGCCGGTCGCGGCGCTTAGATCGCCTGCGCCAAGCTGATCATCCAGCGTCGGCACGGCAGCGCGCAGATGCTCGTTCAGGCAGCCCGCATAGACATTGCCCAGCGTGTAGGTGGCGAAATAGCCGAACAGCCCGGCCGACCAGTGTACATCCTGCAACACCCCGTGCGAGGGCTTGTCGACGTCAAAGCCGAAATCCGCCTTGAAGCGATCATTCCACGCCGCCTCGAGATCGCTCACCGCCAGATCGCCGGAAATCAGCGCCCGCTCCAGATCGAAGCGCAACAAGACGTGCAGGTTGTATTGCACCTCGTCCGCCTCGGTGCGGATGAAGTTGTTCTCAAGCCGGTTGACTGCGCGGTAGAACGCCTCCGGCCCACCCGGCACCTCGGTGCCGAACGCCTCGTGCATCGCGCCATGCAGCCAGCCGGTAAAGGCGCGCGAGCGGCCAAGCTGGTTCTCGTAGATCCGGCTCTGGCTTTCGTGCACGCCCATCGACACGCCCTCGCCCAGCGGCGTCAGGCGATAGGCCGGGCGGATCGCCTGTTCATAGCAGGCATGGCCGGTCTCGTGGATGGTCGAGTAGATGCAGTTGAGCGGATCATCCACCGCGGTGCGGGTGGTGATGCGCACATCATCGCCCGACCCCGAGCTGAACGGATGCACCGCCTTGTCGATGCGCCCGCGGTCGAAATCATAGCCGAACACCCCGGCGAGCCGCTGCGCCAGCGCCATCTGCGCCCCGGCATCAAAGCTGCCGCTCAGCGGCGCGGGCTGCGGCGCGTCAAGGCAGGCGGCGCGCAACGACACCAGCCGGGGCCGCAGCGCGCCGAACATCTCGCCCAGCTGCGCGGCGCTGGCCCCCGGTTCGTAATCCTGCAACAGCGCATCGTAGGGATCGCCGCCATGCGCCGCGCCCTCCTCGCGCTTGAGCGCCACAACCTCGGCCAGCAGCGGCGCGAAGCCTTTGAAATCATCCGAGGCCCGCGCCGCCGCCCAAGCCTGATGCGCCCGGCTGGTCAGCCGCGCCAGCGCCGTGGCCAGATCCGCCGGGATCGCCTGCGCGCGGGAATAGTTCCAGCGGATATGGCGGATCTGCGCGCGGCCTTCATCGTCCAGCGCCGCGGCGTCGATGGCAGCCAGCCACGCGCCGATGCGCGGATCGGTGCGCCGCGCGTGCAGCACCGATTCCATCGCCGCTTGCTCTTCGGCGCGCTGATCGCCCGCCCCGGCGGGCATCACGGTTTCCTGATCCCAGCCAAGCCGGCCGGCAACCTGCGCCAGCGCGCCGGTCTCGCGCTGATGCGCCAGCAAGTCGTCGAACGCAGTCATCTGGAAGCCTCTCGAATGGATTGCACCCGCGGATATTGCGCCCCGAACCGGGCTCGGATGATCAGCACCCACAGCAGGATCGCGCCCAGCTGGTGGGTGATGGCGATATGCAGCTGCGCCGCGTACAGCACGGTGACGATGCCCAGCACCATCTGCACCAAAATCATCGCCATCACGGCGTTGAAGCGAAAGCGCGTGTTCGCATTGGGGGAGCGGCGCGCCCGCAGCCAGACCACCCCGGCGAAGACGAACAGCAAATAGCCGCTCATGCGGTGGATGAACTGTACCAGCCCCGGCTCTTCGAAGAAATTGCGCCACCATGGCTCAAGCTGGAACGGCTGCGGCGGGATGAAACCGCCCGCCATCAGCGGCCAGTCAGTATAGCTGCGCCCGGCGTCGATCCCGGCGACCAGCGCGCCCAGCAGGATCTGGAGAAAGGCGAAATGCAGCAACCCGGTGCTCATGCTGAACAGCTTGGCCTCGCGGGCCCGGCGCGCCTGCATCAAGGCCCGTTCGCTCTGCCCAAGGGCAAAGACATACCACGCGATGATCCCGAAGATCACAAACGCCAGCCCCAGATGGATCGCCAGCCGATAAGACGCCACGTCCAGCATCTCGCCGCCAAGCCCGGACGACACCATCCACCAGCCAATCGCCCCCTGAAGCCCGCCAAGCGCGCCAAGGCCAAGCAGCCGCCCGGTCCAGCCGGTGGGGATCTTTCTGGCGACAAGAAAGCCCAGAAACCCGACGGCCCAGACCAGCCCGATCACCCGACCAAGCTGGCGGTGGCCCCATTCCCACCAGTAGATCCCCTTGAATTCAGCAAGGGTCATCTGATTGTTCTGCAACTGGAATTCCGGGATCTGTCGATACAGGTCGAACTCCGCCTGCCATGCCGCCGTGTTCAGAGGCGGCAAGGCGCCGCTCAGCGGCTTCCACTCGGTGATCGACAATCCGCTGTCGGTCAGCCGTGTCAGCCCGCCGACAAGGATCATCACCGCCACCAGCGCAAAGATCAGCATCAGCCACAGGCGGATCGCACCGCGCGCACCGCCGCGCCCCTTGTCGATCATGCCGCCTGCGGGCACTGCCTTGGGCTGCTCTGCGCCCACCTCCTCGAACAGCTTGCGCTTCTCGGCCATGGATCTCTCCTGTCTCGGTCGTGGCGGACGATAGGCGGCGCACCGCCCCGCTTCAAGCGCTCAGCCGCGCTCCTTCCAGCGCACCATCTGACGCAGGATACCGTGCAGCGTGCGCACGTCTTCGGATGTCAGCGGCATACGGCTCCAGAGGTTGCGCAAGGTCAGCTGCATCGACGCCGCCTTGTGCTCGGGGAAAAAGAATCCTGCCTCGTCCAGCCGCTGCTCGTAATGCTCGGCGAGCTTTTCAACCTCGATGGTGCTGGCCCATTGCGCGCCCGCCAGCTCGTCCCGCCGCGCCTCGATGCGCCCCGAAGCCCGCCGCCACTCATAGCCGCACAGCAGCACGCATTGCGCAAGGTTCAAAGACGGGAACTCGGGATTCACCGGAACCGAGATGATGGCATTGGCCTGCGCCACATCGCCATTCTCAAGGCCCGCGCGCTCAGGGCCGAACATCACCGCCACGCGCCCGCCCTCGGCCAGCCGGTCGGCGGCGGCCTTCATCGCCTCTTCGGGGGAATAGACCGGCTTGGTCAGGCCACGCTGACGCGCCGTGGTCGCAAACACCAGATCGCAATCGCCGACCGCGCTCGCCACATCCTCATGCAGCTGCGCTTCATCCAGCAGCCGCCCCGCGCCAGAGGCCATCGCCGCCGACGCCGGGTTCGGCCAGCCGTCACGCGGGCTCACCAGCCGCATCCGGTCAAGGCCGAAATTCCACATCGCCCGCGCCGCCGCACCGATATTCTCGCCCATCTGCGGGCGCACAAGCACGAAAGCCGGTTGTCTCAGATCGCCGGGCATTGCCCCTCCATCGGTTTGCGGCTTCCCCTAAGGCCACAGGCCTCCAAGAGCAAGCGCCCGGGCCTCTTCTGGCCCCAAATATCCCCGCCGGAGGCATCCCGCCCGCGCCACAGGCACGCCCTCGGTCAACAGCGCCCCTTGGCAGCCGCCACCCTGTCGCGATATAGACCCCCGACCGCGCAAAGGAATAGCACCATGGACGAAGCCGACCTCCCCCAGCTTTACCTCATCACGCCGCCCGAATTCGACCTGTCCGCCTTTCCCCAGCAGCTGAACAAGGTGCTTGATGCGGCCGATATCGCCTGTATCCGGCTGTCGCTTGCCACCCGCGACGAAGACCGCATCCTGCGCGCCGCCGACGCGGTGCGCGAGGTCGCCCACGCCCATGACATCGCGCTGGTGCTCGACACCCATATCGGTCTGGCGCAGCGGCTCGGTCTTGACGGCGTGCATCTGACCGACGGCGCGCGCACGGTGCGTCACGCCCGCAAGGAACTGGGCCCTGACGCCATTGTCGGCGCCTCTTGCGGGGCGTCGCGCCATGACGGGATGAATGCCTGCGAGGCCGGCGCTGATTACGTCACCTTCGGTCCGGTCGCCGGCGAGGCGCTTGGCGATGGCACTCTGGCCGATTTCGAGCTGTTCGAATGGTGGTCGCAGATGATCGAAGTGCCCTGCGTCGCCGAAGGCGGCCTGAGTGACGCGCTGATCACCAGCCTGACCCCGGTCACCGATTTCTTCGGCATTGGCGAAGAAATCTGGTCGCAGGACGATCCGGCGCAGGCGATCGCCCGGCTTGCCGCGGCGATGGCACAAACCAAAGGCTGATCTTCGCACGACAAGCCACCAACCTGCGGTCAGATGACAACCTGACCGCAGGGATGGGCGCTGCGCACCTGTCGTTCCAGCTGCGCGGCAAGCGACTTGCGGTTGGGATGATCATCCACCCGCACCGGCGGATGATAGACCAGCCGCACCCGCCCCTGCCGCCATGTCCCGAGCATCTTGAGCAGATGCCCGCCAAAGGTCATGTCACCCCACCAGCCATAAAACCGCGGGTCGGCCCCCGGAGGGGCCTCATAGACCACCGTCACCGCCTGAAGCTGCATTTCGTGACGCAGCGCATCGGCATAAAAGGCGGAAAACAGCGTCGATTTGAATGGCAGCACCCGCTGACCGTCGGTCGAGGTGCCTTCTGGGAAGAACAGCAGCCGGTCGCGCTGCAACAGGCGCCGTTCGAACAGCTTGCGTTGCTCAAGCGCGGCGCGTGGATCGCGCGCGATAAACAGCGTTCCGGTGAGCTTTGCCAGAGGTCCGATGCCCGGCCAGCCCGCCACCTCGGACTTGGAAACAAAGCACAGGTTGCGGTGGGCGTTCAGCACGAAGATATCGAGCCACGATGCATGGTTCGCCACGTAAGAGCCAGCCCCCGACATCTGCGGCCCGCGGCTTTCAACCCGGATGCCAAGAACCCCCATCGCCGCCCGGCAGGCGTATTGCGTCACGTAGGGCGTGACCCTGCGACGCCCGCCAAAACCGACGATCTCGAGCAGCCGAAGCGGCAGCGTGATGCAGACCCCGACCAGCAAGACCCCCGTCAGCACCAGCCCGCGCAGCAGTGCCAGCGCCCAGCCCCCCGGCCCCAGCGGCGTGTCTTCGGGCGGCTCTCCGCGCCAAGTCGGGCTCATCCGCGCGCCCGCGTGTAGATGCCCGCCGCCTTGGCGTTCAGGCGTTCTGTGTCCATCACCAGACACACATCGGTGGTGTTAAACGCATGGTCCACAAAGGCCCCCTCGCCAACCGTGCCGCCCAGCCGCAGGTAGCCCTTGATCAGGGCTGGCACCTCAAGCATGGCGCGCTTGCGGTCGATCTGCGCCTCGGGCAGCAGATCCATCGACTGAAACACCCGCGAGCGCACCCGCAACGCCTCTGGCGCAAGATGGCGGTGGTGCAACAGTGACAAGGGCTCGGCCAGCCGCGCGACATCGGTGCCGTGAAAGGACGCGGTGCCGAACAGCACCTCGATGCCGTGCTCGGCGACATACCCGGCCAGCGCCTGCCACAGATGCATCATCGCCGTGCCGCCGCGATAATCCGGATGCAGGCAGGATCGCCCCAGCTCCAGCAGCCGCCGCCCAGAGCGCCGCAGCGGTTCAAGATCATACTCGTCTTCGGAATAGAACTGACCGGCAACGCGGGCCTGATCGTCGCGCAGCAGCCGGTAGACACCGACAACCGCATCGCCGCGCCGCGCATCCCTCAGCAGCAGATGGTCAAAGAACGGATCGAATCGATCCCGTTCCAGCCGCGCGTCATGGTCGACCAGCGCGCCAGAGCCGCCCAGCTCCTCGACAAAGACCTCGTAGCGCAGGCGCTGCGCCGCGCGGATGTCTTGCGCGCACCGGGCCAGCCGCACGGTGAATTCGGTCTCGTCCAGTGCCATTGCCCCTCCTTGGCCCAGCCCCGCCTCCTGCGTGTTTAAGGCCAGAGCGCCGCAAGGAAAACCGGTTTTGGCCAAACCCGCTCAGACCGGCGTTAACCAATCCTAAATATCTGGAGGCTTAATCTAATTGTCGAAAACCGGAACAAGGCCGACACGTCGCCCGTCTATAACAACCTTACCCTGTTCGCGGAAGTTGACCGTGACCCGGCCTGCAATATTGGATTGCACCTGTCCGGTGCCCCAATCGGGCTGCTCGGGATGCGTGACCAGCATTCCAGGCTCAAGCATCGCGTTCAGGTCGTCCATTTTCTGCCCTTCGTTCAAGGAGTCCACCATGACAGATCATAGCGCGAGACTCGCCACCCTGGTAGGGTCGCGCCTGTGTCACGATCTCGTCAGCCCCATCGGGGCGATATCCAACGGGCTGGAACTGATCGCCCTCGCAGGCAGCCCTGGACCCGAAGAGATGGAGCTTATCGCGCAAAGCTGCGCCTCGGCGCGGGCGCGAATCAATTTTTTCCGCGTCGCCTTTGGCAAAGCCTCGCCGGAACAGATGGTCGGCCACAACGAGGCGGCGAAGCTGATCACCGATTACTGCGAAGGTGGGCGCATGACGATGGACTGGCAGCCGCAGACCAGCGCTGCGCGCGAGGCGGTGCAGATCGCCTATCTTGCAGCGCTGTGCTGCGAGACGGCGCTGCCGCTGGGCGGGCGGGTGCAGATCCTGGAGGCCGATGGCATCTGGCGCATCAGCGGCACCGGGCGCCGGGTCAGCGTGGATTCCGCGCTTTGGTCGGCACTGGGAAATCTCGAGGCGCCCGACGACATCGCGCCGGACCGGGTTCAGTTCGCCTGCCTTGCGATGCTTGTCCCCGAAGCCGGGCGCAAGCTGACCGTGCACACCGGCGATGCCGCCGTGTCGATCGAGATCCGCTGACAGCAGCCGCCGGTTTCCCGGCGGCTTGGGCGGTTACGTGCGCACCGCCCCATCCGAGCGCACCACGTATTTGAACGAGGTCAGCTGCTCGGCCCCAACCGGGCCACGGGCGTGCATCTTGCCGGTGGCAATGCCGATCTCGGCGCCCATGCCAAATTCACCGCCATCGGCGAACTGGGTCGAGGAATTGACCATGATAATGGCGCTATCCACCCGTTCGATGAAGCGGGCGATGGCGGTCTCGTCCTCGGCGAGGATGCAATCAGTGTGACTGGACCCAAAGGCGCGGATGTGGGCGATGGCGGCGTCTTCATCCGCAACCACCTTTGCGGCGATGATGCTGTCGAGATATTCGCAGCCCCAGTCGGCGTCACTGGCAGGCACGGTGCCGGGAATCGCCTGCAACGCCACATCGGCGCGCACCTCGATCCCGGCGTCGATCAGCGCGCGGATGATGCCCTGCCCGATGGTGTCGACCGCATCCTGATGGATCAGCAGGCATTCGGCGGCGCCGCAGATGCCGGTGCGCCGGGTCTTGGCGTTGATCACCACAGACAGCGCCTTAACCGGATCGGCCGACGCGTCGATATAGATGTGCACGATGCCTTCGAGATGGGCAAAGACCGGCACCCGCGCCTCGCGCTGCACAAGGCCGACCAACCCCTTGCCGCCGCGCGGCACGATGACATCGACGTAATCGGTCATTTGCAGCAATTCGCTGACAGCGGCGCGCTCGCGGGTGGGCACAAGCTGGATCGAGGCTTCGGGCAGACCGGCGGCGCGCAGGCCGGTCACAAGGCAGGCATGGATGGCGCGCGACGAATGGAAGCTTTCCGAGCCGCCGCGCAGGATCACCGCATTGCCGGATTTCAGGCAGAGCGCCCCGGCATCGGCGGTGACATTGGGGCGTGATTCGTAGATCACCCCGACCACGCCCAGCGGCGTGCGCACGCGCTGGATGTGCAGCCCGCTCGGGCGGTCCCAGTCGGCGATGACCTCGCCCACGGGATCGGGCTGGGCGGCGATGGCGCGCAGGCTGTCCTCGATGGCGGCGATGCGCGCATCGGTGAGGGTCAGCCTGTCCATCATCGCATCGGTCAGGCCCTTTTCGCGGCCAAATTCGAGATCCTGCGCATTGGCGGCGATGATCTCGGCGCGGCTGGTCTTCATCGCGTCGGCTGCGGCGATCAGCGCGCGGGTCTTTGCCTCTGGCGGGGTGAAGGCGAGCTCGGCTGCGGCCGCTTTTGCTCGGCGGCCGATTTCGGTCATGACGGCGGCAATGTCGGTCATGTCTTTCATCGCGGATCACCCCTTGGGATCATTGGCAGGAGCTTGTCATATAGCGCCGCGCGCCGGGCCGGGCCAGTCAAAGATGTTTGTGCCGGGAGGGGGGCCAGCCCCCGCGCTGCGCTGCCCCCCCCCCCCCGGAGTTTATCTGGCAAGATGAAGGGCGGGCGCGGCGCCGCTTGTCAGAGCGCCATATCGTCGCGGTGAATCAGCACCGCGCGACCGGGATAGCCAAGCGCGGCTTCGGTTTCCCAAGAGTGCAGGCCGACGATGCGGCGCGCCTCTTCGGCGGTGTAGCGGGTCAGGCCCTGCCCCAGCGTGGCGCCGCGCTGATCGCGGATCGCCACCGGATCGCCGCGCCCGAAGCTGCCTTCGGCCCCCGTGACCCCGACGGGGAGCAGCGAGCGCCCCTGCCCAAGCGCCTGCGCCGCGCCCGCATCAATGATCACTGCGCCGCAGGGTTTCATCGCCGCGATCCAGCCCTTGCGGGCCGCGTGCGGGTCGAGCCGCGAGGTGAACCATGTGGCATTGGCGCCATCTTCCAGCGCCTGAAGCGGGTGCAGCACCGAGCCCTCGGTGATCGCCATGGCGCAGCCGGCTGCGGTGGCGGTCTTGGCGGCCATCAGCTTGGTTTTCATGCCGCCCTTGGACAGGCCCGAACCGGCATCGCCCGCCATGGCTTCGATCTCGGGGGTGATTTCGTCGATCTGCTCGAAGCGGAAAGCGGCCGGGTCCTGCTGCGGGTTGGCGCTATAGAAGCCATCGACATCGGACAGCAGGATCAGCTGATCGGCGCCGACGGTGACAGCGACCTGCGCCGCCAGCCTGTCATTATCGCCGTAACGGATTTCGTCGGTGGCCACCGTATCGTTTTCATTGACGATGGGCACCACGCCGAAGCCCAGCAGCGTTTCCATGGTGGCGCGCTGGTTGAGATAGCGGCGGCGGTCGGCGCTGTCTTCGAGCGTCACCAGAACCTGCCCGGTGACCACGCCATGCGGGGCAAGCGCCTCTTCCCATTCGCGGGCGAGGCGGATCTGGCCGACCGAGGCTGCCGCCTGGCTTTGTTCCAGCGGCAGCGCGCTGCGCGGCAGCCCGAGAATGCCCCGCCCCAGCGCGATCGAGCCCGAGGATACGAGGATCACATCGGTGCCACGCGCCCGGATTTGCGCGATGTCTTCGGCAATGGAGCGCAGCCAGTCGCCCCGGAACGCCCCGGTTTCCTTGTCGACCAGAAGCGCCGAGCCGATCTTGACGACCAGCCGCGAGGCCGCGGTCAGGGACGCCATGTATCGTCTTCCTCGGGGGCAACGACAGGGGCGCGGGCGGCATCGACATAGGGGCGCAGGGCGCGCAACACATCGACGGTGCCTTCTTTTGACGCGCCTGACATCAACATCACCGTCTCGCCGGAATGCGCCTCGAGCTCGTCCTTGAGGAAGGCGCGTTCCTCGTCATCCATGGTATCGATCTTGTTGAGCACGACGATGCGCGGCTTGTCGGCCAGCCCTTCGCCGTATTCCTCGATTTCGGTGACGATGGTGTCGTAATCTTCAAGCAACGTGCCAGAGCTGCCATCGACGAGATGCAACAGCACGGCGCAGCGTTCGACATGGCCAAGGAACAGATCCCCAAGGCCGCGACCCTCGTGCGCGCCTTCGATCAGGCCCGGAATGTCGGCCACGACAAATTCGCGGTTATCAACGCCGACGACGCCCAGATTGGGGTGCAGCGTGGTAAAGGGGTAGTCCGCTATCTTGGGGCGGGCGTTGGACGTGGCCGCCAGAAAGGTCGACTTGCCAGCGTTGGGCAGGCCCAGCAGGCCGACATCGGCGATCAGCTTGAGCCGCAGCCAGACCGTGCGCTCGACCCCCGGCTGGCCGGGGTTGGCGCGGCGCGGCGCCTGATTGGTGGCGGTCTTGAAATGCAGGTTGCCCCAGCCGCCATTGCCGCCCTTGGCCAGCAGGTAGCGCTCGCCCAGCGTGGCGAGATCGGCGATGACGGTCTCTTCGTCCTCGTCGATGATCTCGGTGCCGACGGGCACGCGCAGGATGATGTCATTCCCGTCGCGACCGGTCATCTGACGGCCAGCGCCGGCGCGACCGTTTTCAGCAAAGAAATGCTGCTGGTAGCGAAAGTCGATCAGCGTGTTGAGCCCGTCGACGGTTTCGACCCAGACATCGCCGCCGCAGCCACCGTCGCCGCCATTGGGGCCCCCGAATTCGATGAATTTCTCGCGGCGGAACGCAATGCAGCCGTTCCCCCCGCTGCCGGAGCGGATGTAAACTTTGCAAAGGTCGAGGAACTTCATCGGAGGGGTCCTGGGATCTGGAAACAGAGGGCCGTTTAACCTGAACGGGCGCAGTTCTCAAGCGTCGGCGCATCCTGAAAGCATCGGACGGCGAACGGCTTTGAAAAGACTTGGAAAACTGTGTGGCTTGGCTGCTTCCCCCGGACGCTCGCGATGTCATGTCGAAACATACATCACGAGCGTCACAGGAAAGTGGCGCGGTTGACGGGGCTCGAACCCGCGACCCCCGGCGTGACAGGCCGGTACTCTAACCAACTGAGCTACAACCGCGCATATAGCACGGGGCGACTTCTTCGGGGCAGTGTGGCGCGGTTGACGGGGCTCGAACCCGCGACCCCCGGCGTGACAGGCCGGTACTCTAACCATCTGAGCTACAACCGCTCACTGCCTCCGAGGAGTGTCTCCCCGAACGTGGGGGCCTTCTAGGCGGCGGCCCGGATGCCGTCAAGCGGTTTTGATAGGTGCCTTCGTCATTTTTTTCACATCGCTTACCAACTGCCCTGCTGCGCGCCGGAAAACACCGGGGCGCGGCGGTCATCCCGGGCTGGAACTCTGCCAAGGGGCCCCGTTCCGCGCATCGCGGTCCGCCTTTTCAAGCGTCGCGCAAAGGCGTTCGAGTTCGGCGGCAAGCAGAATCACCTGCGTCACCCGCGCGGTTTCGTTGCCCTTGGCAATTTCATAGCCTGCATGTTCAACCAGCGCCGCCGCCGCCCGAAGCAGCCTCGGCACAGCGCGCAGTCCTGACACCCGTCCAGCTTCGATCACCAGCGCCTCGAGAACATCCCCGTCCCGGTCAGACACCATTTCCCCTCCCCATTTACTCCCACTCCGCCAGAAATCGTTGGCGGGCAAACAAACGCCGGCCCGGACCGCCTTGCGCCGCCCTTGTCGCCACCGCATCCCCGCGATGAGTTCAATGGTTCAGGAACAAAGCCGAACTTGCGCGGCGGACCGCCCCTGCCGGGCGCAGGCCAAGGCATAGCATGAAACGACAATTCTCAAATATCTTTGTTTGGCTATGCGTAAATTCGTCCTTTGGTTGATCACCACGCCAGCCCAACCCCTTGCAGGCATGACGCCCGCCCTTTACCCGCGTCACCGCATTCCCTATATATTTTCTCAAGAAAGACACATAAAGGACAGACCATGAACGATGCACCGCTTGAAGGCGCGCCGCTGATCGCTCCCTCCAGCACCGGGCACCCGCTGCACGAGGCGGTGGTCGAGGCGTGCCGCTCGGTCTACGACCCCGAAATCCCCGTGAACATCTATGACCTCGGGTTGATCTACACGATCGATATCGACGATGCGAATTCGGTCCGGGTGATCATGACGCTGACCGCCCCCGGATGCCCGGTGGCCGGTGAAATGCCGGGCTGGGTGCAGGATGCGGCCAGCGCCGTACCCGGCGTGCGGGATGTCGATGTCGAGATGGTGTTCGACCCGCCCTGGGGCATGGACATGATGTCCGACGAGGCGCGGCTGGAACTGGGCTTCATGTAAGCGAGCCTCCCGCGCCGGGTGCAACGGGCGCGGAAAATCTGGAACCCGACCCGCCCTGCGCGGTTTGGGTGCATGTATCGCCTTGTCCTCGCCGCCGCGCTCGCGCTTTTGTCGCTTGCCTTTGCCTCTCTGCTCGCCGCGCAAAGCAGCGAGCCAGAGCGTTGGTACAAGGTCGAGCTGATCAATCCGGGCCTTGGCACCGCGCCGCAGACCGTTGATCGCACCACGCCGCGTTCGAGCCTTGAAAGCTTCATGTTCCGGGCCGATGCCGAAGACTGGGACGGCGCGGCGCATCTGCTGGACCTGTCGGCGATCCCCGCCTCCGAACAGGCGGTCGAGGGGCCAAAGCGGGCAAAGGCCTTTGCCACCCTGCTTGAACGCAAGATCATGATCGACTGGTACGATCTGCGCGACCGCCCCGACGGGGTGGATGAGCGCGGCAGCGAAACGCCGCTGGCAGGCGAGCCGCGCCGCTCGCTGCTGCTGTGGTACGTCAAGCTGAACGACCGGCCGATCCCGATCCGCATCAACCGCATCAAGCCCGAGGTCGGAGACCCGGCGTGGCTGGTCTCGCGGCAGACAGTGATGGCGCTGCCCGCGCTCGAAGAAGCCTATGGGCCGACCGAACTGGAACTGATGCTGCCCGAACCGCTGCGCACCAAGGCGTTCTGGAACCTGCGCTGGTGGGAGGTCATCGCCTTTCCGCTGGCGCTTGCCGTCACCGGGCTGATCGGTTTCGTGGTGAACCGGGCGCTGTCGCGCGGCCTTGCCCGCACCCACCGCGATGCGCCGACCTCGATGCTGGTGGCGATCCGCCCGCCGGTGACGCTGGCGGTGATGACCATGGTGATGGTGCTGATCACCCATCACGTGCTGGTGTTTTCCGGGCGGATCGACACCATCTTGTCACCGCTGCTGATCCTTGGCGGCGTGGTCGCAGCGCTGTGGTTGATCGTCAACGTTGCCGATGTGATCCTGTCGCGGCTGGTGAAATTCGACGGCGGCGAGCTGGCCGAGATGGGCGAAGGTCAGGAGGCCCGGCGCAACATCGCAACCCGCGTCTCGGCGGCGCGGCGCATGATGATCGTGATCGTGGTGCTGGTCGGTGCCGGGATCACCATCAGCGAGGCCAGCGTGATGCGCTCGCTCGGGCTGTCGCTGCTGGCATCGGCGGGCACGGCAACGATCATCCTTGCCTATGCCGGGCGCAATATCCTGACCAACATCATGGCCTCGTTGCAGATCGCGCTGAACCAGTCGGCGCGGATCGGGGACAGGGTGCTGTATGACGGCCAGCTGTGTTCGGTCGAGCGCATCCATTTCACCTATGTGCAACTGCGCGTCTGGACCGGGCGGCGGCTGGTGGTGCCGGTGGTGGATTTCGTCAGCGAGCCGTTCGAAAACTGGACGATGCGCGATCCCTACATGATCCGCGAAGTGGTGCTGCGCCTGTCGCACGGCGCCGATGTCGAACCGCTGCGCCGCGCCTACCACGAGATTCTCGACAGCATTGAGGACATCCCGGACCGCCCGGTCGATCGCGGCGTCTATGTGCAGGGGCATGACGTGTTCGGCCAGTCGGTGCTGTTCCTCGTGCCCGCCCCAGACCCCAATATCGCATGGGCGCTGGAATGCGAGGTGCGCGAGCGATTGTTGCAAGAGGCGCGCGTGATCGACGATGGCGCGCACGCCATGTTCCCGAGCGCCTCGCCCGCCGAAGCGGCCTGATCCGCACCGGATCGGCGCGCCAACAGCTCACTGCGCGCCGCCCTTTCGCCGCGCCGCTTCTGGCGCAACGCCCGGCAGGGCGCGGCGTGAACCCGCAGTTTCAAGGATTTTCAGCGCCGCGCCCTGCTCTTGCCATACGCCCCCCCTTGAGTGCGCCCGCCCAAGGCATTAGGTTTGACCCCTTAATCAAGGAGACGCCCGATGTTCGGCATTCCCGGAAAACAGGCCGTGACGATGACCCCCGCCGCCGTGGCGCAGGTTCGCAAGCTCATGGATCGCGACAATCGCGCCGGTCTGCGGATCGGCATCAAGAAAGGCGGCTGCGCTGGCATGGAATACACCATGGATTTCGTCGATGCGCCCGAGCCCAACGACGAAATCGTTGAACAGGATGGTGCGCGCGTGCTGATTGCACCGATGGCGCAGATGTTCCTGTTCGGCACCGAGATCGACTATTTCACCGAGCTTCTTGAATCCGGCTTCCGGTTCAACAACCCGAACGTGTCGGATTCCTGCGGCTGCGGCGAGTCGATCAAATTCAAGGATGTCGAGGAACTGGCGGCGGACCGTCGCGACTGATTGCCTCCTGCGGCGATAATCCCGCCGCCCTGCCCTTGACCTCGGCCCGCTGCGGCGAAAGATGTGCGCAACAGTTTCAAAGGGAGAGATCATGCGTACCAAGCTAGCCGCAGGCAATTGGAAGATGAACGGCCTTACCGAGGCGCTGTCTGAACTTGCCGGTATGGCAGACGCCGCCGCCGGTGCCTCCGAGGTGCTGATCTGCCCGCCCTTCACGCTGGTAGGCGCGGCAGCGGCGGCAGCAAGCGGCATCGCCATCGGCGGGCAGGATTGCCATGCAGCGGCTTCTGGCGCGCATACCGGCGATGTGTCGGCGGCCATGCTCAAGGACGCGGGCGCGAGCCATGTCATCCTTGGCCATTCCGAGCGCCGCACCGACCACAACGAGCGCAACAGCGACGTCAACGCCAAATGCGTTGCCGCATGGGATGCCGGGCTGACGGTGGTGCTTTGCGTCGGGGAAAGCCTTGAACAGCGCGAGGCGGCGAACACGCTCGAGATCATCGGCGGGCAGCTGGCAGCATCGGTTCCCGACGGCGCGACCGGACATAATCTGGTGATCGCCTATGAACCGATCTGGGCGATTGGCACTGGCAAGGTGCCGAGCACCGACCAGATTGGCGAGGTGCATGATTTCATGCGCGCCCGCCTTGAAAAGCGCTTTGGCTCGGGCGTCGGCCGCTCGGTCCGCCTGCTCTACGGCGGCTCGGTGAAACCGTCCAACGCCACCGAGATCTTTGCCGTGTCCAATGTCGATGGCGCGCTGGTGGGCGGGGCCTCGCTGAAGGCCGCCGATTTCGTGCCGATCATCGAGGCGCTGAACGCCGCGTCGCAAGACGGCTAACCGATCTTACAGGCGAAAGCCGATCCGCCTCGGCCGGTTCGCGGCCGGGGCGTTTCTCTGCCCCGGCCCGGCCAGTTTCCCTCCGCGCTCCAGCGATACCATCGCCGCGCGCGGGCCTTGGTTACAGGTTGAACGGCAGCCACAGCACGATCTGCGGGAACACCGACAGCAAGACCGCCACCCCCAGCATCAGCGCCACGAATGGCACCACGCCGCGGATCACCACGCCCAGCGGCTTGTTCGCGATGGCCTGAATGACGAACAGGTTCAGCCCGACCGGCGGCGTGATCAGCGCGATCTCGATCAGCAGCACGAAATAGACGCCGAACCAGATCGGATCGATGCCAAGCGCCAGCACCGTGGGCAGCAGCACCGGCACCATGATCAGCAGCATCGACATGCTTTCAAGGAACAGCCCGATGAACAGCAGGATCAGCGAGACGATGATGATAAAGCCAACGGTGCCCGGCACATGGGTGTCGAAGATATGCGCCACCTGCTGCGGGATCTGGTAGAGCGTGATCGCCTGACCAAAGATCTTGGCCCCGACCACGATGAGAAAGATCACCGTGGTGGTCTGCACGCTGTCCTTCACCGCGGCAAGGAAATTCTCCCAGCTCAGCGAGCGTTGCGCCAGCGTGATCGCCAGCGCCATGGTCGCGCCGATGGCGCTGGCCTCGGTCGGGGTAAACGCCCCGGCGTAGATCCCGCCCAGCATCACCACCGCCAGCAGAACGGTGGGCAGCGCCCGTAGCGTGGCCTCGGCCCGCTCGGGCCATGTGGCGCGGAGGCTGGCCTTGGCATTGTCACTGAAGGCCGCCGACAGCACCGTATACAGCCCGAAGACGGTGATCAGCAGCAGGCCCGGCCCGACGCCCGCAAGGAACAGCTTGCCGATGCTTTCCTCGGCGATGACGCCGTAGACGATCAGCGGGATCGACGGCGGGATCAGGATGCCCAGCGTGCCCCCCGCCGCCAGCAGCCCCAGCGTGAACGAAGGCTTGTAGCCACGCTTGGTCATCTCGGGCACGGCGACGGTGCCGACGGTGGCGGCGGTGGTGACCGAACTGCCCGATATGGCGGAGAAGATGCCGCAGGACAGCAGCGCCGCCACCCCAATGCCGCCCGGCCAATGGCCGACCCAGCTTTGCACCGCGCGGAACAGGTCGCGCCCGACGCCGCCGCGCAGCAGGATGTTCGACATCAGCAGAAACAGCGGCACCGCCAGCAGCACGAAATCATTGAGCGCGCCAAACAGGTTGGTCGGGATCAGCGCCAGCGGCAACCCCTTGAGCACGATCAGCCCGGTGCCCAGCGAGGCCAGCGCGAAGGCGACCGGCAGGCCGGTGAGCAGCAGCAGCACCAGCGTCGAAACGATTGCGATCGGGATCATCGGGACTCCTCGCTCAGGGCGTGAAGCTCGGCCTCTTCGGACGAGACAAAAACCGGCGCGGGCCGGAACGGCAGGCGGATCAGATCAGCCAGCGCCTGAAGCGCAAGGCAGGCGTATCCGGCGATGATTGGCGCTTCGGCGATCCATTCGGGCATCTGAAGCATGGTCGGCTGCCGCCGCCCCATGTTGAAGCTTTCGACCATCGCGCCCCAGCACAGCCAGACCGCCATCAGCGAGAACCCTGCGATCACCAGCAGGGTAAATGCCTGCGACAGGCGGCGCAGCGCCGGGGGCGCGTTGCCGATCACCGCGGTGATGCGGATCATGCCATCGGAGCGCAGCGATTGCGCCATGGCCAGAAAGCTCAGCCAGATCATCAGCGTGGTGCCCACGTCGGAGGTCCAGCGGGTGGGGGCGTGAAAGACGTAACGCGCCGCCACCTCATAGGCGAGAATGGCGGCGATGACGCAAATCATCACCGCCGCGATCCGCGCCGCCCAAAGCGACAGCGCATCGACAAGGCGCAGCGCCTTCGGGCCGCTTTCCACCGGCGCGCGATGCGCTCTGGGCTCGGGATGTGCTCTGACAACGGCCATGGCCTGCGCGCCCGCGTCAGTACAGCGCCTGGACGCTTTGCACGAGTGTCTGGCCGACCTCGCCCGCGTCCTGGACAAACACCTCGACCGCCGGGGCTGCGGCATCCTGCCAGGCCCTCAGCTGCTCGGGGGTCAGCTCGGTTACGGTGGCGTGGCCATCGGCGAGCCAGTTGGCCGAGGCGACGTTGTTGGCCTCGGTCTCTTCGCGCAGGCTGTGTTCGGCATGCATCGCAGCCTCGGTGACCCAGCCCTGTTCCTGTTCGGTCAGGCTGTCGAACAGGCCGCTGTTGATCACCACGATGAATTCGGCCAGCGAATGGTTGGTCATGGTGATGGTGTCCATGACTTCGTACAGCTTGCGAGACTGCACGGCGGTGGTGCCGCTCATGCCGACATCGACGGTGCCGCGCTGATAGGCCATGAACTGTTCCGATCCGCCGATCACCACCGGCGTGCCGCCCACCGCGTCGATGAAATCGCCCGAGGGCTTGCCAAGCGCGCGCACCAGCTTGCCTTTCATCATTGACGGCTCGGTCATCGCCGCGCCCTTCGACAAAAGCTGCACCGGGCCGTAATCCTGCCACCACAGAACCTTGGTGCCGGTCGAACCGATCATCTCGTCAAAGGTCTGGCGGAAGGGGCCTTCCGGATCGGCGGCCTTGGCCAGCGTGGCATAGTCCGGGAACAGGAACGGCACCGAAAAGATCCCGGCGGCGGGCAGCGTGCCGCTGTATTCATCGGCCAGCACCACGCCCATGTCGATGGCGCCGCTGGCCACCGCCTTGGGCACTTCGGAGCCCTTGAACAGCTGCGCGCTGTCGTAGATCTCGACGCTCATCTCGCCGCCAGACACCTCTTCGAGCGCGTCCTTGAAGGTCACGAGATTGGCACCGACAGGGTGGTTCACCGCCACCTGAACGGTGGCGCGCAGGGTGCGCTCTGCAAGGGCCGCGCCGCTGGTGGCGCATAGCGCCGTGCTGGCCAGCAACAGGCCGGTCACGATGGTTTTCATTGATCTCTCTCCTCCCAGAGATGCCCCGGCGGGGCGGTTGACGCGCGGCGCGGGCTCCTCCAGCCCTGCCGCGCGTAGCTCAGACGATGCCGCCCGCGCGCAGTTGTGCGATGCGCTCGCCGGTCATCGACAGCAGGTCGCGCAACACCTCGTCGGTGTGCTCGCCCAGATCGGGGCCGACATGGCGCAGCTTGCCCGGCGTTTCGGACAGGCGCGGCGCGACATTCTGCATCTTGATGGCGCCGAAATCCTTGTGCGGCAGCTCGACAATGGCCTCGCGCGCAGCGAAATGCGGATCCTTGACCATGTCGGCGGCGGAATAGATCAACCCGCAGGGCACGCCATGCTCTTCGAGCAGCGCCTGAAGCGGCTCAAGGTCCACCGTCACCGTCCAATCGGCGATGAGCCCATCCAGATCGGTCATGTTCACGCCCCGCGCCGCATGGGTGGCGTAGCGATCATCCTGCGCCAGTTCAGGCTGGCCCATGGCAACGGCAAGGCGGCGAAACACCGTATCCTGATTGGCGGCGATCAGCAGCATCTTGCCATCGCGCGTCGGAAACACATTCGACGGCGACACGTTCGGCAGCGTCGCCCCGGTGCGTTCGCGCACATAGCCCGCTACGTCATATTCGCTGACCGTGCTTTCCATCATCGCCAGCACCGCCTCGTAGATGGCGCTGTCGACCACCTGCCCACGCCCCGAGCGCCCGCGCTGGTGCAGCGCCATCAGCGCGCCAAGACAGGCGTAGGTCGCCGCCAGCTCGTCGCCGATGGAAATGCCCATGCGGCTGGGCGGGGTTGACGGATCGCCCACCACATAGCGCAAGCCGCCCATCGCCTCGCCGATCGAGCCATAGCCAGCGCGGCTGGCATAGGGGCCGGTCTGCCCATAGCCGCTGACCCGCACCATAATCAGGCCGGGGTTGATTTCGCGCAGGGTCTCGTAGCCCAGATTCCAGCGCTCCATGGTGCCGGGGCGGAAATTCTCGATGAGAATGTCGGTGCTGGCCACCAGCTCATGTACGATGGCCTGCCCTTCCGGGCTGCGCAGGTTCAGCGTCAGCGACTTCTTGTTGCGCGCCACCACGGGCCACCACAGCGACTTGCCATAGGGCTTTTCCTGCCCCCAGACCCGCAGCGGATCGCCGCTACCGGGCTGTTCGCATTTGATCACCTCGGCCCCAAAATCCGCCAGCAGCTGGCCGCAGAACGGCCCTGCCAGCAATTGCCCCATCTCGAGCACGCGAATGTTCGACAGCGGCCCCTGACGGGGGGCGTCCTGTTGTGTCATCAGCGCTCTCCTCTTCGCCTTGCACGTCCTGCGACCGGCAAATCCCGGATCGACAGGTATACCATTAATGGATACATTATTTCCTGAGTTGTAAATATAAATCTGCGGGATTCTGGTAATGAGCAAGAATAATATCGAAATTGTCGAGGTTTCACCAAGGGATGGCATACAAAACGAAAAGGCTCTTTTGAATTTGGATGCAAAAATCTCTCTGATCACGCAGGCGATTGCAGCAGGCGCAGAGCGGATCGAAGTGACCAGCTTCGTCAATCCCCACAAGGTTCCGCAAATGGCCGACGCCGAGGCTCTGGCCGCCGCCCTGCCCCGCGGCAAGGCGCGCTATATCGGCCTTGCGCTGAACCGGCGCGGGTTCGACCGGGCGGTCGCGGCGGGGCTCGACGAGGTGAACTTTGCCGTCGTGCTGCCGGAAACCTTCAGCGCCCGCAATCAGGGCATGAGCACCGACGAAGGCATTGCGCTCTGGCATGGGGTCGGCAGCAGCGATGCGCCCATCGGCAAGGGCTTGACCCTCGCCGCCGCCTTCGGCTGCCCCTTCGAAGGCGAGATGCCGGTGGCGCGGATGATCGAGGTGCTCGAGCGCGCGCTGACGGTGATGCCCGCCGAGCTGACGCTGGCCGACACCATCGGCGCGGCCAGCCCCGCCGACATTGCCGAACGGGTTGGCGCGGTGCGCGACCGCTGGCCCGAACTGCCGATTCGCCTGCATCTGCACAACACCCGCAACACCGGCTTTGCCAATGCCTGGGCCGGGGTGCTGGCCGGGGTGCGCAGCTTCGATGCATCGCTCGGGGGTGTTGGTGGATGCCCCTTTGCCCCGCGCGCCACCGGCAACATCGCCACCGAGGATCTGGCATGGATGCTGCACCGTGCGGGCTATGCCACCGGCTGGGATGTCGACAAGGCCTGCAAGGCCGCCGACTGGCTCGAGGAGCAGCTTGGCCACGAGGTGCCGGGAATGCTAATGAAGGCCGGCACCTTTCCGCCCGCCTTGCGGGCCTGACCAGACGCCCAAGCAGCAGGACGCCGCATGACCGACATCACGCCAGCCCCCAACAAGGGGCCAGCCGCCGACCAGGCCTATCAGGCGATCCGCGACAGCATCTTTTCCGGGCGACTGGGCGACAACGAACGGGTGACCGAGGCCGATCTGGCCGACACGCTCAGCATGTCGCGCACCCCGGTGCGCGAGGCGGTCAAGCGGCTGCTGCTCGAAGGGCTGCTGACCCGTGACGCCGGTCCGGGGTTGCGGGTGGTGGCGATGCAGGAAGACGAGATCATGCAGGTGTTCGAGATCCGCATGATGCTGGAATCCTACGCCGCCCGTCGCGCCGCGCGGCATGCCACCGCCGAAGAAGCCGCCGAGCTGCGCCGCCTTGCCCATGAGATGGCCGCCCGCGTCCCGGCGCGAAGCGAAGCGGATTTCACCGCCGTGTCGCAGCTCAACACCGCCTTTCACCAGCTGGTGCTGGAGGCGGCGCGCTCGGCGCGGCTCAAGGCGATGCTGTCGGTCGTGGTGCATCTGGCGCTGGTGACCCGCACCTTTCGTCTGTACCGCGACACCGACATGCTGCGCTCGGCCCGTCACCATATCGAGATCGCCGACGCCATCACCGCCCGCGCCCCCGACTGGGCGGCCATGGCGATGGGTACGCATCTGCAATCGGCGGCGGCGCTTGCGCGGGGCTCTCGATCGTCAGACAGCGAAATCGCAAGATAGGTGCTTGAAACCGGCGGCAGGCTTGTCTAAACCGCGTCAGGCCGGGTGATTAGCTCAGTTGGTAGAGCGTTTCGTTTACACCGAAAATGTCGGCGGTTCGAGCCCGTCATCACCCACCATTCTCCTGCCTGCCAGACACACACACCCGCACGCCGGTGGCGAAATCGTTCGCTTCGCGCGGGTTTTTACGCACGCCGATCAGGCGCTGCACCGCGGTGCGGCCGATCTCGAACCCGGGCTGTGCCACGGTGGTCAGCGCCGGACCCATCGCGCGCCACCGATGTTGTCCGGCGGGCGGCAATGCGCAGCGCTAGAATTCGCGCGGCTGATCGCTGCGATAGCTCCATGTCAGGTCGTCGAGGAACATCTGCACCCGGCGCATCCAGTCGGCCTTTTCCGCGTCGTTTTCATGCAGGAAGCGCAGGAAGGCCACATGCTCGCGGATGGCGCGTGCCTGCGCATAGGCCCCGCCCCGCGCCCATGCGTGGCGGAAACAGGTCTCGAAGCGGGCAAAGATCTGCGGGCGTTCCTGCGGCTGCGCCAGCAGGCCAAGCAGCACATCGACCTCGGCCGGAAGCGCCGCTGTCCAGAATTCCGGATCGGCGTTTTCGGCGGTCGCATTCTCGGCCAGCAGCCGGTCGAACCATGCGTTCAGCGGCTGCCCCTCGATCAGGTCGGTGCCCAGCGCCAGATGCCCCGACAGCCAGTTGTAGGTGGCGTGCCGGTCAAGCGGGCCGCCCGGATCGGCCTGCGCCGTCAGCCGCATCGAGGATTCATAGCAGGCCACCATGTCCTTTAGCGCGGCATGGCGCGGCGCTCCGGGGTTGCGCCCCAGCGCCAGCCGCTTGGTCACCGAGCCCTTGAGCGACTCGCGCCTCACGGTCAGCAGCGGCCCCTCGGCGCCAGCGATCAGCGCATCCAGCGCCGACAGCCGCGCCAGCGCCGCCTTGGTCACCGACTGCTGCTGCGCCTTGAGCGTATCGGCCAGCTCCTGCGCCTTGGCGCGGGCATCATCGGGGGCGCTTGCGGCGTCGATCTCGGCCTGCGTCCAGTCCTGCGTGGCCTTGCGCACCTTGAGGTCCTCGAGCATCTCGATCGCGCCGATGCTGGAGTCCGAGCGGCCACCGCGCGTGGCCCGTTCCAGCATGGCGATGGCCGGGGCGTAGATATCAAGCTTGGCATAGGCACGGCCCATCGCCTCGGTCCACTGCGCATTGTCATGCCAGTCGGGATCGGCGGCGCGCTCGATCTCATCAAGCTCGCGGATCAGCTCGTCGCGGCCCCGATGCGGACTGCCGACATCGCAGGCGATGTTGCGCGCCGCGCGGCAGGCGTGATCCGCCGAATAATACTGCCGCCGCCGCCCGTTCCACGCGGTGTCCCCGGCATCATCGTGCAGCGTGTAATCGGGATCTCCATAGCATTGATAGGCGCCCCATGTGTTGGTGTCGGGGTAGCGACGGAACACCTTGAGCCGCGCATGATGCACCGCATTGCCAAAGCGGTTCCCGGCCAGCAGGCTGCCATAGAAGCTCTCGGCGAACAGCAGCGCACCAGCGTCGTCCAGCTCCCAGCCAGCGGCGATCACCGCCCGCACGCCCTTTTCGATCAGCGCCTGCGACAGGCTGGCGGCAATCGGGCCGACATTGGGCTGCACCCGGCCCAGATGGCAGCAGTTGAGGAAGACGAATTCCGGCACATAGCGCATTTGCCGCAGCTCGGCGGCAGTCAGCGTGATGCCATCCGACAGCACAAGCCCCGCCGTGTGGATTTCACCGCTGTCATCGTACACCCCATGCGTGGCGAAATGCATGATCTTCGTCGGCTTGAGCAGCGCCGCCTCCAGCACCGAAAGCCCGCTGTCAGAGCGGATCATCGCGGTGACATCATAACCCGCCTCGTCTTGCAGCAGTCGCTGCACAAGCTCGGCCTCGCGCCGCGCCCCATCAAGCGGCGGCAAGGCGCTGATCGGATCGCCGACCACCAGCGCCGTGTCGAGCCGGGCGCGCGGCACCGGGCGGCCCTCGATCGCAAGCTGGCGGATGATCGGCGTGCGGATCACCATCGGCTTGAAATCCTGCGTGGCCATGGTCTGATACAGGCCCTCGCCAAAGGTGTTGATGTCATCCTCCATCAGCTCCCACGGGATGTGGGCGGTGCTGCTGTCGAGCACCAGCTGGATCTTCTGATCGTTCTTGGCAAAGCTCTTGAGCTCGATCGGGATCATCAGCTCAAACAACAGCTTGCCAAGGGTGCGTTTCGTCGCCGTGCCTTCGCGGCTTTCGCGCAGCAGGCGGTCGATGACCTCGGCCTGCACAGAGGTCTTCTTGAATTCCGCCCGCGCGCCTTCGGTGATGGCGGTGAAATCCAGCACATCGGCGCGCTGCGCGTTGCGGGTGACGATGATGCGCTGCCAGCTGTCCTCTTGGCTGGCGTAATCCATCCGCAGCTGCGCGCCGTCGCCGGGCCGGATGCGATGATCGAAGCGGATCAGCCCCGCCACCCGCCCGTCGCGGCTGGCGCTATACAGCGCGCTGGCCACCTGAAACACCGTATCCTCGTAAATCTCGATGAATTCGAGCTTGGCGATCGGGGTGTCGCGCAGGGTCAGATTGGCGTCGGCCACCGCTTCGAGGATCGCCTGAACCGATTGCTGCACCGTCATGTTCGCACCCTTGTGGCCAATCACGACGCTGGTCAGCCGGATCGGGTCCATCTCGGCCAGCGACTTGCCGTCCTCGGCGGCGCGGCGGCGCAGGGTCATGGCGTAGCGCAGCACCGCGCGGTTGACCGTTTCGCGCAAGGCGCCGGGCGTCAGATCGCCAAACGGGCCAAGCCCGGCCACCACGGCGCCGCCCGGGTTGCGGCCAAGGCGCAGGATGACCTCGCAGCTTTTCGCCTCGCCGGGATAAAGCCCCAGTTCGCGCACCGCTGACAGGCTGTGATCAAGGCATTGGTCCAGCGCCGCCTCGCCCCCGTTGATCGGATCGCCCAGATAATGGCCGACCAGCACCGGATGCCTCGCAAAGCGCAGATCGCCGTGGCGCAATGTGACCTCGGTCACCGGCAGATCGGTGTCTGTGCCCAGCGGCGCAGGGCCGCCCGCCCCCAGCATCCCATCGACCACATCCTGCGGTTCGGGATAGATCTGCGGCACCGCGTCGGGCATCACCACCGGGTCCTGCGCGCCGCGCGCCAGCGCCGGGCGGGTGCGGCTGAGCCCCGAGGTTTCGCCCTTTTCCAGCAGCTCCGCCAGCGCCGGAAACGCCGATCTGGTGCGCGCCAGATCGCCGTGCACCACCGGCAGGTAATAGGGTTCGATCCCCTTGGGGATGCCCGTGGCCCATGTCACCGTGCCATCGCCCGCGCGGGTGGCGATGAACTGAACCCGTTTGCCCGGCGCGGCGGATTGATCGATGCGCAGCCCGCTTGGCGTCAGCTCGGGGCCAAGCCCGGCGACATAGCAGGTGAGGTCCGGGTCAAGCGTTTGGCTGGCAAACAGCCGGTGCGCCGCGCGCGCCGCCTTAAGCGATGCTTCGGGCGGCACCACCCACGGGCCGTTGTCGATGTTGCGCAGCTCTTGCCACGCCTGCCGCGTCAGGTAATGCCCCTGCGCATCCACCGGCAGCAACTGCGCCGGCCCCGGCATGCCCGACACGATGTCGAGCAGCTCGGTCATGTCATGGGCAAGGTCGGCCATTTCCAGCTGGCGAATGTTCTTGGCCCGGCCCATCAGCATATGCACCATCGAAAACGCGCCGCCATTGGGCGTGCCCAGCATGACAAAGCGGCTGCCCTTGCGGCGGCGGATCTCGGCCCACAGATCAGGATGCGCGTCGATAAAGGCGCGCACCACCAGCCCGCCCATGGAATGCGCCATGAAGCGGATCGGCTTTTGCGTCTGCGCCAGCGCCTTGCGCACCACCGCCGCCAGCCGCCCCGCCCCGGTGGTCAGCACGCTCTCGCGCCAGTCATAGGGCAGCGCGATCACGTGGTGAGTGCGGGCAAGGTAATTGGCCAGATCGCCGTAATAGCGCTTCATCGGGTTGCCGGGGCGCACATCGTTGCCCGGATAGCGCAACAGCGACAGCCCGCCCGTCACCATCTGAAGCGGGTTCGACCAGACCCAGTTCTTGCCTTGATAAAGATGGCTGCCCATCACGCCGGGCAGAAAGATGCAGACCGGCAGATCCGCCGCCCCGCGCGATTGCGCGATCTCGAACCCCTCTGGGTCGTCATCGACCGGCAGATCGCCGCCCAGCGCCGGCGCGCCAAGGTCAGAGCGGATCGCCGTAAGGATGGCCCCCCGTGCGGCGCCCGTGCCGAAATAGCTGAAATGGGTAATCTCAGGAGTGCGGATCGGCGTCAGCACCGGCGCGGAGATGCGCGTCGTGCCCCGGCTCATCGAGGCGTAATTGACCACGAAATCATTGTCGTCCTCGAAGAACAGATCCAGCGCCAGATTGCGAAGCTTGCGCAAAAGGCCCTTGCCTTCGTTGTCACCGGCGATGACATGCAGCGCCCCGCCCAGCCGCAGGTCTGCCCGGTTGACCATCGCCACCAGCGGCGCGCGCGGCATCATCGCCTCGAGCCCCGGCAGCGCTTCCGGGTCGGCCTTGGTCGCGACAAAGCCCAGCAGATAAGCCTTGAACAGCTCGTAAGCGACCGATGCCTTGAGCGCCGGGATCAGCTCGAAACTGTTGAGCGCGATCGACAGCACCCGGTCAAGCCGCCCCGACGCCAGCGGCGTGCCGCGCAAGGGGCCAGCGACGCGGATCATCCGCTCGACCGTCAGGCCCCGCTCGGTGATCAGCGCGCCGAGCTCTTCGAGCATCGCAACATCGCGCCCCGCCTTGCGCAGGATGCTGCGGTCGGTGTCATCGAACGGCGTCTCGCCTTTGGGCCGCGCGGCGCGGGCCACCAGTTCCGCCACCAGCCCGCCGCGCGAATGCGACAGCAGCGTCACCCGCGCGCCCTTGGGCAACGCCATGAGCAGATCGCGGGCGTTCTCGATCGGGTCCACCGTGACCGAGCGGTGTTCCAGCGCAAAGATCCCCCCCGGGAAGGCGCGCTCCAGCACCGGCCACAGGTCATCCCCGACGGTGAGATCGTCGAAACTGCCGCTCGTCGAAGAAAACGTGCCATGCACCAGCACCAGCATCGGTTTGCCCGCGTCGATCTTGCCGGTCGGCACCAACTGGATGCCAGAGGCGCTGCGGGTGCAGCGATGAAAGCCATGGTCGCTGGCGTTTTCGATATGTTGCGCAAGGGCAAGCGCGCTCATCTCTCCGGCCGTGCCCGCAAGGTTGGTGCGCAGCAGCCGCACCGCGCGCACCGCGTAGTCCCCTGCGCCGCGCTCTGCCCCGCGCGACAGCGGCAGCACCCGCGGCACCAGCAGCGCCTGATCGGCGATTGAACGTTCGACCCCAGCGAAATCGCGCCGCGCATCCGCCACGGATTGCCAGAGCTTCAGCCCGCTCTCGAGCTGGATCTCGACGATGTCCGTTTCCGCGCTTTCATCAATGTGGGTGCGGTCCGGGGCATCGCCGCCGCGCGCGGCGCTCACCAGCACTTCGTGGACCTCGGTGATCTCCATCACGCCCTTCAGCGCGGGCGGCACGTCTTCGGGCGCGCCGGAACGGATCACTTGGCCGGGCAAAATCAACGAGGCCATAATACCCTCATATTTCAAATCAGATCAGCTATGAGATCAACTTAAGCGCGTAGTTGACGTAAAGTCAAAGAAAAGGCGCGGCGCACCCTGTCTCCTCCGGGCGCGAGCAACGCGGGCACGGATCACGACAAGCGCGGTGAATGGCCTATGCATAATGTTGCAGGGATGCGCGGGGGGCTTTGAGAACAGGGTCAAAGCCGCGTCACCTGTAGCCTGCGGCTGTCAAGGACGCTCCGCATGGCCTTCCCCGCAGGGCGGGGGATGGCGGAGGGCAGACGCCCTCCGCCGTTGTTTCACTCGGCGGACCAGCCGCTGACGGCCTTGATTTCAAGGAAATCGTGGATGCCGTGAATGCCGCCTTCGCGGCCATTGCCCGACTGTTTCATGCCCCCGAAAGGTGCCCCCGGCGCACGGCTCTTGCCGTTCATCTCGACCATGCCCGAGCGCAGCTGGCGGGCGAGCCGGTGACGGCGCTCGGTGTCGCCCGATTGCACATAGTTGGTCAGGCCATAGGGCGTGTCATTGGCCACCTCGACCGCCTCGGCCTCGGTCTCGAACTTCATGATCGACAGCACCGGGCCAAAGATCTCTTCGCGCGCGATGGTCATGTCCGGCGTAACGTCGGCGAACACGGTCGGGCGCACGTAAAAGCCCTTGTTGAACCCCTCCGGGCGACCGGGGCCGCCTGCGACCAGCCGCGCGCCTTCCTTGATGCCGGTTTCGATCAGCGCCTGGATCTTGCCGTATTGCACCGCGTTGACCACCGGGCCGATGTGCGGGCCATCCTCGGCGGGCGCGCCCACAGTGACCGACTTTGCCACTGCCGCCGCCTCTTCGACGACACGGTCATAGATCGGCGCCTCGACCATCATGCGCGAGGGTGCGTTGCAGCTCTGGCCGCTGTTCTGCATCATGTGCCGCACGCCGCGCGTGACCGCCTTGTCGTCGGCATCGGCAAAGATCAGGTTGGCGCCCTTGCCGCCCAGTTCCAGATGCACCCGCTTGAGCGTTTCCGCCGCCGCGACAGAAATTGCCCGCCCGGCGCGGGTCGAGCCGGTGAAGCTGACCATGTCGACATCGACATGCGAGGACAGCTGCGTGCCCACACCCACGCCATCGCCGTTCACAAGGTTGAACACGCCCTTCGGGAAGCCCGCCTCATCCATGAATTCGGCAAAGAGCAGCGCCGACAGCGGCGATTCCTCGGACGGTTTCAGCACCATGGTGCACCCGGCAATGGCCGCCGCGCCAACCTTGAGCGTCACCTGATTCATCGGCCAGTTCCACGGCGTGATCAGCGCGCAAACGCCCACCGCCTCGTGGATCATCCGCGTGTCGGGATGGGCTTCGGAAAAGCTGGTCTCGAACTGGAAATCCTTGGCGGCGACGATGAAATTGCCAAGGTGGTACAGCCCCGCCCCGACCTGACTGCTGCGCGACAGCCCGATCGGCGCGCCCATTTCCAGCGTCATCGCCTGTGCCATTTCCTCGGCGCGGCGCTGGTAGACGGCCAGCAGTTTCTCGACCAGCGCGATGCGCTCTGCCACCGGGGTCGCCATCCAGCCCGGCAGGGCGCGCTTGGCCGCCGCAACCGCCGCATCGGTATCTGCCTGATCGCCCAGCGAGATCACCGCGCAGGGATCTTCGCTCGCCGGGTCGATCACGTTATGGTCACGCGGGGCGGCCGGATCGACCCAGGCTCCGTCGATATAGAACTGACGCTTCTCGATCATGTCGTCTCTCCGTAGTCTCGAATTTGATCATATTCTTGTATTGAGCGACACCTTGTCACTCTCCCCCGTCATCCGCAAGCCGGGGTCTTGCGCTTGTGATTTCCGAATGTATCTAAAGAAACAAGACCAAAGCCGACAGATTTCCACAGGAAAGGAAGACATCATGGCTCTGCGCATCAATGACGAGATCCCCAACCTTCACGTCACCACCGACCTTGGCGAGTACGACCTGCACGACTGGATCGGCGAGGACTGGGCGATCCTGTTTTCGCACCCCAAGGATTTCACCCCGGTCTGCACCACGGAATTCGGCGCCGTCGCGCAGCTTTCGGATGAATGGGCCAAGCGCGGCACCAAGGTGATGGGCATTTCCGTGGATGGTGTCAAAGAGCACAAGTCGTGGAAGAGCGACATTGAAAAGACCGCCGGGGCCAGCGCCGGTTTCCCGATCATCGCCGACGAGGGGCTCGAGGTCGCCAAGGCGCTCGACATGCTGCCCGCCGATGCCTACCTGCCCGATGGGCGCACCCCGGCAGACAGCGCCACCGTGCGGTCGGTCTTTATCGTCGCGCCCAACAAGAAGGTGCAGCTGATGATGACCTACCCGATGTCGGTGGGCCGCAACTTTGCCGAGGTGCTGCGGGCGCTCGACGCGCTGCAAAAGACCTATGGCGCGCCGCTGGCAACGCCTGCGAACTGGGAAACCGGCAAGGACGTGATCGTTGCCCTGTCGCTGGATGACGCCGCAGCCGCCGAGAAATACGGCGCGCTGGACATCAAGCTGCCCTACCTGCGCTACGCCAAAGACCCGGCCTGACACCGCCAGCACAGCGTTCAGACCCATCGGGCCTGCCGGAAACGGCAGGCCTTTTGCATGGCGTGGATTGGGCGCGTGGCAGCGTTGCAATGGTTACAGACGGCGCGGCCAGATCCTCGCCGAGGCAAGCAAGATCCCCTTGCCTGAAACCCCCGCCGGGCCCATATGCGCGCCAAGAGCCCGACTGCGCCAAGCCAACGCGATTCCTTGCGAACGCATGCTGCAAAGCTCGAAGCTGTCTTCGTCTTTCGCCCATCCCGTTCAAGGATCTCCGCCTCGATGTTGTCTCATCGTTTTGTTCTCGCTGGCCTTGTGGCCGCGTTTTTCGCAACTGGTGCCCATGCCGCAACGGTCGGTTTCCAGCTGACCGTGGCGACCACCGCCTCCAGCGGCGACCGCCCGCAGTTCACCCTGATGAACATTTCGGATGTCGAAACCATCACCGCCTTCACCTTTGCGATCAATGCGCCGGGGTACTGGTTCGATTACATCTACAACGAAACCGTGGTCAGCGGGTCGCTGACCCGTAGCCGCACCGTCGGGCAGAGCGTGGCGAACGAAACCTCGGGGACAACGTCGCTCGCCTACACCACCACAGGGTTCGGCCCGACCGAAGCCTTCCGTTTCCGCGCCGACCTCGACGCCGTCAACACCGCCGACAGCACAACGAATTTCCGCAGCGTGTTCTTCAACAACGGCGGCGCGGCGGTTCCGAACGCGACGGTATCGGTGTCTTTCAGCGACGGGCGCAACCTGTCGCTGACGCTGTCGGGCTCGGCAGGTCAATCATCCTACATCTATTCCGCCGCGATCGACGACACGGCCGAAGTGCCGCTGCCCGCGACCCTGCCGCTGGCGCTTGCCGGATGTGTCGGGCTTGGCCTGCTGGCGCGGCGCCGCAAGAGCTGATCGCACGCCAGCAAGCAGACGGAAAATCCTGTCAAAAGACAACCGCCGACTCGCCTTCGGTTTGTCTTGGCGGGTCTAAGCACGCGCCACTGCGGCGCCCTTTGCCATCATACGCCGGGCAAAGGGCGACCGCGCTTGGTCTGACGGCATCGTCTCGGTGCATTGCCCGAGGGCCGTGATCCTTTCCGTGAACCAAGGGTCGACATCACCGGGCACCGACGCGGCCAGTGGAAATGTCAGGGCGCCCAGCAGCGGCTATGGGGCGTTTGCAATCGTCATCTTCCTTGGAATTCCGCCCTCCCTTAAGGTGTCGCCGGTCGTTTTTCGCTGCGCCCTATCCTGAGCGCTTGGTCAAAGCGCTAATCGCGACGTCGCAAAAGGACATTCCCCTTGGCTGCCAGTCTCGCCCGAGGCGGGGGGATCGGCGCACCCCTCCCTGTCAACAACTGTCAGCTGCGACCGGCGGCGTGCTTACACATCGAACCGGTACACCCCGCCGCGCCCCCGTGCGAGGCTGTGGCGTTCGATCATGCGCCGGGTGTGCGGTTTGCCCTCGCCCCGGTGCAGCCCGAGCAAACGCTCGTAGGTGCCGTGATCGGCCATGGTGCGCCGGGTGTTGTGGCGAATGTATTCGACCCATGTCGGCACGTGATAGGTTTCCTGCCAGATCCGCGGGTTTTCCAGATCGCGCATCAGCACCCAGTTCTGCGCCCCGTCGCGAATACGGATGCGGCGGCGCTCGGCCATGACTTCGAGGAATTCGGGCACATCCGCCGGGGCGATCTCGAATTCGGTGATCGCCACCACCGGCCCGCTGCGCGGCTGCACATCCAGCTGCAACATCGGCTCGCGGAACAGCCCCAGCGGCGACAGATCAAGATTGCCGTATTCCGGCAGCCCCCGCCGCAGCCCGACCAGCGCCGCGAGCGCCAGCGTCACCGCCGCGCCGCACAGCGCCACCCACAGAGACTGCCCGTCCGAGACCGCGCCCCACAGCCAGCTGCCCAGCGCCATGCCGCCGAAACTGGCCGACTGGTACAGCGCTATGGCGCGCCCCACCACCCAGCGTGGCGTCGACAGCTGCACCGTCACGTTGAACAGCGACAGCGCGATCACCCATGCCGCGCCGCTGAACAACAGCGCCGGAAGGCACAGCCAGATCACCGGCGCAAAGGCCAGCACCAGCGTCGATGCCGCCCCGACCACTGCGGCCAGCCGGCAGATATGCTCGTTGTCCATCGCCGCCCGAAGCCGCGCGTTGAAGACCGCACCAAAAATGGCGCCCACGCCGAAACAGCCCAGCAGCACGCCATAGGTGGTGGCATCGCCCTTCAGCCGCTCATGCGCGATGACCGGCAGCAGCGACAGCACCGCCACCGCCCCCAGCCCGAACAGGAACGCCCGCCCCATCACGTTCACAAGGTTCGGAGACATCGCCACGTAGCGCAGCCCCGACTGGATCGCGAGGCTCAGCGGCTCGCGCGGCAAGGCGTTGTCCGGCACCGGCGCCTTCCACAGCCACAGCGCAACGATCATCGCCACATAGCTGACCGCGTTCAGGGCAAAGGCCGCCGCCGCCCCCGCCGCCGCCACGATGATGCCGCCAATGGCCGGACCCACCGAGCGCATGGCGTTGAACGCCATGGAATTGAGCGCCACCGCCGCCGGCAGATCCGAGCGCGGCACGATGTCTCCCATCGACGCCTGCCATGACGGGTTGAAGAAGGTCGATCCGGTGCCGATCATGAAGGTCAGCCCGATCAGCAGCCACGGCGTCATCAGCCCGCCCCACGCCAGCAGCGTCAGCAGCGTTGCCGAGGCCATCATGAACAGCTGCGCCCCAATCATCACCTTGCGCCGATCATGGCTGTCGGCCAGCGTGCCCGCGAATACCGCAAACAGCATGGTCGGCACCGTGACGCTGGCCTGCACCAAGCCGACCATCGCGTCCGAGTCCGAGATCTGCGTCATCATCCAGCCTGCGCCGACCGATTGCACCAGCGTGCCAAGGTTGGATACCAGCGACGCCCCCCAGCGGTTGCGAAACGCCGGAATGCGCAGGACGGACAGAGGGTTGGAAACGGGTTCGGGCATGACAGGATCCGGAATGCTGGCTACCGCCGGACCGCGGGCCTCGCGGCAAACTGGCACAGCCATGCCCGGCGTCAACCCTTGACCGTACCGGGCAACCGCTGTCGCGCGTCAACAGCGGGCAGCAGGCTTGCTTGTCACTACGAGGGGCGCCTGCAGGGAAACGGGCCCAACGCGGGCCAAAGCTCTGCCTCAGCGGCATACCTACACAGCCTCGTTCGGCAGGTCAGGGCCCCTGCCCCGCAGCCATGAAAAAGGGCCGGTGCGCGTGGCACCGGCCCCTGTCATTCAGCCCCGAAGCTCAGAGCGTCGGGTAGATCGGGAAGCGCTTGAGGAACGCCTGCACCTCGGCCTTCACCTTGGCCTCGACCTCGGCGTTGCCATCCTCGCCATTGGCGGCAAGCCCATCGACCACTTCGATGATCCAGTCGGCGACCTGACGGAAATCATCCTCGCCAAAGCCGCGCGTGGTCCCGGCGGGCGAACCCAGACGGATGCCGCTGGTGACCATCGGCTTTTCCGGGTCGAATGGCACGCCGTTCTTGTTGCAGGTGATGTGGGCGCGGCCCAGTGCCTTTTCGGTGGCGTTGCCCTTGACGCCCTTGGGGCGCAGGTCGACCAGCACCACATGGGTGTCGGTGCCGTGGGTCACGGTATCAAGGCCGCCCTTGATCAGCTGATCGGACAACGCCTGCGCGTTCTTGATCACCTGCTTGGCGTAGGTCTTGAACGACGGCTGCAGCGCCTCGCCAAAGGCCACGGCCTTGCCAGCGATGACATGCATCAGCGGGCCACCCTGAATGCCGGGGAAGATCGCCGAGTTCACTTTCTTGGCGATGGTCTCGTCATTGGTCAGGATCATGCCGCCGCGCGGGCCGCGCAGGGTCTTGTGGGTGGTGGTGGTTGCCACATGCGCATGCGGGAAGGGCGAGGGATGCTCGCCGCCCGCCACGAGGCCGGCAAAATGCGCCATGTCGACCATCAGGTAGGCGCCGACGCTGTCGGCAATCTCGCGCATCCGGGCAAAATCGATCTGGCGCGGAATGGCAGAGCCGCCCGCCACGATCAGCTTGGGCTTGTGCTCGGTGGCAAGCTCTTGCACCTGATCGTAGTCCAGCAGGTTGTTCTGCTGACGCACGCCGTACTGGATGGCGTTGAACCACTTGCCCGACTGGTTGGGCTTGGCGCCGTGGGTCAGGTGGCCGCCCGCATCAAGGCTCATGCCAAGGATGGTGTCGCCCGGCTGGATCAGCGCCTGAAACACGCCCTGGTTCGCCTGGCTGCCCGAGTTCGGCTGCACATTGGCGAATTCGCAGCCGAACAGCTGCTTGGCGCGATCAATGGCGAGGTTTTCCGCCACATCCACCCAATCGCAGCCGCCGTAGTAACGCTTGCCCGGGTAGCCTTCGGCATATTTGTTGGTCATCACCGAGCCCTGCGCCTGCATCACGGCGCGGGAGACGATGTTCTCGGAGGCGATCAGCTCGATCTCGTCGCGCTGGCGACCGAGTTCACCGGTGATCGAGGCAAAAAGCTCGGCGTCACGTTCGGCAAGCTCCTGAGTGAAGAAGCCGTCATCACGGTGCGGTGCGTTCATGGGCGTGGTCTCCCGGGTGTCAAGGATTCGTCATGTGGCGCCTACCTAAAGGAAAGCGCCCCCCGCGCAAAGGGATCAAAGCGGCATTTGCGCAGTAGAGGAACGACGTCTCTGGAAGCTTGGGGAAACTTGTGATTGTTTCGGACCCAAGGCCGCGCGAAGGGAAACACATGCCGCTGAAGATCGCCTTTTGCGCGTCCAACGCGCCCATCGCGCAGGCGGCCCTTGCCGGGCTGACCCGCCGCTATGGCAACCACGCCGAGGCTGGCTCGGATGTGATCGTCGCCTTGGGCGGCGACGGTTTCATGCTGCACACGCTGCACCGCACGCAGGAACTGGCGGTGCCGGTCTATGGCATGAACCGGGGCACGGTGGGGTTTCTAATGAACGCCTATTCCGAACATGCGCTGAAGGAACGGCTGACCTCGGCCGAGGAAGCGGTGATCAACCCCCTGTCGATGCGCGCCCACCGCGCGGACGGCTCGATCCACGAGGCGCTGGCGATCAACGAGGTGTCCCTGCTGCGCGGGGGCCCGCAGGCGGCACGGCTGGCGATCCATGTCGATGGCAAGCTGCGCCTGCCCGAACTGGTCTGCGACGGCGCGCTGCTGGCAACCCCCGCAGGATCGACTGCCTATAATTATTCGGCGCACGGGCCGATCCTGCCGATTGGCGCGGATGTGCTGGCGCTGACCGCCGTCGCCGCCTTCCGCCCCCGGCGCTGGCGCGGCGCGCTGCTGCCCAAGGGCGCCGAGGTCACCTTCGAAGTGCTCGAGCCCGAAAAGCGCCCGGTGATGGCCGAAGCCGACAGCCAGTCGGTGCGCGACGTGCTGCGGGTGCATATCCGCTCGGAACCCAGCGTTACGCACCGGGTGATGTTCGATCCCGGACACGGGCTCGAGGAACGGCTGATCCGCGAACAATTCGTCTGAGCCGCGCGGAACCTTTCCTCTGGCGCGCGGGTTGTGATGTCGAACCCCGCGACGAGGCGGGCCAAGACTGCCAGAGAAAGGAACCTCCGATGAATTGGGATGTAATCCAAGGCAAATGGAAACAGCTGAAGGGCGATGCACAGATCCAGTGGGGCAAGCTCACCGATGATGATCTCGACCGCACCGAGGGCAATCGCGAAAAGCTTGTCGGCGTCATTCAGGAGCGCTATGGCATCGCCAAGGACGACGCCGAGAGGCAGGTCGACTCCTTCTATAACAACCACGCCACCTGACCCTGATCAGGGCCTGTCGTAAGCGGGCAAAGGCACGTACGGACCCCGGGTTTCCCTCCCCGGGGTCTTCTCGTTTTCAGGGGGGTGCAAAGTCCCGTTCGCCCATTGGATGCGTGCTTGCTGTCAATCCCTGCCGGTCAGCGACGGTGTCCAGGTCATCTCGGGATCAAGCCCGCCTCGCACACGCGCAAGCATGTGCTGCCGGTCAAGGGATCGCCAACGATCCGCGCTGTCTCAGGCTGTCATTGCAAGTGGTCTTCTATGCCGTGGGGGACCAACGGCTCATGCCTCCCAGCTATCATGCTGGGTGCACAAAGTGACCCCCTGACAGGATTTGGGCGACAAAGCCGTTTGTGACACCTTCTGAGCTATAGTCGCGTTCCATCTGGACGCGAGGCGAGACAACAGGATGACTCCCAACGTTCTTGCGACAGCCGATCTGGCGTTGAGTGCCTTTGCACCACCCGTCATCAGCAGACCAGTCGGGGCGACGACTTTCCACAATTCACTCAGCAGAAACACTCACACCGCAAACACCGTTGCCAGCACGGCGGCATCGCTGGCCGGGCTTGATGCGGACCTCCCGCTTCGGGCCGGCAGTGGCAGCGCAGAGCTAATCGGTTTTGTCGCGAACGGCGGTCGGCGCAACACCCAATGGAATGCAGCCAACCGGGCCCTGAACACCGCGAATCTGCTGCATGCGGATGCCGGGCCGCATGCCTGAACGGGATCGCCTGTCACCTTCACTGCTGCCGACCGGCCAATCCACTGCCCCGGCTCGACCGGTAAGAACAGACAGGGCGGCCCCTGCTCGCGTTATTAAAGGCGCAGAAGCGCGCTCGCGGGCCTCGTCGCAACAACCCACCTTGACCGACGCCCTATTCCACCGCATATCCCCAAAATCATGACCGAGCTTTCGCACATCCGCAACTTCTCCATCGTCGCCCATATCGACCACGGGAAATCCACCCTGGCCGACCGGCTGATTCAGTCCACAAACACCGTCACCCAGCGGGAGATGAAGGAGCAAATGCTCGATGCGATGGATATCGAGCGCGAGCGTGGCATCACCATCAAGGCCAACACCGTGCGCATCGAATACATCGCGCAGGATGGCGAGACCTATGTGCTCAACCTGATCGACACGCCCGGGCACGTCGACTTTGCCTATGAGGTCAGCCGTTCGATGCGCGCCGTCGAAGGCTCGCTTCTGGTGGTCGACAGCACGCAAGGGGTCGAGGCGCAGACCCTCGCCAACGTCTATCAGGCCATCGACGCCGATCACGAGATCGTCCCGGTGCTCAACAAGATCGACCTGCCCGCCTCGGAGCCCGAGCGCGTCAAGGAACAGATCGAGGATGTCATCGGCATCGACGCCTCCGAGGCGCTGCTGGTGTCGGCCAAGTCGGGCATCGGCATTGCCGAAACGCTGGAAGCCATCGTCAAGCGCCTGCCCGCCCCCAAGGGCGATCGCAACGCGCCGCTCAAGGCGATGCTGGTCGATTCGTGGTACGACGCCTATCTCGGCGTGGTCGTGCTGGTGCGTATCATGGATGGCGTGCTGAAAAAGGGCGACAACATCAAGATGATGCAGACCGGGGCGAAATACCCGGTGGACCGCATCGGCGTCTTCCGCCCCGCGATGCAGACGGTTGACACGCTGGAACCGGGCGAGATCGGCTTTCTGACCGCCCAGATCAAGCAGGTGCGCGACACCAAGGTCGGCGACACCATCACGCACGAGAAAAAGGGCTGCGAAAAGCCCCTGCCCGGCTTCAAACCGTCGATCCCGGTGGTGTTCTGCGGGCTGTTCCCGGTGGATTCGGCCGAATTCGAAGACCTGCGCGATGCCATCGAAAAGCTGGCGCTGAACGATGCGTCCTTCAGCTACGAGATGGAAACCTCGGCGGCGCTTGGCTTTGGCTTCCGCTGCGGCTTTCTCGGGCTGCTGCATCTTGAGGTGATCCGCGACCGGCTGGAACGCGAATACGATATCGAGTTGATCACCACCGCGCCCTCGGTGGTCTATCATCTGTACATGAAGGACGGCGAAAAGATCGACCTTCACAACCCCGCCGACATGCCCGACATGACCAAGGTCGACCGCATCGAAGAGCCGCGCATCAAGGCGACGATCCTTGTGCCCGACGATTACCTTGGCGACGTGCTGAAGCTATGTCAGGACCGGCGGGGCATCCAGCTCGATCTGACCTATGCCGGGCCGCGCGCCATGGTGGTCTATGATCTGCCGCTCAACGAAGTGGTGTTCGATTTCTACGACCGGCTGAAATCGGTGACCAAGGGCTATGCGTCTTTCGACTACCACCTCGAGGGGTATCGCGAGGATGCGCTGGTAAAGATGTCGATCCTCGTCAATGACGAGCCGGTGGATGCGCTGTCGATGATGGTGCACCGCGACCGCGCCGAAATGCGTGGCCGGGCGATGTGCGAAAAGCTCAAGGACCTGATCCCGCGCCACATGTTCAAGATCCCGATTCAGGCGGCGATCGGCGGCAAGGTCATCGCCCGCGAAACCCTGAGCGCGCTGCGCAAGGACGTGACGGCGAAATGCTATGGCGGCGACGCCACGCGCAAGAAGAAGCTGCTGGAAAAGCAGAAGGCCGGCAAGAAGAAGATGCGCCAGTTCGGCAAGGTCGAGATCCCGCAGGAAGCGTTCATCTCGGCGCTTAAAATGGACAACTGATCGCAAAAGGGCACCCCACGGGGTGCCCTTTTCAGGTCCGGCGCAAAGCTTGCGTTGCATGGATACGGCGGCGCTTTGCCGATAGCTGCGCGGCGCAACAACCCTGCCCCCTGATCGCTTGAATGTTGCTTGCAGACTCGGCGGCGTCGGTGTTGCTGCACGGTGTCTGGACACAGGATGTGGCACGATGAGCACTCAACACTGGATGACACTTGGCGTGGCGCTGACCGCCTGCCTTTCGGCGCAGGGCGCCTTGGCCGAGGTCTGCGATTACCGCCCGAGCAAGCTGATCGAGGGCAGCGGCGCGCGGCAGGCGGTCAGCGGCGGCGCAACGGGCGTTTATACGCTGGTCAATTCCAAGACCGGCGCAACGCTGCTGGGATCGGCGCTTGGCAGCGCCACGGCGGCGGGAACCAGCGGGCTGGCGGGCGCGGCGGCGACGCTGGCGAATCCACTGGTTTGGGTGCCTGCGCTGGTCGTCGGGGTCGGCGGCGGCGGTTACGAGGCGCTGTGCGCTTTCGTCGTCGACGAGCGTATCACCGATTTCGACGAGGTTCTGGCGGTGATGCGCGCCTTCCGATCCGGGGCCGACCCGGAGTATTTCCAGCTTTTCGATGCACAGGTGAAACCGGCCATTTCGATCCGCGGCGCGGACAATGTCTGGACGGATTACGCGGTCGAGGATCTTTACATCGTCGAAGGCGTGCTCAAGCAGCGCAAGTCGGGGCGCGACGAGACGCTGGGCAAGGTGGTCTATGTGCCGGGTTCTCAGATGGTGCCCGACGATGCGGCCCTGCCGCAAACCCCGCCCGACACCTCACCGGCGGATTGACCACGGGCGCCCCGATGCGGGGCGCCCGAATTGAGTTATTCCGTCGCGGTGGGCGGCGTCTGCGGCGCACGGGTCTGGACCATGGCCATCAACCGCTCGTTCAGCGCCGGATCGGCTTGCGCGGCGGCGCTGATCTCGTTGTAGGTCTCAACGTCCATGCCCTCCGTCGCCTCGACGGCGGTGGCCATCTCGTCCTGTGCCCGCATCACCAGCGCCTGCTTGTCTTCGGCCTCGGGGGTGGCCTCGATCCGGGCGGCATACTCCTGCTGCACCGCCTGTACCGACAGGGCCGCATCGACAAAGGATGTCAGCTCGGTTTCGCTGAAGCCGGCTTCGGGGGCAACCGGCGCCGGGGACTGGGCGGGGGCCTGCGGGCTGTCAACGCTCTGGGCCATCACCGGGGCCACGGGGGCCACCACGAGCGCAAGGATCACGGCGGATTTCGTCAGGGTTCCATTGAGTGTCATGTTGTCTCCGAGTGGTTGTCGGGCGGGACCATCCCCGCGCCTTCTGTCCTCAGCTAGACACCGGCTGCGGCGCTTTCAAAGCCCCGCGCCGCCCCGGCCCCGCCACCGGCAAGGCACTGCCGGAACCGGCGCCAATCGGTGGCGGTGCGCCGCGCAACCAGCCTGACGTCGCGACAGGCCCCCCTTGATCCGCCTCATATCCGACGGGTTGCTCCGCCCCTGCCTCGGTGCAACAGATGGCATGGGCACCGCCTCTGCGCCGGCCAACTCGTGCAACTGGCACCGTACCTGCCACCACGCAACGACAGCACGATGTTGTGACCCGGATCGGGAGGTAATCGGCCCGCGAAGCGCTATATATCCATCCGATGCCCGCCTGCGTTGGCCTGCGGGTTACCCAAATGAATCAATGGAGTAGTCGACAATGACTCTGAAACCGCTTTTCCTCCTTCCTTTCCTCGCCGCCACGCCCGCTCTGGCAGGCTCTCTGGCCCCCACGCCGGTCGAAACCCAGCCCGTCGTGGACATGTCGCCCGCCCCCGCGCCGGTTGATTACAACTGGACCGGCAGCTCGGTCGGCCTCCAGCTTGGCTCGGGCGCCGCCGATGACGAGGGCGGTTTTGTCTCTGGCGTGCGCGCGGGATATGACGTGGACTTTGGCGACTGGGTCGGTGGTGGCCTGATCGACTACAAGCACTCCAACATGGAAATCGGTCGCGATACCGAGCTGCACAGCATGACCCGCGTTGGCGGTCGGCTTGGCTATGATACCGGCCGCACGCTCTGGTACGGCAACGGTGGCTATGCCCATGGCACCCTCACCGGCGGCGATTACAAGGCCAGCTCGTCGGGCGGCTATTTCGTCGGCCTCGGCGCCGAAACCTTCATCACCCCGAACGTGACCCTGAACAGCGAAGTCTCGTACAGCGAATTCAACGATTTCGAGGGCAGCACCCCCGAGATCGGCGCCACCGTCGCAACCATTGGCGTGAACTACCGCTTCTGATCCATCGCAAAGCCCCTGCAAACGCCCGAAGCATCGCTTCGGGCGTTTTTGTTGCGCGATGTCATCAGCCCGTTACACTTGCCTGTATGCGCATCGCCCTGCTGATTCCCTTTCTGACCCCGATGCCCGCGCTCGCGGCCTCGCCCATCGCAGAGGTGCTCTGCGAGCCGAGCCAGCGCATGAGCGAACGGCTCAGCCTGCGCAGCGGCGCGACCAAGGCCTCATCCGGGTTGCGAAATCCCGAAGAGATCATGGAGTTATGGCTCGACCCGGCCGGTGACTGGACCATGGTCATCGCCTATGCCTCGGGCACCTCCTGCATCGTTGCCATGGGCGAGGCTTGGTTCGACCTGCCGCGCGATCCGGCCTGACCGGCAACGCTCGGGGCTTTCCCCTGCCCGCCTGCTCTGCCATACTGACCGGCACCCAACGATAGCAGAAAACGAGCAGCAAGCATGGCCGATGACCTTCTCGCCGGAACCGAAGCCGCGACCTATGACGCGTCCTCCATCGAGGTGCTCGAAGGTCTGGAACCGGTGCGCAAACGCCCCGGCATGTATATCGGCGGCACCGACGAGCGGGCGCTGCATCACCTCGTGGCCGAAGTGCTCGACAATTCGATGGACGAGGCGGTCGCCGGCCATGCCAACCGCATCGAAGTCGAACTGCACGCCGATTATTCGGTGACGATCCGCGACAATGGCCGCGGCATTCCGATCGATCCGCATCCGAAATTCCCCGGCAAGAGCGCGCTCGAGGTCATCCTGTGCACCCTGCACGCCGGCGGCAAGTTCTCGGGCGATGCTTATGAAACCTCGGGCGGCCTGCATGGCGTCGGCGCCTCGGTGGTCAATGCGCTGAGCGATTCCATGGTGGTGCAGGTGGCGCGCAACAAAGAGCTGTTCGAACAGCGCTTTGCCCGCGGCATCCCGCAGGGCCCGGTGGCCAAGGTTGGCGCCGCCCCCAACCGGCGCGGCACCACGGTGACCTTCCACGCCGACGAGCAGATTTTTCACGCCCACCGCTTCAAGCCCGCGCGCATGTTCAAGATGGTGCGCTCCAAGGCCTATCTGTTCAGCGGCGTCGAGATCCGCTGGAAATCCGCCATCGACGACAAGGAAACCCCGCTCGAGGCGACCTTCCACTTTCCGGGCGGGCTTGCGGATTACCTGACTGAAACCCTGAGCGGCGCCTCGACCTATGCCGAGCGCCCCTTTGCCGGAACCGTGGATTTCAAAGAGAAATTCCAGACCCCCGGCAAGGTCGAATGGGCGATCAACTGGACCCCGTCGCGCGATGGCTTCATCCAGAGCTACTGTAACACCGTGCCCACCCCCGAGGGCGGCACCCACGAGGCCGGGTTCTGGGCCGCGATCCTCAAGGGCGTGCGCGCTTACGGCGAGCTGATCAACAACAAGAAGGCGTCGAATATCACCCGCGAGGACCTGATCACCGGCGGCTGCGCGCTGGTGTCCTGCTTCATCCGCGAGCCGGAGTTCGTCGGCCAGACCAAGGACCGCCTTGCCACCACCGAGGCGCAGCGCCTTGTCGAAGGCGCGGTGCGCGATCACTTCGACAACTGGCTGGCGTCGGATACCAAATCCGCCGGGGCGATCCTCGATTTCCTCGTGCTGCGGTCCGAAGAACGCCTGCGGCGGCGTCAGGAAAAGGAAACCGCGCGCAAATCGGCGACGAAAAAGCTGCGGCTGCCGGGCAAGCTGACCGATTGTTCGGCCAAATCGCGCGAGGGCACCGAGCTGTTCATCGTCGAGGGCGACTCGGCGGGCGGCTCTGCCAAGGGCGCGCGCTTCCGCGAGACGCAGGCGCTGCTGCCGCTCAAGGGCAAGATCCTCAACGTGCTGGGGGCGGCGTCGAACAAGCTGACCTCGAACGCCGAGATCCGCGATCTGTGCGAGGCGCTTGGCGTCGGGCTGGGCACGAAGTTCAACCTCGATGATCTGCGCTATGAAAAAATCATCATCATGACCGACGCCGACGTCGACGGCGCGCATATTGCGGCGCTGCTGATGACCTTTTTCTATACCCAGATGCGCCCGCTGATCGACCACGGTCATCTCTACATGGCCTGCCCGCCGCTCTACCGCCTGACGCAGGGCGCCAAGCGGGTCTACGTCGCCGATGACGCCGAGAAAGAGGCGATGCTGACCAAGGGCCTTGGCGGCAAGGGCAAGATCGACGTACAGCGCTTCAAGGGTCTGGGTGAGATGGACGCGAAGGACCTGAAGGAAACCACGATGGACCCGGCGACGCGCAAGCTGATCCGCGTGACCATCGACGAGGACGAGCCCGGCGAAACCGGCGATCTGGTCGAGCGCCTGATGGGCAAGAAACCCGAGCTGCGCTTCCAGTACATTCAGGAAAACGCGCGGTTCGTGGAGGAGCTGGATGTGTGAGGTCCATTGGACCGAGTATTTCCAACGCCTCGGTCCGCCGATCATTGCTTTGCTCGTGGCCTATATAGCCTACCAGCAATGGAGAGTGAGCCGGCAGACCTTCAGGGAAAAACTGTTCGACCGCAGGTTCGCGGTATTTGATGAGACTCAGCTTTTCATTCACGAGATCATTAAGTCGGGTAAGGTCGATCCTGTGAACATCCGCGATTATTCGCGAAGGTTTCGTAGGGCGGCTTTTCTATTTGATCGCAAGATGCTGGACTATTTGGAGAAGATCTTCAAATGCGCTTGCGACATGAATACGTTCGCAATGATGCTTGAAGCCGATCATCTTTCGGAAGATGAGCGTAAGGCATATGTGAAGAAACACATGGACGAGCTCTCATGGCTGATGGAGCAATTCGAAGTGCTGTACGAGAAATTCCGGCCCTATCTCAATCTTGAAGAAAACCGCCTATAGCACGGTGGTCATCCCGTCCCCCAATCACCCCGCAAGTGCCTCCTCCGTCGCCTCTCCCGACGCCAACCGCTCCTGCATCCGTACCCCCTCCAACGGGTCGGGGTGGAGCTATATCCGTTTAGCCTCAGGAACGGCGTTGTTGCGCAAAT
>NZ_JAHKQA010000088.1 GCF_018860705.1 Citreicella sp. C3M06
CATCCCATCTTCTGGAGCTTTACGGCGATTACCGTGTGCAAAACGATCAGGCCGCTGTGGATCGTCAGATCGATGAAATGGTTCGCAAGTCGTGCGCCGGGTCGAACTTCAACGAGTGCGTGAGAGAACACGACGAGGCAGTTAAGAAAATACTGTCGGGAGGCGTATAGGCGCAGTTCGCAGTGGAACATTGTGGCGCGCCCGTCCCTTCGCAACGCATTGAAACCTAAGGGTCGGTACCAGTCTGCGCGTGGTGCGCCTCTGCCTTGACTTCGTTGGGGCTTTCGCTGGGCGTGGTGCGCCGTTTGGGGACACATCGCGCAGACACGAACCCCTCATCCATGTGGTCCGCATCGACTGCAAGTCTTTGATTCAATATCGACCACTGCGCCATCAGCGCGGTCCACATGCATACTGAAAGTATTGCGTTTTTTAGCTCTTTTGGTGGGCCCGGCAGGACTTGAACCCGCAACCAAGGCGTTATGAGCGCCCTGCTCTAACCAATTGAGCTACAGGCCCACCGTGTGCGCCTGAGTATCATTCGGGGCGGTCCGGTCAAGCCATTCGGCGCAGGCTCAGGCAATGAAATCCGCTGGCGTTGCGCCGGTGAGCTTTGGCAGCAGCCGCGCATCGAGCGCAAACAGGTGGCGCGGGGTGCCGGCGGCGGCCCAGACCAGATCGAACGTCAGCAGACGCGGGTCGAGCCATGCGCGGATCGGTGACAGATGCCCGACGGGCGAAACGCCTCCGATGGCAAAGCCGGTCTGCGCCCGGATCAGTGCCGCATCCGCCTTGCCTAGCGGCTCGCCCGCAAGCGCGGTGGCCTTGTCGGCGCACACCCGGTTGCCGCCCGCTGTCAGGAACAGCACCGCAGCGCCGCTTTGCTCGGCGCGAAAGATGATCGACTTGGCGATCTGATCGAGGTCGCAGCCAACGCTGTCTGCGGCCTCCTGCGCGGTGCGGGCGTGGGCGACCTCGCGGATATCGGGTTCAAGCCCCGCCTCTTGCAGCGCGGCGCGCACGCGGGTCAGGCTTTTGCTCATGGTCACTCTCCGGTCTGGCGGGCAGGATGATCTGGCGCACCGCTGCGCAAGACCGTTGCCATCGCCCCCCGGCATCTGCCATCCATCACACATGGATTTCAATGCCCGCATCACCCGCCTGCCACGCCCCTTCGAGCCCGAGATCGGGCGCGAGGCGCTTGCCGCAACCCCTTGGGCCAGCGGCGATGTCGCCAAGCTGATCGCCGGCACTGGCGGCACCAGCCCTTATCTCGCCGGGCTCATCGCCCGCGACGGTAACTGGCTGGAAGGCGCTCTCGACGATCCCGACGCGGCGCTTGCTGCGGTCGCTGCGGGTTTGCCCGAGGTCGGGCCGGACCACCTGGGCACCGAGCTGCGCAAGGCCAAGCGCCGGGTGGCGCTGTTGATCGCACTCGCCGATCTGTCGGGGGCGTGGTCACTTGGTGCGGTGACGGGCGCGCTGACCCGCTTTGCCGATCTTGCGGTCGATCTGGCGCTCAAGGAGGCGCTGGTGCGCGAGGCAAAGCGCGGCAAGCTGCCGGGCATCGCCCCGGATGCCCTGGAGGATGCGGGCGGCATGGTGGTGCTGGCAATGGGCAAGATGGGCGCGTTCGAGCTGAACTACAGCTCGGATATCGACCTGATCTGCCTGTTCGATCAGGACCGGTTCGACCGGGATGATTTCCACGATGCCCGCAGCGCTTTTGTGCGCGCCACCCGCCGGATGGCCGCCACGCTGGGTGATCTGACCGGCGATGGCTATGTCTTCCGCACCGATCTGCGGTTGCGCCCTGATCCCTCCGTCACGCCTGTGTGCATCGCGATGGAGGCCGCCGAGCGCTATTATGAAAGCCTTGGCCGGGCGTGGGAGCGGGCGGCCTATATCAAGGCGCGGCCCTGCGGAGGCGATCTTGCGGCGGGCGAGCGCTTTCTTGAAACGCTCAAGCCGTTTGTCTGGCGCAAGCATCTGGATTTCGCGGCGATTCAGGATGCCCATGACATGCGCCTGCGCTACCGCGACAAGCACGGCCATGGCGAGATATCGCTTCCCGGCCATGATATGAAGCTGGGCCGGGGCGGCATCCGCGAAATCGAGTTCTTTACCCAGACCCGGCAGGTGATCGCGGGCGGGCGCGATCCGGCGCTGCGGGTGCGCGGCACCGTCGATGGCTTGCGTGTGCTCTCGAGTACCGGCTGGGTGCCTGCCCATGTCACCGAGGCGCTGGCCGACCATTACCGCGCCCACCGCGAGGTCGAACACCGGGTGCAGATGATGCAGGATGCGCAGACCCATCTCCTGCCCACGAGCGACGAGGGGTTCGAGCGGCTCGCGGCGCTGATGGGCGTCGAGACGGCGGCGCTCAAGGCCGATCTGAAGCAGCGCCTGCAAGCAGTTCATGCGCTGACCGAAGATTTCTTTGCCCCGGACGGGCGGGTCTGCGCGGCGAAAATTCCCGACGAGATCGCGCAAAGCCCGCAGGTTCAGCGCTGGCAGACCTATCCGGCGTTGCGCTCGAATCGTGCCCGCGAGATCTTTCGCCGCCTCAAGCCCGAGATCCTCGGGCAGCTGGCGCGCGCCCCGCGCCCGGCCGAGGCGCTGGATGCTTTCGATGGCTTCCTGCGCGGTCTGCCTGCGGGGGTGCAGCTGTTTTCGCTGTTCGATGCCAATCCGCAACTGGTCGATCTGCTGATCGACATCGTGTCGACCTCGCCGGATCTGGCGCGGCATCTGTCGCGCCATGCTTCGGTGTTCGATGCGGTGATCGGCGGGGATTTCTTTGCGCCATGGCCGGGGCCGGGGGCATTGACCGCCGAACTGGGCGCGATCCTTGCGCGCGAGGAAGATTACGAGCGCAAGCTCGACATGGCGCGCCGCTGGGCCAAGGAATGGCATTTCCGCGCCGGGGTTCACCTGCTGCGCGGCCTGAGCGAACCGGACGAAGCGGCGCAGCATTACGCCGACGTGGCCGAGGCGGCGCTGGCGGCGGTGTTCCCGGCGGTCTGCGAGGAATTCGCTCGCAAGCATGGCGCGGCGCCGGGGCGCGGTGCGGTGGTGGTGGGCATGGGCTCGCTTGGGGCGCGGCATCTGCACGCGCTGTCCGATCTCGATCTGATCGTGATCTACGATCCGGCTGGGGTCGAGGCGTCGGAGGGCCGCCGCCCGCTGCCCTCGCGGCAATATTACGCCCGGCTGACACAATCGCTGATCACCGCGATGAGCGCCCCGATGGCCGAGGGCAAGTTGTATGAGGTCGACATGCGCCTGCGCCCCTCGGGCAATCAGGGGCCGGTGGCGACCTCGCTTGCCGCGTTCGAGAATTACCAGCGCCAAGAGGCGTGGGTCTGGGAGCATCTGGCGCTGACCCGGGCGCGGGTGGTGGCTGGCCCGCGCGCCCTTGCGGGCGAAGTCGAGGCGCTGCGATCCGAGATCCTCGCCGTTCCCGAAGCGCCGGGCAAGGTGCTGAGCGAACTGGCACAGATGCGCCGGCGCATCACGCAAGCCAAGGGCGCGGGCGATGCATGGGATCCCAAGCTGGGGCGCGGGCGGATGCAGGATATCGAGCTGTTCGCACAAGCCTCGGCGCTGATTTCCGGGCGGGGGCCGCGCAGCACCGCGCGGGCCCTGCTGGTCGCTGGCGCCGAAGGCTTGATCGCGCGCGACGATGCCGCGCATCTGGCCGCAACCTACCGTCTGTGCTGGTCGTTGCAGATCGGCGCGCGGCTGATCACCGAAGGTCGGCTCGACCCCGAGGCGGTGGGCGCGGGCGGTTGCGCCTTCCTGTCGCGCCTGACCGGAACCGATGGGCCCGAGGCATTGCAGGCCCGCCTGAATGAGATGACCACGCGCGCGGCGCAGATCATCGATTCCGCGCTGCCAGACCCGGCGCAGGACGAGCCCGCGCAAGACCAATGAGGCGCTTGCGCCCCGCGCCGCGCTGTGTCTCGCTGGCGGTGGAGGAGACCCCATGCCCGAATATATCCCGATTGACATCCCCGAGCATCCCAAGCTGGCGCAGAACATCATCCATTTCGCCCGCGCGTTGCGCCGGGCCGGGTTGCCGGTGGGGCCGGGGCGGGTGCTCGATGCCATCCGCGCCGTGGCCGAGGCCGGGTTTACCGACCGGATGGATTTCTACTGGACCCTGCACGCCTGTTTCGTGAATCGCCCCGAACACCGGGTGGTGTTCGCGCAGGTCTTTCGCCTCTACTGGCGCGATCCGCGCTATCTTGAACACATGATGGCGATGATGCTGCCCGCCGTGCGCGGCGTGCAGGAAGAGAAGGTGGCGCAATCGGCGGAAAAGCGCGCCGCGCAGGCGCTTCTGGGCGATCAGATGCCCGAACTTCCGCAGCCTGAAAGCGACGAAGAGCAGACCCGGATCGAGGTCGACAGCTCCTTCACCCTCTCGGCCGAGGAAAAGCTCAAGACGCTGGATTTCGAGCAGATGTCGAACGAGGAAGTCGCGCGGGCCAAGCGGATGCTGGCGCGGCTGACACTGCCGGTCAAGCCGATCCCCTCGCGCCGGGGCATGGCGTCGGCGCAGGGGCGCAGGATCGACTGGCGCCGCACGCTGCGTGGCTCGATGCGGCAGGGAGGCGATCTGCGGGCGCTGTCCTATCTCAAGCCGCGCCCGCGCTGGCCCAATCTGGTGGTGCTTTGCGATATCTCGGGCAGCATGTCGCAATATTCGCGCATGGTGCTGCATTTCCTGCACGCGGTGGCCAATGAAAAAGGCGCCGGCTGGGCGCGGGTGCATGCCTTTACCTTCGGCACGCGGCTGACCAACATCACCCGCCACCTGCGGCATCGCGACGTCGATGCCGCGCTCAAGGCCGCCGGGGCCGAGACGCAGGACTGGCAGGGCGGCACCCGCATCGGGCAATGCCTGCATGATTTCAACCGCGACTGGTCGCGCCGGGTGATGGGGCAGGGCGCGGTGGTGCTGCTGATCACCGATGGGCTTGATCGCGATGACCCGGATGCGCTGGGGCGCGCGATGGAACGGCTGCACCTGTCGTCGCGCCAGCTGATCTGGCTGAACCCGCTGCTGCGCTGGGATGGCTTTGCGCCCAAGGCGGCGGGCATCCGCGCCATGCTGCCCCATGTCGACAGCTTCCGCGCCGGGCATTCCATCGCCTCGCTCGAAGAGCTGGCCGAGGCGATCTCGCGCCCCGACGATCCGGGCGAAAAAGCGCGGCTGATGGCGGCGCTTTAGCTGCTTGCAGGTGCTGTTTTGATGCTTGTCACCAGAGCTGCGCCGAGCTCTTCTGCGCAGGGCAATTTATTGGGGGCGCGCGTGCAGATTGGCAGGCTGGTCAAGCAAAGCATCAGGTCCATCTAGGGTCAGGATGCATTG
>NZ_JAHKQA010000023.1 GCF_018860705.1 Citreicella sp. C3M06
ATGCATCCTGACCCTAGGCGATGGCAGCGGAGCCCGGAAAGACACGAAGATGCGGGAAAAAATGTTTTTTTTGTTTCAGCGCCTTAGCGCTCGAAAAGATCAACGACATTCAACCCGAAATCGACCTATGGTGCTTCCGCTGCAACCCCCGCATCCTCCAACTGCTCCCGATCGGGAAGATCGCGAAGGCTCTCCAACCCGAAGGCGACAAGAAACTGCTCGGTGCTAACGAAGGTATATGGCGCGCCACGCCGCGGAGCCCTTGGCCCGGTCCCGATCAGCTCTCGCGCATGCAGCTTTCCGATCAGGTCACGGCTGATCTCCTTGCCGAAGATGTCCTTCAACCCGTCGCGGGTGATTGGCTGGTGGTAGGCGATGGCCGCCAGCACCGCGACGTCGAATTCACTCAGATCCAGTAGCTGGTCGCCAACATCTGCCGCTGCGCGGATCGCGGGCGCGTAGGCCGCCCGCGTCCGGAACATCCAGCCACCGCCGACCCGGGCGATCTCGAAGGCCCGGCCCTCGAGATCGGCGGCGAGACCCCCAACCAGAAGGTCGACCGAGGCCCCCTGCCCCACGATCCGCGCCAGATCCTCGCGCGGCACAGGCGAGGCAGAGGCAAAGAGCACCGCCTCGATCCGCCGCATCCATTCGCGCCAGCGCAGCTCCGGCGGCAGGTCCGCCAGCTCGCGGTCAAGTTCAGGGTCGCGTCGATCCTTCGCCATCGCTTAGACCCCGTAGAGCCGGAAGGTGTCGCGGCCCGTCAGTTCGTGCACCGCACCGAGATCGACCAGCCGATCGCAGAGTCGCCGGGCGGCACGATCCGGCAACGGCAAGGCCGCAGGCGCGACCGCGTCGCGGGTCAGGAACATCTCGACGGCCTCCCCTGCTGCCTTGGCTCGCAGTTTCGAGGCGAACGGCTTCAGAGATCGATCCAGTCAGCGAACGATGACAGGCCAGCCGTAGGTCATCACCCTGCTTCCGCAAATCGGCTCGCTTCAGGCCCGCGGCCAGCAGCGGGACCAGATGAGGCCAACCAAGCGCCTGCGCGAGGACGGCATCGGCAAGCACCAGCGCCGGCGCCTGCGCGCGCGGCGCATCGGACAGCACCGCCTCCAGAACCATCGCCGCACGGGTCACCGGCGTTCCGCGGCGCGCGTCGAGCCATGTGGCGATCTGCCCCGGCTCAATTCCCGGCAGCGCGCGGGCCAGCGCCTTGACCGAGAGGGGCCGTTCGGCAGCCCGGCGCCAGGCCAGGCAGGTTTCCCCCGCCGGTCCCGGCAGGTCGCCGGGGCGCAGAAGGTGGATCGAGTCGCGCAGCTCTGCGGCACGCTCCGGACGCCCGGAGAACGCGACACAAGCTGCCGCAGCACACAACGCCAGCCTGTCCCGCAACAAGGCGTGCGGCACCTCTTGGCGTCGCATCACAAAATGCAGGTGACTCAGCGCCGCACCTGAGAAGAAAGCAGCATATTCAATGACTTCCGCGCCCGCCGAGGGAAGCCAGGCGGGCATCTGGGGTAACGCGTCGAGGTCGCTGATGTGATCCGGTCGGGCAAATGTCATGGCCGAAGCCTATCTCGAAACGGCGATTTTTGCCAGAAAATCGCACTAAAACCGCCGCATCTTGTCAGACGCAGCTATGTCTAATAAGTTTGCCTTATCGGACATCGCGTGGCCGCCTGCCGCCCGGTTCGAAACGCAACGGGTTTGCGGGGAAACATGGCCTCCGAGACGGACAAATCACCAGCACCAGATGCGCCCCTCGGCAAGGAGGAGGCTCCGGCGCCCCGCGAGGCTCTCACCCTGCCCGCCCATGTGGCAGGATCGGGCGCATTGGACCGGCTCGTCGACACGGCGCGCGATTATGCCCGCGCCGCGGCCTCCGACAACACCCTCAAGGCCTACGGCAAAGACTGGGCGCAATTCACCCGCTGGTGCCGAAAGAAGGGCACCGAGCCGCTGCCGCCCTGCCCCGAGATGATCGGGATCTATCTGGCCGATCTCGCCGCGCCGTCCGGGCGCGCTCCGGCCCTCGCCGTCAGCTCCATCGATCGCCGCCTGTCGGGCCTCGCCTGGAACTACACACAGCGCGGCTTCGCCCTCGATCGCAAGAACCGCCATATCGCCACGGTGTTGGCCGGCATCAAGCGCCGACATGCGCGCCCGCCGGTGCAAAAGGCCGCGATCCTCCCCGAGGATATCCGCGCCATGACAGCCACCCTGCCCTATGATCTGCGCGGGCTGCGAGACCGGGCGATGCTGTTGCTGGGCTATGCCGGCGGCTTGCGGCGCTCGGAAATCGTCGGGCTCGATGTCCACAAGGATGACACCCCGCACAGCCGCGGCTGGGTCGAGATCATGGCGGGCGGCGCTCTGCTGACGCTGAACGCCAAGACCGGCTGGCGCGAGGTCGAAGTCGGGCGTGGGTCGTCGGATCTGACCTGCCCGGTGCAGGCGCTGGAGCAATGGCTGCATTTCGCAAAAATCGATTTCGGGCCGATCTTCGTGGCGACATCGCGGGATGGAACCCGCGCGCTGCAGACCCGGCTCAACGACCGGCACGTCGCCCGGCTGATCAAGCGCACCGTGCTGGAGGCCGGCCTGCGCCCCGAGCTGCCCGAGGCCGAGCGTCTGGCGTTGTTCTCGGGGCATTCCCTGCGCGCTGGTCTGGCCAGCTCCGCCGAGGTCGATGAGCGCCACGTGCAAAAACACCTCGGCCACGCCTCCGCCGAAATGACCCGCCGCTACCAACGCCGCCGCGACCGCTTCCGCGTCAACCTCACCAAAGCCGCAGGACTCTGAGCACAGCGCGCCACCCCGCCGGACCGGACAACAGTCATAGCAGCACGAGCTGGTGCAGGAACGGACCCCAATCGCCTCGAAGGGCGAGCAACCCATCCTGCCGGACGGGGCCGCGATCTCGCAGATATCAGGTAAGCGCGCGGGGGTTATCTATGATATGGATGCCTCCTGGTCCGGCGGCACGCGGGCGCTGGATCTTGTCCAGGCCGATTGAAAGGCCATCATGACCAAGGCGCAGGACTGACGCGACACGCTCAGTCCGGACGCAACTGCACTGGTGTCGCGGGCTCCAATTCCGCAAATCTCGCTGGATTCGGATGGGTTCTGGCAGCCCCTCCCCCGGCACCTGATGCCGCGGAGGGCTGTGCGCCGAGGCCTTCTACAAACCTGGCATAAACCCAGAATACGCCAAACTTGTAGTATATTGTTTTTTCTACACGCATGGCATAAACAGGAAATACTACAAATTTGGCAAGAGGCTCGCATGGACCAGATCCCGTTTCGCGACGCTGTGGCGCTTGGCCGGGAAATCCGCCGGTCCCGCAAGGCCAGAGGCTGGTCGCAAGGCGATCTGGCGCGTTTGTCAGGCACAGATCCGCGCCAGATCTCACGCATCGAAACCGCTGCGCATGAGCCGAAACTCAGCCTGTTGCTGGCGGTTGTCGCAGCCCTCGACCTTGATCTTGGCCTGATGCCCCGGCGCGGCGCCCCCGGGCAGACTGCCCGTCCCCGCCCGGAAGACATCTTCTGATGGGGCGCCCTGCCCTGACCCGCAAGCTTGACGTCTACCTCAACGGGCGGCTTGCCGGAACATATGGCTACCGCCCATCAGCGGGCGCGCAGTTTCGCTATGATCAGGGTTGGCTCGACTGGCCCTACCGGTTTCCGATCTCGCGCGCCCTGCCCCTGAGCGATGAAACGCAAACCGGCGACAGCGTCGATGCGGTGTTCGAAAACCTGCTTCCCGATGGGCCCGCCCTGCGCCAGGCCATTGCCGAGCGCACAGATGCGCGCAGTGCCCGCCCCCATGACCTGCTGGCGGTCATCGGGCAGGATTGCGTGGGCGCGATGCAGTTTCTGCCGCACGGAGCCCAGCCCGGCGATCCGTTCCGGATCGAAGGCACACCGCAAACCGATGCGCAGATCGCCGCGACCCTGCGGGCGCTTGGCACCATGCCGCTTGGTATGGCTCCGGGCGAAGCCTTCCGCATCTCGCTTGCCGGGGCGCAGGAAAAAACCGCCTATCTCAATCAGGGCGCGCGTTGGCTCCGCCCTGTCGGTCTGACCCCGACGACCCACATCTTCAAACGCCCGATGGGCCTCATCGGCGGCGGTCTCGATCTGCGCGACAGCGTCGAGAACGAGTTCTTCTGCCTGTTGCTCGCCCGCGAAATGGGGCTGGACGCGGCAGAAGCCGATATCAGGCAATTCGAGGATCAGACCACCCTTGTCGTCAGCCGGTTCGACCGCAGGGTCAGACCCGCCGGCGGGCTGGTTCGCGTCCCGCAAGAGGATTTTCTGCAAGCGATGGGGCTGCCTTCCGCGCTGAAATACCAGCAGCATGGCGGGCCTTCGATGGCCGACTGCCTGACGCTTTTGCAGCAATCGGACACCCCGATCGACGATCAGGCAAGCTTTCTGAAAGCGCATATCTTCAACTGGATGATCGCGGCGATTGACGGCCATGCCAAGAATTTCTCGATCTTTCTGGAGGGTGACGGTTTCCGGTTGGCGCCGCTCTATGACATCATCAGCGCCGCGCCCGACCATCTGCGCGCGACGGTGCGCCACAAGGATTTTCAGCTCGCCATGTCTGTGGGACGGCGCGGGCATTACCGCCTTGACCAGATCGTGCCGCGTCATTTCGACGAAACCGCAAAACGTGCCGGGGTGCCGCTGGAGGCGCGACAACGCGCGTTCAGGGAGCTGGTTGATCATGCGCCGGCCGCTCTGAGCCGGGCACGGAACCGGCTGCCCGAGGGGTTTCCCATAGCGATTTCTGAGCAGATCATCCGCTATGCTGAAGACCGGCTGCGATTGCTCAAGGCGTATGTCGGTTGATCCTTCCGCTTTCTGGGTACGGCCAATCGACCGGCCTTGCGTATGGGATTCAAAGGACGTTCTTTCGCTCGAAATTCAGTTCTGTAGGCTGGGCCGCAACGCCTTCGTCCCGGGAAATGGGGTCGAGTTGACAGCTGTCAACAGGGACGCAACCATTGGCCGTAGGCTGAAGGCTTCGGACCGCGCTTTCCTGGCAATCTGTCGCATATAGCCGCCGGGAGATTTGATCTTATCCAGGCGTTGCAGAATGTATCCGACGCTGATCGCGGAGTTTAGCGGGCCCATCGCGGTACAGGCCTCGTTCCAGACGGCTCGACCGATGCCGATCATCGGGGCAATGGTTTTGCTTGTGCCAATCACATCCTCCCAATTGTTCAACCCGGTCTGGGAATAGCTTTTCAGTTCTGGGCAGACGTGACGGATGGTTGCCAAGCGAACAGGGGGATTTGATTCAGTATCTTCTTTTTCTGAATTCTTATGGTGCCGCTCATTCTGGCTGCCGCTGCCGCTCATTTCAGACGTCACAAGGGGCGCTTCGGCGGTGGATTCCAGGGGCTCGTCTTGTGGAAGGGTGCTCAGCAAGCTCTCTTGCAGGGCAAGCAATTCTGCCCGCAGCGCTTCAAGCGCGGAGCGATCAAGTTTGCGACGCAAGGTGCGGCGGCTGAGGTGCAGCTGCTCGTCGACCGGGTCGATCTGGATCCCCTCGGCCTGGAGGCACAGCACCAGCGCGGCACAGTCGCGCAGCAGCAGCACGCAATCCTCGCGTAGGGCGCGCCGTTCAGCGGACTCGGTGCGCGTCTGTTCGGCGAGGCTGGCGATACGGCCGGACAGGCGGTGCAAGGGGGCAAGGTCGAAGCCGAAAGCGCGCGAGATACCACCATCGCCAGAGCGTCGGGCATAGCGCTTGCCGTTCGGACTGTCGCGGCGCAGCAGTACCCCGGCCTGAACCAGCGCCGCAAGATGTCGTCTCAGGGTGCTTTCCGCCATGCCATGGCTGCGTTCGGACAGCCGGGCGTTCGACGGGAAAACGATCTGGCCCTCGCCGCTCAGCTGATCGCCGGGCAGGAAAGTCAGCAGCGCCTGCAACACCGAAAGGTCACGATCCGACAGGCCAAAAGCGCGCCGGGCGACGCCAAGATCCCGCAGCACGTCCCATTTGGACACCGGGGCAGGGGCGGGCGACGCGCTGCGCCCGGCGTTGCGGGCGGCGACCAGTTGGCCAAGCGACACCGGCCCGCCCCCGAACGGGGCAAGTTGTTGGTAGGTCATGTCATGTCACGGGACAAGGATTTCCCGCCCGGTTCAGACGAACCGCTGTTGACAGCTGTCAACGATAGAGGCTACCTTGAGATTGCTACATATCAGGGAAAGCCTTCTGGAACGTCGTTCTGGGGGGCTTTTTCTTTACTGTTTCCTTGTCTTTTCGTGCCTCCTGTTAAAATGGTTTCCTGCTCGTGCGGGGCTAGCGCCCCTGTTCGTCGCGCGTGGCAAGCCAGTCGCGATGAATCTCTTCAATATTTTCCGCCAGCCAGTCGTCAAAGCCACCGGCGGCCTTGCGCGACAGCTCGATCCGCAGGGTGTCGCCGCGGCGTATGACCTGGCCAAGCGTCTTGCCGTCTGCCCGGGTCAGCGCGCGTTTCTGTGGCACCGGACGCGGGGCAGGGGAGGGCGCGGGTTTTGCCCCTCCGCGCTTTTCCAGCCAGCCGAACAGCCCCTCGAACCGCGCATCGGAGCGCGCGTTGGCCTGCACTGCCAGCATGGCGATGCCATCCTGCGCGTCGAGATCCTGCGCGCCCCAAAGCGCCGCCAGCGCTAGCCAGCGGTCGCGCCCGATGCCGGGCGCCGCGCCGATATGTTCGATCAGCTCGACGGGCAGGGTGTCGGCCACCTGCAGCAAGCGCGAGATCAGCGTCTTGTCGGTGGACAGCGCGTCGCAGATCACCTTGCGATCATAGCCCGCATCGCGCATCTGCCGGGCGAAATTCGCCTTTTCGACAAAGCTCAGATCGCGCCGGGCGGAGTTTTCCTGCCCCTGCGCCAGAATCGCCTCGCGGTCATCGAGATCGCGCACCATCGCTTTTATGGGTTGTCCAAGGTCGCGCAGCGCCAGCACCCGGCGGCGACCGTAGACGATGCGATAGCGGCCCTCGGTCTCGGGGTCGGGGCGCACGAGGATGGGCACCTGCTGGCCATGCTCGCGGATGGATTGCATCAGCTGGGCATGGGCGTCTTCGTCATGTTCGACCCGGTCGCGCAGCCCGCCTTCGGAGATCTGGAACGGATCGATTTCGAGGATGGCGCGGTTTTTCAGATCGGCGATGCTTTGCGATACGGCGCCGATGGCGCCCTTGCTGTAGCGCGGCGCGCGGGCGGGTTTTTCTGCATCGTCGCCGCCGGAGGCGCTGTCTGCGATCAAGCCGCCGAGAAGGTTCTTGCGTGCCATGTCAGCGTCCCCATGCCTGCTGGACCAGTGCTTCGATCTCGCCGTTGACGGAATCGAGGCTTTCGCGCGCCCGGTCGTAGGTGGCGCGGGTGAACTGGCTGCGCTCGACCTCGTAGAGCGTCTGCTTGGTGATGCCCGCGTCGGAAATCGCGGTGGATTTCAGCACGGTATGGTTCAGAACATGTTCGCCGAACAGCGAGCGCATGAAGCTGACCATCTGGTTTTGCGGCCCGTCGCCGGGCTCGTAACGGGTGACGACGTAGCGCAGCCAGTCATAGGACATGTCGCCGCCCGCCTCGGCCACCACTTCGAGCAGGTTCGAGGTCATCAGCAGGAACTGGCACATCGACATCACGTCGAGCATCTGCGGATGCACGGTGACCAGCACGGCGGTGGCCGCCGACAGCGCCGACATGGTCAGAAAGCCAAGCTGCGGCGGGCAGTCCATGATCACAAGGTCATAATCGTCCTGCACCTGCGCCAGCGCGTCACCGATGCGGGTAAAGAAGGTGCCGCCGTCTTTTTCCATGATGGCGCGGGGGGTCTCGTGCTCGAATTCCATCAGGTCGAGGTTGCCGGGCACGATATCGAGCGAGGGGAAATAGGTGGGCTGGATGACCTCGCGCAGCGGCACCGGGTCGACATAGCGGATGGCATCGTAGAGCGTGCCGCCGTCGAGCAGGTCGAATTCCGGCTGAAACCCGTGCAGCGCCGACAGCGACGCCTGCGGGTCCAGATCCACTGCCAGCACCCGGTAGCCATCGAGCGCGCATTTCTGTGCCAGATGCGCCGAGGTGGTGGTCTTGCCCGAGCCGCCCTTGAAGTTGATCACGGTGATCACCTGCAGCGGATCGTCGTATTTGCGACCGCTGCCTTCGGGGGCGGGGCGGCGTCCGGGCAGGTAGGTGGCCTTGGACCGCCCGTCGAGGAAATGGCGCAGCGCGAGGATATCTTCGGCGGAATACAGCCGCCGTCCGCCAGCGCCGGTTTCCGGCTGCGGGCCCTTGCCGTCGAGGCTGAGCTTGCGAAGATAGGCATCCTTGACCCCAAGCAGCGCGGCCACCTCGCCAGAGGTGAACTTGCGCAAGGTCTTGCGCGCATGCGGTGGAAACAGCTGCGCCCGATGAGCCTGCAACCGTTCGGAAAGCTTCTCGGCGTGGGTGCCGACAAGCTGGTCGATGCGTGTCTGCCTGCGCATCCTGCCCTCTGTGTTCTCGGGCGCTGTGCGGTTGTTACGCTTTGCGCCGTGTTTTTCGCTTTATAGCGTAAGTTAATGACCCGTTTCTCGGATTCGGACAAGTGTTTTGTCCGCATCTTGTGGTCGGGGTTGGTCGCTGCGCCAGCCGGGGAGGGGGGAGGGCGGGACTCGTTCGGTTAAGTATCTGACGTAAAGGTGTTTTTCACAAGCGCCTTGGCCGGGCATCCACAGATCGACCGGTGGGTTTGCCACCTGTCGGCGCGGGGCTGTGCAGTCATCGGCTGGGCGCAGGCACGGTCATCAAGGCATCGCGGCGTGCCGCCGGGTTGCGGGTGATGCCCTTGTTATCGGCCCAAAAGTCGGCGCCACCCCGGCGGTCTTGGCGAGGGTGGCGTCATTCTTGCAGAGGTTCGATCACAGAGGGAGATCAGAACCCGACCACGTCGGCACCCTTGAGCGCCAGAAGCTCGCGCGCCTCGTCGGGGGTGGCGATCTCAAGCCCCAGCCCTTCGATGATCTGGCGCGCGGCGGTGACCTGCTCGGCGTTGGTCTTGGCCAGCTTACCCGGCCCGGCCCAGAGCGAATCTTCAAGGCCGACGCGCACATGCCCGCCAAGCGCCGCGGCAATCGCCGCGATCGACAGCTGGTTGCGCCCCGCGCCCAGCACCGACCAGCGGTACTGATCGCCGAACAGCCGGTCGGCGGTGCGCTTCATATGCATGACATCGTCGTAATGCGCGCCGATGCCGCCCATCAGCCCGAACACCGTCTGGATGAACAGCGGCCCCTTTACCAGCCCGGCATCGAAGAAATGCTTGAGGTTATAAAGATGCGCCGTGTCGTAGCATTCGAATTCGAACCGGGTGCCATGGGCCGACAGGGTGGTGATGATATGTTCGATGTCTTCGAAGGTGTTGCGGAACAGGATGCCCTTGTTGCCAAGGTAGTCGCGTTCCCACTGGTGTTTGAGCTGCGCATCAAAGCGCCCGAGCATCGGGAACAGTCCGAAATTCATCGAGCCCATGTTGAGCGAGGCCAGCTCGGGTTTCCAGGTGTTGGCCGGGCGCACGCGGTCCTGAATGCTCATCGTCGGCGCGCCGCCGGTGGTGATGTTCACCACGCAGGCAGAGCGCTGCTTGATGACCTTGAGAAACGGATCGAAGGCTTCGGGGCTCTGATCGGGGCGCCCGTCCTGAGGATCGCGCGCGTGCAGGTGGACCACCGCTGCGCCCGCCTCGGCGGCGCCGATGGCGGCCTCGGCGATCTCGGAGGCGGTGACCGGCAGGTATTCGGACATCGACGGGGTGTGGATCGCGCCGGTGACGGCGCAGGTGATGATGACCTTGCGTTTGGGGGCCATGGGATCAGTCCTTTTGGGTCAGTGTTTGCAGGAAGCCGGCGAGCGCGGTCAGGTCGCGGTCTCGCCGCGCGGTAAGCTCGGGGACGCGCTCGGGCGCGGGCAGGGCGCTTGCCAGTTGCCTCGCCACCTCGGGGGTGAAGGCTTCGCCGCGCGCGGCGCCATCGGACAGGCGCGCCATGGTCGGGCCGTAGCGGTCGAGATAGTCGGCCACGCCGCCCGGCGCATTGAGGTTGATGGTTTCCAGCGCGCCCAGCAGTACCCAGCGCTGGGCAAGCCCGTGGCGCAGCGTGTCGTCCACGCCTTTTGCCGTAACGATGCCCTCGGCCACCAGCCGCAGCGATTCTGCCAGCAACACCGCCTGAAGACGGTTGAGCACAAAGCCGTCGATCTCGGCGCTCATGCGCACGGGCACCTGTTTCACCGAGGTCATGAAGGCCTCGGCGCGGTCCATGACCTCGGGGGTGGTGTCCGGCGAGGGGCACAGTTCCACCACCGGGATCACGTGCGGCGGGTTGACCGGATGGGCGACGAGGATGCGCCCGCGCCCGGACAGGCCGTCGTTGAAGGACGACGCCACCAATGCGGAGCTCGACGAGGCAAGCACCGCGTCCGGCGCGGCAAGCCGATCCAGATCGGCATAGATGGCGCGCTTGATGTCCAGCTTTTCGGGGCCGTTTTCCTGCACCCAGGCCGCGCCTTCCAGCGCACCGGCCATGTCGGGATGGGTGGTGACGTTGTCCAGAATGCCAAGGTCTTCGCCGGCCTCGTCGCACATCGCCTTTAGCGCGCCGCGCACGCCCTGCAGCACCTCGGGGTTGGCATCCCAGACCCGGACGGGGCATCCCGCGCGGGCAAAGACGATGGTCCATGCGCGGCCGATCAGGCCGCAGCCGATGATGGCAACGGTTGGTGTCATGTGGTCTCCTCCTCTGGCGGCGGGATCAGTCCGCGCCGCCCTCATTCTGTTTCAGCGTCGCGCCAAGATCGATTGCGGCATCGGAAATATCCTTGACGATGGCCGCGCGCAGGGCGTCGGCATCGCGGTCGCGCAGCGCCTGTTCGGCAAGGTCGTGGCTTTCCATCGACCGGGCGAAATGGTTGGGCGAGGTCACCGCGTGGCGGATCAGCGGGCCAACCCGCAGCCACATGCCTTCGATCACCCCCATCAGCACGGGCCGTTCGGCGGCGCGGTAGATCAGCTTGTGAAACCGCCAGTTGCTTTCCAGATAGCGGTCGGCGTTGCGCTCATCCGCGGCGCGGCGCATCATCGCGCAGGCGTTGGCGATGATGCGGATCTGCGCCGCCGTGATTTTTTCGATGGCGAGCGTGGCGGCGAACCCTTCGAGTTCCAGCCGGATGTCGCGGATATCGTTCAGTTCTGCCTCGGTCAGGATCGGCACGCGCAGCACGCGGTTGCCGCCCCAGACCTCGAGCCCGCCATCGGATTCCAGCTGGCGCAGCGCCTCGCGCACCGGGGTTACGCTGGTGCCCAGAACGGCGGCGGTGCGGCGCAGGCTGATTTCCTCGCCCGGTTGAAAATAGCCGGAAATCAGCGCCTCGCGCAGGCAGGCATAGATCTGCGCCTGCGCGGTTTCCCCCTCGCGCAGCGCCAGCGGCCCAAGCCGCGCCCATCCGTCCATTTCCTGCGTGTTGATCATGCGCCGCTCACGGTGAATCATGCCTCTAAGTGTGATCTCGGTTTCATCATGATACGAGTGATAATTTCATAAAGTCCATAAAAACATGATAAATATTTTGATTGACCGCCGAGGATGTATTGAATTAGCGTTAAGTGAGATCACACTTTGATCCCCGGAACGATCCGAGGAGGAAGAGGGACGGGAGGCCCTTGATCATGAAGCATTTCACACTGACCCTATCCGCCGCGCTGCTGCTCGGCACCTCTGCGCTGGCGCAGGAGACCCGCACATTCGATGTCAGCCTGCCGCTGGGAGCCGAGAGCCACCACGCCGTGGGGGTGCTGAAATTCGGCGAAGAGCTGGAGCGGCTTTCCGAGGGTCGTCTGACCATCCGCCCGCATTACGACAATGCGCTCGGGGCCGAGCGCGAGGTGGTCGAGGGCATGGGCTTTGGCCTGATCGACATGGGCATCACCTCGACCGGGCCGATGGGCGGTTTTGCCCCGGAATTCATGCTGTTCGACCTGCCCTATGTGTTCAAGGACCACGCCCATGCGCATGGCTTTCTTGACAGCGAATATGGTGACCAACTGGCGGGCGTGATCGAAGCGGCAGCCGGGGTCAAGGTGCTGACATGGATGGAAAACGGCTTCCGCCACGAGACCAATTCCGTGCGTGCGATCAATACGCTGGAGGATCTCAAGGGCATCAAGCACCGCACGCAGGAAAGCTCGGTGCAGGTGGATACCTGGACAGCGCTTGGCACCAATGCCTCGCCCATGGCATGGACCGAGGTGTTCACCGCGCTGCAACAAGGCGTTGTGGAAAGCCAGGAAAACCCGGTGCCGACAATTTACGATGTGCGCTTTTACGAGGTGCAGGACTATCTGACCATGTCCCAGCACGTCTATTCCCCGGCGCCCTTCATGATCGGTGCGGCGCTGTTTGACTCGCTCTCGCCCGAGGATCAGGCGATCCTGCTGGAAGCGGCAGAGCTGGCACGACCGGTGCAGCGCGAAGCTTCGGTGGCGATGGAAGAGAAGTATCTCGGGGAGCTTCAGGAACTGGGTATGGAAGTCACCCGCCCCGATCTGGCCCCGTTCCGCGAGGCGGTCGCCCCGGTCATCGAGAAGTGGAAGGATCAGGTTGGCGCCGAACTGGTCGATGCGGCCATGAGTTTCGAGCCCGCCACCAACTGATCACAACGGCGCGCCGGCGGACCCGTTCGGCGCGCTTATCTGTCCCCCCGACCCGAGGTAGCAAGATGCAAGGCGCGCTGCGCATGACCGTCCGCGCAGTGGACGGCATCAACTGGATCGTGGGCTGGCTGCTGGCCGGGCTGATCCTTGTCATGACGGTGCTCATCAGCTGGCAGGTGTTCGCCCGCTATGTGATGGGCGATTCCCTGAGCTTTTCCGAAGAGGTGGCGCGGTTTTCCATGGTCTGGATGACCATGCTGGGGGCCGCTTATGCCTATCGCTATGGCTCGCTGATTTCGGTCGATCTTTTGACCTCGCTGTCGGGGCCACGGGTGGCGCGGGTCTTGCGCATCGTGGTGGCGGCGGCGTCGTGCCTGTTTGCCTATGTGCTGCTGAGCGAAGGGCTGAACATCACGCAGCGCGTGGCGATGCAGGTCGCGCCCAGCACTCGGGTGTCGATGGCGTGGCTTTATGGTGCGATGCCTGCCGGGGCGGCGCTGATGCTGCTGAACGCGGTGGCGATCCTTGCCGAAGATTTCGCCGGGCTGCGGGATGACCCGGCGCTCGACGGGGAGGGCTCGGCATGATCGCGCTTTTGTTCGGCTCTTTGCTGCTGCTGCTGATCGTCGGCGTGCCGGTGACCTTTGCGCTGGGGCTCGCCGCCATCGCGACGATCTGGCAGGGCAGCATCATGCCGCTGCTGATCGTCCCGCAGGAAATGATCCGCTCGGTCAATTCCTTTCCGCTGCTGGCGATCCCGTTCTTCATCCTTGCGGGCAACCTGATGCAAGAGGGCGGGATTTCCGCCCGGTTGGTGAATTTCTCCAAGACGCTGGTGGGGTCGATGACCGGCGGGCTGGCGATGGTGGCGATCGTCACTTCGGCGTTCTTTGCGGCGATTTCCGGGTCGGGCGCGGCGACCACCGCCGCTGTCGGCGCGATCCTGATCCCGGCGATGGTGACGCAGGGCTATTCCAAACGCTACGCGGCGGCGAACCAGGCCGCGTCGGGGGCGCTGGGGGTGATCATTCCGCCAAGCATCCCGCTGATCCTCTATGCGATCTCGGCCAACCAGTCGGTGGGGGATATGTTCCTTGCCGGGGTGCTGCCGGGCGCGCTGGTGGTGGTTTCGCTGCTGATCTATGCGTTTTTCCACGCCCGAGGCATGCAGACCGCCCCCGGAGAGCCGACATCGTTGCGCGAAATCCTTGTGGCCGGGTGGAAGGCTTTGCTGGCGCTGGCCATGCCCGCGCTGATCCTTGGCGGCATCTATGGCGGCATCGTCACCCCGACCGAAGCGGCGGTGGTTGCGGTGGTCTATGCGCTGATCGTGGGCGGCGTGATTTACCGCGAATTGCCGCTTCGGGCGATCCCGCGCATACTGCGCACCAGCGCCGTGACCTCGGCGGTCGTGCTGTCGATCATCGCGGCGGCCGGGCTTTACGGGCGGATCATCCTGCAACTGCGGGTGCCTAGCGTGATCTCCGATTTCGTGGTGGGGGCCATCGACAGCCCGTGGCTGTTCATCATCCTTGTGAACCTGCTGCTATTGCTGGTGGGGATGTTCCTTGAAGCCGCCGCCGCCATCCTGATCTTTACCCCGATCCTGCTGCCCATCGCGCTTACCTTCGGGTTCGACCCGGTGCATTTCGGCGTCATCATGGTGGTCAACCTTGCCATGGGGATGTTCACGCCGCCGGTTGGGCTGAACCTGTTCATCGCCTCAAGCATCGCGCGCATCGGCGTGCCACAGATCGCGCGAGGGGTCATTCCCTTTGTCGCCATCCTGCTGGTGGATCTGCTGATCATCAGCTTCCTGCCGTGGCTGTCGCTGGTGTTTACCTCACAATAAAGGACCCGAATATGGATCTGAATCTGACCGGCGCGCGGGTGATCGTCACCGCTGGCGCCAACGGCATCGGCCGCGCCATCGTCGAAGGCTTTCTGGCCGAAGGGGCGCGCGTTGCCACCTGCGATATCGACGAGGCCGGGCTTGCCAGCCTGCCCGACGCGGTGTTCCGCACCCGTGTCGATGTCTCCGACAAAGCCGCGCTTGGCGCGTTCATGGACGCGGCGGCGGCGCAGCTGGGCGGCATCGATTGCCTTGTGAACAACGCCGGGATCGCCGGGCCGACGGGCCGGATCGAAGAGCTGGATCTGGCAGAGGTCGAGCAATGCCTTGCCATCTGCCTCACCAGCCAGTTCCTGACCACCGCCCGTGCGGTGCCGCATCTGCGGGCCAGCGACAATGCGTCCATCGTCAATGTCTCGTCTCTGGCGGGGCGGCTGGGGTTCCGCCTGCGCAGCCCCTATGCGGCGGCCAAGTGGGGGGTGATCGGGTTGACGAAATCCATGGCGATCGAGCTTGGCCCCGACGCGATCCGGGTCAACGCGCTGCTGCCCGGTCTGGTGGCCGGAGAACGCCAGCGCCGGGTGCTGGAGGCGCGGGCGCAAGCGCAGGGCATCAGCTTTGAAGAGGCCGAACGCGACGCGTTTTCGCGCACCTCGATCAAGCAATACGTGACGCCCGAGCAGCTTGCCGATCAGGTGCTGTATCTTGCAAGCCCGCGCGGGGCGACCATTTCGGGGCAGGCGCTGTCGGTCTGCGGCGATACCGGAATGCTGGGGTAGCGGCTGGGCGCATGGCTTTGATGTGAGACGGGCGGCGCGCGGCCCCCGTTCCACATCTTTGTGACCGCTGCCGGAACCATCGGGGCAAATCTGCCGCAAGACGATACAGACGTCGTGCCTTGCTTCACCCTGAATGCCGGGGTTTCGCAGCGCACAGGGCGGCGGCGCTCTTGCTGCGGCCAAGCCGCACGAGCTGACAGCGGCGGGAGACAGGACAACGACGAGGCCATCGCCCGCCGCGCCGGGCCTCTTGACGTCGGGGTGACGGACGCGACCGTTGGGCAGCGAAAGCGGGCGAGGTTCTCGGATCATATTGCGCCGCGTCACCGTCCTCTGCTGTGCCTGAGTTGCGCTGTGCATCAGGCGGACCCGTTGCGGATTTTGCGCGGCAAAGATGCGGGGCAGACGGCATATGCGCCCGGTTCGGGGTCAGCTGTTCGATTGCGGTTCGGAACTCCAACGCGTGCCTCACTAGGTGGGGATTGCCAAGCCTCTCCTTACTCGGTGCGCTGGCGCACAGAAATGGTGTGATGCCCGAAAACAAGCCGCATTGGCGGTGAATGTTACACGGACAGCTGTGCAGGCAGCTCGGCTGATGAAAAAATATCTCTTCGAAACATAAGGATATGAAGTTACATCTGGTGATGGACATTTGTTCCACCCAGATTTCTCACATCCCCAAGAGCGCGCGAGAGCGATCCTGTGATTTGAAACCTCGGGCCATGCGACCGATATCTACCCCACAAGACGGAAACGTCGAACACAGACGCACATAACCATATATCGGAGACTTCACATGAACCGCATCGCTCTCATTGCCGCCGCAGCCATCACCGCAACCGCCGCTCTTTCGGGCGCCGCGTCGGCCCAGACCAACAACACCGGCGACGCAGCCCGCAAAGCCCTGTCGCAGATTGCTCCGAACGCTGACGTTGCTTCGCTGAGCAACTCCGAAGCGGTCGCCGCATGGCAGGTGGTTTCGGACGAAGGCAGCGCCGCCGAGGCGAAATTTCGTGCCGAGGCGCTGATCCGCAACTTCAACAGCTGATCCATGGCCGTGCCAGACGGGCGAAGCGCCTGTTTTGGAACGACACTTAACCCAAAAGGGGCGCCCTGACCGGGGCGCTCCTTTTTCTCATGCGCGGCGCCGAGCCTGTTGCCCGTGAGCGATCAGCTGTCAGACATGAGCTATCTGACCGGAACGCTCCCGCGACGCGTCCCGTGAAGACACCAGATGCAAAGCTGCGTGTTCCTGCCGCGCAGCGATCCCCTATGGGGCCTGCCCCTGAATGACCGCTGCGCGCGGCCCCCCCTTTGCGGCTTCAGGTCCCCGGGATCGGCTGCCAGCGGCCATCCGCATCCGGGGCGAATTGTGGGATATGCGCCAGCGACACCAAACCGTCCGCGTCCGGCCCGAGCGTTTCGCGCCAGTCCTGCGCTTCGGTCAGGATGACTCCGGCGCCGACGAGGTTGCCGCCCGCCTGCCGTACAAGATCCAGCGCCCCCTTGAGGCTGGAGCCCGAAGCCACCACGTCATCGACCACCACAACCCGTTTGCCCGCGATCAGCGGGATCGCCGCGCGATCCAGCAGGATGCGCTGCTCGCCCTTGGACGTGATCGAGGTCAGCGTTTGCACCAGCGCATCCGCCAGGTGCAGCTTGGGCGATTTTTGCAGCACAACGTAGTGATCAAGGCCAAGCGCCCGCGTCACCTCAATGGCGACGGGAATGCCCAGCGTCGCGGGGCCGACGATGATGTCAGGCTTCATCGGGGCGATTTTCGCCGCGAGCCGTTCGCCGACATGGGCGCCAAAGCGCACGCCAAGGTCGATCACCATCATCAGAGAGATCGCGAATTCGGGGTTGATCGGCACGATCGGCAGATCGAGGCCGAAGCCTTCGACATCGACATGCCAGGTCTGTGCGGCGGTCTGGTCTTTCATTTATGGGGCTCCCTGAAGGACATCGCGGGTTCGATCCACCAGCCGACGCGCCGCCATGTGCTGCGCTTTGTGCCAAGGTCGAATCCGTAAAGGCTGAGTGAGAAGGAAATGGCGTGGGCGGTGCGAATGGCCTGCACCAGCAGTGGCACGCCGCGCGCGAGGGCAAAGCGCAGTTTGCGCAGAAAGCTCACGTCGTCGATTTCCATGCCGCGGGCGCGCTGTGCATCGGCGATGCGTTCGAATTCATCGCGCAGCATCGGGATGATGCCAAACAGCAGCGACAGCACAAGCGTGACGATGGGCGGCAGCCGCGCCGCCGAGCAGGCCGCCAGAATGGCGCCGGGGCTCGACGTTTCCATGACGAAATAGAACAGCGCCGTGGTGGCCACCAGACGCGCGGCCATCTTTGCGGCGACGCCAAGCGCGTCCAGCGGGGCAAGCCCTTGGATCGTCAGGTTGATCATCCAGCTGACGATCACCATCAGGGTCAGCAGCCCGGCCCCCTTGAGATAGCCGCGCAAGCCGGGCACCCGGACCAGCACCAGCCCAGCGACGATCAGCGCCGCATAGGGCAGGCCCCAGCGCCAGTCCGGCGCCAGCCAGGCGAGGATCATCAGGGCAAAGGCGGCGCCGAGCTTGGCAAAGAAATTGAGATCGGCAAGGCGGCTCATGCGGCAGTCCTTTGATGGGCGCGGGGCAGAGGCCAGCCAAGGGCGGCAAAGGCCGGGCTGTGCCAGCCCTCGGGCACCGGGCCATCCTGCTGGATGTGGCCATCCGCGACGATGGCAAGGCGCGTGGCCACGTCATCGACAAGATCAAGATCATGCGAGATCAGCATCACCGCGCGCCCCGATCCGGTCATGCGCGACAGGAAGGTTTCCAGCAGGGCACGCCCGTGCAGATCGCGGGCCAGAAGCGGTTCGTCGACGATGGCGATCGCCGCCCCCGACGCATCGGCGCAGGCCAGCCCGAGTTGGCCCTGCTGGCGCGCCGACAGGGCAAAGGGGTTGGTTTCCTCATGCCCGGCAAGCCCGTAGCGGGCCAGCACGGTTGCGGTGTCTTCATCGCCCGCACCCATGGAGCGGGCAAAGTCGATTTCCTCGGCCACGCTCATGTGGAACAGGATCTGGCGCATGGATTGCGGCACATAGGCGATGTGGCGGGCACGGCGCGCGATGGTCCAGCCGGTGGCATCGGTGCCGCCCAGCACGATGCGCCCAGCCGCGGCGGGGGCGAGGCCGAGTATCGATTTCATCAGCGTTGTCTTGCCCGCGCCATTGCGCCCGATCACGGCAAGCACCTCGCCCGCCTTCAGCGACAGTTCAGCGTTTTCCAGCACCGGTGCGCCGTCAGCGCGGGTCAGCCTTGTGCGCAGGCCGGCGACGGCCAGCAGCTCGGGGCCGGTTGCGGGCGGCGTGCGGGCGGGCGTGGGGCGGCGGGGCGGCAGAAGGCCGGCGCCAGTCCATAGCGCGGCGTCGTCCAGCGCCGGGCCAAGGGCGCGCGGGGCCGCCAGTTTGCCCCCCGAAAGCAGCGCGAGGTCGCTACAAACCGGGGCCAGCGCGCTGGCATCCTGTTCGGTGACGATCATGCCCGAGACATGCGCCGCAGCCTCGACAAGCGCGTCGCACAGGCGGGCGCGCGCCGCCGGGTCCAGCCCGGTGGTCGGCTCGTCCAGCACCACCAGCGTGGGTTGCGAGGCAAGAGCTGCGGCAAGCACGACCATGCGCCGCTCGCCCCCTGACAGGGTGAGCACCCGGCGACCGGCCAGCGCCGTCAGCTGCAGCTGTGTCATCAAGGCGCGCACGCGCTCGCGGATCTGCGCGCGGGGCAGGGCGCGGTTTTCCAGCGGAAAGGCGATGATGTCTTCGACCGAAAGATCCCAGAGCTGGTCTTCGGCGGATTGGGCAACATAGCCAAGGCGCGAAAACAGCGCGGCGTGGGGCAGGGCGGTCACGTTTTCGCCTGCGAGCGACACGCGCCCGGAATATTGCGGGATCGGCAGGATCTGCGGAATGATTCCCGCCAGCGCCATGGCCAGCGTCGATTTCCCGCTGCCGGTCGCGCCGCAAATCAGCAGGCGCTGGCCCTCGCCAAGGGCAAGGTCAGCGTCCTGCACAAGGGGCTCGGCAGTGCCGAACCCCAGCGTCAGTTTGTCAACGTTCAGCAGCATTAGAAGCGCTTGAACCCGGAGGGGTGCGCAGCGGTCAGGATCTTGAGCGCGGGCACCACCAGCAGCGGCGTTCCGATCAGCATCGGCACGATGTCGGACAGGCCGAGGTAGCCAACCGCCCACCAGAACGGAAAGATCCCCAGAGCGGCAAGGCTGGCGGACACTGCGACCACCATCGCCAGACCCACGGCAAGGCAGACCAGCGCAATGCGGATCAGCGCGCTTTTGTCAAAGCTGGTCTTGGCGGGGCTGAACAGCAGGCCGGGCACGAGGCCGGTCAGGCCGACCATGATGCCATCGACGATCAGCGAATGCGCCGGGATGAAGGTGCCCGCCAGCAGCGACCAGACGATGGTGCCGAGATAGCCGCAGATAAAGCCGCTTTTCCAGCCCAGCAGGATGCCGACCAGCGGCGGCAGAAACGCAAAGATGCGCCACTGGATCACGCCGGGCACCAGCTGGATCGGGTTGGCATAGGCCCAGAGCACGCCGGTGGCGGCGGCGGCGACGATGGAAAGCACGATCGGAAAGAGGCTGGAGCCGCCATCCTTGGAAAGGGTCTGTGTGGTCATAGGAGGATTCCCTGTTGCGGTTGAGATGAGGGACGCGTGCCGCCCTTCTGCTTGCGCCCGGTTCGGGGCGAAATGACGGGGCAGGCCGGGCTCCTCCCTTCCCGGCCTGCCCGATGATGTCAGTGGGGCATGGGCGTGGGCTCCGTGTCCGCCAGCATGTCCGGTTCAAGGCTGGCGGGGTCGATTTGCGCCGCGCCGCCCGCGATGAAAAAGCGCGGGATGCGGCCCAGCCGGTGCACCAGCGCGGCGTCTTCGCCGAGCGCCTCGCGCCAGGCGATGCCCTCGGTCAGGATGGTTCCGGCGGCCAGCACCGTGGCCCCGGCGCGCCGCGCCAGCCGCATCGACGCGGCAATGCTGGCGCCGGTGGCAATCACGTCATCCACCACCACGACGCGGCGCCCCTGAAGCAGCGGCACTTGGCGGCGATCCAGCATCAGGCGCTGCGGCGTGTCCGAGGTGATCGAGCGCACCGGTTCGAACAGCGCATCGGCAAGGTGGAACTTGGGCGATTTCTGCAAGATCAGGTAACGGTCAAGGCCAAGGTGGCGGCTGACCTCCATCGCTACCGGAATGCCAAGCGTGGCGCTGCCGACGACGACGTCGGGTTTGAGCGCGGCAAAGCGCTCGGCGAGCGCCCGCCCGGCGCGATCGGCAAAGGCCAGCCCCATGTCGATGTCCATCAGCAGGGCGATGGCGCGCTGCTCATCCAGCGCCAGCATCGGCAGACGCTCGGTCTTGCCGGCGATCTCGACGTCGTAGTGATGGGGCGCGATCAGGCGCAAGGCGGCCTCCGGTGGAGTGGGTGTTTCGGGGCAACATTCCAACATGACAGGCAAATGACAAACGCCAAGAATCCCACGCGGCGTTGAATTTTTCTCAACGCTCTGAAATGTTGGCATCAGCGGGGCCAGAATGGGACGTCACAGCCAGTGCAGAAAGTGTTTTTCACACGCTTTTTCAGATATATGGAAGAAATCGCGCGGCTTGGATCGATCCGGCGCGCCGCCGAGGTTCTGAACGTTTCCGCCTCGGCCATCGACAAGCAATTGCTGCGCGCCGAGCAAGATTTGGGCGTTCCCTTGTTCGAGCGTCACCCTCGGGGCGTGCGCCTGACCTCGGCCGGGGAATTGCTGATGTACCGGATGCGCGGCTGGCGGCGCGACATGCGCGCGGTGTCGGCCGAGATCGAAGAGCTCAAGGGCCTGAGCCGCGGCGAGGTGCGCATCGCCGCCCCGCAGGACGCGGCCTCGGGGCTTTTGCCACGGGCGCTGGCGGCGTTCCGGGCGGCGCATCCGAAGATCACCCTGTCGCTGCGGGTGTCCGGGTCGGACAACGTCCGCCAGAGGGTGATCGACGGCGAAGCGGATCTGGGCCTGACCTTCAGCCCGCGCCCGCTGCCGGGGGTGTCGGTGCTGCGCGAGGTGCCGTTCCGGGTGCTGGCGCTGCTGCCCTCCGACGGGCGCGCGCGTCAGAGCGTGTCGCTGGGGCGGTTTTTCAGCAAGCCGGTGCTGTTGCCCGGCGCGGGCAGCCCGCTGCGCGATATACACGACATCGCCGCGGCGCGCGCGGGCGTCGAACCGCTGGCGGCGATCACGGCGGACAGCACCGAGGTATTGCGCGCGCTGGTACGCGAAGGCTGCGGCCATGGCCTGATCGCCGTCTGTGCGGGCCTGCCCGAGCGCCCCGAACCCGGTCTTGATGAGATCCCGCTAAGGGGGCCCGCGTTGCCGCCGCTGTCGCTGGCCCTGATCGCCCCGCGCGACACCTCGTCGTCGCTGGCGGCGGTGCTCGCCCGGCGCCATTTCGAAGTGTTCATGGATCGGTTGCGGGGCTGATCCTCTGCGGGGCACTGTCGGTGATCAGGCTGGGAAACAGCCGCGAGCCGGGTGTCAGCGGAAACCCGATGCGCGCTGGCCCCTTGGCGCTAAGTGATTTGAGGAACCCGGCCCGAGTCAAATCTGTAAGGTCGATTTGTGCTGCGGGCATTGCCAAATTGTCTGGCGGGGGATTGCCAACGTGACGG
>NZ_JAHKQA010000044.1 GCF_018860705.1 Citreicella sp. C3M06
TATGAATCCTGACCCTAGGAAATCGTTTCTTCATAATCGACCCGAATTCCGGGCGGTGTTTACACCATGTTCAGTCCTTTGCTCCAGACATGGGGGATGATGTACGTCCAAGGCAGGCCGTGATGACCACCTTACCAGAAAATGCGATTGAGCTGCGCAGTCCTCCAAAGCGGCTGAGTGCTCTTGTCCTTGACGACGAAGAGGCGGACCGCTTCCGACTGATCAAGATTTGCGGCAAGGCCGGTCTGGATCTGCAGATACAGGAAGCGTCGTCGTACGACGAGATGTCGGAGCTGCTCGCCTGCCACGTTTTCGATATCGTTTTTATCGATTATCAGCTTGGTATCGCGACTGGTCAGGACGCGCTTGAATATCTTCTTGCTGATCCGTCTCACAAGGATGCCGTCGCCATCATGGTGACCAGCGTCGATCGCCACGATGTGATCATCAAGGCGATGCGCACCGGGTGTCACGATTACCTCATTAAGGAAGAACTCGGCATAGATGCGCTGCGAAAATCGGTCGCCGCTGCGTTTGAACGCAACCTGATGCGGCGCGCTCAATCCGAAGATCGCACTCGGATCGCCGACCTTGAATCGATGCTATTGCGCATCGACGACAGCCTGCGTCCCGAAATGCGCCGCATCCTTTCCAGTCTGTTGCGACGGATCCGCTCCGTCGCTGCGCAGGTGCATGGCGGTCCGCTCAAGCTCAAGCATTCGGAAATGGAAAAGCTCTGCGTCAGCGGCCTGAGCACGCTCGACGAGGTTGGCGAACTGTGTGACACCGATGGGCGACGCGCGCTGCTGGCCAGCAAGACGCGCTGGGATGCATGATCAATCCATGTCACGCCTGAACCGTCCCCAATTGACCGGATCACCGACTGGAGAGAGCCATGCTAGCAGGTGAACCCAGGCTCGCCCTCAGGCAAGGGAACGCTCAGGTTCCCGTTCTGCTTCTGATCGAAGATGACGATTGCGATGCGGCAGCGTTCCTGCGGGCCTTTCGCAAGGCCGGGCTCAGCAATCCGATCCGGCGAATCTTCGATGGGCGAGCCGCGCTCGACCACCTTCGGGAGCGAGACGAACGCGAGGCGCGCAAGGTCATTATCTTGCTCGATCTCAACCTACCCCGCATGAACGGCCACGAATTCCTGACCGAACTCAGAAAGGACCCTGCCTTACGCCAGGCTGCGGTGTTCGTGATGACGACCTCACACGATCGGGGAGATGTGGCGCGCGCCTATGATCACAATGTCGCCGGATACATCCTGAAGGACGGCAGCGCGCCCGACCTGACCGAATTCGTACGATTTATTGGCGAATATGCAGAGCTTGTGCTCTTGCCAGATGTGCTGGTCGGGATGGAGGCAAATGGTGGATCGGGCTGACGTATTGATCATCGACGACGACGACGTTGATCGCAGACATTTCCGCAGAATCCTGCGCAAAGCGCACCCCACGGCAAAGGTGGTGGAATCCGCAGGAGAGCTCGACACCGTTATTGGGCTCGAGACAGAGCCGCATATCGCTTTTATCGACTACCGTCTGCCCAGACTGAACGGCATCGAAATGATGGAGGAAGTCCTGCGCAAATGGCCCTGCACGGCCTGCATCATCGTCACCGGACAAGGCGACGAAGAAATCGCCAAGACCACGATCAAGAAAGGCGCCTTTGATTACATTCAGAAATCGCGACTGACCGAACTGCCGATGAAACGCATCGTCGAAAACGCACTGGCTTGGCGCGCGATGCAGAGCCGGATCGAGGAGCAAAAACGTGAGTTGGAGCTGTTTGCAGACGTTTTGCTGCACGATCTCAAGGCTCCGGTTCGATCCATCCAGTTCTTTGTGGGGGAGATCGAAACCGAGATCGACGCTGACGTTCTGAAAACCGTCGATACCGAAATGCGCCTTTTGCGTCGATCAGCGCGGCAAATCTCATCGCTTCTGGACAGTTTGGGCAGCCATATCCGCGCCAGCCGCGCGCAGGAATTCGAAAAAACCGCGTTGCGCGGGGCCTTCGACGAAGCGCTGCTCAGCCTCGACCGGACAATCGCCGAGGTCCACGCCAAGATTACGCTGGATGTGCAGGACAGCAGCCTGTTCGGCTCCGCGCCTCAACTGGCGCAGCTGTTTCAGAACCTGATCGCAAACGCGATGAAATACAGCGGGGGCAAAACGCCCGAGGTGCGGATCACCAGTACGCTGTCCGGCGCGGACGAGATCAGGGTGACCATCGCCGACAAGGGTATCGGCATCGCTCAAGAACATCTCGAACGGATTTTCGAACCGTTCAAGCGCATTGCCCCTCAGGGCGAGGTTGCTGGCACGGGGCTTGGTCTGGCGACGTGTCGCAAGATCGTGGAACGCCACGGCGGCAAGATCTGGTGTGAATCCGAACCGGGCGTAGGAAGCCGCTTTTGCGTCACGCTGCCCTGCCACATGTCACCAGAGCACGTCCCATCTGAAAGGATCGAAGCGCTATGAAACGCCCTGCCCGCCTGTCGGCAAAGTCTTGACGGCACATTGGCTAAAACTCGACCTCGAGCTCCTCGATCTCTTCGGGTTCTTCAAGCGCTGCGGTGATCCATTCGGCCATCGGTTCCCATGCGAGAATGGTATCGATATACGCCTCAAGCTGCGGTTCGAGCGTGACGGAATAGGTGCGGAACCGGGTGCAGACAGGGGCATACATCGCGTCGGCCATCGTCGGCGTGCCGAACAAGAACGGCCCGCCATAGGTATCAAGGCACTGTTTCCAGATCTCAACCACGCGCGCGACGTCGGGCCGCGCGCCGCTGAAGATCTTGAAGCTGTCATGCTTCGCCCTGAGGTTCATCGGCAGCGCCGAGCGAAGATTGTGAAACCCGGCGTGCATCTCGCCCGAAATTGCCCGGCAATGTGCCCGCGCCACCCTCTCCTTGGGGTAAAGGCCGGCCTTTGGGAACATTTCGTTGAGATATCCGGCAATCGCCGTCACATCCCAGACCTGCACATCGCCATGGGTCAATCTGGGAACGCGCACCGTGGGAGAAAGCAGCAGCAGCTCCTGGCGCATGTCGGTGTCATGGAGATCGACGTGGGTCTCCTCGAATTCGAGCCCTGCCATCTTGCACAGAAGCCAGCCACGCAGGGACCAGGAGGAATAGTTCTTCGATGAAATGGTAAGCGTTGCCTGGGCCATTACGGGTAACTTTGCCTCTGATGCTGCACAGCGTCATGATTTTTGTCGCATGCGCCCTTGGCGCTTGGCTACAAATTTTCTGTACAATGGGGATTAGGTCGCCGTGATTTACGCCGCTTACCAGAGTCTTGATGATATTATCGCCCCTTTTCGAACCGCCGCCCTGAGCGCACTGGCGTTTTCGCCGCGACAGTCCGGCCCGTTTGCGCAAGCCAATCTCCGCAACGCCGCAATCATGGAGATGATGTCGCGTTTCCAGCTGAGCCACGAACGACCAAGCTTTGGCATCCACACCGTTCGGGTTCAGAACCGCGATGTTCCCGTCACCGAGGAGGTCGTGCTCGACATGCCCTTCGGGAAGCTGCTGCGCTTTCGCCGTGACATCGAAGCCGAACAACCGAAGGTTCTGGTGACAGCGCCGCTGTCGGGGCACTTCGCAACGCTTCTGGCCGGCACCGTGCGCACCCTGCTGCGCGATCATGACGTCTACATCACCGACTGGAAGAACGCCCGAGATGTGCCACGCGGCGCCGGCATGTTCGGGGTCGAGGATTACATCGCCTATATCATCCGCTTCATGGAAGAGATCGGGCCGGGCGGTCACATTCTGGCGGTCTGTCAGCCCTGCGTTCAAGCGTTGGCCGCAGTTGCCGTCATGTCCGAAGAACGCAACCCCGCGACCCCGCGCTCGATGACGCTGATGGCTGGGCCGGTCGACGTTCGCGAAAGCCCGACAAAGGTCAACGAACTGGCCAATGAAAAGCCGCTGTCGTGGTTCAGGAGCAATGTGATCTCGACCGTGCCCCTACGCTATCCGGGCGGCGGGCGGCGGGTCTATCCGGGTTTTGTTCAGTTGACCGCTTTCATGTCGATGAACATGGAACGCCATCAATCACAGCATCGCAAGCTCTACGACCATCTTGCCAGAGGCGAGGACAAGGAAGCCGCCCGGATCAAGGATTTCTACGACGAGTATTTCGCCGTTCTGGATCTGACCGAGGAGTTCTATATCGAAACCATCGACCGGGTCTTTCAGAAGGCCGAGCTTGCCACGGGTGATCTGACCTACCGGGGCCGCAAGGTCGATCCCTCGAAAATTCTGCGCACTGCCCTGCTGACCGTCGAGGGCGGGCGCGATGATATCTGCGGTATCGGGCAGACCACTGCGGCGCACGAGCTGTGCTCGAATCTGCGACCGCATCTGAAGCGGCACCATCTGCAGGCAAATGTCGGCCATTATGGCGTTTTCAACGGTCGCCGCTGGGACAATGAAATCTACCCCGTGGTCCGCAACACCATCCTTGCAATGGAATGACGTTTCCTGCCCCAGGAATCTAGGCAAGCATCGCAACGCCCGCGCCGCTGGCGCCGAGAAGCAAGATCAGCACCAAAAGCCCCCAGGTAACCCTGCGATTCAAAAACGGCGTGGGCTCGTAGCACTGCCCGCATCGGCGGGCGCCGAAGCGCAGTTTGTGGTCGCATCTTGGGCAGTTGAACAGTCTGAGGGGATGGGACACTGGATGAGTACTCGCCTGTTAAACCATGGATTTCAAAGAATTCTATGACTTGCCGCTGCGTCAATAGTCAACGTCATTCGGTGCAATGACCGAAGGTTAATTGATCAATACAACCCTGAAATGCATTCCTGAAAGAAATGAATAAAAAACCAGCATGGCTTGCCAGGTATCAATGAACCGGACGGCAGGAATTTGTGTACGAAGCGGTCGTTCTCTCAAACCTCGGCCCAGCTCCTCTTGCGCCGACACGCGCCGGTACGGCAGCACAACCGCGCGGAAGTCATCGGGGGCTGCGATGTGCTGCGCGAGGACAACAAGTGCCTTTGGGTTGAGCGCGATCTGAACCTTGAAGTTCAGCGGGGCCGGGAGGGGCTTTGATGCTGTAACTGCCCTCCGACGGCATCTGTGTGCCAAGGTGGGATCGCAACAATCCTTGAAGGGAGGTGGTTATGTCGAAGATTGCCACGGTCAAACTGGATCTGGCGAAGAATGTGTTTCAGGTCCATGGCACTGATGCCGCTGGCGAGGCGGTCCTGCGCAAGTAGTTTCGAAGAGGCCAGTTGCTGGCATTCTTCACAAAGCTTCCCCCTTGTCTGGTAGCGCTGGAGGCCTGTGCAGGAGCTCACTTCTGGGGCCGCGAGCTGACCCAGCTCGGACATGACGTCTGGTTTATCCCTCCGGTCTATGTGAAGCCGTTCCTGAAGCTCCAGAAGATGGGATGGTTGCCGCCCTCCCCAGACGGCAACGCAATGTGCCAAAGTCGTGGTGTTCAAGGCCACGCAAAGGAGAGGACGTAGGCGTTGCAACTGACCCCCTGATTGCCCTCTAAACCTGACCACTTCTCGTCCGCTAGTCTGCATCCGAACTATGATCGGAGGCGAATATGTCGAAACGTGAAGTCTGGGGATTCAAGATCCGAACCTCCCCGTCGGGCAAAAGGATTTGGCCGAGCGAACTCAAACGCGAGGCAACCAGGCGCCTTCGGGAAGATGGCATGTCACCTGGAGATGTTGCCGCCGAGCTGGATGCCCATGAATGCCTAGTGAGAAAGTGGTGGGTCGCTGATCGTCGGGAGCGTGGCGAACAGATTGCGGTCGATGGGCCAGCCTTCGCGCAGGTATCAGTCGAATCGGCTTTCGCTCTGGCGGCCACCCAAACACCCGCTGCAGGTATTGGCTCAGCAGGCTCCGCTCATCTGTACATGGGCGGGATCTGCCTCCAGTTTCCGTTGTCCATCGACGAAGTAGACCTTCTGAAGTTGATCCGCGTTGCGGGGCAGTGACAGTGATCGCGCCGTCCAGCAGCTATCGTATCTATCTGGCTACCCACCCTGTCGACTTCCGGAAGGGGATGGATGGCTTGGCGAATTACGTCATGACCAATTTCGAACTCGATCCCTTCTCCGGTGCGTTCTTCGTCTTCCGCTCGAAGGGGCGTGACAAGATCAAGGTCCTGATGTGGGACGGCACTGGCCTCGTGCTGATCTACAAGCGTATCGAAGGCGCGGGCTTCGTTTGGCCCAAACTTTCAGACGGGGCGATGACCCTGACGACGGCACAGTTAGAAGCACTCTTTGAAGGGATCGATTGGCGTCGCGTCGTTTCGGCCGCGTATCACCACCCTTCCATTTTCAACAAGACAAGCGCGGAGGTCGGGTGAGATGGCGACGATCCCTTTCATTCAGTGCAAGATCTTTCCCGTCGAGCAGACCGCTGACTACCTTGAAAAGCGCTTCATCAAGCACCTGCGGCTATTGCGAAGTGGCCAGGTCGGCCAGCCGGCGCATGAAGGCAAACTGCTTGGAGTCGACAATCACGAACGGCATGAGACGAGGATAACCCATCTCGACAGGAGAAAGGTTCGGATGCGCGTCGAGAAGCTTATTACATGCCGCCAGGAAGCGTCAGGGATGGGCCATTTGCAGGAGGATGAGCGCGAGCGATTGACCGCCTTGGCAGGCGGCGTTCGGCTTGCGACGGTGAAGACCGAACACCAAGCGGACGAAATCGCTGCGGCACTTCACGATGAAATGCCTTGGATGGGGCCCGCGACCGAACAGGTCTGGAGGGCCATGCGCAGGTCGGTGAGAGAAGGCCCCACGAGTTTCTT
>NZ_JAHKQA010000067.1 GCF_018860705.1 Citreicella sp. C3M06
TCTCGAAAATCCTCGCGTAAATTCAGATGCCTCGCCCCAAGGGGCGAGGCGCTGATCCGTCATATCTCGAAAGGGGCTTGACTCGCGGGGCGCGCCAGAATATCCGGCGCGCCTGCAAGGAATTCGGACGGGTGCTTCGGCACCCGTCTGCTTTAAGGGGGCATCGCCTCCGCCAGGGTTCGAAGAGGGGTCCGGATGGTCCTGCCTCCTCCTCTCAACCTCAACGCCAAAAATAGGACTGTTCGATGAACCAGAACATCCGTATCCGGCTCAAGGCGTTCGATTACCGCGTGCTCGATGCCAGCACGCAGGAAATCGTCAACACTGCCAAGCGTACCGGCGCGCAGGTCCGCGGCCCGATCCCGCTGCCGAACAAGATCGAAAAATTCACCGTTCTGCGTGGTCCGCACGTGAACAAGAAATCCCGCGACCAGTTCGAGATCCGCACCCACAAGCGGCTCCTGGATATCGTCGATCCGACCCCGCAGACGGTGGACGCGCTGATGAAGCTCGACCTCGCCGCCGGCGTGGATGTCGAGATCAAGGTGTAAGGAGAGCTATTGATGTTGCGCTCTGGAATCATCGCGAAGAAGGTCGGCATGACCCGACTGTTCATGGAAGACGGCAAGCAGATCCCTGTGACCGTCCTTCAGCTCGACGGCCTTCAGGTCGTTGCCAACCGCACCTCCGACAAGGATGGCTACACTGCCGTTCAGCTCGGCGCCGGTTCGGCAAAGGCCAAGAACACCAGCAAGGCAATGCGCGGCCATTTCGCCATCGCCAAGGTCGAGCCCAAGCGGAAGATCGCGGAATTCCGCGTCGACGCTGAAAACCTGATCAATGTCGGTGAGGAAATCACCGCGGATCATTACTTTGAAGGCCAGTTCGTGGACGTGTCCGGCACCTCCATCGGTAAAGGCTTTGCCGGTGGCATGAAGCGTCACAACTTCGGCGGTCTTCGCGCGTCGCACGGTGTGTCGATTTCGCACCGCTCGCACGGCTCGACCGGTCAGTGTCAGAACCCCGGCAAGGTGTTCAAAGGCAAGAAGATGGCCGGTCACATGGGTGCCGTGCGCGTCACCACCCAGAACCTGCAGGTCGTGAAGACCGACGCGGATCGCGGCGTCATCATGATCAAGGGCGCGGTCCCGGGTTCGAAGGGTGGCTGGGTCACCATCAAGGATGCCGTCAAGAAGCCGTTCCCCGAGAACGCGGTTCTGCCGGCAGCTCTGAAATCCGCCGCTGCACCCGCAGCTGAGGCCGAGCAGAAGGAAGGCGACGAATGAAACTCGACGTGATCAACCTCGACGGTTCCGCCGCGGGCGAAGTCGAGCTGACGGACGCGATCTTCGATCTCGAGCCGCGCGCCGACATCCTGCACCGTGTGGTCCGCTGGCAGCGCAACAAGGCGCAGGCCGGTACCCACAAGGTCAAGACCCGCTCGGAAGTCTCGTACTCGACCAAGAAGATCTATCGCCAGAAGGGCACCGGTGGCGCACGCCATGGTTCGCGCAAGGCGACGATCTTCCGCAAGGGTGGCATCTACAAGGGCCCGACCCCGCGGTCGCACGCCCATGACCTGCCCAAGAAGGTCCGTGCTCTCGGTCTGAAGATGGCCCTTTCGGCCAAGGCAAAGGCCGGCTCGCTTATCATCATCGATAACGCGTCGTCGGAAGCCAAGACCAAGGCCCTCGCTGCCCAGGTGAAGAACCTTGGCTGGAAGCGCGCGCTGATCATCGACGGCGCATCGGTGAACGAGAACTTCATGCTCGCCGCTGCCAACATCGACGGTCTGGACGTGCTGCCCAGCATGGGCGCCAACGTGTATGACATCCTCAAGCGTGACACGCTCGTGCTCACCAAGGCGGGTGTCGAAGCTCTGGAGGCTCGACTGAAATGAGTGCGAAGCCCGAACATTACGACGTGATCCGCAAGCCGATCATCACTGAGAAATCCACCATGGCGTCGGAAAACAACGCCGTGGTCTTCCAGGTGGCGATCGACGCGACGAAGCCCCAGGTCAAGGAAGCCATCGAGGCGCTCTTCGACGTCAAGGTGAAGGCCGTGAACACGACCATCACCAAGGGCAAGGTCAAGCGCTTCCGTGGCCAGATGGGCCGCCGGAATGACGTGAAAAAGGCCTATGTGACCCTCGAAGAGGGCAACACGATCGACGTATCGACCGGTCTTTGATCTGATCTAAAGAACGTCTGAAAGGCCCTCGCAGCGATGCGAGGGCCTTTTTCGTCTCTGCACCTGAAAGCATTGACAACACTATGGTGTTTCGCCTCGAATAGCCTCTTCGGCGGAGCGCGATATGAAGCGAGATTTGGACCTGTTGAGAGAGATGCTTATACGCGTCGAAGACTTCACGCCCAGCAATGTGGGCGAAGTCCAGAAACTTAATTTCGAAGAATTTTCCGAAGGTGCTCCCGCAGCTTACCACCACGCCTTGCTCCTTGTTGAGGCGCGCCTTCTTCGTCAATACGGTCGATATCAAAATGGTTCCGGCTGTATATATGTCGATGGCATGACGATGCAGGGGCATGACTTTTTAGACGCTATTCGCGACCATAAGATTTGGGATGCTACGAAGCAGAGGGTTTGGGCAGTCGGTGGTTGGACGTTGGAAATAGTGCTGGATGTCGCGAGATCAGAGATTAAACGTTTGCTGACGGACATGCTCTGACGCCTCGGAAACGCACTCCCTTGACGTGGTTGAAGTAACGAACTAAACGACCCCATCCGCTACGGCCCCGGATTCGTCCGGGGCTTCGCGTTTTGCCTCAGGGGTCCGTCCCGAGGGTATCGAACCGGGCACCTTCGGGGGCCTAGACCACCGGCCACCTGCGGTCCCGTCACGGGGCGAGGGGGCTAACACATAGGTCGGGGCAACCCGACCGTCTGCTAACGGAAGACAGAAAGCATGGCACTCAAGTCGTATAAGCCGACGACGCCGGGCCAGCGCGGGCTGGTGCTGATCGACCGTTCGGAGCTGTATAAAGGACGCCCCGTCAAGGCCCTCACCGAGGGTCTGACGAAATCGGGTGGCCGGAACAACACCGGACGGATCACGTCACGCCGCCGCGGCGGTGGCGCAAAGCGTCTCTACCGGATCGTCGATTTCAAGCGGGCCAAGTTGGACGTGAACGGCATCGTCGTTCGCATCGAATATGACCCCAACCGCACGGCCTTCATCGCGCTCATCCAGTATGATGACGGCGAGCAGGCCTATATCCTCGCGCCCCAGCGTCTCGCCATCGGCGACAAGATCGTGGCCAGCGCGAAGGCGGACATCAAGCCGGGCAACGCAATGCCGTTCTCGGGCCTGCCGATCGGCACGATCGTCCACAACATCGAGCTGAAAGCCGGCAAGGGCGGTCAGATCGCACGCGCCGCTGGTACCTATGCCCAGTTCGTCGGTCGCGATGGCGGCTACGCTCAGATCCGCCTGTCCTCGGGTGAGCTGCGCATGGTTCGTCAGGAATGCATGGCCACCGTCGGTGCCGTGTCGAACCCCGACAACAGCAACCAGAACCTCGGTAAAGCCGGTCGTAACCGCCACTATGGCAAGCGTCCGAGCGTCCGTGGTGTCGTCATGAACCCGATCGACCACCCGCATGGTGGTGGTGAAGGTCGGACCTCTGGAGGCCGTCACCCGGTGACTCCGTGGGGCAAGCCGACCAAGGGCAAGCGCACCCGCAATCCCAACAAGGCATCGCAAAAGCTGATCATCCGCTCGCGCCACGCCAAGAAGAAAGGGCGGTAATTTATGTCGCGCTCTGTTTGGAAAGGCCCGTTCGTCGACGCCTACGTCCTGAAAAAGGCCGAGAAGGTTCGCGAAAGCGGCAAGAACGAAGTCATCAAGATCTGGTCCCGTCGTTCGACGATCCTGCCGCAGTTCGTCGGTCTGACGTTCGGCGTCTACAACGGCCAGAAGCACGTTCCGGTGAACGTGTCCGAAGACATGATCGGCCAGAAGTTCGGCGAGTACGCGCCGACCCGGACCTACTATGGTCACGCAGCCGACAAGAAAGCCAAGAGGAAGTAAGCCATGGGCAAGGATAAGAATCCCCGCCGCGTGGCGGACAACGAGGCAATGGCGAAGCTGCGCATGCTGCGCACCTCGCCGCAGAAGCTGAACCTGGTGGCCGCGCTGATCCGTGGCAAGAAGGTGGAACGGGCCCTCACGGACCTGACCTTCTCGAAAAAGCGGATCGCCGTGGACGTGAAGAAGTGCCTTCAGTCCGCAATCGCGAACGCCGAGAACAACCACAACCTTGACGTCGACGAACTGGTCGTCGCCGAGGCCTATGTGGGCAAGAACCTGGTGATGAAGCGTGGCCGTCCGCGGGCACGTGGCCGTTTTGGCCGCATCAACAAGCCGTTCTCGGAGATCACCATCAAGGTCCGTCAGATCGAGGAGCAAGCCTGATGGGGAATAAAACCAATCCGATCGGCATGCGTCTTCAGGTCAACCGGACCTGGGACAGCCGCTGGTACGCTGACACCAAGGACTATGGTGACCTGCTTCTCGAGGATATCGCGATCCGCGATTTCATCCACGAAGAGTGCAAGGCCGCTGGCATCGCCCGTGTCATCATCGAGCGTCCGCACAAGAAGTGCCGCGTGACCATTCACACTGCACGCCCCGGCGTCATCATCGGCAAGAAAGGCGCGGACATCGAAGTTCTGCGTAAAAAGCTTGCAAAGATGACCGACTCGGAACTGCACCTCAACATCGTTGAGGTTCGCAAGCCCGAGCTGGACGCACGGCTGGTTGGCGAGAACATCGCCCAGCAGCTCGAGCGTCGTGTGTCGTTCCGTCGTGCCATGAAGCGCGCGGTGCAAAGCGCGATGCGCATGGGTGCACAGGGTATCCGGGTCAACGTCGCGGGCCGCCTTGGCGGCGCCGAGATCGCCCGGACCGAATGGTACCGTGAAGGTCGCGTGCCCCTGCACACCCTGCGTGCCGACATCGACTATGGCACCGTTGAAGCCAAGACCGCCTATGGGATCATCGGCATCAAGGTCTGGATCTTCAAGGGTGAGATCATGGAGCATGACCCGTCCGCCCGCGAGCGCAAGTCGCAGGAAATCCAGGATGGTCCGGCTCCGCGTGGCGCCATGGGCGGCCGCCGGTAAGGAGACTGAACCATGTTGCAACCGAAACGCACCAAGTTCCGGAAGATGTTCAAGGGCCGCATCAAGGGTGAGGCCAAGGGCGGTTCCGATCTGAACTTCGGCCATTACGGCCTCAAGGCGCTTCAGCCCGAGCGGGTTACTGCTCGGCAAATCGAAGCCGCCCGTCGTGCCATGACGCGTCATATGAAGCGTCAGGGTCGCGTCTGGATCCGTATCTTCCCGGACACCCCGGTGACCTCCAAGCCCACCGAAGTCCGGATGGGTAAAGGTAAGGGCTCCGTCGATTTCTGGGCCTGCAAGGTCAAGCCCGGCCGCGTGATGTTCGAACTCGACGGTGTCGATGAAGAAACCGCACGCGAGGCGCTGCGCCTTGCCGCGATGAAGCTGCCGATCAAGACCCGCGTGGTCGTCCGCGAGGACTGGTAAGCTTCGCCAGGCTCTTGCCGGACGGAAAACAGGGCCCCCGCTTTGGCGGGGGCCTTTGCTTTTGGAGGACACAGATGTTCTGGTTGTTCAGGCGAATCGTGCTGATTGTCGCGCTTTGCGCCGGATTCTCGGGTGGCCGGATCTATGAGCGCTTCGTCTACAAGGATCTTTGCATTGAAATGGGGGGTGGCCAGATCGCTGGCAATCGTCCGATCTGCGTGGTGCCCGCGCCGCGTTAACGGGGAAAGATCGGGGCCATTTCTTGATCGAATCGCGCCCAGGTCATCGTGGCACGGTTGCCCGCATAGCCGTGGTAGTGGCTTTTCCCGGAAGAATTCGGCAATCCCGCCCAGATCTTGGCGAGATTGTTCATGAAGGCCCGACGGCTGATCTCCCCCTGTTCGATATCGTCGAACCCTGCGTCGAGCAGCAAGAGGTCGGCAAGCTGGTCTTGGATTTCGGGGCTGAATCTGCGGCTTCGGTCAATACCCGCCCGCGCCACCAGACTCTTCAGGGTCGACGGAATGAACTGGTAGCGCCCGATGGCATGGGGCTGCCCCGGAGTCGCCTTGATCCAGCGATAGATTTCTTCGACGGTCATGGCGGTGGGCTTCTTTGGTGGCTTGACCCGCGCGCCATGGTTCACCGCGTCATACCCGGCGCGGCCTGCTTCGGCGCGGGCGATGATATGGCGCACGCGTTCGGCCTTGCTGGTTTGCAGGTCGGGCAGGGGGGGCTCCGAGGCATGGTTTTCCTGATCCAGCGCATCGCCGTCCTGATACAGCCGCACCACCTGTTCGAACAGGCTGCCGCCCTGACGCCCGGCGAACAGGCTCGGGCCGCCCGTCGCTGCTCCGTCGCGCGAGGTGATCAGCGCCTTGCCCTGCTGCAACAACGGCTGGGCTGGCCCGATGCCAATCAGCGGCGCGGCGGCGAGGGCGGGACAGCCAAGCAGGCACAGGAACAGGGCGGCGAGTCGCAGCTGGGTCATTCTGACTCCGGTGGTGATTTCTTCGCGGAGCACCATCGCAGTGAGAGGTTGAGATTCCCTTGCCTTCCGAGTCGCAGTATGACTCGCGCCATGACCCAGATCCGTTCGCTGTTCGCGACCCGCCTATACCGTGCCCCTCTGTCAGAGCAGGAGCCGCTGATCGACACCGACGAGCTGGCCTCGTCTTGCTGGTCCATTGCCGAAGACGATGAGGCCGGGCAGGAGTGGTGCGACGACAACGGCTATCCTGGCTATACGTCCTATGCCTCGCTGACCGATCTGCCGTGGCGTTTCCCGATTTTCGCCGCGCTGATCGAGGCGCTCGACAAGCATGTCGCCGCCTTCGCCGAGGATCTTGAATTCGATCTGGGCGAGCGCAAGCTGGTGGTCGAAGACATCTGGATCAACATCTTGCCCGAAGGCGGCACCCATGCCTCGCACATCCATCCACATTCGGTGATCTCGGGCACCACCTATGTGTCGATGCCCGAAGGCACCTCTGCGTTGAAGCTCGAAGATCCGCGTCTGGGATTCATGATGGCCGCGCCTGCGCGTCGCAAAGGCTGCCGCGAAGAGCTGAAGACGTTTATCTATGAATCCCCGAACGTGGGCGATGTGCTGCTCTGGGAAAGTTGGCTGCGCCACGAGGTGCCGCCGAATATGTCCGAAGAAGAGCGAATCTCGGTCAGTTTCAATTACAAGTGGGACTGAGCGGCCGGTCGAGGGCTGGACAATGCGGCTCACGCGGCAGAAGCTCTGAGCGATAGGCGGGCGCGGCCGCAGCCGAGGCCAGAGCCGCAGCCTGCCCCGAACAATATGATCGAGGAGCGCAAGTGCCTGACCTTCAACGAACTCCAGAGCGTTACACCACGGAGGAATACGAGGAGCGCCTCGTCAAGATCCGCGCCGACATGGCGCGCAAGGGGATCGATCTGCTGATCCTGAGCGATCCCTCCAACATGGCCTGGGTTGCGGGCTATGGCGGATGGTCGTTCTATGTTCATCAATGCGTGTTGGTCGGCCCCTCTGGCCCGCCGATCTGGTTTGGTCGTGGCCAGGACGCCAATGGCGCTTACCGGACGGTCTGGATGACCGAGGAATATGTGATCGGTTATCCCGATCATTACGTGCAATCGACCGAACGCCATCCGATGGAGTACCTTTGCAGCAAGCTCACCGATATGGGCTGGGACAAGGGTACCATCGGTGTCGAGATGGACAATTACTGGTTCTCGGCTCGCGCCTATGAGCGGCTTCAGCATGGCTTGCCGAACGCGCGCTTCGCCGATGCGACCGGATTCATCAACTGGCATCGCTCGGTGAAATCCGCCAAGGAGCTCGACTACATGCGCCAGGCCGCGCGCATCGTCGAGCGGATGCACCATCGCATCGCGCAGAAGGTCGATGTCGGTGTACGCAAATGCGATCTCGTCGCCGAGATATACGATGCCGGTCTGCGTTATGATGAATGGTACGGGCATGGCGGCGATTACCCGGCGATCGTGCCACTGTTGCCCTCGGGCCCGGATGCCGCCGCGCCGCACCTGACGTGGGACGATCTGCCGATGAAGCCGGACGAAGGTACGTTCTTCGAAATCGCTGGCTGCTATCAGCGCTACCACGTGCCGCTGTCGCGCACGATCTTTCTTGGCAAGCCGCCACAAGAGATGCTGGATGCCGAGGCGGCGGTGCTCGAAGGCATGGACGCGGGGCTCGAGGCTGCGCGCGCCGGGAACACTTGTCATGACATTGCCGACGCGTTCTTCCGGTCGCTCGAAAAGCGCGGGATCGTCAAGGACAACCGCTGCGGCTATTCCATCGGCCTGAGTTATCCGCCCGACTGGGGTGAGCGCACCATGTCACTGCGCCGGGGGGACCGGACAGAGCTGAAGCCGGGCATGACATTTCACTTCATGACGGGGCTCTGGATGGAAGACTGGGGTTACGAGACCACCGAATCCATCGCGATTACCGAAGGCGCCCCGGAAATCTTCTGCGACATGCCGCGAAAAATGCTGGTGAAGGACTGAATCGAAGGGCGGGGCCGATGGTCTCACCCTTTT
>NZ_JAHKQA010000022.1 GCF_018860705.1 Citreicella sp. C3M06
CTCTCTGGCCCGTGTCGGTCTCTTCCTGCTGAACCCAACGCCGTAACGTGTCACGGCCACAGCCGATTTTCGGTGCAATCGCCTTGATCGCCGCCGACGGGCTCTCGTAGCGGCCTTGATTGTCGAGCACCATCCGCACGGCCCTCGCGCGTGTCTCAGGTGAGTAGCGGTTCGCTCTGTTGTCCTTTTCCATGGCTCCAATCCTTTCTCAACTTGCAGCCTCCGGAAAACCCGGAGCGGTCCAAACTCCGGGGAAAAGGGAAACTCGGCCATCACCCGATTTGTGCAACAGAGCCGTCGGGAACCCATCATTGCTGCTCACCTGCCACCTGCCACGTGAAAACTGAATCAGCGCTCAGGTCTTCACGCAAGCAGTGTTTTTCAACGGACTAGGGCCCAGTGCCGACCTTGGCCACCACTCTAAAATACAGCAATCCGGTTCGCCATTGCGGCCATTCGTGCAATACGCAGCATCTCTGTCCCTCGAAAGACAGCAGGGCCGGGCGAAGTCGACGGTCGCGTCCTTGTCGCCTGGCTGTTGTCTGAGTGGCATCATCGGCGCGACCGTTCAGCCGGGAAGCTCGTCGATCCTTTCGATGGAGGCCAGGTCGTTGTCCCAGTTCGCGCGACTGGAACAGCAGATATGCGCGTTGGGTCGCATATCGAACCGGCTGTCGAGCGACCCTGCCGGCACCACAATCAGACCAATCTCCGGCTGGGAAATAGGCAGTGCGGATCCGCAGTCGGCGCAAAAGCTTTTCATGTGGCGTGAACCAGGGAGGTGAAACGTCTTGATCTTGGCCTCGCCTGAAACCCAAATGAGTTTGGCTGTGGATGAAAACAGGTTTGCCGAATGGGCCGAACCGCTATCCTTGCGGCAGCGGGAACAGTGGCACAGGAAAAAGCTCTCGAACTCTCCTGATATACGGAATTTCACTGCGCCGCAGAGGCATTGTCCCGTGGTCGAATTGTTGTCCATTCACATTCCTCGCGAGCGGCGCCGCCTTGCCTCCAGATGAGCGCATTTCTTTGGTCCCTTGGTCCCTTGTATCCGCGTGTTGGACCCCGGTCAAAAGGGGCTGAATGTGAGGCAGTCTCGGTGTCACAATACTTCAGCGGATTGAAAGCCAGGCCTGCTGCCGTTCGCGGCCCAGACCGGACTTTTGATACATCGACACGCGCTGCTGTGCGGCTTCACCTGCCGGACAGAAATGCAAAGTGCAGCGTGCTGTTTGGTATAGGCGAGCAATGCGGTTGACTGCACTCAGATCGCACGGTTTGCTGCCTCCGAAGGTATTTCGGTGGCTGCTCGTCACATAGCGCGGGGAAGGTCTGTCTTCGGCCTCAGCTATTGCCGACCGTGATGTGTTTCTTGCCGGGGTGTGGCACGTCCTCGGCCGAAGGCGTCGGCAGATCGAAATAGTCGAACGTGCCTGCATAGCCGTTCCCGCCCATCCGCCCGAGCGCATCGAGTTTTTCGTGATCGGAATAGAAGGTGTCGGGATCAATGATGTCTTCGCGGATATGCGCGCGCAGGATTCGGCCAAGGATGATTTCGCGTGCGGAACTGACCGAGATGCCAAGGTAGCGTTCGCATTCGAAGGCCACTGGTGCTTCGGCAATACGGGGGCAGGCCACCCGGTCGCCTGCGATTGCGGTCAGACCGGCCATCTGCAACTCGTCCACCTGCGGTGCAAAATTGGCGGCTGTCACGGACATGGCTGCGACATTGGCGCGGTCGACGATATTGACCGTGAAGCATTCGGTCATCCGAATGTTGTAGGCCGTATCCTTGAAACTGCGGTCCGGCTTGTTTTCGACCCCAAGCGCAAGGATTGGCGGATCGGCGGACAGGCAGTTGAAAAATGAATAGGGCGCGGCATTGGCTATCCCGTCGGGCGAGATCGTGGTGACCCAGGCGATCGGGCGCGGCACGATGGTGCCGATCATCACCTTGTAGGCCTCACGCGCAGAGAGATCAGCGAAGTCGAAGGCGTGATAGCCGTTGTGAATGGTCATTGAGCCAGTTCCTTGCCGTAATGTGAAAGAATGGATTGGATACTATCTGGATGGGCGGAAAGTTCGGCCCGACCGGCGACAGCGCCGAGATGGTGCTCCATGATCTGGATGGCGCGTTGCGCATCGCCGGCGCGGATCGCCTCGATGATCTGCGAATGTTCGTCGACTGCGCAATCGGAGGAATGGCTGCGCGCATAGAGCGACATGATCAGCGAGCAGCGCAGCACCACCTCCGAGACATATCGGGTGAGCACCGGGTTGCCGGTGAGCTCGGCCAGCAGCACATGAAATTCGCCGGCGAGGCGGATCGACACCGGGCCATCCTTGCCGCGCACCGATTCTTCTTGGCGCACATGGGCCTCGAGCCGATCATAGCCGCTGCGCGGCATACGCTCACATAGTAAGCGAATCACGTCGTTTTCGAGACAGCGCCGCACTTCGAAGACGTTCTGTGCCTCGTCGCGCGAAGGTTCGGCGACAAAAGCACCGCGATTGCGACGGGTGATCACCAGCCCTTCATGCTCAAGCCGCACCAGCGCGTGGCGCACGATGGTGCGCGAGACACCGAACTGCTCGCCCACAGTGTCCTCTGGCAGTCGCATGCCCGGCTTCAGCGCCTGTTCGATGATCGCCTTGCGCAGCAGGTCATGCACCGCGTCAGTCAGCGTCGCTTTGTCTTCACTCATGATCCGCTCTGCCTGTCAAATTCGCACAATCAGTATCGCATACAGTTGAGTCAGTCAATTGGATACAATTATCTTGCGTTGTTGTATTCGATGTGTCACCCAACATGCATCGTATCCAATTTCGCCTCCTTCGAGAGACAATCCATGGAAAAAGGGACAGACACATGAAACTTCGACATCTCATGCTCGCATCCGCAGCAGTCGCCGCTTTGGCAGGCACTGCGCAGGCCGAGAACGTGCTGAAATGGGGCGCCAACCGCGATATTGGCTCGCTTGACCCTTATTCCTTTGGCGACAGCTTCACCATCAACGTGCTCAACCACGTCTACGAAGGGCTTGTGCGCTACAACAAGGACCTCAAGATCGAGCCAGCGCTGGCGGAAAGCTGGGAAATCCTCGACGATCAGATCACCTGGCGCTTCAAGCTGCGTGAGGGCGTTACCTTCCACAATGGCAACCCTTTCACCGCCCAAGACGTGGTTGCCTCGCTCACCCGTGTCAGCGACGAGACATCGCCGCTGAAGGGCAACCTGCCGGCCTATGTCAGCTCCAAGGTGGTGGATGACCTGACCGTCGACATCACCCTGAACGGCACCTATCCGCTGCTGCTGAACGATCTCACCAACATCCACATCTTCGACGAGGAATGGATGACCGAGCACGACGCGCTGATGCCGACTGACGTGGGCGCGGGCACCGAAGGCTATGCCACTTATAACGCCAACGGCACCGGGCCGTTCATCGTCGAAAGCCGCCAGCCGGACGCCAAGACCGTGTTCGTGGCGAACCCCGACTGGTGGGATGAGCCGCAGCACAACCTTGACAGGATCGAACTGACTCCGGTGGGCTCGGCGGCGACCCGCGTGGCCGCGCTGCTGTCCGGAGAGATCAGCTTTACCAATGACGCTCCGGTGCAGGATCTGCCGCGTCTGGCTGCCGCGCCGAATGTCGAGGTGCTGGAAGGCGTCGACCTGCGGACCGTGATGATCGGCTTTCCCTTCCGCGACACGCTGACCACCGGCGAGCCCAACCCGTTTGTCAAAAAATCGGTGCGCGAGGCGCTTTACAAGGCGATCGACCTCGACCTGATCCACCAGAAGGTGATGCGCGGCAAGTCTCGCAACGCCGGTGCCACCGTCGCACCGCCGATCCCCGGCTATACCGAGGCGCTGGACGAGCTGCCGGGCTATGACCCCGAGGCGTCGAAGGCCCTGCTTGCTGAAGCGGGCGTCCCCGAGGGGCTGGAGTTCGAATTCAATTGCCTCAGCGACGGGTTGGTGAACGAGGAACAGTTCTGTCAGGCCATCGCCTCGATGTGGAGCCGGATCGGCCTGTCGCCCAAGCTGGACGTGGCGCCGCGCGCGGTGCAATCGCCCAAGCGGACCAATGGTAAGACAGACGTCTACACGCTGGGCTGGGCGACGCTGCCGCTGCTCGACAGCTATTCGCCGCTGCTGCAGATCTTCCATTCCAAGGATGGCAATGCCGGGGTCTTCAACTGGGGCGGCTGGTCCTACCCCGAGCTTGACGCGCTGATCGACGCAGCGGGCAGCGAGCTTGACCTCGACGCGCGGCTGGCACTGCAAACCGAGGCGCTGCAGATGGTCAAGGACGAGATGATCATGATCCCGCTGCACCAGCAGCCGATGGCCTGGGCCGTCACCGAAGAGGTGGCCGAGATGCCGCTGTTCCCGGATGCCAAGCCGCGGCTGTGGTTTGCTAAGATGGGCTCTGGCTCCTGACCTGATTTCGGATCGCCCTTTCGGGGCGATCCGACCGGCCGGGGGATGTCATCCCCCGGACCCCCTGACAGCCTTTTCGCCAAGATGAAGGGCGCAAGTCTGCTCCCTGAGCCTGACGAACACTGGAGACCGGAATGATTGCCTTTCTTATCAAACGAACCGCAAATGCGGCCTTCGTCATGCTTGCGGTGGCGCTGCTGGCCTTCGTGATCTTCCGTTTCTTTGGTGATCCGGTTGAAATGATGGTGAACGAACAGGCCACCCTGCAGGACCGCATCGAATTGCGCGAACGGCTGGGTCTGAACGACGGTTTCGTCACCCAGTACACCCGGTTTGTCACCAACGCGGTGCAGGGCGATTTCGGGATTTCCTATCGCAACCAGCAAGACGTGATGGTGCTGATCAAGGAGCGTTTCCCGGCGACCTTCGAGCTGGTGCTGGTGGCCACGGTGATCTCGCTGGTGGTAGGCATCCCGGCGGGGGTGATCACGGCCGTCTATCGCGACAGCGGATTGGCCAACACGCTACAGTTGGGCTCGATCATCGGCGTGTCCTTGCCAAGCTTCGTGGTGGGCATCCTGTTGATCCTTGCCTTCTCGGTTTCGCTTGGCTGGCTGCCGGCCTTCGGGCGGGGCGAGACGGTGGACATCGGATGGTGGTCGACCGGGTTGCTGACGCCCTCGGGCCGCGCCGCGCTGGTGCTGCCGGCGATCTCGCTCTCGACCTTTCAGGTGACGCTGGTGATGCGGCTGGTACGCGCCGAGATGCTGGAAACCCTGCGCGCCGATTACATCAAGTTCGCCCGCGCTCGCGGCGTGCCGACCAGACGCGTGCAATGGCGTCACGCGCTGCGCAACTGCCTGATGCCGGTGATCACGCTGACCGGTATGCAGATCGGCAACCTGATCGCCTTCGCGCTGGTGACCGAAACAGTGTTTCAATGGCCCGGCATGGGGATGCTGTTCATTCAGGCGGTGACCTTTGTCGATCTGCCGGTGATGGCGGCCTACCTGCTGATCGTTTCGTTGATTTTCGTCGTCCTCAATACGCTCGTCGATATCACTTACGCCTGGGTCGATCCGCGTCTGCGCGACGACAGCGCCCGTGGCAATGGCTGAACCGGAGACCCCCATGGACAAACCACTGCCCCTCAACCCGACCCCCGCCCTGCAACGCCCTTCGCGGCTGACCCGTTTGCGCGAAAGTGACCTGTGGTTTTCCTTCTGCGCGCATCCCTCGGCGATCTTTGCCGCTGCGCTTTTGGCATTGGTGGCGCTGACTGCTTTCCTTGCCCCGTGGATCACCCCGCAGAACCCCTATGATCTGGCGGCCTTGGAGCTTTGGAATTCCGAGATCCCGCCGATCTGGGAGGCAGACGGCCAATGGCCTTATCTGCTGGGCACCGACACCCAGGGCCGCGATATCCTGTCGGCGGTGCTTTACGGCTCTCGCATCTCACTGATCATCGGTTTTGCATCGGTCATGCTGGCGCTGGCCGTAGGGCTCGCACTGGGGCTGGTCGCTGGCTATTTCGGTGGCTGGATCGACAACGTGATCATGCGGGTGGGCGATGTGTTGTTGTCGATGCCTTTTATCCTGATCGCCATCCTGATCACTGCCATTGCCAGCGCCTCTCTGCCCACGGGTCTGAAGGACGTGCTTGCCGCCCCGATCCTGATTTTTGCCATCGCGGTGCCGTCATGGGTGCAATATGCCCGCACGGTGCGGGCCTCGGCCATGGTCGAAGCAAAGAAGGAATACGTGCAGGCGGCCAAGCTGATCCGGGTGAAAGCCTGGCGGGTGATGCTGCACCACATCCTGCCCAACTGTCTGACGCCGATCCTGGTGGCGGCGACGCTGAACTTCGGACTTGCCATTTTGTCGGAAGCGACCCTGTCCTTTCTCGGGGTAGGCATGCCGCCGGATCAGCCGTCACTCGGCACGCTCATTCGCATCGGCAACCAGTACCTGTTTTCCGGCCTGTGGTGGATCGTGGTTTTCCCGTCGATCCAGCTCTGCCTGATCGTACTCTCGGTCAACATGATCGGCGACTGGCTGCGCGACGCACTCAACCCCAAACTGCGGTGACTTTCATGACTTCCAAGACCATTCAAAACGTTCGCCCGATGGGCGGCCCGGCCACCGACCTGCATATTGCGGATGGCATGTTTGTCGCGCAAGCACCGGACGGGGCCGAGGTGATCGACGGCGGCGGGCGCATCATGATCCCCGGCCTGATCGAGGCGCATACCCATCTCGACAAATCGCTGCTTGGCCTGCCGTGGTATCGCAACGAGGTCGGCCCGCGTCTGATCGACAAGATCGACAACGAGCGCGAGGTGAAGGTCTCGCTCGGGCTTGATCCGCAGGTTCAAAGCGAACGTCACGCCATCCTCGCAATGTCGCACGGTTGCACCCACATCCGCAGCCATGTCGATGTCGATACCCACCACGGGTTGGCGGGGATCGAGGGCGTCATGGCCACGCGCGAAAAGCTGGCCGGGATGATCGACATCGAAATCGTGGCCTTCCCGCAGTCGGGCATGATGACCCGTCCGGGCACCGCCGAACTGATGGATGAGGCGCTGGCCATGGGGGCCGATCTGGTCGGGGGCATCGACCCCTGCGGCATGGAACTGGATCCCAAGGGGCATCTGGATACGGTGTTCGCGCTGGCCGAGAAACATGGCAAGCCGGTGGACATTCACCTGCACGAACGCGACGCGCTTGGCTGGTTTTCGATGGAACAGATCATTGATCGCACCGTTGCGCTGGGGATGCAGGGCAAGGTGGCGATTTCCCATGCCTTCTGTCTTGGTGCGGTGGATCGCGCCTATGTGGCTGGCTTGCAGGAAAAACTGGCCGAACATCGCATCCACATCCTGACCACCGCACCGGCCTCGGCCCCGGTGCCCGCGGTCAAAGAGCTGAAGGCGCTTGGCATCCTTACCGGCGCGGGCTGCGACGGCATTCGCGACACATGGGGGCCTTACGGCAACTCGGATATGCTGGAAAAGGCGATGCACATCGGCATGCGCAACAACCTGCGCCGCGATGACGAGGTGGAACTGGCGCTGGAAATCTGCACCTCTGGCGGCGCGGCGATCATGGAGGTCGAGGGCTACGGGCTAGAGCCGGGCTGCCGCGCCGATTGCGTGCTGGTCGAGGGCGAGACATTGGCCGAAGCTGTGGTCACCCACGCGCCGCGCAAGCTGGTGCTTAAGGGCGGAACAGTCACCGCCCGCGACGGCGCTTGCGTGATCGAGGCACCGTGATGCAGGGGCGCACGCTTCTTTCGGCCCGCTGGGTCATTGGCCATCAAGGCGGGCGCCACGCGGTGCATGGGCATGGCGTGGTGGTGATTGAGGGATGCGACGTGCTGCATGTGGGCGCCAGTTTCGAGGGCGAGGTGGCACGGCGGATCGACTATGGCGAGGCGGTGATCTCGCCCGGCTTCATTGATCTCGATGCGCTCTCCGATCTCGACACCACGATCCTGGGCTTCGACAACGGCCCGGCGTGGAAAAAGGGCCGGGTCTGGCCCGAAAGCTACATCGCGCGCGGCCCCTACGAGATGTACGCCCCCGAGGAGCTGACATTCCAGAAGCGTCATGCCTTTGCCCAGCTTATCCGCAATGGCATCACCACGGCGCTGCCCATAGCCTCGCTATTCTACCGCGCGTGGGGCGAGACCGTCGCGGAATTCGATGCCGCCGCCGCCGCTGCCGCAGACCTCGGGCTGCGTGTCTACCTTGGCCCTGCCTATCGCACCGGCGGGCAGGTGACGGACGGGGTTGGCAATATCCGCGCGGTCTTTGACGAGGCGCGCGGGTTGCAGGGGCTGGCCGATGCCGCCGAGTTTGCCGGGCGCATCGACGGTATCGCCAGCGGTCGCATCCGCGCGATGTTTGCCCCAGACCGGATCGAGACCTGCACCGAAACGCTGCTGCAACGCACCGCCGAGATCGCCGCCGAGATGGGTGCCCCGGTGCGCCAGCATTGCAGCCAGTCGCCCACCGAACTGCGGTTGGTGCGCGAACAGCATGGCTGCGCGCCGATCGAGTGGTTGAGCCGCATCGGCGCTCTGCGCCCGAACTGGTTGCTGCCGCATGGCACACAGGCCACCGAGACCGAATTCGATCTGATCGCCGGGGCAGGTGCCACGCTGGTGCATTGCCCGTTGGTTGCCGCGCGCCATGGCGGGATGCTGAAAAGCTTCCCGAAAGCCCGCGCCAAGGGGATCAACATCGGCCTCGGCACCGACACCTACCCGGCAGACATGATCCTCAACATGCAGATCGGCATGATGATGGCCCGCGTGTCTGACGGCATGGAAGCGATCCGCTCCGAAGATATGTTCGATGCCGCCACCCTTGGCGGAGCAAACGCGCTGAACCGGGCTGATCTGGGACGCCTTGCGCCCGGTGCCAAGGCTGACATCGCGGTGATCGACCTCAGCCACAGCTTACAAACCCCCGATCCGGTCCAGACGCTGATGACCGGTGCAAGTGGCCGCGACGTGCGTGATGTCTGGATCGACGGGCGGCAGGTGATGGCCGACGGCGTGATCCCCGGCGTCGATGCGGCGACGGACGCCGCCCGCGCCCAAGCCCAGTTTGACGGGCTGATCGCCAAATACCCAGACCGCACCGCCGGTCACCCGCCGCTGTCCGAGATCTTCACCCCCAGCTACGAGAGGGCCACGCCATGAACGATGTCGTTCTCGACGTGCAGAACCTGCGCGTTGAATTTCCCACCCGAAAGGGTGTGCTGACCGCCGTTGACGATATCTCGCTGCAAATCCGCCGCGGCGAGATCCTTGGCGTGGTCGGAGAATCCGGTGCCGGCAAATCAATGACCGGCATGTCGATCCTTGGGCTGTTAGAGCCGCCGGGGCGCATTGCTGCAGGGACCATTCACCTGTCTGGTGACCGGATAGACAACCTTGATGACCGCGCCATGCAATCCGTGCGCGGCCGCCGCATCGGTGCGATCTTTCAGGACCCGCTGACCTCGCTCAACCCGCTGTTCCGGGTCGGAGATCAGCTTATCGAGACCATACGGTTGCACACCGACCTCGACAAATCCGCCGCCCGCGAGCGCGCCAAAGAGCTGATGCGCGAGGTCGGAATTCCGGCAGTGGAAGAGCGGATTGACAGCTACCCGCACCAGTTCTCTGGCGGAATGCGGCAGCGGATCGTGATCGCCTTGGCGCTGTGTGCCGAACCCGAACTGATCGTGGCTGACGAGCCGACCACCGCCCTTGACGTGTCGATACAGGCGCAGATCACCGCGCTGTTGAAACGGCTGTGCCGCGAGCGGGGCACGGCGGTGATGCTGGTGACGCATGACATGGGGGTCATCGCCGAAACCGCAGACCGGGTTGCGGTGATGTATGCCGGGCGTCTGGCCGAGATTGGCGCCGTGGACGATGTGGTGCGGCGTCCGCAGCATCCCTACACCACCGGGCTCATGGGCTCGATCCCGTCGCTGCGCCACGACGTAGAAGAATTGCAGATGATCCCCGGCTCGATGCCGCGGCTCAACGCCATCCCGCAGGGCTGTGCCTTCAATCCACGCTGCGCCCATGCCGGGCCGCGCTGCCGCGCCGAGGTGCCGAAGATTGCGTGCGAAGAGACCACCGGCGCCGCCTGCTGGCTGGCGCAGACCGGCACTGTCGATCAAGGAGAAGCCGCATGACCCTGCGCAGTAATGCCATCCTCGAAGTCGATGCGCTGGAACGCCGCTTTGACGTCTCCGCGCCTTGGCTCAACCGGTTGATCGAACGCAAGCCGCGCAAGACCCTGCGCGCCGTCGATGGCGTCGATTTTGTCATCCAGCGCGGCCAGACCCTCGCCTTGGTGGGCGAGTCGGGCTGCGGCAAGAGCACCATCGCCAAGCTGGTCACAGGGCTGCACGCGCCCTCTGGCGGCAGCATCCGCTTCCACGGAGACCGCGACCGGCTGCAGATGATCTTTCAGGATCCCTTTGCCAGCCTCAACCCGCGCTGGCGCGTCGCCCGGATCATCGCCGAACCGTTGCGCACGCTCAAGCCCGACACGCCTGAGGCCGAGGTTTCGGCCCGCGTTGACGAGCTTTTGCGCACCGTGGGATTGGCGCCCGCAGATGGGGTGAAATTCCCGCACGAGTTCTCTGGCGGGCAGCGGCAACGGATTTCCATCGCCCGGGCGCTGGCCGGAGAGCCGGAGTTTCTGGTCTGTGACGAGCCGACGTCGGCGCTTGATGTGTCTGTTCAGGCGCAGGTGTTGAACCTGATGAAACGGCTGCAAAAGGAGATGGAGTTGACCTATCTCTTTATCAGCCATGATCTGAGCGTGGTGCGCCACATGGCCGATGTGATCGCGGTGATGTACCTTGGCCGCATCGTCGAGATCCAGCCGACCGCCGATCTCTTTGCCAACCCGCTGCACCCCTATACCCGGCTTCTGCTCGACACGATTCCGGATCTCGACGCACCGCGGCGCGACCGCAGCCCGATGGGGGGCGAGGTGCCATCGCCGGTCTCGCCGCCCTCGGGGTGCAGCTTTCACCCGCGTTGCCCGCTGGCTTTTGATCGCTGCAAGTCCGAACGCCCCCAGCGCAATCCCAAGACCCACAACCGCCGTGTCGCATGTTTTGCGGCTGACGAAGGAGCCCAAGATGTACAATGAAACCTTCCTGCGCCGCGCCATTGAAATCTCGGCTCAGGCGCTTGAGACCTCCGGCACCGAACCGTTCGGCGCGGTGATCGTCAAGGACGGGCAGATCGTTGGTGAGGGCATCAACCGATCAAAGATGAACCACGATCCGACATCGCATGGCGAAACCGAAGCGATCCGGGATGCCTGCCGCCATCTCGAAACGGTCGATTTGCGTGGTTGTGAACTTTACTCCAGTTGTGGGCCCTGCGCGCTCTGCGTGGCTGCGATGAACATCGCCGGGATCACCGCCCTTTACTACGCCGCTGACATGGCGCAGGCCGGTGACGCCATCGCCGATCTGCCCGAGGCCGCGCGCTTTCCGGTGGATGTCGAGCGGTTAACTCATGAATGCGGGCACGCGGTCGCGGAGCGTTTCATGCCTTCCGAACAACATCTGGACGCCGAGGCCACGAAGATCCTGAAGGATTGGGCAGGCCACGCACGATCGCAGGTCTGAACGTTTGGCTGCTCTACCTTCACCTGAATTCCACTGGCGACTGTATTTTTCAGGGGTGTCTGGGCTCACCTAGATCTCATCGATCTCAAATACCCATTCGCCAAGGTCGATCTGGTTTTCGATGAGTCGCTTGATCCAGTCGTCGATCTCGTGTGGCTCGAAAATACCGCACTGGGCCAAGGCGCGGCGCATGTCTATCTGCTCGCCAAGAAAAGTCAGCACGACAGCGGAGGCTGCGGGTTTGCGCCCTCGACGCTTGGAGCCTCCGGTTTGCACCCCGCGTAGGTGGCCGGGGCGGGGCGCATAGGATGGATACAGCATCAGTTGCCTGATCGAACTGGCGCTTAGAACGTCATGTTCAATGATGTGGATGCGGTGCCCAAGATGGAAAGCGAAGCCTTCATGCTTCCCGAGAAATCGCGCTCGGACTTGCTGGGGGTCGACTCCAACCTCGATATTCTTCCACAGATAGCGGCCGTCTTGCTCGGTTATCACGCACAGCGAGCGTGTGATCCGACCCGGATAGCCAAACGTATAGGAATAGCGGAAGTACCAGCCGGTATAGCGCGTCATCTCGCCAGAGAGGCGGTGCAATTTTTCTATAGCGTCCAGATGTTGCGGCGGCGCAGCGGGGCGTTTCAGCGGTTTGCGCAATGAGATGAGACCGGCAAAGCGTTTGGGGTCCATCAATAGCTCCGACTCGGTGACGCCGAAGAAGTCGCAGATGCGCCGCATGTTGTGACGCGAGGGACGCACCGAGCTGGCGAGATACTTGTTGAACTGCTGGCGGTTGATATCGACACGCCGGCAAACCTCGGCGATCGAAGGAAGCAGGCTGCAGGCGAAGCCCAGATTGGTCGGGAAATGGTCATCGTTCCTGCCGCCTATCGCTTACTGAAGCACAAAGAGTGTCAAGAGATACAGGAGTGCGAAGTTGCCGGAGCGCTGAAAGGCGCGTTTACTTACGCCGAATTACAAGAATTGCGATCTGGTCCTCCAGGAAAATCGTCACCAAGTTCTCTCATGCCGTGCGCGAGATCGAACATACCGAGATCACACTGCCGGACGGCACCCGTCTGGCCGCGCGTATCTGGATGCCCGAAGGCGCCGAAGCGGCACCTGTGCCCGCGATCCTAGAATATCTGCCGTATCGCAAAAATGACGGTACGCTCGCGCGCGATAAGGGTCGCGCGCCATATATCGCCGGTCATGGCTATGCCTATGTGCGGGTCGATATTCGCGGCACTGGCGAATCCGAAGGCGTGATGGAGGATGAATACACCGCCTCCGAGTTGCAGGATGGCTGCGACATCATCGCGTGGCTGTCCAATCAGGATTGGTGCGATGGCAATGTGGGCATGGTTGGCATCTCTTGGGGCGGGTTCAACGGCTTGCAGATCGCGGCCCTTCAGCCTCCGGCGCTGAAGGCGATTGTCACGCTCTGCTCGACTGATGACCGCTATGCCGATGACATTCACTATCTGGGCGGCACGATGCTCTGCGAGCAGATCAGCTGGGCCGCGACGATGTTTTGCTACAACAGCGTGGCCCCCGATCCCAGACATGTGGGCGAGCGCTGGCGCGACATGTGGAGGGACCGGCTGAAGGGTAGCGGGCTCTGGCTGAAGAACTGGATGGAACATCAGACGCGCGACGCGTTCTGGAAACACGGCTCGATTTGCGAAGATTATTCAACGGTGCAGGTGCCTGTCTACGCCGTTTCGGGCTGGGCTGACGGCTATCCGCGCACGGTGTTTCGTTTGATGGAAAATCTGAGCGGCCCCAAAAAAGGGCTGGTCGGACCCTGGTCGCATAGATACCCCCATATCGGCGCGCCGGGCCCGGCGATCGATTGGCTGGGCGAAGAGCTGCGCTGGTGGGATCAGTGGCTTAAAGGCTGCGAGACCGGGATCATGGACGAGCCACAGCTGCGTCTTTTCATGCAGGATCACGCGAAGCCCCAAGGCAGCTACGAAATGCGCGAAGGCCGCTGGGTCAGCGAGCCGTCCTGGCCGTCGCCGAATATCGCTCGCGTTGCCTGGTCGCTTGACGAGGCTGGCACGTTGGCGCGCAACGGCGTGGGGCAGGGGAGGGCGCATGTCTCCACGCCTGCCACGGTCGGATTGCAGGCGGGCAAGTGGTGCTCTTACGGCAAACATGGCGATCAGCCGGTGGATCAGGGGCCGGATGACGAGGCAAGCGTTACGTTTGAGACCCCACCGCTCGAGGCCGATTTCGAGATCGCCGGGGACCCCACGCTCGACATCAGCTTTACTTGCGACAAGCCGGTGGCGCTCATTGCGGTGCGTTTGATGGATGTGGTGCCGGACGGCAGCGCGACGCGCTTCAGCTACGGAGTGCTAAACCTCACCCACCGGGACAGTCACGAACACCCCGAGATGCTGGTACCTGGCCAGACCTACAGGGCGCGCGTTCCGCTGAAACATGTGGCCCAGACACTGCGTAAGGGGCACAAGCTGCGCCTTGCGCTCTCCAACACGTACTTCCCGATGGTATGGCCCTCGCCCGAGGCAGCGGTGCTGACGCTCGATCTGGCGAATTGCACCCTCACCTTGCCTGAACGCAACGGATCTGATGGCGAACTGCGTGATCTCGGCACACCTGTCGAGGCACCGCCGACGGAGACTGAAACGCTTGATAAAAGTGGCTTTGACTGGAAGGTCGAGCATCTGGACAAGGGTGGCGCGCGTGTCACGATCACCGACGATGCCGGCACCATCCGTATTGTTGCCAGTGACCTGACAGTCAGCATGAAATGCGTCGAGACCTACGAGCTGGCCAGCCCGGACGATTTCACCCCGACAGCACATATAACGTGGGAGCGTGGTGCGCGGCGCGGAAGTTGGGCAACCCGAAGCGAAACCGAGACGCTTGTGACCGCGACGCGCACCCATTGGCGGATCCGCGCAAAGCTGCGCGCTTGGGAGGGCGAGACGCTTTATCATGAAGAAGAGTGGGACAAGTTGATAGCGCGCGATCACGTATAGGCGGTGCATTTCGCGAATTGATGAATGACGGGACGCCGGTAAGACGCGCCGCAAAATAACAAGAAAGAGTTAGAACGCCCAAAACCACACATACCATCACCCTTGGTCGGCGCGGCTTTTTGCAAGGTGCCGCAGCGGCGGGCCTTGCCGCTGGTACGATGCCTTTGGCAAGCGCACTCTACGCGCAGTCGGGTAGCGTGCTGCACGCCTATTCCAGTGCCGATATCAAAAAGCTGGACCCGGCGTTTTACCAGAACAGCGTCGACATCGACGTGATGAACTGTCTCTATTCCAAGCTGGCAAGCTACAAGCCCGGCCGCGAATGGGACATCGAGCTCGAGGCGGCCGAAGAGCTCGAGCAGATCGACGACACCCATATCCGCTTTAAGCTGAAGCCGGGCATCATGTTCTCGGGCGGCTACGGGGAGATGACCGCCGAGGACGTCAAATTCTCGTTCGAGCGCGTGCTAGAGCATGATAGCCCGGTCAAAAGCGACTGGGGCCCACTGCAATCGGTCGAGCTTGACCCCGAAGACAAATACGCTGGCACCATTGTGTTGGAGAAGGCATTCCAACCGCTCTGGAGCATTTCCATTCCCTACGGCGTTGGCTTCATCCTCTCCAAAAAGGCCGTGATGGAAGCGACCGGCGATGGGGGCGATTTCGGGATTACGCCCTCTGCCGTCAGTGGCCCTTACATGCTGGAAGAGTGGAAGCCGAACCAATACACCAAGTTGGTGCGCAATCCGGAGTATACCGGCGATCTGAAGCCGGGCTACGACGAGATCCGCATCATGCCCATGGATGACGAGAAGGTGGCAGAGCGCGCTTATGAGGCGGGGGATCTCGACTATACCCAGCTGACCCTGTCCAGCCTTGCGAATTACAAAGCCAACCCACCGGCCAACACCACGATCGAGGAATATCCGTCGCTCTACTACGTGTGGGTCGGCATGAACCTTGAGAATGATACGCTGAAGAACGAGAATCTGCGCAAGGCGATCCAATACGCGATCAACGTTCCGCAGATTCTGGATGCCGCCTATTTTGGCGAGGCAGCCCCTTCGACAGGTCTTATCGCGCCGGGCCTGATCGGGCACCGTGCGCAATCCATCGTCCCGCCCGAGGGCAACCTCGACACGGCGCGCGCGTATCTGGAGAAGGCCGGAGGCGCACCCTCGCAGCCGATCACCATCGACACGCTCAATGCGACGACATGGAAGACCATCGCCGAGGTCATTCAGGCGCAGTTGGGTCAGATCGGCATTCAGGTGCAAGTCAACGTGCAGGACACCGGCTCTTTCTACACGCTCGGAATGGAAAGCGAGGGCGACCGTTGGAAGGATATGCAGCTGGTCATCAACCGCTTTTCGATGCTGCCGGATCCGTTTTATGCGACCTCCTGGTTCACAACCGAACAGGTCGGCGTCTGGAACTGGGAGCGTTTCTCGAACCCGGAGTTTGACAGATTGCATCAGGCCGCGCTGAGCGAGGCCGATGCCGAAAAGCGCGCCGCGATGTATCACGAGATGCAGGACATGATGGAAGAGAGCGGCGCCTACCGTTTCCTCACTCATGAGGGCAGCCCGGTGATGTTCCGCGACGATGTTGAAACCGCACTGCGCCCCGATGCGCGTCCGCTCTATCTGGGCTTCAAACCCGCCTGAGCCAGACCCAAGCATTGCACCCGGCCGCTGTAAGAGCGGCCGGGTTGCCTGTTCTAATAGACCCCGATTCCAAGGAACCCCCCGCCGATGGCGATCTACGCAATACAGAGGCTGCTCCTGTCGGGGCTCATTGTCGTTGTGGCCGTGACGCTTCTCAATCTGATGCTACATCTCGTGCCCGGGACCCCGCGGTGATGGTCCTCGGGCCTCGGGCCACCCCCGAGCTGATCGAACAAACGCGCGCCGCCATGGGTCTCGACCGCCCCTTCGCGCTGCAGATGATCACCTTTTTCGGCAACCTGCTGCGCGGGGATATGGGCGTAGATGTCTTTACAGGGCGCAGCGTCACGACCACCGTGATGGAGGCATTGCCCTATACGCTGGCGCTGATCACGGCGTCCATACTGTGGGCTGCGGCCATAGGCATCCCTCTTGGCGCCTATTCCTCGATCCGGCGCAATACCTGGATCGACCGTGTCACGGGGATCCTGTCTGTCGGGACAATCTCGATTCCGTCTTTCGTCATGGCGCTTTACAGTGTGCTCATCTTTGCCGTCTGGCTGCGCTGGCTGCCTGCCATCGGCGCCGGTGAAGGGTTTGGCGGCCAGATCGTACATCTCATCCTGCCGGCATTTGCCGTTGGCGTCCCATGGGTGGGCTATATCGCTCGGATTGTGCGCGCCTCGATGCTTGAGATCATGGGCGAAAGCCATGTCCGGATGGCCCGCGCTTTTGGCCTGACCGAGCGGCGGATCACGCGTGCCTATGTGCTGCGCATCGCCGTGCTGCCAGCCGTCACCTTGATAGGCGCCGGCGTGGCGCATCTGTTCTCGGCGGCGGTTTTCGTCGAGGTCATTTTTGCCCGCCCCGGCATTGGTGCGCTTATCGTCTCGGCTGTGAACGAGCGTAATTATACCATCGTTCTGGGGGCGGTGCTCGTCACCACAGCGATCATCGTTCTTGCCACATTGATCTCGGATATCATTATCGCGTGGCTCGACCCGCGCCAGCGCGAGGGGATGTAAGATGGGCGACGTTGCAACCACCTATAAACAGCCTTCGGCGCTGTGCATATACGCCCGCCAGCTGGCGCAGAACCCGATGGGACTGATGGGAGCGATCCTCGTCCTGATCATTGTTGGCATCGCCGTCTTCGGGCCCTGGCTTGCACCTTATGATCCGAACCAGATCATGATCGGTCCGCGCATGGGGCCTCCCTCGGCCGCGCATTGGCTGGGCACAGATCATTTGGGCCGCGATCTTCTCAGCCGTGTGATCGCCGGGGGGCGCATCGCCATGCTGGTCGCATTCGTCACATTGGGCGCTGCGATGACTGTTGGCCTCGCGCTAGGTCTGATCGCGGGCTATGGGCCAAAATGGCTCGACAACATCTTGCTGCTGGTCTTCGATGCGATCCGCTCCTTTCCGGTGATCGTCTTCGGGCTTGCCGTGGTCACCCTGATTGGTCCGTCGCTTTACACAGTGATCCTTGTGGTCGCGATCACCTCGATCCCCATCTACGCGCGCATCGTGCGCACCCAAACGCAGACCCTGCGCAATGCCGAATTCATTCTGGCCGAAAAGGCCATGGGCGCGGGCACATTGCGCATCCTTGCCGTTCATGTGCTGCCGAATGTGCTTGGGCCGCTGTTGATCCTTGCATCTATGGACGTCCCCATGGTCATCGCAACCGAAGCCGGGCTGAGTTTTCTTGGGATGGGGGTGCGTCCGCCTGCGCCGTCTTGGGGCACGATCCTGAACGATGGCTACAATTTCATCCGCAATTCGCCTTGGCCTGTCATCGCCGGATCGGCGCCGATCATCCTTGTGACCATCGGCTTCACCTTCCTTGGCGAGGCTCTACGCGATATTTTTGACCCCAAACTGAGGCGCGCTCAATGAATCCAGAGACGCTACTGCAAGTGCAGAACCTCTCGATCGAGTTTGGCACGTCCAGCGGGCGGCTGCGCGCGCTGCGTGGTATTGATCTGGAGGTGCCCAAGGGCCGCATCATGGGGCTGGTGGGCGAGAGTGGCTGCGGAAAATCCACGCTCGCCTACAGCCTGTCGGGACTTTTGGCCGGGAATGGCGAGGTGAGCGGTGGCGCGATCCTGTTTGACGGTGCTGACGTCACGAAGATGAGCGACAAAGAGCTGCGCGACATCCGCGGGCGGCGCGTGTCGATGATCTTTCAGGATCCCATGACAGCGCTCAATCCCGTCATTACCATCGGTCGTCAGATGTTGGACATCCAATATCGCGAGCCCGGTACCAATGCCGAAAAGCGGGCGCGCGCCGCCCGGATGCTCGAGCGGGTTGGTATCCCTGATGCGGCAGCCCAGCTTGGCTCTTATCCGCACCAGTTTTCGGGCGGTATGCGCCAGCGGGTTTGCATCGCCATGGCGCTTTTGACCAAGCCTGATCTGCTGATTGCCGACGAACCGACGACCGCGCTTGACGCCACGCTCGAAGTGCAGATCATCGAACTGCTGCGCGAACTTCAGCAAGAGATGGACTGTGCCATTGTGTTCGTCTCGCACCATCTGGGAACCGTGGCCGAGCTATGCGATGATGTGACGCTGATGTACGCGGGCGAGGTGGTCGAGCGCGGCAGTGTCCGCGATGTCTTTCACAACCCTGCGCATCCCTACACGCAGGCACTGCTCGAATGCGATCCCGCGCGGATGAAGGTGGCAACGCGGCAGCTGCCGACCATCCCGGGCATGCTGCCGAATCTCGTTGATGTGCCGCAGGGCTGCATCTTTGCATCTCGCTGCCAGCATGTCTGGGAGCGTTGCCGCAGCGCGCATCCACATCTTTCCAAGACAGCAACGGTCGGCCACCGTGCTGCTTGCCACCTTCTGGACGCGGAGGGCCGGACATGAGTGTGCTTCTGGAGGTCGAGAACCTTGTGGTCCGTTATCCTGCCATGGGGCGGGTGCGCGCCGCACTCCGTCGCCAAGAGCGCGAATTTGATGCCGTGGCCGGTGTAAGTTTCTCCATCGAGGCGGGGCAGACACTGGGTCTGGTCGGCGAAAGCGGGTCGGGCAAGTCCACCGTCGCACGCACGCTCATGGGGCTTAAGCGCGCGGGATCGGGAAGCATCCGCTTTGACGGGCGCGACATCACCCGGGCTGGCGCGCAAGATTACGCACGGCTGCGCCGAGAAATTGCCATGATGTGGCAGGACCCGGTGGGCTCTCTTTCCCCGCGCCTGACCGTGGGCAGCCTTGTGACCGAGCCTTTGCGCATCCACGGCAAAACTGCCGATATGGCGGCCGAAGCCAAACGCCTTCTCGAGATGGTCGGCCTGCCCGAGCATTTCGCGGGTCGCTTTCCGCATCAGCTTTCGGGAGGTCAGGCGCGGCGTGTCGGGGTCGCGCGCGCATTGGCGCTCGACCCGCGGCTCATCATCGCGGACGAACCGACGGCGGGCCTTGATATGTCGGTGCAGGCCGAGGTGCTGAACCTTTTGGCGGAGATGCAGGGCAGGCTGGGCATTGCGATCCTTGTCATCACCCACAATCTCAACGTTGTTCGCCATATCACCGATCGCACGGCAATCATGTATCTGGGCCGTTTCGTGGAAACCGGTCCGACCGAGCAGATATTCCAAGCGCCCCGCCATCCCTATACCGGGGCGCTGTTGTCAGCCAACCCCGAGCCTGACCCGGACGCGGCCCGCGCGCGCATCACCCTGACGGGCGAAATGCCGAGCCCTCGAAACCGTCCCTCGGGATGCGAATTCCACGGCCGCTGCCTGCGCGCGCAGCCGCAATGCAGCGCTACAGTGCCCGAATTCTCTTCGGCCGGGGACCAACATGCTTTCACGTGCCATTTCCTGGTCAGGAATGGCGCGGGGTGAGTTGTCGCGGAGGAATGGAAGAGTCGGAATGCCTGAACTTACATTGGTTCACGAGCATTGGCGAAGCACGAGGCACACACCGTCCGGTGGTTGCGGCCCTTTGCGGACTAAATCGCCCTGGGTTTGTCGGAGACCATCAACTTAAGTAAGGATGATGGTTATGACAAAAGGCAAAATGGCAAATCGCCAGAGGTCCGCGCACGGGCGGTCAGAATGGCGTTCGAGCATCAAGGCTTATACGAAACGCAGGCGGACGCGATTGCGGCCATTTCACCGAGGACCGGGATCGGATCAAAGCGCTCGAACGTGAGGTTCGCGAACTGCGCCAAGCCAACGAGATACTGCGTAAGGCGTATTTTGCACCCACTCTCATCGTTTGCGAAGCAAACGACTGCCGTGCAGCGGGACGGAACTCGACCGCCCACTGAAGCGCTGATCGCATTCATTGAAGATCAGCGCGTTGTCTACGGCGTCGAGTCGATCTGCAAGGTTCCGCCGATCGCGCCGTCCATTGCCCGGCAGGCGATTGCGCAGCAATCTGCCGAGAGGGGACATATTCCCACCGCCTGGCATGCCTCGCTGATCGGTCCAAAGCTTCGGCGCGCCATCAGCGTGACCGAGAGCTTTGCCCGCAGATCCAACGGGTCTGGGATGAGAATTCCCAAGTCTACGGGGTCCGTACGGCATGGCATCAACTGAAGCGCGAGGGCTTTGAACTGGCGCGCCGCACGGTGGAGCGAGTGATGAAACAGATCGGCATCCGTGGTGCCGTGTGTGGAAAGGCGGTCAAAACCACGGTTCCTGACAGGTCAGCGCCCTGTCCGCGTGACAAGGTGAACCGTGTATTCCGGGCACCAGCCCCAAATCTGCTATGGGTCAGTGACTTTACCTACGTTTCGACATGGCAGGGCGTTCGGCATCGGCATCGAACCGATGGCGACCAATGCCTCACTCTATGTGGCCTTCGCCATCGACACATTCGCTGATCGCATCGTCGGATGGCGGGTCTCGCGGTCTGCCAAAACGGACTTTATCCTCGATGGTCTGAAACAGGCCCTGCATGATCGACGCCCTGTTCAGAAGGGCGGATTGGTCCACCATTCGGATCGTGGAGGGCAATATTTGTCTATCCGATACACCGAGCGTTTGGCCGAAGCCGGGATAGAACCATCAGTCGCCAGTGTCGGCGACCCGTATGATAATGCCCTCGCTGAGACGATAAACGGTCTCTACAAAACCGAACTGGTCCATCGGCAGGGGCCGTGGCGCAACATGCAGGATCTGGAAATGGCCACACTCGGGTCGGTCGATTGGTTCAACAACCGCCGACTGCTTGGCCCCATCGGAAACATCCCGCCAGCAGAGGCTGAAGATAACTTCTATGCACAGCGCGACGTGCTCGACATGGTCGCGTGAAATGAAGCTATAGGTCCCCGACAGAACCGGGGCGATTCAATCATCCTCTCTCGGGACATTGCTTCGGAATACCCTGCCGGGCAGTGGTCAGGCAGGTCAGGATCAAGCCAACTTCTCACACATGCAAGCAGGTGCTGCCGGTCAAAGGATCGCCAGCGAACCACGCTGCCTCAGGTTGTCATTGCAAGACGAGCCGTGCGTGGTCTTGTATGTCGCGGGGGGCAACTGCGTATGCCTTCCCGCTATCTTGTTGGAGTCACGCAGTGACTCCCTGACGAGGGTTGGGCGACAAAGCCCCCATAGATCTATCTCTTCCGCCTCTTAACATTGCCCCCATGCTGCCCCGGCTTGCCCGCCGTCGATCTCCCCCGCGATTTCACCGCGTCTTCCGAGGCGCGCTCGACCGCCTGCTGCCGCGCCAGAGGGTCGTCCGATACCGCGAGGTTTACCGCTTCGAGCCGTTTCACCTCGTCGCGCAGGCGGGCGGCTTCCTCGAATTCGAGGTTTTCGGCGGCCTTGCGCATGTCGGTGCGCAGCCCGTCGAGCACTGCCTCGAGATTGGAGCCAGCGCGCGCGATGTCGACGTTGGCGGTCACCCGGTTCATGTCGACATCGCCCTGATAGAGCCCGGCCAGAATGTCATCGACGTTCTTCTTGACCGTGGACGGGGTGATGCCGTGTTCCTCGTTATAGGCGATCTGCTTGTCGCGGCGTCGATCGGTCTCGGCCAGCGCGCGTTCCATCGAGCCGGTGACGCGGTCGGCATACATGATGACCCGGCCTTCGGCGTTGCGCGCGGCGCGGCCGATGGTCTGGATCAGCGAGGTTTCGGACCGCAGAAAGCCTTCCTTGTCCGCATCCAGAATGGCGACCAGCCCGCATTCGGGAATATCCAGCCCCTCGCGCAGCAGGTTGATGCCGATCAGAACGTCGAACGCCCCAAGCCGCAGATCGCGCAGGATCTCGATGCGCTCGATGGTGTCGATGTCGCTGTGCATGTAGCGCACCTTGATGCCCTGCTCGTGCAGATATTCGGTCAGATCCTCGGCCATGCGCTTGGTCAGCGTGGTGCACAGCGTGCGATAGCCCTGCGCGGTGACCTTGCGGATTTCATCCAGCAGATCGTCGACCTGCGTGGTGACGGGGCGGATTTCGATCATCGGATCGAGCAGGCCGGTGGGGCGGATGACCTGTTCGGTGAACACGCCGCCTGCCTGTTCCATTTCCCAGTTTGCCGGGGTCGCCGAAACAAACACCGATTGCGGGCGCATGGCGTCCCATTCCTCGAACTTGAGGGGGCGGTTGTCCATGCAGGACGGCAGGCGAAAGCCGTGTTCCGCCAGCGTGAACTTGCGCCGGTAGTCGCCCTTGTACATCGCGCCGATCTGCGGAACCGAGACATGGGATTCATCGGCAAACACGATGGCGTTGTCGGGGATGAATTCGAACAGGGTGGGCGGCGGCTCGCCGGGGGCGCGGCCCGTCAGATAGCGCGAATAATTCTCGATGCCGTTGCACACGCCGGTGGCCTCCAGCATCTCGATATCGAAATTGGTGCGCTGCTCCAGTCGCTGCGCCTCCAGCAGCTTGCCCTCGTTGACCAGCTGATCGAGCCGCTGGCGCAGCTCTTGTTTGATGCTGACCACGGCCTGATTCATCGTCGGCTTGGGCGTGACGTAATGCGAATTCGCATAGATGCGGACGCGCTCGAAGCTGGCGGCCTTCTGCCCGGTCAGGGGATCGAATTCATCGATGCTTTCCAGCTCTTCGCCAAAGAACGACAGCCGCCATGCCCGGTCTTCAAGGTGGGCGGGCCAGATTTCCAGCGAATCGCCGCGCACCCGGAAGCTGCCGCGCTGAAAGGCCTGATCGTTGCGTTTGTATTGCTGTGCCACAAGGTCGGCCATGACCTTGCGCATCTCGTATTCCTTGCCAGCGTGCAGATCCTGCGTCATCGCGCCATAGGTCTCGACCGAGCCGATGCCATAGATGCATGACACCGAGGCGACGATGATCACGTCGTCGCGTTCCAGCAGCGCGCGGGTGGCCGAATGGCGCATCCGGTCGATCTGTTCGTTGATCTGCGATTCTTTCTCGATATAGGTGTCGGAGCGCGCGACATAGGCTTCGGGCTGGTAGTAGTCGTAGAAGCTGACGAAATACTCGACCGAATTGTCGGGGAAAAAGCTTTTGAATTCGCCGTACAGCTGCGCCGCCAGCGTCTTGTTGGGCGCAAGGATGATCGCCGGGCGCTGGGTTTCCTCGATGATCTTGGCCATGGTAAAGGTCTTGCCGGTGCCCGTTGCACCCAGCAGCACCTGATTGCGCTCGCCGTCGAGCACACCTTGCGACAGCTCTTGGATGGCGGTTGGCTGATCGCCCGCCGCGTTGAAAGTGGTGTGCATCACAAAGCGCTTGCCGCCTTCAAGCTTTTCGCGCGCCTTCACGTCCGGGGCTGGGGCGTGCAGCATCGGGGCGGACTTGTCGGAATGGGCATAGGGCATGGCGGGATCCTTGGCTGCAAGGCGATGATGTGCCCTTGCGGGTGGCAGATTCAAGAGCCCGTCATCCGCCAAAATTTCAGGCGCGTTGCCCGGTTGCCCCGAGCGATCAGCAATCGGCTGTAATCTAGTGATCTTTTGCGAAAGGCCAAGAGCGGGTTGGTCACCCCGCGAATTATCGGCCGATCAGCGCTCTGGTGCGGCGGATTTTGCGTTGCCAGAAGCGGCGGGCGGGACGTAGCTTTTGTCAGCAAATAGCCGGCCCAGTCTGACGACGGACGCAACTGCCCCCTCGCTCCGCGGTGTCCGATTTGGTCCGCGCGCTGTTTGCCGCGATCCGCGGCGCGGCAAAATCGTTTGGAAACCGCGTGATCTCTTGCCCCGAGACATCGGATCACCGATAAAGGCCACATGTTTTTGGAGGGATTCCATGCGCGCTCGGATCTATCAGCCAGCCAGAACCGCGATGTCGTCGGGACAGGCAAAGACCAAACACTGGTTGCTTGAATTTTCGCAAAGCTCTGCGCGCGAGGTTGATCCGCTGATGGGCTGGACGTCGTCGGACGACACGCAAAGCCAGGTGCGGCTGAAGTTCGACAGCAAGGAAGCGGCGCTGGAATACGCCAAGGAGCACGGCATCGACGCCGCCGTCGCCACGCCGCACAAACGCAAGCCGAACGTCCGCGCGCGTGGCTATGCCGAGAACTTTGCCGTTGATCGTAAGGGCGCGTGGACGCACTGAGCGTTGTAAGAGACACCTGAGTTTTTCCCAAGGAAGGCTAAGTTTTTCCCGGGATCTACATGTAGGGCGCCCATTGGGCGCTCTTTCCATATCTAGCACATGCTTGCAAAGCGCGCGGCTGGGCGCATGATCCCGCGCAAGGATGCTTCACCTGAGGAGGACCCCTATGGCAGGCAAGGTTCTAGACAAGAAGAACCTCCTTGAGCTGGGTGCGGACACGCCGGGCGACCTGCTGCTCGAGGCGGTGAAGGGTCACGCTGCGCGCCAGCGGCGGGTGCGCATGGCGCTTTGCGCCGATCTGGGCCCCGAGGCGATCACCGCCGACATGCGCAAGCGCTTCGCCTCCATTCGCCGCGGCCGCAGCTTCATCTCCCGCAAGGCGCAGTAGAAGCTGGCGCAGGAACTGGCGGAGATGACGACGCTCATCGAGACCAGCATCGCGCCCGATGCACCGGACGCGGCTTTCGATCTGCTCTGGGCGCAGCTTCAACGCGCCGCCGGGATCCATGAGCGCACTGAACCGCCCCGGTTTTT
>NZ_JAHKQA010000028.1 GCF_018860705.1 Citreicella sp. C3M06
TTTCGCGGGGGGCAGGTCAGGTCGGATTCAAACGCGCCACCGTAGCCGTAGCGCGCAAGCTCGCCGTGATCATGCATGCGATGCTGAAATCCAGGGAAGTCTCCGATCCGCAGATAGGCCCTGCTGCCAAAGCCCAAGCAGATAGCGTTCGAAACCAGAACGCTTGATCGGTTCTTGACGGGACGCGGTTCGTAGATGGGGTTGCGGCATGCAACAGAACGAGTGCGTCATCCACATTGAGGCTCCCCCCCCCCGCGAGGCCCCGACATGCGGCGGCCCAGTGCCGACCGCGAAGACATCCATACCTCCGGCGGGCGCATTTCAAAGCGCAAAGGGTTTGACGCAAGAACAGAGATTAGACACCGTCATCTAAAAGCATGGGTTCACGATGTGAAACCCTCACAAACAGAGTTCTGCCACATATGTAACGGCCCCAAGCGCAAGAGGGGTTCTGAAGCTTTTTCTGACGCATTGTCGGGTGCTAACGTATGTCGGGCCTCAGGATGCGACCTTACAAATGCCGCGGGCCCGTATGGTGTTTGTGGATCAGGCTCCAGATCAACGCCGCGTGCTCGGCGGCACTTTGCTGCAGGCTGGTTCCTCTGATGCCGTCTCACGGCCGTTGCGTCAAACTTCTCCTTGCCCTCTTTGGCTCCGACGTTCTCGCCATCGACGGTCGGCTTACGCCGCCGCGACAGGAGAGTGGTAGGCACCGCCCCGGGCCATCTCTTGTCCGGCAGTGCATCGTGAAGCGGTAATCCCCCCCGTTTTTACGGGGGCTTGGTCGTAGAATTTACGCGGCCATGCTCAGTTTCTGGGCGGGCGTCATCCCGCCGTTTCCCATGTTGGGGCGCTCCACTGCCCGGCAGTGCATTTCCGCAGGAAATGGCACGAGAGGGTTGTTGTAGGACCAGAGCCACTCGGAGGCAATCTGCTGCACCTCGTCGATGGTTTCGAAGATGTGGAGGTCCAGCCACTCGTGCCGGACCGTCCGATTTTAGCGCTCGACATAAGCGTTCTGCTGCGGTTTCCCGGGCTGAATATGGGCTAGGACGATGCCCTTGTGCTCCGCCCATTCCATGCACTGCCCGGCAGGGTATTCCGCAGGAATATCCCGAGAGGGAGGGTGCCGCTGATGTATTCCGGGCCGTTGTCGACCCTGATCGTCTTTGGCGCGCCGCTCCATTCAATGATCTGGTTCTGCGCCCGGACCACGCGCTCGGCAGGCAGCGAGAAGTCGACCTCGATTCCCAGGCCCTCGCGGTTGAAATCGTCCAGCACGTTCAGCAGCCAGAACTGACGACCGTCCACTGCCCGGCAGGGCATTGCGCAGCAATGGCCCGAGCCTGTCAGCCATGAAATCCATGGACCAGACCTCATTCGCAGCTTCCGGAACCGCCAGCGTGTCAGGCTTCTCCCGTTTCAGCCGCTTGCGCGGCTTGATTGTCACCCGGCAGGGCATTGCGAAGCAATGTCCCGAGAGGGGCGCAGGTTCAGCTCCAGCTCGCGGTAGATCCGGTAGACGCGCTTGTGGTTCCAGCATTCGCCATTGTCTCTCGGACCAATGGCGCGACAACGGCTCATCCTTGGACATTGCGCAGGTAGAGAAAGCACAGGCCAAAGCCCCAGCTCTTCTTTGCTTTTGTCAGCCCGAGCAGCAGGTCGGCGATCTGTTCGTTCTCGTCGTCCAGCTTGGGGCTGTACCGGTAACAGGTCTCGCTGACCTGGAAGGTCCGACAGGCCAGCGCGATGCTGACGCCCTTCATCGCCACCGCTTTCACGGCCAACTCTCGGCGCTGCCCCTCTCGGGCCATTGCTGCGCAATGCCCTGCCGGGCAGTGCATGATCTGGGCCTCGCTAAAACGTGTCTTCTTCATCGGAATCTCCTCGTTCATCCTGCCGAGAAAATTCTACTTCCGCATCCCCTTAAGATCGGGGGGGATTACCAAGCGATGTTACGAGAGGGTCGTCGTGGCCCCGAGCCTTTGTTTACCGCCCGACGTATGCTGCCGGGGCGTGAGCACGAGCCAAGCAGAAAACTCCCAGGCCTTGCGGAAGGTCTCGGGTGGTGGCGCAAGGGGCGCAATGACCGTGACGATCAGCGGGCCAATACCGGGCAGCGTCATCCGCCGCGCCGCCACGTTCTTATCCTTGGCGCGACGGGTGATCTCGGTATCGAGCTTGCCGATCTCTGCTTCCAACTGCGCCAGTGGGGCGATCGGGGCCTTGAGTGTGGGGATAGCGTCGGCAGGCAGATCGCATTCCGGATCTTCGATGATTTCATGAGGCTTCGTCGCGTTGGCCAGCCCTTGTGGCACGACATGTGCGAGCGCGCCGAGATGCGCTCGAAGTGAATTGATGGCCTGGGCCCGCTGCTGGATCAGAAGCCGCGCAGGCGACACACCATTGCCGCGCCCTGCGTCTCTTTGCTTTTCACAGGCACGAAGTGCATCGTCGGGCGCAGGCTTACTGCCTGAAAACGATCCCCCGGATCATTTCTCGCTGCGCGAACGGCTTGAATCCACGCAGATCGCCTTGGCATCGGCTTCTGGCGCTTCACGAAGGGCTGCACGTCGGCGGGCGGGATGAGCCTCACGTCGTGGCCGAGCGTCCCTAACTTGCAGCCCCTGAAATGCGCGCCGCCACAGGCTTTTATTGCGGCGCCGCAGGCTGGCAGTTGTGCGATAAACTCAAGGGCCTGAAGCCGTCTCAGCTTCTTGCGGAGCAGATCCCGACCCGCGTCAGCCCCATGCGCTTGGAACGCATTCTTCGCTAGATCACGCCCGAACGTGATAATCCCCGACATGACCGTCCGCCTTGGTGAAACATCGCAGACCCACCTTGGCACACAGATGCCGTCGGGGGGCGGTCACATCCTTAACGCCGTTTGGAGCCGCCAAGTTTGCGGGTGGTCCACTCGCCTTCACCCTCGGATGTGATGCCTGTGCTGTCCACTGCCCGGCAGGGGATGTGCGGCGTATTCAGGCGTCCTTGGATGTTGAAGCCAAGAGATGTGATGATTCGATGAGCCCATCCCAGACCATGTCTAGGGCGGCGCCAAGGGTTAGGTTTTTTTCCTGCTCCCATAGGTGAATCGTCCGGGCGATCGCGTCTGTGGCGCTACTGGCGAGGGCGGCTGCGACTTGGCGATTTTGCACGCGACGGCACAGGTGTTCCGTGAGTTCATCTCGTTCCATGATGATAAAGCCTTCGAGGATTCCGCGCGCTTTTTCATTCGAGCGCAGGACGGTACCGATCATCCTGAGAATGGGTTCATCCTTGGTCAGGTTCTCCATGTGCCGGTGCAGAAACCGCTTGAGGTCGTTCCGTAGCGCCCCTGTTCCGTCGCACAAGGCATTCTTGTCCTCCTTGCGGAAAGCAGGTGGCGCCCCGATCGCGGCCGTTTCTTTGTTAACGTAATAGTTAAAGAAGGTTCGCGTGCTGACACCCGCAGATGCGGCGATCTCTTCGGTGGTGACGTTTTCAAGCCCGCGCTCGACTGCCAATTTCAGCGTCGCCAGTTGGATGTCACGTGCGGTTTGTTGTCTTCGTCTCTCGCGTAACGAAACTGTCATGGCCTCAATTCTTGCGTAGTGTGCAACATTTGCGTAGTAGGTATGAAAATTGTGGAACAGTCAAGGAACGAGAATCGGATGAAGGTCGGCGTTTGGAAAATGTTGGGGGCGGTTCTTGCGCTGACGGGGTCTGCCACGATTGCAAATGCGCAATTCGGACCGCCGGGCGGCATGGACATGGGGCCGCTCGAAGTCGGCGTTGTCGAAATGACCCTGCAAGAGATTCCCCGTATCGTGACCTCGCCTGGCAGTGCTGTCGCGTTTCAGGAGGTCGAGGTGCGCCCACGCGTGGGGGGGGTCATCGAAGAGGTGCTGTATACGCCGGATCAAGTTCTTGAGGTCGGCGATCCGCTGTTTCGCATCGATGATTCCTCTTATGTCGCGGCAGAGGCCGCGGCGTGTTCGGACGTCGCCACAGCCGAAGCAAACCTGATACTGGCACAGGCGGCCAGTGATCGCGCCGAACGCCTGTCCGGCAGCGGCTATACCGAGGCCGAAGTCGAATCCGCCCGTGCAACTCTGGCAGAGGCCAAGGCGACGCTGGATTCGACCAAGGCGGCTCTGGAATATGCCCAGACCGAATTGTCATGGACCACCATCAAAAGCCCGATCGCCGGACGCGCCGATGTGTCGACGGTTTCGGTCGGTGACCTTGTGACGGCGGGCCAGAGCGACGAGCTGACCACCATCGTGCAGTCCGATCCGATCTATGTGGACATGATGGAAGCCAGCGCGCGCATTCTCTCTGTGCGCAAGGCCATCACCGAGGGCGTGATCAAGCAGAATGACTCGCTTCAGGCGACATTGGTGCTGGAGAACGAAGAGGTCTTCCACGGCGTTGGTCAATTGGTGACGGCGGGGAACACGGCCTCGACCACGACCGGGACCGTGACGATCCGGTTCAAGTTCGACAACCCTGACCATGTGATCATTCCGGGCATGTTTGTGCGCGGACAGGTCACCATCGGGACGGTGGAGGCCTTTCTCGTGCCGCAACGGGCCGCGACGCGGGACAATTCGGGCAAGCTTACCGCCTATGTCGTGAGCGATGACGGCAAGGCAAAACAGATCACTCTTGAAGACGACGGCAGCTATGACAATTCGTGGATCGTGCGCAGCGGGCTAAGCGAGGGCGACCAGTTGATCGTGGACGGGCTGTCGTCGCTTCGTTCGGGGCAGGACGTGAAACCCGTTGCGGCGACCATTGATGAAGACGGCATCACACGCGATGCCGAAACCCCCGCCGCAGAGGACTAAATCAATGGCCGCGTTCTTTATTCACCGCCCGGTGTTCGCCTGGGTGCTTGCCATTGCGACCATGCTGCTGGGTGCCTTCAGCATGAGCAGCCTGTCGATTTCGCAATATCCCGACATCGCCCCGACAACCGTGCGGATCACCGCAACCTACACCGGCGCGTCGGCCGAAACGGTGGAAAACTCGGTTACCTCGGTGATCGAAGACGGTCTGACCGGGCTTGACGGGCTGACCTACATGATCTCGTCCTCCAGCGAGGGCTCGTCGAGCGTTTCGCTGACATTTGACGATTCCATCGACCCTGACATGGCGCAGGTGCAGGTGCAGAACAAACTGCAACTGGTGGAATCGCAGCTGCCCGATACGGTGACGAACAATGGCGTGTCGGTCACGCGTTCGACCAGTTCGATCCTGTTGGTCGGGGCGCTGGTCAGCGAAGACGACAGCTATACCTCGCTGGAACTGGGCGACGTTCTCAGCAGCACCATCGAAGATGCGGTTCAGCGCACCGACGGTGTCGGCTCGATCAACAGCTTCGGCACCGAATATGCCATGCGGATCTGGCTGAACCCCGAGCGGCTGTACCAGTATCAGCTGACGGCATCCGATGTCACCTCGGCGGTTTCGGAACAGAACACCAACGTCACCGTCGGTAGCCTTGGCGATCAGCCGGTTAGCAAGGGGCAGCAGTTTACCGTTTCCCTGTCGGCGCAGTCGCAGCTTCAGTCGGTCGAGGATTTCCAGAACATCCTGCTGAAAACCGAATCCGACGGTTCGGCGATCTATTTGGCCGACGTGGCCACGGTCGAGCTGGCCGAGGAAGATTACGGCAGCGTCAGCCGCTTCAACGGACATCCGGCGGCGGGCTTTGCCGTCAACCTGTCCACCGGGGCCAATGCCGTCGATACCGCCGAGCGAGTGCGCGAGGTGATGAACAGCCTGTCCTCCGCGCTGCCCGAGGGCATCAGCGTTGAATACCCCTATGACACCTCGCCCTTTGTCGAGCAGTCCATCGAACAGGTCTATGAAACGCTGATCGAAGCCATCGTTCTGGTGTTCATCGTGATCTTTGTTTTCCTGCAAAGCTGGCGCGCAACCATCATTCCCACGATCGCGGTTCCTGTGGTTCTGCTGGGCACGTTCGGGGTGCTGTCGGCCTTTGGCATGTCGATCAACACGCTGTCGATGTTCGCGCTGGTGCTGGCCATCGGCCTGCTGGTGGATGACGCCATCGTGGTGGTGGAAAACGTCGAACGCGTCATGGAAGAAGAAGGCCTTGATGCGAAGACCGCCACCGAAAAGAGCATGGGCGAGATTTCGTCCGCGCTGGTCGGGATCGTCATGGTGCTGTCGGCGGTGTTCCTGCCGATGGCCTTCATGGATGGCTCTACCGGGGTGATCTACAAGCAGTTCTCGGTCACCATCATCTCGGCGATGGTGCTCTCGCTCTTCGTGGCGCTGATCCTGACGCCGGCGATGTGCGCCCAGCTTCTCAAACCCGGCCATGGCAAGACGCCGGTGGCGCCGCTGCGCTGGTTCAACACCGGCCTTGATCGGCTGATCGGTGGCTACGGCTCGACTGTGGGGCGGCTTGCCCTTCGGCCTTTCCGCATGGTGATCGTGCTGGCGCTGGTGGGTGTCGGAGCCTATTGGATCTACGACCGCCTGCCCAGCTCTTTCCTGCCGACCGAGGACCAAGGCGTTCTGATGACCATGGTCGAACTGCCGCAAGGCTCGACCGTCCAGCAGACGCAGAACACCATCGAACAGATCGAGCAATATCTGCTGACCGAGGAATCCGAAGGGGTCGCCAGCGTTTTTGCCAACGTCGGCTTCAGCTTCAGCGGGTCTGGTCAGAATTACGGCATCCTGTTCATCAAGCTCAAGGATTACGACGAGCGTCCGGGCATTGATGCCGGGGATATCATGATGCGGGCGAACCAGAGATTTGCCCAGTCGCGGCTTGGCAGCATCTTCGTGCTGCAGCCCCCGGCCATTCCCGGCCTCGGCACGTCTTCGGGCTTTACCATGTATCTCGTCGACCAAGGCGGCGCCGGGCAGGAGGCGTTGAGCACGGCTGCCGATCAGCTCGTCGCCCTTGGCAATCAGGACGGGCGGGTCACCAACCTGCGCGGCAATGACGACGCCACCGAACCTGCGCTCAAGCTTCGGATTGACCAGCAAAGGGCCGAGGCACTCGGCGTCTCTCTGTCGGATGTGAACGACATGTTGTCGACGGTTTTCTCGGGCTCTTATGTCAACGATTTCCCGCTTGGCAACGACCTGCGCGAGGTCATCGTTCAGGGCGGCGCCGACTGGCGGATGCAACCCTCGGACGTTGATCACTGGTATGTGCGCAATGATACTTCCGAGATGGTGCCGCTGACGGCCTTCATGAGCCAGGAATGGGAGATGATCACGCCCAAGCTTGCACGTTACGGCGGCACCCGCGCGCTGGAAATCTCGGGCGAAGCCGTAAGCGGCACCAGCTCGGGCGACGCGATGGACCTGATGGAAGAGCTTGCCGGCGAACTCGATGGTTCCTACGCCGCCGCATGGACCGGGCTGAGCTATCAGGAGCGCCTGTCCGGCGATCAGGAGGCCATCCTCTATTCCATCTCGGCGCTGGTAGTCTTTCTTTGCCTCGCGGCATTGTACGAAAGCTGGGCGGTGCCCTTTGCGGTCATGCTGTCGGTTCCGGTGGGGATCCTCGGGGCGCTGGCGACGACATGGTACTTTGGTCAGTCGAATGACGTCTATTTCAAGGTTGGCCTGCTGACGACCATCGGTCTGGCGGCAAGAAACGCCATCCTGATCGTCGAATTCGCGGAAACCCTGCGCGCCAAGGGCATGACCCTGATCGAGGCGACAACCTCGGCGGCCCGTCAACGTTTGCGCCCAATCCTGATGACCTCGCTTGCCTTCGGCTTCGGCATTCTGCCGCTGGTGCTTGCCTCCGGGGCCGGGGCCAATGCGCAGAAATCCATCGGTACCGGCATGCTTGGCGGGATCATCTTTTCCGCGGTGATCGGGGTCATCATGGTGCCGGTCTTCTATGTCGCGGTGATCAAGACGACCGAACTGTTCAGCAAACGCAAGGCGGTGGCACAATGAAGACGCGTTCCCTTCTGCTCAGCCTGCTTCTCGCAGGCTGCGCTGTCGGCCCGGAGTATCAACGCCCCGAGGTCGCCCTGCAAACCCGCTTTGTCGAGGGCAGCGCGGAAACCATCGGCGCCATCGCGGCCCAGCGGTGGTGGCTGGATTACAAGGACCCAACCCTGACCGAGCTGGTCACACGCGGTCTTGCTCAGAACCTTGACGTGATGGCCGCCATCGAGGCCATCCGGCAGGCGCAGGCGGAATTGCGCGAGACGGGCGTGAATTCCGCCGTCGACGGATCGCTTTCGGGCGCCCGCACCACGTCGGGCGGCGACGGGTTCGACGGGTCAAGCACCATCGACAGCGGTGAGCTGGATGCCTCTATGGTCATCGACCTGTTCGGCGGCATCCGGCGGGAACGCGAAGCCGCCCAAGCATCGTTGACGGCCGCACGGGCCGAGGCGGAAACCGTCCGGCTGGCGTGGCTGGCCGAGCTGATTTCAGCCTATGCGGATGCGCGCTATTACCAAGAGGTTCTGGCGCTCACCCGCACGACGATCAGAACGCGCACCGAAACGGTCGCAATCATCCAGCGCCAGTTCGAGGCGGGGGCAACGACAGAATACGAGCTCGCCGAAGCGGAGGCGTTGCTGTCGACCGCTCGGGCAAGTTTGCCGGAATACGCCGCGCTGTTTGACGCGAATGTCTACGCGATTGCGACCCTGCTCAACGAACCCGCTGCGCCAATCATGGCACAGATGCAGAAGGGCGCGCCGCAATTGTCCACCCCCGGAGGCGACAGCACCGGCGTGCCCGCCGACCTGCTGCGCAACCGCCCCGATGTGCGCAGCGCCGAAGCCGATCTTGCGGAGGCCGTGGCGAACGTTGGCGTGACGGAAGCCGCGCTTTACCCCTCGCTGTCGCTGAGCGGCAGCGTTGGCCGCTCGGACGGCGCGGACAGCTGGAGCTTTGCTCCCGCGCTGTCGCTGCCGGTGTTCAACCAGGGGCAGCTTCGCGCAAGCCGCGATGCGCAGATCTCGGTCGCGAAACAGGCAGAAATCACGTGGCGTAGCGCCGTGTCATCCGCCGTCGAAGACGTGCAGGTCGCCCGATCCAACCTGTCCCACTATCGGCAACGGGCCTCGCTATTGCGCACGGCGGCCAGTGATTATGACCGCGCGCTGAGCTTGGCGCAGGAAAACTATCGCAAAGGGGCCATCACCCTGCTCGACCTGCTCGACACCGACCGGAGCGCGGCTTCTGCGCGGATCTCGGCGGCCTCGGCGGTGAATGACGCGGCTCAGGCGTGGGCCACGCTCAAGATCGCCACCGGTTCTGGCGCTGCTGTGAGCGGGCAGCCCGGCGGGTAATCGTAATTTCTAAAACGCAAACATATGCGCAGCCAAGACAGATTGCGCGACGGACACAGGCGATGAAAGGCCTTTGAAACTGATGAGACATTTGGGAAAAATCGCGCTTCTGGTTGCCGTTCTCGGCCTGTGCGGCGCGGCGCTGATCCTGTTTGGCGCACAGCTGGGGCTGTGGCTGCCAGTCACGGGCTTTGGGCTTTATCGCAACTATTTCAACACGCTTGCCATGGTCATCGCCGTGGTGGGGGTGATCGCGCTGCTCATCCATGTCCTGCGCAAGGAACGCGGTGGCATGCTGGCTGGCGCGATTGCCACGATTGTCGGCCTTGCTCTGCTTGCGCCGATGGCGGCCTCCACGCTCAACCCGGCGCCGCGTGCCGCGCCGATCCACGACATTTCGACCGATACCACCAACCCGCCCTTGTTCGAGGTGCTGGATGACACCCGCGAGGGGGCCAGCAACACGCTCGATTATGGCGGGCCGGAACTGGCCGAGGCACAGGCACAGGCCTATCCCGATATCGCCCCGCTGGAAACGGACCTGCCCGCAGATGCCGCGTTTGAGCGCGCGCTGGAAGTTGCGCAGGACATGGGCTGGGAGATCGTCGCCTCGGACACCGAGCGTCTTCGCTTTGAGGCCGTTGCCCGGACCTCTGTCTTCTACTTTGCCGATGACGTTGTCCTTGTCGTGACCGCCCAGGACGGTGGCAGCCGTGTCGACATGCGCAGCGTCTCTCGCGTGGGGCGCAGCGACCAAGGTGTGAACGCCGCGCGTATCCGCGATTTCCAGCAGCGGTTCGCCGGTTAACCTGCGGGGGTTTGCGAATACTCCGCGGCCGCTGCAGGCCGCGGAGACTGCGGAAAACGGGTACTGAAAGCGCCACATGGCTGAAACAGCGGACATGACCCATCTTCGGACGGGCAGCATCGGGGCAACACCGTGGCGTGATCGGCTGCTGCACCACAAATGGGCCCTTCTGGCGATCCTGCTTTGCCAGATGGGGCAGGTCACGGCCTCGCTGCTTTTGCCCAGTTTCAGCGCCGATATCATCGATATCGGGATTGGCGGCCAAGACGCCTCGGCCATTCGATACTACGGCGGGCTGATGGGCGTGGCCGCTGCGGCTCAGCTGGCGCTGAGCGGCACGGCGGCCTTTCTCGGGGCCACTGTTGCCTATCGCATCGGGCAAAGCCTGCGAGAGGATGTCTTCGCCAAGGTTCATGGGCTGGCCCTGTCGCAGGTACAGGGCTTTACCGTCGGTTCGCTGATCACGCGCTGTACCAACGACGTTCTACAGGTCCAGTCGATGTTGATCATGGCCCTTACCATGATCGTCGTCGCCCCGATCATGGGTGTTGGAAGCGCGGTCATGGCGGTGCGTCAGGATGCACAGCTTTCGTGGCTTTTGCTGGTTTCCGTTCCCGTTCTGGCGGGGCTCATCGGGTTTCTGACCATCAAGGCCGTGCCGCTCTACCAACGGATGCAGACGCAGCTTGATCGTGTGAACAGCATCTTGCGAGAACAGATCGAGGGCATTCGCGTCATTCGCGCCTTTCTGCAACAACCGCGCGAGGCCGGGCGTTTCGCCAAGGCGAATGCCGACCTGACCGGCACGGCGATTCATGCGGGCCGGTTGATGGCGATGATCATGCCCTCGCTCACCGCCGTGATGCAGCTGACATCGGTCGCACTGATCTGGGCAGGGGCCAGCCGGGTGCGCGACGGCGATCTTGAGATTGGCGCTCTCATCGCCTTTCTGTCCTATGTCGCGCTGATCCTCATCGGGGTGATGATGATGGGTCTGATGATCGTCATGCTTCCGCGTGCGCTCGTCAGCGCCCGGCGCATTACCGAATTGTTGCAAAGCCCTGTCGAAGTTGGTCCGCCATCCGATCCCAAACCCCTGCCGCCGCGCGGCTCCGGGCTTCACCTGCGGCTTGAGGAGGTCGGGTTCGGTTATCCCGGCGCCGAGGCGATGGTCATCGAAAACATCACCTTCGATGTTGGCCCCGGCGAAACCCTTGGCATCATTGGCGCGACGGGATCGGGGAAATCCACCATCGTGAACCTGATCGCGCGGCTCAACGATCCGGGCACCGGGCGCGTCACGCTGGGCGGCGTCGATCTGCGTGACGCCGCGCCGGACGAGTTCGCGTCTCATATCGGCTATGTTCCGCAAAAGGCCTATCTTTTCTCGGGCACGGTCGCGGACAGCCTGCGGCTAGGAAATGCCGGGGCGGATGAGGCCACGCTGTGGAACGCGCTGGAGGTTGCGCAAGCTGCCGATTTCGTCCGCGCCATGCCCGACGGCCTCATGTCCCCCGTGGCGCAGGGCGGGACGAACTTTTCAGGTGGCCAGCGTCAAAGGCTTGCCATCGCGCGCGCGCTTGTGTGCGACGCGGATCTGTACCTCTTCGATGACAGCTTTTCCGCGCTCGATCAGGCGACGGATCGCAAGCTGCGCGCGGCGCTCAGACAGGCCGTCGGCCATGCCGCCACGGTGATCGTCAGCCAGCGCGTGGCGTCGATCCGCGATGCGGACCGGATCCTTGTCATCGAAAAGGGGCAGATGGTCGGGCTGGGGCCGCATGAGACGCTGATGCAGACATGCCCGGTCTACGCGGAAACCGTCCATTCGCAGGCCCGCCCCGAGGAGGACGCGGCATGAGCATGGCGCAGGACCGCAAACTCGAAACCGTTTCGAGGACACAGACAAGCACCCCCGGACCAAGAACACCCGGCGGCTCGCTCGCGGGCGAGAAACCAAAGGCGGCGGGGGATGCGGCGCGGCGGATCTGGGCGGCCTTTGGCAGCAACCGCAAGATCCTCATCGTGACGGTTTTGCTGAGCCTTGGCAGCGTCATCGGCAGTTCCATCGGCCCTTGGCAACTGGGGCTTGCCACCGACCTTCTGGTCAGCGACGACTTTACGCTGTCGGCTCTCATGCGCCAGCTTCTGATCGTGGCGGCGATCTATCTCAGCGCCTCTGGCCTCAATTTCGCTCAGGCGTGGCTGGTCAACGATCTGGTCCAGAACATGGGGCGCGATCTGCGCCATGCCGCGCAGGCCAAGCTTGCCCGGGTTCCGCTCAAATGGTTCGACACCCAGCCTCGCGGCGAGGTTCTGTCGCGCTTCACCAACGATATCGACAACATGGTGCAGAACCTGCAACAGGTCGCCAGTCAGGCGATGTTGATGCTGATGACCATCATCGGGGTGCTCGCCATGATGGTGCTGCTCTCGGTTCCGCTTGCCGTGGCCGCGATCATAGCAATCGGCGTTTCGATCGGGGCAACGCGTCTGCTAAGCCGTGCGGCGCAGCCGAGATATGCCGAGCAATGGCGTGAAACCGGCCATCTGAATTCACTGGTCGAAGAAACCTTTACCGGTCAGGCCTTGATCCGGGTCTATGGCGCGCGGGACCGTGTGGACCAGCGCTTTGCCGACAAGAACACCGCCCTGACCACCGCAAGCATGCGCGCGCAGGTCTTTGCCAGCCTGATCCAGCCCGTGACGATGTTCGTGAACAACTTTGCCTATATCGTGGTGGTTGTTTTCGGAGCGTTTCAGGTGCTTGCTGGGGCGTTCAGCATTGGCGGGGTGCAGGCCTTCATCCAATATATCCGCCAGATCGGCCAGCCGATTTCGCAGCTTGGAAGCATGGCGGCACAGGTGCAATCGGCGCTCGCCTCGGCAGAGCGGGTTTTCGAATTGCTGGATGCGCCCGAACTGTCCACCGACGCCGCGAAGACCGGGCTGGTCTTGCCGGTCCGGGGTCATGTGCGGTTTGAACATGTGGGCTTTCGCTACCGCGCCGATCAGCCGCTGTTCGAGAACGTCAGCCTTGAGGCCGCACCAGGGCAGATGCTGGCCATCGTCGGGCCGACCGGCGCGGGAAAGACCACCCTCGTCAACCTGCTGATCCGCTTTTACGACATCGACAGCGGGGTGATCTGGCTTGATGGCAAGGATATCGCCGCCATGCCGCGCGACGATCTGCGCCGCGCGATGGCGATGGTGTTGCAGGATGCGTGGCTGTTTACCGGGACGATCCATGACAACATCGCCTATGGCTGCCCCGAGGCCACGCGCGAACAGGTCATCGCCGCCGCAAAACGCTGTCATGTGGATGACTTCGTCTGCACCCTTCCCGAGGGGTACGACACGGTTCTAAGCAATGGCGGTACAAGCCTTTCGCAGGGCCAGCGGCAGCTCATGACGATTGCGCGGGCCTTCCTGCTCGATGCCCCGATCCTCATCCTCGACGAAGCCACAAGCTCGGTCGACACCCGTACGGAAATGCTGATCCAGACCGCCATGGCCGATCTGCGTCAGGGCCGCACGAGTTTCGTCATCGCGCACCGGCTGTCGACCATCCGGGACGCGGACATGATCGTCTACATGGAGGATGGAACTGTGCGCGAGACCGGTACGCACGACCAGCTCATGGCGCTGGAAGGGGGGTATTGGCACCTCCAGACCGGAACAAAAGGGGCGAGCCCCCACTAGGCCTGAACCGAGATCAAGAAAGGACTGACCGATGAGACAGAACACTTCCGTTTACACCGCCGTCATTACCGCCGCGTTGAGCATCGCAATGCCGCAAACCTTGCTTGCCGAAGCGCCGACCATCCAGCCCGACGGGCCGCTGATCCACCTTGCGGACAACCTCGACGAAGAGGCCATGCTCGGCTGGTGCATCGATACCGAGGGCCACGGCGAGAGCGACAAACTGCACGCGCATTCCTGCAAGCCGACCGGCGAAGACGTGCTGTTTTCCTATGAACCGGGCACCGGGATGATCGAATCCGCGACCTATGCCGGCCAATGCATGGTCTACAACGCGCCGGACGATGCCGAGAACCCCTTTGGCCTGATCGACTGTGACGAAGGGGATGAGGCGCAGAAATTCGCGTATGACGAGACCAGCATGGAACTTCATCTGGCCTCGGATGCGGCGCAATGCGTGACCGTCGCGCCGACCATTGACGATGCGGGCCCGTTCCAGTCGCGCGATCTTATCCTTGCCGCCTGCGATGATCTGGATCCGAGCTTCAAGCAATGGGTCGTTCGCGACTGATGAGACGTGCCGGGGCCGGATTTCGGCTCCGGCAGCCTCCTCGCATGGGGGTACATGCAACAGACCCGAGGCTTGCGGAGTCTGCGATCGGCACGCTTCCAGCCCGCTATGGATGCACCGAACAAATTCAAGCTCATTCATCCAGGACAGAAGGATCCCGGACGCCATGACGATCTATAATAACGCGCGTTTTGTGACTGCCGCCGCAATCGTGGTTGCAGCGACAGCACCGCAGGCCAAGGCACATGACATCACCAACGCGCTTCTGACAGAGCGTGCCGCGACCTGCGCGGACTATGCTGAGGCGAACACCGCCTCGGCCACCGACCTGTTCACCAAGACACATCATGACGCCGCGGTGACGATTACCACGGACGGGCAGACCTGTACGATCGCCTCGAACGCCGTGCCCAATCACGACTTCAACACCGCTGAAGGCTTCTTCAACGGGTTTGCAGAGCAAGATCAGACATATACGATCACGGCCACACCGACCGCGTCGGAAACCCCGACGCCGCTCTCGCTGCCCATGGACAACGCGGTGTTCCTGAACGGGGTAAAGCTCGATCTGCTTGCGGCCGGATGTTATGGCGTCGGGGACGGCCTGTTCGGGTGTTTCGACATGTCCGCGCCCTACCGCTATGATCCGATGGGGACCGCAAGCAACATGTTCGGAACCGATGCGCATAACGCGCATACCCAGAACGACAGCCTGTATCATTACCACGGCAACCCAATGGCCCTGTTCGAGCAGGACAACCCGGTTGCGGCGTCGCCGGTCATCGGCTTTGCGGCGGACGGCTTTCCGATCTTCGGCAGCTATATCAACGACAACGGCACGATCCGCGCGGCCACCACAAGCTATCGCCTGAAATCCGGCACCCGCCCGGACGGCGACGATGGCCCCGGCGGCGCCTATGACGGCACCTATATCGATGACTGGGAATACGTCGAAGGGCTCGGCGATCTCGATCAATGCAACGGCATGGTTCAGGACGGCGTCTACGGCTACGTCGTGACCGAGGCCTATCCGCATGTCATGGGCTGTTTCACCGGAACCCCTGACCCGTCCTTTGAAAAACCGCGTCCCTGAGCTGTTCTGCAGAAACTGATGTCTGCCCGCGAAGATGACGGTGAGGATCACTGTCGATCTGGTTTGACCGTGATATAATCTAGGTGCCGCCGCCGAGCGACAAGCGCGGTCGGCGGCACAGCTTCGGTGATGCCGCTATCCAGACCTGCCTGACGATGAAGGTTCTGTTTGGCCCACCGCACCGACAGACCACAGGCTTTGTAGAAAGCCTGCTGCGACTTGCTGGTATGGACTGAGCAGTGCCAGATTTCAGCCCCCTTTGCCGCCGTCAGTGAACACCTGACGTCAGCCTGCCGTATCGCGGAGGAACCGGGCCACGGAACCTGCTGATCCCCCCCAGCGCCCGGTCACTCCTCGCGTAGCTGAATGACAATGGCTGAAAAGCCTCCTAAACTCCGGGTCATTGCAAACTATCTCTTGGATAGACCCTGTTGGACATCGCGCTGATCCGAACGTTTCTCGAAGTGGCTGCGTCCGGCTCTTTCGTGAACGCCAGTGAACGCCTCGGCGTGACCCAATCCGCTGTCAGTCTTCGGATCGCACGTTTGGAAACCGAACTGGGAAAGGCGCTGTTCACCCGGTCAAAGGCTGGCGCGGAGCTGACATCGGCTGGTCGGGAATTCGAACGCTACGCCCTGTCGCTCATCAAGATCTGGGAGGAAGCTCGCCAGCAGATTGGTGTTCCAGAGGGCTATACCAAGTCTCTCAGCATTGGTGCGCAGTACTCCTTGTGGCCACGCCTTGGCTTTCAGTGGATCGACCTGATGCGATCCCGGATGCCCACGCTCAATGTCCGCGCCGAGCTTGGAATGCCCGATCGTCTGACACGGTTTCTGGTGGAAGGGACTGTTCAGATCGGATTGATGTACTCTCCGCGCCTGCGCCCGGGATTGTCGGCCTCCAAGGCTCTGAACGAGGAACTTGTGATGGTAGCCTCTTGGCAGGCCGGTCTTGACGACATTGCAGAGCACTACGTTTTTGTCGATTGGGGGCCGGAATTTGTTCACTCTCACACCCTCGAATTGCCAAACCTGACCAATCCCGGCCTGACCTTGGCACTGGGAGCCATGGCGACAGAATATGTCCTGACACACCGGGCGGTGGCCTACCTTCCCGCGCGTTACATCAAGAATTACCTCGACGCCGGGCAACTCTTTCTGGTGCCCGATGCTCCGGTGTTTCCCTACCCGGTCTGGACCGTCTGGAGAGATGACCTAGACGAGGACATCCGAGAGACCGCAGAAGCCACACTTGTGTCTATTCAGTCACAGGTTCGCGACGATCAGAGTTCTGTCATTTCCCAGCTCGTCGATATCAGTGGGGACGACACATCCCAAGTGTCTGACGCAGGCTGATTTCTCTTTGGGTGAGAAATAGTCGTCTTATCGATAAATAAGATAAATATATCATGTTTTATCGGGGTGGCTAAGTCATGTTCCAGCACATGATGCTCCCGGCCTTTTGGACGGGTCACCTTCTAGGGGGGAGGAACCAACCCATGAAAACCGCAACCACATTCCAGCTGAGCGCAGCGATGCTGATCGCTGCCTTGTCGGGCACTGCCGTATCCGCCCAAAATCTGATCGGTCGCGATTCCATTGCAGAAGACCGGAACGAGGATCTGCTCGAAGCCATCGAAGACGATGCCGAGCGCGAGCTCGACCGGTTCGGCAACGAAGGCCGCCCGCAGGGCTTCACCGGCTCTTTCGCCCTGCGCGGCATCGCGTCTTCGGGCAATACGGACAGCCTCGACGTGGGCATTGGCACAGACATGAACTATGTCTGGGGCGTGAACGGCGTCCAGTTTCAGATGAACTACGTCTACGGCGAAGATGACGACGTGAAGACCGAGGAAAGCCTGTATTACGACCTCGAATATACGCGCGACTTCACCCCTGTCGTCTTCGGCTACGCCAAGGTGCAAGGTACGGTCGACGAATTCTCGGACTATGAGACGGATACCTTCGCTTCGCTTGGCTTGGGGTACCGGATCTTCAACGACCCGATCCGCCAGTGGTCCGTTCAGGCAGGCCCGGGCTACCGGTTTTCGGAGCTCTCGGACCTGAGCCGGGGCGACATCAGCGAGGAAGCGCTGGGGCTGAGTTCGGATTACGCACATAAGCTGACCGAGACGCTGTTCCTGACCAACGATACTGATGTGGTCTGGTCGGACTCCGATACCGTGGTCTACAACGACCTCGCTCTGAACGTTGCGATGACCAACAGCCTTGCGCTGCGAACCAGCATCCTGACCGAATACCATTCGAAAGTGTCCAGCGGTGTGAACCAGTACGACAACACCTACGGCGTGTCTCTGGTCTACACGTTCAACTGAATCTTCACGACCTCATGTGACTTTGGGGGCAGAGCAATCTGCCCCTTTTTTCAGTTTTCAAACTCGGCACCACAGCTTCGAAACCAAGCTGTGAACCGGCGCGCGATTCTGAATCTGTCACAGATTTTGTCATGAATGCGGGTGAAATATCTATATTTCGCGCGATTTGTCAGCGGTGGGCGGGATGCCTGGGACGTAACGATCTGAATTTTTTGCCGAAAGGACTGCGCGCGAGCCGAAACAATGTGGACGGCGCCGGGGGTGCAATTGATGCAAGGGTAAACGGCTCGATTGCGTCCTGCCCCGAGTATGATTGCCGGTCGGCATTGTTGCGCCGCGCGTCGAGCAGCCCCTCCCGCCACTGGCCAGAGGCAAAGGGGGCGATCATGGCCCTGCGGATCAGGCTCCCGACAAGTCCGACGGTCAGACGGGGGCGAAGAGCGCTTTCAGTGTCGGGCACAGCCGAAGAACACCTCAGATTGACCCCGCTTCCCGCAGGGCACATCCAGCCCGCGCATGTTTGCTGTAAGCCTATACGTTGCTTGCGCGCGTTTTGCGTCCGGCTTCTGTGACCGCGGCATCCGTTTAAAAAGCTCCCGACAGAGACGAAACTCCGCTAGGCTCGTGCCATGCAAGCCGAGCTGATACAAATATTCATCCTGCTGGGGAGCGTCTTTGCCCTGCTTGTCTGGGGGCGTATCCGTTACGATCTTGTGGCTTTTGGCGCATTGATCCTTGCGGCAACGCTTGGGCTGGTGCCGACCGAGGACGTGTTTTCAGGCTTTGGTCATTCAGCCGTGGCCATTATTGCGCTGGTGCTGATCGTTAGCCGGGGGCTGTCGTCCTCTGGCGCTGTGGAGCTGATCGCATCCAAGCTCATCAACCCCGACCGGCCGCTGCCGCTGCATATCGCCGTCATCGCCGCGCTGGCGGCCGGATTGTCGGCGATCATCAACAACGTGGCGGCGCTGGCGCTTTTGATGCCGCTCGATCTTGAGGCTGCCAAGAAGGCAAAGCGCTCGGCGGGTCAGACCCTGATGCCGCTGTCTTTCGCGACCATTCTGGGCGGGATGATCACCCTGATCGGGACACCGCCCAATATCGTGATTTCGGAATACCGTCAGGGCGTTCTGGGCGAGCCTTTCGGCATGTTCGATTTTGCGCCGGTGGGGCTTGCCGTTGCGGTTGCCGGAATTGGCTTTGTGTCGCTGCTCGGCTGGCGGTTCCTGCCCGCCCGGGCGTCGCTGCTGGACACCGAAGAAGCGGTGATCAAAGGCCGCTACATTGCCGAGCTGCGTATCGGCGACGAGATGGCGCAAGACGGAATGACGGTGGCGGATCTTTACCCGATGGCGAACGAGGCAGATGTGCATGTTCTGGGCCTGATCCGCCGTGGCAAACGCCTGCGCGGTCTGGCGCCGCGCCAAGAGCTGCGCGCGCGGGACTTCCTCGTCGTCGAAGGAGATCCCAAATCCATCGAGACCTTCATGGGGCAGGCGGGGCTTGATTTCGCCGGTGCGGAAAAACACGAAGGCGGCGTGATCGCACCGGGCCTGACCTTGTCCGAGACCATCGTCCCCGAGGGAGCGCGGATCGTCGGGCGGACCGCGCGCAGCCTGCGGCTGCTGCAGACACATTCGGTGACGCTTCTGGGCATTGCGCGCGGCGGAGAAAGCTTCACCGATCGCGTGCGGCTATTGCCGATCCGGGCTGGCGACGTGCTGTTGCTGCTGGGCACACCAGAGCGGGTCGCGGCGGCGACGGACTGGCTTGGCGTGCTCTCCCTCGAGGGGCGGCAGACCGAAGTGGTGCAGCGCAGCAAGGCGGGGCTGTCGATCGGGGTCTTCCTGCTAGCTGTCGCCATGGCGGTGCTGGGGTTTCTTCCGCTGTCCGTGGCGCTTGGCGGCGCGGTGATCGCTTATGTCGCCCTCGGCCTTGTCAGCGCGCGCGAGGTCTACGCATCGGTCGAATGGAAGGTCATCGTGCTTCTGGCCAGTCTCATCCCGCTGGCCGAGGCGTTCGAGCGGGTCGGCGGGGCAGAACTGATCGCCCGGCAGATCGTCAGCCTGAGCGAGGGCTACCCGGCATGGCTGTCACTGGTTGCCCTGATGGTGGTGACGATGACGCTGTCGGATTTTCTCAACAACGTGGCAACGACGCTGATCGCCGCGCCGATTTCCATGTCGATTGCCGCGACCACGGACACCAATCCCGACACTTACCTGATGACGGTGGCGGTGGCGGCCTCCTGCGCCTTCCTCACCCCGATCGGGCACAAGAACAACACGCTGATCCTCGGGCCCGGCGGGTATCGGTTTGGCGATTACTGGCGCATCGGCCTGCCGCTGGAAATCCTCGTCGTCTGTGTCTCGGTGCCGACCATCCTGCTGGTCTGGCCGCTGTAAGCCGTTAAAGGCAACCTGGGGCGATGCAGATCTGACGATTGACCAAGCACAAAAACCTCGGTGCCGTGACATAGCAGCTTTTGGTGCAGGGTGCCGTGACTGAATGGCTTTCGTGGCGGCAGACGCATCATGCGACCGGCCAGCGCAGAGCTTTGGCGTGTCTGCCAACGCTTTAGTGCGGCGTTACCGAACCGGACATTTGCCGCGCCCGCCACATCAATGCCTCGTCCAAGGGCGGAAGGGCTGACAAGGTCGCGAGATGCGAGTGCCGCGAATGTCGCATCCGCGCTTCGATCTAGTCTATGCATCGGTTTGGCCTTCACAGCGTTTCCGCACCAACTTGCGATGGGCCGTGTTGATCGCTTTAGCAGACGCGGCCCCAGTCCGATCAGGCGCAGATTGCGCGCGGCAGCTACACCATTCGGGCACCCATCGCGGGCACGGTTCTGAAACTGGACGCCGAAATTGGGCAGACGATCAGCCCTTCGACCCGGCTGCTGACCCTTGCCGATCTGAGCGAATTTAGGGTCGAAGCGGATGTGGACGAGGCCTATGCGACGCAGATCGCCCTAGGTCAAAGCTCTGCCGAGCAACGGGCCGGGCAAACCGCGATACATCGGGGCCATATCAGCTTTGTGGCGAACCGCGTGAACGCCGCCACTGGCGGGCTTGCCGTCAGGATCCGCCTGGACACTCCGCTCGCGGCTCCAATCGGGCTGACCGCGGCGATAAAGATTATCATAGATGAGCGCGACGCGGCCCAGACGGTTCCACGCACCGCAATGCTGGATGGACAGAAGGTTTTTGTGCTCGTGGACGGCGTGGCGGACTTGCTGCCTGTAACCGTCGTTGACTGGCCCGCCGCCCGGCTCATCGCAACAGCGGGCCTTGCTGCGGCCGACGTGGTGATTGCCGATGCGACAGGCAACACGGACGGCCTGAACGTCGCGCCGGAGCAGCGCTGATGCTGTATGCCCTTAAGATCGCAACACGGTATCTGACTGCGAACAATACCCAGACGGCCCTGCTGGTGACAGGGGTCGTGGGCGTAAAATCCGTCTCGACACAAATCGCAGTTGCAGGGTTCCTGACACGGCGGGCGCAGGTAACCACCAATCTGGCCTTTGGCGAATGGCCCACCACCTTCGGCGATGCCAAGATGAGCACTGCACTCCTCGACCGCCTCACTCACCATTGCGACATCATCGAGACCTGAAAGGAGAGCTGGCGCTTCAGAATCCGCGAATGGTCATCAATCCACCGCTCGCCCGATCCGCCTCCGCCACCTGAAAACTACGCCGCATCAGGCCAGACACCCCAGCAACAGAGGGGGCAATGTTCCACGCCTATCCTTGGGCAGAGTTGTGTGCCGATTAACAGAAAACGCTGCCGTGGTGACGGTCTGATCCTGATCGACCGGACATGATCGTGTCGCGCGGCGTGGCGGCGCTCAAAAAACAGGCAGGTTCGAGAAGTGGTGACATTCGCCAGCCTTTGAACGTGCCATCCGGCGTCGGAAACGGGCTGTTTGCGTGCCTTTGCAGCGGCAATTCCAGAGCGACGGTCTGCGCAGGTTAAGTCCCTGTCAAAATTATACTTATCACCCGTCCGAGGTGCGACGCCCCCGGCTGTGCGCTGTGTTGATCCGTAAGGTATCACAAATTCCGATCAATTGTGATCTAGATATACAGTTTTGGGTTATACTCCGAGTCGTGCCACGGTCCCGTCCCAACAGGAGACCCCCAATGGACGTCAAACCCAAACCGCACCGCACCAGCCATCCAGAGCTTACCGGGCTGTCCGCCCCGGAGGTCCGACAGGTATTGCGCGCCAACGCCTATTTTGGCCACACGGCAGGTCTGTGCACGGGGCGGTTGCAGTGCAATCTCGTCATTCTGCCTGCGGCGGATGGTGTGGATTTCCAGCGGTTCTGTCAGGAAAACCCGGTGTTCTGCCCGCTGATCGCCGCCTCTGCGCCGGGCGAGACCGGGTTTGCGGATCTCGGCGCGGATATCGACCTGCGCAGCGATCTGCCGCTGTATTTCGTCTACCGCCCCGGTCAGGCGGTTGAGCGGGTTCAGGACATCAAGGCGCTGTGGCGCGATGACTTCATGGCCTTTGCGGTGGGCTGTTCGTTCACCTTCGAGAATGCCCTGATGCGCGCGGGCGTCGAAATGCGCCATGTCACCGAAGACGTGACTGTCCCGATGTATCGCAGCAACATTGCCACCACCCCGGTGGGCCGTTTTGGCGGGCCAGCCGTGGTCAGCATGCGCCCGATCCCCAAGGAGCGCGCCGATGACGTGCGCCGCATCTGTCAGGCCTTTCCCCATGCCCATGGCGCGCCAGTGCATATCGGTGATCCGGCCGAGATCGGCATCACAGATATTACCTCCCCCGACTGGGGCGCGGCCGTCACGATCAAGGACGGCGAGGTGCCCGCCTTCTGGGGCTGCGGCGTCACCACGCAGGTCGCGCTGTCCAATGCCGCGCCCGAAATCGCCATCACCCACGCCCCCGGTGCCATGCTGATCACCGATGCGGACGAGGCCATGCCCACCGGCTTTGCCGCGCCCTGACACAACAACAAGACCACCCAACAAGGAGAGACCACGATGAAATCCACCATCAGCCTGTTGACCATGACCATCGCCCTGACCGGCGGCGCCGCTATTGCCGAAGAGCTTGCCGTCGTCGGCAGCTGGAGCGGCCTGCCGCTGCACAAGCAGTACGAAAAGCCGTTCTGGGAAGACAAGATGCCCGCCGCCAGCGATGGCAAGATCACTGCGGCGCTGACCACCCATGACCAGATGGGCATCGGCGGCGGCGACGTGTTCCGCATGCTCGGGCAGGGCGTGTTCGATGTGGGCATGACCGTGGCCGATTACGCGGTGGCCGATTCCGCCGCGCTCGAAGGTTTCGACGTGCCGCTGATCGCCACCGATGCCGCCGACGCCAAGGCCATGGTAGACGCCTCGCGCCCGCTGATGGACGAGATCTTTGCCGATGTGTTCAACGCCAAGGTTCTGGGCGTCGCGCCCTATCCGCCGCAGGTGGTGTTCTGCAACGCCGAGATCGGCTCGCTCGCCGATCTTGAGGGCAAGAAGGTGCGCGCCTCGGGCCGCATGACCGGCAAGCTGCTCGAAGCGCTTGGCGCCGAAGCGGTCAGCATCAGCTTTGGCGAAGTGCCCGGCGCGCTGCAAAAGGGCGTGGTCGATTGCGCCGTGACCGGGGCCGGATCTGGCTATAGCGCCGGTTGGTGGGAAGTGTCGACGCATCTGATGCCGATCCCGCTGGGCGGCTGGGATCCGGTTGTCACCGCGATCAACCTCGACAAGTGGACTTCGCTCAGCGCCGAAGATCAGGCGCTGATCCAGACCGCCGTCACCGACGAGCTCGAAGCCCCCGCATGGGCCAGTGCGCAGGCCGCGCTTGCCACCGACGTCGCCTGCCTGACCGGCGAAGGCGAATGCCCGACCGAAGCCCGCAGCATGACGCTGGTCGAAGCCACGGCGCAAGATCAGGAAACCGCGCGCGACATCCTTGTGACCGAAGTGCTGCCTGACTGGGCCGAACGCGCCGGCGGCGACTGGGGCCAGCGCTGGAACGACACCGTGGGCGCTGCCACCGGCGTTCAGATCGATCTGAAGTAAGGGGCTGACATGACAACGCTCCTCTCGTTCCTGCGGATGCTGAACGAAAAGCTGGCGGTGGCCGCGGGTCTGCTGCTGCTGCTCAGCGTCTGCGTCACCCTTTACGACGTGATAGCCAGACCGTTCGGCATGTCTCTTGGCGGCACCGACGAGCTGTCGGGCTATGCCATGGCCGTGGTGACGAGCTGGGGCGTAAGCTACGCCCTGACCTGCCTTGCCCATGTGCGGATCGACATCATCCGCGCACGGGGAGGCACCGCGGTCAGGGCGTGGTTCGACGCCGTGTCGATCCTGTCGCTTGCGGCGGTGGCGGTCACGGTGGCCTATCGGGCCTGGCCGGTGCTGGCGAAATCCATCGCCAACAATTCCACCGCGAACACCACGCTGGAAACGCCGCTGTGGATTCCGCAATCGCTGTGGATGGCCGGTTGGCTGTGGTTCGCCCTGTCGGCGGTGATGCTGGCGGCCTGCGTCTGCCTGTTTCTTGTCTGCGGGCGCCATGACGACATCGAAGAATTTGCCGGATCGCGAGGCGAAGCATGATCCTTTTTACATCCGTCGGGCTGCTTGTGCTGCTCGCCCTGTCGATTCCGGTCGGCATCGTGCTGTTTCTGCTGGGCTTTGGCATCGACGCCCTGTTCAGCCCGTTTCCGCTGATGCGCGGATTGGGGCAGGTGGTCTGGTCGTCGTCGAACAGCGCGACCTTGATCGCCATTCCGTTCTTTGTGCTGCTGGGCGAGATCCTCGTACGCTCCGGCGTGGCGCAGCGCACCTATGCGGCGCTGGAATCCTGGGTGTCGTGGCTGCCCGGCGGGTTGATCCACGCCAACATCGCCACCGCCACGCTGTTTTCGGCCACGTCCGGCTCGTCTGTTGCCACCGCCGCGACCGTGGCATCCGTGGCAACCCCGCAGGCCGAACGGCTGGGCTATGACCCCAAACTGTTTTCCGGCGCCATCGCGGCGGGCGGCACGCTGGGCATCATGATCCCGCCGTCGATCAACCTGATCGTCTACGGTTTCCTCACCGAAACCTCGATCCCCAAGCTGTTTCTGGCGGGGCTGATCCCCGGCTTTGCGCTGGCGCTGCTGTTCATGGTGGTCACCGCGATCTTTTGCATCATCCGCCCGTCGCTGGGGGGCCCCGGCATTTCGGCCAGTTGGCAGAAGCGCATCAACGGGCTGGTGGATCTGGTGCCGCTGCTGGGGCTGTTCGGCGCCATCGTCGGGTCGATCTATGCCGGCTGGGCCACCCCGACCGAGGCCGCCGCCATCGGCGTTGCCATGGCATTCGCCATCGCCGCCACCCAGCGCGCCATCACATGGGAGATGATCGTCGCCAGCCTCAAGGGCACGATCCGCACCACGTCGATGATCATGCTGGTGGTGATCGGGGCCTATGTGCTGAACTTCGTTCTCACCGCATCGGGCGTCAGCCGCGCGTTGCAGGAGTTCCTGCAAGGGCTGGGCCTTGGCGCGCTGGCAACGCTGCTGATCATCGTGGTGATGTATATCGTGCTGGGCTTCTTCATCGAGACCCTGTCGCTGATGGTTGCCACCATTCCGATCGTTGTGCCGATCGTCGAACAGCTGGGCTATGACAAGCTGTGGTTCGGCATCCTGATGATCATCCTTGTGGAAATGGCGCTGATCACGCCGCCCGTTGGCCTCAACCTGTATGTGGTGCAGGGCGTGCGCAAATCGGGCTCGCTGTTTGACGTCATGCTGGGGGTCATCCCCTACGCGCTGGCCATGCTGGTGATGGTGGGCCTGCTCATCGCGTTCCCGGCCATCGCGCTTTATCTTCCCGAACATATCTAGGACTTCTGAAATGCACGTCTCTTACCTTGGGCAAACCATGCCCCTGTCCGTCGACAGGCTGATCGTCGCCGGCTGGACCGGGCGCGACCACGCTGCCGTCCAGCACCATATCGACGAGCTGGCCGAGCTGGGCATTGCCCCGCCGTCGCAGGTGCCGCTGTATTACCGCGTCTCGAACGGGTTGCTCACGCAAGCCCCGGTGATCGACGTTCTGGGCGAGACCAGCTCGGGCGAGGTCGAACCGTTGTTGATCCGTATGGACGGCAAGCTGTGGCTGGGGTTGGCGTCGGATCATACCGACCGCGAGCTCGAAGCCTATTCGGTGGCCGCCTCGAAACAAGCCTGCCCCAAGCCCATGGCCGCCGAGGTCTGGGATTTCGACGAGATCTCTGCCGATCTGGACGCGCTGATCCTGCGCTGCGAGATCTTTGAGAACGGCGACTGGGTCACCTATCAGGACGGCACACTGGCGGCGATCCGACCGCTGGCCGAGCTGATGGCGGGCACCGAATTTGCCGACGGTACCGCCATGCTCTGCGGCACGCTGGGGGCGATTGGCGGGGTGCGCCCCGCGGCCGAGTACCGCATGATGCTGCATGATCCGGCGCGCGAGCGCAGCATCACGCTGGAATACAGCGCCCGCACCCTGCCCATCGTGGCATGACTCCGCGCCCGCCCCATGATTTCAGCGCCCGCCGCGCGGCGCTGTGGCAGGCGCTGCAGGCCGATGCCATTCTGGTCTTCGGCTATGGCGATGCGTTGGGGGCGGGCAGCGCATCGCATGGGGCGATGCGCTATCTGACCGGCTGGAACAGCCATGAGGCGCAAAGCCTTGCGATCCTGACCCCAGAGGGCTGCCGCCTGCTGATCGGCAGCCCGTTCCTTGCGCCGCCCACCGGGCTTGACGCCGCCGCTCTGCCTGCCAGCGGCTGGGGCGCAAGCATTGCCGCCCAGCTTGGCACGGCCCGCAAATTGGCAACGGTGGGCTTTGGCGAGATGCCGCAAGCGACATTTGAAAGCCTGCGCGCCGCGTTGGGGCCCGCCACACTGACCCCCGCCGATGCCATCCTGTCGCGTCTGCGGGCGATCAAGCACCGATCCGAGGTCGCCGCGATGCAGGCCGGAGCGGCGCTATGCGACGATCTGTTCGACCGTCTGCCGCAGCTGTTGCGCCGGGGCGAGCCGGTCTGGAAAACCCAGACCCGGCTTGAAACCCACGCGAAGCTTGAGGGCGCTGAATACTGCCGCACATGGCTGACGGTGCGCGCCGCGGCGGATCGCCCGCGCTATTGGCCCGAGGAAAACCGCGACACCCCGAAACACGGCGATCAGGTATTGTTCGGCATCGCGCTGACCGTCGATGGCTATTGGGCGCATGGCATCCGCATGGGCGCAATGGGGCAGATCGCCCCCGATCACCAAACGCTCTGGCAGATCGCCGAAGACGCGCTGATTGCTGCGCAAACCGCGCTGACACCGGGCCAGCTAGTGCAGGACGTCGAAGCCGCCATCTCGGATGTGGTTGTGCCGCGCAGCGCGCATTGGCCGGGTGTGCAGCGGTTTCGCGGTGGCCACGGGCTTGGCCTCTCCTACGAAGAGCCGCTCTTGTCTGGCGCATTCCCCCAGCATTGGGGGCCGGAGGCATTTCGCGATTGCCCCCCTCTGCCGGTGGCTGTTGAATGCGCCATGATGTTAGAATTGCACCCCAATCTGTTCGTGCCGGGCCTTGGCGGCGCCGCGCTTGGCGAGATGATGCTCACCGAGCCGGGCGGCGCACGCCCCTTGCTGCACTTCCCCCGGCAGATGTTCGTGGTATGAGCCAGACCATGCAGCCAAAGGACCGGGCGCAATGACACTGGATCAGCTGATCACCTTTCTCTGGGTGTCGCGCCTTGGCGGTGTGCGCCGCGCCGCGCAGGAAATGAACATCTCGCAGCCCGCTGTATCCGGGCGCATCGCGGCGCTGGAACAATCCTTGGGCACGCGGCTGTTCGATCGTGCCCAACGCGGCGTGACCCTGACCAAAAAGGGCGTGTTGCTGCGCGATTATTCGGAAAAGATCCTCGATCTGGTCGAGGGCATCAAGGCCGATATCATCCCCGCCGAAGCCGAGGACAGCCTGTTGCGCGTCGGCGTCGCGGAAACCATCGTGCAGCTCTGGCTGCCGAAATTCCTGTCGGCGCTGTATGAATCCTATCCCAAGATCCGGGTCGAGATCGTTGTCGATGTGTCGGTCAACCTGCGCCAGCAACTGCTGGAACGCAATATCGACCTGGCGCTGCTGATGGGGCCGATTTCGGATTACACGGTCGACAATATCGACCTGCCCAAGGTGGCGCTGACCTGGTTCAAACCCGCCGGGCGCCCCGATCCGGATCTGCGCCATTCGCCCGTGGTGACCTATAATCGCAACTCGCGCCCTTACCGCGATTTGCGCCGCCAGATGATCGACCGCTATGGCCATTCCACCCAGCTGTTTCCGACCAGCTCCATTCACGCCGGGCTGGAGATGGTCGCAACGGGCATCGGCGTCGGGCTGTTCCCGCATCAATTCGCCGAGCAATTCGTCAAACAGGGCCGGATCGCGCCGTTCGATCCGGGCTGGAAGCTCGATGACCTCGGGTTCACCGCATCCTTTCTGGGCGATCCGCGCAACGAGCTTTGCGCCCGCGCCGCCAATATCGCCGTGGCCTGCGCCACGAATTATCTGAAAGAGTAGCCCCATGCCCAAAGCCTTCCCATGGTCGGCAGCGACCGCAATCGCCCGCCTGCAAGACATTCAGACCCGCATCAAGACCAACGCGCCCGGCACGCAGAACGTCTATACCCACCTGTTCGATGAGCCCGCCACAGATCTGCCAGACACCGCGCTCGCCGGTGCGCTGGTGTCGATCAAGGATTTGCTCGACGTCAAGGGCCACGTCACCCACGCGGGCACCACCTTCATGAGGGACAATGCCCCCGCGACCAAAGACGCCGACGTGGTGGCGGCCCTGCGCGCACAGGGCTGCGTGCTGGTCGGGCATACCAACATGACCGAACTGGCTTATTCGGGGCTTGGCCTCAATCCGCATTACGGCACGCCGGAAAATGCACTCTACCCCGGCTGCATTCCGGGCGGGTCGACCTCGGGCGGCGCGGTGAGCGTGGCGCAGGGGCTGGCGGATGTGGCCATCGGCACCGATACGGGCGGATCGCTCCGCATCCCGGCGGCGTTCAACGGCATCACCGGGTTCAAGCCCAGTCAGTCGAGTCTGTCTCAGACAGGCTGCCGCCCGCTGTCGCGCAGCTTAGACAGCATCGGCCCCATGGCGCGCGATGTCGCCACCTGCCGCGCCGTCTGGCAGGCCATTGCAACGCCGCAGGCCGACACGCTGGCGATCAGACCGGAATTCGTCATCCCCGAGAATTTCGGCATGGACGACCTTGATCCGGCGGTGCGCGCCGGATTTGATGCGGCGGTGGCGCTGCTCCGCGAGGCGGGGTTCACAGTCAGCACGCACAGCTTCGCCGCGCTGGAGTCGATGAAATCCCTTGCCGTCTGGCAGTTTTCCTCCGTCGAAAGCCGGGCCGAATACGAAGATGCCTTCCAGACACGGTCCGACAGCCTTGACCCCCGCGTCGCCTCGCGGATGGCCCGCGCCGATGAGGCGACGGCCGTGAGCTACCGCCAGACCCTGAACCTGCGCAACGATTTGATCGCGGCCTTCGATGCGGAACTGGACGGGCGCGCGCTGCTGATGCCAACCGTGCCGATCCTGCCGCCCCGCTTTGACGCGGTGCAGGACGATGCGGATTTCGGGCGTATCAACCTGCAAGCCCTGCGCAACCCGACCATCGCCAATGTCATGAACGGGTGCAGCATTTCGCTGCCCTTTGCCCATGCGGGCGACACCATCGGGGTCATGCTGATCGCCTCCGGACACAGCGATCCGGCCCTTCTGGATCTGGCCGAGCGCTGCGAAACGCTTTTTCAGGGCGACAGCTGACGGCGCAAGCGCTGGACCCCCTCCCGTTCAAGGCGGGAGGGCGGCGGTGCCTCGCATCGGGCCGTTTCAAGCCCGGTCAGATGCGCCGCCGCCGCCGCCGCCGCCGCCGATAAGAACCCAGATCTGACCGGGCCCGTCGACAACAGATGCCCCCAATTCCAACACCGGCCTGTCACCTTCGGTGCGAGCAAGTAAGTTGAAAGCTGGAAACCTCACCGGCAGTGCTGCAAGACTCGGACATCCAGGATGATTCACGTCACGATTCCAGGTACTTACACGCCCTTCCTGAGCAAGCGGTGCCCCGCCCGCTATCGCACGCCTTACAGGTCCAGCAACAAGGCATCACTACTCAAGCGGGGTTTCTGCTGATCCACTGCCCGGCAGCACAAGCTGTGCATGTGCGAGAGGGTGGGTCGACAAGGAAATGATCTGGCACGCGCCGCAGGGTGGGCAGCCCGGGCGTCGGTGTTTTGCGATGCTGCGATACAATTGTGCTCGCCCACTGTCCGGCAGGGCATTGGACAACAATTTCCCAAGAGGCGATCAAGGGCCTACTCAAACTGCCGGTACGCCCGACCGCCGGGGTGGGGCGAGCCTGCTGTATCTGGCGGGCCTTGCCAGAAGCCCAGACAGTTCTAGTCGTTGGCAAGCGCCCGCGAGGGTCATGCGCCGCATGGTCCCAAAAGACGGGGCGCCCGTGCGGGGCGTGGTTGCCGTTGCGAAATGCCTCCTCGAGCAGACAGCTTGGTGGCCACTCCACCCTACACCGGCAGCGTGGAAGTAAGTACCCCACGTCCTCGGACGCTACCCCATGGTGGGCACTCGGTCCGCACAAGCGGTACGCGTATACAATTCTTATGTACTGATCCCAAGTCACTGCGATGTCGAAGAAAACAGTGAGTAACGCAAACACCGACCACTGAGCTGCAGCCCATCTTCTGGACAGTTTCTGGTGTAGATTAAGCTACTCTCTCCCCCTGCCGGTCGGTTTCGATTTGGTTGACGTAGACCACGGCGGGCGGCTGTCCGCCATGGGCGGCGTGAGGCCGCTGCTGGTTGCAGAAAGCGATCCATCGGCCAGCGCCGGCCTTGGCCTGCGCGTCGGTCTCCCCGGCGAGCAGGTAGACGCACTCAGACTTCACAGTTCGCAGAGACGCGCGATGAAGATGTTGTCGAGGCAGCGGCCTTTCCCGTCCATTGAGATCATGGCACCGATGCGTTTCAGTCGGTCGCTCCAGGCGAAGGATGTGAGCTGCGCGCCCTGATCGCTGTTCATGATCTCTGGCGGGCCAAAGCCGGTGAACCGCCTCGTTTAAGAAGTCCGCCTCCAGCGTGTTCGAGATGCGCCAGGCCAGCACCTTGCGGGTGAACCAGCCATGATGGCGACCAGGGAGAGGACGCCTCGTCGCATCGGCAGACAGGGGAGGTCGGCGCACCGTTGCCCGGAAAGGTCATGCGCAGCATGATCCCAAGAGGAGAACCTGGTTGGGCCGATCGACCCGCAGGCCGCCTAGCAGGCAGGGGCAGTACCCCGTCGCGTGCTTGCTGGTGTTGGGCTTCCGGTAGATCGGTATCAGGCGCCGGATGCGCTCACGTTCACCGGGTGGCCTTGGTTCTTCAGGTGCCATCTGCTGGATGCCGTAGAACGGCGTTTCCAGAAATTGCTGGTCGAGCAGTTGCATGAGCGCCAAGTTCACTGCGGTCTCGCGCTGCGGTGCGCGGTAGAGCGACGGCCGCGAGATCGACAGCAGGCGGCATTGCGCCCCGCCCAAAAGCGTGGGGTGAGAGCGTTCGATCATCCCGTGCCTCGCTTGCCGGTCCAGGGCGAGTGCCCTCGTGACAAAAAATCGTTGGCGACTGCATTGGCGGGTTCTCTCGGGTCGATGGCGTTCACCCGCCTATTCACCCGATCTTGACGTGCAGTGGGGAGTGTCCTGAAGTCTGTGTATCTGGCGCGGCCCATGCGGTTTGGGATACTCAAGCGGCGAAGCGCTCGCCAAACATTATGGCGAATTGATTGGGGGCGGCAAACCATTCCCTGACATTTTGGCCGTCCTTCGCAAATTTGTGGATGGCGAGGTAGATCGGCTTGGTCTCTGCCTCGTCAGTCGGGAAGTATCCCCGCGTTTTGATGGATTTCCGGATCACGCGGTTCAGACTTTCTATGGCATTCGTGGTGTCGAGAATTTTGAGGATCGCTGGAGCGAAGGCAAAGAATGGGATCTCTTCCTGTTAGGCCCCGAGGCCAAGCCGGGGCGATAGATGCGTGTTTCCCGGCCCATTTTCCCTCGAAAGCATCATTCTCGGCCTAGGGTCAGGATGCATT
>NZ_JAHKQA010000103.1 GCF_018860705.1 Citreicella sp. C3M06
GTTATGAATCCTGACCCTATTGGCCTCCGCGGTTCTCTCCTCGTCGTAAAAAATGAAGAACTCTGGGGCACTTGATTTCCGAACCTTTTGAAGGTTCAGATAGAGGTTTATCCTCAGCGCTGTTGAAAGGCTCCCAAGCTGCTCAAGGTCGACCAGCACCCATTGGCCTGCGAACCTGTTGCGCATGTCCTCCCTGATCCAGGCTGAGAATTGCCATTGCAAGGTTGTCGAATTAGACAGCAAGGCAAATTGTTCGACCATCCCGGCAGCCTTGAGCGCCTGGGCAGCTGCGCGTATTTCGCGCGAGCCCTTGCTGCGTTTTGGACCGACCCGCTCACGCAGGTCGGCACAGCTTGCCCAGATCACCGGACATTCTTCCAGACCTTCGGGTCCGCAGGCCCCGGAAAGATCAAGTTGATGCAGCATCGAGAACACGAGCCTCAATGTCGGCGCGCTGAGATCGAGGCCGAGGATGTGTTCGGCCAGTGGCCATGAAACAACGACCATACCATTATCGAGCGACATAAATTCACCTCCTTCTGCGAGTGGAGGGCGGAAAATAGGTATGTCCGATCTGTGACGGAAATCGCGACACATTCCGCGCTCTTCTCCAACGTATCCGCATCGCGCTCCACGAGGTCCGCAAGTGGATGGGGCGGCACCGCATCGGTGAACGGCAGCTCCGCATTATTGGCGAATAATAATGCCTAACATACTGATTTAATTACAACAAAACAGCCATGAAGTCTGAGGATAGAGAGGATTTTTAGCACTCAGAAAAATCGTTAGAAATCGATACGGAAGAGACCACCTTAGCGACCCTCAGAGCCCTCAAGTCGGCACCAATCAGGTCCGCGGCACCAAGCCTGGACGAGACGTTGAGGGCCATCGAAGCCGCAACGTCTCTCAGGCGCCGTTCCCCCTCGATGGGCTGATCCTCATGTCCACCGAACCGACGCTCCAGGCAGTTTGTGCAACGCACCGCCAGAGCCCAAGCACGCCGAGGGCGCAGCCAACATGACCTTTCTGAGAAATTTCTTCCCTCTCAGCCAATCGTAGCAATCTCATGCGAAGCGTCGACGAACTGACCAGCAACTCCGCTCCGTGACGCCCAATATGCTGAACCCGAAATATGAGAATAAGAATGAAACCCCCTATCCCTTACCATTGCATCAATGCTTATCAACGTTCCAGTTCACTTTGGATCTACATATTTGACCATGGCGGACGTCGGCACATATTGGGCGTCACGCGGACCGAAATCTTTTCCGCTAAGCCATACCTGATGATAAGCCATCACCTTGTTCGCAAAGGATTACCATCTGTGCCGCTTGAAGAAACTTCTCTCAAGGCCCAATATCTCTCGAGTCCAAGTATCACAGTTACTCACTTTAATGATTTGGTAGACCAGCCGCTTCAGATGGGCCGCGCAGTGGCTGCATTTCTCGAAAGGCATCTTCCACTCATCGCGGCACATTTGAATCTTTCTGCCCACGAGGTTATGAATATTACTTCAGAATTCATTTCCAACCTCTCACTTGCAAGGAGATATCGCATGCGCCAGAACTGATATAAATTCGATGATTTCAAATATCGCCCTCAATGCACGAGAAGGTCTGCACCGAATATTCGTGTATGGTGATTAGAAATCAACGGGTCAGAGCAAACTTCCAATGCCAACCTCCGCTGGCAGGAAAATCGCAAGATCGAATTGCACTACATCGTCCTGAACAAGCCCATGTGTAGCGGCTTCGTCGAGAGCTCCAAGAGTTGCCGCTGCGACGAGGGTCGCAACCAGCATCAGTCTGCCAACCTGCGCCATGCCCGAGAGCTGATCGCGGTCTCGCGCACCGATCATGACCATCGCTGGCCCCAAATGAGACTCGACAGGCCTATACCGCAGGAGTGTCACCGACGATCAGTAGAGGACCGAAGCCTGAACAGGGCGAACTAAAGAACGGGAACTATTCGGGGAGCAGGTCAACCCCAATGCTTGACCTGGGAGATTTCGACGCCAGACGCGGAGTCGCTGGCATTTCATCCGGGTGACAAGATCTTCAATGCCGGTTGGATAGGCCGAAACCATTAGGCAGCTTGTCGAAGGCCTGCGACGAGAACTGCATAATACGCCGCATGGCGGGCAACGGAATGCTCAAGGTGGCCGCGTGCATCCCCATTACCCTCAGTTGCTACCTGGCAGTCACGCGCGATACTTGCACTTACCTGTGCAAGTGGCTTTTGGACAGAGGGTGCCATCTTCTCGATCTGAGCCGCCTCCGAGGCAAGGATGGAGGTGAACAGCGTTAGGCCGAGTGCCTCAATCCGCTCGGCATCGAGCTGACCAGAGAGGACCGAACTACTCGGCCATTCGGAATGGTGCGCGACAAGAAGCCGACCCAGCATTCGCACCCAGCCGCCACGCTCGTGCGCCGCGGCCACGGGGCGCTCGGGACTGGCAGCTTCACCGGCAGGCGCGGCATCTGCCAGCAGCGTCATAACGAGGAGGCGAAGGATCGCGGCGTTTCTTATCGACAGCGGGTCCTCCCCAACGATCCGCTCTGAATAGCTTCGGATGTGACCTTCCATGTCAGCTTCGATTTCTCCAGAACGTCGCGCTCGACGCGGGGGAGCGTCGGTCGCTACTATCTCATCGCTCGCACTTTTGGCTTTCTGATCATCCTGATCCGGATCGGGTGAGGTTACGTTCTCGCTGAGCGCAAGATCATTGGCCTCATCCTCAAGGTCGGCGAATTCTTCCACCGTGGATGTGCTGATCGACAGGATGCGGTTCATCTGCCGACGGAGCTCTCCGTAGGCGCTAAAGCGGTCGGCGTCTTCCATTTCCCCCTGCCCTTTCGCATCGTCGAGCGCGAGAAACTCCTCTTCGGTCATGTCGCGATGCTTCTCCTCAGCATCGTCTTGATCCGACGCCTTTGTCTTTCGCGATCCGCCTTTACGACGGGCGCCCTGATCCACCATCGCCTCGAGTTGGGCCACGAGGTCATAGGCGTCGATGTGGATCTGGCCGTAACTCTCGATAGCTTCGAGGAGTTGTCGCTGAGCGCGTGGCATGGAGGGCTCGGCATTGCGAGCCAGCTGCCGCAGGAAACTGATGGGCGCCGGCGCACTCACTACGCCGTCAGGAAAAAGGACGCGGGCTTGTCGCGGTTGGCTGTCGAGATTACCCACCGGGAAATGGAATGGCGGGCTACCATCTTCTGGCGTGAATTGTGCAAGCTCCTGCCTGGAGCTACTCTCGAGGCTGACCAAGCACTCGAAGGCATCAGACCCTTCCGGCGGTATCCATGCTACTCTGCCGCTCTCAAAGGTGAAGGTCCCGCCGTCCCTGACTGGATCGGAGACTTCGATGTCCATCTCGCTGCGAGACCGCAAGCGCAACGCAGATACGGGCATCTCGTGCAAAAGGCAGGAAGAAAGGCCAAGCCTGTCTAATGCGCTGCGCGGGTCTTCCTCCTGTAGGAGACCGGCTTCCGCGTTGCCGCCATGAAGTCCCGCACGGGTAGCGTTCGCCGAGCCCGAGAGAACGTAGTCTTTATTCGTTCCATGGGCGATGATCATCTTGGCATGAAGGCGTCTCTCACCGGCGTCTCTTATATCGGCGCCGGAGTGCAGGCTGGCGTTCTCGACCGCCGCAAGAGCTGCATCGCCGAAGTCTTGCTCCTTGGGGTCGACAACAAGGGAGAGGTGTTCCGCTCCAAGCCGCTCGGCAAGCCCTCGGGCGGAAGAGAGATTGGCATCCCAGAAGGGGGAAACGACCACAAGCTGACTAACCTGGTCCGCCCCCACGAATGCTTCAAAAGACGCGACGACACCGTTGGCAGACTGTTCCGTGATTAAGGCATGGCGCCTACCATCCGGGTCCTTGACGATATCCGCTCGCTCAACCTCTGCCAACCAAGGGCTCCGTTGGCGGGCCCGAAGCATCGCACGCGCGAACGCCTCGTCCTCGTCAGAGGCGTGGTGAGAAAGATAGTCAATGGCAGCGACGATAAGAGGCGCGGCCCAGTTTCTGTCCTCGTCGACTTCGAGGACCGATACCACCTCGAGATTTCCTGCCAACCCGGGGCCGGTAAGGTTCGCCGATCCGAGCATCAGACGGCCCCTATCATGTCCGAGTTGTAGGGTGATCTTGGGGTGAAAGGCGCCGGGAACCGAGCGCTTGGCGAGGTGGTAGTCACGTCCGGCCCGACGCGACTGTCCGATTTCTACAAAAGATCGGTTGACCATGGCGGTGTCCGCAATCACCACCACGTTCTTGCATCCCGCGTGGTGTAGCCCAACAAGCACCGCGTCGTCGAACAGGTCCGGATCGAAGCTGTAAGTGGTAAAGAAGGCCGAATGGTAGCCCGGCTGTCTTAGGACTTGGTCATACCTCATGCACCCTCAAGCTCCTTGGCGCCAGCACCGGTTAAGTGACCATCTACAAGCAGTCCAAGATCCGCGAGGAATTGGATCGCGGTTTTCAAACGTGGCCCGCTGGGGACGACATCGAGCATCCGGCGTGCTTGAAGACGCGCGCCTTCCACCTCGATTACGTATGTGTAGCTTTTCTGCTGACGAAACTTCTTGGCAGCGACCAAGAGGTGACGGCGGATCACACGATCCTTGATGAGCTTTGCCAGGGCATCCCGCGCAGGAAGATGTGCATGGGTCTCAAGCCACTGAAGCTCGGAATGACAGGTCTGGGCAGACGTGCCGGCAGGATAGGACAACGAAAGATCAGCGGTTCGTCCGGACCATATATGACGCAGGCGTGCAACAGGGGTCAGGATTGTGGCGAGGTTGGTATCCTCTTCAAGCATGTCGGACTGAAGCTCCCGAAGTGGCTCACCTGCGCGCGCCTCCTGGAGGGCGTCGAGCCATGCCCCGAGAGCCCCTTGCCCTTCGAGACTCGCGGTAATCTCTTGGGTGATCAAAGGAAGCGGCGCTCCGCCAGGATGTCGCGACACGCGAAGCGTTACCGCTGATAGGAGCGCCTCGTAGCAAACACGTGTCGTGTCTCCCGCTTGGTAGTGCTGCCAGCGCGAATGGCTTTCCCACCGTGGGCTATCGGGATCTGGAGCGGTGTCCATCCAGTGCCATCGCAGGCTTTCTTGGCTTACCCCCTTTTCTGACCTTTCAAGGCCGGCAGCCTGGTCGAGGATGCCGCGAAGCGTATCTCGCCGCGCGGAGTGAAGTGACCCCTCGTTCACCCTGGCAAACAGCAGGTCGCTTAGAAGGGCTGCCTCTTCGCTTTCCGGGTTAATGGCACCGGGCCGGAAGCACGCCAGTATGTTGAGATCCGAACGGGAGATGACCCCACAGGTGGCCGCATCCGCAAAGATTTGCCCTGCCGGGCCGACACTCTCAGCGAAGGCCCGCCCCAGAGCCCGGCCGAACTCGGTAGGAACCGGCTGCCCGTGTTCCCGGCCGCGCCCCAGGAGGCCGATCTCGATCATCTGAGGGGCGTAGATCCCGCTGAAGTCACCACGGAGCGGCGCAAGATAGCGATCATCCTGAGGGGTATCTCGGTCCGTCTCAACGCGGAAATCGATATCTTCAGAAATCCGGACCGCAATTTTCTTTGCCGCTTTTTGGCGACCAGACAGGCCGGTCTCGTCCGTGAGCGCGCTTGGGATCGAAGGATCGTTGGTCGAGGCCAGCGCGTATAGGAACTCGCAGCGCCTAATGTGAAGCAAGAAATCGTCGGGAGTGTATCGCACTCCTCCCCGGGCGTAGCGATCAAGCCACCAGCAATGAAAGCTGTAATAGCGCAGGCGGGTGGTCACCGAGCTGAGGCCAGGCAGGAGCCCCTGGTAACAGACCTCGATCGGCCGCAGCATGGCGAGGTGATCGAGCCCACGCTGGTCGCCGATTTCGGTCCATTGCGCCGCCCAGTCCATTATCCCTCACAATAACAAAACATTCTTTCAGATGGATAGGCAGAAAGTGACCCATTGGTAAAGCCTCCGGCGGTGCGCAGGCCAGGCCAATTGCAGCAACAATAGATCGCGCTGCGCTCGTATCGCCACCGCCGTGAAGCTTCAGTTTTATTTCTTGATCAGACCGAAGTTGCATGAGGGGAACAAAACGCCAGCCCTCGGCGTCTTCGCGCAACCTTGCGGGCACCCCCGGGCGTGACGAGAAGCCGGAAAATTAAAGATTTCGACGAAACTGAGAAGGCAAGAAACGGTCTCGAAAAACCGTTGCTCGCATGTTCGAATATCCACAGAAGCCATAAACCTAAAGAGTAGGCGCCGCAGCGATCGATAACCTTGCGGGTCGTATGGTGCTGCAATCATGGCATCGCCGCCCTGCCACGGCCGCTGGTCGAAGTCGGCCGAATGCAGGCTTTCTCTGCACGCGCGGAGGCGCCCTTGTCGCACGATGACAGTGGACATCCGATGCAGTTCACATCATCAATCCCAGCGTGACCTACACAGACGGCGGACGGACAAATGTTTCGGGTATCGCTGCTCTACGTCGAGCGCAGGACGCGTAAGTCACTCAAAGGTTTGCTCCCTCTCCGCGTCTTCCTCCTGCTCTCGCTCTCGCTCTTGATCCGCAATATTCGCCGCGCGACATAGCAGTTTTTCAGTCGCGGTCACTACCCTTGAATCTTCGAATCTCAATAACTCACTCAACCCGGCAGCTCTCTGTTCAATATGCACCGACCTATTTCCTGACCATGACCTTGGAGTTAGATGAAGACCAAAGTTCTCGATAATCGCCTCCGGTTCCGGGCACATGCGGACGAGCGATCGCGCCTGTTCCGACAACCTCATGCCGCCTTCTTTATCATCCTCAAAAACGGTAATGGCACGGGCCAGAAGTTTCCAACGGCGGACGTCGTTACCCCTACCGCACCAGGCAGCCAGCTCAGCTGCACTAACCGCATCTAAAGGAGCGCGCTCTCCTAAGGAGTTGTCTATCCAGTGGATGTCATCATCCTCTTTCCTTGAAGCATATGCCATCAGTCGCTCCAAGAATGCATCTGGCCGCCACCTCGCTATGACTTGTATTGCCTTCTCGAAATGCGGGAAAAAGCCATATCGCCTTTCCATTGTTGAGAATAGGTCATCCAGCAGTTGCTTCTCCTCTGCATCAGTGCCGCGGTAAGCCAACGCAGAGTTCAAAACCTGTTCGAGATCATAGTCTCTTGTTCCTCCCGGATCGCTATCATCGTTGCCGATTACGATTGCAGCAGCCTGAATAGCCGAAGCTCGCAGCTCTGGACCGAGGGTATCAATAGAGCGATCAGTCCTATGCAGCATCATGCTGAAGGCGCGCAACAGAACAGCTGCACCACCTTCTCGGGCCAATATACTGTGCGCCAGTCGGACCTTAGCCTCCCTGCTTATGGCGGAACAATTGTCCCGCCACAACAAATTATCAACACCCCGCATTTCCAAACCGATAGCGTAAAATACTCGCTCGCACCTCTGAAAGTCTTCGAGTGAAAAGTTGTCGGCCGGGGTTAGTCCTACTATCCTGCGTCGAAGCAACTCGTCTTCAGCGATCTCATCCAATAGTTTCTGGGCCAGTGCTGGCTCTGCCTGAGAAATCTCCCTCAGAATTCCGGAGAGCACGCAATCATCGAAATTTGCGCTGCCTAACGCCTTTATGCGCTCGGTGACTTTTTCCCACAGCAAGCGTCGATTGCTGGACGCTGCCGCCAACCCACGACCGAAAGCAATGCGATTGGGGGCATGGGATTGCTCGAAAAGATCATCAACGACGGCGTCAAACACAGCGGAATCGGTCGCCACGTCCTGACCAAGGCGAAATGCTTCTTCGGCCAAGCGTTTCCCAGAAGCTTCGTATTTTTTTGGATCGTCGAGGTCGAACTCTTCATCCAACGCAAAGAGGCGATGACCTTCCGCAAGAGCGACTGCCCGAACTTGTCCCTCAAGATCTGATGGTGCAAGTAATTCGCCAAGCTTGACCAGTTCCGGGTCGTCTTTCGCGGCTTTTCCTTCTCGGCTTGATCGCGACTTGTCGTAATGAAGCTTGCCCTTCACGGCGCGCCAGCCTTCCAGCCACCCTCCGTCAGCATGCAACCTTCCGGCAAGTTCAATCAGCATGGGACGCATTTTTTCTATGCCCCACAAACCGCTGAATTGAGACGCAATGATACCTCGACACGCTTTTCGATCCGAAACATCGTGCGAAAACGCCATCTGATCTGCAATGGTCAGAAATCTCGAAAGCCAAGCTATTGCCTCTTCGCCAAAAGGTCGGGCACCATAATCACGTGGACGCGCCCCGAACTCTGCCAAAATGGTGTTCTCAAAACTTCCAGTCTTAAGGCTTGAAGCCAAGCAATCGAGAGCCAGTCCGTGCCTATCGCCATCGGCCATACACGCTTCAAGCACATCAACACGTTGCTGAAGCGTTGCATGGGTTCCTGACCCACGGATCTGGAAGAATGCCTGGACACGCTTTCGAGCCCCATCTTGGCGAGCCTCTCTACCTTCCTCATCGGCAATTTCGAGGAGCAAAGAGACCGCCCTGTCAAACAGCTCTGGCTCATATGCGACCTTGCTGATCAGTGAAATCGCGCGCCGAACTTCCGTTCGCTTGTAGATGTCTTTTGCCCCAGCAAGGATTTCAGCCTTTTGGCTTTCGAAGCATTGCAGAACGTTTTCGCAGTCGATCGGAGCGATGTTCTCGAGCATAACAGCGCCAAGCTCATTGAGCTGCATGGCTTTGTGTAGAAGACCATCTGGCTGAAGCCATCGCCTTGAGATTTCTCGCGCCTGAGGGCTTGTATGTAGAAAACCAATCCTTCGGCTGAACGATCTCAACAGTCGTTCTCTGGCATTTCCTTCGAACGTCCGTAAAACTTCGTCAACCGGGATGTGCTGCAACGCATCGGCTGCCAACCGGTTCGCAATAGCGTGGGGCAAGACTGCGCGCCACCGACCCCGTTGTTGAGCGATCTGACGTTCGAGCAAGGTGTTTGAAGCCCGTGCCATTCTCCGGGCGCTCACCTCACAAAGGTCACCCAAGACAGCGAGTTCGTTTACACCCTCTTCGTCTTCTGCCGTTGAAAATGAGTAGACCAAGGAAAGGACTTCAGCCTGTTCACGAAGGTTATTGTCAGACTCGTGTCTTTGTTCGAACAATCTCTCGAAGAGTTCTTCGTCGGACAAACCAGCCAGACTGACGTTCTCGGGCAGAGCATCGGCGAGAGCTAAGGCAAGTCGAGCATTTCCGCCTGAGAAATCCGCAATACGCCGCGCATTGAGACTGCCAAGCTGAGGATATCGCCTTGCGACTAATTGCTCAGTGATTTCAGTTCCGCGCGCGGTCAATCGCACCACTTCAGTGGTTTGCGGCGTGTCATCACGGATGTCATATTCAATCGTGATCAGCTTAATCTCTGATTTCGTGCGAGCGATCCGGTTAACTATGAGTTAATGTTCATCTCTTGCGCAATTATCGAGAACAAGTATCGCATCTCTATTCTCGGCCACCAGTGTGTCAACTATCACGGTTGCCGAGGGCTCCACGCCGAAGCCGATGTCTCCGTAAATCACCTTGGTGCGATCGAGGGGATCAGTTTCAAACCCTTCCTCAAACAGCGCTTGAACGAACCGGGTTTTACCAACCCCTGACAACCCTGCCACCCTGATAGACTTTGAAGAGGTCAAAATCAGATCATGGACAGCGGGGATTCCTTCTACCAATGGTAGATCGGCGTTCTTTCCGGGGAGCGAGAGATATAGCCCCTCTCCGACGATCAAGGTATCGTCGGCATCAGGTGGGACGTTCGTCCAACGCTCAAATGGCCGCCACCCAGAGAGCGTTGTTCCCAAGGCGCGGCGAACCCACAGTTGGACGGAAACATGTTGACGAAGCCACTGATGGAGAGTGGAGCGATCAAAAAAATCCAACGCAACGGAGCCTGGGGTGACAAGCTTGTCCACCTCTTCAGACATGAGGTTACGTCGTTCTGTCAGCTTGGCAGGCGCAAGGTCATCTTTTAGACTGACGATAACGTATGCGCCCTGAGATATAGCCAACTCTTGAAATAGATCTTTGCTGGTGTCCTTACCTGAGATCTCTTTCTTGATGGCTGCCTGTGCCATAGATGGCACTTTGGCCTGGTAGACCGTGTCCCTGCGCCTAATGAAATCTCCCACAAAGGTCGGCTCTTTGACAGTTACGCGAACGTCGATACCGCCATCTGCCGCTGTGAGACTTCCACCCCAACGAACGCTGCTAACCGCATGGCCTTTTGCCGCGATTTCAGCCTCACAAAGGCGTGCAATTAGCTCCTCTAACTGACCATCATCAAGGCCAAGAAGATCATCTTTTTCAATCTCGAAAATTGGCATCTTTTCTATACGCCCCACTCAAGTAAACGGCCTTCAAATTGACAACTTTGGCCCTGAAGGAGGGTGCGCAACTGAGGAATATGGGACACATTAAAAATTTGATTATGTTCTTGAGAGGTAAGGGCCGTCGAAACCCTACAGTGCTGAAAACGCTACTGTAAAGACGTTGCCAAGTCCGCGAGCGGCAGAAGTGTGATCGCGGCGCCGCACGTCGGGAGCTCCCGCTTCTTCCTCGCTGCGCATCTTGCAGGGATCGTCTCGCTCGTAGCACAATAGGGGAAAATGAGGGGCGCGCGCCGGAATATTTGAAATGCAGAAGCTTTCCCACCAACAATCCGGCAATCTCGGCGAGGTCCTCGCCCTCGCGAAGCTAAATTCTTTAGGGATCGCGGCCTACGCCAGCCCCGAGGGAGCGCCGGGGCACGACCTGATCGCTGTGGTGGATGGCTTGGCGCAATCAATCGAGGTGAAGACCCGTCAGTTCCTCGAACGGCCAACCGAGATTTCGCGCTGGCCGGTCGACATGGCTACGAAAGGTGATGCTGACTTTTTCCTCTTTGTTGAGCTCGATCTGCGAACACTCTCACCGACGTTCTATCTCTTGACGAATGAACAGGCACGCGCGACGCACCGCCTCTCGAAGGGGCTCGGGAACTGCTATCCCTCGCACGTCCGCAAGGCTTCTGCGGCAAACGACTTCTCTCCGCTTCTCGCCGCAGGTGCGCCTCATGCGCGGACGTAGATATCGGCCGTCCCTCAGAGGACTTAGCACAGCCTCGAACGCCATGACCTATCGAACATTGCTGCACGCAAGTGCAGACGGCTGCTTCGGAGAAACTGCGCCGCAGCGAGGTCTGCCCTCGCCAACGTCCGGTTTGGGCCGAAATACTCATGAAAGTAGATAGGTGCCTGCATTAGTAAGCCGAAAACAAAGCTCTCCTTCGCAATGGCACGCTTCGAGAGCACCTGCCCTTACCAGCGCTTTGATCACCCATTTGTCTGGACGATAATGGGCTTGATCGTTAAAGGCAAATGCAGCGGGAAAGGTGTTTAATGGAAGATCAATGGAAGTCTGCGATGCAATATGCCGATAGAGGCGCAATGCAGAGCGCTTTCGATCTTGGGAAATGGACTCGGTTTTTCCTTCCGACATCCACCAGTCCATGCGCTGCGCACCTCCGGGTCTTCGATTGATGGAGATAGGCTTACTTGAGCCACTATAGTCACTTTCAATAATACGCAGGGCTTCGGACGAGGCCGCATTGATGTGCATAATAGTCCTTTCCACGCAGCAATGGATGTCACCTGTTCATAGTAAGGCTGCACCACACTTATTTCGCAAGCCCCATTGGCAGGTTCCGGGAAGCCGCAGCGCAAAATTTCCAAGTAGATGGATGGCAACTGCGGGTCGCTCGCGTCATGCGGCCCCGCCAAGGTTGCAACGTGACACGCCGCGCTGCCGCATGTCCGCTTCGAGTCCTGAGAGACCTCCGCAAGTATCGGCCGATTCCAAACTTTCGCTGAGCGCCCGAATGAATTACGCCTCGATCGCGGAAACATACATCCTGCCAAGCCAACCCGGAAAGCGCAGGCATTATCGAACTGTGAATAGCGACCGTGACTTCGCGGCGCTCCGATCACGAAAAAGCTACCTCATGATTGTGGAGAATATATCGACAGACGCGCATCTAACGATCAGCTGATGGTGAGAATCATTAACAGTAGAAGGTTGCCGCGCCCCACGACAATATGCTTTCCAAGCGAGGCTTGGCGTGATCTGAACCTAAAATATTTACGACTTCGTGGTCGCCGATTTTTTCTCGCAAATGGGACAGTATTGCTTCTTGAGAACGCAATATTTTCCGTGCTTCGCTTAGACCACCGACCGGCTTTGTTGCACAAATC
>NZ_JAHKQA010000021.1 GCF_018860705.1 Citreicella sp. C3M06
GTCTTCGTCTCCAAGCGCGGGCAGGGCACCGGCTATTCGGGCATCGAAAACCCGCTGTTCTACAAAGACAACACCCGCATGTTCTACGGCGACGCAAAAGCATCCCTCGGCGAACTGCTCAGCAGGATCAGCTAGGAATACTGCCATGTGCCGGACCCTTTGGTCCGGCACGTCAGGGCGCGGCGCCGAAGGGCTGCCGCGCCCTTTTTTATGCGTGAAATCAGCGTCAATCCCTGGCTGCGGGCGCTGGGGTTAAGCGCAAATTATATATTTTTAACAGGGCATTAGTGGGTGGCGTTCGGTGCCAGAAATTTGACTTTGACGCCCCGTCAGGGTAGCTTTCCTTCATGCCGGACGAAAAGGACGACGAACCACGGGAACAGGCGCCCGGGGAGCGGGAAACGTCTGTCTGGCGCATTGGACGGAGACACAGAAGAGACCGGAAGAACGGACCGTACAGGTTAGAAAGGTATCGAGCATGATCCTCATCCACCTCGAAGACGACATGTCGCAGCTTGAAAACGAGCGCGAACAGATCGCCCTGACTCTGAAAGAGCTTGGCGAGGAAATCAGACGCCTAAAGGCGCAGATCGAGGAGGGGGAAGCCACATCGAAGACGGAGACGGGCAAATTGATGAGCGACGTGCGCTACTGGATGCGCGCGTCCCACGAAACGGAGGCACAGATCGCCAATGTCAGACGAAAGCAGAAAGGGCTTGCCGGAGACTGGGCCCTTGACCTTGAACGCGCCCGCGATGAGATCGGGTGCCGCATGGCTCGCCTCCGCCGGTGCTGCGGTGCGGGATCGGTTCCTGAATGAGCTGACGGAGGGGGAGTGCCTTGCGCTCCCCTTTCTGTTCGAGTTCTGGGCCATGGACCACCAGCTTCCCCCCAAGGGGAGCTGGCGCAGCTGGGTCATCATGGGCGGGCGCGGCGCGGGCAAGACGCGGGCCGGGGCCGAATGGGTGCGCTCTTGCGTCGAGGGTGCGTTGCCGCTGTCGCCGGGGCGTTGCAAGCGCGTCGCGCTGATTGGCGAGACCATGGATCAGGTGCGCGAGGTCATGGTGTTCGGGGAATCGGGCATCATGAATTGCTCGCCGCCCGACCGTCGCCCGGAATGGCAGGCGACGCGCCGTTGCCTCGTCTGGCCGAACGGGGCCGAGGCGATGGTGTTTTCCGCGCATGATCCCGAAGGGCTGCGCGGCCCGCAGTTCGATGCGGCCTGGGTCGACGAACTGGCAAAATGGAAAAAGGCGCGCCACACTTGGGATATGTTGCAATTCGCCCTGCGTCTTGGCGAGCATCCGCAGGTGTGCGTGACCACGACGCCGCGCAATGTCGGCATTCTGAAAGAGCTGCTGGAACTGCCGTCAACCGTCGTCACCCGCGCGAAAACCGAAGCGAACCGGGCCAACCTTGCGGAGAGTTTCCTTGAGGAGGTCCGCGCCCGCTACGGCAATTCGCGGCTGGCCAAGCAAGAGCTGGACGGCATTCTTGTCACCGATGTCGACGGCGCGCTGTGGACGCATGAGGTGCTGGAACGGGCGCAGACGTTGAAGCCGCCCAAGGAGTTCGATCGCATCGTCGTGGCCGTCGATCCGCCTGCGGGCGAGGGCAAGGCGGCGGATGCCTGTGGCATCGTCGTGGCGGGCGTGGTCTGTGACGGGCCGCCGCAATCCTGGCGGGCCTGGGTGCTTGAGGATGCGACTGTGCAGGGCACATCGCCCACCGGCTGGGCACAGGCGGCGGCGGATACGTTTGAGCGCTGGCAGGCCGACAGGCTGGTGGCCGAGGTCAATCAGGGCGGCGCAATGGTGGAATCGGTGCTGCGGCAGGTCGCGCCGCAGATCCCGCTGCGCAAGGTCCATGCCACACGCGGCAAGGCGGCGCGGGCAGAACCTGTTGCGGCGCTGTATGAACAGGGCCGGGTCGGCCACGCCGGAGCCTTTGTCGCGCTCGAGGAGCAGATGGGCCTGATGACCGGCGCAGGGTTCGAAGGGCAGGGCTCGCCCGACCGCGTTGATGCGCTGGTCTGGGCGCTGACCGAACTGGTCGTCGATTCGCAGCAAGGCGTCAAGCGGCCCGGATTGCGGATCATCTGAAGGGGGCGCTTCGGCGCCCCTACAAGACCTTGCGCATGTCGTAATTCGCAAGCGTCACACCGCGGCGCACGATGCTGCCATACGCGGTGATCTTGAACCCGTGACGTTCGAAAAAGGGCCGCGCGGCGCGACTGACATTCGAGGTCAGCGCCCGCGCGCCGCCCGCCTGGGCAATGCCCGTCAGCGCATTCAGCAGCTCTGCTCCGATGCCGCGCCCCGCGAAGGCAGGCCGCGTGAAGGCAAGGTCGATATGACCGGGTGCCTGAAGCGTCATGAAGCCGACCGCCCCCCCATCTACCTCGGCCATAAGGCCGACCGAGCCGCCGATCCGATCACGCCAGCGGTCCGGATCGGGCTTTGGCCCGGCCCAGGCGATGCGCTCCGCTTCGCTGTAATGCGGGGCGGTCCCGTTGAGCACCGAATCTCTGAAGATATCCGCGACGATTTCGGCGTCGTCAGTTAGCAGCGGGCGCAGGATCGTCGTCTGGATGTCAGTTTTCATGCAGATCCTCTGGTCTGGGGGACGCGGTATTCCGTCGTATTCAGCGGAACCTACCCGGCGGAATTGCCGTGAGCTAGTGCGTAGGTTGCATGGCTGCCATTCGGTATACCAACTATCGATGCCGCTGTTGCGCGGGCCCCGCGCGGTGCTGCCAGAGCGAATTAACCTCCAATTCATAGTGTGACTAGCGAACGGGATGCAGACCAGGCCGGTCTGGGGAACGAAGGATAGGAGCGCCAGCCGATGGTATTCGATTTTCTGCGAGGCAATCGCAACGAGCACAGCGCGCCCACCACGGCGCCCGAAGCAAAGGCCTCGGCCACTGGGCCGCTGGCGGCCTATGCAACTGCCGGTCGTGTGGCATGGACGCCGCGCGACACGGGCTCGCTGACCCGTCAGGGGTTTTCCGGCAACCCGGTGGGGTTTCGCGCTGTCAAGTTGATCGCCGAGGCCGCCGCCGCGCTGCCACTGGTGCTTCAGGACAACGCCGAGCGCTTTGCGCAGCATCCGCTGCTGTCGCTTGTCGCCGCCCCCAACCAAGCGCAGGGCAAGGCCGAACTGTTCGAGGCGCTTTATGGCCACCTGCTGCTGTCGGGCGACGCCTATGTCGAGGCGGTTTGCGCCGAGGCGGGCCTGCCGGTCGAGCTGCACGTGCTGCGCTCTGACCGGATGCGGGTCATCCCCGGTACCGATGGCTGGCCGGTTGCCTATGATTACATGGTCGATGGTCGCCGCCATCGCTTTGATGCCACCGGGCCGGTGTCGCCGATCTGTCATGTACGGGCGTTCCACCCGCAGGACGATCACTACGGCCTGTCGCCGTTTCAGGCCGCGGCCCAGGCGGTCGACGTGCACAACAGCGCCTCGCGCTGGTCCAAGGGGCTGCTCGACAACGCGGCGCGCCCATCCGGTGCCATCGTCTGGAACGGGGCTGACGGTCAGGGCCAGATGTCGAACGATCAGTTCGAGCGGCTGCGCGACGAGATGGAAAGCCTGCATCAGGGCGCGCGCAACGCTGGCCGCCCGATGCTGCTGGAAGGTGGGCTGGACTGGAAACCGATGGGGTTTTCGCCGTCGGACATGGAATTCCAGAAGACCAAGGAATCCGCTGCCCGCGAGATCGCGGTGGCCTTTGGGGTGCCGCCGATGCTGCTGGGCATTCCGGGCGAGGCGACCTTTGCAAATTACCAAGAGGCGCATCGTGCCTTCTATCGGCTGACCGTGCTGCCGCTGGCAACGCGGGTGACGGCGGCGGTGGGGCGCTGGCTGGGCGCGTATCTGGGCGAAGAGGTGGAGTTGAAGCCCGACCTCGATCAGGTGCCGGCCCTTGCCAGCGAGCGCGATGCGCAATGGGCGCGTGTGGCGCAGGCCGAGTTCCTCACCGCCGCCGAGAAGCGCCGGATGCTCGGGCTGCCCGAGTTGCCCAAGGACGGCGACGATGAGTGAGCGGCGCATCGAATTCGAGCCCTTCGCCTGCGCACCCGCGCTGAAACTGGAGGCGCATGAGCGGGTCAGCCTGCTGCATGTCGAGACGCTGAACGCGCGGCTCGACCGGCTGGAGCAGCTTCTGGAGCGGGTCGAGCGCAGGCTCTGGCTCGCGGTCTACGGGGTTACCGGGGTCATCCTGTCGGAAGGCTTTTTAAAGCTCATGTCCATCGCGAACTGAGCGGATTACGGAAAGGAACGGGAATGGATCTGGAACACAAGTTCTGCCGCCTCAATGCGGAAGTCGTGGTCGAGGGGACGAAGATCGAAGGTTATGCCTCGCTTTTCGGCGCCTGCGATCAGGGCGGCGACGTGGTGACCCCCGGCGCCTATGCCGGCTCGCTCAAGCGGCTGGCGGGCGAGGGACGCGCAGTCAAAATGTTGTGGCAGCACGACCCGGCGCAGCCCATCGGCATCTGGGACGAGGTGCGCGAGGACAGCAAGGGGCTGTATGTGCGCGGCCGCCTTCTGGACAGCGTTGAAAAGGGCCGCGAGGCCGCCGCGCTGATCGCTGCCGGTGCCATCGACGGGCTGTCGATCGGCTACCGCACTGTCAAGGCGGCAAAGAATGACAAGGGGCAACGGCTCCTCAAGGAACTGGAGCTTTGGGAGGTGTCGCTTGTGACCTTCCCGATGCTTCCCAGTGCGCGTGTGGCTGCCAAGGGGGAGAGCCCCGAGGATGCCATCATGCGTGAACTGGCGCAGGCGCTCGAGGGCGCGCGCCTGGACCTGGCGAGCGTCTGACGCCCGCCTTTCACGAACGGGATCGAGATCATGAACAACGCCGAGACTGTTTCTCGGACCGGGGAAGATCTGTCTCCGGTCTCCCGGGTGAGCGCCGCGATGGCGGGACTCGTCGGGGATATCAGGGCCCTACAGGCCGACTTTCAGGTAAAACTTCAAAAGCAGGAAGAGCGACTGACCATGCTTGACGCAAAAATGACCCCCTCCCGTGCGCGCCCCGCGCTGGCCACTTCGGCAGAGCTTGACGCGCCCCACCAGAAGGCGTTCGACGCCTATCTGCGCACCGGCGATGACGATGGCCTGCGCGGCCTTGTCTTCGAAGGCAAGGGCATGTCCACCGCCGTTGCCGGCGATGGCGGCTATCTTGTCGATCCGGTGACCTCCTCGACGGTGCAATCGGTGCTCGACAGCACCGCGTCGATCCGCGCCATCGCCTCGGTGGTGACGGTCGAGGCGACCTCTTTCGACGTGCTGATCGATCAGGGCCAGACCGGTGCCGGCTGGGCCGACGAGGTTGCCGCGTCGGCCGAGACCGGCTCGACCACGCTCGACCGCATTTCGATCAAACTGCACGAGCTGGCGGCGATGCCCAAGGCCTCGCAGCGCCTGCTCGATGACAGCGCCTTTGACATCGAGACATGGCTTGCGGGCCGCATCGCCGACAAGTTCAGCCGGGCAGAAGCCGCGGCGTTCATCACCGGCGATGGTGTCGACAAGCCGATGGGCATCCTGTCGCATCCGGCGGTCGACAATGACGTCTGGGCCTGGGGCAACATCGGCTATGTGCCGTCGGGCACCGCTGGTGGCATTGGCGGCGGCGATGCGATCATCGATCTGGTCTATGCGCTGGGGGCGGAATACCGCGCCAAGGCCTCCTTCGTGATGAACTCCAAGACCGCTGGCGCGCTGCGCAAGCTCAAGGACGCCGATGGTCGCCACCTGTGGTCCGATGGTCTTGCCGCTGCGCAGCCCGCGCGTCTGCTCGGCTACCCGGTGCTGATCTGCGAGGACATGCCCGACATCGATGCTGATGCCGATGCCATCGCTTTTGGTGATTTTTCGGCCGGCTACACCATCGCCGAGCGCCCAGACCTGCGCGTCCTGCGCGACCCGTTCAGCGCCAAGCCGCATGTCCTGTTCTACGCCACCAAGCGCGTGGGCGGCGACGTGAGCGATTTCGCCGCCATCAAGCTGCTGCGCTGCGCAACGGCCTGACCTGACGCGGACATGGGGGCGGGGTGACCTGCCCCCGTGGGGCGCGCGCCGGAACACACGGGGTGTCCAGCAGCTCCCCTCCGTCCGAGCAACCTGTGCGGCGCGCGCCCACCCTGGCCTCCGGCCGCTTCGGTCCGGACGAGGATAGCGGAGATAGAAGAATGATGTTGATCGAAGAAACTCAGGTGCCCGATGCGGCCCTTCCGGTGGACGCCCTGAAGCGCCACCTGCGGCTGGGCAGCGGGTTCGCCGAGGACGATGTTCAGGACGCGGTGCTCGGCTCCTTCCTTCGCGCCGCCATGGCCGCTGTCGAGGCGCGCACCGGCAAGGCGCTGATCTCGCGTGGCTTTGTCTGGACCTTGCACCAATGGCGTGACCCGCAAGCGGCGGTGTTCCCCATCGCCCCGGTCAGCGCGGTAAGCCAGCTTGCCATCGTCGACCGCTTTGGCGCGGCCGAGCTGCGTGAGGCCAGCGACTATCGGCTGGAGCAGGATGGCTTTGCCCCGAAGCTGCGCCCGATGGCCAGCGTCTTGCCGGGCATTCCCGGCGGCGGTGCAGCCGAGATCCGCTTTACCGCCGGATATGGCCCCGGCTTTGACGATCTGCCGGCAGATATTGCGCAGGCGGTGCTGCTGCTGGCGGCGCATTACTATGAATACCGCGACGAGACGTCGCTCAGCCAGGGCTGCATGCCCTTTGGCGTGACCTCGCTGATCGCACGCTATCGCCCGATGCGCATGGGGTTCGGGGCATGAGTGTTCCTGTTCTAAACCGTGAGCTTGTGCTTCAGGCGCGTCAGGGCACGCCCGACGGCGCCGGGGGCCGATCCGAGGCCTGGCTGACGCTTGGCACGCTTTGGGCTGCCGTCACCCCGCGCAGCGGGCGCGAGACGCGGGGCTTTGGCGGTGCGGTGTCGCTGGGCAGTTTTCGGATGACGGTGCGCGCCGCGCCGCAGGGGGCCTCGAGCCGCCCGGTGCCGGGGCAACGCTTTGTCATGGGCGCGCGCATCTTCGACATTCTCGCCGTCACCGAGCGCGAGCCGGGCGGCCTGTATCTGGTCTGCGACAGCCGTGAGGAGGTGTCATCATGAGCTACGCAATGGCTGCGGCGCTGCAAAGCGCCATCTACCAGCAGCTTGCCGGTGACGAGGCGCTTAGCACGCTTGTCGGCAGCGATATCTACGATGCGCCGCCGCAGGGTCCACTGCCGAGCCTGTACCTGACGCTTGGCGCAGAGACTGCGCGTGATGCGTCCGACGGCACAGGCCACGGCGCATGGCACGATCTGACCATCGCCGTCGTGACCGATGCCGCGGGGTTTCACATGGCCAAGACCGTCGCTGCGGCGGCCTGCGATGCGCTTGACGACGCCGGGCTGGCGCTCAGCCGCGGGCGGCTGGTGAGCCTCAATTTCCGGCGGGCGCAAGCGCGGCGTGAAAGCGGCGGGTTGCGCCGTATCGACATGACCTTCCGCGCACGCGTCGCGGACGAATGATCCCTCAATCCAAGGAGTAAGGCAGATGGGTGCCCAGAACGGCAAGGATCTTTTGATCAAGGTGGACGTGACCGGTTCCGGCTCGTTCCAGACCATGGCTGGCCTGCGCGCGACGCGCATCAGCTTCAATGCGGAAAGCGTCGACATCACCTCGATGGAAAGCGAAGGCGGCTGGCGCGAGCTTCTGGGCGGCGCGGGCGTGCGGTCGGCCAACCTGTCCGGCTCGGGCGTGTTCAAGGACGCGGCCACCGACGAGCGGGCGCGGCAGATTTTCTTTGACGGCGTGACGCCGGATTTTCAGGTGGTCATCCCCGATTTCGGCACCGTCGAGGGGGCGTTCCTCGTAACCTCGATCGAATACGCCGGATCGCACAATGGCGAGGCCACCTATGAGCTGTCGATGGCGTCGGCCGGGGCGCTGACCTTTACGGCGGCACCCTGATGGCGAACCCCTGGGCAGGCGAGGTGGCGCTGACCATCGACGGCGAGCGCCACCTGATGCGGCTGACGCTGGGGGCGCTGGCGGAGCTTGAGGCGACGCTTGAAGAAGATTCGCTGATGGAGCTGGTGAAGCGCTTCGAGGCGGGGCGCTGCACCACCCGCGACGTTCTGAAACTGATCGTCGCGGGGCTTCGCGGCGGTGGCTGGCCGGGCACGGCAAAGGATCTGCTGAACGCCGAGATCGCGGGCGGCCCGATGGCGGCGGCGCGGGCGGCGGCGGAATTGCTGGCCCGTGCCTTCACGCTTCCGGACGAAGGCTGATGCAGCGCTTCGACTGGGGGATCTTGCTGCGCGCGGGTGTGCGCGGCCTGGGGCTCAAGCCCCGCGAGTTCTGGGATCTGACCCCGGTCGAGCTGCGCCTGATGCTGGGCGAAGACAACGGGGCGGCCCCGATGGGACGGGCGCGGCTCGACGAGCTGCTGAGCGCCTTCCCCGATGACGCGAAAGGAGACGGTTCATGACCGATTTCGAGACGGTGGACGACCTTGGCACCCAGCTTGCAGAGCTGGAGGCCAGCATGGGCTCGGCAAGCGCCATGGCGGCGGGCTTTGATGCCGAGATGAAGCGCATCCACGGCACGTTTTCCGATACGGGGCGCAATGTCGCCTCGTTTGAACGCTCGCTGAGCAAGGGGCTGTCGCGTGCCTTTGACGGGGTGATCCTTGACGGGATGAAGCTGTCGGATGCGCTTCAGACCGTGGCGACGTCGATGATCGACACCGCCTACAAAGCGGCGGTGCGCCCGGTCACCGATCAGCTGAGCGGCCTGCTTGCGGGCAGCCTTGGCGGTATGTTTGGCGGCATGTCGCTGTTTGCCAACGGCGGCGCGTTCAGCCAGGGGCGCGTGACGCCCTTTGCCACGGGCGGTGTGGTCAGCAGCCCGGTCAGCTTTCCGATGCGGGGCGGCACCGGCCTGATGGGCGAGGCCGGACCCGAGGCGATCATGCCGCTGAGCCGGGGCGCCGACGGCAAGCTTGGGGTGCGCACGCAGGGCAGCGCGCAGCAGGTCAGCGTGGTGATGAACATCTCGACCCCCGATGCTGCTGGCTTCCAGCGCAGCCAGTCGCAGATCGCAGCGCGAATGAGCCGTGCCTTGAGCACCGGCGCGCGCAACAGGTGAGGACAGGACATGAGCTTTCACGAAGAGAGATTTCCCACCAACCTCAGCTTTGGCGCTATGGGCGGGCCAGAGCGGCGCACCGATGTGGTCGAGCTGACCTCGGGGTTCGAGGAACGCAACAGCCCCTGGGCGCATTCGCGTCGCCGCTATGATGCCGGGCTCGGCCTGCGCAAGCTCGATGACATCGACGCGCTGCTGGCGTTTTTCGAGGCGCGCAGCGGCCAGTTGCACGGGTTTCGCTGGAAGGACTGGGCGGATTTCAAATCCTGCAAGCCCTCGGCAAACGTCGCGGCCACCGATCAGGTGATCGGCGCCGGCGATGGCACTGCGCAGACGTTCCATCTGGTTAAAACCTATAGCTCGGGCGGCGTCAGCTACGCGCGCCCCATCGCGAAACCCGTTGTCGGAACGGTGCGCGTGGCTATCGGCGGGGCCGAATTGACACTGGGCAGCGATTTCACGGTCGATGCCGCGCAGGGCACGGTCACGCTGGCGCTGGCTCCGGCAGCGGGCGAGGCCGTCACCGCGGGCTTTGAATTCGACGTGCCGGTGCGCTTTGACACCGACCGTATCCACGTCAGCATCGCCACTTTTCAGGCGGGACAGGCCCCCGACGTTCCGGTGGTGGAGGTGCGGGTCTGATGGGCAAGCAAGAGCTTCACGAGCATCTGGCCGGCGGCGTCACCACGGTGTCGCGCTGCTGGTCGCTCACCCGCACCGATGGCACGCGGTTCGGTTTCACCGACCATGATGGCGATCTCGTCTTTGACGGGTTGACCTTTCGCGCCGACACCGGGCTGAGCGCCAAGGCGCTGAGCCAGGCCACGGGCCTGTCGGTCGACAACACCGAAGCGATGGGCGCGCTGCGCGACGATGCTTTGTCGGACAGTGACATCGAGGCCGGTCGCTTTGACGGGGCCGAGGTGGTGTCCTGGCTGGTGAACTGGCGTGATGTGACGCAGCGGCGCATCCTGTTTCGCGGCAGCATTGGCGAGATCCGCCGGGCGAACGGCGCGTTCCATGCCGAATTGAGGGGCCTGACCGAATTGCTCAATCGCCCGGTCGGTCGGGTGTATCAGGGCCCATGTTCGGCGGTTCTGGGCGATCGCATGTGCCAGGTTAACGTCTCGGATACGCTGTTTGCCCATGACGCCAGCGTGGTCTCCATCGATGCGAACAGATCGCTGAGCTTTGCGATGCTTCCCGCCTTCGAGGACGGTTGGTTCCAGCGCGGCTATATCGAGGTGCTGAGCGGCGCGGCAATCGGATTGACCGGGGTGATCAAACGCGACCGGGCAACCCCGTCGTCTCGGGTGATCGACCTGTGGCAGCCGCTTGGCGCGACACTCGTTCCCGGCGACAGCATCCGCCTTGTCGCGGGCTGCGACAAGCGGTTCGAAACCTGTCGCCTGAAATTCGACAACGCGCTCAATTATCAGGGCTTCCCCGACATCCCGGAGGAAGACTGGATGCTGGTCTACCCGTCCCGCGCCAAATCGCTTGCAGGAGGCAGCCGCAGATGACCCGCAACGCTTTGGTTACCGCCGCGCGCGGCTGGATCGGTACGCCGTATATTCATCAGGCCTCGGTCAAGGGCGCGGGCTGCGATTGTCTCGGCCTTGTCCGGGGCATCTGGCGCGAAACCATCGGCCCCGAGCCCGAGGCGATTCCGCCCTATAGCCGCGACTGGTCCGAACCGCAGGGCGACGAGGCGCTGTTCCGCGCCGCCCTGCGCCATATGCGGCGCAAGCCGCTTGATGATGAGGCTCCCGGCGATGTGCTGTTGTTTCGGATGCGCGCGGGATCGGTGGCGAAACATCTAGGGCTTCAGGCGGGCGTTGGTATGCGCGCCAGCTTCATCCATGCCTACAGCGGGCACGGCGTGATCGAAAGCGCACTGAGCCTGCCATGGCGCCGCCGCATCGCGGCGCGCTTTGCCCTTCCAACGGAGACGAACTGATGGCGACGATCCTATTTTCTGCCGTGGGCGCAGCTGTCGGCAGCTCGATCGGCGGCTCGGTGCTCGGGCTGTCGATGACCGCCGTTGGCCAGTTCATCGGCGCAAGCTTTGGCCGCGCGCTCGACCAGCGCCTGATGGGGCAGGGCTCTGACAGCGTCGAGACCGGGCGCACCGACCGGTTCTTTCTCAGTGGGTCTGGCGAAGGCGGGGCGATGGCGCATGTCTATGGCCGGATGCGCCTTGGCGGTCAGGTGATCTGGGCCAGCGAATTCACCGAGCACAAGACCACCGACAAGGTCGGGGGCGGTGGCAAGGGCGCAGCTTCGGCTCCGCAGACCAAGGTGACAAGCTACAGCTATTCGCTCAGCCTCGCGCTGGCGCTCTGCGAGGGTGAGATCACCGGGGTCAACCGCGTCTGGGCGGACGGGGCCGAGATCCCGATCAAGGATCTCAACATGCGGGTCTATCCCGGTACGCGCGACCAGCTGCCCGATCCGCATATGGAGGCGATCGAGGGCACCGGCATGGTCCCGGCCTATCGCGGCACCGCCTATGTGGTGATCGAGGACGTGGACCTTACCGCCTTCGGCAACCGCATCCCACAGTTCAGCTTCGAGGTGACGCGGCCGTCGCAATCCAGCATGGAAGACGTTCCGCATTGCGTGCGCGGCGTGGCGGTGATCCCCGGAACCGGGGAATACGCACTGGCGACCGAGCCGGTGCCGATGAGCTACGCCGGGGATGGCGCGGGCATCGCCAACGTGAATTCCCCTGCCGAAGAGCCGGATTTCAACGTCTCGCTCGATCAACTGGTCGACGAGCTGCCGAATTGCGGGTCGGTCTCGCTGGTGGTCAGCTGGTTTGGCGACGATTTGCGCTGTGGAAGCTGCACCGTGCAACCTAAGGTCGAACAGGCGGAATTCGACAGCGACGAGATGCCATGGATCGTCTCCGGGCTGGACCGGGGAACCGCGCAGACGGTGCCCGCGGTCGATGGCCGCCCGGTCTATGGCGGCACGCCGTGCGATGCATCGGTGGTGCAGGCGATCCGCCGCATGGCGGCGCAGGGCATCGACGTGATGTTCTACCCGTTCATCCTGATGGACCAGCTTGATGGAAACGCGCTGCCCGACCCATGGAGTGGCGGCACCGGACAGGCGGTTCTGCCTTGGCGCGGGCGCATCACGCTGAGCGCCGCGCCCGGCGTGGCGGGATCGCCCGACGGCACTGCCGCTGCCACCGCCGAGGTTGCGGCGTTCTTTGGCGGCGCGGTGGCGGCGGATTTTACCATCGGTGACGGAACGGTCAGTTATACCGGCCCCGACGAATGGAGTTACAGCCGGTTCATCCTGCATCAGGCGGCGCTCTGCGCGGCGGCGGGAGGCGTGGAATCCTTCTGCATCGGCTCCGAGATGCGCTGCCTGACGCAGATCCGAGATGACGCAGGCTTTCCCGCCGTCGCCCGGCTGAAGGCGCTGGCCGCCGAATGCCGCGCGTTGCTTGGTCCGCTGGTCAAGATCAGCTACGCCGCCGACTGGACGGAATATTTCGGCTATCACCCGCAGGATGGTTCGGGCGACGTGTACTTCCACCTCGACCCGCTCTGGGCCGATCCCGATATCGATTTCATCGGCATCGACAATTACATGCCCGCCGCCGACTGGCGCGATGGTACGGCCCATGCTGATGCCACGTGGGGGTCGATCTATAACCCCGATTACCTTGCTGCCAATGTCGAAGGCGGCGAGGGATACGATTGGTATTACGCCTCGGACGCGGACCGCGAGGCACAGCTGCGCAGCCCGATCTCGGATGGTGCGCATGGCGAGCCTTGGGTGTATCGCTACAAGGACATCCGGGGCTGGTGGGCGAATCCGCACCACGAGCGCATCGGGGGCACCCGCCAACCATCCGCCACCGCATGGGCGCCGCAGTCCAAGCCGGTGCGCTTTACCGAGCTTGGTTGCGCGGCCATCGACAAAGGGGCGAACCAGCCCAACAAGTTCCTCGATCCGAAAAGCTCCGAAAGCCAGCTGCCGCATTATTCCAACGGGTTGCGCGACGAGCTGATGCAGCACCAATACCTGTGCGCGATGTACGGCTATTGGGGCGATCCGGCCAACAACCCGGTGTCGGCCACCTATGGCGCGCCGATGCTCGACATGGCGCATGCCTATGTCTGGGCCTGGGATGCGCGGCCTTACCCGTGGTTTCCGGGGCTGGGAGCGCTTTGGGCCGATGGCGACAATTACCGGCGCGGGCACTGGCTCAACGGGCGCGCCTCGCAGCGCACGCTGGCCTCGGTGGTTTCCGAGATCTGCGACAGCGTCGGGTTGACCGATTACGACGTCAGCGCGCTGCATGGCTGGGTGCGTGGCTATGTGGTCGACGAGGTGGGTGATGCCCGCCGCGCGCTGCAACCGCTGATGCTGGCGCATGGTTTTGACGCGGTAGAACGCGACGGCACACTGCATTTCATCCTGCGCCGCGACCGCCCGGCCACACCGATCAACCCGCAAGACCTTGCGCTGTCCGAGGATCTCGACGGCGATCTGGTGCAGGTGCGCGCCTCCGAGGCCGAGATGGCTGGCCGCGTCCGCCTGCGCTTTGTCGAGGCCGATGGCGATCATACCGTGGTGGGCGAGGAAACGGTTCTGCCGGACGAGCGCACCCATGCGGTTGCCGACAGCGAGTTGCCGCTGATCATGACACGAGGCGAGGGCCGCCAGACCATCGAACGCTGGCTGTCGGAATCGCGGATCGCGCGGGAGACCATGCGCTTTGCCCTGCCGCCCTCGCAGATGGCGATCACGGCAGGCGACATCGTCTCGCTGCCCTCGCAGGCGGGCCCCGTGATGGCGCGGGTCGACCGGGTCGAGATCGGCGCGATGCAACTGGTGGATGCGGTGCGGCACGACCCCGAGGTCTACCTGCCGTCGACCTTCCCGGACGAAACGCCGACTCTGCGCGGTTTTATTGCGCCGGTGCGGGTGATGCCGCTGTTCATGGATCTGCCGCTGATCACCGGCGAAGAGGTGCCGCATGCGCCCTATCTTGCGCTGTCCTCCGAGCCATGGCCCGGCTCGATCGCCCTCTATGAGGCCGCGACCGACGAAGACTATGCGCTCAACAGCGTGCTGGGTGGACGGGCGATCATCGGCGCCACCGAGATGGCGCTTCCCCGTGCACCCTCGGGGCAGATCGACCATCAGGCTCCGCTGCGGGTCAGGCTGTTTTCCGGCGCGTTGCAGTCGATCAGCATGGCGCGGCTGCTGGCGGGGGGCAATGTCATGGCGATCGGCGACGGCAGCCCCGGCAACTGGGAAATCTTCCAGTACCGCGACGCGGAGCTGGTCGGCACCGATACATGGGAGCTGTCGACGCGGTTGCGCGGTCAACTGGGCACCGATGGCATCATGCCCGATAGCTGGCCTGAAGGGTCCTATGTGGTGGCGCTGAACGGCGTGCCCGAACAGATCGACCTGCCCGCTGCCCTGTTGCGCATCGCGCGCCATTACCGCATCGGTCCGGCGCGGCGTGGTTATGACGATCCGACCTATGTGCACCGCGAGATCGCCTTTGACGGCAACGGCCTCCGACCCTACAGCCCCTGCCACCTGCGCGCCGCGCAAACCGAAGGCATGGTATCGCTCAGCTGGATCCGCCGTACGCGGATCGACGGCGACAGCTGGGATCTGGCCGATGTGCCCTTGGGCGAAGACAGCGAAAGCTACATCGTGCGTCTTATTCAGGGAGACACAGTGCTGCATCGCGCGGCGGTATCTTCGGCGGCGTGGAGCTTTGATCCCGCCTCAATCGGCCTCTCGGGCGGGTATGAGGTACAGGTGGCGCAGGTTTCGGCCCGGTTCGGGCCGGGGCCCTTCGCAAAGCTCGCGCTGCTCGCATGAGGCCGGTGCTGCACGGAGACCTTGTCGCCGCTGCCCGCGCGTTGCTCTGCGTGCCGCGCGGGCAGCGCTGGCGGGTGGCGCGCGATCTGGTGGCGCAGGCGGATGCGGCCGACCGCTACCGCCGCCGCCTTGGCCGGGTGCACCCCGGCTGGGGCAACGGCACGCTGATGGCGGCAGCGCTGGGCAGACCCTGCGCGCCCGAACGCAGGCTGGACGATCCGGATTACACCGATTGCCTGATCCTTGCGCTTGAGGCGGTGCGACACTGGCGCGAACGGCGCTGGATTCGGGGCGACGCGCAGCCCTCACCCGGCGAGGCGGTTCATCACAGCCCGTGATAGACCCATCAGAGATTTGCGTTTCAGACCCCGCCTCCTATCTGCTATAAAAGCCGGATCAAACGGAGGTTGCCATGGCCGAAACCCGCGCAAAGATCGCCGAGCTGGACCCGGTCTGGGCCCGCATCACCCGCGAGGCAGAAGAGGCCGTCGCCGCCGAGCCACTGCTTGGTGGCATGGTGCATGTCTCGGTGCTGCATCACGCCAACATTGAACGGGCGCTGGCCTTTCGCATTTCGATGAAGCTCGCCAACGGCGAGATGTCCGAACAGATGCTGCGTGAGATCTGCGATGAGGCCTATGCCGCCGAGCCGTGGCTGTCGCGCGCCGCCCGCGCCGACATTCGCGCCACGTTCGACCGTGATCCCGCCTGCCTGCGATTCCTGCAGCCGCTGCTGTATTTCAAGGGCTTTCAGGCGGTGCAAAGCCAGCGCGTGGCGCATTGGCTCTGGGGGCAGGGGCGGCATGATCTGGCGTTCTTTATCCAGATGCGTGCCTCCGAAGCCTTTGGCGTCGATATCCACCCGGCGGCGCGGATTGGGCAGGGCATCATGATCGATCACGCCCACAGCATCGTCATCGGCGAGACCGCCGTGGTTGGCGACAACGTGTCGATCCTGCATTCGGTGACGCTTGGCGGCACTGGCAAGGAAGACGAAGATCGCCACCCCAAGATCGGTGACGGCGTGCTGATCGGGGCCGGGGCCAAGGTGCTTGGCAATATCCGCGTCGGCTGTGGCTCGCGCATCGCGGCGGGCTCGGTGGTGCTCGAAGAAGTGCCGCCCTGCAAGACCGTGGCCGGGGTTCCGGCGCGCATCGTTGGGGATGCAGGCTGCGATCAGCCCTCGCAGTTGATGGACCAGAAGCTGACCGGCTGCAATTGCAGCGGGTGAAACAGCGGATTGGCAAAGAAAAAGTGCGCATCACGGTGCGCCCTTTTTGCGTGCAGTATCACTGCGCCGGAATGGCATGACCCCGGCGGGGGCGGGAATCGATCCATGCGAAGCCCAGCATCACAATGCCCCCCAGCGCCAGCACTGCGCCCGCAAGCCCGGTGATGTACCAGCCATAGCCGGCGGCAAGCCCGAGGCCCGACAGCCACGGCCCGATGGCATTGCCGGCGTTGAAGGCTGCGTGGTTCAGCGCCGAGGCAAGGGTCTTGCCGTTTCCGGCCACTTCCATCAGGCGCATCTGGATCGGGATCACGATGCCCGCGGTCAGTCCAAGCGCCATCACCGCAAGCGACATGGCAACCCAGTTGCCCATCACTGCCGCGTACAGCAGCGTTGTGGCGACCATGCCCAGCAGCAGCACCAACGTGCCGCCGAATTGCGACCAGTTGGCCAGCCGCCCGGCGACATAGTTGCCCGCCGTTGCTCCGACGCCGAACAGCGACAGCGCCAGCGGGATCGACCATTCCGGCGCGCCGTTGTCGATCAGCGCGGCGGAGAAGTAGGAATAGACCGCAAACACCGCGCCAAAGCCGATGGCTCCGACGCCAAGCGCCAGCCACATCGCCCGGCTTGCCAGCGCCGAAAGCTCGCGCAGAGGGCTGACGGCGGGGCCGTCCTGCGTGTCGCGCGGGGCGACGCGCGCCATCATCGCGGCGCAGCCCATTGCGATGACGGCCACCAGCACAAAGCACCAGCGCCAGCCGAAATACTGCCCGATCGCGCCCGCCGCCGGAACCCCGACGATATTGGCGACCGTCAGCCCCATCAGCACCGAGGCGACCCCGGCAGCTTTCTTGCCCGGCGGGCTCATCTCGGCGGCAAGAAGCATCGCGATACCAAGAAACGCGCCATGCGGAAGACCCGCCAGCGCGCGGCTGATCACCATGCTGTCAAGCCCGGAGGCCAAAGCCGTGAAGATGTTGGTCACTGCGAAATAGATCATCAGCAGGATCAGCAGCAGTTTGCGCGGCAGGTAGCTACCGAGCACCGCCAGAACCGGCGCGCCGATCACGACACCAATGGCATAGGCGCTGACCGCGTGACCGGCCTGCGGCTCGCTCACCCCGAGATCGGCGGCGTAATAGGGCAGAAGGCCCATCGCCGCGAATTCAGTGATGCCGATGGCAAATGCGCCCATCGCGAAGGACAGGATCGTCAGGCGGACCTGGCGGTCGGTTTGGACCATGGGTCGTCTCCGGAATGTCGGGGGTCGGCCCTTGCGGCGCCGAAACGGTCATAAGCAGGAAGACGTGGACAAGCCTGTAGCTGCCGCGTTCGACATGTTGCTAGCTAATGGCGAAGCAGGCCCGCCCGCAAGCGTCCAAAATGCAAGACTGCCATGACCGGAAGACATACACCGGGAAAAGCGAACGCCCGCCGGTGGGCGGCGGGCGTTCCGGGTCGTGAACTGGCCGGGTGTCAGGCCAGCATGACCATTGGGTTTTCGAGGTTCTCGACGATGGACTGAAGCAGCTCTGCCCCAAGCGCGCCGTCGATGACCCGGTGATCGACAGACAGCGTCACCGACATGACGGTGGCGACGGTCAGCTCACCATCCGCGCCGACGATGGGCTTCTTGACGCCAGCGCCGACGGCAAGGATCGCACCGTGCGGCGGGTTGATCACCGCGTCGAAATTGTCGACGCCGAACATGCCGAGGTTCGAGATCGCGAAGCTGCCGCCGACATATTCATGCGGCGCAAGCTTGCGCTCACGGGCACGTTTCGCCAGATCTTTCATCTCTGCCGACAGCGCGGACAGCGATTTCATCTCGGCATCCTTGAGCACCGGGGTGAAGAGCCCGCCATCGACCGCGACCGCAACCGCGACGTCGGACGGTTTCAGCTTCAGCATCCTGTCGGCGGCCCAGACGGCATTGGCCGTGGGATTCGATTGCAGCGCCAGAGCGCAGGCCTTGATGATGAAATCATTGACCGACAGCTTCACGCCGCGCCCTTCGAGCTGCTTGTTCAGCTGGCTGCGGAACTTGAGCAGCGCGTCGAGCTTGATATCGCGGCGCAGGTAGAAATGCGGGATGGTCTGCTTGGCCTCGGTGAGGCGGCTGGCCACCGTGCGGCGCATGCCGTCGAGCTTGACCTCTTCGTAATCGCGATCCTGATACATCTTCATGACCGTTTCGGCCGACGGGCCGGTGGGCATGGAGGCTGCAGCGGGGGCAGGCGCGGGTTTGGCTTCGCTTGCCGCGGCGGGGGCCGGGGCGGCTGCGCCGGGCTTTGCGGCCTCGACGTCGGCTTTCACGATGCGGCCATGCGGGCCGGTGCCCTTGATCTGGCTCAGGTCGAGGCCCTTGTCGGCGGCGATGCGACGCGCCAGAGGCGTGGCAAAGACGCGGCTGCCATCGGCGGCGGCGGGTGCTGCGGGCGCGGCCTTCTCGGAGCCTCCTGCGGAGGCCGCCTCGGCGGCCGGCTCTGACGCCTTCGGCGCCTCCGGAGCGGGACTGGAGGCTGCGCCGATGTCGGAGGCGGATTCACCTTCTTCGAGCAGCACGGCGATGGGCGTGTTCACCTTGACGCCCTCGGCACCGGCCTCGATGAGGATCTTGCCGATGGTGCCTTCGTCGACGGCTTCGAATTCCATCGTGGCCTTGTCGGTCTCGATCTCGGCGAGAATATCGCCGGAGCTGACGGTGTCGCCCTCCTTGACCAGCCACTTGGCAAGCGTGCCTTCTTCCATGGTCGGCGACAGGGCGGGCATCAGGATTTCAATCGGCACTGGGGGATCCTCCCGTTGCGGCGCAGCGATCCTTGGCCTCTGCGCAATCGTTCCGTATCTCGTTCAAGCGGCCATTTTCGAAGGCGAGGGCGATCTGCCCCGGTGTGTCGAGCACCTGGGCAACGATCACATCCGGCCCGCGGTCGAAGCGCGACAGCGACGCATCGTCGAGCACCGAGACCACCTTGCCTCGGTCCTGTCCCTTCAGCGCCGCCAGCGCCACGCGCGCGAGCGCATGGTTTTCACCGGTCAGGCGCGCCTCGTCCATGGCTGCAAATTCGGTGGTCCGGTCATCCTGTATCAGTTCGCGGAACGCCTCTGTCGAGTTGCCCACGAGCAGCCCCGCCGCAAAGGCGAGGACCGGGATGACCGGAGACAGTCTCACCGGTAGGTGACCTGCTTCACCGCGTCGATAACCTCGTCCGTGGTGACCAGGGCGTGTTTCTCGAGGTTCGCGGCGTAGGGCATCGGCACATCCTTGCCGGTGCAGTTGATCACCGGAGCGTCGAGCCAGTCGAAGGCGTTCTGCATGATGTAGGCCGACAGGTGGTTGCCGATGGCGCCCACGGGATAGCCTTCCTCGACGGTCACGCAGCGGTTGGTCTTCTTGACCGACTCGATGACGGTGCCATAGTCGAGCGGGCGCAGGGTGCGCAGGTCGATGACCTCGGCGTCGATGCCTTCTTCGGCAAGCTTTTCAGCCGCTTCCAGCGCGTATTGCATGCCGATGCCAAAGCTGACGATGGTGACGTCCTTGCCCTCGCGCCAGATCTTGGCCTTGCCGAAGGGAACCGTGAAATCCTCCATGTCCGGCACGTCGAACGAGCGGCCATAAAGGATTTCGTTTTCAAGGAAGATCACCGGGTTGGGATCGCGGATGGCCGATTTCAGCAGGCCTTTTGCGTCCGCTGCCGAATAGGGCATCGCGACCTTGAGGCCGGGGATCATCGCGTACCATGCCGCGTAATCCTGGCTGTGCTGTGCGCCGACGCGGGCGGCAGCGCCGTTGGGACCGCGGAACACCATCGGTGCGCCCATCTGGCCACCCGACATGTACAGCGTCTTGGCCGCCGAGTTGATGATGTGGTCGATGGCCTGCATCGCGAAGTTGAAGGTCATGAACTCGACGATCGGCTTCAGCCCGCCAAAGGACGCGCCCACACCGATGCCGGCAAAGCCGTGTTCGGTGATCGGCGTGTCGATGACGCGCTTGTCGCCGAACTCGTCCAGCAGGCCCTGGGTGACCTTGTAGGCCCCCTGGTACTCGGCCACTTCCTCGCCCATGACAAAGACATTTGCGTCGGAGCGCATCTCTTCGGCCATGGCATCGCGCAGCGCTTCGCGCACGGTCTGCGTCTTCATCGGGGTGCCTTCGGGCCAGTCGGGTTCGACCGCCTTGGCCTTGGGCGTTGCCGGAACCGGCGCGGCGGCCGCAGCCGGGGCTTCAGCAGGCGCTTCGGCGGCGGGAGCCGGGGCAGGGGCCGCGGCATCCTCGACGCTTTCGCCTTCCTCGACCATCACGGCGATGGGGGTGTTGACCTTGACCCCCTCGGTGCCCGCTTCGATCAGCAGCTTGCCGACGATACCCTCGTCGACCGCTTCGAATTCCATCGTCGCCTTGTCGGTCTCGATCTCGGCCAGAATGTCGCCGGAGGTGATGGTGTCACCTTCCTTGACCAGCCATTTTGCCAGCGTGCCCTCTTCCATGGTGGGCGAGAGCGCGGGCATCAGAATCTGCGTTGCCATTCGTGTCGTCCTTCTGCCTCAGGCCTCGATCGCGTCGCCCTGGGGCACGGCTTCGGCGTAAATGTCGGTCCAGAGCTCTTCGAGCGCCGGTTCCGGGCTTTCCTTCGAGAACTCGGCCGAGGCGTTCACGATGTCCTTGATTTCCTTGTCGATGGCCTTGAGGTCATCTTCGGTTGCATGGCCACCGGTCAGCAGAAGATCGCGCACGTTCTGGATCGCGTCGCGCTCTTCGCGCATCTTCTGAACTTCCTCGCGGGTCCGGTATTTCGCCGGGTCCGACATCGAGTGCCCGCGATAGCGGTAGGTCTTGATCTCGAGGATATACGGCCCCTTGCCAGAGCGGCAGTGCGCCACGGCCTTGTCGCCGGCTGCCTTGACCGCCAGCACATCCATGCCGTCGACCAGCTCGCCGGGAATGCCGAAGGGGGCACCGCGGGTGTAGATGTCTTCGGTCGAGGTCGAGCGCTTCTGCGAAGTGCCCATGGCGTACTGGTTGTTTTCGATGACGAAAACCACCGGCAGCTTCCAGATCGAGGCCATGTTGAAGGTCTCGTAGACCTGGCCCTGGTTGGCCGCGCCGTCGCCAAAATAGGTGAAGGTCACGCGGTCGTTTTCGAGGTACTTGTCGGCGAACGCCAGACCCGCGCCCAGCGGCACCTGCGCGCCAACGATGCCATGACCGCCGTAGAAATGCTTTTCACGGCTGAACATGTGCATCGAGCCGCCCTTGCCCTTGCTGTAGCCGCCTTCGCGGCCTGTCAGCTCGGCCATGACGCCGTTGGGGTCCATGCCGCAGGCCAGCATGTGGCCGTGATCGCGGTACGAGGTGACGCGCTTGTCGCCTTCGCTTGCGGCGGCCTCAAGGCCGACAACAACGGCTTCCTGACCGATGTAAAGGTGACAGAAGCCACCGATAAGCCCCATGCCGTAAAGCTGACCTGCCTTCTCTTCGAAGCGCCGGATCAGCAGCATGTCGCGGTAATATTGCCGCAGCTCATCGGGTGAAACATTCGGCTTGGCGGCGGGTTTCCGAGCGGCCATGCGATTCCTCCCCACATAGTTTAGTGTTAAACTTTCCTGTACCCTAGTCAGACCTTTCCCGAGTGTCAAAGCCCTTGCGGATGGGGCCCGGGAAAATTCTTGCCCTCTGCGCAACGGGCGGGCGGCAAACCGGGCATTGAAATCCGGATTCGGCTGGGCAATATTCCCGATAAAGAGAATATTTCCCGGATTCGAATCATGAGCGACGCAGCAACCCTTTCACCCCCCGAAGACCTCACCCAGCGCCTCTCGGCACGCCTGTCGAAGCTGCGCGCCGCACGCGGGCTGACGCTGGATCAGCTGGCCGAGAAAAGCGGTGTCAGCCGCGCCGCGCTGTCGCGCATGGAAAAGGCCGAGGTCAGCCCGAGCGCCGAAGTGCTCGGCAAGCTGTGCAGCGCCTATGGCATGACGATGTCACGGCTGCTTGCCATGGTCGAGGATGGCTTTTCCGCCCATGTGCGCAAGGCCGACCAGCCGGTATGGAGCGATGGCGGCTTTCAGCGCCGGGTGGCATCGCCGGGCAATGCGGCGCTGGCGGCCGAGGTGCTGGAATGCCGGCTCGAACCGGCGAGTCGCATCGCCTATGACGCACCGCCGGTGGCGGATCTGGAACATCACCTGATCCTGCAGAGCGGGCGGCTGACCGTCACGCTGGATGGCACCGCCCATGCCCTGCGCAGCGGCGATGCGCTGCGCTACCGGCTTCATGGCGCGTCGGTGTTCGAAACCCCCGCCGAGAAGGGCGCGAAATACCTGCTAGTGCTGGTCACGCCATGATCCGCGCGCTCTCTGCTTCAGAGGTCGCCGCCGCCCTGCCGCAGCTTGCCGCGACCTTGCGCGAATGCGTCGAGGCGGGCGCCAGCGTCGGTTTCGTGATGCCCTTTGCGCAATCCGAGGCCGAGGCGTTTTTCCGGGACTCCGTGCTGCCGGGGGTGGCCAGTGGCGGGCGGGTGCTCTGGGTCGCCAGCGAGGGGCCAACGTTGACCGGCACCGTCCAGCTAAGCCTCGAGATGATGCCCAACCAGCGGCACCGGGCCGAGGTGTCGAAGCTGCTGGTGCGCCCGGCCTTTCGCCGCAGGGGCATCGCGCGGGCACTGATGCAGGCGCTGCTGGCCCGCGCCGCGGCAGAACAGCGCCCGCTGGTGACGCTCGACACCCGCAGCGGTGATAGTGCACAACCGCTTTACGCCGCGCTTGGATTTGAGGTCGCAGGAGAGATCCCCGGCTTTGCGCTGGCGCCAGACGGCACGGGCCGCCGCGATGCGACCACATATATGTACCGCACGGCGCCAGAACCGGCCCGCCCGGTGTCGCCGTAACGCTGCCGCGCCCGGCTGCGCCCATTCGTAAAAATGATGCGACAAGGGGCAGCCCGCGTCATGGCGGGCAACCCCCAACCGCTGTCGTCAAAAATTCTCTTGCGTAGACTCGCCGATCACGCCCAGTCTCGCCGCAGGGCCAGCCCCTCATCGCCAGACGGGGCCGCGCCATTATTTTTGACAGGCAATTCCTCAAGGGGGGGACGTTGATGCACCTCAAGTCGATTCTCAGCAGCACCGCCATTTTCGCCATTCTTTCCAGCACGCCGCTTTACGCTCAGGACATGGATGCTCTGGTCGCCGCCGCCACCGAAGACGGCATGCTCTCGACCATCGCGCTGCCGCATAGCTGGTGCGGCTATGGCGACGTCATCGCCGGGTTCAAGGCGAAATACCCCGATATCGATGTCAACGAGCTGAACCCCGACGCGGGCTCTGCCGACGAGCTGGAAGCGGTGCGTGCCAATCAGGGCAACACCGGCCCGCAGGCCCCCGATGTGCTGGATGTCGGCTTTGCCTTCGGTCCGCAGGCCAAGGACGAAGGCCTGACCATGGAATACAAGGTGGCGACATGGGACACGATCCCCGACAGCGCCAAGGATGCCGATGGCCATTGGTACGGCGATTATTACGGCGTGCTGTCCTTTGTGGTGAACAAGGATCTGGTCGAGAATGTGCCGCAGGACTGGGACGATCTGCTCAAGCCCGAATACGCCAATGCCGTGGCGCTGGCGGGCGATCCGCGCGCCTCGAACCAGGCGATCCTTGCGGTGATGGCCGCTGGCATGGCGGCGGGCGGCGAGGCAGGCAAGGCCTCGGGCGATGCCGGTCTTGAATTCTTCAGGCAGCTCAATGAAGCGGGCAATTTCGTCCCGGTGATCGGCAAGGCGGGCACCATTGCGCAGGGTGCGACCCCCATCGTCATCGCGTGGGATTACAACGGCCTTGCATGGCGCGACACGCTCGAAGGCAACCCGCCTCTCGAGGTCGTGGTGCCCGCCTCCGGCGTCGTCGCTGGCGTTTACGTGCAGGCGATCAGCGCCTATGCGCCGCAGCCCGATGCCGCCAAGCTGTGGATGGAATATCTCTATTCCGACGAAGGTCAGCTCGGCTGGCTGGCAGGCTACTGCCACCCGATCCGCTTCAACGACCTCGCTGCCAAGGGCGCCATCCCGCAGGAGATGCTGGACGCGCTGCCCCCGGCGGCAGCCTATGAAAAGGCCGTCTTCCCCAGCCTCGACGAGCAGGCCGCGAACAAGGAAGCCGTGACCGCCGGATGGGACAGCGTCGTCGGCGCCAACGTCCAGTAAGCCCTTTTGCCCCGCCCGGTACCGTCCGGGCGGGGCATTCCAGCGCATGACCGTATCCCCAGACACCCCCGCCAAACAGGCGCGCAGAACCGGGTTGCCGCTTGGCTGGCTTGGCCTTTTGCCGTTTGCGCTGTTCGCGCTGCTGTTCCTGATCCTGCCGACGATGAACATCGTCGTCGGTGCGTTCCAGACCCCGGATGGCAGCCTGACCTTTCAGAACATCGCCAACCTGTTCCAGCCGTCGATCCTGTCGGCCTACTGGATCTCTATCCGCATCTCTTTTGCCACGGCGCTGCTGGGCTGCGTCATCGGCTTCGGCATCGCCGCCGCGGTGACGCTTGGCAATCTGCCCGCCGGGCTGCGCGGGCCGGTGATGACCTTTTCCGGCGTTGCGTCGAATTTCGCCGGGGTGCCGCTGTCCTTTGCCTTTATCGCGACGCTGGGGCGGCTTGGCCTTGTCACGGTGCTGCTGCGCGAATGGTTCGGCATCAACCTGTATTCACTCGGCTTCAACCTGCTCAGCTTCTGGGGCCTGACGCTGGTGTATCTGTTCTTTCAGATCCCGCTGATGGTGCTGATCGTCACCCCGGCGCTGGACGGGCTGCGCCGTGAATGGCGCGAGGCGTCGGACATCCTTGGCGCCACCGGGGCGCAATACTGGCGCATGGTGGCGCTGCCGATCCTGACGCCAACACTGCTGGGCACCTTTGCGTTGCTGTTTGCCAACAGCTTTGGCGCGGTGGCGACGGCCTACGCGCTGACCGGATCGTCGCTGTCGATCGTGCCGATCGTGCTGTTCGCGCAGATCCGCGGAGACGTGCTGCAAGATCCGCATCTGGGCTATGCGCTGGCCTTCGGCATGATCGTGGTCACCGGCATCGCCAACGGGCTTTATGTCTGGCTGCGCGCCAAGACCGAAAGGTGGACCGTATGAAGCCGAAACTCTGGTCGTGGCTGGTGTTTCTTATCGGCTTTGCCTATTTCGCGCTGCCGCTGATCGGCACGCTGGAATTCTCGCTGCGCAAGCGGCGCGGGGAATATTCGCTCGATGCCTATGCGTGGGTGTTCGAAGACCCGCAATTCCGCGAGACCTTTGGCTATTCGGTGGTGATGGCGCTGCTGACCATCGTCTTCGGGATGCTGCTGGTGGTGCCGACGGCCTATTGGGTGCGGCTGAAATACCCGCGCCTGCGCCCGCTGTTCGAATTCATCACCCTGCTGCCGCTGGTCATCCCGCCCATCGTCATCGTGTTCGGCTATATCCGCCTGTACAACACCTCGTCCTTCCTGCCGATGACCGGCACGACCTTCGGCACCAACATGCTGCTGATGTTCGGCTACGTGACGCTGTCGCTGCCATATATGTACCGCGCGGTGGATACCGGGCTGCGCACCATCGACGTGCGCACCCTGACCGAGGCGGCGCAAAGCCTCGGGGCAGGGTGGGTGACCATCATCGGGCGGATCATCCTGCCCAATGTGCTGATCGCGGTGATGTCGGGGGCGTTCGTGACCTTTGCCATCGTCATCGGGGAATTCGTGCTGGCGGCGCTTCTGAACCGGCCCGCCTTCGGCCCCTACATGCAGCTGATCGGGGCCAATCGCGCCTATGAACCGGCGGCGCTGGCGGTGATCGCCTTTGCCATCACTTGGTTCTGCATCGGGCTGATGCAACTGGCCAGCCGCATGACCCCCCAATCCAGAGCCAAGAGGTCCTGATGTCCTTCCTTTCGCTGGATCAGCTGCGCAAATCCTTTGGGGCCACGCAGGTGGTCAAGAACTTCAACCTCGACATCGAGCAGGGCGAATTCGTCTCGCTGCTCGGGCCCTCGGGCTGCGGCAAGACCACGGTTCTGCGGATGATCGCGGGGTTCGAAAGCCCCTCGCATGGCGTCATCCGCATTGGCGATGCCGACGTGACCGCGCGGCGCCCCAACCAGCGCAATGTTGGCATGGTGTTTCAGGCCTACGCGCTGTTTCCCAACCTGACGGTGGCGCAGAACGTCGCCTTCGGCCTGAAGGTCAAGGGCGTGGGCAAGGCACAAAGCGCCGCGCGGGTGGCCGAGATGCTCTCGCTGGTCGGCCTTGGCGACTTCGGCAAGCGCTATCCGTTCCAGCTCTCGGGCGGGCAACAGCAGCGGGTGGCGCTGGCGCGGGCGCTGGCGGTGCAGCCGCAGGTCTTGCTGCTGGACGAGCCGCTCTCGGCGCTCGATGCCAAGATCCGCGTCAGCTTGCGGGAAGAAATCCGCGAGATCCAGCAGCGCCTTGGCATCACCACGGTCTTCGTCACCCATGATCAGGAAGAAGCCCTGAGCATGTCCGATCGCATCGTCGTCATGCATGGCGGCATGGCGCAGCAGATCGGCGCCCCGCACGAGATCTACTCCAGCCCTGCCAATCGCTTCGTGGCGGAATTCGTCGGGCGGCTGAACGTGCTCGATGCCGAGGTCACCGATGCTGCGCAGGGGCACGTCAGCGTTGGCGGCATCGAAATACCGACCGGCAGGCCGCTGACGCCGGGCACTGTGCCGCTGGCGCTGCGCCCCGAGGCCATCAGCCTCGGCCCCGCGCCCGGCCACGATATCAGCTTCACCGGCACCGTGACCGAGGTGCAGTTTCTCGGCTCGGTGATCCGGGTCGGAACACATATGGGCGGCGCGCCTGTCTTGCTCGATACGTTCAACCGCACCGGGCGCCGCCCGCCGCAACTGGGCGAAAAGCTGGAGTTCAGCTTCAACTCAAAGGGCGTCATCCTTCTGGAATGATCCCCCGCCCTTCATCTTGCCCGTTAAACTCCGGGGGGGCCGAAGGCGGGGGCAGCGCCCCCACATTTCTTCGCAAGAAGAAATCCCTCGACGCATAACAATCCGCGGGTCGCCCGGGTCAGGGCACCGCGCGGATGTCGGCCTCAGCCCCGCGCCAACGTCATCCCATGCGCCGCGCCAAGCAGGCGGAATTTCTCCCGCTCAACGAACTCTGCCGCCACGCTGTTCGGCCCGTCCAACAGGCTGCTCACCACGTAAAGCGACGAGGTCGGCATCGACGCGCCAAGCTCCTGCAATACCGGGCGCAGGGTGAAATCGGGGGCCAGCGAATGCGCGTCCGAGCCGCCGGTGAACACCGGGATCACCACTTGCCCGAACAGCTCGCCCGCCTTGAACTGGTCGAGAAAGCTTTTGAGCAAGCCGGTCATCGCGGCCTTGTAGGTCGGCGTTGCGATCACCACGAAATCCGCGCCCAGCACCTGCGCCTTCAGTGCAGCCACATCCGGGTCGCCCCAGCCGAACAGCTTGGGCGCAACCGGTGCCAGCTCCAGCACCTCGGCAGGGGCCTCCTTGTCCAGCAGCCCGGCCAGCGCCGCGCCAAGATCCAGCGCCAGCTGGCTGGTGCGCCCCCCCGCAGAGGGGTTTCCAGAGATCAGTACAATGCTCATGATCAGAAATCCGTCAGGTTGTCGCGCAAAAGCTGGTGGGTGTATTCGGTCCGCACTAGCCCGCGGCGTTGCAGTTCGGGCACCAGCCCGTCGGCGATTTCCACCAGATAGCGTCGTCCGACCCGCAGCACCGGGGTGGTGATCAGGAAGCCGTCGCCGCCAACCTCGGCCATGGCTTCGCCCATCTTGTCGGCCACCGAAGCCGGCGTGCCGATCAGCTCCAGCGAGGACACAAGCCCACCGCCCTGCGCCGCTGCCAGCTCGCGCAGCGTCTTGCCGCTGCCCCATTGCTGGAACTTGTCCAGCGTGCCGCTTTCACCATTGGTTTCCAGCTTTTCCGGCAGCGGCTGGTCCAGATCGTATTGCGAGAAATCGATCTCGGTGATCGCGGAAATCGACGCCAGCACATCGTTGCAGAAATGGTCCGAGGTGGTCTCGCGGACGTATTTCGCCTGCGCGTCCTCTTCGGTTTCGCCAAGGGTCGGGGTGATGCAGAAGAACACCTTGATCTCGTCGGGGTCGCGCCCCAGCGCAGAGGCGCGCGCGCGAATGTCATCGCGGAACGCCTTCATCCCCTCGACCCCGTTGGCCACCGACACGATCGCATCGGCGTGCTGCGCTGCGAAATCGCGCCCGCGCGGCGAGGCACCGGCCTGCACATAGACCGGGCGATGCTGCGGCGAAGGCACGGTGTTGAGCGGCCCGCGCACCTTGTAATACTTGCCCTCGTGATCGATGGTCCGCACCTTCGAGGAATCTGCATAAACGCCGTTTTCGCGATCCAGCACCACCGCATCGGCATCCCAGCTGTCGAACAGCTTGTTCACCACGTCGATGTATTCATCCGCCATTTCATAGCGCTGTTCGCGGGGGGGCAGCTTGTCCATGCCGAAATTCTGCGCCGCCAGATCCTCAGCCGAGGTCACGACGTTCCAGCCGAACCGCCCCTTGGTCAGGCTGTCGATGGTCGAAGACAGCCGCGCCAACATGAACGGCGGGTAGGCCAGCGTCGACATGGTGGCGACCACGCCGATCTTGGATGTCGCCATGCCCATCGCCACCGCCAGCGGCGCGGGGTCATGTTTCGGGGCCATCATGCCATTGGCCAGCGAATACTTGCGGTCGGAGCCAAAGGTCTCGGGCACCATCAGCTTGTCTTCGATCATCAGGAAATCGAAACAGGCGCGTTCCAGCGTCTGCGCCATTTCCACGTAGAACTGCCCGTCCCACGGATAGCCGCCCTGCCCAAACGGCGCGCGCCACTCATCCGGGGTGAAGTTCATGAACCATGCGAGGTGAAAGCGTTTGTCGGTCATTTGAGCCTTCCTTCAGGAGTCAGCCAGCGGCGCGGGCAAGTTGCCGCGCGAGCCGGGGTTTTGCGTCGAAATCGGATGTGATGATCGACCCGTAGCGATGCGGCGCGTGCGGATCGTGCCGCCGCTTGTCCACCGCGATCACACGGGTGCCAAGGTGGAACGCCTCGGACAGGTCATGGGTGATCATCACCACGGTCATCTGGTGTTCGCTCCACAGCTCAAGCACCAGCTTGTGCATGGCGCGGCGCGTGCCGGGGTCAAGCGCGCCGAACGGCTCGTCAAGCAGCAGCACCTTGGGGTTCATCATCAGCGCCTGCGCGATGGCAAGGCGCTGTTGCTGCCCGCCCGAAAGCTGCGCGGGGTACAACGCCGCGTGCCCGCCAAGGCCGACCCGGTCCAGCATGTCCTGCGCGCGCGCCTTCAGCAGCTGACGTGCCTTGCCGAACAGCCGCCCGGTAAAGGGGGCCGCCTGCCATTCCGGCCCGGTCATCACATTGCCGATCACCGTGCGATGGGGCAGCACCGAATAGCGCTGAAACACCACGCCCCGGTCCGGCATCGGCTCTGGCGCGATGGGCGCGCCGTCGATCAGGATGCGGCCCGAACTCGGCGCTTCCTGACTGAGCAGCATCCGCAGCAGCGTTGTCTTGCCCGCGCCGGACGGGCCGACCACGGCAAGGAATTCATTGTCCTCGATCGTCAGCGACAGGTTCTCAAGCACGATGGTGTCGCCATAATGCTTCGAGACGTTCTCGAATTCGATGAGCGCCATGTCAGCCGCCCTCCTTGAAACGTGTCCATGGAATGGCGTCATGGGTGCGGCGCAGCGCGTAATCCATCGCAAAGGCCAGCAGGGTGATCCACAGCACGTAGGGCAGGATCACATCCATCGCGAGATAGCGGCGCACAAGAAAGATGCGATAGCCAAGCCCCGCCTCGGCGGTGATCGCCTCGGCGGCGATGACGAACAGCCATGCCGCGCCCAGCGACAGGCGCACCGAGGAAATCAGCCGCGGGAACACCTGCGGCAGCACCAGCCCAAGGATCATCTGCCAGCTTGATGCGCCCAGCGTCTGCGCCTTGACGATTTGCTCGCGCGGGATCTCGGCCACCCGCAACATCACGTCGCGGATGATGAAGGGCGCGATGCCGAACACGATCAGCACGGTTTTCGACAGCTCGCCAAGCCCAAACAGGATGAACAGGATCGGCAGCACCGCCAGCGGCGGGATCAGCGAAAACGCGGCAAAGAACGGCTCGAACAGCGCGCGCAGAAACGGGATGAACCCGACCAGCACGCCGATCACCAGCCCGATGAGGGCGGAAATCCCAAGGCCCACGCCAAGCCGCGCAAGGCTGGCCCATGTGTCGGCCCAGAACAGCCGGGTGCCGGTGGCCCGGTCGATATCGAACATCAGCCGCGACATGGCCGAGGTAAAGGCGTTCAGCCCCGGCATCAGCTTGTCGGGCCCGTCAGCGCCGCGCGCGTCGGCGGCAAACGCATAGATGGCAATAGCCAGAATGAAAGGCAGCGCGCCCATCAGGATCTTCATCCTGCGGGACGGGTGCCGGTTGATCACGCGGCGCATGGCATGTCCTTGCAAGGGGCGCCCCTGTCTCAGGGCGCCCGTAGGGGTCAGATGTCGCCTGCGGCGGCCATCTCGGCGAAGCTGGCGTCAAAGCGCAGCTTGACGTTGCCCGGATCGCCCAGCGTGGTGCCGCCAACCTCGATGCCGATCTCGTCGACCGATGCCGCGCCCGCGCCGAACAGCCCTTCGTCAAAGCTGAAGGTGCGCACCTTGTCCATGATCTCCACCGAGCTGTCGGCGCTCAGGAACGCCGCCGCATCGCCGGGGGTGTAGAAGAAATGCGTCTGGTCGGCCTGTCCGGCAAAGCCTGCAAGGTCTGTGCCCATGGCCGATGCCATGATCTCGTGCATCGGGCCATCCTTGGCCTCTTCGCCCTGCATCACCGCCATCGCCTCGTACCATGCGCCGGTGACGGCCTTGCCGAATTCCGGGTGCTCGGCCAGCGTGTCGGTGCGGGCGATGAACACGTCCATGATCTCGCCGGGGATCTGCGAGCTGTCGAACAGCACCTTGCTCTCGGGCACCTGATCCAGCATCTCGGCCACGATGGGGTTCCAGCTGGCGGCGTGGTTCATGCTGTCCTGGGTGATGAAGGCCGCGCCGATTTCGGCGTCCGAGATGTTGACGGTCTTGACCCGCCACGGCTCGTCGATGCCGGCCTCGGCCAGCGCGCGGTTCAGCAGGTAATGCGACACCGAATATTGTAGCAGGTAGACCTCGTCATCGAGCAACGCCTCGACGCTGTCGACCGAGCGCGACAGCAGCGCGTCGTTGCCGTCGGAATAATCCGTCACCAGAAAGATCGAGGTGTCGACCCCGCCCGCCGCCGGCATGGTCAGCGCGTCCATCCCGGCCACCGCGACCGCATCAAGATCGCCCGCGATGAACTGGTTGATCGAGCCGACGTAATCGTTGATCTGAATGAGCTCGACGTCGATGCCGTATTTCTCGCCCCATGCGTCCATCAACCCTTCGGCCTTCATGTAGGCCAGCGGCATGAAACCGACATAGACCACGTACCCCACTTTGAAGGTTGGTTTGTCTTGCGCAGCGGCAGGCGATGTAAAGGCGATGGCCGCGGCGGTGCCGAGCAGGGCAAGGGTCGTGGGAAAGCGCATGGGCAAGGGTCCTCGGGAAGCTGTTCGCGTTAACTCATCGCCCTACTGAGCGAGCGCTTAGTTGCGAAATCAAGCTTTTCCCGCACATCTTTTTGCTGTTACCAATCGTTTGATCAGTAATGCAGCAAGAGAGGCCCCGATCATGGCGAAAGCCGCCAAGCGCCAGCGCATGGACCCCACCGCGCGCCGGGTGCAGATTCTCGAGGCAATGCTGGCGCTCTGCGAAAAACAGCATTTCGCGGCGATCCCGATGCGGCGGCTGGCCGCTGAATGCGGGGTCAACATGGCGCTGCTCTATCATTACTTCGACAGCAAGGAGGCGCTGGTGCTGGCTGCCCTGCGCCACGCCATCGACGATTTCATCGTGCAGTTCGAGGATCTGCCGGTTGATCCTGACGCACCGCTGGGCGCGGCGGATGCGTGGTTCGAGGCCAATATCGAGACCGCGCCGCGCCTTGTGCGCATGGTCAAGCTGATGAACGATTTCGCCTCGGACGGGCACCGCGATCCCAAGGCCTCGGCCATGGTCGATGAATTCTACGCCCGCGAGCGCGACACCCTGTGCGCCGCGATCCGCACGGGCATTGCGCAGGGGCGGTTCCGGGCGCTGGATGCGGATCGCACCGCGTGGCTGACCTCGATCGCCATCGACGGCATCTTCTTTGGCGGCCCGGCGCGCAACGATTACGATTTCGCCGGAAATCTGCGGGCGTTGCGCGCGCAGCTGCTCGAGTCGCTGGCGCCTTAGCGCCAGCCTTGCGGTGTTTCGCTCAGCAGGGGCGTGTCGAACACGCCTTCCAGCGGTGGGCCTTGCAAATCGCGCCAGCGCTCGGTCTGGCGCATCGCGACGCCCATGACCACGGGCGTGCAGCCGACGCCCTGCAACAGCGCCAGCCCTGCCGTCAGCGATGCGCCGGAACTGGCCACATCGTCGATCAGCGCCACCCGGCGGCGTTCCAGCAGCGGCACCATGCGCGGATCGAGATACAGCCGCTTGTCGGCCCCCGGCGAGGTGATCGAGCGCATCGGCACCGACAGCGCCTCGTCGTACCAGAATTTGCGCGATGTCCCGAGCGGCAGCATGCGCGCATGCCCAAGCCGCGCCGCCACCTGCCGCGCAAGGCCCAGCCCCAGCGTCGGCAGGCCGATGACCACCTCGGGCTCATAGGGGCGCAGGCGGGTGGCAAGCTGTTCGGCCAGCGTTTCCTCGACCTCGAAACTCGCCTGATTGAGGATCAGCGAGGCGATGCCCTTGCCCTCGCCAAGCGCCCGGATCGGTAGCCAGAGCAAGCGCCCGTCGGGCATCTGTGCAGGATAACGATCGTGCCAAGGCGATGAGGGGGCAGGGCCGGGCGCAAACTCCTGCCAGAAGTGATGGGACAACATGTTTTCGACTTTCCGCTTTAGTCTCCGGGGCGTAGCATGGCCGGCATGACAAAGCACCCCGATTTTGACCTCCCCGCCCTTGTCGCGCTGCGGCGCGATCTGCACGCCCACCCGGAACTGGGTTTCGAAGAACATCGCACCGCCGCGCTGGTCGCGGAGCGGCTGCGCGCGCTGGGCCTTGAGGTGACAACCGGCATCGCGGGCACCGGCGTTGTCGGCACGCTGCGCGGCACCGGGCGCGCCATCGGTCTGCGCGCTGACATGGATGCGCTGGCGATGCCGGAAAGCTCGGGCAAGCCATGGGCTTCGACCGTGCCGGGGCAGATGCATGCCTGCGGTCATGACGGGCACACCAGCATGTTGCTTGGCGCGGCCGAGGTTCTGGCCGCCGCGCCTCCGGGCATCACGGTGCATTTCATCTTTCAGCCCGCCGAAGAGGGGCGCGGCGGCGCCAAGGCCATGGTCGAGGCCGGGCTGTTCCAGCAATTCCCCTGCGACATGGTCTTTGGCCTGCACAACATGCCGGGGCTGGCCTGCGATGAAATGGCGGTGGTGCCGGGGCCGCAGCTGGCCAGTTCCGACAGCTGGACGCTGACCCTGCGCGGCGAAGGAACGCATGGGGCCAAGCCGCATCTGGGCCGCGATCCGATCCCGGCGGCGGGGATGTTCCTTGCGGGGCTGCAAACGGTGACCGGGCGCATCGTCGATCCGCTGCAACCGGCGGTGGTCAGCGCCTGTTCGCTGCGCGCTGGCGATCCCAAGGCGCTCAACGTGATCCCCGATGTGGTCGAGATCGGCGGCACCGCGCGCGCCTATACGCCGCAGGTGCGCGATCAGCTCGAAGAGGGCATCGGCCGACTGGCCCACGGCATCGCGGCGGCGCAGGGGCTGGAGGCCGAGTTTACCTTCATCCGGCGCATTCCGCCGGTGGTGAACGAGGCGTCGGCGACGCAGGTGGCGCTGGCCGCCGCACGGCGGGCGCTGCCGAAGGTGCGCACCGAATTCCCGCCGTCGACCGCTGGCGACGATTTCGCCTTTTTCGCGGGCGAAGCGCCGGGCTGCTATGTCTGGCTTGGCAATGGCCCGGCGCAGGATGGCGCGCTGCATCACAACACCGGCTATGATTTCAACGACGCCGCCCTGCCGTCGGGCGTTGCCTTCTGGGTGGCGCTGGCTAGAGAAGCGGCGTCGTAAGCAGCCGTCCTGCCTGCGGGTCGGCGATGCCCAGATCGGTCTGGTGCGGCCCCTTGTTGCAGGCCAGCGTCGCCCCGACGAGGGCCTTGAACACGAGGTAGGGCGGCTGCCAGTCGACCACCTCATCCATGGCGCGGCGCAACTGTTCAAGCGCCTCGGCAACCTCGGGCAGCGGCGCTTCGGACACGAGGCCTGCCACCGGCAGCGGCAACAGCGCGCTGACCTTGCCCTGCGTTGCCACCGCCATACCGCCGCCGCAGGCGATCAGCGCATTGGCCGCCGCCGCCATGTCGGCGGGGTCTGCGCCAAACACGGTCAGGTTGTGGCTGTCATGGCTGACCGTGGTGGCAAAAGCGCCGCGCCAGTCGCCCCAGCCGGTCAGCAGGCCGACCCTTGGCACGACGGGCACGCGCCCATGCCGGTGCAGCACCGCGATGCGGGTTGCGCCCTTGGGCAGCAGCACGCGATCATCTGCAACCTGCGCGTCGATCTCGCCCCATTGGGTAAAGCGGGGCCGGTCGATGCTGGCAAGCCGCGCCTGCGGGCCGGGCGCCGCGATTTCAAAGCTGTCGGGCGTCACCGGGGGCAGCGCCATGCTGCCGCGCAGTCGCGCCGGGATCGGCAGGGGCGCGGCCTCGCGCAGCGGCGCGCCGTCCACCAGCACGGTGCTGGCGCGGAAATCCTCCAGCGCTTTGGTCAGCACGATGTCGGCCCGACGCCCCGGCGCGATCAGCCCCAGATCGGTGCGCCCCAGCTTGACCGCCGCGTTATAGCTCGCCGCCTGAAGCGCCCAGAGCGGCGGCAGCCCGTAACCGATCATCCGCCGCAGCATGTCATCAAGGCCGCCTGCGCGCAGCAGATCGTCGGGGAAGGTGTCGTCGGTGCACAGGGTCAGCGTCGGCGGCAGCTGTGGCAGCGCCGCCAGCGCCTGCGCGATCTCGGGCAGCAGGTGATCATGCGAGCCGCGCAATTCGATCCACAGCCCGGCGCGCAGCTTTTCCATCAGATCTTCGGCCGAGGTCAGCTCGTGATCCGAACCGATCCCCGCCGCGACAAAGGCTTGCAGTTCGGCCCCGCTCAGCCCGCGCGCATGACCGCAAAGCGGCTTGCCCGACTCCAGCGCCGCCGACAGGATGCCGCGCATCCGGGGCGCGCGGGAAATCACCGCGCCCATGTCCATGACTTCGGCCAGCCCGTGCATGTCGCCCCGGGCGAGCAGCGCAGCGATCACCTCGCCGTCGAAATCCGCGCCGGCGGTTTCGTATCCCGGCGCCGAGGGCACGCAGGACGGCACCAGCGGCAGCAGCCGCGCGCAGGCGTTGGCGGCGGCATCGGCGGCGTAATCCAGCCCCTCGACCCCGGCCACATTGGCAAATTCATGCGGGTCCCACACCATCGTCGTCACCCCGCGCGGGGCGACATGGGCGGCGTAGGTTTCCGGCGTGATCATCGAGCTTTCGACATGCATATGCGTGTCGATCAGCCCCGGCGCGGCGATCAGGCCGCTGGCGTCAAGCACCCGGGCCGCATCGCTGCGTGTGCCGGGCGCGTGGACCGACGCAATCATCGGCCCGATGATGCCGATATCGGCCGGGCGCAGCTCGTGCAGCAACACATCGGCGATGCGCGCCCCGGTGATCAGCAGGTCAAACGGCGCATCGCCGCGTGCGGCGGCGATGGCGCGGTCGCGCAGTTCGGCAGTGTTCAGATCGCTCATGATGTCTCCCATAGTGCCGACAGGCACAGATCGCGCACCGCATCGGCATCAAGCCCGGCAATGACACGATGCGCCCCGTGCGGCGCGACGATGGTCTGGCCCAGACGTTCGGCATCGTGCAGCTCGATGCTCAGCGATACGTCGGAGAGGCTGAACAGCCGGGGCGCGACCAGCAGCGCCGCCGCAACCGGGTCATAAAGCGCCATGCCAGAGCGCCCGCGCGACAGCCCGATATCCAGATAGCCGCCCATAAGATCGCGCATCGGCTGCGGCAGGGGGGCGATGTGCTGTTCCTCGATCACCACGCGGCGGCAAGGTTCGAGATCGACCATGTCGATCGGGATGCCGCGCGAAAGCAGCACCGCCAGCGCCTCGGGGTCGGCGATGGCGTTGAATTCCGCATGTTCGGTATGATTGCCGCGCCCGGTCGCGCCGCCCATCCATGTGATGCAGCCTATGTTGGCGCAAAGCTCGGGGTGGGCCAGCACCAGCGTCGCAAGGTTGGTCAGCGGCCCCAGCGCAAGGATCTGCGCATCAGAGTGCCCGTCGAGCCAGCCTGCCAGCGCCGGCAGGGCCGGGGCGAGCGGGCGGTCTGGAACCTCTGGCAGACGCGCGCCGCGTGTCGGCTGGCCGCTGGCGCCAAGGATGCGCTCGGCGGTCTCGGTCTCGCCAAGAATGGCGCAATCGGCGCCTTGCACCGGATCGGGCCAGCCGAAGGCTGCGCAGGCGGCCAGCGCGTTGGCGCGCACCGCCGGGATCTCGGCGCAGCCAAAGACAAGGCTGATGCCGTCGATCCCCAGCCGCTGTGCCAGCAGCAGCGCGGCAAGGTCATCGACCCCCATGTCGGTATCAACCCAGATGCCCATGTCAGTTCAGCCTTTCCAGCCGCACCGCGCGCTCGCGCGGCAGATCAAAGGCGATGGTCTCGCCCATGCGCAGGGGCGGCGCCGAAACAGGCGCATCGGCCTTGATCTGACCCAAAGCGCTGCCCAGCACGTATTCGCGGCGCTCGCCGGCAAAGGCGGTGCCGATCACCGTACCCTGATGCGGCCCCGTGCCCAGCACCACCGCGCCGGGCCGCCACGCAAGGCCGCCGCCAGCCTCGTCGGGCAGGATGGTTTCGAAACCGACGAAATCGGCAGCAAAGCCCGACACCGGCGCGGAATAGATCTCTTCGGGCGTGCCGAGCTGTTCGATGGCGCCGCCCTTCATCAGCACGATGCGATCCGACAGCGCCAGCGCCTCGGACTGATCATGAGTGACAAAGATCATGGTGATTCCGGTCTCGCGCTGGACCCGCTGCAACTCCATCCGCATATCAAGCCGCAGCCGCGCGTCGAGGTTCGACAATGGCTCGTCGAGCAGCAGCACCTTGGGCTGCATCACGAGGCTGCGCGCCAGCGCCACGCGCTGCTGCTGGCCGCCCGACAGATCCTTGGGCGCGCGGTCGGCAAACGCCTCCAGCCCGACGGTGGCCAGCCCGCTGCGCACCTTGGCATCCAGATCGGATTCCGAGCGCAGGCGCAGCCCGAAGGCGACGTTCTCATACACGGTCAGATGCGGGAACAGCGCGTAGCTTTGAAACACCAGCCCGATGTCGCGCTTGGAGGGTGGCAGGCGGGTGACATCGCGCCCGTCGATGGTGATGCGCCCGGCGCGCGGGCTCATCAGCCCGGCGATGGCGCGCATCGTGGTGGTCTTGCCGCAGCCCGACGGGCCCAGCAGCGACACCAGCTCTCCTTGCGCGATGGTCAGGTTCAGCTTGTCCACCGCGATGGTGGACCCGTAGGCGAGGGTCAGCCCCTCAAGGGAGACAAAGTCAGACATATTTCGAAAATCCAAGAAAGCGTTCCGCGCACAGGATGATGCCGATGGACAGGAACGCCAGCAGCGCGGCAAGGGCGGCGACAGAGGGGTCGTAGTTGATCTCCATATAGGCGATCATGTCGATGGGCAGGGTGCGCACGCCCGGCCCCGACAGGAACAACGACACCGGCACCTGATTGAACGAGGTCACGAAGCCGAGGATGAAGGCCGCAAGGATGCCGCCGCGAATGTTGGGCAGCACCACCTTGGTCACCGCCTGAAGACGGGTGCAGCCAAGGATCAGCGCGGCTTCTTCCATGTCGGCGCGCAGGTTCTCCATGCTGGCCGACACCACACGCACCGCATAGGGCAGCACCAGCGCGGTATGGGCAAGGAACAGCGCCGCCAGCATCCCAAGGCCCGTAGGCAGCACCAGATAGCGCAGCAGGGCAAGGCCGACGATGATACCCGGCACGATGATCGGCGAGGAGACGATTAGGCGCACCGCCTCGGCCCCCGGCACCTTGTAGCGGGTCATGGCGTAGCTGGCCGGAATGCCTAGCGCCAGCGCCGCGGCGGTGCCGCCCACCGCAAGGAACATCGACACCGCAAAGGACATGCGGAAGCTGTCGATCTGAAACACCTTGGCGTACCATTTCAGCGACAGCCCGTCGGGCGGAAAGGCAAGGTTGTTGCCCGCCGACAGCGACGCCGCGATGATGATGAGGAACGGCCCGATCAGGAAGGTCAGCACCGTTCCAAGGATCAGCCAGCTGGGCAGTCGGGTCATCGGCGCGCCCTCGCGGTTGCCATGCGTTTCAGAACGATATTGGCCGAGAACGCCATGACGATCAGGATCATCGCGATGACGGCGGCCGAGGCGAAATCATTGGCCACGGTGACCCGCTGATAGAGCAGGGTTTCCAGCATCAGCACCTTCGATCCGCCAAGGATCGCCGGCGTGATGTAGGCGGTCATCGAGCCGGTGAACACCAGCGTGCCGCCCACCACCAGCCCTTCGCGGGTCAGCGGCAGGATCACCTTGAAGAACACCTGCACCCAGTTGGCCCCAAGCACCCGCGCGGCGGGCACCGCATCGCGCGGCATGTTCTCCATCGCCGAGATCAGCGAGATGATCATCAGCGGCAGGAACAGCTGCAACAGGCCGATGAATACGGCGGTTTCGGTGAACAGCAGCCGCAGCGGCGTGTCCATCAGCCCCGATCCCACGAGGATCTGGTTGACGAAGCCGGTGCGCCCAAGGATCACCAGCCACGCATAGGTGCGCGCCACCGGCGAGATCATCAGCGGCAGCGTCACCAGCGCGAACATCCGCCCGCGCGAGGCGGGAGGAAGCGAGACGATGGCAAAGGCGGTGGCATAGCCGATGATGGCCGACACCCCGGCCACCAGCGTCGCCAGCTTGAGCGTGCGCAGAAACACCACCCGGTTGCGGTCGCTGGAGAAGAAATCGATATAGGGGGCAAGCGTCCAGCCTTCGGCGCCCCGAAAGCCTTCAGACAGCAGAATGATCACCGGCGCCAAGAACAGCGCCGCGGCGAAGACCGCCGCGGGCATGGCAAGGGCAAGGCCGATGCGACGGTCTTCAAACATTATTTCATCACCGTCGCGTTCCACTGGTCGAGCCAGGTTTCGCGCGAATCGAGGATCACGTCGGGCGGCAGAAGTTTCAGCTGCGCAACGGTCTCGGCGCCGTAGGTCAGGTTGTCGGCAATGTCATCGGACACCACGACCTCGGCATTGGCAGGGCTGTCGACCAGCGCCTCGGCCAGGTTGGTCTGCACTTCTGTCGACAGCCAGAAATCCATGAACCGCGTCGCCAGCGCCTCGTTGCCGTTGTTCGCGGTCATCACCATGACGTTCATGCCGCCGGTCTGGCCTTCCTTGGGGGTGGCCCAAGCCATCGGCAGGCCGTTGTCCTTAAAGCTGGCCCATGCAAACCGGCCGATCGGCGCGGCCCAGATTTCCTCTTGCTGCATCAGCTGCGCAACCTGCGAGGATCTGACATAGAAGGTTACGATATCGTCGGCCTGTTCTGCCACCGCGTTGGTCGGGGTCGACAGGGCGTAATCCGCATCGCCAAGCGCCTCGCCGATCATCAGCAGCGCGGGCGCGCCCTGATTGGTGGTGATGTCGGGCAGCGCCACGTTGCCGGCCAGTTCGGGCGACAGCAGGTCGGCCCAGCTATCGATGGTGACCTTGTCGGAACGATAGACGATGGAGGTGGCGTAGAAGGTGTAGCCAACGCCAAGATGATCGCCGAGCGGATCCTTGGCGATGTCATAGAGCTTGTCGTAATTGCTCAGCGCGGCGGTATCGATCGGCGCAAGCAGACCCTTGCGGGCGGCGGAGAGCGCGTCATGGGTGGACAGCACCGCCATGTCGATCACCGGGTTCTCCTTGTTGGCCTCGATCTTCGCGAGACGCTCGACCGAGTTCCCGGTCTCTACGACGATCTTGCAGTCGCAGATTTCCATGAACGGGTCGTAAACGATCTCTTGAAATTCATCCTGCGCAAAGCTGTAGACCGAGATGGTCAGCGTGTCCTCGGCCTGCGCGGCGCCGGCGGCGATGGCCAGCGCGCTGGCGGTGGCGAGCGTTCTTGCAAGTGTCATTGGTCTCTCCTGTTGGTGGTTTGCGTGCTTCCACGGGGGATCAGGTACATCGGAACGGTGCGGGGCGCGATGGCGGGCTGGCCGTTCAGTCCGGCCTCCAGCGCATCCAGCGCGCCTTGGGCGATGGCGGGCAGGTCCTGCGCCACGGTGGTCAGGCCGGGCGCGACCAGTGCGGCGAAGGCATGGTTGTCAAAGCCGGTCACAGCCATGTCCTGCGGCAGGCGCAGCCCTGCCGCCGCAAGCCGCGTCAGCAGCGGCAGCGCGATCAGATCCGATGTGCAGGCCAGCGCCGTCGCGCGCAGCGCCGCGGGGGCGGGCAGGGGGCCATCGTCGAGCCAATGCACCGCCGCGCTGGGCAGCGCGTCGATCATCCCCGCCACGCGATCCGCCTGCACCCGCGAGGTGCGGCTTTGCCCGACGATAAGGATGTCGCTGTGTCCGGCCTCAAGCAGGTGTTGCATGACAAGGCGCCCGCCTCCGACATGATCGGCATTGATCCGACTGGCAGGGTTAGAGGCGGCGTCGATCACCGCAACCGGCACCGCAAGATCGGGCACCAGCGTGCCCCGGCGCGGCACCAGCACCAGCGCATCGGCGCCTTGGCGCACCAGCCGGTGCAGCGCGTCATCCTGCGCGGCGGGCTCGCCGCGGCTGTCGGCGATCAGCACCCCCATGCCGCGTGCCTGCGCTTCGGCCTCGATGGCCTGCGCCAGCGCCGGAAACAGCGGGTTGGCGATGTCGGGCAGCACCAGCCCGATGACTCCGCTGCGCCCGGTGCGCAGCGCCCGCGCGCTGGGCGAGGGCGCATAGCCCATGCGCGTCGCGGCATCCCGGATGCGGGTCTTGAGATCCGCCGACATGCGCCCCTTGCCCGACAGCGCATTCGACACCGTCGCGGTGGACACGCCAAGCGCCTGCGCAAGATCCTGAAGCTTCGGGGTCATTTCGAGCCTTGATTAATCGATTAATCAGGGTGTGGCCCGAAACCCTTGGCCAAGGCAAGACCAATACGCCGGAAAACGTGATCCGGGTGCCGGGTCTGGTCACAAAATGGGCAAACCCGCCCTCAGGGCATGGCGCTGCCGCCGTTCACCCCGAAACATTGCCCGGTGATGAACCCCGCCTCATCGCCCGCAAGGAATCGCGCCATGGCGGCGATGTCGCCGGGCTGGCCGTAGCGGGCCAGCGGCGAGGCAAGGTCCATTGCGATCTGCTCCGGGCTCATCGAGGCGGGCGCGGTCATGTCGGTCTCGATCGGCCCCGGAGCGATGGCGTTGACCAGAATGCCGGGGGCCAATTCGCGCGCCAGCGCCTTGGTCAGCGACAGGATCGCCCCTTTCGAGGCGCAATAGGCCACAAGGTCCGCGCGCCCGACCAAGGCCAGCTCGGAGGCGATGTTGATGATGCGTCCCGCATCCGAGCGCCGGGCAAATTCGCGGCAATTGAGGAAACACCCCCGCAGGTTCACTGCGATCACCTTGTCGAAATCCCCGGCGCTCGTGTCGCGCAGCGGTGCCTCGTGCAGGATGCCAGCGTTGTTGACCAGAATATCCGGCGCACCGAACCGGGCAAAGGCGGCGTCATGAAAGGCGATGACCTGCGCCTCGTCCGAAACATCGGCGGCAAACGCCATCGCCTCGCCCTGCGCCTCAAGCGCGGCGAGGGTTGGCCCGGCGGCGGCGTCACCGGGGTGACAGAACGCCACACGCGCCCCGGCCGCCGACAGCGCCAGCGCGATGGCGCGCCCGATCCCGCGAGAGCCGCCGGTGACCAGCGCCGTCTTGCCCTGCAGAGTCATGCCATCACCTCGCCGCGGTCGATGGTGATCGCCTGCCCGGTGATGTTCGCCGCGCCGTCCGAGGCAAGAAACAGGTACAGCCCGGCGATATCGTCGGGGTCCATCAGGCCCGGCAAGACCTGTGCGGCAGATAGCTCCTCCGCGACCTCGGCTTCGGAGCGGTTGGATGTGCGCGCCATCTCCCGCAGCGAATTTATCGCCGGGCCGGTGCGCACCCAGCCAGGGCAGACCGCGTTGACCCGGATGCCGCGTGGCCCCAGCTCATGCGCCCAAGTGCGGGTCAGGCCCAGCGTGGCGTGTTTGCTTGCGACATAGGCGGCAAACTCTGGCACCGCCGTGCGCGCCCAGATCGACGCGGTGAGGATCACCGAGGCGCCCTCGCTCAGCCGATCGCGCAGCGCCCCGGTGACATTGCGCGTGCCGGTGACGTTTACGGCAAGGATGCGCTCGAAGGTTTCATCGCGCCCCGGGATCAGCGGGGTCGGGCGCTCCAGCCCGGCGTTGTTCACCAGCACATCCAGCGGGCCGGTATCGGCCAGCGCCGCGTTCACCGCCTCGGCATCGGATATGTCGCACTGTATCGCCCGCGCGCCGGGCAGGGCGGTGTCGTGAATCGCCGGGTTGTCCGCAAGCACGGTCAGCGTCGCCCCCGCCGCATGAAAGGCGCGCGCGATGCCAAGGCCGATGCCGCTGGATGCGCCGGTGACAAGCACCCGCTGCCCGCTGAAGTCAAACCCGATCCTGCCGCCCATGAAATGCCCTTTCGTTTGCGGGCTGACGCTACAGAGTGAAATAGTTTATTCAATAAAAAATTTGTTGTGGTTAAGCTGATGCGAAAGGATCGCCATGGCCAGCCTGCGAAATCGCCAGAAACAGGATCGCCGCCGCGCCATCATGGACGCGGCGCAGACGCTGTTCGCGCGGAACGGCTATGGCGCGACCACCGTCGAGGATATCGCCGCCGCCGCCGGGGTCAGCCATGTGACGGTGCATAACTACTACGGCACCAAGGCGGGCGTGCTGCTGGCGATGGTCGCGCAAAGCGATGCACAGCTGCTGGACCGGCTTGCGGCGGCACTGCCCGCGCAGGCCGATGCGCTGACCCTGACCGTGGCCTTTGCCCGGCAGATCATGCTGCACGCCGATCAGGGCCTTGGCCGCGCCACGTGGCGACAGGTGCTGGCCGCCGTCGCCGCCGAGGCCGGATCTGCGGCAGCGGCAGAGTATGCGGCGCTGGACGGGGCGCTGGTTCAGGCGCTGGCACAGCGCCTTGATGCCGCGTCCGCCGCCGCCGCGCTGTTCGATCTGATCAATGCGCGGTTCCAGCGCTTCGTCACCTCCGATCAAAGCGTCGATGCGGCCTGCGATGCGCTGCGCCGCGACCTGTCGGCGCTGTTGTCCCTGACCTGAAAGGCTCTCCATGTTCCTCAACCCGATCCAATGGCCCGAAGGCCGCCCCGTTGCCGCCTGCGTCAGCTTCGACATCGATGCCGACAGCCTGATCCGCTGCGCCCGGCCCGAGGATGCCGAGCTGCGGCTTCAGCCGATCTCGATGGGTCGTTACGGGCCAACCGTCGCGGTGCCGCGCATCCTTGAGACCTATCGCCGGTTCGGCCTGCGCCAGACCTTTTTCATGCCGGCCTGGGTGATGCAGAACTACCCCGACACGGTCGAGGCGATCCTCAAGGACGGGCACGAGATCGGCCATCATTCGTGGTGCCACGAAGACCCGATGAGCCATTCCGACGCCCATGAGGCCGAGCTGTTCGAACGCGCGCTCGAGGTGCATGTGGCGATGACCGGGCGCAAGCCGCGCGGCTACCGCGCGCCGGTCTATTCGATCACCCCCGCCATGGTGGACCGGCTGATCGCCCATGGCTTCCTGTACGACAGCTCGATGATGGCCGACGATCTGCCCTATCTCGTGCAGAGCGAACGGGGCAGCCTGATCGAGATGCCGCCGCATTGGGGCACCGACGACTGGCCGCCCTTTGCCCATTTCGCCGAGATCGATTACCTGATGCCGGTGCGCGCGCCATCCGACGGCATTCGCGCCTTTGCCGAGGAATTCGACGCCATGCTCGAGGCGGGCGGCTTCTGGATGCCGGTGCTGCACCCGTTCCTGACCGGTCGGCTGGCGCGCTGGCGCGAGATGGAAAAGCTGCTGGAGCGGGTGGTGGCCAGCGGCGCATGGCTGGCCCCGTTGGAAGACATCGCCGCTCATGCCGCCGCGCAGCCGCTGCGCCTTGAGGCGATCTGAGCCACCGCCCGCAATGGGCGGGGCAAACCCCGCTGGCAGCGCTGGACTTCACCGGCGATCTCGGCCATCCCTGTCCCGAATATCTGACCGGAGGACGACATGGCAGACGGAACCTTTGCAGTCTTGATGCTCATTGCAGGGCTGACCGACATGGGCGTGAACCACTGTGGCACCGCCTCGGGCTGCGTTGGCGCGGGCGATGTGGCACCGCGCGTGGCCTTTTCGGCGGGCAGCTCGCTGGAGCGCCGCGCCGATACGGGCGCCGAAGCCTATCTGCGCTACGATCTGAGCCGCACCATCGGCCCGTTCGGGCAGGCGATTGGCCTGTCGCTGGGCGAGGAAAGCGGCGCATGGGCGGGCTATGGCCTGACATGGGGCACCGGTCTCGGCAACTCACCCTTTTACACCGAGTTGCACGTGATGCCGGGGCTGTACGCCGCCTCCGACAGCTTTGATCTGGGTGGTCCGATCGAATTTCGTTCGGGAATCGAACTGGGCTACGAGGCGGACAATGGCTGGCGCTACGCGCTCAGCTACGATCATCGCTCGAACGCGCAGATCTACGACAACAACCCTGGCATCGAAACGGTGCAGTTCCGGGTGTCGATGCCGATCCGCTAGGACTGGCTCAGGCGCGATTGCCGCAACCGCTGCAACGCGCCATTCCGGATCGCCAGCGGGTGCACCACGCCGATCTGCGCGGGCACCTCGGGCAGGTTCAAAAGGCGCGCAATCGCCAGCCGGTGCGCGCCGCCCCCCGCCCGCATCGGCGTGCCGTCGCGGGTGATATGCACAAAGATGCCGCCATGCTCGCGGCGGAAATAATCGGGCAGCTCGACCTTCGCCAGCAGCCGCCCGCGGGCGCGGGTTTCCTCGTAAAGCCGGTCAAGGGCGGCATAGCGCGCCAGCAGGTCTTCGCGCGTGGCGCAATCGTCGGGCACATGCCCGGCCTCGATTTCCTTCAGCAGTCTTTCGAACAGCGGCGTGTCTTCCCAGCGCACACCGTCGTTGAAATGCATCGCGATGCTGACATATTTGGAATCATCCCTCAGCGGTACAAGCGACAGATCCCAGTCGCCGTCCATGATCATGCCGCTGTGCCGCCGCCTGCGGCGCGGACCCCGTCCGGCGGCGCTCTGCATCATCGCATTGGGGTCGACATAGACGCATTCGTCGGACCGGGGCGCATCGGGGCCATAGCGCCGCACGTTCAGCCAGTCGCGCACAGCCTTGCGCGGCACATGGGCCCGCAGATCGCGCAGCCAGTTGACCGGGTGCAGGGTGGGGTGATCGGCGAAAGCCATGCGCGGCGCCTCCATGACGGTTCGATGACAATCATGTAACGCCAGTGCTGCATTTTCAAGTCGCGCTCAGCGGGATGTTGCGCTCTGGGCGATATGGCGGCCACAGGCCGCGCCCGAAGACCATGCCCATTGGAAGTTGTACCCGCCGAGCCAGCCGGTCACGTCCACCGCCTCGCCAATGGCAAAAAGCCCCGGCACCGTCTTTGCCTCCATGGTTTTCGACGACAGCGCGTCGGTGGAAATTCCGCCAAGGGTGACCTCGGCGGTGCGGTAGCCCTCGGTGCCCTGCGGGCGCAGATCCCATGATTTGAGCGCCTGCACCAGCGCATCGACGCGCCGATCCGACAGATCGCCGATATTGCCCGACAGATCGATTTCCTGCGCCAGCAATGGCACGAGGCGCGCGGGAAGGGGGCCTTGCAGCTCGCTGACAAGGGCGCGCCGCCCGCGGCTGCGTCGTGCCTCGTGCAGCAAGGCGCTAAGGTCGGTGCCGGGCAGCAGATCGACCTGCACCGGCTCGCCCTCATGCCAGTAGCTCGACAGTTGAAGTACCGCTGGCCCGGAGAGACCGCGATGGGTGAACAGCATCGCCTCGTCAAATCCGGCGCGCTCGTTGAACATCCGCACCGGCAGCGACAGCCCGGCAAGCGTGGCAAACCGGCCATCGGCGAACGTAAACGGCACTAGCCCCGGCCGTTGCGGCACCAGATCAAGCCCGAAACGCCGCGCAATATCACAGGCAAGCCCGCTCGCGCCCATTTTCGGAATCGATCGGCCGCCGGTGGCCAGTACCAGATTGCGCGCGCTGACGCTGCGCCGCGCGCCCTCGCGTTCAAGCACCGCAGTGAAGCGCGCCCCATCATGCGACAGATCGACCAGCGCGGTGCGCAGCCACAGCTCGGCCCCGGCGGCGGTCATCTCGTGGCGCAGCATGTCGACAATCTGCGTCGCCTTGCCATCGCAGAACAGCTGGCCCAGCGTCTTTTCATGCCACGCGATGCCGTGGCGCGAGACCAGCTCGATGAAATCCCACTGAGTATACCGGGCAAGCGCGGACTTGGCGAAATGCGGATTCTGCGACAGGAAACAGCCCGGCTCGACACCAAGGTTGGTGAAATTGCACCGCCCGCCACCAGAGATGCGGATCTTCTCTCCCGGCGCCTTGGCATGGTCGATCACCACCGTACCCGGCCCGGCATGGGCGGCACACATCATGCCGGCGGCCCCGGCTCCAAGGATCAGCGTCTCAATCTGCATGTCGCCTCAGGACCACGAAGCGCCGCGCCGTGCAAGGCCCCTCATCAATCCCGCTGCCGCGCCCGGCCGCGATGGACGGCCTGCCTCCGGCGGGGATATTTGGGGCCAGAAGAAACCAAGGCGCGGCGCTTCAACTTCTTCTGGCCCGAAATATCCCGGGGGGAGCGCGGAGCGCGGGGGGCAGCGCCCCCCCAGCATGTTGGCGACCGGGCGTTGCGCCTGATGTCGTTGACGGGCCTTCCCAAGAGCGCGCTGCTTTGTTACCGTTATTTTTGCGACCCGGGCCAACCTGGGCGAAGTCAGGCAGATATACCGGCGCAGTCCGGGTTTCACGAGCGGTGATCCAATGACGGAAATGGTGTACGGCACGGCTCCCGTGCGCGAGGGCGAGCCCGTTTTGCCCAAATGGTGGCGGACGGTCGACCGTTGGTCGCTGTCCTGCGTCCTGATGTTGTTTGGCATCGGCATTCTGCTAGGGCTTGCCGCCTCGCCGCCACTGGCCGAGCGCAACGGCTTGCCGCATTTTCACTATGTTCAGAGGCAGGCGTTCTTTGGTGGCATGGCGCTTGTCGCAATGATGCTGACCTCGATGCTCTCGCCCATCGTGGTGCGGCGCGTCGCGGTGATCGGCTTTGGGCTGGCGTTCGTGGCGTTGCTCGGTCTGCCGTTTTTCGGGACTGATTTCGGAAAGGGCGCGGTGCGCTGGTATTCGGTCGGCTTTGCTTCGGTGCAGCCTTCGGAGTTTCTCAAGCCATTGTTCGTCATCATTTCCGCATGGATGATGGCCGCGAGCCAAGAGATCGGCGGACCGCCGGGGAAAAGCTGGTCTTTCGGGCTGACGATGGTCATCGTGCTGACGCTGGCCCTGCAGCCCGATTTCGGTCAGGCCTGCCTGATCCTGTTTGGATGGGGCGTGATGTGGTTTGTCGCCGGTGCGCCGATGATCATGCTGCTGGGCATGGCGGCCATGACGGTGCTGGGTGGCATGGTCGCTTATAACAGCTCGGAACATTTCGCCCGCCGCATCGACGGCTTCCTGACCCCCGATGTCGATCCGCGCACCCAGCTGGGCTATGCCACCAACGCCATTCAGGAGGGCGGATTCTTTGGGGTTGGCGTTGGCGAGGGGCAGGTGAAATGGTCGCTGCCCGACGCGCATACCGATTTCATCATTGCCGTCGCGGCCGAGGAATACGGGCTTATTCTCGTGCTGGTGATCATCGCGCTTTATGCCGTGGTCGTGGTGCGCTCTTTGCTGCGCCTGATGCGCGAGCGTGACCCGTTCATCCGCCTCGCTGGCACCGGCCTTGCGGCGATGTTCGGGGTGCAGGCGATGATCAACATGGGCGTGGCGGTGCGCCTGTTGCCTGCAAAGGGCATGACCTTGCCCTTTGTCAGCTATGGCGGCTCGTCGCTGATCGCGGGGGGGATTGCGGTCGGCATGCTTCTGGCCTTTACCCGCTCGCGCCCGCAAGGCGAGATCGGCGAAATCCTGCGCGGCATGCGCCGCTGAGCGTTGCGGCGGCGAGCAGGGCTTTCCCCGCGGCGGCGAGTTGACTAGGAAAGCCCGAATTCGGGCGCTTGCGCGCCCGCTCATTCACGCAACATCTTTTCAGGTGCGGTAGGATCAGGCGAAGGCGAGGGGCTCAGATGACAGAACGGTACAGGCGTCCCTTGCTTGTCATGGCGGCCGGGGGCACTGGCGGGCACATGTTTCCGGCGCAGGCGCTGGCCGAGACGCTGCTGGCCCGTGGCTGGCGCGTCAAGCTGACCACCGACGCGCGCGGGGCGCGCTACACCGGGGGCTTTCCCGAGGGCACCGAAATCGAGCAGATCGCCTCGGCCACCTTTGCGCGCGGCGGCATCGCCAGCAAGCTGGGCGTGCCGTTTCGCATTGGCTCTGGCGTGGTGCAGGCGATGCTGGGGTTTCGCCGGGACCGCCCCGACGTGGTGGTGGGCTTTGGCGGCTATCCGTCGATCCCGGCGCTGGCGGCGGCGCAGCTGATGAAGCTGCCGCGCATGATCCATGAGCAGAACGGCGTGCCCGGCCGGGTCAACGAGATCTTTGCCAAAAAGGTCGACGTGGTGGCCTGCGGCACTTGGCCGACCAAACTGCCCGAGGGCGTCGAGGCGGTGCACACCGGCAACCCGGTGCGCGGCGCGGTGCGCGAGCGCGCCGGGGCGGGCTACATCGTGCCGGGCGATTACCCGATGTCGATCCTTGTGATCGGCGGCAGTCAGGGCGCGCGCATCCTGTCCGACGTGGTGCCCCCGGCGATCGAGGCGCTTCCTGTCGAGATCCTGCGCAATCTGCGCGTCAGCCATCAGGCCCGCGACGAGGATGGCCAGCGGGTCAGCCAGTATTATCTCGACCATGCCATCGACGCCGAGGTGAAGCCGTTCTTCGATGACATCCCGGCGCGGATGTCCGAGGCGCAGCTGGTGATCTCGCGCTCGGGGGCGTCCTCGGTGGCGGATATCTCGGTGATCGGGCGCCCGTCGATCCTTGTGCCTTACGCGGTGGCGGCGGGCGATCACCAGACGGTCAATGCGCAGGGGCTGGTCGATGCGGGCGCGGCGATCCGCATTCCCGAAAGCAAGCTGACGGTCGAGGCGATGTCTGAGGCGATTCTGGCTATTCTGAGCAACCCCGAGGGTGCGGCGCATATGGCGCATGCGGCGATGCGGATCTCGAAACCCGATGCGGCGGCGGATCTGGCGGCGCTGGTCGAGCGGCTGGGCGGATTCGAACCAGACATGACAGCAGAGGAGGGGCAGGCATGAAACATCACAGGCACGGCGAAAGAGGCATGATGAACGCGGCGACCAAACTTCCGGGCGATGTGGGGGCGATTCATTTCGTCGGCATCGGGGGCATCGGCATGTCGGGCATTGCCGAGGTTCTGCTGAACCATGGCTATGTGGTGCAGGGCTCTGACCTCAAGCGCAGCAAGATCACCGAGCGGCTGGAAGAAAAGGGCGCGCTGGTGTTCGAAGGGCAGGCCGCCGAGAATCTCGCCGAGGCCGAGGTGGTGGTGATCTCCTCGGCGATCAAGCCGGGCAACCCCGAGCTGGACGAGGCGCGCCGGCGCGGTCTGCCGGTGGTGCGCCGGGCCGAGATGCTGGCCGAGCTGATGCGGCTGAAATCCAACGTCGCCGTCGCGGGTACCCACGGCAAGACCACCACCACGACCATGGTGGCGACGCTGCTGGACGCGGGCAATTACGATCCAACGGTGATCAACGGCGGCATCATCCATGCCTATGGCTCGAACGCGCGCGTGGGGCTTGGCGAATGGATGGTGGTCGAGGCGGATGAATCCGACGGCACCTTCAACCGGCTTCCGGCGACCATCGCCATCGTCACCAACATCGACCCCGAGCACATGGAGCACTGGGGCAGCATCGAGAACCTGCGCGACGGTTTCTACCAGTTCGTGTCGAACATTCCGTTCTACGGGCTGGCGGTGTGCTGCACCGATCACGCCGAGGTTCAGGCGCTGGTGGGGCGCGTCACCGACCGGCGCATCACCACCTATGGCTTCAACGCGCAGGCCGATGTGCGGGCGGTGAACCTGCATTACGAAAAGGGCATCGCCAAGTTCGACATCCTGCTTCAGGCGGAAGGCGAGAAGATCGAAGGCTGCTCGCTGCCGATGCCGGGCGATCACAACGTCTCGAACGCTTTGGCGGCGGTTGCGGTGGCGCGTCATCTTGGGATGAAGCGCGAGGAAATCCGTGCGGCGCTTGCGGGGTTTGGCGGTGTCAACCGGCGCTTCACCCGCGTGGGCGAGGTCAACGGCGTGACCGTCATCGACGATTACGGCCACCATCCGGTGGAGATTTCGGCGGTGCTGAAGGCAGCGCGTCAGGCCTCCGAAGGGCGGGTGATCGCGGTGCACCAGCCACATCGCTATTCGCGCCTGTCGAACCTGTTCGACGATTTCTGTGCCTGTTTCAACGAGGCCGATGTGGTGGCCATCGCCGAGGTCTATGCCGCTGGCGAAGACCCCATTCCAGGGGCCTCGCGCGAAGATCTGGTGGCCGGGTTGATCCGGCACGGCCACCGGCACGCCCGCGCGATCCTCAGCGAGGACGATCTGGAACGGCTGGTGCGCGAACAGGCGCGTCCGGGCGATATGGTGGTCTGTCTCGGGGCGGGCACGATCTCGGCCTGGGCCAACAACCTGCCGGCGCGGCTTGAACGCTGAGCGCATCCCGCAGGTCTTTCGTGCGAAAGACCTGCGCTGCTGCACCAGGGCAGGGAGCCTCTGATGAGCCTGTCGCTGTTTCTTGCCTGCGCCTGGGGCATCATTGCCAATATCATGGCGATGCTGCCGGCGCGCGACAATCACTGGCGGCGGGCCTATATCCTGATCGCGACGGGCATTCCTATCGTGCTGCTGGTTGGCTGGCAACTGGGCGGGTGGATGGCGCTGATCGTGTTGCTTGCGATGGCCAGCATCCTGCGCTGGCCGCTGCGCTACCTGCTACGCTGGATCACGGCGCGGTTTCGCCGATGACGTCTTGCGAAGCGCGCGGGCGCAAGGCAAAACCTCTGCCATGAGCTATCCCCAGACCCGTGGGCGCCTGACGCCCGACCGCCCGCTATCCGAGCTGACATGGCTGCGCGTTGGCGGGCCCGCCGATGCCTTGTACCAGCCTGCCGATCTGGCGGATCTTCAGGCCTTTCTTGCGGCGCTTCCAGCGCAGGTAAAGGTGTTCCCCATGGGGGTCGGCTCGAATCTCATCGTGCGCGATGGCGGGCTGCGCGCCGTGGTGATCCGCCTTGGCCGGGGCTTCAATGCCATTCACGTCGAGGGCAGCCGCGTCACCGCCGGGGCCGCTGCGCTGGATGCGCATGTGGCGCGTAAGGCCGGGGCGGCGGGAATCGACCTGACCTTTCTGCGCACCATTCCGGGCAGCATCGGCGGCGCGCTGCGGATGAACGCAGGGTGCTACGGCTCTTACGTTGCCGACCATCTGGTCGAGGCGCGCGCCGTCACCCGCGAGGGCGAGCTGGTCACGCTGACCCCGGCCGAGCTTGCCTTTGGTTACCGTCACAGCACGCTGCCCGATGGCTGGGTGCTGACCGAGGCGGTGTTCGAAGGCGCGCCGGGCGATCCTTCCGCGCTCGAGGCGCGCATGGCGGATCAGCTCGCCAAGCGCGATGCCACGCAGCCGACCAAGGACCGCACCGCCGGATCGACCTTTCGCAACCCCGCCGGGTTCAGCTCGACCGGGCGGGCGGATGACAGCCATGAGCTCAAGGCATGGAAGGTGATCGAGGATGCCGGGATGCGCGGCGCCGCGCAGGGCGGGGCGCAGATGAGCCCCAAGCACGCGAACTTCCTTGTGAACACCGGAGAGGCAACCGCCTATGATCTTGAATCCCTTGGCGAGGAAGTGAGAAAAAGGGTTTTCCAACACAGCGGAATACAGCTAGAGTGGGAAATCATGAGGGTCGGTGAACTGGCCCTTGGCCGGTCCTGAGGGGCGGCCAACTCCGAGGTCGGACAACCGGCCCGTCTGCGCGCAGGCGCAGCCCGAGCAGGGCACCATATCGTTCCGGGGCTGACCCGGTGGCCGTGACTATGCGGCCCAACATGTGGCGGAGTCCGGGTAAACCGGGCCTGACCGACTGAGAATACCGGGGGCATACCCCCGAAGGGCATAAAAACAAGAGGGCGAAGCCCTCGAGAATCAAGGCGGTTTTGGGGATGTCGAGCAGGGCAAACCCGAAAGTGGCGGTGCTGCTTGGCGGCCCCTCGGCTGAACGCGAGGTGTCTCTGAGTTCCGGGCGGGAGTGCGCCGCTGCTTTGAGGGGTGAAGGGTTCAACGTGACCGAGGTCGATGCCGGCCCGGATCTGGCAGAACGTCTGGTGGCGCTGGCGCCCGATGTCGTTTTCAACGCCCTGCATGGGCGCTGGGGCGAGGATGGCTGCGTGCAGGGGCTGCTGGAATGGCTGGGCCTGCCCTATACCCATTCGGGCGTGCTGGCCTCGGCGCTGGCGATGGACAAGGAACGCACGAAAGCAGCCTATCGCGCCGCCGGTCTGCCAGTGGTCGAAAGCCTGCTGGCCAGCAAGGCGCAGATCGAGGCCGCGCATCTGATGGCGCCGCCCTATGTGGTCAAACCCTATAACGAAGGCTCGTCGGTTGGCGTCTATCTCGTGCAGGAGGGCGCCAATGCCCCGCCGCGCCTGTCGGAGGACATGCCCGAAACCCTGATGGTCGAAACCTATGCGCCGGGGCGCGAGCTGACCACGACGGTTGTGGGCGACCGGGCGCTGACCGTGACCGACATCCTGACCGATGGCTGGTACGATTATGATGCCAAGTACAAGGTCGGCGGCTCGCGTCATGTGCTCCCGGCGCAGATCCCGCAAGACATCTTTGATGCCTGTCTCGACTACGCGCTGCGCGCCCATGAGGCGCTTGGCTGCCGCGGTGTCAGTCGCACCGATTTTCGCTGGGACGAGGCGCGCGGGCGCGACGGGCTTATCTTGCTCGAAACCAATACCCAGCCCGGCATGACCCCGACCTCGCTTGCGCCCGAGCAGGCGGCGCATTGCGGCATGTCCTTCGGGCAGCTCTGCCGCTGGATGGTGGAGGATGCCTCGTGCCACAGGTGAGGGGAACGCCCGAGCCGCAGTTTATCCGGCCCGATCCTGCGCCGTCGCGTCTGACCTATCGCATCGAACGGCTGATGCTGACGCCGCTGTTCCGGCTTGGCCTGCGCGTCGGGCTGCCGGCGTTGATCGCAATTGGCGCGGCGGGCTGGTATTTTTCCTATGAAAGCCACCGCACGCAGATCGTCGAGACCTATGTCAGTCTGCGCAACGAGATCCAGAACCGGCCCGAATTCCGCGTCAATCTGATGGCCATCGACGGGGCCAGCATCACCGTGGCCGAAGACATCCGCGAAGTTCTGACGCTGGATTTCCCGATCTCGTCCTTCGATCTGGATCTTGACACGATGCGGGAGCAGATCACCGGGCTTGATGCGGTTCAATCCGCCAGCCTGCGCATCCGCTCGGGCGGGGTGCTTCAGGTGGATGTGGTCGAACGCGTACCGGTGGTGTTGTGGCGCTCGGGTGCGGGGCTGGAACTGCTGGACAAGACCGGGGTGCATGTCGGGCCGGTGGAATCGCGCGCGGAGTATCCCGGATTGCCGGTGATCGCCGGGGTCGGCGCCGATGCCCATGTCAGCGAAGCGGTGGCGCTGGTCAGGGCGGCAAGCCCGCTGGCGGCGCGGCTGCGTGGGCTGGAACGCATGGGCGCGCGGCGCTGGGACGTGGTTTTGGATCGCGGGCAGCGCATCCTGCTTCCCGAAGACAACGCGGTGCAGGCGCTGGAGCGCGCCATCGCGATGGATCAGGCGGTCGACATGCTGGGCCGCGACATTGCCGCTGTCGATCTGCGGCTGCCGCGTCGCCCGACGCTGCGACTGACCAGGACGGGGCAAGAAGAGTACTGGCGGATCAAGGCCATGGAGACCGGAGAAAAGCAACAATGATCGAGCTCTATGAATCCCAGCGTGCCATGCGCAACATGCGCAAGGCGGCGATGCAGCGCGGTGTGGTCGCGATCCTGGACGTGGGCAGTTCCAAGATCGCCTGCCTTGTGCTGCGCTTTGATGGCAATGAACCCACGCGCGATGACGGGGTCGGCTCGCTTGCCGGGCAGTCGGGCTTTCGGGTGATCGGCGCTGCCACCACACGTTCGCGCGGGGTGAGTTTCGGCGAAATCGCCGCCATGGGGGAGACCGAGCGCGCCATCCGCACCGCCATTCAGGCGGCGCAGAAAATGGCCGCGATCCGGGTTGATCATGTCATCGTCGGGTTTTCCGGGGCCGAGCCGCGCAGCTACGGGCTGACTGGCAAGGTCGATGTCAACAGCAGCACCGTCACCGAACAGGATGTGGCGCGGGTGTTGTCGTCTTGCGAGGTGCCCGATTTCGGCACCGGGCGCGAAGTGCTGCACGCGCAGCCGGTGAATTTCGCGCTCGATCATCGCTCGGGCCTGTCGGACCCGCGCGGGCAGATCGGCCAGACCCTGTCGACCGACATGCACATGCTGACCGTCAACGCGCAGGCGGTGCAGAACATCGTGCATTGCGTCAAACGCTGCGATCTGGAGCTGGCCGGGCTGGCGTCCTCGGCCTATGCCGCGGGGATCTCGGCGCTGGTCGAGGACGAGCAGGAACTGGGCGGTGCCTGCATCGACATGGGGGGCGGCACTACGGGCGTGTCGATCTTCATGAAGAAACACATGATCTACGCCGACACCGTGCCGATGGGCGGCAACCACGTCACCGGCGACATTTCCATGGGCCTGTCGATCCCGATGGCGATGGCCGAGCGCATCAAGACCTTTTACGGCGGGCTGTTCGCCACCGGCATGGACGACCGCGAGATGATCGAGATCTCGGGCGATACCGGCGATTGGCACCATGACCGGCGGCAAGTCAGCCGCGCCGAGCTGATCGGCATCATGAAGCCCCGCGTCGAGGAGATCCTCGAAGAGGTACGCGCCTGTCTTGATGCGGCGGGGTTCGATCACATGCCCTCGCATCAGATCGTGCTGACCGGCGCCGCCAGTCAGGTGCCGGGGCTGGATGGGCTGGCAAGCCGCATTCTTGGCCATCAGGTGCGGCTGGGCCGCCCGATGCGGGTGCACGGGCTGCCGCAGGCGGCAACCGGGCCGGGCTTTGCCAGCGCCGTCGGCATGTGCCTGTTCGCGGCGCATCCGCAGGACGAATGGTGGGATTTCGAGATCCCTGTGGATCGCTACCCGGCGCGCTCGATCGCGCGGGCGGTCAAGTGGTTCCGCGACAACTGGTAGGCGATCAGCGCGGACCTCGCCAATCCGCCTGCCGGGATCTAGCGCACCGTTCGACACCGCCGTTGGTGGCCGGGGCAAAGCGGCTGCTGGCAATGTCTCCGCGCAAGCCGCAGCGCTCTGGCGGGCAGAGCGCCCGCCTCGGCAAGGCGCTCCGCGATTTTGTGCCGATCCGCCCCTGCATCCCCGTGACAGCTCCTTATCCGCATGTTAAAGATACGCACAGACCGCTGTGGAAAAGCGGCACTAGAGGGACGAGCAGTCTCCACATATCAGACCGATCCGCCCCGCTGAGCGCGTTTTGCACCTGTCTCATGCGGTGTATCGGTGTGTTTCAGGTCCAGACCCCCAAATCTGGGGTGGTCGGCGAAATCCCGCGCGCATGCTGATCGCGATCCCCATATTTCGTGGTGATTCTGCGTTTTTTACGTGACCGAACGCGTGGGTTTGGGTTAGAAATGACCGCAAAGGCGCAAGGACAGGCGTGCAACAAAGTCATAAATGACAGGCGGACACTGACATGACACTCAACCTCTCGATGCCCGGCCAGGATGAAGAGCTGAAGCCCCGGATCACGGTCTTCGGCGTGGGCGGCGCTGGCGGCAACGCCGTCAACAACATGATCGAAAAGAACCTCGAGGGCGTAGATTTCGTCACCGCGAACACCGATGCGCAGGCGCTTCAGCAATCGCTGTCGCCCAACAAGGTGCAGCTTGGCGTGAAGGTGACCGAAGGTCTTGGCGCCGGGGCGCGGGCCTCGGTTGGCGCGGCCGCCGCCGAAGAGAGCATCGAGCAGATTGTCGACCACCTTGCCGGTGCGCATATGTGCTTCATCACCGCGGGCATGGGCGGCGGCACCGGCACTGGCGCCGCGCCGATCATCGCACAGGCCGCGCGCGAGCTTGGCGTGCTGACCGTCGGGGTGGTGACCAAGCCGTTCCAGTTCGAAGGCGCCAAGCGGATGCGTCAGGCCGAAGAGGGTGTCGAAGCCCTGCAAAAGGTCGTGGACACGCTGATCGTCATTCCGAACCAGAACCTGTTCCGTCTGGCCAATGAAAAGACCACCTTCACCGAGGCTTTCACCCTTGCCGACAACGTGCTGTATCAGGGCGTCAAAGGCATTTCCGACCTGATGGTGCGTCCCGGCCTGATCAACCTCGACTTTGCTGACGTCCGCTCTGTGATGGACGAGATGGGCAAGGCGATGATGGGCACCGGCGAGGCCGACGGCGAAGAGCGCGCCATCCAGGCGGCCGAAAAGGCCATCGCCAACCCGCTGCTGGACGAGATCTCGCTGCGGGGTGCCAAGGGCGTTCTCATCAACATCACTGGCGGTCACGATCTGACCCTGTTCGAACTCGACGAGGCGGCCAACCGCATTCGCGAAGAGGTCGATGCCGATGCCAACATCATCGTCGGCTCGACGCTGGATGACAGCATGGAAGGCACGATGCGGGTGTCTGTCGTGGCGACCGGCATCGACGCCTCTGGCGCGCAGCTTGATATTCCGGTGCCGCGCCGCCGCATGGCCGAGCCGCTCAAGACCCATCTCGAAGAGCCGGCGCCCGCGCCCGCGCCGGTGCAGCGTCCGGCCCCGGTGGCAGCCCGCGCGCCCGAGCCCGAATACGAGGAAGAAGAGCCCTCGCTGTTCGAAGGCATGGGGCATCAGCAATTCGAGGCGGAGCGCAGCGCGCCCACCTACGAGCAGGAGCTGGTCGAGGAAGACGAGCTGCCGACCCCGGTCTATCGCCCGCAGGTCGCGCAGTTCCAGCCGCAATCCGATGCCTTTGCGTCCGAGCCCGAAGCCTTTGTCGCGCCCCGCGCCCCGGCAGCGGGCACGCCGTCGCCCGAAACCATGGCCCGGCTTCAGCAAGCCGCAGGCCGTGCGCGTTCGCAGGCCCCGGCAGCGCCCCGTGCGCCGCAGCCCGCGCTGTCCCGCGCCGCCGAGGCCGACAAGCCGCGCTTTGGCATCAACTCGCTGATCAACCGCATGACCGGTCATGGCGAAGCGGCCCCCGCGCCGCGTCGCGCCGCGCCGTCGATGCAGCACAAGCCGGCGCCCGTGGTCGACACCGAAGAGGCCGCCGATCAGGACCGGATCGAGATCCCGGCCTTCCTGCGGCGTCAGGCAAACTGACATTTCGCTGAAATGCCACGGCAGACGCCCCCTCATTGAGGGGGCGTTTTTCGTTGTGGGTCAGGGGGTTGCCGCAGGCGCAAACGGCGTGGGCAAGGTTTCGCGTATCGTTTGCCTACGATGTTTCAGTCGGTTGCAATACTTGATTTGAGCTATTCGGGGCACGTGACTATCTCCATCATCGAGGATCCGCCTGTGGGGGGCAGATCACCGAAGACCGAGGTACCGACCGTGCAGACGACCATCAGATCAGCAGTCAGCTTTCAAGGCGTCGGCCTCCATTCGGGCCAGCCCGCGCGCCTGACCATTCGTCCTGCCAGCGCCGAACATGGCATCTGGTTCAAGCGTACCGATATCGAGATCGGCGATGCGCTGGTTCCAGCCCGGTGGGATTCGGTCGTGGTCTCGCCGCTGTGCACTCTGATCAAGAATCGCGCCGGGGTGTCTGTGTCGACCATCGAGCATGTGATGGCGGCGCTGGCCGGTTGCGGCATTCACAACGCGCTGATCGAGATCGACGGCCCCGAGGTCCCCATCCTCGACGGCTCGTCGGTGCCCTTCGTGCGTGGTATCCTTGCCCGTGGCATCCGCAGCCTGCGCGCCCCCGTCCGCGCCATCGAGATCCTGAGCCCGGTGCATGTGCAGACCGCCAAGGGCTGGGCCCGCCTGTCGCCCGCCAAGCCGGGGCAGGGGCTGACCATGGATTTCCACATCGCTTTCGACGATGCCGCCATCGGCACGCAGGACAAAAGCCTGAACCTCGCCAACGGCAGCTTTGTGCGCGAGCTGTGCGACAGCCGCACCTTCTGCCGTCAGGCCGATGTCGATGCCATGCAGGCCAACGGTCTGGCGCTTGGAGGCACCTATGAAAACGCCGTGGTGGTTGATGGCGACAAGGTGCTCTCGCCCGGCGGTCTGCGTCATGCCGACGAGGCGGTGCGCCACAAGATGCTCGATGCGCTTGGCGATCTTTATACCGCCGGAATGCCGATCATCGGCCATTACGAGGGCCACAAGGCCGGGCACGCCATCACCAACACCCTGCTGGTAGCGCTGTTTGCCGCCCCCGAAGCATGGCGCGTGGTGGAATGCGATGCGCTCTGCGCCGCGACGCTGCCGGGCGCGGGTGTCGATCTCCATGAGATTTCTGCCGTCGCGTAAGCGTTTGCACCGGCTGTCACTGCCGCGCGACGAGCCGGGGCAAAACATCGTTAAGGCGTTTTGCCCCGGAATTATCTGTGCTAGTGACTTGGCCCAAGGGCCGCAAAACCGGCCACATTACGGGAAATGAGGATTGTCGGGCATGGCATGCGGCAACAGATCGCGGACGATTGTGATCGGAGCGGCGGTATCCGCCCTTCTTCTCGGGGCTTGCACGGCGCAGGAACGGCCTGGCTACGCGCGGGGCAACGTGCCCCTCGAGACCTATACCGCCGAACAGATCTTTGAGCGCGGCGAATACGAGATCGACAACAAGGACGGCGAGCAGGCGGCCTATTACTTTGGCGAGGTCGAGCGGCTGTATCCCTATTCGGAATGGTCCAAGCGCGCGCTGATCATGCAGGCCTATGCCTATCATCTCGAACAGGATTACGAGAACAGCCGCGCCTCGGCGCAGCGCTATATCGATTTCTATCCCACCGATGATGATGCCGCCTATGCGCAATACCTGCTGGCACTCAGCTATTACGATCAGATCGAAGAGGTCGGCCGCGATCAGGGCCTGACCTTCCAGGCGCTGCAATCGCTGCGTCTGGTGATCGAGCGCTATCCCGACAGCGAATATGCTCGCTCGTCGATCCTGAAATTTGACCTTGCCTTCGATCACCTCGCCAGCAAGGAAATGGAGATCGGGCGCTATTACCTCAAGCGCGGCAATTTCGGCGCGGCGATCAACCGCTTCCGCTCGGTGGTCGAGGATTTCCAGACCACGACTCACACCCCCGAGGCGTTGCACCGGCTGGTGGAATCCTATCTTTCGCTTGGCCTGACCGACGAGGCGCAGACCGCTGGCGCGATCCTTGGCTACAACTATCAGGGGTCCGAGTGGTATCAGGACAGCTACAAGCTGCTGACCGGGCGCGGCCTCAAGATGGAGGTCACCGGAGACAACTGGCTCTCCACGGTCTACCGGCAGATGGTCAAGGGTCAGTGGCTCTGACCGGACAGGGGCGTCATGCTGCGCGCGCTTGAAATCCGCGACATGCTGATCATCGACCGGCTGGAGCTTGCGTTTCAGCCGGGGCTCAACGTGCTGACCGGCGAAACCGGGGCGGGCAAGTCGATCCTGCTTGATTCGCTGGGCTTTGTGCTGGGCTGGCGCGGGCGGGCCGAACTGGTGCGCAGCGGCGCCGATCAGGGCGAGGTGACGGCGGTGTTCGAACTGGCCCCGGGCCATGCCGCCCGTGCCGTGCTGGAAGAGGCCGGGCTGCCCTCGGGGAATGAGCTGATCCTGCGCCGGGTCAACACCACCGACGGGCGCAAGACCGGCTGGGTCAATGACCGGCGCGCCAGCGGCGAGGTGTTGCGGCGGCTGTCGGAAACGCTGGTCGAACTGCATGGTCAGCACGACGATCGCGGCCTGCTGAACCCTTCCGGGCATCGGTTTATCCTTGATGATTACGCCGCTGTTGATGGGCTGATTGCCGCCACCCGCGCGGCATGGGCGCAGCGCCGCGAGGCACGCAAGGCTTTGGCCGCCGCCGAAGCTGCGCTTGACGCCGTGCGCGCCGAAGAAGATTTCCTGCGCCACGCCGTTGCCGAGCTGGAAAAGCTGGCCCCCGAGCCTGGCGAAGATCAGGCGCTGGATGAACGCCGCCGCATGATGCAGGCCGCCGAGCGCATCCGCGAAGACATCGCCCGCGCCTCGGATGCCATTGGCTATGACGGGGCCGAGGGCGCGATGTCGAACGCGCTGCGCTGGCTCGAAGGGGCCTCCGAGCGCGCCGAGGGTCGGCTGGATGGCGCGATGGCGGCGCTGACCCGCGCCATGGCGGAACTTGACGAAGCCGGGCGCGAGGTCGCCGATTGCCTCGATGCGCTGGAATACAACCCGGCCGATCTGGAAGACACCGAAGAGCGGCTGTTTGCCCTGCGTGGGCTGGCGCGCAAGCATTCGGTCGCGCCCGACGATCTGGCCGAGCTGACGCAGACGCTCTCGGGCCGTCTGGCGGCGCTGGATCGTGGCGAGTCGGATATCGCCGATCTCAAACGCGCCATGGCCGCGGCCGACAGCGCCTATGACGCCGCCGCCGAAGCGCTGAGCGCGGCGCGGCGCAGCAATGCCGCCCGACTCGATGCGGCGGTTGCGGCAGAGCTTGCGCCGCTCAAGATGGAACGCGCGGTGTTCCGCACCGAGGTTACCGCTGGCGATCCCGGCCCCGAAGGGCGCGACGCCGTGGCCTTTACCGTCGCCACCAATCCGGGCGCGCCGTCGGGGCCGCTCAACAAGATCGCCTCGGGGGGCGAGCTGTCGCGCTTCCTGCTGGCGCTCAAGGTGTCGCTGTCCGAAGAGCGCAATCGCGGCGTCACCATGATCTTTGACGAGATCGACCGCGGTGTCGGCGGCGCCACCGCCGATGCGGTGGGGCGGCGGCTGAAATCGCTGGCCGATGGCGGGCAGGTTCTGGTCGTCACCCATTCGCCGCAGGTTGCGGCGCTTGGGGCGCATCACTGGCGGGTGCAGAAACGCGTCGAAAACGACATGACCCTGTCGACCGTCGTGCCGTTGGTCGAGACCGAGCGCGAAGACGAGATCGCGCGGATGCTGTCAGGCGACACCGTCACCCCCGAGGCACGGGCCGCAGCCCGCGCCCTGCTGGGTTAATCCCGCGCCCCAAGGCCCAGCTGCATCAGCGTCTTGCGCAGCGGCGTCACGCTATAGAGCGCATTGAGCGCCGTGCCGCGGGCATCGCGCAGCGGCGGTGCGCTCAGCATAGAGGTTCGGTTCAACATCGTGATCCCCGCCACCCGCGCCCGCACATCTGCGATGCGGCGGCGGTGATAGGCCTCCAGCATCGCCGCATCGCCCAGCCGCTCCGGCGCTGCCTGCGCCAGATCGAGCAGCGCCGCCATGTCACTCAGCGACATGTTCAAGCCCTGCGCGCCGATGGGCGGCACCACATGCGCCGCTTCGGCCACCAAGGCCAACCGCTCACCTGACAGCCGCTCGGCATGTTGCGCGATGATCGGCCAGATGGTGCGCTGCGAGGCCAGCGTCAGCCGTCCCAGCAAGTGGCAGGAGCGTTCCGACATGGCGTCTTCGAGCGCGGCGGTGGGCAGGGCGAACAGCGCCTCGGCCTTTGGGCCTTCTTCCATCCAGACCACCGCCGAGGAATGACGCCCCTCGAAATCCGGTAGGGGCACAAGGGTGAACGGGCCACCGGTGCGGTGAATTTCGGTCGAGACATTGCCATGGGGCAGCGGGTGCGTGACCGCAAAGGCCAGCGCCTTCTGGCCAAAGCGTGTGGTCTTGACCCCGATCCCTGCGGCTTGGCGCATCGGCGAGTTGCGCCCATCGGCGGCGATCACCAGCCGCACCTGTTGCACGCTGCCATCGCTCAGACCGACGCGGGCATAGGCCTCACGGGTGAACAGCGTCCTGGTGCCGGTGCCGGGGCGGAAATCGACATTGGGCATCGCCTCGAGCGTCGCCGCCATCTCGCGCCGCAGCAGCCAGTTCGGCAGGTTCCAGCCAAACGGCTTTTCCGAGATGTCGGAGGCGTCGAAATCCTTGATCACGCGCGGTTCGGGCAGCGCGCCCCCGGCATCGACGATGCGCATGGTTTGCAGCGGCATGGCGTGATGCGCCAGCCGATCCCATAGGCCCGCCTGTTGCAGGAATGCCTGCGCCGGTTGCAGAAAGGCGGTGCTGCGCAGGTCGGCCCCGGCCTGTTCTCGGTCTGTCACCGGCGGCGCGGGATCGACGCAGAGCACGCGAAACCCGGCAGAGCCGAAGGCGGCCGCCGCGCAAAGCCCGGCAATGCCGCCGCCCGAGATGAGTATGTCGTGATCCATCGCCGCTCTCCTTTGGTCCTTATCTAGGGCAGAGAGCGCGGGGTTGCCAATGCGACTACTTGCCGACGGTGATCAGCAGGATCATCGCGTAGCACACCGGCACGCAGGACAGCGCACTCATTGCCAGCCCGACAGCGCCAAAGGTTACCGTTGCGGCGATCACCACGGCAAGGAACACCGCCACGAACAGGTAAAGCCCGGTTTCAAGGCTGAGGCCCGATTTGGCGGTCACGGTCGGCTGCAGGTCGGTCGTGGTCATGTCTGATCTCTCCCAGATGGGGCCGACGGGCGATCCGTCTCGGCACTCCGGGGGTCATAAAGACACAGGATCAGAAAATCAGCGCGCAGAATGTCGCAGGCGCAGCATTTCGCCGCCACTGCGTCAGCCTTGGCGCAGGCCGCGCAGGAATTCCGGCAGATCCGGCGCATGGTGGCCGATATGATCCCCCGGCGCGCGTTCGGGGGCGACATGCACGGTCTGCATGCCCATGGCGTGCGGCGCGGCCAGATTGCGCGGATCATCCTCGAACATCGCGGCGCTGTCGGGGGCGAGCCCGTCCAGTGCGAACACCGTCTCGAAGGCCTCGGGCTTTGGCTTGGGGAGATAACCCGCGTGTTCGACGCCGTAGATGGCATCAAAGGCTGCGTCGAGCCCGCGCGCCCTGAGCACCTGCGCCGCATAGGGCGCGCTGCCGTTGGTATAGACGATCCGCCGCCCCGGCAGCGCGGCGATCAGCTCGGCCAGATGCGGATCTGGGGTTAGTGCGTCGAGGTTGATGTCATGCACGTCGACAAGGTATTCTTCGGGGTCGATGTGATGTTCGGCCATCAGCCCGGCCAGCGTGGTGCCATGCAGATGCCACCACGCCTTGCGCAGACGGTCGGCTTCGGGGTGGGCCGCGCCGGTGACGCGCATCACAAAGGCGGTCATCCGGGTTTCGATCTGATCGAACAGGCGCACGGCCGGCGCATACAGGGTATTGTCGAGGTCAAAGACCCATGTGCGGACGTGATCGAAGGGGCGCTGTGTCATGCGCCAGACCCTAAAGCGCGGCTGCGCGGGCCGCAATGGCCGGGGCGCATTGATCCTTTGCCCATGATAGCGGTATCCTGCCCCGATTGTGCGAGGAGACACCCGATGAACCAGCTGCGAACGCCGAACAAGGATGCCTATACGCTGATCCTCGACGCGATCGATTCCGGCATCTATCGCCCCGGCGACCGACTGGTGGAAAGCGAGCTGGCCGAGCGCTTTGGCGTATCGCGCACCCCGATCCGCGAGGCGCTGCAACGGCTGGAAACCCAGTCGCTGCTGGCGCGCGACGGGCGCTCGCTGATCGTCGCCTCGCTGGATCACAACCAGATGGCCGAGCTTTACGTGGTGCGCACCGAACTCGAAGGTCTTGCGGCCCGGCTTGCCGCCCGCCACGCCAGCGAGGAAGAGATTCAGGTGCTGGCCGACATGGTGTCCGAAGACCGGGCGCTGGTGAGTGAGCCCTCGGCGTTGGCGCGGGCCAACCGGCGCTTTCACCGGATGATCCATCTGGCCTCGCACAACCGCTTTCTGGTGCAACAGCTTGATCTGGTGCACCGCTCGATGGCGCTGATGGCGACCACCTCGCTGGCGGCAGAGGGGCGGGGCGAAATCGCGCTGACCGAGCATCAGGCCATTGTCGATGCCATCTCGCGCCGCGACGAGGATGCCGCTTATCAGGCGCTGCGCGATCATATCTCGGTGGCCTTCGTCACGCGGCTGAAGCTTGACAGCCGAAAGGTCGACTAGGCGCTGGGGTCTTCGGGAATGTCGGCGCCGTCGTGGTCGGGGGCGGATTTGCCGTGGCAGGTCTTGTCCCAGTAGAACGGGTTCGACAGCAGCTCCCATGCGGCCTTGTAGACCGCAAGCGTGGCCAGTGGGAAATACAGGAACAGCGTCGGCACCCATGGCAGCAACCCCTTGTGCGGACTGCGGATCACCGCCGCGATGCTGACGAGGATCGAGACCGCCTCGGCCATCAGGAACAATCCGAGAAGCGCGCCGAGTGACACGCCTGCGGGCAGGGGGGCGGTCCAGCCTGCCAGCACCAGCCAATAGGACCAGAGCACCGGCGCCAGCAGGAACTGCATGAAAGCGCTGAGAAAGATCAGCTGCACGCCAAGGAATTTCCACGGCCCAAGCTCGCGCAGCAACCGGCGCGGGCTGCGCATGTGCACGCCCCATGTGATCATGTAGCCCTTGAGCCAACGCGAGCGTTGCCGCACCCAGGCCCACGGGCGGTTGTTGGCCTCTTCGCGGGTGACCACGGGGACCAGTTCGGTCACATAGCCATGCCGGGCAAGGCGCACGCCAAGATCGGCATCCTCGGTGACGTTATGCGCATCCCAGCCGCCGACCGCCTCCAGCGCCTCGCGGCGAAAGAACACCGTTGTCCCGCCCAGCGGAATCGCAAAACCGAGCCTTGCAAGACCCGGCAGCACGACACGGAACCACGTGGCGTATTCGATGGTGAAACAGCGCGACAGCCAGTTGGCCTTGGGGTTGTAGAAATCCAGAATGCCCTGCAGGCAGGCGACCTTGTCTGGCGCGGCAGCGAAATGTGCCACGATCCGCGCGATCTGATCGGGGGCGGGCGAATCCTCGGCGTCATAGATGCCAATGATGTCGCCGCGCGCGAATTTCAGCGCGTAGTTCATGGCGCGCGGTTTGGTGGTGACCGGCCCGTTGGGAACCTCGATCACCCGCATCCAGCGCGGCAGCGCCGCCTGTGCCAGCGCCTTGCGGGTGGTGTCGTCCTGTGCTTCGAGGATCAGTATCACGTCCAGCTGGGAGCGCGGATAGTCAAGCCGGGCCAGCCGCCCGACGAGGTCAGCTGCTATATGCTCCTCGCGGAACAGCGGCACCAGAATCGAGACAGGCGGGCAGGGCGGGGGATCCGCGCAAATGCGCGCCCAGCGGGGCGCCGGGCCGCCTCCAACCGGCCAGCAGGGCGGAAAACTTCAGGCCCTGAGCAAACAGAAGGGTTATGATCGCAAGCACGGTCGCACCCGCAAAGAACTGCGCGGGCATCACGAACAACAGCGCAAGGCAGCTGAGCGCGAACCCGGCCCCGAGCAGCGCCTGAATCGGCGAGATTCGATCCATGTCGCGGCAGCTTTCATGCGCCGGAACCTGGGTTTCGGCCCGGCGGGCCAGCGCGGTGCCGTGGCGCTGTGCGATGACGTCGTGCAGATCCGATTCCAGCGCCAGCGCCATGGCGACATCCTTGTCGTGATCGGGCAGTTCGTCGATCAGCGCGTTGAACAGATCGGGGCGCGAGGTGGCGACCACCAGCGTCTTACCGATCCGCATCCACGGCACGCAGGACAGGCGCAGACAGGTTTCCGGATCGATGATATCCAGCAGATGGCTCTCTGGCGGGCTGGCGCCGGGCGTCAGCGTCATGGCGCCGTAGTGCTGCGCCTGAGCCTCGAGGATCTCTTGCGGCGTCGCAAGGTCTTCGGCCAGCAGAACCTGCGGCAGGGCCGCGCCGCTGCGAAAGGATTCAACAAGAGCGAACATCGCATCGCTTGGGGCAATGCTGCCATTTGCAAGCAGAATTGCGCTGATCGGACGACCGCGCGGGCTGGAGGCCTGCGCGAGTTGCGAGCTGCGGAACCCCTGACTTGGGCTGTTCATGATGTGCTCCTGATCCCTGCGGGTGGGATCAGGTTCCGGTAAATCCGGTAAACGAAGGGTTAATCACAGAGGCCGTTACCGGATTATCGACCATTTTTACATGATGTTCACGAAGCGTTCGAACAGATAAAAGCTGTCCTGCGGTCCGGGCGACGCTTCGGGGTGGTGCTGAACCGAGAAAACCGGTCGGTCGGTCATGCGAATCCCGCAGTTCGAGCCGTCGAACAGCGACACATGCGTCTCGATGACGCCCGCTGGCAGCGACTGGCCATCGACCGCGAAGCCGTGGTTCATCGAGGTGATCTCGACCTTGCCGGTCTCGATTTCCTTGACCGGGTGGTTGGCACCGTGATGGCCGTGGTTCATCTTGACCGTCTTGCCGCCAAGCGCCAGCGCCAGCATCTGGTGGCCAAGGCAGATCCCGAAGATCGGCACCTGCGAGTCGCTCAGAATGCTCTGGATCATCGGCACGGCATAGGCACCGGTCGCCGCCGGATCGCCGGGGCCGTTCGACAGGAACACGCCATCGGGATTGTGCGCCAGCACCTCGGCGGCGGTGGCCGTCGCGGGCAGCACCGTCACATCGCAGCCAGCCGAGGCAAGGCAGCGCAGGATGTTGCGCTTGGCGCCATAGTCGATGGCGACGACCTTCTTGCCGGGGCCTTGACGCTTGGCATAGCCCTCGGGCCAGGCCCAACGCATCTCATCCCAGCGGTAGCTCTGGGCACAGGTGACATCCTTGGCAAGGTCGAGCCCGGTCAATCCGGGGAAGCTGCGGGCCGCGGCGACCAGCTTTTCCACGTCGAAATTGCCTTCGGGATCGTGGGCAAGCGCCACATGCGGAGCGCCGGACTGGCGGATCGCCCGCGTCAGGCGGCGGGTGTCGATGCCACCGATGGCGATGCGCCCGCGCGAGGCAAGCCAGTCGGACAGTTCCTGCACCGCGCGCCAGTTCGACGCCTGCGTCGGCATCCACTTGACGACCATGCCCGCCGCCACCGGGTCCTGAGTCTCGTCATCCTCGGGATTGACGCCGGTATTGCCGATGTGCGGGAAGGTGAAGGTCACAATCTGCCCGGCATAGGACGGGTCGGTCATGATTTCCTGATAGCCGGACATGGCGGTGTTGAAGCACAGTTCGGCCTGCGTCTGACCCGTGGCACCGAAGCCCTGGCCATAGAACAGCGTACCATCGGCAAGGGCGAGACAGGCGGTGGGCTTGGGTTTACTGGGCATGGGGCGACTCCTCGGGGGCAGCGGGGCGGCAAATTGCGCCTTAGGTAAGGGGTGTGCCGGTCGGGGTCAAGAGAGGGTGGAAAATGGGAAATTGTTGATTATCAGTGACTTGACTTAACGGGCGGCAGAGTTGCGAAAGATGGGGGGATTGCGTAGGGTGACGCTTCGGGACACGATAGAACAGGATATTCCATGGATTTGCGCGCGCGCATCTCGGCTGCGACCAAGCAGGCGATGAAAGACCGGGCGGCCCAGCGGCTGTCGACCCTGAGGTTGATCAATGCGACCATCAAGGATCGCGACATTGCCGCACGGGGCGAGGGCAACGATCAGGGGGTTTCTGACAGCGACCTTCTTGCGATCCTCGCCAAGATGGTGAAGCAGCGCCGCGAGAGCGCCAGCACCTACGAAGAGGGCGGGCGGCTCGACCTTGCCGAAGCCGAGCTGGCAGAGATCGAAGTGATCGAGGAATTCCTGCCCAAGCCCCTGAGCGACGAAGAGATTTCCGGGGCGGTAGATGCCGCGATGAACGAGGTCGGGGCCAGTTCCATCCGCGATATGGGGCGGGTGATGGGCGTTCTGAAAGGCCGTTACCAAGGGCAGATGGATTTCGGGGCCGTTGGCTCGGTGATCAAGGAACGCCTGTCTGCGGCAGGCTGAGCAGGCCGACACCTCTTCGATGAAGAGGTGTCGCCGTGATCTGCGCCCGGTTTCTTTCGGGAAACGGCGTAGCGAAAGCCGTCTGCAAAGAGCTGTCGCCGGCCGGCTCAGGGGCTGGGAAACGCCGTCGATACGCGGGCCCAGTCCGAGGACTCGAGGGCGAACCGTTGCACGAACCGGGTCTTGAACCCGACTCGCCCGCGCCGCGCGCCGAAATTCTCGCCGTGATTGAGCACATACAGCACCGACGGTTGGGCAAGCGGGCGCAGCGGAGCGCCCGCAAGCCTTGCAAGATAGGGAAACATGCGGTGCTCATGCGCTGTCATTTCCCGTAAGAACCGGGCGCTCTGCGGCAGGGCCGGGTCATGATAGATCGCCGCACAGGATCCGCAGAGCTTCCAGAACGGCTTGCGCAGCGGCATGGCAAGGCTGCGCGGCCCGGCGAGCGCAACGGTGCCGGTGGCGTGATCCATCACGTAGCCGGTCTCGACCAGCCATCCGGGCGCATCGCCTGCCAGCATCTGCGCCACGGTGCCATCGCGCAGCAGATCATCGGCATCAAAGCTCATGACATAGGCCGGGCCGGTGTCCATGTCGGCGAGATGGTCGCAGAGCATCGCCAGTTTGCGCCATTTGTCATTGCCCGGCGCCGGGTCGTCGAAGGGCAGCCAGTGTATCCTTGGATCGTCAGGTAGCGGCGGGCGCTGCTGGCAGCAGATCACCGCCTGCCACGCGCCGTCCTGCCGCCGGAAGCTTTCCAGAGTGGCCGTCAGCCGTTCGACCACCGCGCCCCAGTCGCCCACATGCTGCGGCCCGACCAGCGGCACCAGAAAGATCACCTGTTGCGCCGGGCGGCGCGGGCCGGATGCGGCGCGCAGCGCCAGTGCGGCCCGTTCCGACGGGGCTGGGGACAGCCGGTCTGCCCAAGCCGGGGAAATGGCCGCAGCGGCCAGCAGCGCCGCGCGTTTGCGCTTTGGGGTTGCGGGGGCTTGCGCCATGTCAGACCTTTCCGTCGATGCGATGCTCAGCGCGGATGAAGGCTCCGCACCCGGTCGCTCAGTTCGGCGTAAAGCGCCTTGCGTTCTTCTTCGCTCAGAAATGCGCCGATCTCAACCTCGCGGCCGCCACCGCGCAGGGTGACATAATGCGGCACCGGTCCGCCCGAGGCGTGCATCTCGACCTTGAGCCATTGCGGGCTGCCTTGCCAGTCCTGTGCAGCGCCGCACGGGTTGTAGCGCACCAGCGTGATCTGATCCGGCGCCAGCGTCAGGATCTCGAGCACCGAGCGCTCGCGGCTGTTGTGCCGCAATGCCCACCACAGCCCCGCCACCGCGGCAAGGATGAACGGCAACAGCCCCCAGAGCAGTACCGTGCCGATCAGCCAGAACACCGGCAAAATCGCCAGCAGGAAAAAGCTGGCCATGAAAATGGAAAACCCCCGCGCCGTCAGCGACTGGTGGGGCCAGAGATGAAGCTCAGCGCGCTTGTCGCCGGCAAGTTCCCAGCGGTAGGGCATGGTCGATCCGGGTCTTGGTCTGCGTTTGTGTGGTCTAGCATGAAGAGGCGCTGATCGTGCAGCTATTTTTGCAACCACGCCCGCCCCAAGCGAGGGGGCGCCACAGCGTCGGACGGGCCGACATTGCGCCGGGAAGAACGGTTGTGCTGCTTGCCCGGACACTGTCTCGCGCGGCAATGAAAAAGGCCCCCGGATCGCTCCGGAGGCCTGTGTGTTCCGCCAATGCGGGATCAGTGCGCGTGCTGCTTGTCCCAGTCTTCGCGCTTGGGCAGCTGCTCGAACGTGTGCTCGGGCGGCGGCGAGGGCAGGGTCCATTCCAGCGTATCGGCGTATTCGTTCCACGGGTTGGCCTGCGGCGCGGGCGCGCCCTTGCGAACCGTGTAGATCACGATGCCGAAGAACAGCAGGAAGGACGAGAACGATAGCAGCGCCCCCAGGCTCGACACGAAATTCCACGTGGCAAAGGCTTCGGGGTAGTCGATGTAGCGGCGCGGCATGCCCTGACGGCCAAGGAAGTGCTGCGGGAAGAAGGTCACGTTCACGCCGACGAAGAACATCCAGAAGTGAAGCTTGCCCAGCGTTTCCGAGTACATCTTGCCGGTCATCTTCGGCAGGTAGAAATAGACCCCGGCAAAGATGGTAAAGGCCGCCCCCATCGACATGGTGTAATGGAAATGCGCCACGACATAGTAGGTGTCGTGATAGGCCCGGTCCACGGCCGCCTGGCTGAGCACGATGCCGGTCACGCCGCCGATGGTGAACAGCACAAGGAAGCCAAGCGCGAACAGCATCGGCGTCTTGAATTCGATCGAACCGCCCCACATCGTCGCGATCCAGCTGAAGATCTTTACCCCGGTCGGCACGGCGATCACCATGGTGGCCAGCATGAAATAGCTCTGCTGACGCAGCGACAGGCCGACCGTATACATGTGATGCGCCCAGACGACGAAGCCGAGCGCGCCAATGGCGATCAGCGCCCAGACCATCGGCAAATAGCCAAAGACCGGCTTGCGCGAGAAGGTGGCAATGACGTGGCTGGCAATGCCAAAGCCCGGCAGAACCACGATGTAAACCTCGGGGTGTCCGAAGAACCACAGGATGTGCTGGTAGAGAATCGGGTCGCCGCCACCCGCAGGATCAAAGAAGGTGGTCCCGAAATTGCGGTCGGTCAGCAGCATGGTGATGGCACCGGCCAGAACCGGCAGCGACAGCAGGATCAGCCACGCGGTGATGAAGATCGACCATGCAAACAGCGGCACCTTGAACAGCGTCATGCCGGGGGCGCGCATGTTCAGGAAGGTGGTGATGATGTTGATCGCCCCAAGGATCGACGAGGCGCCCGAGACGTGCACCGCAAAGATCGCAAGGTCGGTCGACATGCCGGCCTCGGTGGTCGACAGCGGCGGGTAGAGCACCCAGCCGATGCCCGATCCGGCCTGACCATTACCCCCCGGTGCGAACACCGAACAGATCGCCAGCATCGTGCCGGCGGCATAAAGCCAATACGACAGGTTGTTGAGGCGCGGGAAAGCCATATCCGGCGCACCGATCTGCAACGGCATGAAATAGTTGCCAAATCCGCCGAACAGCGCGGGGATGACCACGAAGAACATCATCAGGATGCCGTGGCCGGTGATCAGCACGTTCCACAAATGCCCGTTCGGGGTACAGTTCTCGGTGGCGGTCGGGAACAGGCGCGCCCCTTCCATGCACATGAACTGAACGCCCGGCTCCATCAGCTCGAGCCGCATGTAGATCGTGAACGTCACCGAGATCAGCCCGGCGAGCGCCGCGGTGATCAGGTACAGGATCCCGATGTCTTTGTGATTGGTCGACATGAACCAGCGGGTAAAGAAACCTCGCTCGTCATGGTGGTCATGGCTGTGAATGGTGGCGTCCGCCATCATCTGCCTCCCTGTTTTGTCTTGCCTTGGGGGAACTGCCCCCGGCGCTCTCCCGGATGAAGGCGGCTGCCCTCGGATGCTCTGTGGGTCAAGTCTCCCGGCGGAGGCAAACCCGTGCGCTCCACCCCTCGTCCAATCCCTGTTCTAGAATGTTGCGGTGCGTGCGTAAATACGGCCTTTGTTCTGGATCAAACTTTCTTGCCGGGCCGGGCCGTTGGCGCAGCTTTCTGCCCGGATATCAGGATGGCGCCAGCGGGGCGCTTCGTAAGGTTTTCCAGACCTGTGCGCAGCACGGAACCATGTCAGGGTAGGGGCGTTACATTTCCAACACCGCTGCCACGGAGTTGAAACAGATGGCCTTGATCGAACAGATTTTTCACGAACCGCTCTCGCGCCGCATCTCGCGGCTTCTCGAGACCCCGTTTTCCCGCCGCCAGCGCAGGCTGGCCAACCGCGTTGCCGAGCTTCGCAGCCTGTCTGACGACGAGCTTGCGGCGCGTGGCCTCGCGCGCGAAGACATCCTGCGCCACGTTTTCGCCGGTCGCTGACACCCGTTCCACAAAGGCCCGTTCCCTTCCGGGCGTTTGTGCCTGCTTCGGCGACTGTCCCCGCCGCTGCAGATAAGATGGCCGAAGCTGTAGTCTTTCCCCGGATGCAAGCTTCGGCCATCTGCTTTTTCGCTATAGGGTCGCGGCGTTTATGGTGCGCCCTCGAACACCTCGTCAAAGGCCCGGCGCAGCGCGACGTCGACATCGCCCATGGTGATGGGCAGGCCCAGATCGACGAGGCTCGTCACCCCGAAATCGCTGATCCCGCAGGGCACGATGCCCGAGAAATGTTCGAGCTCCGGTTCGACATTGATCGAGATGCCGTGAAAGCTGACCCATTTGCGCAGGCGGATGCCGATGGCGGCGATCTTGTCCTCGGCCATGCGCCCATCCGGCAAGGCGGGCCGCTCGGGCCGCTCGACCCAGACCCCGACGCGGCCATCGCGGATGTGACCGGTGATGTTGAATTCCGCCAGCGCCGCGATCACCCACGCCTCGAGCTGCTGAACAAAGGCACGGATGTCGCGCCCGCGCCGATTGAGGTCCAGCATCACGTAGACAACCCGTTGACCGGGGCCATGATAGGTGAACTGCCCGCCGCGCTTGCTGGTGTAGACCGGAAAGCGATCCGGGCTGCGCAGATCCTCGGCGCGGGCCGAGGTGCCGGCGGTATAAAGCGGCGGGTGCTCGATCAGCCAGATGGCCTCGTCGGCGGTGCCCGCAGCAATGGCTTCGACGCGGGCCTCCATGAAGGCCACGGCGTCGTTATAGGGGGTCAGCCCCTCGGTTGTGATCCAGTCCACCATGCCCGCCGGGCTAGGCCCGTGCGCGCGCCGCGTCAAGATCCGGCGTGCCGGTTCGTTTTGGCCGATAGATGACCCTGCGTCACTTCGCGCTTGACATGTGGGCGCGCTGGCGGGACGCTTTGGCCATAATAGCGTGAGCAGTCCGAAATTAAAGAAAGGTCATTTGACGTCGGCAGACAGGTTGTGCCGACACAGGTAGGAGACGTAACCAGTGAAACCTTGTTTTATTGCCGCCCTTGCTGCGGCCAGCGTTGTTGTCACGCCCATTCAGGCAAGCGCCGATAACGCTTTCGTCGGGGGCCTTGTCGGCGGCATCATCGGCAGCGCCATCGCCAATCAACCCAAGCAACGCGTCTATCGCGCCCCCGCCCGGAAAACCACCACCCGCAAGGCGCCCAGCACTGTCAACACGGCGCAGCGCCAGCAGAACCGCGACACGCAGACCGCGCTGAATTATTTCGGCTTTGACGCGGGGTCGGTGGATGGCGTGATGGGCAGTCGCTCGCGCAGCGCGATTTCGGGCTATCAGTCCACCATGGGCTACAGCCCCACCGGCCAGCTGACGCAATATGAACGCGATTTCCTGATCGGCTCCTATCACCGCGCCCAGGCCGGCGGGCCGACCACGGCGCAGATGATCGCCTCCAGCCCCTTGGGCGTAAAGGGTTTGCTGGTCGCCTATCGCGATGAGCAGATGAACGGGGGCGGCACCAGTTCCACCGCGTCGATCGGCGGGCATTACGGCCTGCCCAGCATCGTGGCCGCCGCGGTGAACGAGATCGCCAAAAGCTCGGACCCGACTGCCGAGCAACTGGTGCAGCGCTCGGGGTTCATCCAGCTGTCGGATATCAACGGCGATGGGCGCACGGATTACGTCATCGACACCTCGGTGACGGGGTCGGCCTTCTGGTGCAACGCGCAAAGCTGCGCGGTGCGGGTGTTCGCCTCGACCCCGGACGGCTATGAGCGCAACGATTTTCAGGCGTTCAACGTGACCCCGGCGATGTTCAACTGCCAGCGGGGGTCTTGCGCCAAGATCGACGACGGCGCGCCGCAGATGGCCGCCGCGATCACGCCCGCCCCCATGCCTGTGCCCGAACCGGTCCCGATGCCGAAATTCGCCGCGGCCCCCGAAGCCGCCATCCCCAATTTCTTCCAAAGCGAACCGGTGGCGGCCTCGCTCTCGTCCCACTGCAACACGGTCAGCCTCGTGACCTCGACCAATGGCGGCTACATCACCGAAGCCACGCTGGCCGATGCCAATGAGGCGATGGCCGAACAGCTGTGCCTGACCCGCAGCTATGCGCTGTCATCGGGCGAAGATCTGATGAGCCAGATTCGCGGCGCGACCCCGCAACAGGTGGCCGAGCAGTGCGCCAGCTTTGGCACGCTGCTGCGCGACAGCGTGTCGGCGGTGTCGCTGCAATCCGATGGCGATGTGATGAAAGGAGTCGGGCAATTCGTGCTGTCCACCGGGATCGCCCCGGCACAACTGTCACGGACGGCGCAGATCTGCCTCGCGTCGGGCTATCGCAGCGATGATCTGGAAACAGCCATGGCGGCCGCGCTGATGCTGGTGTCGCTGGGGCAGGCGCCCTATGCGGAAATCATCGGCCATCATCTGAGCCAGGGCTTTGGTGCCACCCGTCGCAGCGATCTTGCCATCGGCTGGTACGCGCGCGCCCTTGATGCGCTGGAGTCCGGCGCAACGCCGGTGTTCGGCCCGGGGCAACCCGAGCGGGCCGGCCTGCTGCGCAAGGCCTCGCTGATGCTGGGCGGCAATGCCGCGGCCAGCGCGCCGACGGTCACGCAGGCGTCGGTGCCAGTGTTCAGCATCGAAAACTAAGGCGTCTTGCCGGGGCTGCGGTTGTTAAAGCCCTGACTGATGAGGAAGAGGAAAGAAAAATCAGTCGGGGTGCTTTTTTCCTCTTTCCATCCCCTGCGGGCTTTCTTATAGAGCGCCTCACCAAGTCAAGACAGTGCGGTCGTGGCGGAATTGGTAGACGCGCAGCGTTGAGGTCGCTGTGGGGTAACTCCCGTGGAAGTTCGAGTCTTCTCGACCGCACCAACTATCCCGATGGGGAAGTAAAAAGCTTGGACGTTTTCCGTCACTTAGCTTTTGCGTTGCGCCACCTTACGTACCACATTGTGTGCCACACGAGTGTGAAACACGGTAGAGAACATGGCGCTTCCCAAGGTCGAAGGAACGAAGGTCCGAGGCGGCATCTATCAGCTCAATCTGCGAGTCCCCGCAGAGGCTTCGCATCTGTACGACGGCAAGACTCACCTGCGGCGCAGTCTGAAAACCGCCGATCCACGCGAGGCCACACGGCAGGTCACTGTAGCTCAGGCAAAGTTGATCGAGGCTGTGTGTCGCGCGCGTCAGCGCGATACGCTGGCAGAGGCGGTCGCAGCTCTTCCACCGGACCAACGTGAACTCTACGAAGACGCAGGCGGGCTGTCGGAGCTGATTCAGCGATACGGCGCGACGGACACCGCACGCACCTTCCTGAGGGCTGGCGGTGCTCTCACCGAAAGAGAGCTGGACGGGGAAGAGGCCAGCGCTGTCGAGCGCCTGCAAGCCGACGCTGCCCATCGGGCCGAAATCGCCGCACTTGATCAAATCGCCCGGACGGAGGCGAAGGCCTTGCGCGCGCTTGGGGAAGACGTCCCAACTGTCGAAGGCCTGATGGCGATCTGCCGCTTGAAGAGCTGACAACTGCCCACCGTCGTGAGTACGTCGAAGCTATCGAGAGTCTGCCCGCTGTCACCTCTTCCAAGAAGTTGCGGGGGCAGCGGCTCCCGGCGCTGATACGGATCGCGAAGGCAGAAGGCCTCGCGACGATAACCGACAAGACACGGGCGAGGCATGTCTCGATGCTGATGGCGCTGACCGCCTTCGCGCCGGGGCAGGGGTACCTTCCGGCGGACCCTTGGAGCGCGTTCAAGTTCATCGCGCCGAAGGGTAAGCACTCCGCGCAAAAGCCGCGTCCGCCGTTCTCCGGCGGGCAGATCGCACAGGTCTTGGCCATAGGTCAAAGATGGATCCGGCGACAATCGACCATTGGGCACCTCTTCTAGCCGCGTTTCAGGGCGCACGGCGCGAAGAGATCGGGGAGCTCAGAGCTGGAGACGTCTTCGAGCTTGAAGGTGTATGGGTGTTGAAGATTACCGACGAAGGGGAGGGGCAGAAGGTGAAGAATGCAGCCAGCTTCCGCACGATCCCGCTGCACGCGGCGCTCATTGACGCCGGTTTCCACACCTTCGCGGCGGGCAGGCCCGAGGGGGCGTTCTTGTTTCAGGAGGCCGAGCGGTGGGGCGGTAAGCCCGGCCCTATGCACGCTGACGCGCGCGGTCGCCTGACCGAAAGTTTCGGCAAGAGGTTCGCTCGGTTGCTCCGGGAGAAACTCAATATCACTGACTGACGACTGACCTTCCATTCGTTCCGGCATAGCTGGGGGGATGCGGCAGAGGATGCGGACATTCCGCAGACCCATCGCCGGGACCTTGCGGGCAGGTCGAAGGCGGGGGACTCTCAAGCAGGTTATGGGAATGGTCCGAAAATGGCGGCTCTGAAACGAAGCTTGGACAAGGTTGATCCGCTGGCGACGTGACAGCGAAGGGGCATTCCGTCTTCGGCTCCCTTGCGATCTGCGCAATGTGATCGGCATGTCTTTACCAACTCGCCGGGATCTTGTTTGAAGCGGTTTTGGCAGAGAGGTTAGTCGGCTGAAACCGGCCATTGTTCCTAGTCCGGGTGTTGCAGCGTAGTTTATCACTTTGGACAGCGGCTTGTCTCACATGCTGCGATTGCGTAGGAGCCATGCGATTTTTCTTCCTGCGACGCGTGTCATCTTGTGAATCATTGCCCTTAAGACCTTGCGTCGGAGCATTCCCTTCATCATTTTGCCGCTGGAGGCATCGAGGATTCATATCTTGAGATAGCTAGGTGTTTAGTCCCGGCATTTGGTGGATCGGATTGATGATGAATCTGTGTGGCTCTGATGTCCATATTTTGCAGATGTATTCGTAGGGCGTGAGGCCGCTGAGGGTCTTGAGCCTGCGGGCAAAGTTGTAGGCGGCCATGAAATCCGCGAGGTGCGTGCGCAGCTGATCATGACTGTCGTAGTGGTATCGTTTGACGGTCGCGTCTTTGATCGTTCGGTTCATTCGCTCGACCTGACCATTGGTCCACGGGTGGTTTGGCTTGGTCAGTCGATGCTCGATCCCATGCGCCTCGCAGATCATGTCGAACCGCATCTGCCGGGAAGATGCCGTGTTCCGGTTGCGCGGCTGCTCCGCGAACTGAATACCGTTGTCCGTGAGGATCGTATGGATGCGGTAGGGGACGGTCTTGAGCAGATGCTCCAGGAACTCCCATGCGGTCTTCCGATCCGCCTTGTCCACCAGTTGCGTGACCGCGAACTTGCTGGTCCGGTCAATACTGAACCGCCCCGGTTT
>NZ_JAHKQA010000014.1 GCF_018860705.1 Citreicella sp. C3M06
TCGTGGCAGCCGCGCAGGCGGTGGCGGATGCGGGCAAGATCGGGCAGGTGAATGTCACCGGCCTTGGGTTGCCGTCGGAAATGGCGGGCGCGGTGGAGTCCGGCGCGTCGAAAAGCTTTGCGATCTGGAATCCGATCGATCTTGGCTATTCCGCCACGATGATTGCCCATGCGCTGGCCAGCGGCGAGGTCACCGCCGAGCCGGGCGGCGAAATCCCCATGGGCCGCATGGGCGCCGTGACGCTGGATGACGACACCGTCGGTGCGATGGCCGATCCCTTCGTCTACGACGCCAGCAACGTCGAAGAGTTCAAGTCGATCTTCTGATCCTTGTCCATCGCCCCGGCGGCTGCGCCGGGGCCCTTCACAGGTGACTTCAAGATGCTGATGCAGACCGACACGCGGGCCGATACGCGCCCCGATCCTGCCGTCATGGCCCGCCCGACCCCGGTGCTGGCGCTGGACGGCATCACCAAGACCTTTCCCGGCGTGCGCGCCCTGTCGAACGTCACGCTGAAGCTGTATGCGGGCGAGGTGACGGCGCTGGTGGGCGAAAACGGCGCGGGCAAATCGACCGTGGTCAAGACGCTGACCGGCATCTATCAGCCAAGCGCGGGGCGCATTCTGCTCGACGGCAAGGAAATCCGCTTTGCCAGCGCGCAGGCGGCGGCCGATGCCGGGATCACCGCGATCCATCAGGAAACCGTGCTGTTCGATGAGCTCTCCGTCGCCGAGAACATCTTTCTGGGCCACGCCCCCCGTGGCCGGTTCGGCCTGATCGACTGGGCGCAGACCCATGCCCGCGCCCGCGAAATCCTGCAGGGCATCGGCTCCGACCTTGCCCCCACGGCGCGGCTGCGCGATCTGGGCATTGCATCGAAACACATGGTGGCGATTGCCCGCGCCCTGTCGATCGACGCCCGCGTGGTGATCATGGATGAACCTACCGCGGCGCTGTCGCACAAGGAAATCCACGAGTTGTACGAACTGGTCGACACGCTGAAGGCGCAGGGCAAGGCAATCCTGTTCATCAGCCACAAGTTTGACGAGATCTTCCGCATCGCCGACAATTACACTGTCTTTCGCGATGGTCAGTTCATCGGGGATGGGCGCATCGAAGACACCGACAATGATGCGCTGGTGCAGATGATGGTGGGCCGCGAGGTGGCGCATGTCTTTCCAAAGCGCAGCCCGAGCCACGGCGACGACGTGCTGTCGGTGACCGATTACAGCCACCCGACCGAATTCGAGGACATCTCGTTCAGCCTGAAGCAAGGCGAGATCCTCGGCTTTTACGGCCTTGTCGGCGCTGGCCGCTCTGAGGTGATGCAATCGCTGTTCGGCATCACCCGGCCCTCTGGCGGGGCGATCCGCATCGACGGCGCCGCGCAGCAGATCCGCTCTCCTGCCGAGGCCATCGCCGCGGGTATTGTCTATGTTCCCGAAGATCGCGGCCATCAGGGCGCAATCACCGCGCTGCCGATCTTTCAGAACGTCACGCTGCCCTCGCTGGGGCGCACGTCACGGCGCGGTTTCCTGCGGCTGGCCGAGGAATTCGCGCTGGCCCGGCAATATTGCGAACGGCTGGAACTGCGGGCGGCCTCGCTTGATACCGAACTGGGCACGCTGTCGGGGGGCAACCAGCAAAAGGTGGTCATCGCGAAATGGCTGGCGACGCAGCCCCGCGTCATCATCCTCGACGAGCCGACAAAGGGCATCGACATCGGTTCCAAGGCGGCGGTGCATGACTTCATGGCGGAACTGGCGGCGCAGGGGCTGGCGGTGATCATGGTCAGCTCGGAAATCCCCGAGGTGCTGGGCATGTCCGACCGCATCATCGTCATGCGCGAAGGGCGGATGGCCGCCGAGCTGAGCGGCGACGAGATGACCCCCGAAACCCTTGTCCGCCACGCCGCCGGCATCACCCAAGCCCTCACGGAGACCCGCACATGAGCATTCTCAAGGCACGCGAGACCATTCTCGCGGGTGCCATTCTGGCGCTGCTGCTGCTGATCGCCACGCGCTTTCCGGCCTTTGTCAGCCCCGGCAATCTTGCGGCGGTGTTCAACGACACCTCGCCGCTGATCCTGCTGGCGCTGGGGCAGATGGTGGTGATCCTGACCAAATGCATCGATTTGTCGGTTGCGGCAAATCTGGCGCTGACCGGCATGTGCACGGCGATGCTGAACATCGCCTTTCCGGGGCTGCCGGTGGCGGCCCTGCTGCTGATCGCGGTGGCGCTTGGCACGGTGATGGGCATGATCAACGGGCTGCTGGTGTGGAAACTGGACATCCCGTCGATCGTGGTGACGCTGGGCACCATGACCATCTTTCGCGGCATCATCTTCCTGATTTCAGAAGGAAAATGGGTGAACAGCCACGAGATGTCAGACGCGTTCAAGGCCTTTCCCCGCGCCGAGCTGCTGGGCCTGCCGATGCTGAGCTGGATCGCCATCGTCACCGTCGCGGCGTTCTTCGTGCTGATGACGCGCACCGCGCTTGGCCGGGCGGTCTATGCGGTGGGCGGCAATCCCAATGCCGCCGTCTACACCGGCATCGACGTCGGGCGCACGCGCTTTGCGGCCTATACCATCTCGGGCGCGCTGGCCGGGCTGACCGGCTATCTGTGGGTGTCGCGCTATGCGGTCGCCTATGTCGACATCGCGGGCGGCTTCGAGCTTGATACCGTGGCCGCCGCCGTCATCGGAGGCGTCAGCATCGCCGGCGGCATCGGCTCGGTCGCGGGCGCGGTGCTTGGCGCGCTGTTTCTTGGCGTCATCAAGAACGCGCTGCCGGTGGTGGGCATCTCGCCCTTCTGGCAGCTGGCGATCTCGGGCGCGGCGATCATTCTTGCCGTCGCGTTCAACGCCAAGGCAGGCAAGACAAAAGGCAGGATCATCCTGCGCAAGGCGGAGACAGCAGCATGAGCCTCTCTCACCCCATTCCCGACCGGCTGCAATCGCCGCTGGCGCGCCGTCTGAAAAGCTGGGAAAGCCTGCTGCTGCTGGTCGCCGTGGCGATCTTTGTCGCCAATTGCTTTGCCTCGCCGTATTTCCTCGACGCGTGGAACCTCAGCGATGCGACGTTCAACTTCACCGAAAAGGCGATGATCGCCTTTGCCATGGCGCTGCTTGTGATCGCGGGGGATATCGACCTGTCGGTGGCCTCGATCATTGCGCTGTGTTCCACGGCGATGGGGGCGGCGGTGCAGGCCGGGGTCGGCACGCCGGGGCTGGTGGCCATCGGGCTGGGCACCGGGCTGGCGGCGGGGGCCTTCAACGGGGCGCTGGTGACGCGGCTGGCCTTGCCGTCGATCGTGGTGACCATCGGCACCATGAGCCTGTATCGCGGCATCGCCTATATCGTGCTGGGCGATCAGGCCTACCGGGGCTATCCCGACAGCTTTGCCTTTTTCGGCCAAGGCTATGTGTTCTGGGTGGTCTCTTTCGAATTCGTGATGTTTGCGCTGCTGGCGGTGGTCTTTGGCGTGCTGCTGCACAAGACCAATTTTGGCCGCTCGGTGTTTGCCATTGGCAACAACGCCACCGGTGCGCTGTTTTCCGGCATCCGGGTGCAGCGGGTGCGCTTTATCCTGTTCCTGCTCACCGGGCTGATGTCGGGCATCGCGGCGATCTGCCTGACCTCGCGTCTGGGGTCCACCCGGCCCAGCATCGCGATGGGCTGGGAGCTGGAGATCGTCACCATGGTGGTGCTCGGCGGGGTCAGCATCCTTGGCGGAGCGGGGTCGATCCCCGGCGTGGTGATCGCCGCCTTTGTGATGGGGCTGGTGACCTTCGGGCTGGGGCTTTTGAACGTGCCGGGGATCGTGATGTCGATCGTCATCGGCGCGCTGCTGATCGGGGTGATTGCCCTGCCCCGGCTCTGGTCGATGCTGCGATGGGGGGCGTAAGTCCATGGAAAAGATCGCCTTTCGCATGACGCTGCACCCCGGCCAGCTGGAGGAATACAAGCGCCGCCACGATACCATCTGGCCCGAGCTGGTCGACGCGCTGCGCGCGGCGGGGATCGAGGATTATTCCATCCACCACGACCCTGACACCAATGCGCTTTTCGCCGTGCTCTGGCGGCGCGAAGATCATGGCATGGGCGCGCTGCCGCAACATCCCGAGGTGCGGCGCTGGTGGGCGATGATGGCCGACATCATGGCCACCAATGCCGATGACAGCCCCGTCGAGGTGCCGCTGCAAACCGTGTTCCACCTGCCATGACTGCGCCGCGCCATATCGCTGTGATCGATGTCGGCAAGACCAACGCCAAGCTGGCGCTGGTCGATCTGGACCGGCTCGAGGAAATCGCCGTGGTGACCCGCCCCAATACGGTGATCCCCGGCCCGCCCTGGCCCAGCTTTGATCTTGACGGGCATTGGGCGTTCTTCCTGCATCACCTTGCCGCCTTTCACGCCGAACATGGCGTGGATGCGATTTCCGTCACCACCCATGGCGCGGCGGCGGTGCTGCTGGATGCGCAGGGCGCTCTGGCCGCGCCGATGCTGGATTACGAACATGACGGGCCAGAGCAGAGTGCCGCCGGTTATGACGCGCTGCGCCCGTCCTTTGCCGAAACCGGCAGCCCGCGCCTGCCACTGGGGCTGAACCTAGGCGCGCAGCTACACTGGCAACTGGCGCAAGACCCCACGCTGGCGCAGCGCGTCGCGCAGATCGTGACCTATCCGCAATATTGGGGGTTCCGGCTGACCGGGGCGCTTGCCAGCGACATGTCCTCGCTTGGCTGCCATACCGATCTGTGGCTGCCGCGCGAGGCGCGCGCCTCGGCGCTGCTCGGCAGGCTCGGTCTTGGCGGCAGGCTGGCCCCGCCGCGCAAGGCCTCGGATGTGCTGGGAACCATCACGCCGCAGATCGCCGCGCAGACCGGGCTGCCGCAGCACACCCCCGTGGCCTGCGGCATCCATGACAGCAACGCATCGCTGCTGCCGCATCTGATCGGGCGGTCGGGGCCGTTTTCGGTGGTCTCGACCGGCACATGGGTCATCGCCATGGCGGTGGGCGGCGCGCAGACCACGCTCGACCCCGCGCGCGACACGCTGATCAACGTCAACGCCTTTGGCGCGCCGGTGCCCTCGGCGCGGTTCATGGGCGGGCGCGAACACGCGCTGATCAGCGAGGGACGCAGCGGCCCCCCCTGCCCCGCCGAGGTGCTCGCCAACCGCATACACCTGTTGCCCGCCGTGGTGCCGGGATGCGGGCCATTCCCCGACCGCCAGCACCGCTGGACCGTTCCGCCCACAAACGACGGCGCGCTGCTCTGCGCGCTGGCATGGTACATGGCCCTGATGAGCGACGCCTGCCTTTCGCTGATCGGCGCAGAGGGACCGGTGATTGTCGAAGGGCCGGCGGCGCGCAATGATGCGCTGCTCGACATGCTGGCCGCGCTGCGCCCCGGCGGGGTCGAGATCGCCAGCTCTGCCACCGGCACCTCGATCGGGGCGGCGCTGCTGTTTGCGCCAGACATGCGGGCCAGCACCCAGACCCATCCGCTGCCCGCCAACGCCGAGGCGCTGCGCGCCCATGCCCGCGACTGGCAAAACGCGCTGGAGCTGGCAGAGACCTGACCTGAAGCGCCGATCCGGGCTGGCCCACCCGCCCGGATCGCCGTACAACTCTGTGGATAAAATCGGGACAAACCGCTCGCCCCGCCCCGCGCGCCACAAAAACCGCTTGCACGAATCCAGTGTAGCGCGCAATAGTCTCGAAAAATACCGATGTATTCGACAAAAAACGCGCCCACGAAAATGCCAGTGACCTTGAACAGGGGCATATGGCCGGGCGAGGCGGGCAGGCGATGAACGACAGTGATCTGGATCTCGATACGGCAATCGGCCAATATGCCGAGCTGCTCGCTGCCAATCTGCAAGCGCAGCGCGAGGCGCATTTCCCGCCTGACGCGCGCAAACAGATGCGCAGCCTGACCAGCGGCGAAGCCGCCGAATTGCTGCATGTCGATCACACCTACCTGCGCAAGCTGCACCGCGAAGGCAAGATCCCCGAGGTCGAGATGACCGCCGGGAACCACCGCCGCTACACGCTCGACGATCTGTGGCAGATCCGCGAAGCGCTTGAATCAAAGGCCAAAAAGCCCGGAACCTATCTGCCCGGTCGGCGCGGTGATGATCCGCTTCAGGTGATCTCGGTGGTCAATTTCAAGGGCGGGTCCGGCAAGACCACCACCTCCGCGCATCTGGCGCAGCGCCTCGCGCTGACCGGCTACCGGGTGTTGGCGGTGGATCTTGACCCGCAGGCCTCGCTGTCGGCGCTGCATGGCATCCAGCCGGAAGTCGACCTCGCCGATGGTGGCACGCTGTATGACGCGGTGCGCTACGATGCGCCGATGCCGATCCGCGATGTCATCCGCAAGACCTATATGCGCGGGCTTGACCTGATTCCGGGCAATCTTGAGCTGATGGAATTCGAACACGAGACCCCGGCGGCAATTGCGCGCGGCGGGGCACGGGCGTTCTTTGCCCGGGTGCGCGATGCGCTCGACGAGGTCGAGGCCGATTACGACGTGGTGGTCATCGACTGCCCGCCGCAGCTGGGCTTTCTGACCATGAGCGCGCTCAGCGCCTCGACCGGGGTGCTGGTAACGGTGCATCCGCAGATGCTCGACCTGATGTCGATGTCACAATTCCTGCGCATGACCTCGGACCTTTTGTCGGTGATCCGCGACGCCGGGGCCGATCTGCGGTTTGACTGGCTGCGCTTCCTGCCGACCCGCTACAAGGTGGGCGATGCGCCGCAGACCGAGGTGATCGCCTTTATCCGCGGGCTGTTCGGGCGCGCGGTGCTGGTCAACCAGATGGTCGAATCCACTGCCATTTCCGATGCGGGCCTCACCAAGCAGACGCTTTACGAGGCCGAACGCAAGGATTTCACCCGCGCCACCTTTGACCGCGCGATCGATTCGATGAATGCCGTGAACGACGAGATCGCGGCGCTGTTGCAAAAGACATGGGGGCGCTGATGGCTCGCAAACCCAAACTCGGCCTGCCGCTTCAGACCTTGCGCAATGCGCCCGACGCGCAGGAAGGCCGTCTTGCGCGCGAGGCCGAGCAAAGCGCCCGCCTGAGCGAGGGCATCACCGAGATTCCGGTCAGCCAGATCGACACCGACGGGCGGCTCGAGGATCGGCTGTCGCTGGACCTCGCCGAGCTGCAAGCCTCGATCGCGGCGAGCGGTCAGCGTGTGCCGATCCTGGTGCGGCCCGGCGATGGCGGGCGCTACCAGCTGATCTATGGCCGCCGCCGCCTTGCCGCCTGCGAGGCGCTGGGGCTGCCGGTGCGGGCCATTATCGCCGATCTCGATGACGATCAGGCGCTCAAGGACCAGCTGCTGGAGAATCAGGCTCGCCGCGATCTCAGCTTCATCGAACGCGCGTTGGTGGCGGCGCAGCTGCTCGACAGCGATCAACTTGGCCCCGATCTGCGCAGCGGTCGCGGCGTCGCCGAGGTGCTAGGCCTGACCGAGGCGGCAGTGTCTCAGCTGCTCGGCGTGGTGCGCGCGGTTGGCCCCGAATTGATTGCCGCCATCGGCGCGGCCCCCGGCATCGGCCGCCCGCGCTGGGAGGAGCTGAAGAAACGGCTCGACGCCCCCTCGCCGCCCGCGCTGGTAACGGTGGCGCTGCAAGCGCGCGATCATGGCTCGGACGCAGCGTTTCTGGCGGTGCTGACCGCGGTGAAGGCCGCGCCGACCGCGGACGCAGGCCTTGCGTTGGACGGCATCGGCACGCTGCGCATCGCGCTCGGCCGCTCGCTGCGGCTGGAGCTGCGGGCCGAGGACAAGGATTTCGCACGCTGGCTGGAGGCACAGGCCCCCACGCTGCTGCAAGAGCTTCACGCGCGCTGGAAACAGGCGCCGGAAGACTGACCATCGAGCAACACTGAAAAAGGAGGCACGAGCAGAGGCAAGACAATAAAAAAGGCCCCGAGAAGCAAGCTTCACGAGACCTTGATGGGTTTCGTACGAGACATGGCCCGCTGAAACTCAGTTTTCGCACCTCTGAAGATAGCGGCCCCGCCTTCATCCCGCAAGCGCAAAGCGATTCGCGGGCCGCACTATCTTTGCCTTCGTGACATCAACATGGACTACACCCCGATTTCGCCGTTTCAACGGCCGCTCACCTGCGCGCATCTGACCGATGCCGCCGGGCCTGAACCGTTGCCCGAACCGATGCCCGAACTCGACAAATGGGCGTTGTTTCGCGAATTGACCGTGGCCCGCGACGCCTTTGGCGTGAGCAGCCGCGAGTTGACGGTGTTGCAGGCGCTGCTCAGCTTTCATCCCTCGGCGACGCTGGGACGCGGCCCGATGGTGGTGTTCCCGTCGAACCGTGCGATCTGCGAGCGGCTGAACGGCATGGCCTGTTCGACCATGCGCCGCCACCTTTCCCGGCTGGTCGATGCCGGGCTGCTGATCCGCCGCGACAGCCCGAATGGCAAACGCTACGTGCGCCGGGGCGCGGCTGTGCCGACCGCCTTTGGCTTCGATCTCTCTCCCCTGCCCCGGATGTCGGCGCGGATTCTCAGCGCCGCCGATGCCGCCCGCGAGGCCGAGCGTGCGCTGCGCGCGCAGCGCGAAACCGTCAGCCTGATGCGCCGCGATCTGGCCGCGCTGCTGGCGCTGGCAGACGCGCATGGCGTGCCCGACGCGCCGCTGGCAGATCTGTGCCTGCTGACTGCAAAGGCGCTTCGACGCAAGCTGACAGTCGAGATGCTGGATGAGATTCAGGCGGAGTTGACCGCCGCGATCGACGGGATTCAGCGCAGGCTCGCCCCTGTGATTGCAGCGGATTCCGGCAGCTCAGACGCCCAGAATGAGCAGCACCAACAGAGGACAGATATAGATCATTCTGTTCCTGTTCAGCAGATCGTAGAAAATCCTGCGCAGGATCGCACCTTGCTTTGCCTGACAGAGAACTGCCCAAGCCTTGCAACCTTCAACCCTGAACCGATCCAAAGCTGGCCTGATCTGCACGCCGCAGCGGATCGGCTATGCGCGTCCATGGGCATTGACAGGCCAGCCTGGGAAGAGGCGCGCCAACGCATGGGCGCCACCCATGCCTCTGTTGCGGTGGTGTCGATGCTGGAGCGCTTCTCTGAAATTCGCTCGCCGGGCGCATATCTGAGAGCGCTTGCGAAACGTGCAATGGAAGGCAGGTTCGATGGCGCGGGCATGATCGCTGCCCTTGCGAAACGCCGGGCCTGCCTGCTGTCTTAACAGCTGTTAAGGCCCGATGAGCCGACCGTACGCAGCTTAACAGCTGTTAATATTCGCACCTATTGCGGTACGAGACGGATCAGAGATCCGTTGCGCGCATCGGTCAGCAGCATCACCGCGCCATCGCTGGCAACGTCAACATCGCGCACCCGGCCCTGCCCCTGAAGATAGCGCGCCTCTCCGGTCACGGTGCGGCCATCTAGCTCAAGACGCACCAACGCCTGCCCGGCCAGCGCGCCGATCAACAGGCTGCCCTGCCAGTCTGGGAACAGCGCACCGTCATAGAACACCATCCCCGAGGGCGCGATCACCGGGTCCCAGTAATACAGCGGTTGCTCCAGCCCCGGCTTCGAGGTCAGGCCCGCGCCAATCGGGCCGCCGCTGTAATCCTCGCCATAGGTAATCACCGGCCAGCCATAATTCTTGCCAGCCTCCGGGCGGTTCAACTCATCGCCGCCGCGCGGCCCGTGTTCAACCGTCCAAAGCGCACCATCGGGGTCCAGCGTTGCGGCCTGAAGGTTGCGATGGCCCAGCGACCAGATCTCGGGCTGTGCCCCCGGTATCGAGGGGTTGCCAGAGGCCGCGCCGCCCGCGGGCGAGATCCGCAGCACTTTGCCAAGATGCGTGGTCACGTCCTGTGCCAAGGCGCGCGGCTCTGGCAGGCTGCGGTCCCCGGTGGTGACGAACAGCGCGCCTTGCCGGTCGAAGACAAGCCGCGAGCCGAAATGCGCCGTCGAGTTCCACGCCGGTTGCTGGCGAAAGATCACCTGCACATCCTGCATCTGCGCCTCGTCGTCAGACAGCACCCCGGTGGCGACAGATGTGCCGTTGAGCCCACTGCCGCGCGGTTCGGCATAGCTCCACCAGACGCGGCGGGTCTGGGCAAAATCCGGCGCAACGGCGACGTCGAGCAAACCGCCCTGACGGCGATCGTCGACCTCGGGCAAGCCGCGTACCGTGCTGACCTTGCCCTCCGGCGTGATCAGTCGCAAACGGCCAATGCGCTCGGTGACCAGCCAACGCCCGTCGGGCAGCTGGTCCATCCCCCAGGGATTGCGCAGCCCGCTGGCGATGACGGTGCTGCGCAGCGCTGTGTCATCGTCGATCACCGGCGCGCGGGTCTGTCCGGCAAAGGCCGGGCGCTGATCCGGCGCGTTGGGCGGCGCGGCGTTGAAATTCTGCGCCAGCGCGGGCAGCGGCAAGGCAAGGGCAAAAAGGGCGGCAAGCAATCTGGTCGTCATGGCAACGCTCCGGTGTTCGGGGTCAAATGGCGAGTCGTCCCCTTGATCTGGGGATGCGGGCGCGCCGGTAAAACCCCATGCTCGCGGATATCATGCCCTTGACCTGCGCGACATCGGCGGTCATCGCTCGGCTCAGTACGAAGGAGACAGGATATGCGGCAGGTGATCGCCCCGACAGGGCTGTGGCGCGACGGTCGGTTGCACGGCGGGCAAGAGCTGGTGATCGAGGGCGACCGGCTCGTCGCCATCCGACCCCGCAGCGATGCGCCCGCCCGCGAGGTGGCGCTGATCACCCCGCTGCTGAGCGATCTTCAGGTGAACGGCGGCGGCGGTGTGATGGTGAATGACACACCGACGCCAGAGGGGCTGCGCGCCATCGCGGCGGCACATCGCAAGCTGGGCACCGGCGATATCCTTCCCACCGTGATCACCGACGCGCCCGAGGTCGCCGAGGCCGCCGCCGATGCGGTTCTGGCCTGTCATGGCGACACTGGCATTCTGGGGTTGCACATCGAAGGGCCGCATCTTGCCCCGGCGCGGCGCGGCACCCATGCGGCGCGGTTTCTGCGCCCGCTTGATCGCCGCAGTGTGGCGCTGGTCGAGCGGTTGCGGGGGCAGGGGGTCGCGGTGATGATCACCCTCGCGCCGGAACTTGCCGACCCGGCGCTGCTGGCGGCGCTGGTCGAGTGCGGCGCGGTGGTGTCGGCGGGTCACAGCGCCGCCAGCCATGACGAGGCACAGGCGGCGTTTGCCCGCGGCGTTACCTGCGTCACGCATCTGTTCAACGCGATGGATCCGATGACCTCGCGCGCGCCGGGACTGCTGGGGGCGGCGATCGAGTCAGAGATCGCCTGCGGGCTGATTTGCGACGGCATCCATGTCTCGTGGCCGATGCTGCGCATCGCGCTGCGGGCACGGCCGCGCGCGGGCCTGTGCTTTGCCGTCAGCGATGCCATGGCAACCGTGGGCGGGCCGGATCATTTCATGCTGTACGGGGCGCAGATACAGGTGCAGGACGGGCGGCTGATCAATGCCGAAGGCGCATTGGCGGGCGCTCATGTCAGCCTGCGCGACTGCCTCGTGAACCTGATGCAGCATGTCGGGTTGCCACCCGCCGAGGCCATCCCCATGGTCACCGACATTCCGCGCCGGCTGATGGGGCTGGCCCCGCGCAACATCGCGGTGGGCATGCCGGTGCGCGATCTGCTGATCCTCGAGCGCGGGGTGTAGAAACAGGGGCGCTACCTTTCGGCTCAAGACAGCTTGGCGTCCTAATACATTCATAAATTGATATGTTAGACCTGCGGGTGGCTTTCGTTGCAAAGCGCGACCCCACGGTCCGGTGCAAGCCTGATCAGATACTGTCCGGTATCCTGCGGACCTTTACATCCGTGTCGCCAAGCTTTGCCGGGGCAGGGGGGCAACAGCGCTGCCCCTGACTTTCGGTGCCGGGCCTTGTAGCAGGACCGGTTCGACAGTGATGATGATCGGCCGGCGTTTCGAAACCTGAACGTCAGTCCGCCTGCTGCGTCGGCGCGCGGGTCTGATCTTCGAGTGCCGCATTGATTCGTGCGCCCAGCAGCACGATGAACGCCGAGATCCACAGCCAGAACAGCAGCAGCACCACCCCAGCGAGCGAGCCAAAGGTTTCCTGATAGCTGCCGAAATTCTCGGCATAGAGCGAAAAGCCGAACGAGGCGACGATCCACAGCAGGCAAGCGATCAACGCGCCGGGTGTCACCCAGCGCCAGCGCGCCGGGCGGCGGTCCGGGCCGAAATGATAGATCAGCGCGATCCCGGTCACGGTAAAGCCAAGCAGCAGGATCCAGCGCAGGATCGACACGGTGATCTCGACCGTGGCGCCAAGTTGCAGCAACGACAGCACCCCGGGCAGAACCAGCACCACCGACAGCGACATCAGGAAGGCCACGATCAGCAACAGTGTCATCACCATGGTGACGGCCTTGAGCTTGATGAAATTGCGCGACTCGCGCACGCCGTAGCAGACGTTCAGCCCAGCGATCAGGTTCGACACCCCCGCCGACGCCGAATAAAGCGCAATGATCACACCCAGCGCGGCGGCAAGGCCCAGCCCGCCCTGATCGCTGCCGGCAACGCTTTTCGCCTGTTCGATGACGATGTCTGCGGCGCTTGGCGGCATCATCGCCGAGATCTGCTGGATTTGCGCGGTCACGTCACCGGGGGTCAGGAACAGCCCAGCGATGGCCATCAGGGCGGTGATCGCGGGAAACAGCGCCAGCAGGCCGAAAAAGGCAATCCCGGCGGCGATGAGGCTCAGCCGGTCGCGGGTGATGCCGGTCCAGACATCCTTGGCGGCGCTGATCCAGTGGCGGCGCTGCAACTCGGCGGGGCGGGCGGCCCAAGTGGTGTCGGGATCTGAGGTCATGGTCGGCTCCTGTCTCGGGGTTAACCCGGCAGGGGCGAGCGGGTTCCCGCCGAACCAACATTGCGCTCACTGGCGGCGCGGGCAAAGGCCGCGATACGCCCCAGCGCGGCGGCGCCTTGCGCAACCGCGTCGGGCCATAGTGGGAACAGGTGAAACAGCCCCGGCGTCACATGCAGCGAGACATCCACGCCCTGAAGCGCCGCCGCGCGCGCCAGTAGCAAGCCGTCATCCAGCAGGATCTCGGCCCCGGCCAGTTCCAGATGCAGCGGCGGCAGGCCCGACAGATCGCTGCCCAGCGGCGAGATATCGGGATCGTCCGGCGGCAGCCCGGGCAGGGCGATGCGCCCCAGCCATGCATCGGTGGCGTCATCGTTCATCGCGTCGCTGCCGCGTTGCCGCGTGGTGCTGCGCCCGGTGCGGTCGGTGTTGGGCGAAATCAGCGCCAGCCCAAGGCAAGGCTTGCGCCGCGCGAGGGCAAGCGCCAGATGCCCGCCCGCGCTGTCTCCACCCACACATACCGGCCCCAGCGCGCCCAGCACCGCCAGCGCATCCTCCAGCATCGCGGGCCACGGGTGCTCTGGCGCCAGCCGGTAGTCGGGCAGGATCACTCGCAGCCCGGCTTTGGCCAGCGCGGCGGCCAGCATCAGATGGGTTTGCGCGCTGCCGAACACATAGCCGCCGCCGTGCAACCACAGCAGGTCAGGCCCGGTGCCGATGGCGCGGCAGGGCACACCGCCAAGCTCAAGGAGTTCGCCCACAGGCTGAGGCCCGGCCAACCGGACAAAGCCTTCGCGGCGGGCGGCAATGTCACCATCCATCGGCACGCTGGCGATATGGGCGCGCAGTTCGGCTTCGTTGCGGGGGCGGTGGGTCATGGGGCTGTCCTTTGCGTCATGCTTCCCAACGCGGTCGCGCGCAATTCGCCCGATCACGGCTGCGCGAGCGCGCCGCGCCATCGGAACCGCAGGGCGCTGGCGCCCGTTGCGGCTTTGACCCCCGCTTGGCGGGGCCTTGATCTCAGGAAAGGACACCAGCGCATGGATTTGCAGATTTCAGGGCGGATTGCCGTGATCACTGGCGCCGCCGGCGGCATTGCCAAGGCCACCGCACAGGCGCTTGCCGCAGATGGCGCAAAGCTGTTTCTCACCGATGTCAGCGCCGGGGCGCTTGACGCCGCCGCCGCCGATCTGGGCGATGCGGTGATCGGCACTCGTGCTGCCGATCTGACCAGCGACAGCGACATCGACGCGCTGAAAGCGGATGTCGAAGCCAAGGGCGGGGCGGATATCCTCGTGCACATGGCCGGGATCACCGGCGCCAAGGGCGACCCGCTCGACATGAGCGCGGATGACTGGTTCGAATGCTGGAACACCAACTTCATGTCCGGCGTGCGCATGGCCAAGGCATTCGTGCCGCATATGGCGCAGCAGGGTTGGGGCAGGGTGGTGTTCACCGTGTCGGAAAACGCCGTGCAGCCCTATCCCGACGAGGCGGTCTACAATGCCTCGAAGGCGGCACTGCTTAGCTTCGTCAAGGCGCTGAGCCTGCCCTACGGCCCCAAGGGGGTGCTGGTGAATGCCGTCATGCCCGCCTTCATCGAAAGCCCGATGACCGACGGCATGATGGAAAAACGCGCCGACGCGCTTGGCGTGTCGATGGACGAGGCCATCGCAAGCTTTCTCGACGAAGAGCGCCCCTACCTGTCGCTGAAACGGCGCGGCAAGCCCGAAGAGGTCGCGGCGGCGGCGGCGATGCTGTGCTCGGGCGTGGCGAGCTTTACCAACGGGTCGGCCTGGCGGGTCGACGGCGGCGCGGTTGCCGCGATCAACACTTGAACGGAGACCGACATGAGCGATCTGAGCCAGTTTTTCCCCGAACCCGAATACATCGACGACGCCTACAAGGGCGCTGGCAAGCTGACCGGCAAGCGCACGCTGATCTCGGGCGGTGACAGCGGCATTGGCCGCGCCGTGGCGCTGCATTTCGCCCGCGAGGGGGCGAAGGTGGCGATCCTCTACCACAGCGCCGAGGACAAGGCCGAAGAAACCGGCCGCGCGCTGGAGGCCGAGGGGGCCGAGGTGCTGGTGATGCAAGCCAATGCCGCCGAGCGCGGCGATTGCGAGGCAGCGGTCAGCGCGGTGGTGCAGGCGTGGGGCGGCATCGACGTGCTGGTCAACAACGCCGGGATGCAAAAGGCCCATCACGATCTGACCGAGGTCAGCGACGACGATTGGCACAGCCATTTTGCGGTGAACATGGACGGGATATTCTACCTGTCGCGCGCCGCGCTGCCGCATATGCCCGAGGGCGCCAGCATCATCAACACCAGCTCGATCAACGCCTTTATCGGCAATGACATGCTGCTGCCTTACACCGCCACCAAGGGGGCCATCGTCAGCTTTACCCGCGGTCTGGCGAAGCAGCAGCTTGGCAAGATCCGGGTGAACGAGGTCGCGCCGGGGCCGATCATCACCGACATACAGGACGCCTTTGCCGATTTCGATGAGGACAAGCTGCGCAACATGGCGGCGCCGATGGGGCGCATGGGCCATCCGCGCGAGGTTGCGCCTGCCTATGTGTTTCTGGCCAGCCGCGACGGGTCTTTCGTCACCGGACAGACGATTCACGTCAACGGCGGAATGATCTGCAACGGCTGAAAAAGTAAGGGACGGCGGCAACTCTCAGGGAGGAGGAGAGAGAGTTGCCGCCAATTTCCGGGGCCAAGGGAGGAGGAGAAGGCCCCAGGAAACTTGTGTACGCCTTGGCGTCTTGGGATCCTACTTAGGGGCTGCTGCGCCGCAGCACAATTGCCGCAGGTGCAATTCCGCAATGCATCGTTTGCATGGCAGCGTTAAAAATGTCTTAATTTGTCATGTTTTCAATATGCTGCAGGTCGCAGGGCAGGTTGGTGCCGAAATGCCCTTGGCCCTTGATGCGACCAAGGTCGAGTTTTTTCTCAAACCGTCCGGGCCTCGTGGGCGCGATCTGGCCACTGCCGCCGCCGAACCCCCGAAGGTTCGTGCGCTTCTGCCCCCCTTGACGTATCCCGGCCGTGTCGAAACAACGGGGCCAATTCCCGGCGCGCCAACAGGAGACGCCCATGAAATTCCGCTTTCCCATCGTCATCATCGACGAGGATTTCCGGTCCGAGAATACCTCGGGCCTTGGCATCCGCGCCCTTGCCGACGCTATCGAAACCGAAGGGTTCGAAGTGCTCGGTGTGACCTCTTACGGCGATCTGTCGCAATTCGCCCAGCAGCAAAGCCGCGCCTCTGCCTTCGTTTTGTCGATCGACGATGAAGAATTCAGCCCCGGCCCCGATCTCGACCCCGCCGTGCTGCACCTGCGCCAGTTCATCGAGGAAGTGCGCTGGAAGAACGCCGACGTGCCGATCTACGTTTACGGCGAAACCAAGACCTCGCGCCATCTGCCCAACGATATCCTGCGCGAGCTGCACGGCTTCATCCACATGTTCGAGGATACGCCCGAATTCGTCGCCCGCCACATCATCCGCGAGGCGAAAAGCTATCTCGAAGGCATCCAGCCGCCGTTCTTCAAGGAGCTGCTGGATTACGCCGAGGATGGGTCCTATTCGTGGCATTGCCCCGGCCATTCGGGCGGCGTGGCCTTCCTGAAATCGCCCATTGGGCAGATGTATCATCAGTTCTACGGCGAAAACATGCTGCGCGCCGATGTCTGCAACGCGGTCGAGGAACTTGGCCAGCTGCTCGATCACAACGGCGCCATCGGGGCGTCGGAACGCAATGCCGCGCGGATCTTCAACGCCGATCACTGTTTCTTTGTCACCAACGGCACCTCGACCTCCAACAAGATGGTCTGGCATCACACCGTCGCCCCCGGCGATGTGGTGGTGGTCGACCGCAACTGTCACAAGTCGATCCTGCACGCGATCATCATGACCGGCGCGATTCCGGTGTTCCTGAAACCGACGCGCAATCATTTCGGTATCATCGGCCCGATCCAGCGCAGCGAATTCGAACCCGAGACGATCAAGGCCAAGATCGCCGCCAACCCGCTGCTCGAAGGCTATGATCTTGATGCGATCAAGCCGCGCATCATGACCCTGACGCAATCGACCTATGACGGCGTGCTCTACAACACCGAGGTGATCAAGGGCCTGCTCGATGGCTATGTCGAGAACCTGCATTTCGACGAGGCATGGCTGCCGCACGCCGCCTTTCATTCGTTCTATGGCCAGTACCATTCGATGGGCCGCAAGCGGGGCCGCACCAAGAAATCCGTCACCTACGCCACGCAATCGGTGCACAAGCTGCTGGCGGGGATCAGCCAGGCCAGCCATGTTCTGGTGCAGGACGCCGAAGAGGTGCCGCTGGACCGGCACCTGTTCAATGAATCCTACCTGATGCACACCTCGACCTCTCCGCAGTACAGCATCATTGCGTCCTGCGATGTGGCGGCGGCGATGATGGAGCCGCCGGGCGGCACCGCGCTGGTCGAGGAATCGCTCGACGAGGCGCTGGATTTCCGCCGCGCCATGCGGCAGGTCGACGAGCAATACGGCAATGACTGGTGGTTTCAGGTCTGGGGCCCGGAAGAGCTTGCCGAAGAAGGCATCGGGCGCACCCGCGACTGGGAACTCAAGAAGACCGACAGCGAAGGCGTCGAGACCGGCGGCGAAGACAGCTGGCACGGCTTTGGCGACATGGCGCCCGGCTTCAACATGCTTGACCCGATCAAGGCGACGATCATCACGCCGGGCCTGAACATCGACGGCTTCTTTGCTGAAACCGGCATTCCGGCGTCGATCGTGTCGAAATACCTCGCCGAGCATGGTGTGGTGGTGGAAAAGACCGGGCTCTACAGCTTTTTCATCATGTTCACCATCGGCATCACCAAGGGCCGCTGGAACACGCTTCTGGCCTCGCTTCAGCAGTTCAAGGATGATTACGACAGGAACAACCCGCTGTGGAAGGTGATGCCGGAATTCATCGCCAAGCAGCCGCGCTATGAAAAGATGGGGCTGAATGAGCTGTGCCAGCATGTGCATGCGCTTTATGCCAAATACGACGTGGCGCGGCTGTCGACCGAGATCTACCTCAGCGATCACCACCCGGCGATGACCCCCTCGGCGGCCTTTGCCAATATCGCCCGCCGCAAGACCGAGCGGGTCGAGATCGACCATCTCGAAGGCCGGGTGACAACGTCGCTGGTCACGCCCTATCCGCCGGGCATCCCGCTGCTGATCCCCGGCGAGGTGTTCAACGCCAAGATCGTCGATTACCTGCGCTTCAACCGTGAATTCGCCCGCGAATGCCCCGGATTCGAGACCGATATCCACGGCCTCGTGGTGGAAAAGGACGACACCGGCGTGATGCGCTATTACGCCGATTGCGTGGCGCAATAGTCAGGCGAACGGGTTGACCAGATGCAGCCGGTCTTCGATGAGAAGACCGGCGTGCATGTCTTCGGTATATAACGTCTCGCAGCCCGCGATCAGGGCGGCGGCGGCGATCATCGCATCATATACGCTCAACTGATAGCGTTCGGCCAGCGCGCGGCCCACGGCGTGGGTCTGCGCGCTCAGCGGCTCGACGCGGCACAGCCGCTCGATGCCGCCAAGAAACGCCCCGGCTTCGGCCCAGCTCATCCCGGCCTTGCGGCGGCAATTCACCAGCGCCTCGTTAAGCACCTGCACGCTGATCACCGGGCGCGCCAGCAGCAATGCCTCGGCGCGGTCGGCCTTGGCGCCGCCTGCCAGAAGGTAAAGCACCACGTTGGTGTCGAGAAACTCAGCGCTCATGCGCGGCGTCGCGGTTCAGCCTGTCTTCGGGGGCCAGCCGGCCACGAAAGCCGCGCAGATCGTCCAGCACCTCCTGAGGGCGGGGTTGGCGGCTCACCGCAAGCCCCGCCTCGCCGGGCACCAGATCGATCTGGTCGCCCTCGCGCAGGTTCAGCTTGCGCACAAGCTCGGCGGGCAGGCGCACCGCCAGAGAATTTCCCCATTTTGCGATCTGCATGGCGGCCTCGTTTGGATATACTTTAGCAATTGTATATCATTCTGTCCGCTCCCGCAATCCTGCCCGCTCCGCGCGCGCCCTTCGAACGCAGCACCCCGGCCTCTGGCACGTTTCGCCGCACCGTCGCATCGAGCACCCCATACAAATTCACCGCGCGCGCCCCCACCAGCAGGGTACGTCCCCTCTCGGAGGCGGCGTTCATCTGCGCAAAGCTCGACCTGTCGGTGATGTTTTGCGGGTTTAACCGCAAGATATCGCCGTCACAGCCTGCCTGCTTCCGCGGCGTGCGGCACGCAGGGTTCGATCCCCCGCGCCGGAGAAAGCCTGCAGCGGCTTCTGACCTCGCGCAGATCGGCGCGAACCTGCTGGCCAATGGCCCCTCGCATATGGGGATGGTCTAGATCATCCTTGGGGCGCTGCGCCGCGCGGGCTATGACGGCCCGCTGCTGATCGAGGCGATGAATATGCTGATCGGCGGCGTCTTCGGCTTTATCACCATGGAACTTGCGCCGCATGGCCGCCCCGGCTCGACCAATTGGGGGCCGGCGTTCGACAGCGCGCTGGATGCACTGCCGCCCGAGCAGTTTCCCGAATGCGTGCGGGCGATGCCGCAGATGAAGAACCGTACCTTTTGGCGCGCGCTGGTCCAATGGCACCGAGGTTCCCTTTCACAGCGGCTTTGACGCGCTGATCGACGGGCTGCTGCCTGCGCTCGAGGCACGGCGACCCATCGTCATGGCGCAATGGCGGGCGAGCGTCCCCGGCGGTTGACGTTTGTTGTTCACTGCTCAATGGCTTGCAGCCATGGCAGCGACGCCATGAAGAATAGAACACACCAGAGGTGACACATGTCCGATATCCCGCTTTCCAAGGTCCGCCGCGTCGGCAATACCGTTTATCTGTCCGGCGAGCTTGGCTTTGACGAGACCGGCGGCATGCCCGAGGGCATCGAGGCGCAGACCCACAACTGCCTGTCGCGCATCCGCGAGACGCTCAAGGGCGAAGGACTGGCGCTGACGGATGTGGTCTCGGCCACCTGCCATCTGACCGACAAGGCGGATTTCGCCGCCTTCAACACGGTTTACGCCAGCTATTTCCCCGAGCCGCGCCCGGTGCGCACCACGGTCATCGCAGAGCTGGTGATCGAGGCAAAGCTCGAGATCACGGTCATCGCGGTCATCTGAGCCAAACACGGCGCGACGGCAAAGGGACGCAAATGTCAGAGGTCATGGTGCTGGGGGCGGGCATGGTCGGCGTTGGCAGCGCGCTTGCGTTGCAGGCGCGCGGTCATGCGGTCACCCTGATCGACCGGCGCGCGCCGGGCGAGGAAACCAGCTATGGCAACGCCGGGATCATCCAGTCCGAAGCGGCGGAGCCCTATGCTTTTCCCCGCGATGCCGCGACATTGCTGAAATTCCTGTCGGGGCGCAGCAATCAGCTGCGCCTGTCGCCACTGCCGGTGCTGCGGATGGCGGCGGGCTTGCTGTCTTACTGGGCCAATTCGACGCCGCAGCGCCATGCCAGCGCGTCGCGGATCTATGCGCAGCTGACGCGCCGCTCTGTCGATGATCATGGCCCGCTGATCGACGCGGCCGGGCAGGGCAACCTGATCCGGCAGGCCGGTTTTTTCGAATTCTACCGCAGCGCCGCCGCCTTTGACGCGCAGGCGCAATACGCCCACCGCATGGAGGCGGAATTCGGCGTGCCGTTCCGCGCGCTCGACGGCGCGGCTTTTGCTCGCGAAGAGCCATCGTTTCAAACCCGCTATGCCGGGGCGCTGCACTGGACCGGCAGCTGGACCTGCGCCAGCCCCGGCCGGCTGACCGGGGCCTATGCCGATCTCTTCGTGGCTCGGGGCGGCAGGCTGGCGCGCGGTGACGCAGCAAGCCTGACGCAGCAGGGCAGCGGCTGGACAGTGCAGAGCGAGGCTGGGCCGCTGAGCGGCGAACATGCTGTGATCTGCCTTGGCCCGTGGTCGCCCGAAGTTCTGAAACCGTTCGGCTATCGCGTCAACATGGTGTGGAAGCGCGGCTATCACCAGCATTTCACCGGCTCGGCGCCGCTTCAGCGCCCCTGTGTCGATTCCGAACACGGGCTCGTGCTGTCGCCGATGACCCAAGGTCTGCGCATGGCCACCGGCGCGGCGCTGGTGGGGCAGACCGATCCGGTCGATCGCGCGCAGCTGATCTTTGGCGAGCGGGTGATGCGCCGTGAGATCGACCTTGGCCGCGTGGTCGAGGATCAGCCGTGGTACGGGCATCGCCCCTGCCTGCCGGACATGCTGCCGCTTGTCGGAAAGGCGCCGCGCCATGCTGGGCTGTGGCTCAACTTCGGCCATGGGCATCAGGGCTTCACGCTGGGGCCGACGACGGGGAGCCTGCTGGCCGATGCGATGGCGGGGATGCGCTCTGATCTGATCGAGGCGCTGTCTCCGGCGGGGCGGGCGGCTGTCATCCGCTGACCCGTCTTGGCGCTGTTCGCCAGAGGCTTGTTCATCAATCCAGATGCGATCCCCCGCGACGGCCCTTGTAGGCCGCGCGCGAAGCGGCTAGCCTTTGCGAAATCCGTTGGGGTGCCCCGTCAGGGGCTGAGAGGCATGTGCCAACCCATCGAACCTGATCCGGGCAATACCGGCGTAGGGAACGGAGAGAGCGCAGACCCCGGCGATATTGCCCCTGCGCCCCCCTCCTCCTTTCCGCGCCGACCGCCCGCGCCGATGGAGGACCACAGATGAGGCCACAACCAGCTTGCATTGCCGCTGCCGGATCGGGCAGCGCGCCCTGCGCCGGAGCGCGGCGATGACCCGCGCCATGGTGATCGGCGGCGGCGTGGCCGGGCTTTGCACAGCGAGCGAACTGCTGGCGCGGGGCTGCGAGGTGACGCTCTGCGATCCGCAGCCCGATCCCGGCCCGCATGGCTGTTCGTGGTGGGCGGGCGGCATGCTGGCGCCGTTCTGCGAAGGCGAAACCGCCGAAGAACCGGTGGTGCGGCTCGGTCAGCTATCCGCCGACTGGTGGGAAGGGCAGGGCGCCGCGGTCACCCGCAAGGGCACGCTGGTGCTGACCCTCGGGCGCGACCGGCGCGAGCTTGACCGTTTTGCCCGCCGCACCAGCGGGCATGTGGCGCTGGATGACGCCGGGATTGCGGCGCTCGAGCCTGATCTTGCAGGGCGCTTTGGCCGCGCCCTGCACATGTCCAGCGAGGCGCATTTGGACCCGCGCGCGGCGCTGCAGACCCTGCGCGCCCGGCTGGAGCGCGCTGGCGTGCGCTTTGAGCCGCGAGAGGCCACGCCCGAGGGGTTGACCTTTGATTGCCGCGGGCTGAGCGCGCGCGATGCGCTGCCGGACCTGCGCGGCGTCAAAGGCGAGATGGTGATCCTGCGCAGCGCCGACATCGCGCTTTCCCGCCCGGTGCGCCTGCTGCACCCGCGCTATCCGCTGTATGTGGTGCCGCGCGCCGACGGGATCTTTATGCTGGGCGCCACGCAGATCGAAAGCGACGAGCGTCACCGGCGCAGCGTGCGCTCGGTGCTCGAACTGTTGTCGGCGGCCTATGCGCTGCACCCGGCCTTTGGCGAGGCCGAGCTGGTCGAAATCGGCGCCGATGCGCGCCCCGCCTTTCCCGGAAACCTTCCCCGCCTGCGCCGGCGGGGGCAAAGCTTTTATCTCAACGGGCTGTTTCGTCACGGCTTTCTGCTTGCCCCCGCCTTGGCGCGGATGGCGGTGGCGGCCGCGCTGGACGGTCAGAAAACGGAGTTCATGGATGAAAGTCATGATTAACGGCACCGCCACCACGCTGGCATCGACCACGCTTGCCGCTGCGCTCGACGAGCTTGGCTATGGCGAGGCAAAGCTCGCCACCGCGCTGAACGAGACCTTCGTTCCGGCGGCGTCCCGCGCCAGCACCACGCTGTCCGAGGGCGACCGGATCGAGATCGTCACCCCCCGGCAGGGAGGCTGAGCATGCAGCTTTACGGAACCGACATCGCCTCGCGCCTGATGCTGGGCACGGCGCAATACCCCTCGCCCAGCGTGCTGGCCGAGGCGTTCCGGCGCTCTGGCGCGGGCATCGCCACGGTCTCGGTGCGCCGCGAGGCGGGGGGCGAGCGGGCTGGCGCGGCGTTCTGGGATCTGGTGGGCGATCTGGGCGTGGCCTTGCTGCCCAATACGGCGGGCTGCCATTCGGCGCGCGAGGCGGTGACCACGGCGCATATGGCGCGCGAGCTGTTCGACACGCCGTGGATCAAGCTGGAGGTCATCGGCCATGCCGACACCTTGCAGCCCGATCCCTTTGCGCTGCTCGAAGCGGCGCGCATCCTGTGCGACGACGGCTTCAAGGTGTTCCCCTACACCACCGAGGATCTGGTGCTTGCCGACCGGCTGCTGAACGCGGGATGCGAGGTGCTGATGCCATGGGGCGCGCCCATCGGCTCTGGGCTTGGGCTGACCAATATCTACGGGTTGCGCTGCCTGCGCGCACAGTTTCCCGATGTGCCGATGGTGGTCGATGCGGGGCTGGGCCTGCCCAGTCAGGCGGCGATGGCGATGGAGATGGGCTTTGACGCTGTCTTGCTCAACACCGCCGTGGCGCGTGCGGGCGACCCGGCGGGCATGGCCGATGCCTTTGCCCGCGCGGTGCAGGCCGGACGGCTGGCCCATGAGGCCGACCCGATGGAGCCGCGCGACATGGCCGCACCGTCGACTCCGCTGATCGGCAAGGCGTTCCTGTCATGACGCTGGACAGGTTCTATCCGATCTTCGACAGCCTCGAGTGGCTGGAACGGGCACTGCCGCTTGGGGTCAAGCTGGTGCAGCTGCGCGTCAAGGATCAAAGCGAGGCCGCGCTTTTGCCGCTGGTGAGCAAGGCGCAGGCGCTGTGCCGACAGCATGGCGCGGTGCTGGTGGTCAACGATCACTGGCGCGCGGCGATCGAGGCGGGTTGCGACTGGCTACATCTTGGGCAGGAAGATCTCGACACCGCCGATCTTTCGGCGATCCGCCGGGCGGGGCTGCGGCTGGGGATCAGCACCCATGACCACAGCGAACTTGACCGGGCGCTTGCCTTGGCCCCGGATTACGTGGCGCTCGGCCCGGTCTATCCGACGATCCTCAAGCAGATGAAATGGCAGCAGCAGGGGCTGGACCGTCTGACCGAATGGAAGCGCCTTGTCGGCGCGGTGCCGCTTGTCGCCATCGGCGGCATGAGCGTGGCGCGCGCGCCGGGGGCGTTTGCCGCGGGGGCCGATATCGTCTCGGCGGTAACCGACATCACGCTGTGCGACGATCCCGAGGCACGCATCGGACAATGGCTCGAGGTGACGCGATGAGCCGCTATGCGCGCCAGATCGCGGTGCCCGAACTGGGGCCACAGGGGCAGGCGCGGCTGTGCGCCGCACGGGTGCTGGTGGTCGGCGCAGGCGGGCTTGCCGCGCCGGTATTGCAATATCTTGCCGGGGCAGGGGCCGGGCAACTGCGGCTGATCGATCCCGATCGCGTCGAGCAAAGCAACCTGCACCGCCAGACCCTGTTCCGCGAGGCGGACATAGGCCAGCCCAAGGCCGAGGTCGCCGCAGAGGCGGTGAGTGCGCTCAACCCCGATTGCGCCGCCGAGCCGATTGTCGGCGCGCTGGGGCCGCAGAACGCGGTGGCGCTTTGCGCGGGCATGACGGTGGTGCTGGATTGCGCCGACAGCTTTGCGGTCAGCTACATCCTGTCGGACACCTGCCGCGATCTTGGCCTGCCGCTGATCAGCGCCTCGGTGGTGGGCACCGCCGGACATGTCGGCGGCTTTTGCGGCGGCGCGCCCAGCTTGCGGGCGGTGTTTCCCGATTTGCCACAGCGCGGCGGATCTTGCGCCGAAGACGGGGTGCTTGGCCCGGCTGTCGGCGTCATCGGCACGCTACAGGCGCAGATGGCGCTGGCGGTGATCGCCGGGCTGGTGCCCTCGCCGCTGGGGCAACTGGTGACGTTCGAAGCGCTTGGCCTGCGCTTTGGCGGCTTTGGCTTTGCCGGTGCGCCCGAGCCAGCGCATGGCCCGCGCTTCATCGCGCCCGCGCAGATCACCCCGGCGGATTTCCTGATCGACCTGCGCGCCAAAGACGAGGCGCCGCTGCTGCGCCCTTTTGCCCGGCGCCTGACGGTAGAGGCATTGGGCCCGAATGGCCCGGTGCCGGCCCCCGGCCAGCGCGCCGTGCTGTGCTGCCGCTCTGGCCTGCGCGCTTGGCAGGCCGCCGACCGCCTGTCCCGCATCTGGGACGGAGACATCACCCTTGTTGCCCTTGGCACATCCGATGGAGACCCCGCATGATCAACCAACTGAAACCGGCGCTTGCGGCGCTGGCGCTGCTTGCCACGCCCGCCGCCGCGCAGGACCACATGACCGTCATGCTCGACTGGTTCGTGAACCCCGACCATGGCCCGATCATCATCGCGCAGGAAAACGGCTATTTCGCCGAACAGGGGCTGGAGGTCGAGGTGATCGCCCCCGCCGATCCGTCCGACCCGCCCAAGATGGTGGCCGCCGGGCAGGCCGATCTTGCGATTTCCTACCAGCCGCAGCTGCACCTGCAAGTTGCCGAGGGCATGCCGCTGATCCGCGTCGGCACGTTGGTGGCCACGCCGCTGAACTGCCTGCTGGTGCTCGAGGATGGCCCGGTCGACGCCCTGTCCGACCTCAGGGACCGCAAGATCGGCTTTTCGGTGGCCGGCGTCGAAGAGGCGCTGCTTTCGGCGATGCTGGGGAAGGGGGGGCTGACGCTGGACGATGTTGAGCTGGTCAACGTGAACTGGTCGCTGTCGCCGGCGCTGATGTCGGGGCAGGTCGATGCGGTCATCGGGGCCTTCCGCAATTTCGAGCTGAACCAGATGCAGATCGAAGGGATCGCCGGGCGCTGTTTCTACCCCGAGGAAGAGGGCGTGCCGACCTATGACGAATTGATCTACGTCGCCAACCCGGAGCACATGGACAAGGACATGATCCGCCGATTTCTGGCCGCGACCGAAAAGGCAACGCAGTATATCGTCAACCACCCGCAGCAGGGCTGGGAGATCTTTGCCGGCACTTCGGCAGAACTTCAGGACCAGCTGAACGAACTTGCCTGGGCCGACACCGTGCCGCGCTTTGCGCTGCGCCCCGAGGCGCTGGACGCCGGACGCTATACGCGGTTCGAGGCGTTTCTGGCAGAGGCGGGGCTGGTCGAGGGCACCCGCCCGGTGTCGCGCCTTGCGATTGATCCGGGCGCGCCATGAGCATCACCGGCCTGCACCTGTCGGGCAACGCGCATATCGGCGCAGCAAGGCTGTTTGGGCCGGTAACGCTTGATGCGCCGGCGGGGGCATGGACCTGTCTGCTTGGCCCCTCGGGGGTGGGCAAATCGAGCATCCTGCGCTTGCTGGCGGGGCTGGGCGAGGGCGTGGTGTTTGACGGCAGGCTTGGCGCCGATGACGGGCAACCACTGACGGGGCGGGTCGCGCTGATGGCGCAGGGCGATCTGCTGCTGCCATGGCTCGATCTTGTTGGCAATGTCACGCTTGGTGCGCGGCTGCGCGGCGTGCCTGCCGACAAGATGCGCGCGGCAGAGCTGTTGCGCCGCGTCGGGCTGGCCGCGCACGCGACCAAGCGCCCCGATGCGCTGTCGGGCGGTCAGCGCCAGCGCGTGGCGCTGGCCCGCACGCTGATGGAAGACCGCCCGGTGGTGCTTTTGGACGAGCCGTTTTCGGCGCTAGACGCCCGCGCGCGGGCGCAGATGCAGGATCTTGCGGCGGCGCTTTTGGCCGGGCGCACCGTGCTGCATGTCACCCATGACACGCTCGAGGCGGCGCGGCTTGGCGAGCAGGTATTGCTGATGACGGAGCAGGGCATGCGCAGCATCGCGCCCCCCGCCGCCCCGGTGCCACGGCCACATGATGCCCGCGAAACGCTGGCGTTTCAGGGCCATTTGCAGCGCCTGCTGATGATGCCTGCATGAGCCGGGTCTTGCGCATTGCGGCGCTGATCGTGCTGGGGTGCCTTATCTGGCAGGCGCTGGTTCAGCTGGGCGATCTGCCACGGTTCATCCTGCCCGGCCCGCTGCTGGTGTTCTCGACGCTGTGGCACAGCCGGGCGCTGATTGCCCATCATGCGCTGGTCACGCTGGCCGAAGTGCTGATCGGCCTTGGCCTTGGCGCCGCGGCGGGATTTGTCACCGCAATCGTTCTGGCCGGATCGGCGGCGGCGCGGGCGGTGCTGCGCCCGATGCTGGTGTTCAGTCAGGCAATCCCGGTGTTCGCGCTAGCGCCGATCCTGACGCTGTGGCTGGGCTATGGCATGGTGTCAAAGATCGCCATGGCGCTGCTGATCATCTATTTCCCCGTGACCTCGGCCTTCTTCGACGCGCTGATCCGCACACCGCCGGGCTGGCTGGAACTGGCGCGGGTGATGGGCGCCTCGCCGCTGCGCACGCTTTGGCGCATCCGGGTTCCGGCGGCGCTGCCGGGCTTTGGCTCGGGGCTGCGGCTGGCGGCGGTCTATGCGCCGATCGGAGCGATCATCGGCGAATGGGTCGGGGCGTCGCAGGGGCTGGGCTACCTGATGCTGCTCGCCAACGGGCGCGCCAAGATAGACCTGATGTTCGCCGCGCTCATCGTTCTGGCGGTGCTGACGCTGGCGCTTCACGCTGGCATCGACGCGCTGTGCCGGAGGGTCTGGCGGATCTGATGCCGGGCAGGTCAGTGCCCGGCATCCCTTGGCGGCAGCGCAGGCCGCATCAATACCCCATCCGGTCCGGCAGCCATGTCACCACGCCGGGGACCAGCATGCACAGCAGCAGCACCGCGTACATGGCGGCGATGAAGGGCCAGCTTTCCCGCACCAGCTCTCCCATCTTTACCCCGGTGATGCCGGTCACCACGAACAGCACCACGCCGACCGGGGGCGTCAGCATTCCGATGACGAGGTTCAGCACGAACAGAAAGCCAAAGTGCAGCGGATCGATGCCGTAGGTGATCGCGATGGGATGGAACAGCGGCACCAGCATGATGTAGGCGGCGTTGGATTCCAGAAACATGCCGACCACCAGCAGCATCAGGGCCACGAGGCAGAGGAACACGAACGGGCTGTCCGTCACACCCTGAAGCAGCGCCGCCAGCTTGAATGGCAGCATGTCGATGGTGAACAGGAAGGTCACCGTCGAGGCAAAGGCGATCATCGCCGCCACCAGCGCCGAGGTCTTGGCGGCGGTCAGCAGCACCTCGGGCAGATCGGCGATGCGCAGCTTGCGCGTCACGAAAAAGCCGAGGAACAGCGCGTAACACACCCCGATGGCGGCGCCTTCGGTGGGGGTGAACGCACCGGCCACGATGCCGCCGATCACCACCACCGGCATCAGGAACACGATGATGCTGCGGCGCACTTCCCGCGCCACATGGGCCAGCGAAAACGGCGCGCCCGCCAGCGGGTAGTTGCGTTTCCACGCGATCAGCCAGCACAGCACCATGAAGGTCGCGAACAAGATCAGCCCCGGCACCACGCCCGACATGAACATGCCGCCAACGCTGACCGACGATCCCGCCATGAAAGCATAGACGATCATCGCCCCCGATGGCGGGATGATCGGCCCGAGGTTGGCCGCCGCCGCCACCACGCCGGTTGAAAACCCCAGCCCGTATTGCTTGCGCAGCGATGGCACCAGTGTCGAGGACAGCGCCGAGGCATCAGCGACCGCCGCCCCCGACACCGATGCCAACCCGGCCCCCGACACGATGGCCACCTGCGCCAGCCCGCCGCGCATCCGCCCGATGAAGGCGTTGGCGAAATCGACCAGACGCTCCATGATGCCGCCCTTGAGCATCAACTCTCCGGCGATCATGAACAGGGGAATCGACATCAGCGGAAAGGAATTCACCGCGTTCATCAGCCGGGGTGGTAGCATCAGCAGGTCGATCCCGGCCATCCACAGCCCCGCGACCGCCGCCACCCCCAGCGCAAAGGCCAGCGGCATGCCCAGAAAGGCCAGCACCAGAAAGCTGACAATGACGAACAGGCTCATGGTTTGATCTCCGCCGGAACGAGGGTGAGATGGGCAAGGTGCAGCGCCCCGTGAAGCGCGCCAAGGATCACCGGAAAGAAGAACACCGATGAGGTCATGTCGATCGATCCCAGCCGTTCGGACCATGTGGACAGCGCAACCCAGACCGACGTGACGAGCACCACCAGCATCATCGCCGCCGCAAGGGCGCTCATGATGCGGGCCAGCATGCGGCGCTGCGGCGCGGGCAAGAGTTTGACCACAAGGTCGATGCCGACATGGGTGCCGTCGCGGATGCCCAGCGGAATGGCCAGAAACATGGTCCAGACAAAGGCGATGCGGCTGACCTCGTCGGCCCAGTCGAAGGAGCCGTTGAAGACGTAGCGCATCACCACCTGCGCCGACACTACGGCGACCATCGTTGCTGCCCCGGCCATGACGGCAACACGCGCGCCGGTGTCGGCGCGCGTGAGGATCGCGGTCAGAATGCGATCTGCGCTCATGCTACATGCCGCTTTTGGCGGTCTCGGTGTCCAGAAGCTGCACCAGCTCCGGGTCGAGACGGGCCTTGGTGTCGGCGGCAACGCCAGCGGTCTTTGCGCGCAGCTCGGCGGCCAGCGCGGGCGAGACCGGCGTATAGGTCATGCCCTTTTCCTCAAGGATCGCCAGGCCGGCGGCGTCCTGCTCGGCGGCAAGCTCGCGCTGATAGGCGATGGCGGTATTCATGGCCTCGGAGACCATCGCGCGGGTGTCGTCATCCAGCCCGTCGGCCCATTTTTTGTTGCCGACCACCGAGATGAAATCAAAGAAATGCCCGGTGTTCGAGACGTATTTCTGCACCTCGGCGTACCCGGCCACGTTGATGATCGCAAACGGGTTTTCCTGCCCGTCGATCACGCCCTGTTCCAGCGCGGAATACAGCTCTTTGACATCCATCGCCACCGGGTTGGCCCCAAGGGCGCGGAATGTGGCAAGATGGGTTTCATTGGGCTGAAGGCGGATCTTGAGGCCTTCGATATCCCCGACCGTCTCGATGGCGCGGGCGTTGTTGGTCAGCTGGCGAAAGCCCAGCTCCATGTAGCCCAGCGAGGTCATGCCGGCCTCGGCCATCTTTTCGTCAAGCGCCGCGCCGACCGGGCCGTCGACGATCTCGAACGCCGTCTCGCGGTCGGGGAACTGGAAGGGCAGGCCGATGATCTCAAGCTCGGGCACGGTGCGGGTCAGGTAGGCGGTGCCGACCCACATCAGTTCGATCGCGCCGACCTTGACGGCCTGAACGTTCTCGGCCGCGCCGCCAAGCTGCTGGGCGGGGAAGATATCGACCTCGATCTCACCGCCGGAGAGGCGCTCGAGTTCTTCCTCGAACTTGACCATGGCAAGCGACGAGGAATGTTCGGTGGCGAAATTGCCCGCGACGCGGATCTTTTCAGCATGGGCGACACTGGCGGTCAGGGCGATGACCGAGGCGGTAAGAAGGGGGCGTGCAAAGCTCATTGGGCGTGCTCCTGGGGGCGGTGGTGGGGGAGGGGCGCAAACGCCGCTGCGGCGCGGGCGCGGATCACCGAGGCAATCTCGGCGAGGGTTGAGACGTGTTCTTCGATAGGCGAGGCAGTCACGCGGCGCTCGAACAGGTCGAACAGCGTGGGCAGATCGGGCACCCGGTGCAGCGCGATGATGAACGGGTGACCAAAGCGGGCGCCATAGGCGGCATTCAGCCGGGTCAGGCGCTGCGCATCGCGCCGGTCCAGCGACATCAGGCCGAGGCGGGCCTGCTCGCCGGTTGATGCGGGGGTCATGTCGCCGGCCAGCGCTTCGTGCCCGGCCAGCTCGGGGTGAACGCGGAACATGGCAAGGCGGCGCTCGGCTCCCGACAGCAGGATGGTTTCGACCAGCGCCTGCGCCACTGCCGCGTCGTCGGCGAAAGGCCGCGCGCCCAGACTGTCCTGCGCGACCCATGCAGAGCGTTCGACCAGCGGCGCAAGCAACGCAAGTGCGTCGTCGCGATGCGCGTGGTTCAGGGTGTCGAGAGGGTGTGTCATAAACATTCCATAGGCTTGGTCGTGATGTCTGGCTTGACCATAGCGGGCGGTTGTCGTTGCAATCCATGATATAAGAGGCAATCATTCGTTCTACAAATTAGAATGGGCCGCCACGGCGGCCACGGGGAGTGCCATGTCGCTGTATCTGGTTCCTAAATCGTTGCTGTATATCGAAGCGGTGGCCGAACATGGCGCGATTCAGTCCGCCGCGCGGGCGATCCGGATTTCCGCCTCGGCCATCGACCGGCAGATCAAGCTGATCGAAGACCGGCTTGGCACGCAATTGTTCGACCGACAGACCACCGGGATGACGCTGACCTCTGCCGGGGAAATGTTCGTTCTGCTCGCCCGGCGCTGGCAAGAAGACGAAACCCGCTTGCTGTCGGACATCCGGCAGATGCAGGGGGTGGATTTCGGCCATGTCCGGCTGGTGGCGATGGACAGTCTGGTCAACGGGCTGGTGCCGCGCTTTCTCAAGGCGGTGGCGCGGGAGTACCCGAGGGTGCGCGTCGATGTCGAGATCGCGACCCCGGACGGCGCGGCCGAACTGCTGGACAGCGGCCAGTGCGATCTGGCGCTGTGTTTCAACCTGCGCCCGAGCCGCGACATCCATGTGCTGTGGAGCGCGGCGCTGCCGTTGTATTGCGTGCTCGCGCCGGGGCATCCGCTGGCGCAGCAGCCCAGCGTGACCTTGGCGCAGGTGCGCGCCTATCCCATCGCGGTGCAAAGCCGGGCGCTGGCGATCCGCCGGATGCTCGAGGCGCGCCATTCGTGGATGTTCGAGGACGGCCCGCCGCCGGTGGTGACCAATTCGCTGCAACTGCTCAAGCAACTGGTGATCGGGGGCGCGCATGTGGCGCTGACCTCGGAAATGGATGCGGCGCCAGAGCTGCTGTCGGGGCAGATGCGCGCGATCCCGGTGGCGGGCAGCAACACCGCCGCGCAGACCATCTCGCTTGCGATCAACGCGCGCCACAGCCTGCCGCGCATCGCCTCTGTCCTGTCGGAGGTTTTGATTCAGGAGGCCGAGGCGCTGCTGCACAGCCTGCGCAGCCGCCCCGCCGGGTGATCCGTGCCCGGCTCAGTCGCCGGACAGATCGGCGAGGGTGTCGTGCAGCGAATCAGGCTTGAGGATACGCACCTCGCCCTTGGCCACATCGATGATGCCGTCGGCGCGCAGGCGGCCCAACGCCTTGTTCACGCTCTGGCGCGAACAGCCGAGAATGGCCGCCAGATGGGCCTGATTGGCCCGCACCCGGTCGCGGCCGTCGCACAGGGTGCGCAGCCGCAGGAACAGCCGCTGGTCGAGCGAGCCGTGCTGATCAAGCGCCTTGACCGCGTTGTCGGCGGCCATGCGGCTGCGAAACACCGAGGCGACGTTGCGGATGAACAGCGGCGCGCGCAGGAATTCGAACACCACCTCAGTCGGGCAGAACAGCACCGTGGCCAGCGCCTGCGCCCGGCACGTCGCGATGCAGGTCTCGCCCGAGATGCATTCGATCTCGCCGGCGGTATCGCCGGTGCCAAGATGGGCGAGCAAGGTCTGCTCGCCTTGTGGGCCGGTCATCAGAACATCGATCCGGCCATGCGCCACAAGGAAGATCCCCGGAGATTGCGCGCCCTGATGCAACAGGATCTCGGGGGACTCGTAGGTGCGGGCGGTACACCGGTTGAGAAAATCTGCCTTGTCGTCCTGCGACAGATCGGTGAGCATCTTGGCTTTCTGCAAATGCGGAAAGGCCACGGAATTCTTCATGGACTGGCGGGAACCTTCTGGTATGACAGTATCTTGCTTACCACGCACTGTGCCTGCGACGGCTCGGCACAGCAAGTCTGAACCTGCGCAATTGCCTCGCCGTAGATCTCGCGCCACGCTGCTTCGCTCAGGCCGATGTCGGGCGGCATGGCATGGCTGAGCGGCCATGAGCGCGCCGCCGCGTTGGCACCGGGAAAGGGCGCGCCGGTCATCCATGCCGCGAGGTGCCCGCAGCTTCCGGGCTTGCCGCCGAAATCGTCCATCGGCGCGGCGCCATCCATCGCTGTCAGCGCGCCGGTGCCGATGCGGTGACATCCAAGGCAGGTGTTGTCGCGCGGCGACATCTGATGTGTCGGCCAACGCGCAAAGCCAAGCCCCGCGTCGACATGGGTATAAGGCCCCAGCGGATTGGTCGGCACGTGGTCCCAGACTTGCCCGACAAAGGGCGAATACATGAACGGATCATTGTCGTGGCAGGTGCCGCAGCCATCGGCGAGCACGGTTTCCGGCGCGGCCCAGAACGCGGCGCTGCTTGCTTCGGTCGGCGAGGGCACCGCGGTGCCGCTGACCGGAGCACCCTCGCCCTTGGCCTGAAACCAGCAGGTGTCCCCGGTGGAGGGGTTGTGGGCGATGACATCGATCTCGTCGTAATCGGTGGAGGCCGCGCCGCGAAATACCTTCTGGCGGCACATCACTGACACCTGCGCCGTCTTGGTCGACAGGTTGAGGATGCGCGAGAAGGGCACGCATTGCCCATCCGGTCCGTAACCATTGTCAAGCAAGGAAGGGCGGTCGCAGCTTGGCGGCGCGTGGTCGGTGATCTCGACCCCGTTCACGGTAATCGGCACGGCGACGCCTTCGGCGCAATGAAAGCTGGGGATCGGTCCGATGGCGGCGCTGCAGGCCTGCCCGTACACTGCCGATGGTGTCTGTTCATTGCCGAGGGTCAGCACCGTGGCCAGCCCCAGCGCAAAGGCGATGATCGCGCTCAGGATATGTTTCATCGCTGCGGTGCCCCTTGGCCGTTGGCCGCGATGGCAAGCGCGCGCAAGGCTTCGAAATAGCGCACATAGCCGGTGCAGCGGCAGATATGCGTGCCGATGGCGGCGCGCATGGCGTCTTCGATCTGCTCCGGCGGGATGGGCTGCGCTTCCAGCCCGTGCAGAAAGATTCGCGCCGCCATCACGAAGCCGGGGGCGCAATAGCCGCATTGAAAGGCGAAATGGTCAAGGAACGCCTGCTGCACCGGGTCTGGCACGCCATCCCGCGCCACGGATTCGATGGTCGAGACCTGCGCACCGTTCAGCGTTGCCAGCGCGGTCGAGCAGCTGATGACTGGCGTCAGCGCGGGGCTTGGCGGCTTGACCACCTGCACCGTGCAAGCCCGGCACACGCCGATGCCGCAGCACAGTTTGGTGCCGGTCAGGTTCAGATCCTCATGCAGGAAATCCAGCAGCGTCTCGGTGCCGCGGGCATCGGGCAGCTCGTGCAGCGTGCCGTTGACGTGCAAGCGGATGGTCATGGCGTCAACCCCGCAAGGATCTTGTCGGGCGTGATCGGCAGCGACGCAAAGCGCACCCCTGTCGCATCCCTCAGCGCGTTGGAGATCGCCGACGGCACCGAGCACATCACCGCTTCGGCGATGCCCCGCCCGGTGCGCGCGCTGCCCGGCGGCGGATCAAGCGTGATCAGCTCTTGCGCCCGGCCGCCGGGTGCATAGCGCCCGCCCAGCGGCACGTCGCTGGCGCGCGCCACGTGGTAGCGGTGAAGGTTCCACGTGCCATCCGCCGGGCCGACCATGCCGGGGGGCATATCTTCAAGGAGGGTATAGCCGATGGCCATGGCCACGCCGCCCTGGCTTTGCCCGGACACCAGCTGCGGCACGTGGATATGCCCGGCGTTGAGCACGCTCAGCACGTTTTCGATCTGCACCGCGCCGGTGCCGTGATCGACGCTCAGCCCTACCACGTTGATGCAGGGCGCCCAGACATAGCGCGCATAGCGGGCGGTTTCGGGCGCGGGATAGCGCCCGTTCCGGCGCGGGATCGGCGTGGCGCTGTCACCGTGATAATAGGCCAGCCCGTCGAGCTGCAGCCGCACTGTGCCGCCGGGCGTGTCGTAATCGGCCTCGACCCATGTGTTCTGGAAATAGCCATGCCCGAGCGCGCCGGTCGGCAGGCCCAGCTCGTGCACCCGCGCCGCCAGCTCGGCCAGCGGCAGCGGCCTGCGCCCCGGCGCGCTCAGGCGGCCACCCTGCCACTGCGCATCGCCCGCAGGCGCGCCCCAAAGATCGGCGGCGGCCACCAGAACCGAACCGCGCAGCAGCGCCTGCGCCGTCTGCTGCAGCGTGCCCACCTGATGCAGCGCCGTGAGACAGGCCGAGGATGACCCGGTGCCCTTTTGCGTCCACATCGGATCGTCCCAGCCCGCGGGATTGGCGCCATCATCGCTCAGCCCGGTCTGCCCGAACAGGCTGTAGCCGCCCATGGCTACCTCGGAGGCGTTGGCGCCAAGGATCGGCCCGATCACTACCCCCAGCGTGGTGGCCGAGCCATTGCCCATGTCGATGGCATCAGACACCACCCGCAAGCTGCCGTCGCGCGCCAGATGCACCGCCGCCACCATGCCATCGCCCGAGGTGCCATAGGCCTGCATCGACATCGCCAGCCCGGTGCCATAGCTGCGCCCCTGCGCCGTATGCGCGGCCTTGATCGCGGCGCGCTCGCGCCAGAGCGGATGGGCCTCGGCGATGTCCAGCATCTCGGGCAGGCTCAGCGATTGTTCGATCGGCCCGCCGGTGACCGTGGTGTCGCCCAATTCGATGAGGTTGGCGCGGCGCAGCGCCACCGGGTCCCAGCCCTGCGCGGCGGCCAGATCGTCCAGCGCGGTTTCGATGGCGAAATAGGCCTGCGGGCCGCCAAAGCCGCGCTGCGAGCCGCCCGAGACGTTTTCGCTGTGCAGCGCCTGCGCGTTGATGTCGGCGACGGGCAGGCGGTAGCTGCCCCCGGCACAAAGCGCGCCCAGCGAGGCGACATAGGGCGACAGGTTGCGCCGCCCGCCGCCGTCGAACACCATGTCCAGCCGGATCGCTTCCAGTGTCATGTCGGGGTGGGCGTAAAGCGTGCCCTCGACGCTGGCGGCGTGACGCTTGAGCCCGACGCGGAACTGTTCGAACCGGTCATAGGCAAGCCGAACCGGGTTGCCATCGGCAAAGGCCACCGCCAGCGCCAGCATCAGCGAAAACGGCGAGCTGTCGCGCCCGCCAAAACCGCCACCGGGATAGCAGCTGTGCAGCGTCACCTCGTCGAGCCTTGGCACCGGAGAGCCTTTGCTGGCGAACATCGCGGCGATATTGTGCAGATCGCCGTCGGGCGACTGGGTGCCCAGCACCAGTTGCAAGGCGTTGCTGGCCGGGTCGATCCAGGCCAGCCCGGATTCGGGTTCCATGAACATCGGGTCCATGGCGCGCATCCGGGTGCGGATCGGCTGGCGGAGCAGGCCGGTGGCGGCATCCAGCGCGGCGCGAATGCGGCGCTGCACCTGCGGCGCTTCGCGCTCGTAGCTGTCGGGGTCGGTGCTGGCGTAGTCGAACTGCGCATCCTTGACGTAGAGCGTCGGGCTCTGGAATGGCGCGCCGGGTGCGGGCGTGCCTTGCGGGCCATCGCCGGGCCCGTAGCGCTGCACGGTGCCATCATCGCCTGCCAGAAACCGGCGCGCGGCGCGATAGGCCGCAAGGCTGTCGAACAGCAGCAAGGCCACCGCCTGCCCAAGGAAATTCGGCGTCGTGCCGGGCATCACCAGCAGATCGAAATTCAGACCGTCAGGCTGGTTGAAACTGCCGCCGGCCTTGGCCTGATGCGCTGTCAGCCGCGCATCGACGTGCAGATCGCGCCGGAACAGCAGCGGGGCGTCGAAAAACGCCGGGTCGAGATCGCTGCCCAGCACCAGTCGCGTCGGCTGCGCCTCGGGCGGCAGGGGCGCCAGATCGACGCCCAGAAACGCCTGCCGTGTGGTGCGGGCACGCAGATACATGGCGTGCCATTCCCGGTCGGGCCAGCCGTCCATGTCTCTGGCACGAAAGTCGCGGGCAAAGATCTTTTGCCCGGTGACCTTGGCGAGCCCTTCTATGCGCTGCGTCGCGACCCCCGGCAGGGGGCTGGGCTGCGGCGCAGGGCTTGCGAGGTGGCCAGAAGCGCCCGGCAGGCCGAGGATGCTAAGGCCAACGGTGCCGGTGGCGGTATACAGGAAGCTGCGGCGCGACATCCGCGTCTTGTCGATGTCAGGCCGGTTTGGCACGTATTTCCCCTATCTACTGGCGCGCCGCGACATTCGGAAACCGGCGGAAACATCCTGCTTCGTTCGCTTCACCATAGCCTCGCTGCGGGCCGACTGACCGTCAATAGCGTTGTGGGAACAGGCTGAGTCGAAAAAGCTGGATTGCCCTGTGGCGCAGCAGGTTGCACGGGGGGTTACTGAGTCCGGACACCGACGGGGAGCCTGCGTCCGGACCCAAGGGCCACGACGGCCCTGAACACAACCAAACACCTGTACCAAATTGTCAGACCGGTACATCGAGACCCTCCGGTAAAGTGGCGAAAAACCACCCGGCTGCCGACGGGAATCTGCGGCACCGAAGAGCGAGCTTAATAATAAGGTGACACCGCGGCGGGCAAAGCGCCCATAACCACGACGCCACCTTCAAAGGGCTTTCTGAAAACAAGTGAAGGAAATATCGAACCTTCCGACTGAAACAACTTACGTAGGGAAAGTGCCATGCAACATGCGATTCCCAAACGTCGAATCTTGGGAAGAAGTCGCGTGTTTGACATATGCCGGTGTTTGCATGAGATTTGCATCAAGCCCGCCATGCGTCTGGACAGGGAGCGGCCTTGTGCAACACAGGCCGCTGGCATCATTGACTGGCATCTGCCGCTGTTTGCCCTACCTCAACGCGTCTCCCATTGCCTGCGAGGGTAGGGCGCGGAGCATAATTCAGCCATGTTTTAAGTATTTGAAAACGCAGGTATTTGCGCTGCACGGGTCGCTGTCTGTGTTACGTCGCTGTGCTACAGTTGTAGCACACAGGGGCAGGGTACCGAGTTTGGTCGGGTGGGCTAAGCGGTTGCTGGAGGTTAGCTAGGAATAAGTGTGGGTTCTCGATCTGGTCCGGCGATCAGCCGCCTCATTGCTGAGCCGTGGAGCTCACGGACGTCGATGAGCGCGGCTGCCACCTTACGTAGCTGGTCGATGTGTGGCGTGAGGAGTTTCGCAGCGTGGTTCATGGCCTGACCCAGTTTTGCACGGACCCTCTGCTTCTCTTCCTCTGTCAGCCTGTGCATGTCGGCTGGCCCGAACCAGCCGTCGCCGTTGCGGCTGAGGCCAAGCTCACGGTCCAGCTGCAAGATCAGGGCGGTTGCCTGGGCGAGGTCGCTTTCCTTATCTCCTCCTGCGCCGCCAGAGATCGTGCCAAGCACAAGCCTTTCGGCGGCGCGACGGCTCATGAGGATCTTTAGCTCGTTCTCGATCTCCTCGACCGTAAGTTCGGCGAACGTCGAACGGCGCTCGGTCAAGCCATTGCTATCGGAGAGGTTGAGCTTCACGACAGATCCCGGCACCAGCAGTTCGGCAGCAAGGGTGTGGCCGGATTCATGGACGGCGATACGGCGGAGCAGTTCCGGGTTGGGCCGATCGATCCCGAGGTGTCGGCGCATCAGGTCGGTTGACATGGGCAGCCGTTGCCGCCGCGCGTCCGCGGTGGCGGCACGCAATGCGGCGTCGAGTTCGGCGGGGGTCTTGCCGACCAGCTTCTCGGCGAATGGATCGAGCTTGCTTTGCCGCTCCGGCGTCGCGAATTTCGGCTCGATCGTGCCTGCGTTCAAATACTTCTTGATAGTATTGCGCGACATTCCCGTCCGCCGCGCAATCTCGCGCAGGGGCAACTTATCCCGCAGTGCCATACGTCGGATGATGTTCAAAAGTCCCATGTGTATCACTCCAATGTCCCCCGCTGCGCATGCCGCTGGGGGAAAGGTCACATGGGTCAATTCTCAATGGAAATCATGCCGCCACCCGGGTCACTTCTGGGTGGACATCAACAGCGATGTTCCATGAACTGCCCGCGCAGCGCGTTGATGCGGGCGTTGCGGTGTCGAACCAACAGATCGCGCGTTTTCAAGACCATGGATCTGGCCTGCTGCCGGGCGGATTTCACCGGCACGAACCGCATGGTCAGAGGCAGCACGGCCTGGGCGACGGGATCGGCGTCATTCGCGTCGTGTGTCTGCCGCGTCACAAAGGGCGTCACGGAGATCGGCGGGATGAGCCGCACCTCGGGGCCAAGCGTCATGAATTCCCGCCTCCAATCGTGCGACGACGCGCAAGCCTGCATGGCGACAAGGCAGGGCGGCTGCCCGGCCATGAACCAGGTGAGCTGCGCCCGCCAGAGCGTCTTGCGGAACACGGGCCGCCCTGATGCATCCGCGCCGTGGAGCTGACAAACCGACTGTGCCAAGTCGATCCCGATGACTGTCACGTCTTCCACGGAGATCGCCTGCATGCTCAACACCATCCTCCTGGGACATCGCGATGCCGTTGCAGGGTGAGCTATCCACACCATCAGTGGCCAGAAACCCGGCGGAGCGGGCGGAACAGGATACTGACATCTCGGGTGAATTCCGGCGCCCGGCGATTGCGGCGAGCCCTGCGGTGCTCGTGCAGAGACCCCCAGAGCGCCTGCGCAATGCCTTCCTTCGAGGAGATTTCGCGGCAGAGCGTCCTCCTCTCGGGACATCGCCTGCCGGGCAGTGCATGGCAGACCCGGAGCATCGCACCTTCCCGGATCAGCCGGTTGCCGATCTGCTCGGGCGTCCCGTCGACCGGCAGACGCATACGCAGCATGCTGCCGGGAGGGGGCCGTTCTTGATCCGCTCGACGACTTGATTTCGATGCTGCGGATGCCGGATCAGCTTGCGCTGGCGGGTGCACCGATCGTTGGCTTTTTGATGCGCGGCAGCACCATGGTCGCCGTAATAGCCCGGTCGGCTTTCGTCACTGAACCAGCTCTGCTTGATCTCCCGGTGGCTCGTGGCTTTTGAACGCTGCAACACGCCCGCCATCTCCCGGACGGGGATTCTCACCAGCTACTAGCGTTCGATCTGGACACGTTCCGTGACGCTCAGTTGCCTGTTGCCCACGGTGGCGTGGCAGACTCTCTCCATTGGATAAAACATCTTTTTTCAAAGGGGAGTCGCATTTGAGTCTCGCCCGCACCTGCTGGCCTGACACTCACGTCTAATCCGATTTATGTAAGAACACTCACGATGCACAATGCTACCCCCGCGCGCTGACGTCCGCCGAACTCACTTATTGCCACAGCCTAAGCAGCGTGATCGCCGCGAGGCCGGCGCCGCTGATGAAGATCCAGCCGCAGGCGCCCAGCAGGAATGGTCGCCATCCTTCGGATTTCAGCGCCGAAAGCCGCGCGTCCAGCCCCATCGCCCCAAGCGCCATCGCAAGCATGAAGGTCGATGCCATGGTCAGGGCGCTGATCAGCTCTGGCGGCAGTGCGATGGCCGTGTTCAAGGCAATCGCCCCGAGGAAGCCGAAGACGAACCACGGCACCGCAAGCCGCGCAGGTTGCGCCTCGGTCTTGCCTTTCACCAGCCCCAGCCCAAGGATCATCGGCGCCAGCAGCAGCACGCGGCCAAGCTTGGCGATGGTGGCCAGCTCTCCGGAGGTTTCGCCCAAGGCCCAACCGGCACCAACCGCTTGCGCGACCTCGTGAATCGTCGCGCCGGACCACAAGCCGTAAGCGTTGGCGGACAGATGCAGCAATGGTTGTGCAAGCGGATAGATCAGCATCGACAGCGTGCCAAAGACGGTGACGCAGGCAATGGCATAGGCCACCTCTTCGTCGCGCCCGCGGGTCACGGTGTTCATCCCCAGCACCGCCGATGCGCCGCAGATCGACGTGCCCGCCGCGATCAGCTCGCTCAGAGCCGGCGAGACACCCAGCAACGCACCGGCCCGGCGGATGACGACAAAACTGACGACGACCAGCGCGACGATCAGCGCAGCGCCGCCAAACCCCAACCCGGCGAGATCATCGAAGGTCAGTCGAAAGCCCAGCAGCACGATGCCGCAGCGCAGCACCGGGCGCAGGGCCAGCGCCGTTCCGGGGGCAAGCCGGTGCGTTGGCAGCCCGGCGTTGCCGAGCAGCAATCCCAGCATCAGGGCGACAACCATCGGGCTGACCATCGCAGAGCGGTTTGACAGCTGCCAGAGGCAGACCCCCAGAGCGGCCAGCAGGGCGGTTGCGGCAAGCCCCGGCAGGGCGGGGCGGGCGGTGTTCAGGCAGGTGGTGGCGGCGATCATGGCGGGCATCCTTGTTTGTCCAAAGGATGCGCCGCGCCAATCAAACAATCCAATTCATAATTATTGTACATATCATCGGCCAGATTTATGAAACGGCATGACCCTCGATCAGATCCGCATCTTCTTGTGCGTGGCAGATCTGTGCCATGTCACCCGCGCCGCCGAGCGGCTGAACCTGACCCAGTCGGCGGTCTCTGCGTCGATTGCCGCGCTGGAACGGCAATATGACGTGACGCTGTTCGATCGTGTCGGGCGCGGCATCAGGCTGAGCGAAACCGGGGCGCTGCTGGCAACCGCCGCGCGCCGCCTTGCCGGCGAAGCCGAGGCGACCCGCGCCTTGTTGCAGGATCTGTCCCGCACCCCGCGAGGACGGCTGCGGATCTGGGCCAGCCAGACGGTGGCAAGCTATTGGCTGACGCCGCACATGATGCGGATGCATGCCGCCTTTCCACGGGTCGAGCTGACCCTGCATCCGGGCAACAGCGCCGAGGTGGCGCAGGCGGTTGTGGACGGCGAGGCCGATCTTGGCCTTGTCGAAGGCGTCGCGCCCGGCGGCGCGCTCACGGTGCGCGAAGTCGGACATGACGAGCTGTTGCTGATCCTGCCGCGTTGCCATCCGCTGGCGCGCAAGCCCCGTCTGGGTGCAGAGGAGTATCGCGCGATGCAATGGCTGCTGCGCGAACCCGGATCGGGCACAAGGACGGTGTTCGAGGATCATCTCGCGGCAATGGGGCTTGCGACTGGTGATCTGGACGCGGCCTTGCAGCTGCCGACCAATGAGGCGATCCTTGACGGCGTGCGCGCCAGCGGCTGCGTGTCGATGCTGTCGTGGCGCTCGGTGCGGCAGGCGCGCCATCGCGGGCTTGCGATGCGGCGCATCACCTGGGCGCCCCGCCCCCGCCGGGCCTTTCTGGCGCTGACCCACGCGGGGCGCGCCCAGACCCGGGCGCTGACGCAGTTTCTCGGCCTGCTTGACGCGCAATAAGGCATGGGGCGGGCCTTGTTCGCCCTGTGCGGGCGGGCAGAGCGATTGTGTTTTGGTCGATGACGGTTCCCTCTCGCAATCTGTACGGAAATGGCCCACTGTAGCAACAGGAGACGTGGCCTTCGCCTGTTGCGCCGCCGATCTCCCCGCTCTGCGGACTGGCGCGCCGGGGTCTGGCCTTTGGCCTGAGCATCGCGCCGCCACCGCGCAGAGCACGCGCAGATCCGGGAAAGGATCGACCATGACCACTGCAGACGAGACCCCGCGAAGCGCTGCCAAGCCCGTTCGGGCAGCGAAAGCCGCCGCCAAGACGGCGTCCAAGGCACCGAAGGCCGAGAAGAAATCCATCTTCGACGAAGACTTCTCGCCGGTCGGATCGGAACGCCGCAAAGCGTGGTCGCAATACGACCGCCGGTCGCGCTGACTTAGCCGCGAAGGAACGACAAATGGTGTCTGACACGCCCGCGCAGCATAACCCTGCCGCGTACCGGATTCGGCTTGGCTGCCGTTTCCAGCTTGATTTTCCGCAACCGACCCCGCTGATCGCGATGCTCAACGTGCATTACAGCCGGGTCAGCGAGTTGACCCATGCCGATCACGTCACCACCCAGCCCAGCGTGCCGCAAAGTGGATACCGTGACAGCTTTGGCAACTGGTGCGTGCGTATGGTGGCGCCAGAGGGGCGGTTCAGCATCGGCACCGATACCACGATCCTCGATCCGGGCCATGCCGACATCCTGCCGGGGGATGCTGTGCAATCGCCGGTCGAAAGGCTGCCGCACGACACGCTGATCTTTCTGCTCGGCAGCCGCTACTGCGACACTGATCTGCTGTCGGAAGAGGCGTGGCGGCTGTTTTCCAAGACGCCGCCGGGCGGCGAACGGGTGCAGGCAATCTGCGATTTCGTGCACAATCACATCCGCTTCGATTACCTCGCGGCGCGGGCGACACGCAGCGCGGCGCAGGCCTATGCCGAGGGCACCGGCGTGTGCCGCGATTACGCTCATCTGGCCATCGCCCTGTGTCGCGGCATGAACATCCCGGCGCGCTACTGCACCGGGTATCTTGGCGACATCGGCCAGCCTCTGCCCTATCCCCCCGGCGATTTCGCCGCCTGGATGGAGGTCTGGCTCGGCGGCAAATGGTGGACCTTTGATCCGCGCAACAACACGCCCCGGCAGGGCCGCGTGCTGATCGCGCGGGGCCGGGATGCCGCCGATGTGCCGATGATCCTGACCTTCGGGACCAACACGCTGGCCGGGTTCGAGGTCTGGTCCGACCTCGTGAGCTGAGCGATCACCGCCATGCGCCTGACGCGCTAGCTTGCAAGGCGGCGCAGCATCTCGCGGATGACGGCGCCGCCGTTGCGAAGATCCTCCGGCAGGGTCAATTCCTGCGGGCTATGGCTCAGCCCGCCGACGCTGGGCACAAAGACCAGCGTGCTGGGCATCACGGCGGCCAGCGCCAGCGCGTCATGGCCGGTGATGGTCAGCATGTCGGTGGCGCTGAGGCCAAGCTCCGCCGCCACCTCCAGCGTCAGTGCGACGCCTTCGGGCGAAAGCTGCGTGCCGGGGCGGGCCTCGTCGGTGGCGATCTCGATGGCGCAGCCAAGCGCGGCGATGGCCGGGGTGATCGCCGCCATGAAGCGATCGCCAGCCTCGGTACAGATGCGCTGATCGGGATTGCGGATTTCGAAATACACCGTGACGCGGCTGGCGACGACATTGGGGCTGTCCGGCTCGGCAACGATCTTGGCGGCGGACCAGTGCAGTTGCCCCGGCTCGGCCTCCATCTGGGCATGAAACTCGGTGATCGCCAGCGCCGCCGCGCGCATCGCATCGCGGCGTTTGGCCATGGCGGTGGGGCCGGTGTGCGAGGGCGCACCGACAAAGCTCAGCGTCAGCTTGCGCACCCCCCACGAGGCCGTCACCGCGCCAATCTGCACGCCGGTCTCGTCCAGATGCCCGCCCTGTTCGACATGCAATTCGACGTTGTGCACCGGGGTCAGCCCCAGCGCCCCGTCCCCCAGATAGCCGATCTGCGCCAGCGCCTCGCCCATGCTGACCCCGAGCCGGTCGCGCAGGCCAAGCGCAAACTCTGCCGTGTACTTGCCGGTGAACACCGAGCTGCCGGTCAGGCTGGGCTGGAACCGCGCGCCTTCCTCGTTGGTCCAGTTCACCACGGTCAGGTTATGGGCATAGCGCCCGCCTTCGGCATAAAGCGCCGAGGCCGCTTCCAGCGCCGCCAGCACGCCCAGCGAGCCGTCGAAGCGCCCGCCGGTGGGCTGGCTGTCCAGATGCGAGCCGCACAGGATCGTGCTCTGCGCCCCCGGCGCGGTGGCGAAGGTCGCGAACATGTTGCCCACCGCATCGGTGCTGAGGCTGGCACCGCGCGCGGCGGCGATCTGCGCGAAAAGCTGGCGGGCGGCACCATCCTCGGGGCTGCCGGTCAGGCGGCACACGCCCTTGTCCGGCGTGGCCCCGATGGCGGCAAACCGGTCAAGAAGGGCGATCAGATCGTCTTGCATCATGGCTCCTCGGGGCTGTTGCCCGGCCATCCTGCGCTGCCCGCGCGCCCGCGCACAGGGGCGCAGGCACATCGGCATGACATGGTGGACGCAGGGACAAAAGCCGCGCCCATCAAGGCAGGACAGCCCGCGCCGCCCGTGCCACCATGACCCCCGCAACAGCGAGGACCCAATGGACATCGAGCAGATCATCCGCAGCCTGCCCGGCTGGGAAGACCGGGCCCTTGTGATCGAGGCCGCGATCCCGGTGCTTGCCTCGCCCTCGTGGCGCGGCGTTGACGGCGCGCCGCTGGTGGCGCGCGATACGCAAACCGGCGCGCAGCTGTTCATCAAGCAATTGCACGCAGACACCGCGTTCTACATCGACGCCGACGCGGCGTTTCAGGCCGCCCGCATCGCTGGCGAGGCCGGGGTCGGGCCGCGCGTGCTGTTTGCCGATGCCGGCGCGCGGGTGCTGGTCAGCGAATATATGGGCGAGGGCTGGCGCACGGCGGGGCTGGAACATGCCGCTGATCCGGGGTTCATCGACCGTGTGCTGGCGGCGCGGGCCAAGCTGGCCGCAGGCCCCGCCCTGCCCGCGCGCGCCGATGTCTTTGCCGATCTGCAACGCTTTGCCGCGCTGATCGCCGACAGCGGCGCGCCCACCGCCCCCGATCTGCACTACGCTTACGACACCGTGATGCTGGCGGCGGAGCGCGCCTCGGGCGATGCGCCGGTGCCGATCCACGGCGATGGCAACCTGTCGAACGTGCTGTTTCACACCTCGGGTGAGATCCGCCTTGTGGATTACGACCGCGCCGGTATGGGCAGCCCCTGCGAGGAGCTGGGCAGCGCGCTGGTCGAGATGTGCGCCTTCGAGCCGCCCGCCCGCGCCGCGTTTTCCCGCGCCGCTGCGCGCTTTGGCCTGCCGGACAGCGACGAGGTGTTCGACCGCATCCGCCTGTGTGGCATCGCCGATGATCTGCGTTGGGCGATGATCGGCATGCTGATGGGGCATCTGAGCCCGCGCAAGCACGAGGAATTCTACAAGTTCGGCCTGTGGCGGATGGTGCGTCTGCGCGCCGCCCTGCGCGACCCCCGCTTTGGCGAGAGACTGAGGAGCGTGGCATGACCCCCAAGCGCCGCATCGGAGAGGCCCGAACCCAAAACGAGCACAGCGCCGAAGCCGCGATCCGCAGCGTTCCGGGCTGGCAGGGTCGCGAGGATGATATCGTCTACCGGATGATGGTTGGCGGGCTGAACAATCACAACTGGCACATCTCGGTGGCGGGCGATCCGCGCTCATATTTCCTCAAGATTCCCGGCGCGGGCACCGAGATATTCATCAACCGCGCCACATCCTACGAGGCGGCGGTGTTCGCCCATGGCGTCGGCATCGCGCCAGAGGTGATCTTTCACGACCCGGCCAGCGGCACCGAGGTTCATGAATTTCTCGAAGGCCACACCACCTGTACCACCGCCGATTTCATGCGCCCCGAGGTGCGCGATCAGGTGATCCGCTTGTTCCGCACGCTGCATTCCGGCCCGGTGCTGAGCGAGGTCAAGACCATCTTCGATCTGATCGACGAGCATTTGCAGCAGGCCGCCGAACTCGGATCCTCGATGCCCGAGGATTTGCCATGGCTGCTCTATCACTATGAAAAGATCCGCGCCGCCTTTTCCGCCTCGGGGATGGATCTTGTCACCTGCTACAACGATCCGATGCCGGGGAATTTCCTGTTCTCGCCAAGCGGCGAGCTGAAGCTGATCGATTACGAATTCGCTTCGGCGAACGAGCGCAGCTATGACATCGGCGTTTTTGCCTGCGAAATGTTCCTCGAGGAAGACGAGACCGATGCGCTGATCGAAACCTATTTCGGGCAGGTGACGCCGCAGATGCAGGCGCGGGTGGCGCTGTGCCGCATCCTTGCCGATCTGAAATGGGGCTCCTGGGCGGTGGTGAATCGCAGGCTGTCCGACTGGGATTTCGATTTCCAGAAATACGGGTTGTGGAAATACATGCGCGGGCGGGCGCTGATCAGCGATCCGCGGTTTGATCGCTGGCTGCGGCTGGCTTGATGCCCAAATAAGCGGCAGTCATCCACGGGTGCCTGCCTTTTCACCGGCCATTTACTTGAATATTCAATTTTCAACGCGAAGAGTGATCCCCGGACGGCCGAGGCCGACCGTTATTTCCCGTGGGACCGCATGGCCGACCAGATCCTCTCTTCCCCCCGCCGCCCTAGGGCCGCCCGTCAGGATAGAATCCTGACCAAGCTGCGCGCGCAACCGGCGCTGCGCGCTTCGGAACTGGCGCAGATACTGGATGTCTCGCACGAGACGATCCGGCGCGATCTCATCGATCTCGACCGGCGCGGGTTGTTGCGCCGCACCTATGGCGGCGCCGAACGCCCGCTGCGATTCGAGGCGCCGCTGGCTGAACGTCGCAGCATGCATGTGCAGGCGCGCGCCCGCATCGGCAGCGATGCGGCGGCGCAGATCACGCCCGGACAGGTGGTGATGATCGGCAGCGGGGCGACCTGCTGGCACGCGGCGCGTGCGCTTGCGGCCAGTGGCCGGCAGCTCACGGCGATCACCAATGACCATCCCGTCGCCGAGGCGCTGTGCGACAACCCGTCGGCGCAGATCATCACCCTTGGTGGCCGCCTGAACCCGTCCGAACGCTACGCCTCGGGGCCGCAGGCCATCGAAGAGCTGACCCGTTACCGCGCTAACTGGGCGATCCTTGGGGCGTCGGGGGTCGATAGCCTTGGCGTGCATGACATCGATGATCTTGCGGCGGGCATCTGTCGCCACATGATCCGTCAGGCCCAGCGGGTGGCGATCGTGGCCGACCGTTCGAAATTCGACCGTCCCGCGCTGGCCCGCATTGCTGGCTGGTCAGAGGTCGATCTGCTTGTCACCGACGCCGCGCCCGACGGTGCGCTGGCGACGACCCTCGCCGCCCATGGCGTCGACGTCCTTCACCCTTGCGAAAACAGACCGGATCCATGACCCTTCAACATCGTGCCCTGACCGCTTCGGGCGGGCTTCATCTTTCACTCGGCCCGGTCGAGATCCTGCGTCGCGGCGAGGCGCAGGCCCGGCTGATCGCCGGGTCGGCTCCAGAGCCCTGCTATCATCTGATCTTTCCAATGCAGGCGCCGCTGCAGTTCTGCCAATCGGGGCTGACTGGCGACATAAGGCCCGGCGGCTATGTGCTGCTGCGCGGAGATCGCTTTTACGAGCTGCGCTCGGCCAGCGATCTGGCGCAATGGGTGGCGGTGCTGCCGGCCCGCGCGCTTCAGGATCGGCTTGTCGCCGCCGACACCCATGTCGGTGGGCGCTTCCGCCCCGATCCGCAGATGGCGGCGCTGGTCTCGCGCACGATCTCGGCCACGGCGCAGGTGTTCCGCAGTGGCCCGCCGCCGCGCCCCGAGGCGCTGGCGGCAGAGATCGTCGCCCTCGCCGCGCTGATGCTGGGTGCCGAGGAAGACGGCGGCGCGCCGGTGCGCAGCGGGCGCACCCGCACCCGGCAGCGCATCATGGAGCATATCGAACGCCACCTGCCCGACCCCGAGCTGACCCCCGACAGCATCGCCCGCGCCATGGGGATCTCGCGCAGCTATCTATACGCGCTGTTTGCCGATGGCGGCGAGACCGTGTCGGGCTTTGTGCGCAGCCGCCGCTTGCAGGCGGCCTACGAGCTTCTGGTCGGCGATGCCAAAGGCGGGCTGGCGATTTCCGAGGTCGCCTACCGCACCGGGTTTCGCAGCGCGGCGCATTTCTCGCGCAGTTTTTCGCGACGCTTTCAGGCCACGCCCCGCGACATCCGCGCCGGAGCCTCGCGCTGAGCGCGCCCTTGCGGGCGGTGACCCCGGCATTTGACGGCGAAGCCCGGCCGACAGGGGGCGGTGGCGCTTGGCGGGTCGTCCTCGACACCTCGAACGGGGTGGGGATCACCCCGCGTTGAGATCCGCCAGAATCCGCCGCACGTCGCCAAGCTCGTCCGAGCCAAAGGCCTCGGCGATGTGGCGCTCGTGATCGTCGCCGACGTTTTCAAGCTCGCGGCACAGCGCCACGCCCTTGGACGACAGCGCAACGCGCACCTTGCGGCGGTCCTGCTCGTCGGGAACGCGGAACACCAGCGCCTCGCGCACCATGCGGTCGATGATCTTGGTCAGGGTCGCCGGTTCGACCAGCACCCGTTCGGCAAGATGGCCCATCGGCAGCGGGCCTTCTTCTTCGAGCGATTTCAGAACCCTGTACTGTTCGATCGCGATACCGTTGGCCGACAGGCGGCGCGACAGGTCCTCTTCGATCAGCCGGTTCGCCCGCGCGATGAGATAGCCGAGCTGCTCGGTAAATTTAGGATCCGCCATCGTGCCTCCTTGGACCACCTGAAAACTGTCAAGGGTTTAGCACTCAGGGTTGAACTAATCCACAACATTTGAAACGGACAATACCATCTTGCCAACAGCCGCCGACGTAAAAGTCACAGTCCGGCTGGCCAGATCTCAGGAAGAAAACGCTGATCTGACGACGAAATCGATGCCCTCTGCCTCGGCCAGCCGCACCCCGGCGGCGGCATCGCTGCGCCCGATCATATGATAGGCGCGATCGCGTTGCAGACGCGGGCGCAGGAAATGCGCCATTTGGCAGCCATCGATGCGCCCGACCTGCCGCGCGATGGCGGCAACAAGGTAGATCGCGTCGTAACAGCCAACCGCATTGGCGGTCATCGTCGGGCGCTGCCCGGAAAAACAGGCGTCGTAGCGTTCGGCCAGCGCATCGCGCCCGTCACCCCGGCTGGTGTCGAAATAGGCCTGCGCGGCGAAGAGGTTTTCGGTTCCCACGTCGGCCAGCGCCAGCAACTGCGTCTCGTCAAACGCCAGATTCAGACGGATGACACTGCTGGCAAGCCCGTCTTCGGCGAAGGCCCGGTTGAAGCAGACGGAATCCTCGCCCAGCATGGCGATGACCACCACATCGGCGTGCGCCTTGCGGATGGCGTCAAGCACCGGGGCGTAATCGCGCTGGCCCAGCGGCATCAGCGCCTGCCCGACAAAGCGCCCCCCCGCGCCCCGCACCGCCTCTTCGGTGGTGCCATGGGCGACGCGCGGCCAGATATAATCGTTGCCGACAAAGAAGAACCGCTTACCACCGCGATGCTGCGCCAGCCAATCAAGCGACGGGTTCAGCACCTCGCTATCGGTGATGCCAAGCGGCGCGGTGCCGGGCCCGCAAAAGCCGCCCTCGTAATGCGGTGTGTAGATATAGGGGGCCAGCCCGGCCAGCCCGCGCCGCACCGCGGGTCGCAGATCGCTGGATTGCAGACCGATCACCGCGTCGACGTTTTCATCCAGCGCAAGGCGCTGCGCCGCCTTGCAGGCGCTGTCGCGGCTTTCGCCGGAATCGACTTGCACGATATCGATTTCCTGCCCAAGCACGCCGCCCGCGGCATTGAGTTCGGCGGCGGCCAGAAAAGCGCCGCCCTGACAGCCAAGGGTCCAGATGCCGGCGAGGCCTTCGTGCGAGAGGATGAGACCGATTTTCATGACGTATAGCGGTAGCGCAGGTTGGACCTCCGCACAAATCCTGTGGAACTGCACCATCGCTCTGATAGGGCGTTTGCCTGTTTCCTGAGCGGTTCAAGCGGATCAATCGCCTGAATTGCGCTGGAAGCGATAACGAACCTTTCGGTATTTGTACTTATGGTATTTGCCAAATCAAGTAAATGCGCCGCTTGAGGAGAGTCCCATGAATGCCCACACCCCCAACCTGACAACCCGCGACATCCCGGATCTGTCGCTGATGGACACCAGTCGCCTGATCGCCTCGGGGCAGGCAACGCCGCTGGACGTGACGCAAGCGGTTCTCAAACGGGTGTCCGAGGTAGATGGCGCGCTGACGGCCTATATCGCGCTGACCGCAGACCGTGCCCTCGCGCAGGCGCAAACCGCTACGGACGAACGCGCCGCCGGGATGGATCGCGGCCCGCTGCACGGCATCCCCTTTGCGCTCAAGGATCTGTGCGAGACCGATTTCGCGCCGACCTCGGCGGGGCTGGCGCTGCTCAGGGACAACCAGACCGGGCGCAATGCCACGGTGACGACGCGGCTGGAACAGGCGGGCTGCGTCACCATCGGCAAACTGGGCATGACCGAGGGCGCCTATTCGGGCCATAACGACAAGATGGCGGTGCCAAAGAACCCGTGGAACTCCAAGCTGTGGGCGGGCTCGTCCTCGTCCGGCTCGGGCGTGTCGGTTGCGGCGGGCATGGCCTTTGGCGCGATCGGGTCCGACACCGGCGGGTCGATCCGCTTTCCGTCGGGGTGCAACGGCATCACCGGCATGAAGGGCACATGGGGCCGGGTCAGCCGCCACGGCGTGTTTGCGCTGGCCGACAGTCTTGACCATGTCGGCCCGATGGCGCGCAGCGCCGAGGATTGCGCCGCCATCATGACCGCCATCGCAGGCGCGGATGTCAACGATCCCACCGCGCTGATGGCGCCGGTGCCCGATTACCTTGCCGCCTGCGCCGGGCCGATCCGGGGTATGCGCATCGGCATCGACCGCGCGGCGGTGATCGACGGTGCGGCGCCCGAAACGGCCGCAGTGATCGCCGAGGCCATCGCTGTGTATGAATCGCTGGGCGCCCAGATCGTGCCAATGTCCTTCCCCTTCCCTGCCGATGCGGTCGATCAATGGACGGTGCTTTGCGCCATCGAGGTGGCGCTGGCGCATCAGGGCCGTTTCCCCGAACAGCGCGACGGCTACGCGCCGCATCTGAGCGAGCTGCTGGATTACGGGCTGAGCCTGACCGCCAAGGACGTCGGCGCGGCGATGCAGTGGCGGCTGGTCTATAACGGCTCGGTGGCGCGGGCGATGCATGGGCTCGACGCGGTGCTGTTTCCAATCACCAGCGGGCCGATGCCCGAGCTCGACAACATCTATGGCGCGCCCACGGCAGGCAAGGGCGAGAACCTTGGCGACATGCTGAAATTCACCGCGCCGGCGGATTTCACCGGCTGCCCGTCGCTGACCCTGCCGGGAGGCTTTGACAGCCGCGGCGGGCCGATCGGGTTCCAGCTGATGGGGCATGCGCTGACCGAGGACACGCTGTTCAAACTGGGCGCGGCGTTCCAGCGGGTGACGGATTTCCACACCAAACGCCCCGATCTGACGCCGTTCAGATAAGCGTGCGGATCTGCCGGAAGGCGCGGTCGAGCGCGCCTCCGGTCGTTGCGGCGATGCGCAGGATCTGTCCTGCGCCGCCCCGCGCCGCCCCTGCGGCGGCGTAACAGTCGGGCAGATCCAGCGGGCCGTTTTCGAACGGGGCCGATCCGATGAATGTTACGGTGCCAAAGGCGGTCATGCCGCCGGGCAGTGCCTTGAGCGCGATCAGGTCGGCCTCGGTGACATGCTGGCGCTCGCGAAAAAGCGTGTGGCCATCGGCGCGCATCACCTGCAAATCGGATTTCCAGACCCCGCCAGCGTCCGGCGCTGCGGGATCGCGGCGGCAGAAGCCGTCAAACAGCACCGCCCTTGCGCCCTCGTCCAGCGTGAGCGTGATGCGCTGGTGCATCTTTGCCCCGCTCATCAGCACATTCGGATCGGCAAGGTGGCGCAGGGTTGCGCCACGATCGGCGCGCAGGGTCCAGTCGGAGCAACACTCGCGCCCGCGCCGTGCATCGGCGTGGATCATCAGGGCCCCGGCGCTGAGCAGATCGACGCTGCCGCCCGCCTGCACCGTCACCTCGTGGCGCCAGTGATCGCCGGGCAGTAGCGCCGCGCCGGCGCATTGTGGCAGCACCGTCAGCGGGCCGGTCAGCCCGGCGCGCCGGTAGCCGCGCGGCAGCGACCACGGCCATTCCACATGCCGATCAAGCAGCGACGTGCCGCCATCCGGCGCGATGCCGCAGATCAGCGACACCTGCGCGCGCTGCGTCGCGAAATCCTTCACTTGAACAACACCTCGCGGCGCAGATGCGCCACCACCTCGGCGATGCCGCTGCCCTTGCGGCAGATCGCCGGCAGCACTGCGCCGCCGCCGCGCACCGCCGTTGCCTCGGCCAGCATATTGGGGAAATCGACGCCGACATGCGGGGCGAGATCGGCCTTGTTGATCACCAGCAGGTTGGCCTGAAGGATGCCCGGCCCCTTCTTGCGGGGGATGTCATCGCCCCCCGCCACGTCGATCACGAACATCCAGTAATCGACCAGATCCGGCGAAAAAGTCGAGGCAAGATTGTCGCCGCCGGATTCGATCAGGATCAGATCCAGCCCCGGAAAATCTGTTTCAAGCCTGTCGGCGGCGGCCATGTTCAGCGTGGGGTCTTCGCGGATAACGGTATGCGGGCAGGCCCCGGCCTGCACCGCGCGCACCCGGTCGGGGGCCAGCTGCCCGCCCTTGCGCAGACGTTCTGCGTCTTCGTCCGTCACCAGATCGTTGGTGATTACGGCGGTGTCGATGCCCACTTCGGCCAGAAGCGGCAGGATGGCTTCGATCAGGGCGGTCTTGCCGGAGCCGACTGGGCCTCCGATGCCGACGCGGGCGGCTGTCATCTCAGGAAGTACTTTCTTGCAAGGGGAACATTGCGGGCGGGGTCTGCGGTGAGGGGCGCGCCATCGGCCTCGACCTCGAAGGTCTGCGGATCGACGGTGATCTTTGGCAGCGCGGCGTTGCGGATCATATCAGCTTTGCCGAGCTTTCGGGTGTTGCGGATTTGAACGAAAGGTTTCTTTACCCCCAGCTTCGTTTCAGTGCCTGCCTTGATCGCAAGCTCGGAGACGAAGGTGACGCCAAGATGGTGTTTGGCGCTGCCAAGCGCGCCCCACATCGGGCGGTGGATCATCGGTTCGGACCCCACGAAGCTGCCGTTGCCATCGCCCATGGTGGCCCAGACGATGGTGCCGCCTTTGATGACGGTGCTGGGCTTGGCGCCAAAGAAGGCAAACGGCCAAAGCACGATATCGGCCATCTTGCCCGGCGCGATAGAGCCGACCTCGTGGTCGATCCCCGCCGCAATGGCCGGGTTGATGGTATATTTCGCCACATAACGAAGGATGCGCTGGTTGTCGGCGCTTGCAGTCGTCTCTTCGGGCAAACGGCCCACCCGGTCCTTCATCACCGATGCCAGCTGCCAGCATTTCGCAAGGTTTTCGGCAAGCCGGCCCATGCCTTGGGTGTCGGTGGCAAAGATCGAAATCGCCCCCATGTCGTGCAGCAGATCCTCGGCCGCCATGCTTTGCGGGCGGATGCGGGCCTCGGCAAAGGCGACGTCCTCGAGCAGATCGAAGCTCATCATGTGGGCGAGCATAGTCATCGGCACGCCCTCTTCGAGGGCGGGCAGCGTGTAGGGGTTGGTCGGGTTGGTCGAGGAGGGCAGCACGTTGGGATAGCCGTTGACCACAAGGATGTCGGGGGCATGGCCACCGCCCGCGCCCTCGGTGTGGTACATATGGATCGAGCGGCCCGCGATGGCCTCCATCGTGGTCTCGTAGAAGCCGAATTCGTTGATGGTGTCGGTGTGCAGGTGCACCGAGAAATCCGCAGCATCCGCCGCCGTCAGCGTACCATCCAGCACCGCAGGCGAGGCGCCGAAATCCTCATGGATCTTCACCCCCAACGCGCCGCCAGACACGCTTTCGGCCACCGCCTCGGGGTTGGAATTGCCGCGCCCGAGAAAGCCGAAGTTCAGCGGGTATTCATCCGCGGCCTGAATCAGCCGCCCAAGCACGTTCGGCCCCGAACAGGACACATCGAAATTCGGCCCCGGAGACATGCCGATCATCGTGGTGCACCCCCCCGCCAGCGCGTGGTGGCATTGCTGGGGCGAGAGGAAATGCGCATGTGCCTCGATCGCGCCGGCGGTGACGAAATGGTTGTCGCCATGCACCACGGTGGTGTTGGGGCCAGTCACCATGCCATCCGTCACGCCGTTCATGATGTCGGGGTTGCCAGCCTTGCCCACCCCGACGATGCGCCCGTCGCGGATGCCGATATCGCCCTTGAGAATGCCCAGCTCGGCGTCGATGATGATGGCGTTCATGATCACCATGTCCAGCGCGCCGTTGGCGGCGGTGCCACTGGTGCAAAAGCCTTCGCCGTCGCGCATGATCTTGCCCGCGCCAGCGGTCAGCTCATCGCCGGGATGGGTGTGATCGAATTCGATCTCGGCCAGAAGCGAGGTATCGCCAAGGCGGACCATGTCGCCCGTGGTGGGCCCGTACAGCCGGGCATAAGCGTCGCGGGTCAGTTTCATCGCATGTAGCCCCTTTGGGTGGCGGCATGGATCGCCGTCTCAAGCCCGCCGTCCACCGGCCCTTCGGTGAGGCCCGCAAAACCGTGCACCACGCGCTTGCCGCCATAGGGCACCAGAACGACGTGTTTTTCGATGCCCGGATCGAAGCGCTCGCCGCCGCCCGAGGGCCGGTCGAGCCGCATACCGAAAGCCGCCGCGCGGTCGAATTGCAGCGCCGGGTTCACTTCGAAGAAATGCGCGTGAGAGCGGACCTGAATGGTGCGATCGCCGGTGTTGAGCACGCTGAGCGTGATCGCCTCGCGGCCTGCGTTGATCTCGATCTCGCCTTGCGCGGGGATGACCTCGCCGGGGATCGGATCGCCGGGCGCGGGGGCGATGGGGTCGAAGACGGTGACCAGCTTGGTGCCCTCGGCCATCGACACCTCGACCGAGAAGGTTTTCAGCATATGCGCCACGCCCGGTTCGACCTGATCGGCGCGCAGCAGGGTTGACGCATGGCTGACGATTTCGCTGTGGCTATGGCCGTGGCGGGCAAAGGTCAGCAATTCGTCGGCCAGCAGCGCCACCGCCTCGGGGTGGGCTAGGCGGATACCCTGCGCGACATAGCGGCGGGCTAGTTCTGCGGCGGTGAAGATGGTCAGCCGCTCGAGTTCGGTGGAGGTCAGGTGCATGACCGTCTCCTTAGTTGATGAAAAGCCGCCCCTGCCGGGGCCGCATCAGCGCCACATCGGGCAGCAGCATCGCGCCAGAGGGCAGGTCCTGCGCATCGGGCGCTATCGCCAGTTCGGCGATCAGCGGGGCCAGCGCCAGCAGGTCGCGCTGGGTGGTGATCGCGCCGGCGACGCCCAGCCGCACCGCGGCGGAAAACGCCCCGCGCGCAAGGCTGAGCGCCGAGGTTTCCAGCGCCGTGCCCAGATCCAGCCCGCAGGCCCGCAGAAAAACCCCATGCGCCACGGCGAAATGCCCCACCCCTGCGGCCTGCGCCGCCAGTGCGCCCGGATCCATCGCAATGCGCAGCGCCCGGGCCGAGGCGAACAACGCATCCCCGGCCTGCGCACTGTCCCGGCGCTGGGTTTCCACCGGCATCAGCGCATCGACGGTCTCGAACCAGCCGCTCAGCGCCTCGCCGGTCAGCCGAAAGCCCCCGGCCAGCGCGATGCGATCAAAGCGGTGCCAGCGGGTGCGCAGATCAAGCGCAACCCAATCCGCAAGGCTGCGCTTGCAGACCTGCCCTTCGGCCAGCGCGCTTTCCAGCCCCCAGGAATAGGCAAAAACGCCCGAGGGAAAGCCGCTGTCGGCCAGCTGCATCGCCCGGATGGTGGCAAGGCTCATGCGTCCTCGATCACGAATTCTGCCAGCCCGCGCAGATCGGCGAGCCGCGCCTCGTAGCGCGCGCGCGGACCGTCGAGCACCACGTCCATGACGCCTTGGCCAAAGATCACCTTCCAGTGCAGGTTGCCGCACCAATGGCCAAGCCGCATCGCGTCGTCGATGCTTGCCGGGCGCAGCCGCATCCGCGCCGCGCCGTCGATGCGCGCCACGATGGCCAGACGCCCGTCGTGAAACAGCACCGCGCCGTCGCTCAGCCCCTGTTCGCGCGGCAGGGCAATGGCGCAATCGCGGCCCCGGTCGGTGGTGACGCGCATGCGCTTGCGCGCGGCGTCGGCCTCGGGGATCGACAGGAATTCCACCCCGCCCTCGTGTTCCAGCGCGTGCAGCCGGTCATGCCACTGTGCATCCGCCGCCATGCCCAGCACGGTTTCAAGCATCATCGGCCCGTCCGGGCTGTGGTCTTTCATGTCTTTGTCCTTGATGGAAAAAAGGCCCGCCCCGGCGTTACGGGGCGGGCAAGTTGTCGGGGATCTTACCAGCTGGTCCAGTCGCCGGATTTCTCGAACGCATCGCCCAGCGTATAGAGCGTGTTTTCATCCCACATCTTGCCGACCAGCATCATGCCCACCGGCAGGCCGTTCACCTTGCCACAGGGCACCGACAGCGCCGGGTGGTGGGTCAGATCGAAAGGTGCGGTGTTGTCGAGGATCTCGAAGCCGCGCTGAAGGATCTCTTCGCGGCTTGCGTCCTTGCCCGGCAGCGGGGTTGCGGTCATCGGTACGGTGGGCATCAGGATCGCGTCGTAATCAGCCAGCACCGCGTCATAGGCGGCGCGCAGCGTTTTGACGATGTTGGACGCCTTGCCATAGAAGCGCTTGCCATACTGGTCATCGGCGAATTGCGCAAAGACCATGCCGACCTTCATCGTCTCGGACAGCTCGTCGGCGCGCTCGCGCCAGCCGCGATGGAAATCCATGAAGCTGGTGACATAGAGATCGCGGCGCGAGGTGCCATAGCCATCGCCCAGCATCATCGTCTGGGTCAGACCCTGAAGACCGATCGGCGTCCAGATCGCCGGACCCATCAGGTGCATCGGGATCGACACTTCCTCGACCGTTACGCCAAGCGCCTCAAGCCTCTTTGCCGCCTCGCGCACCTTGTCATCCGAGGCCGCCTCGGACTGGGGATGGCCAAAGCCTTCCTTGAGGATCGCGACCTTCATGCCCTTGACCGGCTTGTCCAGCGCCTCGGTGTAATTCGACACGGAGATGTCGATCTGGCGGCTGTCATAGCCATCCGAGCCCGCCAGCACCTCAAGCAGAAGCGCGTTGTCGGCCACGCTCGAGGTGATCGGGCCGGTGTGGTCGATGGTGATCTCGATCGGCACGATGCCGGTATAGGGCACGAGGCCATGGGTCGGCTTCATGCCGACGGTGCCGCAGAACGCCGAGGGCATACGGATCGAGCCGCCCTGGTCGCCGCCAATGGCCATATCGACCTCGCCCTTGCCGACCAGCGCGGCCGAACCCGAAGACGAGCCGCCCGCCGAGCGGGTCGGGTCATGCGGGTTGCCCACCGGCCCCAGCGCCGAGGTGTGCGAGCCGCACGAGATGCAGAAACATTCGCAATGCGCCTTGCCGACGATGGTCGCGCCCGCGTCCAGCATCCGGGTGACGATGGTGGCATCGACGTTGGGCATGTAGCCTTCGAGCGTGGACGAGCCGTTCATCATCGGCACGCCGGCCAGCATGACGTTGTCTTTCAGAACAACGGTCTTGCCCTTGAGCTTGCCTTCGGGCGCGCCCTGCACGGTCGATTTCACGTACCATGCGTTCAGCTCGTTTTCCTCGACGGGGGGCTGCTTGCCGGGGGTGCGCGGATAGGTCACCTCGGGCAGCGGGTCGATCATCAGGTCGACGGCGTTATAGGCATCGACATAGCCCTTCATCAGCCCCTGATAGGATTTCACATCCTCGGGCGACAGGTTGAGCCCAAGCCGGGCCGCCGCATCGGCCAATTGCTCTTCGTTCGGAAGTTTCACAGACATCCGTTCAGTCCTTGTATTGATGTAGTGTTTGAGGGCGCCCCGAGCGGGACGCCGGATCAGCCGGTGAAGCCCATGAAGGCGCTCACCGCGCTGGCATCGGTCAGCTCGGCCTTGGGGATTTCGCGGTCGAGCACGCCGTTGGAAATGGCATAGACCCGGTCCGACAGGCCGGTGATGAAGTCGAGGTTCTGCTCTACCAGCACGATGGTGATGTCGATCTTCTTGGTGAGGGCGGCCAGCGTGTCGGAAATTTCGTCGATGATCGACGGCTGGATGCCCTCGGTCGGCTCGTCCAGCAGCATCAGGCGCGGGTGGCGGGCAAGGCAACGGGCCAGCGCCAACAGCTGCTGTTCGCCGCCCGACAGCGCGCCGCCGCGCCGGTCGAGCAGGCGTTGCAGACGCGGGAACAGCTCGAGCATTTCATCGACGATGCGCGCGACCTCGGCCTTGCCGCCGGGGATGGCGACCTCGAGGTTTTCCTTGACCGACAGGTTGGGAAAGATCTGACGGCCCTGCGGCACAAGGCCGATCCCCATCTTGGCCCGCGCGTTGACGGCGGATCCAAGGATGGATGTGCCGTCGAAATTGATCTCGCCCCCGGTGACCTTCACATAGCCCATGATCGAGCGCATCAGCGTGGTCTTGCCCATGCCGTTATGGCCCAGAATGCCAACGACCTCGCCGGCATTGGCGTGAAAATCGACGCGGTGCAGCGCGGGCACCAGCCCGTAGGCGGCCGAGAGGCCCTTGACGTCAAGCAGCATTCGCCTGTTTCCCCAGATAGATCTCCTGAACCTCGCGGTCCTGCATGATGTCGTCGATCATCGCCTCGCGGAAGATCGCGCCGCGGTTGAACACGGTGACGAATTTGGCGATCTGGCGGATGAAGGCCATGTCGTGTTCGACCACCACCACCGCCGCCGAGCGCGCCGATTCCAGCACCAGCTGCGCCAGCCGGTCGCGCTCATCGCCGGTCATGCCAGCGGCGGGTTCATCCAGCAGGATCAGTTTCGGCTCGCCTGCCAGCACCATCGCCAGCTCGACCAGCTGGCGCTGACCGTGGCTCAGCAGACCAACCTCGCGCTTGGCCAGATGGGTGATGCCGCAGCGCTCCAGCGTGTGCATGGTCAGCTCACGGGCCAGCGGTTTCAGGTGCTTGCGCCGCGCCGACAGGCGCACGTTCTCATAGGCGGTGATGCCGTCAAAGACATTGGGCACCTGAGTTTTGATACCGACCCCAAGGTTGACGATCTGGTGGGTATGCGCGCCGGTGATGTCCTGCCCCGACAGCGTGACCTTGCCGCTCGTCGGGGTCAGTTGCCCGGTGAGGCATTTGAAGAAGGTGGATTTCCCCGCCCCGTTCGGCCCCAGCAGGCAGCGCAATTCGCCGTCCTTCAGGTTGAAATCGACGTTGTCCACCGCTGTGACGCCGCCAAAGCGCATGGTCAGGCCACGGGTTGTCAGGATGTGATCGCTCATTCGCCCACCGCCTTTCCGGCCATGGCAGAGCCATGGTTGCGCTTCCACAAGATGTAGCCGCCCAGCATCAGCGAGCGCGCGGTCGGCACGATGCCCTTGGGCAGCGCCAGCACGAGGATCATCATGATCGCGCCCAGCACGGCGATGGAATTGACCACGTCGACCGTGCCCAGTTGCAGCGTCAGCCATTGCAGCAGGATGCAGCCGATGATCGGGCCGACCAGCGTGCCGACGCCCCCCGCCATCACCCAGACAAGCGCCTTGGCCGACATTTCCATCGACACGGAATTGGGGTCGATAAAGGCCTGATAGGTGGCCCACATCGCCCCGGCGATGCCAGCAATGCCGCCGCCGATGGCAAAGACGATGACCTTCTGCTTGCGCACGTCATAGCCCAGCAGGCTGGCGCGGGTCTCGTTTTCGCGGATGCCGATGGACACCCGGCCAAAGTCGGACGCGATCAGGAAGCGCAGCGCCACATAGATGACGATCAGGAAGCCCATGAAGACCTGAAACATCTGGCCCGGGTCGAGCCATGCCGACGGATCGCCCGGAATGTGCAGCGTCGGGATCGACGGGATGCCGTTGAATCCGCCCAGCCGCGCCGAACCGATGGAATATTCCGGGCCCGCGGTGTGGTTGATCAGCTTCCAGAAGATCAGCGCCACCACAAGCGTCACCACGCCAAGATACACATCCGACAGCCGCCCGTAGAACATGAAATAGCCCAGCAGGACGCCAAAGATCGTCGGGATGATAAACGCCAGCAGCATCGGGATCGTGGTCGAACCCATGTTGATCGACGCCACCGCGAACGTATACGCGCCGAGGCCAAAGAATGCCGCCTGACCAAAGCTCAGGATGCCGCCAAAGCCCCAGATATAGCCCAGCGACAGGGCGAACACCGACAGCACCACGTATTGGGTGATCTGCATGATGGTAAAGAGATCCAGCATCACCGGGGCGATGAACATCACGGCCAGCCCGATGGCGATCATGATGTAGAAACCGGGATCTCGGGTAACGGGTTTTTCCATGAAACCGTGGTCCCTTACAAAGATTTTTTGAAGATGCGGCCAGTGATGCCCTGCGGCAGCAGGCGCAGCAGAACCAGCGCGGCCAGCAGCAATGCAGCATCGCCATAGACCGGCCCGGTGAGGAAGGTCATACCCTGGCTGATCGAGCCGAGCAGGCCGGCGGCGGTGAGCGTGCCGGTGATGACCGAAGCCCCCCCGGTGATCACCGTGATGAAGCTTTGCGCGATGAAGTTCACGCCCATGGTCGGCACCACCCCGGTCATCGGGGCCAGCAGCGCCCCGGCAAAACCGGTGACCGCCGATCCGATGCCAAAGGTCGCCATGTAGACCCAGCGGGTGGGAATGCCGAGCGCCTCGGCCATGTCCGGGTTCTGCATGGTGGCGCGGGCGATCAGCCCGGCCTTGGTGAATTTCAGCGCCGCCCAGATCGCCAGCAGCAGCGCGATCGCGGCAAAGATCAGCACGAAGTTATAGCGCGGCACCTGATATTCGCCGATGCTCATGCCGCCCAGCGGGGTGGCAACACCGGTGACGGAATTGCCGAAGATCATCGTCACGCCGCCGATCATCAGCATCGACAGGCCCCATGTCGCCAGAAGGCTGTCGAGGATGCGCCCGTACAGCCGCTGGATCACCAGCCGCTCTACCAGCACCCCGAAGATGCCCACCACCACGGGCGCAAGGACGAGCATGGCAAACCATTCGTTTACGCCATGCCGGGCAGAAATCACCACGGTATAACCGCCCAGCATGAGGAATTCGCCATGGGCGAAATTGATGATGCGCATCATGCCGAAGATGATCGCCAGCCCCGAGGCCAGCAACACCAGCCACGCCACGGCACGCACCATTTCAAGGGCGATTACAAGCGTATAGTCCATGCTCGTCTCCTGCTTTTCAGATCAGAGGCTGATCTCGAAGTGCTTGTTCGAGTCCGGGTTTTCGACCAGATCGCAGACCATCTGCGTGTCGGCGGGCGGGCTGTTGGGGAAGGCTTCCTTGATGTTGAACACCTGATCCTGCAGCTCGGCGATATAGACGTCGCGAATGGCGTGCTGGGTCTTGGGATCGATCTTCACCTTGCCGGCAGGCATGTCGTAGGTCTTGCCCGAGGTCAGCACTTCGAGCAGCGCGTCGCGCTCGGTGGTACCGGCGTCGGCCACCGCGTCGGCCCACATCTTGACCGCCTCGTAGGTGACTTCGGAAATCTCGGACATCACCCAATCCTTGTCGGGATAGGCCGCCGCGACCTTTTCAAGGAAGGCCTTGTTGGTCGGGTTGTCGATTTCCTCGAAATAGCCAAAGGACGCGGTGATGCCGTTGCCCTCTTCGGCGGTCAGGATCAGCTGGTCCGACCCACCCGCGCCCAGAACGGTCGACATCACCGGGATTTCCGATTTCATGCCAGCCGCCGCCCACTGGCGGTAAAAGCCCATATGCGAGGTGCCCACCAGCGCCGAGAGCACGAAGTCGGGCTTGGCGCCCTGGATCTTGGAAATGGTCGCGCCGAACTGCGACACGTCCAGCGGGAAGAATTCGGTCTCGATGACCTCGCCGCCGTTTTCCTCGACGTAGCGCTTCACCCAAGCCGCGGTGATGTGGCCATAGTTGTAGTCGGCCGCGATGGTGTAGACCTTCTTGCCATACAGGTTCATGCCATAGGGGATGAGCCGGGCAACGGTCTGCGCCGGGGTGGTGCCCAGCGTGATCTCGTTGCGGTCGCACACGCCGCCTTCGTACTGGGTGTTGTAGAAGTAGAAGGTGTTGTAGCGGTGAAAGATCGGGCGGATCGTCTCACGGCTGGCCGAGGTGATGCCGCCCATGACCACATCGACGCGATCCTTGAGCGCCAGCTGCGTGGCGAATTGCGAATACAGCGACATGTTCGACTGCGGATCGTAGATCACCGGCTCGACCATCTTGCCAAGCAGGCCGCCGGCCTCGTTGATCTCGTCGATGGCCAGCTTGAACACCTGGTTCATCGGCACGCCGACAGCGTCCAGCGCGCCGGACAGGTCATGAAGCCCGCCGATCTTGATGGTGTCGGACTGGGCGCGCGCGACAAGCGGCGTGGCCAACGTGGCCGCGCCTGCCATGCCGGTCGAGCGCAGGAAAGAGCGTCTGCTGAGCTTGGTCATGTTCGTTCCCTGTTGATCTATAATCCGGCAGACGCTTTCCGATTTGCTTGAAACTGCAAATATCTAATTTGGAAAATATCTATGCGTCGCCTGATTTCGCCCAAATACTACGCAATATTGCGGGGCATCAGATTACAAAACAGGCAGCATCAGAGGTTTCTCTGAGCGTTTGCACCGGAAACCGGTGGTGATCTTTAGCAGCGCCCGACCGCCGCCGACGCCTCACGCGCAGGCAGGGCAAAACACCCTTGATCCGAGATAGTTTCCATTTCAAATATATTGCAGCCCCGAAGATGCTGCTCAAGGAGCCCGCAATGCCCTGCCCTGCCCCGTTCAAGACCGCGACCATCCAGTTCGAACCGACGATGTTCGCCAAGGAGCAGAACGTCGCCTCCCTGCTGAAGATGTGCGAAGAGGCCGCGCAGGGCGGTGCAAAGCTGATCGTCACCCCCGAAATGGGGGCAACCGGCTATTGTTGGTATGACCGCGCCGAAGTTGCGCCCTATGTCGAACCCATCCCCGGCCCGACCACCTCGCGCTTTCACGACATCGCGGCGCGGCACGGGTGCTACATCGTCATCGGGATGCCGGAAATCGACGAGGCGACAGGACTTTACTACAATTCCGCCGCGCTGATCGGCCCCGATGGGCTGGTCGGCAAGCACCGCAAGTCGCACCCCTATATCGCCGAACCGAAATGGGCCGCTTCGGGCGATATCGCCCACGCGGTGTTCGACACAGCGCTGGGGCGCATCGCCATCGTCATCTGCATGGATCTGCATTTCTTCGAAACCGTGCGGCTGGAAACGCTGCAAGGGGCGGATGTGATCTGCCATATCTCGAACTGGCTGGCCGAGCGCACCCCGGCCCCCTACTGGATCACCCGCGCCTTTGAAAACGCCTGCTACGTGGTGGAATCCAACCGCTGGGGTCTGGAACGCACCGTGCAGTTCTCAGGAGGCAGCTGCATCATCGGCCCCGACGGCACCGTCGAGGCCAGCGTCGACAGCGGCAACGCCATCGTCATCGGCATGATCGATCCGGCGCGCGCCCGCACCCGCGAGGTGCTGGGCGAGCCGGTCTTCGAGATGCGCCGCCCCGCGCTTTACAAGACCTTGATGACCAACAGCTTTACGTGGAACCCGCTGGAGTTTCATCGCCTCTACGGCTACCAGCCGCTGCCCGAAGGCACCGCCTCCACCCTTGCGGTGGCGCAGTTCGCCCCCTCAAACGATGCCGCGCAGAACCTCGCGCAGATCGATGCCTACGCCGCCGAGGCACAGGCCAAGGGCGCCTCCCTGCTCGTTCTGCCCGAACTCAGCCTGACCCGAACGCCAGAGCCGATCACCGGCCCCAGCGTCACCGCCTTCACCCGCATCGCCATGCGGCATCGCCTGCACATCGTCGCAGGTTTTGCCGAAAGCGACGGCGCGCAGGCCTATAACACCGTGGTGCTTAGCGGCCCCGAAGGCCGCGTCGGCCGCTACCGCAAGATCCACCTGTCCATGACAGACCGCACATGGGCCACCCCCGGCGATGACTGGACATGGTTCGATCTGCCCTTCGGGCGGCTTGGCCTGCTCACCGGCACCGATGCGCTGCTGCCCGAATCCGGGCGCATCCTCGGTCTCGAAGGCTGCGACATCATCGCCTGCCCCGCCGCCTTGCCCGATGGCTTCACCGGCGCCCATCAAGGTACCGAAATCCCGCACAATGCGCCCATTCCCAAAGGCGCCGACCCCTATCACTGGCACGCCTTGCGCACCCGCAGCGGCGAAAACAACCTGCATCTAGCCTTCGCCAACGCCTGCACCGACAGCCCCGGCCACAGCGGCATCTTCGGCGCCGACACCTTCGCCTTCCCGCGTCAGGAAAGCGCCATCCTCGACAGCCCCGGCCTTGCCACGCTTGATATCGACCTGACCAACCTTGGTGGCCCCTACCCGACCAACGTCACAAGACGCAAAGACCTCATCACCATGCGCCTGCCGCATCACTACACCGCGCTGGTCACCGAAGGCAGCCAACTCGCCGCCGAGTGAGCCAGCGGCTTCTTCTGGCTAAAAATATCCCGGGGGGGCGCGTCAGCGCGGGGGGCTGGCCCCCCTCCGCAGAACCCACCGGGCAGGCTCAGAGAATTTCGATCCCTGCGCTGATCGCTGGCAGCGACAGATCCGAGACCCCCTCAAGCGTCACATGCATCACCTCGCGCGCGCCGGTGTCGCTGTGGGTCATCACGATCGACAGCCCCGACGCGGTCAGGCTGACGCTGCTCTCGTCAAACAGCATCGATCCGGCATTGTAGAACCGCAGCGTATCGCCCTCATGCGGGTTGTAATCGGTCACCGTCACATAGCGCGCGCTTTGCGTGAATTCGAAACTGTCCGCCCCGGCGCCGCCGGTCAGCCGGTCAACCCCGGCGCCGCCGAATATCGAATCATCGCCCGCGCCGCCGAACACCACATCATCGCTGTCGGTGCCCCAGAACACATCGTTGCCGCCGCCAAGATCCACCCGGATACTCTCGCCATCCATCGAATAATCCGGGCTGGTAAAATCCACCAGATCATCCCCTGCCCCCGCGTCGATTTCTTCGATGCCGACAAAGCGGGCCGCCGATTGCCGCCCGTCGGAATCGCGGCTCAGCGCCACCTCGTCGTTGAACCCGGTGATGGCGTCATGCAGAAAGAACGCATCGCCGCCGTCGGTCAGATGCAGCACGTCATAGCCATCGCCGCCCTGGCTCACCGCCTCGAGCAGCGTCTTGCCGCCAAGGTCGATCACCCTGCCCGTGCCAACCTGCGCCCCGGTGTCGATGTTTTCCGCCCCATCCCCGCCCGCAAACCTGCCCGTGCCGCCCAGCCAGATGTGATCGTTGCCACCGTCGCCCTGTACGTAATCGCGCCCCTCTTCAGCATAGAGCGAATCCGCGCCGTTACCGCCGATCAGCACGTCGGCCCCGCCGCCGCCGTACACATCGTCATCACCATCGCCGCCGATCAGGCTGTCATCGCCAAAGCCGCCCGAAAGCCAGTCATCGCCCTGACCGCCGTACAACTGGTCATCGCCGGTCTGCCCCTTGAGCTGGTCGTCGCCGTTGCCGCCGCGCAGGATGTCGTCGCCCGCATCGCCCCGAATGGTGTCATTGCCATCGGCGCCGCGCAGGGTGTCCCCGCCTGCGGTGATCGCCTGCAATTCCACCCGCGCCAGATTCCAGGCCTCAAGCCCAAAGCTGACCGTATTCCCCGATCCGACATAGCCATCGAAATCGGTGATCAGCGGGTCGTCATCGGTGTCCGAATAGCTGCCTTCTTCGCTGCCAAGCGTGCTCACCAGTGCAAACCAGTCGCCCGCCGCGAACAGCTCCGACACGTCGAGCGCCACGTCGGCATCGCTGCCGCTGCGCTCGGCGGCAAACAGCGCCAGCGTGCTGGTCGAGCCGAACCCGTGCACGTCGAGGCTCCCGGCCACCTCGTAATCCAGCACCGTGTGCAGCCCGCCCACGCTTTGCGTCAGCCATTGAAAGGCCACCCCGCCAAAGGTCAGCTCGGCCTCGTCGGAATCGATCAGCGTGCGGTAGGTCTTGGCGCTGGAAAAGGTGATCGGCCAGAAATTGGCGTGATCCACCCCGGCGGCGGCCAGTTCGAAAAACGCCTCGACCACGGTATGGGCATAATGCAGGCCATTGGCGTTGCCGCTGTTGCTGTCCTCGCCAAGCGCATTGCGCGGCGACCATTCGCTGACCGACATCGGCACATCGCTCAGGCCGCTGACGGCCTCGAAAATTCCCTTGATCACGTTCAGCGCAAATTCGTTTTCGCTGTCGATCCCGGCAAAGCCGTCGTCGAAATAGACATGCTGCACCACGCCGTCGATGGCATCGGTGGCGCCCGCATCCACCAGCGCCTCGGCGATGGCGCTGGTCTGGGTGATGGCATTGCCCTGCGCCGACACGGTGCCGCGCGACCATGACGATGGCGGGCTGCCGCTGTATTCGCTCGCCCAGTGCAGGATGAAATCGCCCGATCCATCCGGTTCGAGATAGGCCAGACGGTCTTGCAGCGGGCTGAAGATGCCGGTCGAGGCGGTGATCTGCACCGATACAGCGATATCCGGGTACTGATCGGCCATGAAATTGGCGACCTGCCCGGCCAGATAGCCATATTCCTCGGCGGTCATCTCGCCGCTGCCCCAGAATTCGTTGCCGATCTCGACGCTGGTGATCTCGACCCCGTTCGCCCGCGCCTCGGCCCGCGCGGTGTCGAGGAAATTGGCCAGATGCACGAAATAGGCGCTGTCGATGGCGGTCCGCTCGCCATATGTGCCGCGCACCAGCGCCTGCGCCGCCGACTGGGCAAAGGCGGCGCGCGTCGGCAGCACCAGCTGCGCATCGGCGCCCACCTGCCCCGCCACGCTGAAGAATTCCGCTAAGGTTGTGAGGTTCTGCACCGATCCGTCGTCGCGCGTATAGGTTTGCGCGGTGTAATCGCCGGTCAGGAAGCTTGCCTCGGTGAAGGCGCTTTCGGTGACACTGCCGCCGGGAAACCGCAGCGTGCTGACGTTGAGCGAGGCAAGCTGCTCGATCAGTACCGGAGTCTCAGATATTTCGTAATCGTAGATCGTAACGTAATTCGCCCCGAACATATCCGCTGAAACGCCCTGAGCGGTAAAGGTTTCGCTCTCGTTGAGTGTGTATGTCGGCATGGCTCTCACCCTTATTGCGGGAGTGATGGCTATCTGACTCGTCTTGGGATAGCGAGGCATGACCTGTACGTAAATGTGACTTTTTCTGCGGATGCATAATAATTTCACATAGGATTATTCTCGAATATTGTGTGAAAACCGGTTCAGCGCTTCGCGCGAAAGCCGGTGTCTTAAGGCTTGGCCAATCTACGCGGTTCATACCGAAGGCAGTGATCAGTAAACGGAGTTGGGTTATGTTCGGAATGATGGCGCTGTTGGCCGGGGTCGTCGGGGTGTCGGCCTTTGTGCTGACCGATCCTTCGCCGGAAGAGGACGACGAAACCGGGACCCACGAAGACGATGCGGCCATCGACCCCGACGAGTCCGTCGGCGTCATCGAGATTCCGGAATATGTCCCGGAGGACACGAGCGCACAGGCCGAAGTCAAAAGCGGGGCCGAAGTTCAAAGCGGGGAAGACAGCACGCCGACCGAGGCCGCGCCAACCACGGACCGTTCTGACAATGACACCACGGGCGATGAAACCGGCGCAGGCGACGACGATCCGTTGACCTTCACCGCGTCGGAAATTGCCGCCAGCCCGGCGCCGCTCGATGATTTCTCGCAAGAAGAAGACCTGACCGAGATCACCGCCGGCAGCGGCGATATCGTCAGCTTTACCTTGCCGCAGGACAGCGGCACGCTGTATGTGCTGCCGGCCGAATATTCCGAAACCGCCAGCAGCGAGAGCGGCGAGGCAAGCTACGTCTATTCTGGGTTCAACGTCTATTACGTGCCCGAAGGCCAGAGCTTTCCGGCAGAATACGACTGGTCCGAAGAGGGCGCGACGCTGTACAACGGCGAGACCTACCAGCAGGACGATACCGATTTCGGCGACATCCGCATGGTTGCCCGCATCGATAGCGGCTACACGGTCACCGAAACCGATTTCGAAGCTGGCACCGCGCAGGTGCAGGACCACGCGCTTGGCACCCCGGAAATCGAAGCCAACTGCCGTATCATCTGGGCCTGACCGCGGCTTTTAAAACGCGATCGGTCGGTGGCCCGATCCCCGCGCAGGTGGATTCAGACGGTTTGAAATTGCTGCTGATCTCCCCTCCCCGCGCAATCGACAAACGCCATGCTCTGCGCACGCGGGATCAGCAGATCTTAGCGCACGGCCATCAGGGTTGGCCGCCCCGCCACCTGATGCAGATATCGCACGCGGCGGAGATATGGCCAGAATTCTGATCCGCCGTGATGGGTCAGGCGTCCGTCGACAGCAGTTTCGCCTTGACGCGGGTCCAGAGCGGCGTTTGCGAAACAAAGATCAGGATCACCGCGGCCAGCAGCGTCGCCGACAGCGGGCTGGTGATGATGCCCCAGAAGAAGCGGCCCAGATCCTCGCGTTCGGAAATGATCGCCCGCCGCCAGTTGTCATCCAGCAGCCGCGACAGGATCACCCCAAGGATCACCGGCCCCAGCGGATAGCCATAATGGCGCATGAAATAGCCAAAGAAGCCGAAGCCCAGCATCCAGTAGACATCGCTCAGCGAATTGTTGACCGCATAGGCCCCGACGATCGACAGCAGCATGATCAGCGGGATCAGCACAGCACGCGGCATCTCGACGATCCGGGTAAAGATCTTGATGCCGGTCAGGCCAAAGATCAGCATGAAGACATTGGCCACGACCAGCGCGCCGACGATGAACCAGAACATGTCGGGGCGCTCGATCATCAGCATCGGGCCGGGGTTCAGACCGTGGATGTAGAGCGCGCCGATCATGATGGCGGTCACCGCGTCGCCCGGAATGCCCAGCGTCATCATCGGAATGAAGGCCCCGCCCACGGCGGCGTTGTTGGCGGTTTCGGGGGCGACGAGGCCCTCGATGGCGCCATCGCCAAAGGCGCGCTCGGGGGTCTTGGTCACGCGCTTGGCGTGGTCATAGGCCATCAGCGCGGCGATGTCGCCACCGGTGCCCGGCAGCGCGCCGATGATCACCCCGATCGACGAGGTCTGAAGCGACAGCGGCAGGTGCTTGCGGATGGTGCCGAAGCTGGGAACGATGCGGCTGATCTTCTGCTTCACCGTGTCCTTGTCGACGTGGTGCAGTTGCAACAGCGCCTCGGACACGCCGAACATGCCGATCATCACCGCGATGAAGCTGATGCCGCCCTGCATGATCTGCAGATCAAAGGTGAACCGTTCGGTAAAGGTCAGCGGGTCACGGCCCACCGCGCCGATGGCAAGCCCAAGCGCCCCGGCAAAAATGCCCTTGATCAGGCTGCCCGACGACAGCGAGCCGACCAGCAGGATGCCCAGCACCGCCAGCAGCATGTAATCGCGCGGCTGGAAGGTCAGCGCGAAATCCGACACGAAGGGCGCGGCAATGGCCAGAACCGCGATGCCGACGAACCCGCCGAAAAAGCTCATGACAGTGGTCACGCCGATGGCGGTGCCCGCCTCGCCGCGCTGCGCCATTGGATAGCCATCCAGCGCGGTGGCGATGGCCGAGGGCGCGCCGGGGATGTTCAGCAGGATCGCGGTGCGCGAGCCGCCATAGACCCCGCCCATGTAGATGCCGATCATCAACGCGATGGCCGGCAGCACATCCCATGTGAAGGTGAAGGAAATCAGGATCGACACCGCCATGGTCACCGACAGGCCGGGAATGGCCCCGACATAGACCCCGGCAAAGGTGCCGACGCCGACCAGAAGCAACAGCTGCGGATGGGTGAAGACGGTCAGGAAGGCCATGAGGGTTTCCATCACGGTGCCCCTTCAAACAGGTTGCGAAAGGCCTGAATGATCTCGGCCTCGGGCACGATGCCAGCGGGGATCAGAACGGTGAACACAATGCGGAAGACAAACCAGACCAGCAGCAACGTGCCCAGTGACACGCTTAGCGTCCAGACCCAGCCGCGCCGGCCCAGCATCCTGACGGTTGCAATCAGGAACACCGCCGAGGTCGGCAGGAAGCCGACGGGCTTGAGCGCGATGCCAAAGCCGATCAGCAACAGCGCCACCACGATGACCTTGCCGGGCAGGATGTCGCGCGACAGGGTCTCGTTCGCAACGCGGCTGCGCCGCAGGTCCCTGAAAAAGATGACAATAGCGCTGATGGCCATCACGCCGGTGGTCGCCATCGGCACGCTGCCCGGGGCGCTCAGCTGGTCAAAACCACTGATGCCATAGGCCTCCCACAGCAGCACGAGGCTGGCGATGACAAGCACAGCGCCAAAGATCAGCTCTCCGGGGCGGCGCTGGTTTGCATAGCCGCCCGGCGTGGCGTCAGAGCGCCCGTCATGGTGTTCGGTTTCGATCCTGGACATGGGTCCTCGGGGCCTCCTGCCCTGCCACGCCCGGCGCAGAGCTGCTTGCAAAGAACAGCGCCGCAGCCTCGGGCAGAGAGATGCGGCGCGTGGCCTGACGCCGGCCGTCAGACCGAGACCGGACGCGAGCTGTCGATCCGATCTTGGCCGCCGCGCCCCGCCACAAGGGCCGGGCGCGGCGCCGGTTTACTCGGGGCGGGCGATGCCGAATTCCTCGGGCGAGGTCTTGGCAAGGCCGGCGTCCTGAAGCAGCCAGACGGTGCCCTGCTGCCACTTGGTCAGGAACGCCTCGGCCGCATCGCCCGAGAGGTTCATCATGGAATAGCCGCGGCTTTCCATCAGCTCGACAAACTCGGGGTTTGCGGTCCCCTTGGTATAGGCCTCCTGCAAGGCGGCGACGATCTCGTCCGGCGTGCCCTTCTTGACGAAGATGCCAAAGAACGGGCCCCATGGCAGGTAGGTGTTATAGCCCTCGTTGAAACGGGTCACCTCGGGCACACTCGGCAGCTTGTCGAGGGGGGCGACATCGAACACCGCGAGCGGCTTGAGCTTGCCGGCCTTGATGGTCTCGATCGCGACCCCCAGAACGGCGGGCATCACGTCGATCGCGCCGCCCTGAAGCGCGGTCAGCGCCGGGCCGTCGCCATCATAGGGAACCGAAATCACGTCCAGCTCGCCCTCGACCGTGTTCATCATCGCGGTGATCACCGATGGCAGGCCCCCCGGACCGGTCGTGCCAAAGCGCAGCTCGCCCGGGTTTTCCCTGATATAGGCCAGCATGCCCGGATAATCGTCGAACGGCGCCTCGGGGCTGGCCACGAGGATCGGCGTGCCGCGGGCAAGCAGGGTGATCGGGGTGAAATCGCTGTAATCCTTGTCGCCAAGACCCATGATCTTGTAAAGCATCGGGTTTTCAGCGCCCATCAGCAGGGTGTAGCCGTCGGCATCCCTGCCCGCCACGTTGTTCAGCGCGATGGCACCGACGCCGCCGGTCATGTTCTGCATGACCACCTTGCCGTTCAGCACCTCTTCGGCATAGGGCGTGACCGAGCGCATCACCGTGTCGGTCGAGCCGCCAGCCCCCCATTGGATGATGCCCTGAATTTCCTTGGTCGGGTAATCCTGCGCAACCGCGCCGGTGGCCACGAGCATCAGCGCCGAGACGGCGCCGAGAACGATACGCTTCATGAGAGTCCTCCCGTTTGAGCTTTGGGGCGCGATCCTCCCGCCCTCTTCGGCGGCCGGTATGCCCGACCCCGAAGCGTAAGGTCAAATACCAAAATTCCCGAAAGAGGAAGCTTTTGCAGGTCTTAGTGAGCGCCGCCAAGCCACGCCCGCCCCATGCCGACGGCTAAGAGGCTGTGGCGCACCGCCTGCCCTGCATGGCGGAACGGGCGCAGCCCGAACGTCTTTTCGGCAAGCGCGATCAGCCGCGAGATGCCGGGACTTTTGCATTCAGGCGCGCCCGGTGCTAGCAGCCCCGCAACGCCAGACGGAGCCCGCCATGCTGCACCTGCCCAACGATTGCCCCAGCACCGCCGCGACCCTTGCCGAGGCGCTGCCCGCGACCGGCCCCGCCCGTATCGTCGCCGCCATCGCGCAGGCGCTGCCGGCGCTGGCCGCCCGGCTGGCGGCGGGCAAGCTGCCCGGGGATCCGGCGGCCATTGCCGGCACCAACGAAAGCGGCGATGCGCAAAAGGCGCTGGACCTTGGCGCGCATGATCACCTGCTGGCAGCGCTGAGCACGGCATCGGTGCGCCACATGCTGTCCGAAGAGGCCGAGGCGGTCGAACGGCTCGACCCCGAGGGCGGCTGGGATGTGGCAATCGACCCGATCGATGGCTCTGGCTCCATCGGTATCGGCGCGCCGCTGGGCCTGTTGTTTGCGATCTACCCGGCGGGCCGGGGCGATTTCCTGCGCCCCGGCTCCGAGGCGGTCGCGGCGGGCTATGCCTCGTTCGGGCATTCGCTGGATGTCGGGTTCACACTGGGCGATGGTGTGCAGATCGCGACATGGGATGGCGCGGCGTTTCGCATCGCCGCCAGCGACGTGCGGCTGAAGCCTGCCGCATCGACCATCGCCTATAACGCGTCGAACGAACGACACTGGCCCAAGGGCTTGCAGAACTGGGCCCGCGATCTGCGCCTTGGCGCCGACGGGCCAAGGGGCCGCGATTTCAACATGCGCTGGCTGGCGGCGGCGGTGGGTGAGCTGCACCGCATCTTGCTGAAAGGCGGCGTGTTCCTGTATCCGGCCGACCGCCGCAAGGGCTATGAGCAGGGCCGCCTGCGCCTTGCCTATGAGGCGGTGCCCATCGCCCTGCTGATCGAGGCCGCCGGGGGCCGCGCCACCGATGGCACCCGCCGCATTCTCGATCTGGTGCCGCAAACCGCGCATGAGAACGTGGCGCTGGTGTTCGGCGCGTCCGAAGAGGTCGAGACAATCGCGCGCTATCTCGCACGCTAGACGCAAGGCGCGCTAGTCGAGAAACTCCGGCTTCGCCACCATCAGCGCGCCGAATTTCTCGGTCAGCTGGCACAGCATCTTGGTATCGATGACCTGCCGCGCCCCGCCCGCCGACAGCACCCGGCGATGGATCGCAGATGCCTTTTCGACGGTTTCGACAAGGGCGAAGATCTTGTCGGGGTTTTCCTCCGAGGCAAAAATGCCGTGATGGCTCCACGAGATCACCCGGCTGCGCTCCAGCTCTGCCGCGGAGGCTTCGGCGATCTCGACCGTTCCGGGGAGCAACAGCGGCACCACCCGCACCCCGTCGGGAAAAATCACGATGCATTCGGGCATCTTTTCCCACAGGGCGCGGGTCAGCGCGCGCGATTCCAGCGGCATCAAGAAGCTGAGCGCGATGAACTCCGGCGGGTGGCAATGCAGGATCATCCGTTCGCGCCCGCCGCTGACCCGCTTGCGGATGGCATGGGCGGCAAGATGGGTGGCGAATTCCGACGTCGGCTGCGCCCCCGACGAAAACCCCCACAGCTTGCGCCACGCGGTGCCGCCCTGCACGGTCTGCACGATGCCGAACACCTGATTGGGCTTTTCCAGCGCATGGCGAAAGAACTGCCCCGAGCCGGTGACGAGAAAGATCTCGCCCTCCAGATCCGGCGCGTCGATGGGCATGGCCACCGGTTCGGCCGGGGCCAGATCGGGGTAGTGACGGGCAAGAATGGCGGTGATCTCGTCGCGCGGCAGGCGCCACGAGAAATTGCCGCCATTGGCCTCGTTCCAGCCCATGCTCCAGCACATATGCGCCAGTGGCGCCGCCTCTTTGACGAAGGAAATCGGATGGGTGAACGAATTCATCGTGGCTAGCCCCGACCTGCGACCGAGGATTGATACTGCGCCAGCGCCGAGACAAGCTTGGCGCCTTCGGGCACCTCGCAGCGGGCGCAGAATTCGGCCCAGACGGTCGCGTAGGGCAGATCTTTCAGCTCTTCGGTCAGGACAAGGCGCGTGGTGAAATCCAACTTGTCTTCGGCGGCCTTCAGCCGGGCCTGCGGCAGCAAAAGCGCCCGCAGCAGCGCCTTTTGCATGTTGCGCACACCGATCACCCAAGCCGCGGTGCGGCTGATGGTGGCATCGAAGAAATCCAGCCCGATCCGGGTGCGCCCGAGCAGATCGCCAAAGACCAGCTCTTGCGCCATGGCAAGGATGCTGTCGTCGAGCAGGATGACATGATCGCTGTCCCAGCGCATCGGGCGAGAAACATGCAGCAGGATGTCATCGACCGACAGTGCCACGGCGCTGAGCTTGTCGGCGATGTTTTCTGTCGGGTGGAAATGCCCCATGTCGAGGCACAGCGCAATTTGCCGGCGGATCGCATAGCCAAGGTAAAACTCGTGGCTGCCCACGGTCATCGCCTCGACCCCGATGCCGAACAGCTTGCTTTCCACCGCATCCAGCATCCGCGTCTTGTCGAGCGGTTCGCCGCAGATCGCATCCAGCGAGGCTTGGAGCCGACGGCGCGCCTCGATGCGGCCAACCGGGTTGTCCTTGGAGCCGTCCGGCACCCAGATGTTGTTCACCGCCGCAGTGCCAAGCGCATCGCCCATCCGCGCCGCGATCTCGCGCGAGCGCTTGCCGTGTTCGATCCAGAAATCGCGGATGCCCGCGTCGGGGTGCGACAGGGTCAGGTTGTCGTCGGCCTTTTCATGGGCAAAGAAGGTCGGGTTGAAATCTAGCCCCATGCCCTGCGCTTTCGCCCAATCGACCCATGGTTCGAAATGGCGATATTCGATGGCGTCGCGATCCGGGGCCTCGGACGTATCCATGTAGCAGGCGTGCAGGTTCAGCCGGTGCTTGCCGGGGATCTGCGCGCAGGAAAACTCCAGATCGGCGCGCAGCTCGTCCGGGCTGCGCGCCCGGCCCGGATGGTTGCCAGTGGCCTGAATGCCGCCGCCGGAACTGCCGCGCCGGGTTTCGAAGCCCACCACGTCATCGCCCTGCCAGCAGTGGATGGAAATGGCGATGCCCTGCAGCGCGCTCAGCGCGTTTTCGGTGTCGACGCCCCAATCGGCGAAGGCCTGTTTTGCGTTGTCATATGCTGTCATGGTCCTGCCCTTCCCCTTAGCGGGTGAATGCTTCTTTGTTGCCCGCATCCACGTTGAGGATGTTGCCGGTGGATTTCGCCGACAGATCCGAGGCGAGGAAATAGGCGGCCTCGGCGATATCCTCGGGCAGCACCGAGCGCTTGAGCATGGACCGGTTGCGGTACATCTCTTCGAGCCCGTCCTTGTCGGTGCCGTAGGTCGCGGCGCGCTGGCTCAGCCAGTCGCCCTCCCAGATCTTCGAGCCGCGCAGCACCGCGTCGGGGTTGACCACATTGACACGGATGCCCGCCTCGGCGCCTTCGAGCGCGAGGCAGCGGGCAAGGTGAATTTCCGACGCCTTGGCGGTGCAATAGGCCGAGGCATTGGGCGATGCTGCCAGCCCGTTTTTCGAGGCGACGAACACCACCGCACCGCCGATGGCCTGACGGCGCATCAGGCGGAACGCCGCGCGGCTGACAAGGAAATAGCCGGTCGACAGGATGTCCATGTTCTGCTGCCAGAGCGCCAGAGAGGTGTCCTCGATCGGCGCTGACGAGGCGATCCCGGCGTTCGACACCAGAATATCGAGGCCCCCGTATTCGACGCAGGCCTCGGCAAAAGACCGATCCACCGCCCCCTCGTCGGTGACGTCCATCAACAGTGTGCGCACCATGTCGCGCCCGTATGTCTGGATCAGCGCCTCCGAGGCCCGCGCCAGCCCGTCTTCGGAAATATCGGCCAGCACCACGCAGGCGCCTTCACGCAGATAGCGCTCGGCGGTGGCGGCGCCGATGCCCCCTGCCCCGCCGGTGACCAGCGCCACCCGCCCGGCCAGCGATTTGGGCTTTGGCATGCGCTGCAGCTTGGCCTCTTCGAGCAGCCAGTATTCGATGTCGAAGGCTTCCTGTTCGGGCAGGCCGCAATAGCTGCTGACCATCGAGGCTCCGCGCATGACGTTGATCGCGTTGACGTAAAATTCCGCTGAAATCCGCGCCGTCGCCTTGTCCTTGGCATAGGTGATCATGCCAACGCCGGGCACCAGATAGACCACCGCGTTGGGGTCGCGCAGCGCCGGGCTATCGGGGTGTTTGCAGCGCTCGTAATAGGCGGCGTAATCGTCGCGATAGGCTTCGATCTGGGCGGGCAAGCCTTCCAGCACCGCGTCGATATTGCCCTGTGCGGGGTCGAAATCCACCACCAGCGGGCGAATCTTGGTGCGCAGGAAATGATCCGGGCAAGAGGTGCCGAGCGCCGCCAGAGCCGTCATGTCGCGCGCGTTGACAAATTCCAGCACCGCGTCGCTGTCATCGAAATGGCCGACCATGTGCTGCTTGCCCGACACATGCCCGCGGATCGCCGGCATCAGCTGCGCCGCGATGGCGCGGCGGTCGGGTTCGGGCAGCGCGCGATGGAGCGGGCCGCCAAACGCATCGCCGTCTCGGGTCTTTTGCGCAAACCATGCGATGGCGGTGTTGATGATCTCCAGCGTCAGCAGATAGCAGTCTTTGGCATCATCCGCCCAGGTGAACAGCCCGTGCGATTCCAGCACCACCCCCTTGGCGTCGGGGTTTTCGAGGCAGTATTTTTCCAGCCACAGGCCCAGCTCGTAACCCGGTTTTTTCCACGGCAGCCAGCCGATGGTGCCGCCGAAAATCTCTTCGGTCAGCGCTCGGCTGTCGGACGAAGCGGCAATGGCGATGATCGCGTCGGGGTGCATGTGATCGACATGCGCCTTGGGAACATAGGCATGCAGCGGCGTGTCGATGGAGGCCGCGCGCGGGTTTAGGTTGAAGGTGCAATGCGGCAGGTAGCCGACCATCTCGTCCTCATGGGCAAGCCCGCGATACTTGCCCTTGAGCGCCCGCAGCTTGTCCATGTACAGCGTCGCGAACCCGTCAAGCGCCATCGAGCCGACATCGCCGCCCGAGCCTTTCACCCAGAGCACCTGCGCCGTCTCGCCGGTCAGCGGATCGGGCATGTCGACCTTGGCCGAGGTGTTGCCGCCGCCGTAATTGGTGATGCGCTTGTCAGAGCCCAGCAGGTTGGAGCGGTACAGCAGCTTTTCCGGCTCGCTCATGGTTTTGGCGCGGGCATCGTCCCACAGGCTTTCAAGCCGCGGTGCGGGGATGGTCTGAAGCATGATTTTCTCCCAGATGGGCGCAGGGCCCGTGTCTTCTCCTGCCTAAATGCTGCGCTGCGCCCCGCGCATTGTCAATCACAAACAATCATTTTCAATCATCACGCACCGATTTAATGGAATCCATGCGCGTTTATGATTGACTATGCTCGAACCGCTCTGCAATGTAAGCGCCGGAAAAGGGAGGAACGTATGCACGAGTCAGAACGCCACAGGCTGATCCTGTCCGCCGTTCAGGACCGCCCCGTCGTGACGGTGCCGGATCTCGTGGCGCTGACCGGCGTGTCCGAGGCAACCATCCGCCGCGACATCGCCACCCTTCACATGCAAAAGAAACTGCGCCGGGTGCGCGGCGGGGCCGAGGCCCTCGCGCCGCCGCAGTTCGTCGGCCTTGCGGGCCGCACCTTTGCGGTCAACGAAACCCTGCGCACGCGGCAGAAACAGGCCATCGCGCGGGCGGCGGTCGATCTGGTGTCCGACGGCGAGCCGATCATCATCAACGGCGGCACCACGACGTTTCAGATGGTGCACCCACTGGCCAGCCGCCGCTTGCAGGTCTTCACCAATTCATTCCCCATCGCCGAACATCTGCTCAAGCATTCCAAGAACACGGTGATGCTGCCGGGTGGGGTGATCTACCGCGAACAGCAGATCGTGCTCAGCCCGTTCGAAAACGACGTCACCCATAATTTCTATGCGCGGCGCATGTTCATGGGGGCGCAGGGCCTTGGCCCGCTGGGTCTGATGGAGGCCGACCCGCTGCTGATCCAGGCCGAACACAAGCTGATCGGGCAGGCGGACGAGCTGGTTGTGCTGGTCGACAGCACGAAATTCGAGGCGCGCTCGTCGCTGGTGCTGTGCCCGCTCGAACGCATTCACACCGTGATCACCGATGACGGCATCAGCCAGCGCGCGCGCGAGATGCTGGACGCGGCCGGGGTGGAACTGATCGTCGCATCGCTGGACGCGGCGCAGGAGGAGGACGGCACCGCAGGGTGACGGAACACACAACGCTTGCTCAGGGAGGAAAAGAGATGAGCGCGATAAAGACACTGATGACAGGGGTGGCGATGGCCGCGACCATGTTGGGCGCGAGCGCCGCACAGGCCGAGGACATGCGCATCGCGCTGGTGGTCAAGGCGCTGGGGATCGGCTTTTTCGAGGCCGCCGCCAAGGGCGCCGAGGAAGCCGCCGCAGAGCTCGGCGATACGGAAATCATCTACACCGGCCCCACCGACACCACCGCCGAAGGCCAGATCGAGGTGATCAATTCGCTGATCGCCCAGCGGGTCGATGCCATTGCCGTGTCGGCCAATGATTACGACGCGCTGGTGCCCGCGCTGAAAAAGGCGATGCAGCGCGGCATCACGGTGATCTCTTGGGATAGCGGCGTGGCCCCCGAGGGGCGGATGATGCATCTCAACCCCTCGTCCAACGCGCTGATCGGCAACATGATCCTCAAGTTGGCCGCCGACAACATGCCCGATGGCGGCGAGGTGGCGCTTTTGTCGGCTTCGGCCACCGCGACGAACCAGAACATCTGGATCGACGAGATGAAGAAGGTGCTGCCCGACTATGCCGGGATCGAGCTGGTCGCCACGGTCTACGGCGATGATCTTGCGGATAAATCCTACCGCGAGGCACAGGGGCTGATGGCGTCCTACCCGGATCTGGATGCGATCATC
>NZ_JAHKQA010000094.1 GCF_018860705.1 Citreicella sp. C3M06
GAAACCCTCCGTTGTTCAAATCCTCAAATCTGTCCCACGGGTGCTGACGTCAGACAGTTCGGAAGGTCGCTACACCCTCTTCGTGACGCGCCTCCTACCGCCCCATCCAGCCGACGATGCGTCCCGCACACAGCAGAACCACGAGCAGGAGCGGAGTCGAGACGGTCAGCGCCCAGACTGCTCCATGTGCCTCGACCAGCCCGCCCAGAAGCGGCGGCACCGCGAAGAGTGCCAGCAGCGAGGCCAGCGAGTAGGCCGCCATGGTCTTTGTGGCCGAGCGCGTCGGGTGCCGCATCGCCAGCGAGGTCGCCACCGGCGCGCCAAGCGCCACGCCGGCCCCGACTAGCGCGAACCCGGCGAGCAGCCCGGCCTCTCCGATCCCGGCGAGGGGCGAGGCGATGCACAGCACGAGTCCCGCCAGCGTCGTCACCGCCATCATCCGCAGCAGCACCCGGACCCGCAGCCGCGCGCGGAGCCCGTCTCCGGCCATGCGCGCCGCGAACATGCCGATGGTGAAGGCGGCGTAGATCCGCGAGGCGCTCAGCGCATCCAGCCCCAGTTCCTCGCGCAAGTAGAACATCGACCAGTCGTAGATCACCCGCTCGGTGATGCTGAAGCCGGCGATGAGGATCAGCAGGCCAATCACGAAGGCATCGGGCCGGGCGAACCGCGGCCCCTTCACCGGCGCCTCGGCAGACACCAGCGGCTCGGGATCGCCCACCCGCAGCAGCAGCAGCAGCAGCACGACCAGCGGCAGGCTGGCGGCGCCGAGCAGGACCAGCTCCGAGGCGGCGGTCATCCTGCGGCTCGCGGCCCAGCCGCCGAGCACTGCGCCAACGAAAAGCCCCGTCGACCAGAAGCCATGGCATTTGGAGATCACGTTGCGGCCGCTCCTCTCCTCGATCCGCGCGGCGATGAGATTCTTGGCGACCTCCATGATCGCCATGGCGAACCCGTAGCCGAAAAGCGGTAGCGCGAGGCCCGCCAAGCCCGGCGCCAGCTGGCCGGACGCCGCGAGCGGCAGAAGCAGCATGGCCACGAGCAGCGTTGCCCCAGCCGCCCGCCGTGCCCCGAAGCGCTCGATCACCCTTGCTGCAAGCGGAAAGCCGAGCAGGGTGCCGCCGGTCTGCGCGAGGAGCGCCAGCCCCAGCGCCGCCGGGCTGATCCCCTGCGCGGCGGTCACCTCGGGCAGGCGGGAATAGAGCGTGACGTAGAGCACCGCGTTCACCAGGAAGATGGCCGCAGGAAGCGCGAAAAGGGGAGTGCGAAGTGTCATGGTCGGACAAGCCTCAGAAGCTGGCCTACGAGGGAGAGCTTCGCAGAACCACCAAACGCCGATCAAGTCCATGCGCAATCCGGCGGTGCGGACCATCTTCACCGACGCATCACCAAACCATTACAAAAGCTTAACAATACGAGCCTATCTGCGCTGTCTGTGAACCCGCCGACCTCCCCGGCGAGACGTATCTGACCCCTCAGGAACCAACATGACCTCCCATTTCTCGCGCCGCGGCTTCCTCGCGACCGCCTCTGCCTCCGCTGCCGCGCTGGCCCTGCCCCGTTTCGCCCTTGCCGCCGACGGCTTCGTCAACGTCTACACCGGCTCGGACAGCAATATCTCGGACTTCTGGACCAACGTGATCCTGCCCGGCTTCAAGTCGGTGTCCCCCGATGCCCGCGTGCGGGTCGTCGACGCCGGTGACGGCGCCGGGCTGCGCGCTATGGCCGACCGCGCCATGGCCGCCCTCGGCAGCGACGCCGATCCGCAGGTCGATCTCTTCGAGGCCTACACCCCCGACCAGACCGAGGGCTCGATCGACGCGGGCCTGTGGGTGAACTTCGCCGAGGCCGGGATCGAGAATCTGGACAAGGTCAACCCTGCCGCCAAACAGACCGACTTTGATCTGCCCTACCGCGGCAGCCAGGTGCTGTTGGCCTATGACGCCAGCCGCGTCGCGGCCGAGGACGCGCCGAAGACCTGGGACGAGATGACGACCTGGATCCACTCCAACCCCGGACAGTTCATCTACAACCGCCCCGACAAGGGCGGCTCGGGCGGCAACTTCGTGCGCCGCGCGATCCACGAAGCCAACGGCCGCGACCCGCAGAAATTCACCCTCGGGAACTACTCCGAAGACTATGCCGCCGAGACCCTGCCGGGCGCATGGGAGTTGCTGAACGGCCTCGCGCCGGACCTGTATGAGGGCGGCTCCTACTCGTCGGGCAACACCCAATCGATCCAGCTGCTGGCGCAGGGTGTCGTGAGCATGACCCCGGTCTGGTCCGATCAAGTCTTGCAGGCAATCGCCATGGGCGTGCTGCCGGAAAACACCGGCCTCGTGCAGCTGCAGGATCTCGCGCTCTGCGGCGGCTTCAGCCGCATCACCGTGCCGACCAACGCGGCAAACCGCGAGGTGGCGCTGCAGCTCGCCGCCTACGTGCTGTCGGCCGACGTGCAGTCGAAGATCATCACCGAGCTCGGCGGTTTCCCTGGCGTGTCCTGGGACCACGTCGACGGCACGCTGCGCGAGAAATACGCCGACGTGATCCCCGCTTCGATCCCGACCTTCCCTGGCGGCGGCTGGGACGCGGCCATCAACGACGGCTGGTACCGCAATGTCGCCCCCGGCCTGACCCGGGGCTGAGCGCGATGACCGACCTTGCGTCCTCCGGCACGCGCCGGACGGGCGGCACGGCAGCAAGCAACGGAAGGGGGCTCACGGGCCTCCTTCTCGTTTCCGCGCCGGTCGCCCTGCTGGGCTGGCTGATCATCTACCCGATCTTCAATGCCATCGCCCGCACGCTCGTTGTCCAGACCGAGACCGGCACGGCCTTCAGCGTGGACACCTACGTCCGCTTCTTCTCCGACGGCTATGCGCTGGCGAACCTGTGGCTTACTCTCTGGGTCACCGCGGTCTGCGCCGCGCTGCTGCTGGCGATCTGCCTGCCGCTTGCGCTCTACCTGCGCTTCGCCAAGAGCCGGGTCGCCGGCGTGCTGCAGGGGCTGGCGCTGTTTCCGATGTTCGTGCCCTCGGTGATCCTCGCTTATGCGCTGATCCGCACCATCGGGCCAAACGGCGGCGTCGATCTGGTGCTGAACGCTCTCGGCCTGCCGAAGATCAACTCGCCCTACCTGACCCCCTGGGGGCCGATCATCGGTTTGGTCTGGGACAATATCCCGCTCACCACGCTGATGCTGGTTGCCGGGCTCGGCGCGGTGTCGGACAACGCGGTCGAGGCGGCGCGAGACGCCGGGGCCCGCCCGCTTGCCCTGCTACGCCACATCATCTTCCCGCAGATCGGCAACGCCATGCTGGTTGTGCTGTCGTTCACTGTGCTCAGCATCTTTTCGGCCTTCACGCTGCCCTACGTGCTCGGCCCCGCCTCCCCCGAGATGATGGGTCCCTTCATGCAGCGTACCTTCTCGCAGGTTATGGACACCCGCATGGCGGTAACGCAGGCGGTGATCTCCTTCCTCATCTGTGCCGTTTTCGGCGCCTTCTACGTGCGCTCCATCGCCAAGAACCGTGAGGCCCGCAGATGACCGCCATCGACCCATCAACCCTTGCCGCCGACGTTCCCGTCCACCGCACCAAGCGCCCCGACTGGCTCGGAGTGGCGCTGGCGCTGGCGCTCGGGGTCGTGGTGGTGATCCCGCTGCTGGTGGTGGCGATCTGGGCCTTTGCCGAGGTTTGGCGCTACCCCAGCCTGCTGCCGCAGGAGTTCGGCTTCCGTTTCTGGGAAGCGACGCTCGCCCGCCCCGACGTCTGGAACGCCATGTCGCTCTCGCTGCGGCTGTCGGTGACCGTCACCCTGCTGTCGGCGCTGATTTGCCTCCCGGCTGCCTATGCCTTCGCGCGGCTGGATTTCCCGGGGCGGAACGTGCTTTTCCTGTCGTTCCTCACCTCGCATGCCTTCCCTAAGTTCGGCCTGCTGGTGGCGATCGCGGGGATTTTCCTGAACCTTGGGCTGATCTCGACCTTCTGGGGGGTGGTGCTGATCCAACTCGTCGGCACGCTGATGATGATGATATGGATCCCCGTCGCCGCCTTCCAGAACGTCGACCGCGCCATGGAAGAGGCGGCGCGCGACGCGGGCGCGGGTCCGATCCGGGTGTTCTGGTCGGTGAGCCTGCCGCAGGCGGCCCCCACCATCTTTGCCGCCGTGCTGCTGAGCTTCGTCGGCACCTTCTACGAGACAGAGGGTGCCTGGTTGATCGGCGCGCCCGAGATCCGCACCATGCCAGTGCTGATGATCACCTACATCAACAACCAGATCGTCGTGCAATACGGCGCGGTGCTTTCGGTCCTTCTATGGGTGCCGAGCTTCATCGCGCTGATGTTCACCCGCCGCCTCGTCGGCTCGGGATCCTTTGCCAAGGGCTTCGGCGTCTGAGGAGACAACAATGGCACAACTGACACTCAAGAACCTCGGCAAATCCTTCGACGACACCGACGTGATCCGCGACCTCTCGCTCGACGTCGCCGACGGCGAGCTGGTCTGCCTGCTCGGCCCATCGGGCTCGGGCAAATCCACCGTGCTGCGCATGGTCGGCGGCTTCGAGACGCCGAACCGCGGCGCCATCCTGATCGACGGCGAAGACCATACCCGCGTGCCGCCCGAGAAGCGCCCCACGGGCATGGTGTTCCAGAGCCACGCGCTCTGGTCGCACATGTCGGTGGCGGGCAACGTCGCCTTCGGCCTCAAGCTGCGCGGCCTGCCCAAGGCGCAGATCCGCCAAAAGGTGCAGGAAGCGCTGGCGCTGGTGGGCCTCAAAGGCTACGGCGAACGCCGGGTCTGGCAGCTCTCGGGCGGCCAGCAACAACGCGTCGCCATTGCCCGCGCGCTGGTACTTGAGCCGAAGATCCTGCTCCTCGACGAGCCATTCGCCAGCCTCGACCAACACCTGCGCGAGCGCCTGCGCGAAGAGTTGCGCGACATCCAGCGGCGGCTCGGCATCACCACGCTCTTCGTTACCCACGGGCAGGACGAGGCGTTGGCGCTGGCCGACCGCATCGTGGTGCTGCGCGGCGGCGAGATCGAACAGGTTGCCAGCCCCGACCGCATGTACCGCGGGCCGCAGACCCGCTTCGTCGCCGGGTTCATTGGCTCAATGAACTTCCTGCCCTGCGACATGCGCGGCGGCGTCTCGGACCACCCGCTCTTCGCGGTGCGCGCCGCCGTTCCCGACGGGCCGGTGGAACTGGCCATCCGCCCCGAGGCGCTGACCCTGTGCCCCGCCCGCGGCACCGGAATGCGGGTGCATCTGGTCACCGATTACGGCACGCATTTGCTGGTCGACGTCGACCTTCCCGACGGCGGCCGGCTCAAGGCCATGTGCCCGCCGAGCGCCCGCTACGAGACTGGTCAGGAGGTCGCGCCCGAGGCCAGCCACGTGGCGCTGTTTCGGGGTGATGCGAAGCTGGCCGAGGTGACGCTCGAGCGGCGGGTGGCGGTGCATGTCTGAGCTGATGACACCGGCCCCCACGGTGATCGTGCACGCCGCGGGCAGCACCTGGCTTAAGTGGCACCGGGGCCGCCGCCGCCTCGCCGACTTCGAGTTCGACCCGCAGCGGATCCGCGAGGGCATGCGGCTCGGTGCCTCGGTTGAGATCGACCTGCGCCGCCACGCCGGCGGCGGCTTCGCGGTGCTGCATGACGAGACCCTTGACCGAGCGACCTCCGGCAGCGGGCCGGTCGGGCTGGCCTCGGCGGAGACGCTGCGCGCACTGCACCTGCGCGACAACCGCGGGGCGGCGACCGATGTCGGGGTGGCGCTGCTGGGTGACCTCTGCCGCGACCTCGCGGCCGCCGCCATCGGAGAAGGTGCCCTGCTGCAGCTCGATCTGAAGGAGGACAACAGCACCCTGTCGGACAGCGATATCTGTGCCTTCACCCGCGACGTCGCGCCGGTACAGCGCCACATGATCCTGTCGGGGGGCGATGCGCTGGCGGTCCGCCGTCTGGCCGAGGCGCTGCCGCAGTTGAAGACCGGCCACGACCCCTGCCATTTCGGCGCCCGCGAGGCACTCGAGGTCTCTGGTGATGACAGCGGGTTCGTCGGACGTGCCCTCGCCGAGGCCGGGACCGCCCGGATGATCTACCTCGACATCCGCCTGATCCTAGACGCCCTGGGCCGCGACTTCGACATGATCTCCGCCTTCCACGCCGCGGGATGCCGGGTGGACGCCTACACGGTGAAGGCGCTCCCACCCGGAACCGTCGATCTGTGCCGCCGGCTGATGGCGCTCGGGGTGGACCAGATCACCACTGACGACCCCGAAGGGCTCTTCGCCGCGCTAGCCTAGCCCGCGGCGAAGCCCTCCAGAAGCCAGGGATGCATCCCGGCGCTGCCCGCGAGGATTGCGCCGGGGCTGCGGATATCTCCGCCGTTGAAACCGGTCACCACGCCCCCCGCCTCGCGCAGGATCAGCACCGAGGCGCCGTAGTCGACCAGCGACAGCATGTCCTCGAAGAACCCGTCGAGCCGCCCCGCGGCCACGTAGGCGATCGACAGCGCCGAGCTGCCGAGCCGCCGGACACCCGAGGTGCTGTCCATCGCCCGGCGCAGCGCGGCGTGATAGCAGTCTTCGGACACGCTCCGCACCTGCCCGCGAATGGGCAGCCCCGCCCCGATCACCGAATTCTCCACATCTGCCGTGCCGGTCGCATCCAGGCGGACGCCATTGAGCCAGGCCCCCTGTCCGATCTCGGCGGAGAACATCTCGCCCATCATCGGATCATAGGTGATCCCGGCCATTACCTCACCGCGTTCGAGCCGGGTGATCACCACGCCGAAATGCGGGATTCCCCAGGCGTAGTTGGTGGTGCCGTCGATGGGATCGATCACGAAGGTCGACCGGCCCTCTTCCGCTGCGCGGTCGCCGATCTGCTCCTCGCCCATGATGCCGCAGCCGGGAAAGGCCTCTCTCAGCGCGGCGACGATGACCGCCTCGGTCTGCAGATCGCCCTGCGTCTGGTAATCATGGCGCCCCTTGTGCACCATCTCGGCGCCATCTCGGCGGCGCAGCGTTTGCCGCGCCACCTCGCCTCCGGCCAGAGCGGCCCGCGCCATGGCGCGGAGTTCTTCGGACGTTGTCTCGGGGAGGGCTGCCTGTAGTGTAAGGGAAGGCATATTGGCGTCTTTCAAAAGCTATCTTCGTCCACACTGCAATGCGTCCGCCGCGTCCCCGGGACAAGTGAAGTTTTGATGAACGGCCGAAAACGGACACCAAGCGGCGACCCCTCAGCTGTTGGCTGAGGACTGAGGATCCCGGAGAGGGCTTCGCGCGGATAAGGCCAAAATATTTAACGAGGTCTGCCGTGCCCAGTCAGCCCACTCCGCGATCATCAGCTCTAGGAATGAGTTCGCGACCAAGCTGGGATACCCCAACTGGGCGGGGAAGGCCAACGGCATCGGGTCTAAAGACTGCGAGATCGTCCAGAAGATGCTCGTAAGAAAAAGGCCACGCAAAGCTACCGCTCGCTCCGACGAGGTATGGGCCCATGCCGGGCACCTGGTACTTTTGGTGCTTGGGCGATGACGCTCCTTCAGGGCTAGGTGTTTAGTCCCGGC
>NZ_JAHKQA010000066.1 GCF_018860705.1 Citreicella sp. C3M06
TGAATCCTGACCCTAGGGTCAGCAAGGCGCTGATGGGCGTGTTCTTTATGGCGCTAATCGCCTTGGTAGGAGGATTGGCTGGAGCAGTCTTGGTTCTGGCTAAGATGATGATCACGCTGCTGATCGGCTTGGCCCCGGTGATGATCCTCTGTTCGATGTTCGACGTGACCAAGGATTATTTCCATCGCTGGGTGTCATCTTTGGCGAGCTTCGCTCTCTATCCGGTTGTAATCGCGGGGGTGTTCTCGATGGTCTTCGGTCTGGTCACGCTTTTGGTCAACGATCTCGGCACAGTAGATACCGCGGACAAGGCGGGTAAGATGGTACCGTTCCTCGGTGTGGTGATACTGTCCCTAGTTATGATCGTCGCCATTCCTTTCATCGTGCCCATGGTCTCTGGAAACCTTCAAGCCGGCTGGGCAGCGGCAGTCATCGGTGGCAACATCAAGAAAGGGCTCCCTCTAAGGACGTCCCCAGGACTAAGCGGCCCGAACACTCACGGGTCGCGGCCTGCATCGATCAAACAAAACACTTCTTCGGAGCACTCGCAGGGCTCTTCGCCGCAGAGTGGTGCGGCGCCCTCTCCTAGTACAGGGGCGAAAATGCAACGCATGATGGAGCGGTCCGAGCGTCTGAGGAAATGATCGTCACATTAGTAAGTTTTCCGTATTCCTTCTGACGATCCGATCGCCAGCGTGGTATGTGCCCTAGGCAATGCCCTTGGGCACACAAGTAATGGCCTTCATCTTCCACGAAATATCCGCAGAGGGAGCGCCCGAAGGCGTCGGGTGCTGGCGGCCCCCGTACTTGACACGCTTGGGAGCCATGCAATGCTCTCCCAAATGACAAGCTTCGCCTGCTACCAGAAGCGTAACTTAGTTTTGCTTCAGGATCGCACCGTGCAGCCCCGGGTCGCCGGAGATGGACCGGATACGCTGGTAGCGAAAACCGCAAACTCGTAGGCTGATCACTATGTCGCTGCTAGAGCTTGACCAAGACCTCGATGAACTGCTGCAGCGCTTCTTGGAGCTCTCAGGTGAGGGAAGCAAGTGTTCAGCCATCCGAGCCGCTCTGCTGAGCTGTATGGCGCGTGTCGGGTCACCGGAAGGCGAAGCGTCTGAACAGCCAGATGGTGAACCTGGGACAGATCAAGAAAGAGAAACGTTGCAGACCAGCAGCGGACGCTTGTCCACCGAGGGATTTTGGGCGGCCCTAAACGCCAAAAGTGGAGTGGTTCAACATCTCCCCACTCATCCTGACCAACAGGCGTTGAATGAGTGGTTTCTGTTCGGACCGAAAAACGCGCGCATCGAGCAGTTGGTGAGGAAGCTGGCCCTTGAACACGGTTACAGAGTTAATGCGGTTGAGAACTTAGTGGTTCATGCCCTCGAAGATGCGCTTGCACGAGCTGAAGGTGTTGTGCTTCCGAGCGACGACCGATGACCCCTCGGAGTTGCAACTCCGTTGCCAAGAGGCTGGTCAGGTCGTTCCATCCTAGAACGTCCTCGTCATCGACACGCCTATGGCGCGGGCCACAGGAACTTCTGCGCTCAAAACTGCTTCACCTCAGCAGCTCGACGGAGCGCTACAATTTGTTGCGGTTCGTCCTCTCACCCTCTACAACTTGACGAAAATCGCGCCAGCGTCGCGAACAGTGCTCATGGATGGCGTAGAGCCCCGACACAGCGGCCCACAGGTCTATCATTGATAGAAAAGTAGGTTGATCTTGTTATGTTCCTGTCCGTAAGCTAGCGTTTCGCATCGGCGCGCGAGCGGTCAAAATAGGAAGAATTATACTCATGGACACCTCATCTACCGGTTTCTCCGTCGACACCTCCCCAGAGTCAACTTCGTCGGCTGAAAGCAAGCAGCACGGTGACCTTCATGGGTACACATCGGAGACAGGACACTTCGCAGGATTGATGCACGGCGACTCAGCCAGCATGCTCAAGAAGCTTCCTAGTGACGTTTTCAATGTAGCGGTTACTTCACCCCCGTACTTCTGGGTTCGGGACTATGGCTACGACGGTCAGCTCGGGCATGAAGATTCCGTTGATACCTATATTAGTGCTCTCATGGATGTGTTCGATGAAGTGAAACGAACGCTGCATCCTGAAGGCGTCTTTTTCCTTAATATTGGTGATACCTTCTATTCTGGCAATGGCCAGCCTCACGGTAGCGACCCCAAATGCTCCTCCCGAAACTTTTTGCGGAAGAAAGTCCGGCCTGTGGATAAAAGCGGGTGGGATATCCCCAAGAAGAGTATGATTGGCGTCCCCTGGAAAGTGGCCTTTGAAATGCAGCAGCGTGGCTGGACGCTGCGTAGCTCCATTATTTGGAATCGTTGCAACGCCTTTGTAGAGCCGACAGCAAGAGATCGCCCGTATCGGCAGTATGAGTTCGTTTTCATGTTTTCCAAGAGCCGGTTCTATAGCTTCGACCGTTCGAAGCTCGTAGAAGAAGATGTTTGGAATATTCCAATTGAGCGCAATCGCCGCGCCAACCACAATGCTGCATTCCCTTCTGAGCTCGTTCGGCGCTGCATTGATATCGCTAGCCCGCCCAACGGACATGTACTCGACCCCTTTGTTGGTAGTGGAACTTCTATGTTGACGGCAATTGCCAATCACCGAAACGTGGTCGGGATCGATATGGGCGACGACTACATTGACTACGTCCAAGGTGCAGTAGAGGCAGAAGGATACAAGTCATCTCAGTGGTCTGAGGTCCAATCTGGCCTCAAGAAGCAATCACCCCTATGGGATGAGTGGGACGGGAATAGGAAAAATTTCCGCAAACCGGGAACGAAATCAAAAAAAGAGTCCTAAGTGCAATACTTTGATATTCCGACGATCAAAACCTCCATCGAGGCTCTGCAGGAAATTAGCGCTAATTGGCTTATTCCTGCGTTTGTTTTTGCCGCAAACGATGTTGGAGAGGCTGACCATGTTGACATGTCGAGGAATCTCGGCACGGATCAATTTTTGGATCGATACTTCAACGGAGCACTATTGGACATCCCCCCATTTGAAACGGGGAACAATCTACTTCGCCCTCGCTTGAAGGGGATACGTTGGGATCGCGGTGATTTTGCCAATGACTATATGATCCGGCAAGATACCAAAATGTGGGGCAACCTGTTCTCTAGTCGTGGATATAGAGACATGCGCCTACAGGGGTATCTTGAAGGCGAGAAGACCACTATTCGTCTAACAGATGCGTTTCAAGATGCATTTGAAGGTGAGGTCCCTGAAGAGTTTCAATTCGAGGACTTCATGGTGTGGTTGTTCGCATTCAGAGGTTTTCCTGACGGAATTGATAGCTGGCAGGCGTTATATGATCACCTTCTCTTTGAACATTTTGGCCTCGATGAATTTCAGGCGCCATACAGAGGAAGGTTTCGTCTAACAGCAGGCCGTGAATGGCCTCAGACTCTAACGCAACGCCCATCAAACGAGACCTTCCTTGAGGAACTGGCGCCTAGGCTTTGGGCTCATCTTCAAGCTCCTCCTATTACTCCTGAGGGCCAAGAGGAGGAGGCCGGTACGGGCGAAGTCGAGCTTATGAGTTCGGACGACGCTGTTTTAGCTATTATTCTCAACGCGATTAATAAGAAAACCAGTCACTCATTCCTTCTTGCCGGCCCCCCAGGGACCGGAAAAACAAAGTATGCTCATGAGATTGCTCAGTACTTAGCAAAAGGAGATGAAGATCGCATCGAGTTCCTCCAATTTCATCCAGCATTCGGCTACGATGATTTTGTGGAGGGCTTTCGTCCCGCTGTGCAGGGCGGCAGTGGAGAAAAAGGCGCAGCAGGCGTTAGCTATGTGCTCGATCAGAGGCATTTTCTCACCTTCTCAGAGAAGGCCAAACAGGATCCGGAGAATCTCTACATTCTAGTGATTGACGAGCTTAATCGAGGGGATGTGGCTAGAATTTTTGGTGAGCTCCTCACCTATTTGGAGCTAGACTACCGTGAGAAGAATTTTAAGTTGGCAATATCGGGTAGGGAGATATCACTCCCCAGGAACCTAATTGTCTTGGCGACAGCAAACCCATTTGATCGCTCTGTGACTGATTTGGACGATGCGCTTCTAAGACGTTTCATTGTCATCGCTTTGGACCCTGATAAATCCTTGCTTCAAAGTCACCTGCACGATCACGCTGTTGAGGAGCGGGTGATTAAAAGAACGCTCCACCTCTTCGATCTTCTGAACAATGCTTTTCCGGCTGGATTTGGTCACACAAGCTTTTTGCAGGTTCGCACCATTGAAGACCTGTCTGATGTCTGGGAGGGGCGAGTAAAACTCGGACTACAGCGCACTCTCTTCCACGACCGCCAAGCCTATGACCGCATAAAAGAAGAAGTCGATGGCCTCCTGAAGATTGATGAGGCCGCGGAGGTAGAGGGAGTCGACGGTGATGAGGCCTAGGTAAGCAAGACCGATGTTGTTTCCTGAAGCCGATGTTGTGGAGATCGAGGAGCGCGGTAGGCGCTTCTTCCCTCGTAGCGACCTCATCGACCAAAGTGGTCATTCACTCATTCTGCCTGAGACGAGGGACCTAAAGGCAATCGAGCTTCGAGATGTAACCAATGGCGTTGATCTCATGGCTCTAGGGTTGATTGGCTTCTTGCCGCTGACAAGCCGCATCACCCTGAATATCGTGCCTAAGTTCCCTATTGAGAACCTGTGGTCGATGTTAGAGATTGGGGGCGAGGACTACTCTCATATCCTTCCAACCATTCGGAGCTATCAAGGCGCTGAGAACCCGGCTCCAATATTATTGCTTGCGCGAAGCTTTTGCCATTATTTGCGGGGGGCTTTATCGACGGGCTTTGAGCGAACCTATTACACTCGCACTTTGACTGGCTACTACAAGCCGCGGGTCGAGTTTGGGAGAACAATTTCCACATATCTCTCGCGGGGGAATCCAATTGAAACCGTTTCGAGTGTCTATGAATTCGGGCTCGATAGTCCAGCAAACAAAGTCATCAAATCTGCGTGCCTGAGATTTTCTAGGCTCATCCCTCGGAGCGCAGAGTGGGAAGGCGAGCGGAGAATATTGCAGATCGCTCTTGATTTCTTGCGGAGGGTGCAGGAGCGCGAGCCAAGTTCTCATGATTTCTTCTTGGATGAGACTGTTTCACTTCGGCTAAGAGAGAACTATGCCGGGATGCTTAGAGTCTACCACTTGCTTGTCACTGGTGGAGGAATAGCCTTCTCCTTCGCGCCAGGCGGCCGTGAATTGCCATCTTTCTTGTTCAATCTCGAAGATATCTTTGAGAAATTCATTCGTGTTTCTTTTGGTGAAGGTCTTAGGGCTAGGAAAATTTCAGTTCTCGACGGGAACAAACATCAAGGGAAGCTCTTCACCGATAGCAAGGTCTACCCGACAAAGTCGGACGTCATCTTCAGGCGTGGTAAGAAGAACGTGATCGCCTTAGGCGAAGTTAAGTATAAGCCGAAGCTCAAAGAGGCCGATCGATATCAGATAATTAGCCATGTGACAGCGGCGGGAGCCCCCCTTGGAGTTCTATTTTCTCCAGCCAATGAAGGGGAAAGCCAAGGCCTCCGGAGACTGGGAAAGCTGCCAACAGGCGCAGAATTTTACCACTATCTTGTGAACATCCGAGGTGACATTCGGGAGGCGCAGGGTAAAATGGTAAAAGAGGTGGGCGCCATTCTGAAATGATAGCACCTACTTAACCTTTCCCTCAGGTCGTTCCGGTCTTGACATACCGAGGTATTCAAAAAACTGGAGGGTCACTTGGAGAGTGCTTTCGAACAAGTTCAGCCAAATAATTTCCTGCAATAGCCAGCGTTACTCCATTCGAGAGGCAAATGGCGCTAGGGTCAGGATTCATA
>NZ_JAHKQA010000100.1:0-63496 GCF_018860705.1 Citreicella sp. C3M06
CGGATCAGCCGGTTGCCGATTTGCTCAGGCGCCCGGTCGACCGGCAGGCGCATGCGCAGCATGCTGCCAGGAGCGGGCCGTTCTTGATCCGCTCGACAACCTGATTTCGAAGCTCTGGATGCCGGATCAATTTGCGCTGACGGGCGCGCCGATGGATGGCTTTCTGATGCGCGGCAGCATAATGCTCGCCGTCATCGCCCGGTAGGCTTTCGTCACTGAACCAGCTCCGCGTGATCTCGCAGTGGCTCGTGGCTTTTGAACGCTGCAACACCCCCGCCATCTCCCGGACGGGGATCTTCGCCAGCCGCCAGCGTTCGATCTAAAGACGTTCCTTGACGCTCAGTTGCGTGTATACCGCTCCCAAGGCAGACTTTCTCCATTAGATAACCATCCGTTTTCTAATGGGAGTCGCGCTTGAGGGTAGCGCGCAACGGGTTTTATGTGAAGCAAGATCGGGAGGACCGGGGTCGCACATAGGGTGTGCTACGGTGACCCTCGTCGCAGGCCGATCCGGCAACTAGGCGACATGACAACGGCAGGTCTCCGGTCACCCTTACTCACCACTCGCATCATGCACTTAATATCAGTGGATTGACGGACCCAGACTGAGGCTCATGATGAACCTATCAAGCTCGGGCTGGGGAAAAACGATGGCCAACGACGAGGACCCACCGCAGTACTTCTCCTTTCGGGAGCGTCAACGCCAGTAACAGCTTTCGCGCCAACGGGACGAGGAGCGTTTGGAGCGAGGCGAGCTCTCTGCGCGCGACCTGCAACGTGAGAACTACGCCTTTGCGCATGTCCCATTCAACTGGTTTTCGATCCGACGCAGGGATGGCTCCCATATGCGTATTCCCATACCGCCACGCCGGTCACTGACCGAACCGGAAGACCCATGACCTGCCCCCCCCCCCGCGGGTCCCTCATTCATGACGAGAGTCTGCAGGTTGGTGATGTGCTACCCGACGCGCCCTCGGCCGTTCTTAGAGTATCCGCGCTTGCATCAGGCTCACGGGCTGGTGTCGTGAGCTGATTTGATCAGGTCTGTCGGGACCTTGTTCCCGATGGCCCCGTGCGGTCTTTCTTCGTTGTCGTCTCTACCACTGCCCGGCAGGCGATTGCGAAGCAATCTGCCGAGAGCGGCCAAGCCTCCAGCTTTTCGGCGGCATCTTCAAGGCTCATGAACCAGTGGCTGTTCAGGCATTCCGCCCGGAAGCGCCCGTTGAACGCCTCGATTAAGGCGTTGTCCGTGGGTTTTCCGGGGCGCGAGAAGTCCAGCGTCACACCCTTGGCGTAGGCCCATATCTCCATGTCCTTCGAGATGAACTCGCTGCCCTGATCGACGCGGATTGTGGCTGGATAGCCGCTGCGTTTGCACACCCGCTCGAGGGGCGCGACGACGTCTTCGCCGCGGTAGGTGAAGCGTGCCTCGAGCACCGGCACATAGCGCGAGAATGTGTCCACCATCGTGAGCACGCGAAGCTTGCGCCCCGTCGCGAGCTGATCGTGGACGAAGTCCATAGCCCAGATATCGTTGGGATCGACAGCCTCCTTCCGGTCGTCGCGGAGCTTGGCCTTTACCCGCCGCTTCGGCGTCTTGTTCCCCAATTTCATGCCCAACTCATTGTAAATGCGATAAGTCTTCTTCGCGTTGATCTCCCAACTCTCGCGGCGCAACAGCACATGCACCCGCCTATAACCGAAGCGGACACGGGTCTGGCAAATCTCTCGGATCCGCTGTTCCAAAGCGGCCTGCCCAGGTCGGCGAGACTTGTCGCGATAGCTCCTTGGATCGGACCGGATCACCTCGCAGGCGCGGCGGATCGACACCTGCCAATCCGCCCGCATCTCATCGACCAGCGTCCTCTTCCGGGCAGGCCTCAAAGCTTTCGCTTGATGACGTCCTGCAACATCTCCTTGTCCAGCGCGAGATCGGCGGCGATCTTCTTCAACCGCGCGTTCTCCTGCTCAAGCTCCCGCAGCCGCTTCATCTCGGACGGCATCAATCCCGCGTACTTCTTCTTCCAATTGAAGAAGGTCGCCGTGCTGATCCCCGCCTTGCGGCAGACCTCTACGACAGGCGTGCCATCCTCCGCCTGCTTGAGATGAACGCCTTCTGCGCGTCCGTGAACTTCGATGCCTTCATGCGTTTCCGCTCCTCTCCCAGCCAAGGATTCCGCCCGGAAAACTCTAAGCTGGAACGGGGGCGTTTTCGGGGATCACATCACGCGTAAACCGCTCCCATGGCAGACACTCTACAATAGATGACCATCTGTTTTCTAATGGGAGTCGCACTTGAGGGTAGCGCGCACCACAGTACCAAGCATAATCTGATAAGATTTCCCTTGGATAAGGGGTCCAGTTAACCATCTGCTTTGGCAGCATTTATCCGCTTTTGCACGGCTGTCAAACGCGCGAGCGACTTGCGCAGCGCATGTTGCATCAACGCGGGGTCAAGGCACCGGCGAGGCCATCCTCGCATGCCGGGGTCATGCGGTGTGGCTTGCCGCTCCTTGCCTTGCAGGCGGGTGCGCGGCGCACCGGCAACGGCGGGCGACGGCCCACCGCACGGGAGATTCCCTTCCAGAACTGGCGTTGTCCGGCACACAAGGTGCTTTGCCTTTGGGCCGCTGCTGCGCCACAAAGGGCAGGCCCAGACACGCCCAAAGGACCGCGCTCGCATGACTTTTGCCACCTTCCACTGGCACCCCGAAAGCCGCCTGTGGCGACATGGCGATGCATGCGCGTCGCATTTGCTGGACAAGCTGCAGGCGGCGCTGGCGCAGGGCGCTTCGCTCGCCATCGGGCCAAACGGGATCGACTCCCTGGCCGGCGCGCCGCGCGGGCTGTTGCAGACCCGATCCTCGGGGACGACCGGCAGCGCCAAGGCGATCCGGCGCAGCCATGGCTCGTGGATCTCCAGCTTTGCGGTGAATGCTGACGCGCTGGGGATCACGCCGCGCGACAGCTATGGCATCCTTGGCGCGCCCGCCCAGTCGCTGGCGCTGTATGGCCTCGTCGAGGCGGCATTTCTGGGCGCGGATTTGCACAGTCTTCAGAGGCTACGGCCGGCGCGGCAGGCCGCACTTATGGTGGAGGGTGGCGTGACCATCCTCTATGCCACGCCGACCCAGCTGCGGCTGCTGTGCGAGGTCGGCCAGCCGATGCCGAGCCTCCGGCACATCCTGTGCGGCGGCGGGCGGATGCCGGACGGGCTGCGCGCGCGGGTTGCGCAGCTGTGCCCCGGCGCGGCGCTGCGTGAATTCTACGGCGCCGCCGAGACCAGCTTCATCGCCTGGGGCGACGCGGACACGCCAGAGGGCGCCGTGGGCCGCGCCTATCCCGGTGCCGAGATCCGGATCGACGCCGCGCCGGGCGGCTTTGGCGAGATCTGGGTGCGCAGCCCCTATCTGTTCGACGGTTATGCCGAGGGCGACAGCGCCGACACCCGCTGGCAGGACGGATTCGTCACCGTGGGCGAGATCGGGCGGATCGAGGGCGGAGTTCTAACCGTCGCCGGGCGGCGCTCTCGCATGGTCACCATTGCCGACACCAATGTCTTTCCCGAGGACATCGAGGCGCTCTTGCTTGGCGATCCGGCTGTCAGCCATTGCGCGGTGCTCCCTCGCCGTGATCCGCGTCGCGGCACGCAGCTGGTGGCAGTGATCGCTGGCAACTGCCCCCCTGCGCTCGAGGATCATTTGCTGAGGCTCTGCCGCGCCGGGGTCGGGGCGCTTGCCGCGCCGCGCCGGGTGATCGGCATCAGCGACTTTGACTTGACCGCGACAGGCAAACCCGACCTGCGCGCCCTCGCAAAGCGGCTGGAGGATCTGCCATGAGCGGCGTGCGCATCGTTGCGGCGCTGCGCACGCCGGTCGCCCCGCGCGGCGGTGCGCTGTCGCGGATGTTGCTGCATGAGCTTGCCGCGCCCGTCTTGAACGCGGCTCTGGCGGCGGCAGGGCTGGCGCCCGAACAGGTCGATGAGCTGGTGCTTGGCAATGCGCTTGGCGCAGGCGGCAACCCGGCGCGGCTGGTGGCGCTTGCGGCCGGGCTGCCCGAACGCGTCGCGGGCCTGACCATCGACCGGCAATGCTGCGCCGGGCTGGATGCGCTGGTGCTTGGGGCGGCGCTGATCGCCTCGGGGCAGGCGGAGGTGGTGGCGGCTGGCGGGGTGGAATCCTATTCCCGGCGGCCCTTGCGGCTGCGCACCGATCCGGATGGCGGCACACCGCAAGCTTACGACCGCCCGCCTTTCACCCCCTTTCCAGAGCGTGACCCGGATATGGACACCGCCGCCGATACGCTGGCGCAGCGGGCTGGCTTTGATCGCGCCGCGCAGGACGATTGGGCCGTGGACAGCCATCGCAAGGCCCGCGCCGCCGATCTTCGGGAGGAGATCGTGCCTCTGGCGGGGCTTGCGCGCGATGCCTTCACCCGCGATCTGTCGCCTCGGCTTGCGGCGCGGGCGCGGGTGCTGACCGGCAGCATCACCCCGGCCAATGCCGCCGTCGCTGCTGATGGCGCGGCGATCTGCATCATGGTGTCGGATCGCGTCGCCGCGCGGCTGGGGCAGGGCGGCCTTCGCTGGGGCGGTGGTCTGACCCTTGGCGCGCGCCCCGATCTGCCCGGCCTTGCGCCGGTTGCCGCCATCAAGGCCTTGCTGAATCGCAACCGGCTTCACCCGCAGGACTTGCGCGTGGCCGAGATCATGGAGGCCTACGCCGTGCAGGCGCTGGCCTGTATCGCGGGCGCGCAGATCGACCCGCAAATCGTCAACCCCGGCGGCGGCGGGCTGGCGCGCGGCCATCCGGTTGGCGCTTCGGGGGCGATCAACGCGGTACGGCTATTTCATGAACTGCGGGGCAGGGGGGGCAGCGGCATCGCCGCCATCGCGGCGGCGGGTGGGCTAGGTAGCGCGGTGCTGATGTCCGCCGACTAGAAGCCCCTGAGCGTCGCGAACTCTTCAAGGGGCGCGCGCTCGGTCCGCACGGAATTGGCCGGGGCATCCGGATCGGCGCGCCCGAGCGCGAGGCCGCATACCACCATCTCGTCAGCGCCAAGGCCAAGCGCTGCGTGGGCGACATCGGCATGATTGGCCAGCGCGCCGATGCCGCAGCTGGCGTAGCCCATGCCTTCGGCGGCGATCATCAGCGCCATCAGCGACAGGCCCAGATCCATGAAGCAGCCCTTGCCCATCGCCGGGTCGATGGTCACGACGATGCCGACCGGCGCATCGAAGAAGCCGTAGTTGCGGGCAAACTGGGCGCGTCGCCCCGGCAGATCGCGCCGTTCGATCCCCAGCGCTGCATACAGAGCATGGCCCGCCGCGCGCTGGCGGGCCTTCAGGGCGGGCGGCATTGGCTGCGGAAAATAAGAGTATTGCGACACTTGCGCCCGGCCCGCGCTGGCCGCATCCACCAGCGCCACGCTGAGCTTTGCCAAGGGCGCACCGGTCAGTGCATGGAACCGCCCGGGCTGTAGATTGGCCCCGCTTGGCGCGGTGCGCGCGGCGCGCAACATGCGTTCCACATCGCCGCGCGGCACTGGATCCGGCAGAAACCCGCGGACAGAGCGCCGCGCGAATAGCAGCGCCTCTGCCGCGCTCAGGCTCATGCGCGCGACAGCACGCTGGCTGGGCGCGCCCGCGCCAGCGCCGAGGTGATCAGACCGGCCAGAACCGCCTTGATGACATCGCCCGGCAGGAAGGCGGTGACCAGAAGCGCGGCCTCGGGGAGGGTCTTGCCAAGCGTCACCGACATGCCGACGATGCCGAAAGCGTAGACCACAGCGATGCCGCCGATCAGCGAGGCCACCGCCGCCACCAGCGCCAGCTTGCCGCGCCAGCGCTCGACGATCAGCCCGGTGACAAAGGCGGCAATCGGCCAGCTCACCAGAAAACCCACGGTGGGCGAGGCAAACACCCCAAGCCCGCCGCGCCCGCCCGCCAGAAGCGGCAGCCCCAGCGCCACCAGCGCCACGAACAGCAGCGCTGCCAGCGCGCCGCGCCGCGCCCCCAACACCGTGCCGCACAGCATCACGCCCAGCGTCTGCGCGGTGATTGGAACGCCAAAGGCGAGGGTGAATTTCGGGATCAGTCCGAGCCCGGCGATCAGCGCGGCAAACAGCGCGATCATGGTGAGATTGCGTTCCAAGGGCGGTCCTCCTAAGGGTTCAGGTCGGGCGGTTCCAGCCCGCCCCGGGCGCGCAGCGCCTCGGCGACCTGTTCTGCATCATCGATGGCCAGTGCCGCAAGGGGCATTACGATGCGCCAGCCTGCCCGCCGCCGCGACCGCGCCCGCCATGCGTCGGACAAAAGCCCGCCCTTGCGGGCGATCGCCGGGGTGAACCGCACCACCAGCGCCACCGACAATTCCAGTGCGCGGGTCGACAGGCCGAAGCGGCGCAGCGGCGCCAGCACTGCGGATGCCACGGCGATCATGTCGGTCAGCCGCGTCGTCATGGTGACGAAATTGGCAAGGCTCAGCGCCGCCATCAGGCGCAGCGCCACCTTGATGCCTTCGCCGATCTGCCCGGTCAGCCCGTGCCACAGCGCGATCAGCGCGAGGAACGGCAGTAGGATGCGCAGGCTGGCCGCGGCGGCGCGGGAAAAGCGCCACCCGCAGCTAAGGATCAGCGCCAGCACCGCGACGCAGGCCAGCGCCAGCGCGCCGGGCGAGGGCAGGGCGAACAGCCCCACCGTCGCCGCCGACAGCGCCGCCAGCTTGAGGCCGGCGGGCAGCCGGTGCGCCCATGTGTCAACCGGCGAGGTCAGAGAGATCATCGCAGCCCCCCCAATCGCGCATCTGCGCTTCGAACGCGGGCAGCACCGCGCCGGGCGGGCCATCAGCCCGCAGCGTGCCGTCGTCGATCCAGATGATCCGCTCGTAATCGCGCACGCTGCCCGGATCATGGGTGATCTGGATCAGCCGGGCCTCTGCCTGATCAAAGGCACGCGAAAGCTGCATCCGTGTCGGGATATCCAGCCCCGAGAACGGCTCGTCGAGCAGGATCAACCGAGGGCGCATCGCCAGCACCGCCATCAGGCAAACCAGCTGCTTTTGCCCCTGCGACAGCCCGTGGGTCGGCGCATCGGCCCAATGCGCCTTGCCGAATTGCGCAAGGATCGCAGCGGTCTGCGCGGCGGCATCCGGTTTCGACTGGCCAAGCTGGGTCAGGCCAAAGGCGATCTCTTCGCTGACGGTGGGAAAGATGATCTGATGGTCGGGGTTCTGGAACAGGATGCCAACGCTGCGCAGCGCCGCCTTGCGATCACGCGCCATGTCGCGCCCGTCGATGCGGGCGCTGCCGGTGTCCGGGGCCTGAAGCCCGGCGATGATCCGCGCCAGCGTCGTCTTGCCCGATCCGTTGCGCCCGACGATGCCGATGCGCCGCTCGTCCGCACGCAACGAGATGTCGCGCAGGGCCAACGTCTCTCCGAGGGTCACCGAAACGTTGCTGAGTTCCAGCATTTGCGTCGTGTTCCTTGCGCTGCGCAGACCGCCCGCGCGCCGCGAAGATCCGGGCGCAACCGCAAGCCTGCTAGGTCGCGGCCGCTTATGCCCCGCAGCGCTGGCAAGGCCAAGGCAGAACGCGCGATGCGGGGGGTCAGAAACTCAGCCGGTAATTCGTCGTCAGTTTCAGCGGCTGGGCCGGGTCGAACACCTGCCGCCCGTCCAGTTGCACCGACACCGAATGTTTCTGGCGCGACCACAGCAACCCGGCGGCAAGGGTCTGCGCGCTGTAATCGCCTCTGCCGTCGGCGTTGCTCCACTGGCCCTGCGTCATGCCGAAATCGACATAGGGGCGCAGGGCGTTCTGCGGCAGAAAGGTGGCGCGGGTCGACAGCGTGCTATCGAGCTTGGTGATGCCAAACCCCCCGAGGCTGCGGCGCCCCGGCGTCACTTGCCGCGAGAATTGCAGGGTCGCGGTGCTGCCCAGCCGGACATCGCCGAAATCGCGTTCCAGTCTTGCGCGCGCTCCGGCGCCGAAGCGGGCGGCACGCAGGGTGGCTCCGGCGATGCGGTAGACAGGGCGCGAAAAGCTGGCCCAGCTTTTGAGATTCAGATACTTGCCGACTGGTGTCTTGAAATAGGGGCCAAAGGAAAAGGTGCGGCTCTGCACGGTTTCGCCGTTGCTCAGCTCGGCGCTGCCAAGGCTGGCCACAAGCCCAAGCCGGCTGGCATTCATCACCGGCACATCGTAGCCCAGCAGCAGGCGGCGGCTGACCCCGTGCGGGGTGCCGTCGTATTCGGTCATGCGAAACGCTGTCCAGGCGCGGGCGGTATTGGCCCCGGCCTGCGTTGCAAGATACAGCCCGTTGCCGTTGAGGCTGACATGGCCAAAACCATCCATCACATGCCCCAGCGCCGCCTCATGCGCGGCGATATCGGCGGCCAGCGTGGTTGTCGCCCCGAGCCGGAGCGCGGCGCGCAACTCGGCATCTTCCGCGCGGAGGGGCAGAGGGGCAAGCGCCAGAAGGACGGCGCACATGGCTTTGGCGCTCAGCGCGTGCATGACAGCGGGGCTCTTTTGGTCTGGACGTTTGGTCTTCGGGGTCTTCCCTCGATACCCGCCGCGCGGCGTTCGATCAAATCACAATGCCGCCCTGTCTGGCGATACCCTGCGGTAACGTAACGTTAGCCACACTTGCGAGGCTCAGCGCCAACGGTCGCCTTACGGGCAGCCCAGATACAAAGGGGGCGCCCCACGCACAGAGAGGCGACCCCGGAACGCACAGGCACGGACGATCAGACCAGCGGATCGCTCAGCGCGAAGGTCATGCTCAGATCGGTTTGCGTGGTCAGCACGCCGCTCAGGGTGACGGTGGCGCCATCGCCATAGGACACGACGGTGTCGCCAGTCAGTTGCACGACGTTGTCAATCCCCACGTCGAAGAAGCTCAGCACGTCGGTTGCCACGTCGAAATCGGTGATGGTGTCATCGCCGCCAGCGGTCTCGAAGACAAAGACATCGACGCCGGTGCCGCCGGTCAGGATATCATCGCCGGTGCCCCCGGACAGCAGGTCATCGCCGATCCCGCCATCCATCCGATCATCGCCGCCGCGCCCGTACAGCATATCGTCGCCCGCATAGCCTTGCAGGGCATTGCGGTAGTCGTTCCCCGACAGCGCGTCGTCATGGATCGTGCCGCGCAGCGCCTCGATCGACAGCAGGATGTCGCCCGCCGCATCGCCGGTGTTGGCGCTGGCATCGGCAAGATCGACGGTGACGCCGCTGCTGGCGCCCAGATAGCTCGCCACGTCGCGCCCGATGCCGCCGCGGATCAGGTCAGCGCCGCTGCCACCGTTCATCGTGTCGTTGCCGAAGGAGCCGATCAGCGTGTCGTCGCCTTCCCGGCCTGTCAGGCTGTCATCGCCCGCAAGGCCGATCAGCCGGTTGTCCTCGGCATCTCCTGCGATGGTGTCGGCCAGATCGCTGCCCCGGATGTTCTCGATGCCGGTCAGCACATCCCCAAGCGCTGCGCCAGCGTTGGCCGCGCTGTCCTGAAGATCAAGCATCAGCGACATCGTCTGATCGTCATAGGCGGCCAGATCGATGCCCAGCCCGCCATCCATGCTGTCGGCGCCCACGCCGCCCACCAGCGTGTCGTTGCCCTCGCCGCCGATCAGCGTGTCGTCGCCGATCCAGCCCGACAGGAAATCCCGCCCGCCGCGCCCGTCGAGCAGATCGTCGCCGATCCAGCCAAGCAATTCGTTGCGATAGGCGTTGCCCGAAAGGTCATCGTTCTCGGCTGTGCCAAGCAGGGTTTCAATACTGCTCAGAACGTCGCCCGCCGCGGCCCCGGCATTCAGCGTCTGGTCGTCAAGGTCGATCACCGCAGCCAGGGTTGCTCCGGAATAATCTGCCGTATCCCAGCCATTGCGCCCGTAAATCATGTCGGCACCGGCGCCGCCGATCAGCGTGTCGGCGCCGCTCCCCGCCCGCAGGGTGTCGTTGCCATTGCCGCCGCGCAGCAGGGCGGAATTGCTCCAGCTTGTCAGGTCGTCGTCCCCGTCGCCGCCGTTCAGAGTGTGCTCGCCCCAATCGGCGTAAAGCGTGTCATCGCCGCCTTCGCCGAACACTGCGCTGCGGGAGCCATATGCATAGATCTCATCGCCGCCGTCGCCGCCAAGCGCGACGGTGTTGGTGCCGCTGGCATAAATGGTGTCATCGCCCGCGCCGCCTTCGATGTGGTTGGTGCCGCCGTAGGAATCGATTTGGTCGTTGCCGTCGCCGCCAAGCAGCACGTCGTTATCGCTGCCGCCGATCAGCGTGTCCTTGCCATCGCCGCCGATCAGCGTGTTGTTGCCGCCCGCATAGCCCGCAAGCGAATCGTCGCCCGCGCCGCCATCAAGCAGATCGTCGCCCGTGCCGGACAGCAGGCGATCGTTGCCCTCGCCGCCCAGCAGCGTGTCGTTGCCATTGTATCCGGCAAGCAGATCATCGCCTGCGCCGCCGTCAAGGCTATCGTCCCCGGCCTGACCACGCAGTGTATCGTCAGCGTCCGAGCCGATCACCGTGTCATTGCCCGCCAGCGCATCGACGTCGCCGCCCCCGGCCTCTGGCATCTCGTAGAAATCGTCGCCATTGGTCAGGCTGAGCTGGGCGGTTGCCTGCAGCACATAGGCGCCCGTGCTGCTGCTGTAGCCACCGGCGGCGATATAATAGGTGCCGGTATAGCTTGTGGTGTAGACGATGCGCGAATTCAGCCCCGGCCCGGAGTCGTCGTTCTGGGTGAGCAGGTTGCCGCTGCTGTCATAGAGATAAAGATACGGATCGCTCATCCATTGGCTGTAAGGGGCGTAGGTGCCATCCAGCGTGATGGTCACCTCTCGCCCCTCGGCGAGTTCAATGCCGACCCAGTCGGTTTCACGCGACGTTTCCACAATGCCGTAGAACCTGTCGTTCAGGTTTATGGAATAGGGGGTGGTGATATCGCTCGGCGCGTCGCCGGCGTCTTCGTTTACAATTGCCATTTTGATTAAATCCTCCGCTAACTGAAAGGATCATGGGCTCAAGTTTGCAATTTTTTCAACCTAAAGCTTATTGCGCACACTCTATCGTTCATCATTTTGCGCTTTTTATTTGTCGGTTCGGATCGCGCGCGTGATGTCTGGCGTCAGCACGGTCGCAACGATGCGGTCGCGAAACAGGTCGACATGGGCGGCGGCAACCCGTTCGGCCGCGGCGGCATCGCGGGCGCGGATGTGGGCGATCAGCTCGCGGTGGTGACAATTGGTCTGGGCAAGATGCTCGCGCAGGCGGGTCTCATGACCGGCATGTTCGACAAAGCTGACATGGCCGACCCGCATCCCCTCGATCAACGCGCGCTCGTAGGAATCGTGCAGGTGCGATGATCCGGCGGCGGCGCTGATGGCGAGATGAAAGGCGCAGTTGGTCTCGTTGATCTCTTCGACATCGCGGGCGGTGGCGGCGGCTTCAAAGGCATCCTGCGCGGCTTCGATGGCGGCCAGTTGCGCGTCGCTGCGGCGCAGGGCGGCAAGATGAGTCTGCGCGCGCTGCAGCAGGTCGAGCGCTTCGAAGAAATCGCGCAAATCAAACAGGTTCATCGCCGCGACCCGCGCGCCGCGCCCACGCACCACCTGCACCAGTCCTTCGGAGCCGAGCCGGATCAGCGCCTCGCGCACCGGCGTGCGCGACACCTCGTAGCGGGCCGAGATCTCCAGCTCGTCGAGATCCGATCCCGGTGTCAGTTCCATACGCAGAATCGCGCGTCGCAGCATCCGGTACACATGTTCCGCCCCGCGCGCCGCGCCGGGGTCTGTCGGTTTGCGTGCCATTCCTGATCCCTTCCTGCCCGGTTTTGATGCCTTTGTATGCGCAATGCGCGGATGATGCGTGGGAAAATGACCGTCACTTGATATTTTGTTTGACTCATTCTTTGCATACTTTGTGTATTACAAAGCAATACCGAAGGAAGACAGACGATGGCGGAACACTGGACAATCGGCGTGGACGTGGGGGGCACCTTCACCGACCTGTGCGCGATCGAGGCGCAAACCGGGCGCATCGCGCTGCACAAGGTGCCCAGCACCCCGGCGAATCCGGCGCTGGCCATCGTTTCGGGGCTGGATGGGCTGGCCGACAAGGCGGGGTTCGATCTGGGTGATGTGCGCGCCATTGGCCATGGCACCACGGTGGCCACCAACGCGCTGATCCAGCGCACCGGCGCGCGAGTGGCGATGCTGACCACCCAGCATTTCCGCGATCTGGTCGAGATCGGTCGCCAGACCCGCCCGCTGATGTATGATCTGCGCGCCGATTACCCCGCGCCGCTGGCCCCGCGCCATCTGCGGCTTGAAATCACCGAACGCATCGGCGCTGCGGGCGAGGTGGTGACCCCGCTGGATATGGCCACGGTCGATGCCGCCATCGAGGTGCTGAAGGCCGAAGCGGTCGAGGCGGTGGCCATCGCCTTCCTGTTCTCCTATCTCAACCCGTCGCACGAACAGGCGGTCAAGGCGCGCCTGACCGAGGCGCTGCCCGGCGTCGCCATCAGCGCCTCGTCGGACGTGATGCCCGAATTTCGCGAATATGAACGGTCTTCGACCACGCTGCTCAACGCCTATCTGCAACCGGCCTTCGGCGATTACATGCGCACGCTGTCGGCCGAGGTCGCCGCCTGCTCGCCGCGCGCCAGCCTTGGGGTCAACCAGTCGAGCGGCGGCCTGATGTCGGTGGACAAGGCCCGCGATTTCCCGATCCGCACCGCCATGTCCGGCCCTGCGGCGGGGGCGAATGGCGCGATCCACACCGCGATGCAATCGGGCATCGAGAATGTCATCACCTATGACGTGGGGGGCACCAGCGCCGATGTGGCGCTGATCAAGGGGCAGGCCATCGGGCTGGCCTTTGACCGCGACGTGGCGGATTTCCCGGTGCGCATGCCGATGGTCGACATCAACACCGTCGGGGCCGGGGGCGGCTCCATCGCATGGTTCGACCGGGGCGGGTTGATGAAGGTCGGCCCGGCCTCGGCGGGCGCGCGGCCCGGCCCGGCCTGCTATGGCCACGGCGGCAGCCACGCCACCGTGACCGACGCCAACGTGGTGCTGGGGCGGCTGTCGACACGCGGCCTGCTGGGCGGCGACATGTCGCTGGATGTCGAGGCTTCGTTCCGGGTGGTGGGCGAGGTGGCCCGCCAGCTCGGTTGCCCGATCGAAACCGCGGCGCGCGGCATTCTGGATATCATGGCGGCAAATTCGGTGCGCGCGATCCGGGCGATTTCGGTCGAACGCGGCCATGATCCGCGTGATTTCGCGCTGATGCCCTTTGGCGGCGCCGGCCCGCTGCATGCCGAAGCGGTGGCGCGGGCGCTTGGCATCCGCACCATCCTCGTGCCGCTGCTGCCGGGCATTCTCTGCGCCGAAGGTCTTCTGGTCGCGGGCCGCTCCGAAGCGCTGGTGCGCTCGCAGCGCCTGCCGCTCGACGCCGCCGCGCCGGATACGCTGGCCACCCTGTCGGCAGAGCTGCGCGCCGAGGCCGAGGCATGGTTCGACGCCGAAGACATCGCGCCGCAGGAGCGCAGCGTCAGCCTTGTGGCCGACATGCGCCATGCCTCGCAGAATTACGAATTGCAGATCCCGGTGGGGGCGAATGTCGGTGATCTGGAGGCGCTGAAAGACGCCTTCTTCGAGGCCCACACCCGCGCCTACGGCTTTCACAACTCCGAAGATCCGATCGAGATCATCGCCCTGCGCATGACCCCGCAGGGGGCAAAGCCGCAGGTCGGAACGCCGCCGCAGGGGGCAGGGGCCTCGACCACCCCCGCGCCGCGGTCGCGCCGCCCGGTCTGGTTCAACGGCCCTGAGGCCATCGACACCCCGGTCTTTGAACGCGCCGATCTTGCGCCCGGAACCGCGCTGCACGGCCCCGCCGTGATCGACCAGTTCGACAGCACGCTGCTGCTGTTCCCCGGCGATGCGGCCCGCATCGACGACGCGCTCAATATTCTCATCACCCGTGGAGGCCTCGACCAATGAGCGCGCCCGATCCAATCACCGTCGAAATCGTCGCCTCCGCCTTTCGCTCGGTGGTGGATGAAAGCTTCATCGCGCTGATGAAAAGCGCCTATTCGACCAATATCAAGGAACGGCACGACCATTCCTGCGCGATCTGCGATCCGCGCGGGCGTCTGATCGTGCAGTCGGAACAATCGCTGCCGATCCATCTGGCCTCGATGACCGGGCTGATGCAGGCGGTGCTGGCGCGCTATCCGCTGGACCAGATCCACGAGGGCGATATCTTTGTCGCCAATGACCCGCATGTGGCGGGCGGCACCCACCTGCCCGATATCAACTACGCCGCGCCGATCTTTGCCGAGGGGCGCATCCTTGGCTTTGTCTGCAACATCGCCCATCACGCCGATATCGGCGGCATGGTGCCCGGCTCGATGGCGGGCGGCATGTCCGAGATCTGGCAGGAGGGCCTGCGCATCCCTCTGGTGCGCCTGTTCCGCGCCGGGCAATTGCAGCAGGACATTCTGGATATCCTGCTGCTCAACGCGCGCATTCCAAGCGAGCGCCGGGGAGACCACTTTGCCCAGATCGCCGCCTGTCGCCTTGGCCTGCGCCGGGTGGACGAGATCGTCGCCCGCTACGGCGCGCCGCTGATCGAGGCGGTCTGGGACGAATTGCTGATCCGCACCCACACGCGGATGCGCGCCGCGATTTCCGATCTGCCCGACGGCATCTACCGGTTTCAGGATGTGATGGATGACGACGGGTTTGGCACCCGTGACATTCCTCTGAAACTGGAAATTCGCGTCAGCGGCGAACGCGCCGTGTTCGACTGGACCGGCAGCGCGCCGCAGGTGCGCGGCAACATCAACCTGACCTTCGGCGCGACCAAGGCGGCGGTGGCCTATGCGCTGCGCACCCTGCTCGACCCCGAAATCGCCAACAACGAAGGCGTGCTCGATTGCTGCGAGCTGGTGACGCAGCGCGGCAGCATCGTCGATTGCGTTGCGCCCGCGCCGGTGGCGCAGCGTCTCAACACCTCGCAGCGTCTGGTCGACATCATCATCGGCGCGCTGGCGCCTGCCATCCCCGATGCGGTGGTTGGCGCCTCGAACGGGGCCAACACCACCGCCGTCTTTTCCGGCACCGATCCGCGCAATGGCCAGCCCTACCTGTACCTTGAAACGCTGGGCGGCGGGGCCGGGGGGCGGTCTGACCGCGATGGCAAGGACGGGGTGCAGGTGCATATCACCAACACCTCGAACCTGCCGATCGAGGCGATCGAAACCGAATATCCGCTGCGCGTTCTGGCCTATGGCTTTGCCCCCGACAGCGGCGGGGCAGGGCGGTTTCGCGGCGGCGCGGGGCTGCGCCGGGTGATCGCGCCGGTGGGCCATGATTGCACCTTCAACGGCGCGGGCGAGCGCTTTTCCAACGCGCCATGGGGGATCTTTGGCGGCGGCGAAGGCCGCCCCGGACGCTTCGTGCTGCAGACTGGCGCGCAGGACCAGCTGCTGGCGTCCAAGCCCACGGCGGTGCCGCTGCCCGAGGGCAGCGCCATCGTTGTCGAAACCCCCGGATCGGGCGGCTACGGCCCGGCGCAGGACCGCCCGCAAGAAGACGTCGCCGCCGACGCGCTTGCCGGGAAGTATTCTGATGAGTTTCTCGATCGCAACTACCCCGCGCAACGACGCGGGCAAGACCGGGCCTGACCCGGACATCCAACCAACAGGGAATCAAAACCATGAAATACATCGCTCTTGCGGCTATGACCCTCGCCGCGCCCGTCTCAGCGCAATCGGTCAGCTGGGATCTGGCCAATGAATACCCGCCCAATTCGGTGCACGCCCAATCTGCCGACACCTTCATCGCCGCGCTGGCCGAGGCCTCGGGCGGCGACATGAAGATCACCGCGCATCACGGTGCGGCGCTGGGGTATAAATCGCTGGATCAATACGATGCGGTGGGCGACGGCGCGCTGGACCTTGCCTCCAGCTTTGCCACCCCGTGGTCGGGGATCGACCCGGTGTTCATCCTGTCGTCTATCCCCTTCCTAGTGAAGACCCCCGCCGAAGAGCGCCAGCTTTATGAAATCGCCAAGCCCTACTACGAAGCCGTGCTCGAGGCCGACAACCAGGTGCTGCTGTTCGCCACGCCCTGGCCGCCGTCGGGCCTGTGGGGCAACAAGGCGCTCGACAGCCTCGAGGCGCTCGATGGGGTCAAGCTGCGCACCTATGATGCCAACGGCACCATCACCTTTGGCAACACCCCCGCAACCCCGGTACAGCTAAGCTGGGCCGACACCGTGCCGCAGCTGTCCACCGGCGCGGTCGATGCGGTGCTGACCTCGGCCGATGGCGGGGCGTCGGCGATGCTCTGGGAGCAGCAGTCGCATTTCACCGAAGTCAACTACGCCATGCCGCTGCAATTCGTGCACCTGAACCGCGATGTCTATGACGCGCTGTCCGATGAGCAGAAGGCATGGATCGCACAGGCCACCAAGGCAGCCGAGGATTTCGGCTGGGGGCTGCTGGAAAACCGCGTGGCGCAGAATTACGCCGACATGGAAAGCCACGGCATGACCATCGTTACCGATGTCGATCCGGCCTATCTCGCCGCGCTGTCCGAAGCGGCCGCCCCGGCGCTTGAGCAGTGGAAGGACAAGATGGGCGAAGACGCCGAGTCCATCCTTGCCGCCTTCGAGGAAAGCCGCGCGCAATGAGCGAGACCAAGCCTGTCGCCGGCCCGATCGGGCTGGCGATGCGCGCCGTCTGGGGCCTGTCGCAGGCAGCGGCAATCATCGCGGCGGGTCTTGTCGCCGCGATGACGCTGCACATCCTGCTGGAAATCGTGCTGCGGCTGCTCGACCGCTCGACCTTTGTACTGGACGAGATGGTTGGCTACGCGGTGGCCGGGGCGACCTTCCTGTCGCTGGGCTATGCGTTCGAACATGGCGCGCTGGTGCGGGTCGGCCTGCTGATCGACCGCTTTGCCGACCGCCCCCGCCGCCTGATCGAGGCGCTCTGCGGCCTGCTCACCTGCGCCATCGCCGCTGGCATCGCGCAGGTCATCGCCAAGACCGCGCTGCGCAGCTTTGAGCGTGGCCGCACCTCAAGCTCCATCGCCGAGATCCCGCTGTGGATCCCCGAGGCGATCTGCGCCATCGGGCTTGGCATCTTTGCCCTGCAGGTCGCGGCCTATGTGCTGCGGCAGCTGCTCGGCCTGCCGGGGCCGGTGGCGGCGCCCGCCCAACCTTCGGATCTCTAAGGACATCTCATGGACCCAGCTGTTTCCGGCCTCGCCCTTGTGGGCTTTCTTATCGTGACGCTTGGCAGCGGGGTCTGGATCTTTGCCGGGCTGCTGGTCGTGTCGTTCCTCGGGCTGTATTTCCTCGTGGACATGCCGCTGAGCCGGGTGCTTTCGGTGGCGGGTTCGATCACCTACCGCAGCGCCTCGACATGGGAACTGGCGGCGGTGCCGCTGTTCATCTGGGTGGCCGAGCTGATCTTTCGCTCGACGGTGTCCGAACGGCTGTTCCGGGGGCTCGCGCCGTTTGTCGACCGGGTGCCGGGGCGCTTGCTGCATACCAACGTGCTGGGCTGCACGCTGTTCGCGGCGGTGAGCGGATCGTCGGCGGCGACCACGGCGACGGTGGGCAAGATCACCTCGAGCGAACTGGTGACCCGCGGCTATGACGCGCGGCTGGCGGTGGGGTCTCTGGCCGGGGCGGGCAGCCTCGGGCTGCTGTTGCCGCCGTCAATCGCGATGATCATTTACGGCATCCTTGCCGAAGTGTCGGTCAGCCGGCTGTTTGCCGCCGGCGTGCTGCCGGGGCTGATGGTGGCGGGGCTGTATTCGGGGTTCATCATGCTGATGGCGCTCGTGAAACCGTCGATTGCCCCCGCCGGGCACGAGACTTATCGCCTGCGCGACTACCTGCGCGGGCTGGTCGATCTGGCCCCGGTGATCACGCTGATGGGCATCGTTCTGGGGGCGATCTACAGCGGCATCGCCACGCCGTCCGAGGCGGCGGCCGTGGGCGTCTTTGCCGCCTTCGTGGTGCTGGGGCTGATGCGCGAACTCAGCTGGGACTTGCTGCGCGACAGCCTGATGGGCACGGTGCGCACCTCGGTCATGGTGTGCATCATCCTTGTCAGCGCCTCGCTGCTATCGACCACGCTGGGCTATCTGCACCTGCCGCAGGAACTGGGCGCGGCCATCGCGGGCATGGGGCTCGACCCGCTGACCCTGATCGCGCTGCTGGCCTTGTTCTATCTGGTGCTGGGGGTGTTCGTCGACGGGGTGGCGATCATCGTGATGACGCTGCCGATGACGCTGCCGCTGATCGTGGCGGCGGGCTATGATCCGGTGTGGTTCGGAGTGTTCCTGATCCTGATGGTGGAAATCGGCCTGCTGACGCCGCCGGTCGGGATCAACCTGTTCGTGCTTCAGGGGCTAACCGGCTGGACGCTGGGCCGGGTGTCACGGGCAGCGGTGCCGTTTTTCCTGCTGTTCGGGCTGGCGGTGGCGATTCTGGTCGCCTTTCCGCAGATCGCGCTGTGGCTGCCGGGGTTGCTATATGATTGATGCGTGATCCGCGCACCTGACGGCGGCAGGATGCGCAGATCGTGCATCCTGTCACCCTAAAGCACCGTAACACGCGCCCCGCGTGCGGCGCCGCCGCGCTATCCTTGCCCCAAAGCAAGGAGCGCCCCATGTACGATCAGCAGACCGCCACCATCCCGACCCATCAGGCGCTGGCCCGGGGGCTGCATCACCACGGCATCGACACGATGTTCGGCCTGATGGGCGATGCGAACCTGTTCCTTGCCGATTACTTTGCACGTGAGTGTGGCGGGCGTTTCGTTCCAGCCGCGCATGAAGGCAGCGCCGTGCTGATGGCGCTGGCCTATGCCCATGTTACCGCCCGCCCCGGCATCGCGACGGTGACCCATGGCCCGGCGCTGACCAATTGCATGACCGCGCTGACCGAAGGCGTGCGGGGCAAGCTGCCGCTCGTCCTGCTGGCCGGAGACACCCCCGCCATCAACCCCCGCCACCTGCAAGGCATCGACCAGCGCGCCGTGGTTGCCGCCACCGGCGCGGGGTTCGAACAGCTGCGCGCCCCCGAAACCGCCGCCCGCGATCTGGCCCGCGCCATCTGGCGGGCGCGGGTGGAAAAGCGGCCCGTGGTGCTGAACATGCCCGCCGATTTCATGTGGGCCGAGGCCGAATACGTTCCGCATAAGCTCGACGTGTTCGAAACCCGCAGCTTCGTGCCCGAAGGCGATGCGCTCGATCAGGCCATCGGCATGATCGCCAGCGCGCGTCGCCCGGTGATCCTTGCCGGGGGCGGCGCGGTCGATGCGCGCGCGCAGATCCTGCGGCTGGCCGAGCGGCTTCAGGCTCCGGTGGCCACCACGCTGCGCGCCAAAGGGCTGTTTCGCGGGCATCCCTATGATCTGGACATCTTCGGCACGCTCAGCACACCCGCCGCCTATGACGTCATCGCCAAGGCCGATTGCATTGTCGCCTTCGGCGCGGGGCTGCATGATTTCACCACCGACCGGGGCAAGCTGATGGCGGCCAAACGGCTGGTGCAGATCGACACCGATGCCTCGGCCATGGGGCGCTCGGTGCATCCGCACGCGGCGCTGGTGGCCGACGCCGGGCTGACCGCCGACAATTTCGTGCATTGGCTGAACGAGGCCGAGATCGCGCCGTCGGGCTTCACCCCCGAACTGGATCCGGACAGGCTGCGCCAGCACGTGCCGGGGCGGCGATCCAAGTCCCGTGTTAGCTATGTCGAAGCGCTTGAAAAGCTTGAGGCCGCCCTGCCGCAGGATCGCATCCTTGTCACCGACGGCGGGCGTTTCATGACCGAGGTCTGGTGCCGCATCGGCGTGCGCGACCCGCAAAGCTTTGTGGTCACGGCACATTTCGGTTCGATCGGGCTGGGCCTGCCGGAGGCGATCGGCGCAGGCATCGCCGCGCCGGATCGCCCCGTGGTGCTGTTTTCCGGCGATGGCGGCTTCATGATGGGGGGCTTGGGAGAATTCAACACCGCGGTGCGGCTGAAACAGGATCTGGTGGTGATCCTGTGCAACGACGCTGCCTACGGCGCCGAGCATATCCAGTTTCTGGACCGGCAGATGGACCCGTCGATGACCGAATTCGACTGGCCGTGCTTTGCCGAGGTGGCGCGCTCGCTGGGCGGCAAGGGGATATTGGTCACCGACGACGCCGGGCTTGATGCGGCGCTGCACGCCATCGCCACCCGCGACGGCCCGCTATTGATCGAGCTCAGGCTTGATCCCAACGATGTTCCCCGGATGCGGATCTGAACATTCGGCGACAAAGGCATCCAGCAGCGCCACCAGCTGCGCGTAGCGTTCGGGGCCAAAGCGCGCGGTGAACGCATCGGTCACCGCGCGCGACACCGGCGCAAATTCGTCGATGATGGCACGGCCCTCGGCGGTCGCCGTCACCACCTGCCGCCGCCGGTTGGCGCTGTCCTGCCGACGCAGGACAAGCCCGCGCTCCACCATGGATTGCAGGATGCGCGACACCGACGTGGCTTGCAGACAGGCCTCTGCCGCCAGATCCTGCACCGACAGCGCACCGCGCTGGGTCAGCACCCGCAGAATACGCCATTGCGGTTCCGACAGCCCCGCCTTGGCCAGCATCGGGCGCAGTTCGCGCAACATGGTTTCGCGCGCGAGGATCAGCAGGATCGGCAGCGAGGCGCGGATTGGCGGCAGGTCGCTCAGAGCAGGCATAGCGACACCCAAGGCACCAGCACCAGCAGCGCAAGCCGGAAGATATCGGCGATCCAGAACGGCAGGATGCCGCGAAAGATCGTCGACAGCGCGATGTCGGGCATGACGCTGCGCAGGACAAAGACGTTCATCCCGACCGGCGGGGTGATCAGGCTGATCTCTGTCACCACGACCACCACCACCGCGAACCATGTCAGCAGCATCTCGGGGTCGGCCAGCAGCCCGGTGCCGAAATCCAGCTGGATGATGATCGGGTAGAACACCGGCACCGTCAGCAGGATCATCGACAGGCTTTCGAACACGCAGCCCATGATCAGATAGATCAGCACCATGATGCCGATCACCGTCCACGGGCTGACATCGAGCTCGTAGATCAAGTCGACCAGCCCGTCGGGCAGCCCGGCGAAGTTGACGAAGGCGGAAAAGATTTCGGCGCCGATCATGATGGCAAAGATCATCGCAGAAGCCAGCAGCGTCTCGCGGCAGGCGCTGACAAACCCTTTCCAGCTTAGCGCCCGCATCGCCATCGCCAGTGCCAGCGACGCAATGGCGCCCATACCCGCCGCCTCGATCGGGGTGAAGAAGCCGCCGTAGATGCCGATCATGATGAAGGCGAACAGCCCCAGCGTGCCGGCGACGCCCAGCTTGTCGGTCTTTGACATGGGTTGCGATTGCCCCGCCTCGGGGGCCAGCGACGGGTTTACCCGCACCGCGACCATGACGGCGATCAGGTAGAAGATGATGCCGATGGCGCCCGGGATCAGCCCGGCGATGAACAGCTTGCCGATGTCGCTTTCGGTCAGCAACCCGTAGATGATCATGATCACCGACGGCGGGATCAGAATGCCCAGCGTGCCGCCCGCGGCGATGGACCCTGCCGCCAGACTGTCGGAATAGCCGAACTTGCGCATCGGGGGCATGGCGACGCGGCTCATGGTGGCGGCGGTGGCCAGCGAAGACCCCGACACCGCCGAGAACCCGCCGCAGGACAGCACGGCGGCCAGCGCCAGCCCACCCCTCATGCGGCCAAACAGCCGGTCGGCCCCGGCGAACAGCCCATGCGCAATGCCCGAGCCTGCCAAAACGTTGCCCATGAAGATGAACAGCGGCACCACCGACAGCGAATAGCTCAGCCCGGTTTCGAACACTGTCGCGCCGACCATGGCGCTGGCCGGTTGCCAGCCGCGCAGCAGCGCAAAGCCGACGCCGCCGACCAGCGCCATGGCAAAGGCGATGGGCACGCGGGCAAAGACCAGCATCAGCAGGATGATGATGGCGATCAGCGATTCAATCATTGCGCAACCCTCTCAAGACGCCGAACAGCGCCGCCAGCAGGCAGGCCGCCGCGCCCAGCCCCGCGAATGGCGCCAGCGGCACCCCCAGCGACACCGAGCGCGCACCATCCGCCGCCTGCGTTTGCATCAGCGTCAGCAGTGTCCATGCGAACCAGCACAGCATCGCGGCCGAGACCAGCGCCGCGAACACCCCGAGCGCGCGATTGATCCCGCGCGGCAGCAGGGCTGCGACCAGATCGACCTCGACATGCGCACCGTGGTGGCTGACCAGCGGCAGCGCCATGAACACCAGTGCGCCCAGCAGCAATTCGGTCATCTCGAACGCGCCCGACAGGGGTGCATTCAGCAGGTAGCGCCCCACCACATCGATCCCGGTCACCGCCATCAGGGCCAGCAGCAGCAACGCCGCCAGCCCCAGCAGGACCGTTTCCAGTCTTTGAAGGGTCATTGTGTCGCCACGGTCCCCAACCCGGTCATCGACCGGAAGCGTTGCAGCGCAGCGGTGCCGTCCGCGCCTTCGGGCAGCGTTGCGGCCCAGGCGTCTTCGTGGATCGTTGCCGCGGCGCGCACCGCCTCGACCACAGCGTCCGAGGCCGGGTACAGGTCAATCCCTGCCTCGTTGATCTCGGCTTCGGCGGCGGCATCGGCATCGTTCCACGCCTGACCGACGCGTTCGGCAAAGGCTTCGCCCGAGATGGCGTCGATGGCGGCCTGATCTTCGGGCGATATCTCGTCCCACTTGTCCTCGTCCATCACGAGGAACCAGCTGGTGTTGTAGAGGCCCCCCGGCACGGTCATCGAATACTTCAGATCGTCGGTCAGCTTGAACGCGGTCAGCGCCTCGTAGGTAAAGGTGACCCCGTCGATCACCCCGCGCGAGAGCTTTTCATAGACCTCGGGCGAGGACATGAACAGCGGCGTCGCCCCCAGATCTTCCATCAGCGCGGCAACATAGCCGCCCGGCACGCGGATCTTCATGCCTTGCAGGTCGGCGGGGGTTTCGATCTTGCGCAGGTTGTTGTGCAGCAGGCCGGGGCCATGGGTGAACAGGCCCAGAAGATGCGTGCCCTCATGTTCGGCGCGGGCGTTCAAATCTTCGGTGTAGACGGTCCAGAAGGCCTTGGACGCGGCGATGGCATCATCGCCAAGGAACGAGAACTGCCCCAGCTGCGAGCCGGAAAAGCGGTCGTCCTGGGTAAAGCTGTGCAGCCCGTAGGTGATGTCGGCCACGCCGTCGCGGGCCATGTCGAAATGCGCCGGCGGGCTGCCCAGCGGCTTGCCAAGCACGCGCACCCGCACGCGCCCTTCGGTGACCTCTTCGATCTGCTTGGCCCATGGCTTGATGGCATTGACCACGATGGGATGGCGCGGCGGCAGCCAGCTCGACAGCGCCAGCGTCACGTCGGCGGCCTGCGCCGCGCCGCTCATCGCCAGCAGGGCAAGGGCCGACAGGCCGGTTTTCAGATATGTCATTGTGTTTCCTCCCTTATGGGCGTTCCTCTCGCCCGAATTGGTTCAGGTGGTCCGCGGTGCGCGGGCTTCGGCCTTTTGAAACGCATCGAGCGTCGCGCAATGCGCCGCCACGCGGGTCAGGCGCGGCAGGTCATCGGTTTGCACGCCCCAGCGGGCGGCGTTGTAAAGCTGCGGCACGATGCACAGATCGGCCAGCGTCAGCGTGTTTCCCATGGCAAAGGGGCCTTGCGCGTCCAGCATCGCCTCGATGGCCTCAAGGCCGGGGCGGATGAAGGCGCGCATCCATTCTGCCTTGGTCTCGTCGCGCCCACTCAGCGCGACGGCATGGGCCACAACGCGCAGATTACACACCGGGTGAATGTCGCAGGCGATGCCAAGCGCCACGGCACGGGCGCGCGCCGCCTGCGCCGGATCGGCCGGGGTCAGGGCGATCCGCCCCGTCGCTTCGAGATAATCAAGCATCGCAAGGCTTTGCGTCAGCCGAGTGCCGTCGATGTCCAGCACCGGCACCAAGCCCTGCGGGCTGCGGGCCAGATGCGCCGCCGCGCGTTGATCGCCGTGCAGCAGATCGACGGCGCGGCTTTCAAAGGCGATCCCCGCCAGATGCAGCCCGATGCGCACCCGCCACGACGCGGTGCTGCGCCAGTAATCGTAAAGCACCACCTCAGCCATCGGCGGCGACCGTCAGCAGATCCTTGAGCGTATCGACATCGCCGATCCGGTTGGCAAGGATCAGCACGATCCGCGCGTTGAGCGCATGGCTCTCCGGCTCCTCCAGCCCGTCATGCACCGCCATCAGCGCCTCGTAGAATTCATCGCCGCGGGCGCCAAGGCCCATCTCCTGCACACTCATGCCGACACCTTTTCAGCCCGTTTCCCCATGGCGCGGGCCAGTGCCGCCCGCGCCTCCCCGGCGGTGCAGCGGCCCTCGAAGCTGGCCGCGACATGGCCATCGGGGCGCAGCAGAAGCGCCCGTCTGGTACCGTAGCGTTGCAGCGCATAGCCATTCAGATCGTCGTGGCTGTCATAGCCCTGCGCGGGCCCGCCGATGCCGACGCGGCGGATGCCGATATCGGGCAGGGCGATATCGCCAAAGCCCACCAGCGTGAACTGCCCCTGCACCAGTTCCAGCAGCCAGCCATTGCCCACCGGCGCATCGACCATCGGCAGGCCGACGCCCGCGCCCGGGGTCTGCAAGGAAAAGCCTTCCAGCGAGCAGGGCAACGACAGCCGCCCCGAATTGATCAGCCGCCGCGCAAAGGGATGGCGATGCGCCAGCCGCAGGGTTTCATGCCGGAACATCGCCTCGATCGGGCTTTTCGGGGTCATGAAATTGGTCGCGCGGGCGGAGTTGGCGATATTCTCCGCCGAGCCATGGGAGCGTTCCTCGTGGTAGGTCTCGATCAGCGCCGCGTCGGCGTCGCCATGGATCACCGCCGCCAGCTTCCAGCCAAGGTTGTCGACATCCTGAATGCCGCCATTGCCGCCGCGCGCGCCGAACGGGCTGACCACATGGGCGCTGTCCCCGACAAACACCACGCGGCCATGCACGAAGCGATCCAGCTTGATGCAGCGGAACTTGTAGACCGACAGCCAGTCGAGCCGGAACGGACGCTCGCCGACGATGGCCTTGATGCGGGGGATGACCCGCTCTTCGGTGGCCTCGGCCGCCGCATCCGCGCCCAGATCCAGTTGCAGATCGATGCGATACAGATTGTCGGGCTGCATGTGCAGCAGGGCCGACTTGCCGGGGTGGAAGGTCGGATCAAACCAGAACCAGCGCTCGGGGGTGCCCTGTTCGAAGGGACTGTCCTCCATCTCGATATCGGCGATGAGGAACTGTTCCTCAAAGGTCTGCCCGGTGAAATCAAGGCCCATCCGGGCGCGCGTCTGCGAGCCTGCCCCGTCGCAGGCCAGCAGCCAGTCGGCGTTCAGCGTGTAAGTGCCTTCGGGGGTTTCGACCTGCAAGGCGACGCCTTGCGCAGTGGCGCTATGGCCGGTGACCTTGGACAGGAAGCGCAGGTCGATCAGCTCGGGGAACTGGCGGGCGCGCTCGAGCAGGTATTCCTCGACGTAATATTGCTGCAGGTTGATGAAGGCGGGATACTTGTGGCCGTCTTCGGGCAGCAAATCGAAGCTGTAGACCTCGGCGTCGCCGTGGAACAGCCGCCCCACCTTCCATGTGACGCCCTTGGCCAGCATCCGCTCGCCCACGCCCAGCCGGTCGAAAATCTCCAGCGTGCGCTTGGCCCAGCAGATGGCGCGGCTGCCAACTGACACCACATTGTTGTCGTCGAGCACGATGCTGCGCACCCCGTGCAGCGCAAGGTCAACCGCCATGGCAAGGCCGATCGGCCCCGCCCCGACGATGGCAACGGGCGCGCCGCTGGAGCCGCCGTCAAGCTCGGGTGGGCGCACAAACGGCTGTGGCGCATAGGAATAGGCTGGCATGTCGGTCTCCTCCCTCCGGTGGGGCGGCCCCTCCTCCGGGGCCGCCGCCATGGCTCAGCTTTGCAGGTCGGTCCACATCTGCTGGTCGCGCTCGGCGGTCCAGACGCGGGGCGTGTCAATGCCGCGCGCCTCGTCATAGGCACGGGCAACGTTGAACGGCAGGCAATGCTCATAGATGGCGTAATCGGCGAATTTCGGATCGCATTCGGCGCGCACCGCGTCCCACGCCTCTTTGAGGCTGCCGCCCCGCGCCACCACCTTCGCCACCGGGCGATAGGTCGAGCGCACGAAATCATCGGTGCTCGCCAGCGCCTCTGCCACGGCCTCCTCGCCGATCAGCGCATCGCCGCGCCCCGGCGCGATGGCCTGCGGCTCGTAGGCGGCAATCTGCGCCAGCGTTTCCGGCCAGTCGGCGAAATGCCCGTCGCCGCAATAACAGGCCGAGTGGAATTCGACGATGTCACCGGTGAACATCACCTCTTGGTCGGGCACCCAGATCACCGCGTCGCCCGCAGTATGGGCGCGCCCCAGATGCATGATGTCGACCCGGCGGCGCCCGAGATAAACCGTCATCCGGTCGCTGAACGTGGTCGTCGGCCGGGTCAGGCCGGGAATCTCGTCATGGCCTTGGAACAGGCGCGGGAAACGGCCGAATTCGCTGTCCCAGTCTTCCTGCCCGCGCTCTTCGACCATGGCGGCGGCGGTGTCGCTCATGATGATCTCGCGCGCGCCATAGGCCGATGCCCCGAGCACCCGCACCGCGTGGTAATGGGTCAGCACCAGATGGCTGATCGGCTTGTCGGTGACGCTGCGCACGCAGTCGATCACCTTGCGGGCAAGGCGCGGCGTCGCCTGCGCCTCGACGATCATCACCGACTCATCGCCGATGATGACCCCGGTGTTGGGATCACCCTGCGCGGTAAAGGCATACAGCCCATCGCCCACCTGCGTGAAGCTGATGGTTTTTTCTTCCATGTCGCCTTGCGATGCGAATGCTCGTGTCATTGGGTGTCCTCCCTCATGCCCAGTCCGGTTTCGGCAGCGCCGGCAAAACCTTGCCCGCACAGGCGCCAAACCCGATCCGATAGCCGTTGCCCTCTGCCGCGCCATAAAGCGTCAGCGTGTCGCCATCTTCCAGAAAGCGGCGTTCCTGCCCGGCGATGCTCAGCGGCTCCTTGCCGCCCCAGCTCATTTCCAGCAGCGAGCCGCGCGCATCCTTCGCCGCCCCCGAGATGGTGCCCGAGCCCAGCAGATCGCCGCTGCGCATGGCGCAGCCGCTGCTCGTGTGATGGCAAAGCTGCTGCGCGGCGGAATAATACATCTCGCTATAGTTGGTGCGCGCGATGATCTCTTCGTCGCAGCCGTCCGGTGCCAGCCCCACCGACAGCGAAATGTCATAGAGCATCGGCTTCGGCTCGCTCAGATAGGGCAGCAGCTCGCGCTCGCGCTCCGGCGTGCTCACCCGGAACGGCTCCAGCGCCGCCGCCGTCACGATCCACGGCGAGATGGTCGTCGCCGTCGCCTTGGCCTGAAACGGTCCCAGCGGCTGATACTCCCACGCCTGAATATCGCGCGCCGACCAGTCGTTAAGCAGCACGTAGCCAAAGATCATCTCATCGGCCTGCGCCACCGACACCATGCCTTCGGACGGCACGCCGACAATCGCCCCCAGCTCCAGCTCAAGATCGAACCGCGCACAGGGCGCAAAGCGCGGCAGCGCCTCGTCCGGCCCCTTGAGCTGTCCCCAGGGCCGCCGCACCTCGGTGCCAGACACCACCACCGAGGTGGCCCGCCCGTTATAGCCGATGGGAATCGACAGCCAGTTCGGCGGCAAGGCGTTCTCGGCCCCGCGGAACATCGTGCCGACATTGGTGGCATGATGCTTCGAGGCATAGAAATCCGTGAACTCGCTCACCGCAAACGGCATCTTCAGCGCCACGTCGGCCAGCGGCAGCAGATGCGGCTCGACTGCGCCCCGATGCGCCGCATCCCCAAGCAGTTCCAGCAGCCGCCCCCGCAGCGCCGCCCAAGCATCCGGTCCCGCCGCCATCACGGCGTTCCAGGATGGTGCGGCAAACAGCGCCGCATCCAATCCGTGATCCACCGCGGCCACGTCCAGCACGCAATCCCCGATGGCAACACCCATCCGCGCGCCGTCTCCGGCGTCAAACACCCCATAAGGCAGATTGTTCAGCGGAAATTCACAGCCGGGCGCATTTGCGCTCTCCAGCCAGCTCGTCATCAAGCTCATTCAACCCTTCCACGGACGCGCCGCGCCCTGTCTTCTTCTGGCCCAAAATATCCCGGGGGGAGCGCGCAGGCGCGGGGGGCAGCGCCCCCCCCCTCGGCCCTCTCCGCCCGCCGCAGCCTCAGTCCCAGTTGCCCTCGATCGTGCCGTCGAACCGCTTCTTCAGGCTCTCCCAGCAGTCGATGTAATCGTCCTGCAACGGCGCCTCCGATGCGGCAAAGCCGGTCAGATGCTGCGGAAACCGCGTCTCGAACATGAAGCTCATGGTATTGTCGAGCTTGCCCGGCCCCAGATCCGCAAGGCTCGCCTTTTCGAACGCCTCGTTGTCTGGCCCGTGCGGCAGCATCATGTTGTGAAGGCTCATGCCGCCGGGCACAAAGCCCTGAGGCTTGGCGTCATATTCACCGTAGATATTGCCCATCAGCTCGGACATGACGTTCTTGTGGTACCACGGCGGGCGGAAGGTGTTCTCGGCCACCATCCAGCGCTCGCGGAACAGCACGAAGTCGATGTTCGCGGTGCCCGCCACGCCCGAGGGCGCCGTCAGCACGGTAAAGATCGACGGATCGGGATGATCGAACAGCACCGCACCCACCGGGCAATAGGTGCGCAGATCGTATTTCACCGGCGCGTAATTGCCATGCCACGCCACCACGTCCAGAGGCGAATGGCCGATCTTTGTCTCGTGAAACTGCCCCTGCCATTTGATGGTGACGGTCGATGGCACCTCGCGGTCCTCGAACGCCGCCACCGGCGTCTTGAAATCGCGCCGGTTGGCCATGCAGTTGGCCCCGATCGGGCCGCGCCCCGGAAGTTCGAACTTCTGGCCGTAATTCTCGCAGACAAAGCCACGCGCCGGGCCGTCCACCAGCTCGACACGGTAAACCAGCCCGCGCGGCAGGATGGCGATCTCCGACGGCTCAAGGTCGATCACCCCAAGCTCGGTGCAGAACCGCAGCCGCCCTTCCTGAGGCACCACCAGCAACTCGCTGTCGGCGCTGTAAAAATAGGCGTCCTGCATCGACTGCGTCACAAGATAGATATGCGATGCCATGCCAACCTGCGTGTAGACATCGCCAGCCGTGGTCATGGTGCGCATCCCCGTCAGCCAGGTCAGCGGCGCGTCGGTATGGGGCACCGGGTCCCAGCGGTACTGGCCAAGGCTGGTCACGTCCGGGTCAACGCAAGGCGCGCTTTTCCAATAGGGCAGGGCGATCTTTTCATAGCGGTGCGAGTGCTTCACCGACGGGCGGATGCGATAGCACCACGTGCGCTCATTCTGGTGGCTCGGCGCAGTAAAGGCGGTGCCCGACAGCTGTTCGCCATACAGCCCATAAGCGCAGCGCTGCGGCGAATTCATCCCCTCGGGCAGCGCGCCCGGCAGCGCCTCGGTTTCGAAGTCATTGCCGAAACCGGGCATGTAGCCGTCGTGCAGCGCGCTGATGCCAGCGGCCCGTGTGAGGCCGGAAGTCTTGCTCAGATCGTTCATGAGGTCTCCTCCCTCGACTGATTGCTGACATGATGTTAGTTACTTTTGTAACTAACAAGAGGCTGTGACAGAAAATATGAAATCCGAAGATGCTTTTGAAATCGGCGAGTTTACGCCCTATCTTCTGAACCTCGCTGCCGAAGCGCAAAGTGACGTTTTTTCAAAGACCTACCGCGACAGATACGGGATGCTGCGCACCGAATGGCGGGTGCTCTATCACCTTGGTCGCTATGGCGAGCTGAGCGCCAAGGAGATCTCGGACCGGGCCCGGATTCACAAGACAAAGGTGTCGCGCGCCGTTCGTGCGCTTGAGGAAAAGCGATTCCTCGCCCGTGTCATCAGCCCGCAGGACCGACGCAGCGAGCGGCTGTCGCTGCGCCCGCCCGGGCGCGAGGCGTTCGACTATCTCAGCGGTGCGGCGCGCGATTACGAGGCGGCGCTGGAAACCCGGCTGGGCAAGCGCGACGCCAAGACGCTGCGCCGCCTGCTCGAACAGCTTTGCGTCACTCCAGCGGCAGGCCGCCGCGATCCTTCAGGGTCTTGAGCACCAGTTCAGAGCGCACCTGCCCAACCTGCGTCTGCGGCAGCAGCCAGTCGTGGATGAAGGCCGCGTAGGCATCCAGATCGCGCACCCGGATATCCAGCACGTAATCCGCATCGCCCGATACCGAAAAGGCGGCGCAGATCTCGGGCCGTCCGGCGACAAAGCGGGCAAAGTCGCGGTCGCCGCCATGGCCGTGGCTGCGCAGGTTGACCCGCGTGATTGCCCGGAGGCCAAAGCCCAGCTGCCCGGCGTTCAACCGCGCCGTATAGCCAAGGATCACCTGCGCCGCTTCCAGCGCCGCCCGCCGGCGCGAAATCTGGCTGGCGGACAGGTGCACCACCTCGGCCAGCGCGGCGTTCGAGACGGTCGCATCCCGCTGCAATGCAACAAGAATGGCATGATCGAAGCAATCAAGCTGCATGAGGCGCACTTTTTGGCTAAATCTGCAGGTTTCCTGCATCATCCTGCCTTGATTTGCGCGCTACGTCCAGAGGTGGGCAGGGCCGGCGCTGGGTTTGACTATCAATGGCGCGCATTTGCGGCTATCACTCTAAAAGTTGTTTCAGACGGTTCAGTACCCGTTATGCGCGTTTTTTGCCTGTTCGTGATGTTGCTTTGCCTAAGTCCGGGCTTTGCCTCGGCGCAGGATGCCACGCGCCCCGTGCTCACCGTGCCATGGACCGCAACGCCCGGGCTCAGCTTCTTGTCCGAAAGCGGCGAGGTCAGCAGCTTTTCCGCCGATCTGCTGCGCCTTGTCGCGCAGGACGCGGGTTTTGATCTGCGCTTTGTGCGTTACGACACGCCCGCTGCGGTGCTTGGTGCGGTCGCGCAGGGCGACACAGACCTGAGCCTGCTGGCCGCCATGCCCATGCTCGAGACGCAGAACCTGACCCTGTCGGCGGTTTCTGATGTCGAACTGATGCTCTACCTGCGCCGCGACGCGCCCGTGGACATCACCATCGACACGATTTCGCAAGGGCGGATCGGGGTTCTGCGCGGCACGATCTCAAACCGGCTCGCGCTGCCCGAAGCGGTCGAGATCGTGCACTTCGATGACGAGGCCATCGCCTTTACCAGCCTGCTGACCAAGGAGCTGGACGGCGTCATCATCCTGCACAGCTTTGCCGAACCGCTGCTGCGCACCACCGGGTTGGATAATCTGGTGCGGGCGAGCTTTCCGGCGGTGCGGACCGGCGAGCTACACGCCATTCTGAACAAACGCCATGCGGCGCTGGCACCTCGGATCGACGCCGCCATTGCCCGGCTCAGGGACAGCGGCGCGCTGGATGCCTTGCGCCTGCGCTGGTTTCTGGTGCCGGCTGCGCCGATGCTCGATGTGCTGACCGTGGGCGTCTCGCCCTTCCCGCCCTATCAGATCATCGGCCCGGATGGGCGGGCAAGCGGCTTTGCGGTCGAGCTTCTCCGGGCGCTGGCCGAGCGCGCCGACCTGAGCTTGCGCTTCACCGAAGTCAGCCGCGACAGCTGGGCCCGCGGCCCGCGCGCCGGGGTCTTCGACATGGTGCCCGCGCGCAGCATCAACCCGGTCGAGGCCAAGTTCCTGCATTTCTCGTTGCCGGTGCAGACCATCGAATATGCCACCTTCGTTCCGGCGGGCGGCCTGCTTGGGGCAAGTGGCGGGCGCATCGGCGTGCTGTCCTCGAGCCCGATCCGCGCCGAGATCGAGGCCGCGCTGAACCGCCCGCTTGTCCCGGTGTCCAGCGCCGCCGCCGGGGCCGAGGCGCTGCTCGACGGCACGCTCGACGCGCTGATGTTTCCGCGCCTGTCCTTCGGGCAGTATCTTCAGGAGATCGCGGCGCAAGAGCGCATCACCCGGCTGGACTCGCCGCTGTTTTCGGCGGAACTCGCCGTGGCGCTGCGCCCGGATCTGGGCGAGATCCGGCGGCGGCTTGACGTGGTGATCCCGGGCTTTCTGGGCTCGGCGCAATATCGGGCGCTGGCGCGCGACTGGCTGGAGCCGACACCGTTCTGGACACAGGATCGGGTGCGCCTGCTGCTGCTGCTGGCCGGCGCTGCCATTGCGGCGGGCGGGGCGCTGTTCGTAGCACAGATCCTGCGCGCCGCGCGCCGGGCCGAGCGCCTGAGGCGCGAAACCGCGGCGGCCCGCGATCGCCTCTCGGCGATTCTGGAGGGCACGCGTCACGCCATCATCGGCTTTGGCAAAGGCGGGCACATCGCGGTGACCAACCCCGGCGCGCGCGCGCTGCTGCATCTGCCCGACGGCGCGGAGCCTCGGCCATGGCCCGCCGACGCGCAGTTTCTCGACCCGATCACCGGCACCGAACTGCCCCCCGACAGCAACCCCGCCCACCGCGTGGTCAATGGCGCCGCCACCGACGGGCCGCTTTATCTGTTCCGTGCCTCGACGGCAGATCCACCGCGCTATGTCCGGGTTACGTCGGATCAACTCAGCGCCCGGCGCACCGGCCTGACCGCGCTGATGATCGTTGAGGACGACAACGACAACGAGTTGAACCGGCGAAAGCTGGACCGTTCGCAGCGGTTGTCCTCGCTTGGCCTGATGGCGGGCGGCATTGCGCATGATTTCAACAATATCCTTGCCGCGATCCAGTATCGCGCCGAACTGGCGCGGATGACGGCGAGCGATGCGCTTGCCGAGACCTTCACCGGCATTCTTGACTCGGTCGAGCGGGGCAGCGATCTGACCCGGCGCCTGCTAGGCTTTTCCCGCCAGTCGCCGCAGGCCCCGGGCGCGATCAATCTGGCCAGCTGTTTCAGCGCCCTGCGTGAGCTGTCGCGCCCTGTGGCGGGCGCCGGCGTCACGCTGGACATCCCCGACCCCGATCCCGACCTGTTCGTCTGGTGCGATGGCGGCGAGCTGGAAAACGCCTTGCTGAACCTTGTCATCAACGCGCGGGATGCCATCCTCGGGGCCTCGGAAAAGGGCCGGATCTCGTTGCATCTGCGCTGCTATGACTGGAGCGACGACGGCGCGCCGCCACGGGCGATGATCGAGATCGCGGTCAGCGATACCGGCCCCGGCATGCCCGAAAGCGTGCGCCGCCGCGCTGCCGATCCGTTCTTTTCCACCAAGCGCGACATCGGCGGAACCGGGCTTGGGCTGGCGATGGTCGAAAGCTTTGTGCAGCGCGCCGACGGCCATCTTGCGATCTATTCCGAGCCCGGGCATGGCACCACAGTGCGCCTGCGCCTGCCGCGCGCGACCGGCGATGCGCCCCGCGCGATCGCGCCCGCAGACCCCGCGCCAGAACCGGGCAACGGCGCCCACATCCTGCTGGTCGATGATCAGGAGGATCTGCGCCGCTGCATCTCGGGTTCGCTTACGCAGCTCGGCTATACACTGGAAGCCGCCCCGACAGCGGTGGCGGCGATCACGATGCTTGAAACCGCCACGCATTTCGATCTTGTGCTAAGCGATATCGTCATGCCCGGCGGCCTGTCGGGCATCGATCTTGCACATCATCTCAGAACTCATCACCCCGGCACCGCCATCGTGCTGATGACGGGGTTCGCCAATGTCGAGACGGTGGATCTGGACGGGGTGCAAGTGCTTCAAAAGCCCTTCCCGCTGTCCCATCTGGCGCAGGCGATCCGTGATGCGCTGGACACGCCGAGCGGCTAGGCGCACAGCAGGCCCCCGGTTCCGCGTGCGCACCCGCGCGTTGCGATCACGGCCACAGGGCGCGAAGATTACATAAGTTAGATTAGACGTGATCGCCAGATCAGTAGGCTGGAGGCTACAGGCCCGGCTATTGGGCCAAGGCCCGCTGTTACTCTTCGCAGCAATATTATACCGCCGCGCCGCCGCCGCGTCTCGTGGCGCAACGCCTCAAGCACACCAGTTGACCGGCCGGATGGCGTTGCCAGACAAAGGAACGCCCGCCCGCTACACGAAATAGCGGGCGGGCTTGTGACGGGTATCCGGGCTGCGCGCGGGCCCATCAGCGCCATGGCCGCGCAGGTCTTTCGCGCAAGCCCGAAACAGCCCGGTCGCGACGGCGAGCCTCAGCTATAGGCGCCTGCGGAATAGGTCAGCTCGTAGCTATGCGAGTAAAGCTCGAAGACGATGCCGAACGGGTCTTCGACATAGACCATGCGATAGGGCTTCTCGCCCGGGAAATACTCCCGCACCGGCATGCGCTGCTTGCCGCCCGCCGCGACGATCCGCGCCAGCAGCCCTTCCAGATCGGGATCCTGAATGGCGAAATGAAACAGCCCGGTCTGGCGGTAAGGAAGGTTGTTGTCGGGTTGGTGGTTTTGCGGGAATTCGAACAGTTCGAATCCGATCCGGTCGGCGGTCGACAGATGCGCGATGCGGAACTTGCCCCAGCCGGGGCCGAAGACATCGTCGCACATCACGCCGATGTCGCTGTCATCCTGAGCGATCTCGGTCGGCTCCATAATGACGTAAAAGCCCATCACGTCACGGTAGAATTCGACGGCCTTGTCGAGATCGGGAACCGACAGGCCGATATGGGAAAAGGTTCTGGGGGTGGTCATGGTCATGATGTCCTTCTTTCGTGTCTGACTGTCATCTGGGGTGACTAGAGCATAAACTCCAATTATCATTCGCTTTCGAAATCATAACGAAATGGATCAATCCGTGATCAACGCGACTTGGCTAGAGACCTTTGTGACGCTGTGCGACACCGGCCATTTCACCCGCGCGGCCAGCGTGCTGAACATGACGCAGCCGGGGGTCAGCCAGCATCTCAGGAAGCTGGAAGCGCAGCTGGGCCAAGCCTTGCTGTCGCGCGATGGCAAAAGCTTCACCCTGACGCCGCTTGGCGAGACGCTACTGGCCATCGGCCAGCGCCGCCGCGCCGAAGAGCGTGATCTGCGTCAATCGCTGCGCTTTGACGACCCGGACAAGGGCGAGGTCAGCGTCAGCTGTTCGGGCTCCATCGCGCTGTTGCTCTACCCCCGCTTTCTGAAGCTGATGGACGATGCGCCGGGACTGAGCCTGATGCTGAACGCCGCGCCAGAGGCGCGCATTCTCGAAGACGTTCTGGACGGCGCGGTCGATCTGGGCATCGTCAGCCACCCCCCGACCAATCCACGGCTCGAGGGCCACCGCGCCGGGCAGGATGAATTATGCCTGCTGCTGCCGGTCGGGCACCCGGCGCCGCAGAGCCTTGCCGATCTCGACCAGCTTGGCTTCATCGCCCATCCCGACGGCTACGCCCATGCGGATGAGCTTCTTGGTGCGAATTTTCCGAAGGATTATCGCGGCTCCGAAACCCTTGCGCGGCGCAGCTTCGTGAACCAGATCGGCCAGATCCCCGAACCTGTGGTGCGCGGCCTTGGCTATACGATCCTGCCCAGAAGCGGCGTGGACGGGTTTCGCGACAGTGGGCGCTTGTCCATCGCGGCGCTGCCGAACCCGGTTCGGCATGATCTGTGGCTGATCCAGCGCCGAAACCGGATTGCCGCCGCCCGGACAGAGCGGGTGCGCGGTGAAATCATGGCCGTCCTCGAGGTGCTGTGAGCATGGCCCCGGCGCCGAATGCCGCGGAAAAGCTCGCCCTGTCAGGCCCGCGGCCCGGGCACCCCAAGCCGGCTGCGATACCATTCCCGGCACAGCGGCGGCACCCACAGCAGCACCACCGTGTAAAGCGCCAGCAGCGTGTTGAAGCCTTGCCCGCTCGGCCCCCAGAGGCTGTCGAGATAGCGCACCGCATAGACCAGCACGACATGCCATGCGTAGACCTCGAGCGAATGCCGCCCGAGCAGGCACAGCATCGGGCGCGTGAACACCCAGCGCAGGGCGCGCGACACCCCCCGCAGCCATACGCTTGCGGCCTCGCGTCCCGCGATCACCACCCATGCGAACAGGAACGCCGCCGGGACGAAGTTGAGCAGGTAGACCGGGCCAAAGTTGCTGCGGAGTTCGAACGGGGCGAACAGGCGGTACATCTCTTTGCTGAAAAGCCCGTGCGCCGTGGCGATGCGCAGCGGCGCGAACAGCAGCACGAACAGCAGCGCCACCAGCGCAAGATCGCGGCTGCGCGGGCCAAAGACCTGCCCCCAGTCGATGCGCCCGTCAGCCCAGAGCGCGCCCAGCACCAGCCCCGCCATGAACGGCACCTGCCAGCCCAGAGGGTCGAACGCCATGCGCACGCCTTGCTTGTCGGAGGCGGTCAGCAGGACGTCGAGCGGCGCCGACACCAGCCCCGGCAGTTCAAGCTGACAGATCGTCCAGACCAGCGCCGACAGCCCCGCCGCCAGCATCCAGCGCCCGGCGAGAACCCAGCGGATCACGAAGGGCGCCACCCCCATGAACAGAATGTACATGGGCAGGATATCCAGAAAGGTCGGCTGGAACAGCAGCGAGAGAATCGCCAGCACCCGCACCGGCTCGCTCGCCGAGGCGGTGCCCAGCCAGTTCTGCCACGCCACGATGCCGCCGGGCGCCAGATCGCGCATCAGCAACCCGAGGAAAATCAGCCCGATGGTCCAGATCCAAAGCTCGACCATGCGCGCGCTGACCGATCGTCGCATCGCGTCATAGCCGCTGCGCAGGTAACGCCGCGCCTGCGTCAGGCCAAACATCAACCCCGACATAAAGACGAATCCCTGGGTACTTTCAACGAACATCAGCTCGCGAAAATGCAGATGCTGAAGCCAGAGCCCGTCCCGAAGCACAAGATGCGACAGAACCATCGTCAGCAGGAAGAACCCCCGGAGCCCATCCAGGAAATCGAGGCGTTTCATCACATCATCGTCCGAACGAGGCGGTTTGGCACCGGCCAGAATGGCCGGAATCGCTCCGCGCGACTGATGGTCCGGGAAAGAGCCGGTCCCAAAGGAGAGTTAACTTACCTGTTACAACGATCTTGCTCAATATCGGTTGCATGGCCGGGCATGTTACGGCGCATCACCGCCGAGCCGTTACGAGCATCGTGGTTGGGAGGCGCATGAGCGCGCCGGGCGACACCGTAAGATGGCAAGGCAGTCGCTTGATCCAACTTAGGACGTCGCGCCATGTCGGCTCAACCCGTTGCGGTCATGATCCGGGCGTGTGCAGGCCACTGAAACGAGACCCGATGATAGATTAGGCCATCGCCGGTGCGGGACCGATGTGGGCGGCCCCCGCTGTTGCGCGGCATCAGGCGTTGAGCGCGCTCGCAGCCTTTGGCCAAAGCGCCAGCATCCACCTGAGCAGCACGGTTCGCCCTGTCATGCCGCGCCGGGAAGCGCGTTGCAGCCCGGCTTGATCTCCCATGCCCGCAGGTGATGCTTCGAAACCCCGCCAGCCGTCGCGACATCTGGATCGTCGGGGGGAATGCCTGACATCGCCGTTTCGCTCGGCCCCGCTTGGCATTAGACTGAGCCGCGAGGCATATCATACGGGCAAACCGAAGGAGTGGAATGATGCGCAGATCCCTTGGCGCGCTGGCGGGCGCCATGCTGATGGCCGCGTGCAGCGGCTCTCCCGCCGATGTCTTTGCAGACCGCTACGAGGTGCATGGCGTCGAATCCGGCGACATGCTCAAGATGCGGGGCGGGCCGGGCACCGGCTTTAACATCATCACCGGGCTGCCGAATGGCACCGTGGTGCGGGTGCAGGAGTGCACCCAGACCGGCGGCACCCGCTGGTGCGAAGTGGTGATGGACCGGCCGGGCGGGCTTAGGGGCTATGTCTCCTTCGCCTATTTGCGCGCGGTCTAATCCGGCCTGGGCGATGGCCTTGGCGGGTTTGAAGACTGGCGGCACCGTGCGCGCCGCTGCCGATATGAACCGAAGGGTCGCCGCGCCAGCCGCATCAAGGCGCGGCCCTCTTTAAACGCCGAGCATCCGCTTGCCCGCGGCGCGCCCCGCGAGGGCGCTGATGGTGATGCCCAGCCCGTACCAGAGCAGGAAAAACGCCGGGGCGTCCTCGTTGCAATGAAGCGCGTAGATCACCGTCGCCGCGGCCCCGGCGAACAGCCCCGCCATCAGCCCGGTCCGCGCCGGGCGCGGCTCGATCCGGTGGCGCAGGCCCAGCAGCAATGCCGTCGCCACCGGCAGCGCAAGGAACGGAATCGACACAAGGCAGATCAGGGCGCTGTCGCCCATCACGTCGCCGCCGCGCAGCACCGACGCCCCCCAGCCAATCGCCGCCAGCCCCGCCACCGCGGCAAAGGGCAGCAGCGGCAATCGCCGGTCGGGCGCGGGGCGGATCAGCAGCACCCATGCCAGCAGCGCCAGCCCTAGCGGCAGCATTTGCTTGACCAGCGCCGGCCCCCGCGCGATCGCCTGCGCCCAGTCCGGGCGCACATGCCAGAACAGCACCAGCAGCAGCGCCGAGATCATCAGCCCCGACAGCACCCGCGCTGCAAGGCGCGGGCGTGTCGGGCTTGTCTCGTCTGCCACGAGGGCGGCAATCAGTTTGTCGGTCTCCATTCCTCATCCTTTCTGGCGGCCTCGGCGAGCCGTCGCAGCGCCCGGTGCAGCGCCACCCGCAGAGCGCCCGGCGACAGGTCGAAGCGCGCGCTCAGCGTTTCCGCATCCGCCCCCATCACCGCATGTTCGCGTACCAGCTCCGCATCGCGCGGCGCCAGCCGGGCCAGCGCCTGTTCGATGTGCAGCCCCTCGAGCGGGTCGACCTCGGGCGCGCCGATCTGCGGGTGATCCTCGATCGGTTCGTGCTGTCGGCGGGCCCCGGCGCGCAGCGCGTCGATGGCCTTGTGCTTGACGATCACCCGCACCCAAGGCAGCAGCGGGCGCGATGGCTCCCAGCTGCCACGCTTGAGATGGATCGACAGCAGCGCCTCTTGCACCACATCCTCGGCCATATGCGCCATGGTCTGCGGCAGATCGCGCGTCGCCATGGCACGCATCCTTGGCGCCAGCAGTGCAAGCGCTCGTCCATAGGCCTTGCGATCTCCCGCAAGGCCCTGCCGCATCAGCGCTTCGATCTCGGCATCCGGTCCCGTCATACCCTTGTATACGCCAACCTGCGCCCCCCTGTTACAGCGCCCCGCACAAAATCTGCGCCATTATTTCAGCGCATCACGAGACCGCGAGCAGCGTAACATCCGCGCCACTCCATCCGAAGACCACTTTGCAGGCAATGATCTGCAAAGTTCAACATCGGAGACAAACCATGACCGTACGTACACCCCTTGCTCTCGCCATCGCCGCCGGCCTCGCCCAGATGGCCCTGCCCGCCCATGCCGCAGGTCAGGAGAAATGCTATGGCGTCGCCATGGCGGGCGAAAACGGCTGCGCCGCCGGCCCCGGCACCACCTGCGCCGGCACCTCGAAGGTCGATTATCAGGGCAACGCATGGTCGCTGGTGCCCGCCGGCACCTGCACCGAGATCGAACTGCCCGCGATGGCAGATGGCACGGCCCGCATGGGCTCGCTCGAAGAGCTCGATCGCGACATCCCGATGTGATCCAGACCGGCGCGGCGGATCCCGCCGCGCCATTTTCCCCGGTCAAGCCCCCACGCAAGGAGACCGCCATGCCCCTGCCCCCCTCTGCCGGGATCGGCTTCAAACCGCAACATGCCGCGGCGCTGGACAATCCCGGCGCGGTGAGCTGGCTGGAAATCCACGCCGAGAACTACATGGTCGAGGGCGGCCCGCGCCTCGCCCTGCTCGCGGAGATGGCGCAGCGCTTCGCGATCTCGGCGCATGGGGTCGGCCTGTCGATCGGCGGCGAAGACCCGTTGGACAGCGCGCATCTGGCCCGGCTGCGCCACCTGCTCGACTGGCTCAAGCCCGCGCAGTTTTCCGAACATCTGGCGTGGTCGTCCCATGGCGGGGCCTATTTCAACGACCTGCTGCCCCTGCCCTACACCGCAGCTACGCTGGATCGAATCTGCGCCCATGTCGATACCGTGCAGCAGGCGATCGGGCAGCGGATGCTGCTGGAAAACCCCACCAGCTACCTGCGCTTTGACGACAGCACGCTGAGCGAAACCGCCTTTCTGGCCGCCATCGTGCAGCGCACCGGCTGCGGGCTGCTGCTTGATATCGAAAACGTCTTTCTGTCGGCGCAGAACCTTGGGTTTGAAGCGCGCGACTACCTGTCTGCCTTTCCGCTTGATGCGGTGGGCGAGATCCATCTGGCGGGCCATGCCCCGGGCGAGGATGTGCTGATCGACAGCCACAGCGCCCCGGTCGGCGATCCGGTCTGGGCCCTGTATGCTGACGTGATCGCACGCACCGGCCCGCTGCCGACCCTGATCGAATGGGATGCCGATCTGCCCGAGTTCGCCATCCTGCAAGCCGAGGCCGCCCGCGCCGCGCATATACTGCAAGGCGTGCCGGCATGAGCGAGCCCGCCTTCGCCGCTGCGGTGCTGTCAGACGCGCCGCCCCCGGTTGGTGCGGATCGGTTCGAGGTCTACCGCGGCTCGGTCACCGGCGCGCTGACCGCCACCCTGCGCGAGGCATTCCCGGCGGTGCGCCGCCTTGTCGGCGACGCTTTCTTCGATGCCATGGCGCGCGAGTTCCTGCGCGCCCACCCGCCGCGCTCGCCAATCATGGCGCTCTACGGCGACGCCCTGCCCGGCTGGCTGGCGCGCTTTGCCCCGCTGAGCGCGCTGCCATGGCTGCCCGAGGTGGCCGCCATCGAACAGGCCCGGCGCGAAGCGACCCACGCCGCCGATGCCGTCTCTCTGGATCCGGCGCGGCTTGCCGAGGCCGACCCTGATGCGCTGCGCCTTGCGCCGCACCCTTCGGTGCGGTTGCTGCGCACCCGCTATCCCGCGCTGTCGATCTGGGCGCGCAACGCCGAGCGGCCCGATCTAGAGGCCGCGCCCGCAGGCGAGGTGCTGATCACTCGGCCCGCCCTGTCGCTGCAGATCGCGCCGGCCCCGAACGGCACCGCCGATACCCTTGCCGCCCTGTCGCAGGGCACCGCGCTTGGCGATGCGCTGCCACAAGGCACCGACCACGCCGCCATCCTTGCCTGCCTGTTCTCGGCGGGCGCCCTGATCGAAAGGCCAATGCCATGATTGCCCAGCTCCACCGTATCGAAACCGCGCGAATCGACGCCGCACCCTTCATCGGGCTTTCGGCACGACTGGTCTTTGGCGCGGTGCTTGCCGGGTATTTCTGGGCCTCGGCGCGCACCAAGCTTGACGGGCTGACGCTGTCGCCAAACGCCTATGCGCAAGTGTTCCCGCGCCAGCTTGAAGCGACGGGCTATGACCCCTCGGCGCTGCCGTTTCTGGCGCATGTCATCACCGCCGCGGGCACGGCGGCGGAATTTGTCCTGCCTTTGCTGCTGCTGCTGGGGCTGTTCACAAGGCTAAGCGCGGTAGCGATGCTGGGGTTTCTGGCCGTGATGACCCTGACCGATCTTTACGGCCATGGCGTTGGCCCCGAAACCATCGGCGCCCCCTTTGATCGCGACCCTGCCGCGCCGCTCTGGGATCAGCGGCTGCTCTGGGCCTGGCTGCTGGGCGTGCTGGCGCTGAGCGGGGGCGGCGCCTTGTCGCTTGACCGGCAGTTGCCACGGCTTTGGTCAGGAAAGACCGATATATCCGGATAAACCCCCTGTACTTGTGAAAGGACATGCCTTAAAGGGAATGATCCGGCGCCGTGCATGGCGCCCCCCGGCATCTTGCCCCCTTTTCGCTGCCCCTGGAATTCCCTGTCATGATCACTTCCTTGTCCGAGGCGCTCGCCGAGCGTGGCTTCGACACGCTCACCCCCGTTCAGGAGGCCGTGAGCAACCCCGACCTGGCCTCGTCCGACCTGCTGGTCTCGGCCCAGACCGGCTCTGGCAAGACGGTGGGCTTCGGCCTTGCCATCGCGCCGACCCTGCTGGGCGAGTCCCCCAGTTTCGGCCCCGCCGCCGAGCCCATGGCGCTGGTTATCGCGCCGACGCGCGAGCTGGCTTCGCAGGTCAAGGCCGAGCTAAGCTGGCTCTATGCGCGCACCGGCGCCTCTCTTGCCTCTTGCGTTGGCGGCATGGACGCAAGGCAGGAACGCCGCGCGCTGGAACGCGGGGCGCATATCGTCGTCGGCACGCCGGGCCGTCTGCGCGATCACATCCAGCGCGGCGCGCTCGATCTGTCGGGCATCCGCGCCGTGGTGCTCGACGAGGCGGACGAGATGCTCGACCTCGGCTTCCGCGAAGACCTTGAATTCATTCTTGGCGAAGCCCCCGAAGACCGGCGCACGCTGCTGTTCTCGGCCACGGTGCCGCCTGCGATTGCCAAACTGGCCGAGACGTTTCAGCGCGATGCGCAGCGCGTCAGCACCATCAGCAACAGCAAGCAGCATTCCGACATCGAATATCTGGCGGTGCGCGTTGCGGCCCCCGATGCGGAACATGGCATCTTCAACATGCTGCGCTTTCACCATGACAAGGGCGCGATCGTGTTCGCCAACACCCGCGCGCAGGTCAACCACCTGACCGCCCGGCTGACCAATCGCGGCCTCTCGGTGGTGAGCCTGTCGGGCGAGCTGAGCCAGGACGAACGCACCCGCGCGCTGCAATCGATGCGCGACGGGCGGGCACGGGTCTGCGTTGCCACCGACGTTGCGGCGCGCGGCATCGATTTGCCGAACCTCAATCTGGTGATCCACGCCGATCTGCCGACCAACACCGAAAGCCTGCTGCACCGTTCGGGCCGGACCGGCCGCGCCGGGCGCAAGGGCATCTCGGCGCTGATCGTGCCGCCGCGCGTTGCCAAGAAGGCCGAGCGCCTGCTGAAATGGGCCAAGATCGACGCCAACTGGGTCGAGGCCCCTTCCGCCGATGCGATCCGCGCTCAGGACGAGGCCCGGCTGCTGGCCGATCCGACTTGGGATGAAGCGATCACCGCCGAAGAATCCGCCTTTGCCGCGACCCTGCTGGCGCAGCGCAGCCCCGAGGTGATCGCCGCAGCCTATCTGCGGCTGCACCAGTCGCGACAGGCCGCGCCCGAAGACCTGCTGCCTGCCGATGCCAAGCCTGAAAAGCGCGCGCCGCGCGAATTCGGCCCCAGCAAGTGGATCTCGCTGTCGGTCGGCCGCGACAACCGCGCCGAGGCGCGCTGGCTGCTGCCGCTGCTGTGCCGTGCCGGCAACCTGAGCAAAGATGACATCGGCGCCATTCGCGTGCAGGAAGGCGAGACCTTTGTCGAGCTGACCCAGTCGAGCGTCGATGGCTTTGTCGCCTCGCTGGGCGATGGCGGGCTGCTCGAAGATGGCATCTCGGCCCGGGTTCTGGACAGCGTGCCGGAATTTGCGCCGCAGCCGCGCCGCGATGGCCCGCGTGGCCCTCGGTCCGATGGGCCGCGTGGCCCGCGCCCGGATCGCCCCCGCAAGGATCGTGACGAGGGCGAGCGCAAGCCGCGTCCGCCGCGGGGAGACGATGCCGACCGCGCTCCGCGCCCCAAGCGCGACGACGATGCAGGCCGCGCTCCGCGCGAGCATCGGGCTGACCGCCCCGACCGCGAAGCACGTGGCCCGCGCCCGGAACGCAAGCCGCTGGAAACCGGCCCTGACGCCCCGCATCGCGCCCCGCGCGTCAACCACGGCGGCGCCGGAAAACCCGCGCGCCCCGGCAAGCCGGATTGGGCAGCCAAGGGCGGCCCGAAATCCGGCCCCCGCGGCCCCAAGCCTGACGGTGCGCCGCGCGCCTCTGCCAATGACACCTCGAAGCGCTTTACCCCTCCGGGCGGCAAACCCGGCGGCAAGCCCGGTCCGAAGGGCCCCGGCAAACCTGCTGGCAAGTTCGCCAAGCCCGGCGGTAAACCGAACCGCCCCGTGGGCGGGGGCGACACGCCCCGCCGCGGCAAGCGCCCCTGATCCCAAAACGCCCCGCAGCATCGCTGCGGGGCGTTTTGCCATTGTCCTTATCTGTCCATTCAAGACAGACGGAGCGTCCGATCCAGTCACCCACCGGGGCAGGCTATGTCGGCCGGCGGGCAGATCGCCATCGGCATCACTTGCGCCAGCATCGCCGATGCACGGCGATCCTGCGCCCAGCGATTATGTGCCACTGTCTGTGCGCGACAGCCGCACCGGTGGACGCTTACGCATCAGGCCCGCGCCGCGCGGCCCGATCTGAGCATCACTTTTATGACCGGTTACGACGAGTACATGCCCGGCACCCCGGATCAGATTCAGGGGGCCGGTCTGGTGACCAAGCCGATCGGCATCGACACGCGGATGCGCAGGGTCTCGCAAACGATCCTGCGCGGCTGATCAGCGTTTGCGCATCGCGTCCAGAAGGGCCGCACCAAAGGCGCCGGTCTGCTCTTTGGCCGGGGGTTTTGATGCAGTGCGCATCGGTTTGCCCTTGGCCGGGCCGCGCGCCGCCTGCGCCTCTTTTGCAGAGCTGCCGCCGTCCTTGCGCATGGTCAGGCCGATGCGCTTGCGCGGCACGTCGACCTCGGTCACGCGCACCTGCACCACGTCGCCCGCCTTGACCACCTCATGCGGGTCCTTGACGAAACGGTCGGCCAACTGGCTGACATGCACCAGCCCGTCCTGATGCACCCCGATATCGACAAACGCGCCAAAGGCGGCGACATTGGTCACCGTGCCTTCCAGCCGCATGCCGGGCTTGAGATCGCGGATATCGTCGATGCCCTCGGCAAAGGTGGCGGTCTTGAAACTGGGGCGCGGATCGCGGCCGGGCTTTTCCAGTTCCGACAGGATGTCGCGCACCGTCGGCAGGCCGAAGCGCTCGTCGGCAAAGCTTTGGGCATCCAGCCCCGACAGCACCTTGGGATCGGCCTGAATGGCACGCAGATCGCGCCCGCAGGCCTTTACGATGCGCCGCGCCAAATCATAGGCTTCGGGGTGGACCGACGAGGCATCGAGCGGCTCCTTGCCATTCGTCACCCGCAGGAAACCGGCGCATTGTTCAAAGGCGCGCGGGCCAAGGCGCGCCACCTTCAGCAGCTCTCGGCGCGAGTTGAAGGCACCGTTGGTGTCGCGGTGCAGCACGATCGCCTCGGCCAGCCCCGGCCCAAGCCCCGACACATGCGCCAGCAGCGGCGCCGACGCGGTGTTGAGATCGACGCCCACCGCGTTCACCGCATCCTCGACCACCGCTTCGAGCGATTTGGCAAGGCGATGCTGGTCGACATCGTGCTGGTACTGGCCGACGCCGATGCTCTTGGGTTCGATCTTGACCAACTCGGCGAGCGGATCCTGAAGGCGGCGGGCGATGGACACCGCGCCGCGCAGGCTGACATCCAGATCGGGGAATTCCCGCGCCGCCAGTTCCGAGGCGGAATAGACCGAGGCGCCCGCCTCGGAGACGATGACCTTGACCGGCTTGGCCACCGCCGCAGGCAGCATCGCCAGCGTGTCGCTCACCAGCTTTTCCGTCTCGCGCGAGGCGGTGCCGTTGCCGATGGCGATCAGCTCGACCCCGTGTTTCGAGATCAGGTTCAGGATCGCCATCTGCGCGCCGCGGATGTCGTTCTTGGGCTGAAACGGATAGATCGTGTCGGTCGCCAACAGCTTGCCGGTGGCATCGACCACCGCCGCCTTGACCCCGGTGCGGATGCCCGGATCAAGCCCCAGCGTCGCTCGCGCCCCCGCCGGAGCCGCCAGCAGCAGATCCTTCAGATTGCGGGCAAAGACCGCGATGGCCTCGTCCTGGGCGCGCCCGCGCAGATCGGCCAGCAGATCGAGCATCATCGACGACGACAGTTTGACCCGCCATGTCCAGCCCGCAACGCCGCGCAGCCATTTATCGCCCGGTAGGGTCGCCCCCGACAGCCCCAGCCGCGCCGCGATCATGTCGACGCAGCGATCCGCCCCGCCTTCGGGATCGGGGCCGATGTCGATCTGCACCACCTCTTCCTTCCAGGCGCGCATCATCGCCAGCGCCCGGTGGGACGGCACATTGGCCCATTTTTCGGTATGGGCGAAATAGTCGGAAAACTTGGCGCCTGCCTCTTCCTTTCCGGGTACCACGGTGGCGCTCATCACCGCCTCGCGCGCAAGATAGCCGCGCAGGCTACCCAGCAGCTCAGCGTTCTCGACAAGCTCTTCGGTCAGGATGTCGCGCGCGCCGTTCAGCGCGTCCTTGATGGTGGTCACCTTCTCGGTGATGAAGCCCGCCGCAAGCGTTTCGGGATCGGCCCTGCGATCGCCAAGAATGGCGTCTTTCAGCGGCTCCAGCCCGTTTTCGCGGGCGATCATCGCCTTGGTGCGGCGCTTGGGTTTGTAAGGCAGGTAGATGTCTTCAAGCTGGGCCTTGGTGTCGGCCTGCGCGATCGACAGGGCCAGCGCATCGGTCAGCTTGTCCTGCCCAGCGATGGATTTCAGGATGGCATCGCGCCGGTCATCCATTTCGCGCAGATAGCCCAGCCGGTCGGCCAGCGTGCGCAGCTGCGTGTCATCCAGCCCGCCGGTGACTTCCTTGCGGTAGCGGGCAACGAAGGGCACGGTCGCGCCCTCGTCCAGCAGTTTGACGGCGGCGGCGACCTGCGCGGGGGTGGCGCTGATCTCGGTGCCGATGGTCCGGTTGATGCGGCTGGCGCGGTCCATGTGCTGTCTCTCCTGTTGGGCGCGGAGGCTCTTCATAGCCCCCCGTGCGCAGCGGTGGAAGACCCCGCGCCGAGCGTTCCCGCCAGCCAGCCGCGCAGGGCGCCAAGTGCAGCGTCCTCGTGCCGCGTCTCGGGCCAGACCAGCCAATAGGCGCCGCGCACCGGAACCGCCTGCTTCAGCACCGGCACCAGCCGCCCTTCGGCGATCTCGATGCGGGCGAGGTAGTCGGGCAGCAGCGCGATCCCAAGGCCGGAACTTGCCGCCTGAATCATCATGGAAAACTGATCCATCAGCATCCCGGGCCCGCCGGGCGCGGCGCCGCCCTGCCCGGCTGTCCAATCCTCCCAGACGGTGGGCCGCGATTCCAGCCGCAGGGTCGGCAGGTCGCGCAGATCATCAAGGCTGTGCACCGGATGCTGCTCGGCAAAGGCCGGAGAGACGCAGGCGGTGATCCGCTCGTCGAACAGCTTCAGGTGTTGCGCGCCGGGCCAGTCGGGCTCGCCGAAATAGATCGCCGCGTCGAACAGTTCGGTTTCGAAATCAAAGCGACCGATGCGAGTCGACAGGTTCAGCGCCACCCCCGGATGCCGCCCGAGGAAATCCCCCAGACGCGGCCCCAGCCAGCGGGTGGCAAAGGTCGGCAGCACCGCCAGCGACAGGGTGCCGCCCTCGGGGTTGGCGACCACCGCCATCGAGGCGCGCTGCACCATATCCAGCGCCCGGCCAATGTCGCGCTGATAGCTCAGCGCAGCGGCATTGGGCACAAGGCGGCGCTTTTGCCGGGTGAACAGCTCGCGCCCGAGCTGGCTTTCCAGCGCGGCGATCAGCTTGCTGACCGCGCCTTGCGTCAGGTTCAGCTCGTCCGCGGCGGCGGTGACAGAGCGATGCCGCACCACCGCATCGAAGGCCAGCAGCAGCCGCAGCGAGGGCAAAAAGCGCCGCTGTCTCATATATTCCTCCTTGGAATGTAATAATGCGGGAATATCGCTTTTTATCGCCGCTTGCCACTGTTATTCGGGCACAAACGGAATGATCCAACGGAGCCGCATATGTCTTCCTCGTCGCACAAGGGTATCCCCTTCAACTGGTCCGACCCTTTCCTGCTGGACGACCAGCTTAGCGAAGACGAGCGGATGATCGCGGACAGCGCCCGCGCCTTTGCACAGGACAAGCTGCTGCCCCGCGTCGAAGATGCCTATCTGAACGAGACCACCGATCCCGAGATCTTTCGCGAGATGGGCGCGGCGGGCCTGCTGGGCGTCACCGTCCCCGAGGAATACGGCTGCGCCGGGGCGTCCTATACATCTTACGGGCTTGTCGCCCGCGAGGTAGAGCGGGTCGATTCCGGCTATCGCTCGATGATGTCAGTGCAATCGAGCCTCGTGATGTTCCCGATCTACGCTTACGGCTCCGAAGAGCAGCGGCAGAAATACCTGCCCAAGCTGGGATCGGGCGAGTGGATCGGCTGTTTCGGTCTGACCGAACCGGATGCGGGCAGCGACCCGAGCGGCATGAAGACCCGTGCCATCAAGACCGAGGGCGGCTACCGCCTGATCGGCTCCAAGATGTGGATTTCCAACAGCCCCATCGCCGATGTCTTTGTGGTCTGGGCCAAATCCGAAGCGCATGACGGCAAGGTGCGCGGCTTCATCCTTGAAAAGGGCATGAAGGGCCTGAGCGCCCCGAAGATCGGCGGCAAGCTGTCCTTGCGCGCCTCGATCACCGGCGAGATCGTTCTGGACAATGTCGAGGTTGGCGAAGAGGCGCTGCTGCCCAACATTCAAGGCATGGGCGGGCCGTTCGGCTGTCTCAACCGGGCGCGGTATGGCATCAGCTGGGGTGTTCTGGGCGCGGCCGAGGATTGTTTCCACCGTGCGCGTCAGTACGGGCTGGACCGGCACCAGTTCAACCGCCCCCTTGCGGCGACGCAGCTTTACCAGAAGAAGCTGGCCGACATGATGAGCGAAATCACGCTGGGCCTTCAGGCCTCGCTGCGGGTGGGCCGGCTGTTCGACGAGGGCCGCTTCGCGCCCGAGATGATCTCGATGGTCAAGCGCAACAACTGCGGCAAGGCGCTGGATATCGCCCGCATGGCCCGCGACATGCACGGCGGCAACGGCATCCAGATCGAATATCACGTGATGCGCCACGCCGCGAACCTCGAGACGGTGAACACCTACGAGGGCACGCATGACGTGCACGCGCTGATCCTTGGTCGCGCCATCACCGACATTCAGGCGTTTGGCTGACTCATGACCTCTGACGCGCCTCTCAAGGGGCTGAAAGTCATCGAGCTGGCGCGCATTCTGGCCGGTCCGTGGATCGGCCAGACGCTGGCCGATCTGGGCGCCGAGGTCATCAAGATCGAGGCGCCCGAGGGCGACGACACCCGCCGCTGGGGGCCACCGTTCATCGAGCGGCCCACCGAGCATGGCACCGAAACCGTCGCCGCCTATTTCCACGCCGCCAACCGCGGCAAGCGGTCGGTGACCTGCGATTTCTCGAATGCGGGCGATCTTGCCGCGCTGAAAGAGATGATCGCGGGCGCGGACGTGGTGATCGAGAATTTCAAGGTCGGCGGGCTGAAAAAATTCGGCCTCGATTACGACAGCCTGTCGGCGCTGAACCCGCGCCTTGTCTATGCCTCGGTCACCGGCTTCGGGCAGGACGGGCCTCGGGCCAAGCAGCCGGGCTATGATTTCTTGATTCAGGGCATGTGCGGCATCATGGATCTGACCGGCGCGCCGGACGGCGAGCCGCAAAAGGTCGGCGTGGCGTGGATCGACCTGTTCACCGGGCTTTACGGGGTGATCGGCGTGCAGGCCGCGCTGGCCGAACGCGAACGGTCGGGCAAGGGGCAGCAGGTCGATCTGTCGCTGCTGGATTGCGGCGTCGGGGTTCTGGCCAATCAGGCGGCGAATTTCCTGCTGGGCGGCGTAACGCCGACGCGGCTGGGCAATGCCCATCCCAATATCGTGCCCTATCAGGTGTTTCCCTGCGCCGATGGCCACCTGATCGTGGCCTGCGGCAACGACCGGCAATTCGCCGCGCTGTGCGCCATGCTCGGGCTGGAAGGCCTCGCCGAGGATCCGCGCTTTGCCACCAACCCGGCGCGGGTTGCGCATCGCGACACGCTGTGCCCGATGCTCGAAGCCGCCATGGCAGGCCGCCCCAAGGCCGATCTGATCGCCGCGCTGGAAGCTGCGGGCGTTCCCGGCGGGCCGATCAACACCGTGGCCGAGACGCTGAGCGAGCCGCAGATCGAAGCGCGGGCCATGCGCATCGCCCCCGAGGGCATCGCCGGGCTGCGCACCCCGATCAGCTTTTCGCGCAGCGATCTGGTGCTGGAGCGCGCCGCCCCCGCGCTTGGGCCGAAAGTCTCGGCCGACTGACCGCTCCGGCGCAGGGTTTTCTTGCGCCGGGGCATTCACATTCCCTCACTTCTGCCCCATCTGTCCCCTGACGCGACCGAACGGAAAGGCCGACCACAGGTGCAGAAACTAGACTTGCCGGAACGGCCCGATTGGCGCGACAAGGCCGAAGAGCTGGGCTTTACCTTTGCCGACATGCACGGCGAGCCCTATTGGGAAGAAAGCTCGGCCTATGCTTTCGGCCTTGCCGAGATCGAAGAGCAGATCGAAGACCCCTGCACCGAGTTGCACGGCATGTGCCGCGAGGCGGTGGCGCGGGTTCTGCAATCCGAAGAACTGCTCGACCGTCTGAGCATTCCCGACGAGCACCGCGATTACATCGCGCAAAGCTGGCACGACGGTGCGCCTGAGCTTTATGGCCGGTTCGATCTGGCCTATGGCGGCGATGGCCCGGCCAAGCTGCTGGAATACAACGCCGATACCCCGACATCGCTTTACGAGACTGCCGCGTTTCAGTGGCAATGGTTCGAAGACAATCAGGCGCTTGGCGTGCTGCGCGCCGATGACGACCAGTTCAACGGCGTGCACGAGGCGCTGGTTGCCCGCTTTGCCGAGATCTTCCCACAAGGCGAAAACCTGCACTTCACCGCCGCCGCAGGCGCGCCCGAAGACTATGCCACCGTCGAGGCGCTGGCATGGGCCGCCCGCGAGGCCGGGATGGGCGCGCATTACACCGATCTGCAAAAGATCGCGATCAGCGACGAGGGCCAGTTTCTCGACGACGAGGACCGGGTGATCGGCACGCTGTTCAAGCTCTACCCGTGGGAAGACCTGCTGCGCGACGATTACGCAGAGCACCTCGCCACATCGCAATGCCGCATGATCGAGCCGCCGTGGAAGGCGATCCTGTCGAACAAGGGCATCCTGCCTGTGCTCTGGGAGATGTTCGAGGGCCACCCCAACCTGCTGCCCGCCTTCTTCGAAGCGGATCTGGCCGCCGGGTCCGCGCTGATCGACCGGGCCTTGGTGCCGATGCAGCGCCATGTTCTCAAGCCGTTGTTTTCGCGCGAAGGCGCATCGGTGACCATCATCGAGAACGGCAAAACCACCGAGACCGCCAAATCCAGCGATTACGACGCCCATCCGCGCATCGCGCAGGCCTATCACCCGCTGCCGGTGTTCGGCGGATTTCGCCCGGTGATCGGCGCATGGGTCGTCGGCGAGACCTGCTGCGCCATCGGCATCCGCGAGGATCAAAGCCGCATCACGCAGGACCTGTCCCGTTTCAAACCGCATTTCATCCGTGACTGAGGATTTCCCCGATGACCAAACGCTCTCGCACCGCAGCCCTTGCCATCGTCGGCGCCGCCTCGTTCGCCCTTGCGGGCTGCCGCGAGGAACAGGTCGACGCGCGCGCCTTTCCCGACGTCGACAGCTGTCAGGCGGCGGTGGGCCCCGACAGCCTGTTTTCCGCGCAGGATTGCACCGATGCCTTTGAAGAGGCGCAACAGCTGCACGCCGAGACCGCGCCGCGCTACGACAGCCTTGAGGTCTGCGAGGAACAATACGGCGAGGGCAACTGCGGCTCCGAGGCGCAGGCGACGAGCGGCGGATCGGGCAGCATCTTCATGCCGCTGATCGCCGGCATGCTGCTGGGCAACATGCTGGGCGGGCGCGGCGTCGGGGCGCAGCCGATGTATCGCAACAGCGACGGGCGCTTCACCACGCCGGGCGGCGGGACCAGCTATGCCAACAACACCGGCAAGGCCAAGATCGGCGCGCAGGCGTTTGCCAAGGCCCCGACGACCATCGGCAAACCGCCGATGACCCGCGCCACCGCCACCACGCGCGGCGGCTTTGGCTCGACCGGCGGGCAACGCGGCTTCGGCACCTGACGCCAGCCTGTGAACGGCCCGCTCCGGCGCGCGCGTAGACCCAAAGGGCCGATCCTGACCGCCCCCCCTGCCCCGGCCCTGCACCGGGCAAGGATCGAGCGACTGCCCGGCACCACCTTCGACCTTCTTGCAAGACTGAAAGCCCCCATGACCGACCCCTGCCCCTCTGGCGCCGCGCTGTCCGAAGCCGAGGCGTTTCTGGCGACCCATCCCGATGTTCAGGCCATCGACATCCTGCTGCACGATTCCAACGGCATCGGGCGCGGCAAGATCATTCGGCGCCACGAGCTGGAATCGCTGTACCGCAGCGGGCGGCACCTGCCGATCTCGATCCTCGGGCTGGATGTGGTGGGCGAGGACGTGCATGAAACCGGCCTGATCTGGGATGCGGGCGATGGCGATCTGCGGGCATGGCCGGTGCCCGGATCGCTGGTGCGCCAGCATGGCACCGACCCCGCTCGCGCCGAGCTGCTGCTGTCGCAATACCACCTCGATGGCACGCCGATGCTGTCCGATCCGCGCCACGCGCTGACCCGGCAGGTGGCGGCAATGGCGCAACTCGATCTGCACCCGACCGCCGCTTTCGAGCTGGAATTCTTCCTGCTCGATCCTGAACGCGATGCGCAAGGCCGCGTGCAGCCGGCGCGCGATGTGCTCGACGGGCGCCGCTCGACCCGCACCGAGGTCTATTCCGTCGACCAGTTGATCGGCATGCAGCCGCTGCTTGATGACATCTACGCCGGTGCGGCGCTGGCCGGGATCACCGCCGAGACGGTGATTTCCGAATACGCGCCCGGCCAGTACGAGCTGACCCTGCGTCACCGCGACAATATCCTGCAAGCCGCCGACGATCTGGTGCGGCTCAAGCGGATCGTGCGGGCTCAGGCGCGCCGCCGCGGCGTGGTCGCCTGTTTCATGGCCAAACCGCTTGCCGATTTCGCCGGGTCGGGGATGCACCTGCATGTCAGCCTGCGCGACGGCACCGGCAGCAACGCCATGGCCGAAGCCGAGGGTGCGCCCTTTGCCGACACGCTGCGCCATGCCATCGGCGGCACGCTGGCCACCATGGCCGAGTCGATGCTGGTCTTTGCTCCGCATGCCAACAGCTGGCGGCGCTTTGCCGATCAGAGCTACGCGCCGGTCTCGCCGGTCTGGGGGGTCAACAACCGTTCGGTCGCGGTGCGGGTACCGGCCGGGGAACGGCGGGCGCGGCGGCTGGAACATCGCCCCGCGGGGGTCGACGCGAACCCCTATCTGGTCGCAGCGACGGTGCTGGCCGCGATGCGCAAGGGCATCACCGAGCGCATCGACCCCGGCCCCGAAACCACCGGCAACGCCTATGCCTCTGAGGCGGGGGCGCAGATCCCGCGCGACTGGAACGCCGCCATCGCCGCGGCCAGCGCATCGACGTTCCTCAAAGACGCACTTGGCACCGAGATGCACCGGACATTCACCGCCGTGAAGGCCGCCGAATACGCCCGCGTCGCCCGCACCATTCCGGATGTGGATTTCGAGCTGTATCTGCACCGGGTGTGATCCGGTCTTTTTCGGCACTTCGAGCGTCTTGCTGACCGGGCAGACGCCATTTCAGACAGGATGCTTCGCATGTCCATGCCGTCAGGGCTGTCCGCCTTTCCGATCACCCCCGCCGATGCGGATGGCCGCGTCGATCTGGCCGCGCTTGGCCGGATCATCGATCGGCTTGTCGCCGCTCAGGTCGGTTCGATCGGGGTGCTGGGAAGCACCGGCATCTACATGTACCTCAGCCGCGATGAACGCCGCCGCGCCGTCGAAGCGGCGCAGGATCGCTGCGGCGCGATCCCGCTGGTGGTTGGTATCGGCGCGCTGCGCACCGATGAGGCGATCGGCCTTGCCCAGGACGCAAGGGCCATGGGGGCGGCGGCAGGGCTGCTGTCGGCGGTGTCCTACGCGCCGCTGAGCCAGGACGAGGTGTATGAGCATTTCTCTGCCGTGGCCAAGGCCAGCGGGCTGCCAATCTGCATTTACGACAACCCCGGCACCACGCATTTCAGCTTTTCCCCGGATCTCGTCGCCCGTCTGTCGCGGGTGCCGGGTGTCGTCGGGATCAAGAACCCCCCGCCGCCAGATGGCCAGATGGCGCACCACCTTGCCAGGCAGCGCAGCGCCACCTCGCCCGGTTTCAGCATCGGCTACAGCGGCGACTGGTGCTGCCCCGAGGCGATGATCGCCGGGGCGGATACGTGGTACAGCGTGCTGGGCGGGATCTTTCCGCGCATCTGTGTCGCGCTGAGCCGCGCGGCGCAGGCAGGCGATACCGTTCAAGCCCGACGGCTCGATGCGGCGCTCGCCCCGGTCTGGGAAGTCTTTCGCAGCCACAGCAGCCTGCGCGCGGTCTATGAGATCGCCCGCCAGATCGGCCTGACCACCGCCGAGCCACCGCGCCCGATCCTGCCACTCGGTGCCGAGGGGCGGCGCGACATCGCACAGATGCTACGCAGCCTTCCCCCGGAGATCTGCGGCTGAATGCGCAAGTTTGTTTTGTCCGGTCACGATCCGGGCAATACTGCCCGCGCCAGACCGGTTTGGAGAGCAAGATGCAGCCGTCGCAAGAACATGACGCACAAACCGTGAGCGCGCGCATCGACGCCTTCGTGCGTGCCAACTTCCGTCTTGCCGGAACCCTGCGCCTGCACCGCGCGGCGCTTGGCTGGGATCTGCTGCGCGCCCCACTGAACGTGATGCTGGCGCCAATTCACCTGCTGGTCATGCTGATGGGGCTTTGCGCGCGCATGGTCGGGCTGCACCGGCTGGGGCGCTGGCTGACCAGTCGGCAACTGTTGATGAAGACCGCCGTCGCGCGCGAACTTGAACTGCGACTGCTGGGCGATCTGCTGCAAGGCGCGCCGCTCAGCCCGCAGGGGCTGGCGCGGCTCGACGCCTATTGCGCCGTGCGCTCTGCCATTGCCGAGATCACCACCTCGCTCTTCGTGCTTTGCGCCGGGCTGGCGCTGTTCGGCAGCGCCACGCCGGGCATCATGTCGCTGGCCCCAAGGGTGTCGGATTATTTCGGCCACGCCAGCGCGGTTGCAGCCTTTCCGCTTGGGGCGGGGTTGGGGGGCCTGTGGTACGGCGTGTTCCCGGTCGCGCTACCGGTGTGGTTCGTGATCGCCACCGGGGTTGCGCTGGCAATGACCGGCGCGCTGGTGACCACCTTCGCCGGAATCATCGCCGATCCGGTGCAGGCCCTCGTCGGCATTCACCGCCGACGGCTGGCGCGCTTGCTCGAGGCACTTGCGAGAATCGACGGTAACGCCGCGGGAATCGCCCCAGAGCACATTCTGGCAAGGCTGGCAGACCTGACCGACGCCGGCATCAGTCTCGTGAGACTGCTGAGGTCGTGACCACCGCCCGAGCTACGCCTTGCTTAACGCATTCCGCTGGCACCGGGACGCAGCGCCCCTGCCAGCGCCGCCGCCAGCATAGCACAGCAGCCGACAAGCCCGAAAGACACCCGCAACGAGGTCAGCTGCGCGATAAAGCCGATGGCTGGCGGGCCGAGAAGCATGGCGCCATAGCCCAGCGTCGCCACCGACGCGATGGCCTGCCCCGGCGGGATCTGCGGATCGTTGGCCGCCCGGCTGAACGCCATCGGCGTCACCGCCGCCAGCCCCATGCCGATCAGCACAAAGCCAAGCACTGCAAGCGATAGCTGCGTGGTCAATGCGCACAGACCATAGCCCACCGCCGCCAAAGCACCGCCGATGCGCGCAACCCGAACCGGCCCGATGCGCAGGATCACCCTGTCGATGGTCAGACGCATCGCCACCATCGTCATCGAAAACGCGGCATAGCCCAGCGTCGCGCGGCTGTCGGCTGCGCCAAGCACATCTCGCAGGAACACCGCGCTCCAGTCGACTGCGGCGCCCTCGCCCAACCCGGCGGCCATGGCGATCAGCCCCACCAGCACAAGAGCTCCGCGCGGCAGGGAAAACATCTGCCCGCCGCCCTGTGCCCGGCGGATCGGCGACACCCAAGGCAAACGCAGGAATGGCCCAAGCACGCCCCCGGTGATCAGTGCCGCAAGGCAGAAATGCAGCGCCACGCCCAGCCCGGCGGTGGTCGCGACATAGCCGCCAGCGGCCCCAAGACCCGCGCCAAGGCTCCACATGGCGTGAAACGATGACATGACGCTGCGCCCGAGGTGACGTTCGACCTCGCTTCCCCAGCTGTTCATCGTGACATCCATCGCCCCGTGGCACATGCCAAAGACAAACAGCGCGACGGTCAGCGCCAGCGGCGACCACGACAGCCCGACCAGCAGGATGCTCAGCAGATAGACCACTGCCAGCCAGCGCGTCACCAGCGCGGCTCCGAAATGATCCGACAGCCGACCGGCCAGCGGAAACGACAGCAGCGCGCCGCCGCCCATGAACAGCAGCAGAATGCCAAGGCCGCGCTCGTCCAGGCCGAGCCGGTCGACAAAGGCCGGGATGCGCCCGGCCCAGCTGCCCAGCAACACGCCGTTGAGCGCAAAGGCGGCGGCAACGGCGCGCCAAGGGGTGTTCAGTTGCACCATGATCGGCCCCGGATGTCTGCTCCGCTAGGTCTGCGGGCAATCGGATTGAAAGGCAACAGGCGGGCTGCGTTCAGGCACATGTCGCAGAAAATCCCGCGAGGCGCATCGCCTTGCGTCTGCCGTGAAGACTGCGGGTCAGGTGCAATTCTCCGATGCCGGCCTTGCGGATCATGCCGCTCAGATATCCGGTTGGCGAGGAAATCTCTCCACGACAGAATTTTTCGAAGATCAACGCCAGCGCAGCGGTTGCGGTGGCAGTGCCCAGCCGGTGCTGTGCGCTGTTCCATGCCTCGGCGGTGATGCCGATCATCGGGCGCAACTGGCCCGCAATGCGGTGCAGATCTGGCCAGCTGCGTAGCGGGCCGCCAACGGTGCGCGCCCATGCGGTAAAGTCCTTGCGGCATTCCAGAACGGTTTGGGGATCAGGGCTGTCTGGCCTTGGCGTCTCTGCCGTTGCGGCTTGCTGATTTTCAACATCCGGTTGTTTTACAAGATTATGTTGATTTTTAGGTTGTATGTGAGGGCCGAAACCGGACCCCACGGAGGTCATATCGGGGCTTTGTTGCGCAAAGGCCGAGTGGGGGATTCATCTCGTGAATCCAGCGTGGTAGCTGTGCCGCATGAGCAGACCGATCCCGCCAAGCTACAAGACCAGGAACTGGCCATCCTGCAACGAAGCGCTGAAGCGCGTGGCTCCCTGACCATCTGGTTCGATCCGGACATGGCTTGGGCGCCTACGCCGACCGGTAAGCGAGGCAGGCAGCCGCAGTATAGTGATGTCGCGATCCAGACCTGCCTGACGAGGGAAGTTCTCTTCGGCATGGCCCTCAGGCAGACCACGGGCTTCGTCGAGAGCCTGCTGCGGCTGCTCGGGCTTGACTGGACGGTGCCGGATTTCAGCACGCTTAGCCCGCGCCAGAAGACATTGGCCGTGACCATTCCCTACCGGGGCTAGCCAGGGCCGCTGAACTTGCTGATCCCCTGTCGGGCAGCGGACAGCACCGGCATCAAGGCGAATTTCACGCCCGCAAGCATGGTGGCGCAAAACGTCGTCTATGGCGCAAGATCCACATTGGCATCGATGAACAGACGCTGAAGATCCGAGCCATTGAGATCACCGGGAGCAACATCGGCGACGCCCCCATGCTGCCTAAACTGCTCAGCCAGATCCCCGCGGATGTAGAGATAGGCTCGGCACTGCAGACGGGGCCTATGTCACACGCAGGTGTCATGACGCAGTCGCCGACCGAGGCGGCTCATGCCGTCATACCGCCACGCAAGAACGCCAGGCCTTGGAAGCCACCGATCTCGATCTGATCCTGACTGGCATCACCACTGGCTGCGCGAACCCAATGATTGCGAGTTCGAATGTGTCGCGCTCGAAGACTGCTGCGGTGCCAACCTTGCGGCTGCCTTCGCCATGATCCAGATGCAGAGCGGCGCGTTCGGCACCGTTTCGATCACCGCTGGCTTTGCGGCGCGTCTATTTCGATCCGGTGCACCCCGGAGAATTCCAGCGCCACTGCGCCCTGAAGCGGGCGCATGTGATGGGTGCGCAGATATTGCGCAGCAAAGGACGAAGGCGCGGTAAGGTGCAGGCAGCTGCCATCGCAATGTGCAAAGCGCAGCGCGGCAAACCAGCTGGCATGCAGACCCGGATCGGTTCGGGCCAGTCGGTCCTGCACCTTGTTCCAGCGCGGATCGCCGGCGGGCTCTGCGGTTCTGGGCGCGCCGAAATTCAGGTGTACGACATTGGGCAGGTCGGGGGCCTGCGACTCGGCCCCCATGCGCGCGGTGAAATCGGGGCCGACGTTTTCCCAGACCGGTGCGCTCAGCCGGTGAATCTCGGCCAGGTTCAGACGATAGGCGGCGACCCTGCCCCGCACCCCCGGACGCAGCTGCAACAGGATCCCCGCGCTTGTCAGCCGCTTGATCTCGCGCTTGACGGTGCGTTCATCGACCGACCACATGCGTGCAAGTTCCCGCTGGCCTACCGTCAGCTCGTCAAGGCGCCAGTTGTAACGCGCCGTCACTACCGCCACGAGGCGCAGCATAGAGGTCTGGAACGTCGCCGACCCGTTCAGCCCGGCGACAGACATCGCCGTCAGTAGGTCGTATTTCTGCGGACCCGCCTGCGGTCCCGTAAATCGGTTTGTCTTCATGATTGCCACTCGCTGCCTCAGGGTCCGGCTTCTAAGGCCGATTCCCGTTCTGTCCCAACTGTCGCTTAATCCCGTAATTTGTCAACCGTGCGATAAAAGCAGGAGGCAAGAAGAGCTTTCAAAATTCTATCGAAGAAAAGGTTTATTGGTAATGGGTGACATATATCTGTCACCCTATCCTCCCTGTTCTGTCACCCTATAAGCGGTTTCCCCCAGCCTCCTGTCACCAAAACCGGTTCTCCACATGCCGGAAAGCCCCGCAATTTCGCGACTCAGGCGAGAAAAATCCGAAAAACGGGATTTCAGGATTTGAGCTTTGGGGAAATCGCGTTATCAACCCCGCAATAGCATAAAACAAGAGCAGGGCCATGCGCGATCACTCTCACCTTCAATCGATGAACGAACGCAGCCTTGCGCAGCAAGCCGCGGTACGCCGAGCGACCTTTTCCCCGGCCGAAGAAAAAATCCTCCGGCCCTTCTCGATCTGGGAAATCAGTCAGTTCATGTTCAATGTGCCCGCCGACACGCTGCGCAAGAAGCTTGCCGATGATCCGGCGTTGCCGCAGGGCTCGGTCGAGGAAGACGGGCGCCAGCGTTGGTTCTCTCTGGCGGAAATCAACGAGCTGCGCCGTCGTTTGCGGTTTCGTGGCAAAAGCTTGCTGCCGCGACGTCCAGCGGGGCGCGCGATGCGGGTCGCTGTTTCGAATTTCAAGGGCGGCGTTGGCAAGACCGTGGTGGCGCAGCATCTGGCCAATGCGGCGGCGCTGGATGGCTATCGCGTGCTTGTCGTTGATTTTGATCCGCAGGCGACGCTGACCCATTCGATGGGGCTGGTCGAGGTCAAGGAATGGAACACCGTCTGGGGCATCATGTGCCGCGATCTGTGCCGAGAAGCCGATCGCATCGCCGCGGCCTATGACGACCCCGCTGACTGCCCCTATCCCACCTCGCATGAGCTGCCCGAGGATGTGCAATCCATCGCTGCGCAGCGCACCCAGGATTTCATCCAGAAAACCTCCTGGCCAACCATCGACATCATTCCCAGCTGCGCCAATGCCGCCTTTGTCGAATTCGCCAGCGCGCAATATCGCGCCATGCACAAGGCCTGGAGCTTCTTTGGCTGCGTCTCGCGCTATCTGGGCGAGTTGCCCGACGATCAATACGACCTGATCATCTTTGATTGCCCGCCTGCGATTGGCTACCAGTCGCTGAATGCAGCCTTTGCTGCCGATATCCTGTATATCCCGTCGGGCCCCGGCTATTGGGAATATGACAGCACCACCAGCTTTCTGGGTCAGCTTGGCGATGCGCTGCACGACATCTCCGAAGGCTACGCCAAGATCGCCACCGATGCGGGCATTCGCTTGCCCAAGAAATTCGATGACGTACGCCTGCTGATGACCCGGTTCGAAGCCTCCAACCCGCTGCACGCCGCGATGATGGAAGCCTTTCAGAATGTGTTTGGTGATGATGTCTGCCTCAACGCCATCGAAATGACCCGTGCTGTTGAACAATCGGGCCGCTTTCAGATGTCGGTCTATGAGCAGGACTACCGCCAGATGACCCGCGAAACATGGAAGCGCGCGCGGCAGAGCTTTGACAACGCCTACACGGAATTTCGCGAGGTGGTTCTGGCCGCCTGGGATCGTCGCGACCAAGAACAGGAGGGTGAGGTATGAGCAGCAAGAACAAATTCGGGTTTGGCCCGCTCGATGATACCGCCCTGCCCCGCAAGCGCGCCCGCGATGTCGGGCCCATGGGCGCCGCTGTGCGCGAAGCTGCGGGCAGTCTTGCCGAGAGCACCGAAAACTTGGTTGAACAACGACGGATGAACGCCGCGGATGCCAAGGAATTCCGCCGTGCGCAGGACGAAGGGCGCGTGCTGGTCAGTATCCCTCTAGATCAGATCCGCACCGATGATCTGCCGCGTGACCGGTTGGACCTGGATGCGGTTGCCGCCTCGGATGAGATGGAAGAGCTGAAAAGCTCGATCCGCGAGCGGGGCCAGAAAGAGCCGATTGAGGTGTTCCGTCTGGGCGATGGTTATCAGCTGAAAAAGGGATGGCGCCGCCTGACCGCGCTGCGCCATCTGTTCGAGGAGACCGGCGATGAACGGTTTTCTCAAGCCGTGGTGCGGGTCGATGAAGGCGCTGCGAGCCGCATCGATCTCTATATCGACATGGTCGAAGAAAACGTCATCCGTGAGGATCTGAGCTTCGCCGAAATGGCGCAGGTTGCCATCGTGGCCGCCGCCGATGATGCGATGGAAGGGCAGGGCGCAGATGCCCTCGTGGGTCGGCTATACGCCTCGATGCACAAGATGAAGCGCTCGTATATTCGCAGTTTCGTGTTCTTGATGCAGGCGGTCGGGCCGTCGTTGCGGTTTCCCAAGGCGGTGCCGCGCAATCTTGGGGTCGATGTGGCGCGCCGCCTACAGGCGGCCCCGGATCAGGCGAAGGCGCTGGCGCGTGATCTTGCCCGCGCCGACACTCCGGACGCACAGGCCGCGATCCTGCGGCGGTTTGCCGACCATCCCGCCGACGCACCCGTGGCCCGCCCTCGGCGTGAGAAGAGCGAAAAATACGAGTTTCACGTCGGTCGCTCGAAGGTCACGGCCCGCAAGGGCGAATGCCGAATCCTGTCTGAAACGGATTTTTCATCGGTCGATCGCCAGACGCTTCAGCGCGCCATTGAGGCGTTCGAGGCCGTCCTGCTCAAAGGGTAACCCGTGGGTTNNAACCCACGGGTTACCCTTTGCGCGGCCGACCCATGCCGCGACGCCGGGGCCAGCTGGCTCTGCCCGCATGACGACGCAACCGGCCACCTGCATGCGCTGCCTGCAAAAGGTGGTGGATCCGGCGCGGCAGGATCTGTTGAAACTGCAACATGGCGGTGTCGATGCGCCCGTGGTTTCCAGCGCATTCAGCCTGCCATTCCTGACCACGGTAAAGCCCGTAACCACTGCGGCTATGGCGCGGATCGTCGGCGTTTACGCCGGCGGTTTTGGCCTGTGAAGCACCAATGTCGGCGAAACGGTCCGCCACAAGATGCGGCGCGTCCCGATTTAAGGAGGCTGCTCAACATCGTTCCCGAAGCGGCGAGGTATATTGGGTCGCGCAACATTAGCGAAATTGCCCGCTTGAGCGTGTTCAACAACCGGCCCGATGCGCTGTGCGTGTCTGGCCTGACCGCCGGTGTTGAAACCGATACGCAGGTCCTGAGCCGCGTCAGGGAAGCGGTGCCCGAGACCAGGATCCTGTGCAACACCGGGTGGCGGGTCGACAATGTCGAACGTCAGCTTTCGGTGGCTGGTGGTTGGCGCGACCTTCAGGATTGACGGCAGGTTCGAGAACCTCGTGGACCCTGAAAGGGGGGGGGCATTCATGGACAAAGTGAAGTCCTCGCGCTGAGCCGCAAAGGGAGGCGACTGAAGGCATCGAGCCAAGCCTTGATGTCCTGCGACGTGGCGCAAAGCTGGTGTCGGCTGCACCACGTGGGTCGTCACATTCGCAGGCTCGCCGCAAGTGTTCGGGAAAGCTCATGCGAGACGCTTGAAAAGGCAATGAGCTGTCGCCGCATGGCGGCCGTGTCCGACGAAGGCAGCGCCGCAACCGCGAAATTCCAAGCCGAAGCCTTGATCCGCAGCTTCAACAGCTGATCGCTAGCCGCGCCAGTGGCAGACAGCCTGCCATGGCGCGACACGCGACCGCAAAAGAAAGGGCACCCTGACCGTGGAAGCCATTCCGCGCCATAGGACACGCTCCCTACCTGACTGCCGATCGAAATCTCGGCAAGCTTTTGTTTTTAAGTGATAATTTAGCCTGATTGTTCCGCCGCTAGGATGGAACGGTGGGAAGTTCGAACGTCCTGCGGCGAGCGCAGTTTTTTGCCCGCTTGATTTCGTCATTGGCCAGTTTGGCCAATCTTGGAGGTGCGCGAGCTCTTGACCCAGAAACGGACGAAAGGACCGAACAAGGTGAAGAGCCTGGAGAACCTTACACTCGCGCAAGTATATCCGTGCGTATCGGGCGATACAAATCTCAACTGCTGCGGTGATCCCGACTGCGGGAACTATGGGATCGAACCGGCGCCAGCGCAGCACGCCTTCGTAGGGCGCGGCGCGGCCGAGAGGCGGCTGAAAGCGGCCATGGCAGACCCCACGATCGCGCGTGGTGTCGGTCGCTACAAGATCGAGGCTGAGAGGGGCGACAACCTCCGCCGCGAGACCGATGCATTCGAGTTTGCAGGCGATCCTCGCGCCTGGAATGAGGGTCGCGTCCTGAGCTGTCAGCACGTCCTAGGGGACTCGGAATGCGAGGTTCGGCCCCGACTGATGTCGAGCGAGGCATACGAGTAAGAGCGACATCGACTATGGGCCCAGAACGGAGCCTTGGAGAGGCCCTTCTGTGGCAACTGTGGCACAGGCTATCTGGAGAAGTCTGAGGAGTTCATCGTCAACGGTGCCAACGGCAAGCCGTCGGGAAAGGTCGGCCACAAGAAGGGATCTGTGCCCCGCGCGCGCTGCGTTCGGGTGATCCATAAACCCTTCTAGGGGCTGCCCGGTGCCCGCTTCACAGTCTCGAGCGAGCATCGTCGTCAGAAAAAGCGCGATGAGAATATCGAGTTATTATCCCTTCTGGCCAATGGCACCGGTCCTCACGACATCCGCCGCCTTCTGCGGACGCCAGGAAAGGAAACCGAGCCGGGACTGTCGAGGATCTACGATCGCATCTTCTGGAGGTCTTCGAGGACGCCTATTTTGACGTCGCTCGGAGCTCGACGCTTCGCAAACTGGACTTGCTTCACTTCCGT
>NZ_JAHKQA010000100.1:63518-64014 GCF_018860705.1 Citreicella sp. C3M06
ACGGAAGTGAAGCAAGTCCATCATCGTCGCTGGCGGCGGTGCTTGCCCGGCGCCATTCCGAGCTGTTCATGGATCGGCTGCGGGGCGGACCGCCTGTCATCGGAGTCTCAATGCTGGCGGGGCAGGGGTGCTGTCGCTAAAGGGTCGGGACACAGCCGTGCGCGGGCCTGCAGCAAGCCGCCGGCAACGGGTGATCCGAAGGGGTGGCTGTTGTCCGGGGCGGCGGGGTGGGGCGCTGTGCTCAGAGGCCTGCGGCTTTGGTGAGGTTGATGCGGAAGCTGTCGCGGCGGCGTTGGTAGCGGCGGGTCATTTCGGCGGAGGCGTGGCCGAGATGTTTTTGCACGTGGCGCTCATCTACCTCGGCGGAACTGGCGAGACCGGCGCGCAGGGAATGCCCAGAGAACAACGCCAGACGCTCTGCCTCGGGCAGCTCGGGGCGCAGGCCGGCCTCCAGCACGGTGCGCTTGATCAGCGGGGCGACGAGCCGGTCCAATGC
>NZ_JAHKQA010000058.1 GCF_018860705.1 Citreicella sp. C3M06
AGCCCAAAGGGCGCACTCCAGAACCGGTGGGAGATTGGTCAGTTTGGTCGCGGTTTGAGGTAATCCCCCAATGAAAGGCGGGGCATTGCTCCACCTCATCGACGTGGGACACGATCAGAAATTTGCGCAGCTTACGATGAAACTGCATGACGCTTCATTCATCCTAAACGTCCGCAAGTGCCGCCGAAAAAGCCCCGCTGGGAAATGATGCGAACGTTGCACGTGCCGGCCGATACCCCGTCCTGTGTCATATTGAGTGGATGGGCACGCAGAGCTTCATGGGCGGCTGCGTCGGGCAGCCGACCGAGGAATGACGCGAAATGCCTCACATTCCGGCTGTGCGCTTTTGCGACTTTTCGCACAGCCCGCGAATATTCATGCCCTCGATCATCCGCTGACGCAGCAGGGTGGTCTTCTCTTCCTTCATGGGAACCGCCTGTCTGAAGGTGGGAAAGACCCAAATCGTCAACTCAGAGGGGCCTGCGACCAGGCGATGTTGCAGAACTCTGCCGGTGTAGGATTCACATCGCGAATCCATGTGGTTAGATGGCCGGCATGAGTAAGCCATCACCCGCCCGCTACCGCACGACCAACTGGGCCACCTACAACGATGCGTTCAGGAAGCGCGGGTCGCTGTTGATCCACTGCCCGGCAGCCCATGCCTGCATGTGTGAGAGGGTGGTTGGACAAGGGCGTGAACTGGCTCGCGCCGCATGAGGGACGAGCGGGGAGGCCACCAGTTTTTTCGAACGCGGCGATCCAGTTTTGCCTGTCCACTGCTCGGCAGGGCATTTCACATCAATGTCCCGAGAGGGGATCAAGGTGCTGTTTAAGCTGCCGCTCCGGCAGACAACCGGGATGGAGGCCAGCTTGCTCAATTTGGCGGGGCTGGATTGGGAGGTGCCTGACGACACGACGCTTTGCCGAGTGCAAAAAGGCGTTGGCCGTCCAAATCCCGTATCGACGCACAGAAAGGCCGCTCAACTTGCTCGTGGACAGCACCGGGATCAAGTTCTTCGGTGACGGCGCGTGGCAAGCCCGCAAGCACGGTGTTCATGGCCGCCGTCGATGGCGTCAGGTTCACCTAGCGAAGGATGCTACGACCTCCGACATTCGGGCGGTAGAGTTTACACCCAGCCGAGACGGCGACAGCCCGGTCCTGCCAGACCTGTTGGAGCAAATCCTCGTTGGCGAGAACATCGGCACCAGAACGGCCCCCTGTCGGCCGATTGCTTCGAAGTCGCCTGCCGGGCAATGGATGGTGCCTACGACACAAGACGTTGCCATACAATGTTGGATGTCACTGAGACCTGACCCAGCGGCGATAGGAACTGTCACTGAGAATTGACCTATGTGGAACCCTCCCCCTGACGGGATTTGTCGGGGGTCTTTGGAGTGATGGACATGGATTTTTTGAGCGTCATTCGAGGGTGTGCACTACGGGACAAGATGCCCATCCGGGAGATTTCGCGGCGGATTGGACTGTCGCGCAATACCATCAGGCGCTACCTGCGGGCCGGGATAGTCGATCCCAAGTTCAACGTGCCGTCGCGGCCAAGCAAGCTCGACCCGTACGCGGAGAAGCTGTCGGTCTGGTTGCTGGCCGAACAGCGCAAGTCGCGCAAGGAGCGGCGGACGGCAAAGCAGATGCACGCGGATCTGGTTCAGCTGGGGTTCGACGGGTCCTACGAGCGGGTCTCGGCCTTTGTCCGCGCCTGGAAATCAGACCGGCAGCGGGCGCAGAGCACGACGGATCGCGGGACATTGTGCCCCTAGTGTTCAAGCCGGGCGAAGCCTTCCAATTCGATTGGAGCGAAGATTACGCGATCATCGGGGGTGAACGAACCAAGCTGCAGGTCGCGCACATCAAGCTTGCGCACAGCCAGGCCTTCCTGGTCAGGGCGTATTTGCTGCAGACACACGAGATGCTGTTCGACGCGCACTGGCATGCGTTCAGGGTCTTCGAAGGCGTTCCGGGCCGCGGGATCTACGACAGCGCGAATTGCGCGCCATTGGTTCAAGCGCAATGCGCGCGCGCACGGCGGTGGACCGCGTGGGCGTTGGCAAGAAGCGCGACGTGAATGCGCGCTTCATGGCGATGAGCAGCCACCACGTGTTCGAACCGGGCTTCTGCAATCCGGCTGCGGGATGGGAAAAGGGCCAGGTCGAGAAGAACGTCCGCGATGCGCGCAGCCGGATGTGGCAGGTGATGCCCACCTTCCCTGATCTTGATGCGCTGAACCGCTGGCTGGAAGAACGGTGCAAGGCGCTGTGGGCCGAGACCGCACATGGCGGCTTGGCTGGCAGCATCGCACAGGTCTGGGAAGCCGAGAAGTCTTGGCTGATGCCGTTGCCTACGGCGTTCGACGGCTATGTCGAGCAAAGCAAGCGGGTATCTCCGACTTGCCTCATCACGTTTGATCGCAATCGCTACTGCGTGCCTGCCAGCTTTGCGAACCGGCCCGTCAGCCTGCACATCTACCCCGAAAGGCTTGTTATCATGCTGGATACATTCGGCATGACGCCGAAGGGCACGTCGTCTGCGAGCACCAGCGCATCATTGCAAGGTCGCACCGGCACCCGGGCCGCGCCATCTATGACAGGCGCCATTGCCGTACCGTGCTCCAGCGCAAGCCCGATGCTCTGCGCAACGCCACCCCGTTTGTCGAGATGCCGGAGGGCTTTCGTGAGCTGCAGGATCAGATGCTGCGCAGGCCCGGCGGCGGTCGGGTCTCTTTCGCGGCATTCCTCCGGAATACCCTGTCGTGCATTGGATGGTGGACGTTCTGTCCTTGGTGTTGCCTCACGACGAACAGGTGGTTCTGCGCGCGGTGGACATGGCGCTGAAGTCCGGCGCGGCGATCAAGACCCACCTGCTGAACCTGTTGCGCAGGCTGGTGAGCGGCGCGTTATTCTAAAGGCCGGACGTAACGCCGCCACCGACCTTGACGCTGAGCAAGGAGCCCGAGGCCAATGTCGCACGCTACGATGGGCTGCGCACATCCGGAGGGAAACGCCATGCGTCATGATCCCGCCGGAGCTGCCATCGTCATCATGCTCCGCAGCCTGAAGATGCCAAGCATGGCGCAGGCCGTGCATGACCTCATGGAACAGGGCGCGCCTGCGTTCGACGCGGCGATCCCGATCCTGTCGCAATTGCTGAAGGCCGAAATGGCCGAACGTGAAGTGCGGCCCATCTCTTATCACATGAAGGCCGCGCGCTTCCCGGCCCACAAGAACCTGTCGGGCTTCGACTGCGCGGCCAGCGCGGCCCTCGTGCGGCAACTCCACCGATGCGAGTTGCTGGATGCCGCCGAGAACGTGGTCCTTATTGGCGGGCTCGGCACCGGGAAAAGCCATGTCGCGCCGGCTCTCGGCGTTCAGGCGATCGAGCATCACCGCAAACGCGTGCGCTTCTTCTCCACGGTCGAGCTGGTGAACGCGCTGGAACAGGAAAAGGCGCTGGGAAGGGCCGGGAAGAACGCCGAGGCGCTGGTGAAAACCGAATTGGTGATCCTCTCCTCTTGGACATGCGCAGCATGTGCTGCCGGGCAAGGGACGAACTCGGATACCTGCCGTTCAGCGCCTCGGGCGGTGCCTTGCTGTTCCACCTCCTCAGCAAACTCTATGAGCGCACCAGCGTCGTGATCACCATGAACCTGAGCTTCAGCGAATGGACCAGCGTCTTCGGCCTCTCTCGGGACATCGTTTCGCGATGCCCTGCCGGGCAGGGGACGCCAAGATGACCACCGCGCTCCTCGATCGCCTCACACACCGCTGCCACATCCTGGAGACCGGAAACGACAGCTATCGCTTCAAGGCCAGTTCGGAGACCGTGAAAAAGAACAGGAAGGAAACGCCACTGTTGACCCCGTCATGAGCCGAGCAACACGCTGACCGGCGCGTCAAATCTCGATGACAACGCCAGGTCAGTTCTCGGTCACATCCAACATCGAAACGCTTTGGCAGCATGAACTCAAGGGTTTGGTTGATGCCATCCACAGCTCGGTAGAGATAAGCCCAGCGACTTTATACTTTGATGTAGGTTTCATCGGCGCGCCAAGACGTGGCCGTCGGCCGCTTCCGTGCCTGCATCACTGCGGCGATCAGCGGAGAGTATTTCACCACCCAGCGATCCAGCGCGGCGTGGTCGACTGTAACGCCTCTCTCAGCGAGGGTTTCTTCGAGATCCCGATACGAGACCGCATCGCGTATGTAGAAGAATACTGCGTGCAGGATGACTGGATTCGGATAATGTGCGCCCTTGAAATCGCTCATGGATGCCGTTCCTTAATTCACCATGTCACGGCGCTGACATATCCTTGGAAGCGTGCTACAGAAAACTTTGCGAAAATGCCTGTGGCAGCACATAGGGACCGCTGGGTGGCGGAGTGCTCACGCGGAGGTTGCACCCATAGGCGCGCGATAGCAGGTCATCGCGCAGCAGCGCCTCTGGGCTGGCCTGTTCGAGCAGGCGCCCCTCGGCAAGGAGTGCGACGCTGTCGGCGAACATCGCCGTGAGGTTCAGATCGTGCATGATCGCCACTACCCCGCCGCCGGCGTCGGCAAAGTCCCGGGCGATCTGCATGACCTGCAGCTGATGCGCGATATCGAGGCTCGAGACTGGTTCGTCCAGGAACAGCCAGCGGGCCTCACCGGCCTCGACCGGCTCCCACACTTGGCACAAGACACGGGCAAGCTGAACGCGCTGCTGTTCGCCGCCGGACAGCTCTTGATAGGGACGGTTTGCGTAACCGCTCAGGCCGACCCGCGCCAGCGCGCGCGGCGTGAGATCGGCTGCACTGCCAGGACCTCGGCGGATCTGGCCCAGACCAACAACCTCGGCAACGGTGAAAGGAAACGCCAGCGGGGTGAATTGAGAGAGCACCGCGCGCCGCAGCGCCAGCCGCCAGACTGGGATCGTCGAGAGGTCCTCGCCGCCCAGCATAATGCGTCCCGCATAGTTCAGCTCGCCGGTCATGGCGCGCAGCAGCGTTGTCTTGCCCGATCCGTTGGGCCCGACAATGGCCGTCAGCGCGCCGGGGGCGGCGCGGAAGGTCACGCGGTCGAGGACGCGGCGGTGACCAAAGGCCACGGTGATGTCGCGGGCGTCGAGCATCGCTCAGATCTCCAGGTTGGCGCGGCGGCGCAGCAGGATCCACAAAAAGAACGGTCCGCCGACCACCGCCGTGATGATGCCGATGGGCAGTTCGCTGGGCGCGACGATACTGCGGCTGATCACATCGGCGATGAGCAGCAGGCTGGCCCCGAGCAGCGCAGAGTTGATCAGCAGTGCACGGTGTTCAGGGCCGGTGGCGAGCCGCAGCAGATGCGGCACGACGATGCCGACAAAGCCGATGCCCCCCGAAATCGCGGTGGCCGCGCCTACGGCGGCCGCGACAACGAGGATCGCCAAGGTTTTCAGCCGCTGCACCGGGATGCCCAGATGATGCGCCGCCGACTCGCCTAGGGCCAGCGCGTTCAATCCGCGCGCCAGAGCCGGGGCGGCGACGAGCGCCGTCAGCATCAAGGGCGCGGCATAAAGCGTCCTGCTCCACGATGACCCGGCGAGCGAGCCGAGGCTCCAGAAGGTCAGATCGCGCAGCTGCTGGTCGTCTGCGATGTAGATCAGCAGCCCGGAGAAGGCCGCCGTCATCGCGGCAAGAGCGATCCCGCCAAGTAGCATGGTGGCCACCGAGGTGCGCCCGCCGCGCGTCGCGATAAGGTATAGCACGCTGACCGAAAGCCAACTGCCCGCAAAGGCCATCACCGGCACCAGCGCTGGACCAAAGACCTCGGAAAGCCCCAGCGGCAAAAGCCCGCCCAGCACGATCGCCGAAATCGCGCCAAGCCCGGCACCGGCGCTGACCCCGACGAGGCCGGGATCGGCCAGCGGGTTGCGGAACAGCCCCTGCAGGACAGTCCCGGCCACGGCCAGAGACGCCCCCACCATCATGCCGGTCAGCAGTCGTGGAAGACGGATGTCCCACAGGATGATCCGCGTGCGCGCCTCGAGCTCGCGCCCGGCCAGAAGATCGCCGATTGCGGCGGGCAGCGACACGCCCGAAGCGCCCACGGCAAGGCTTGCCCAGGCGGTCGCCAGCAGCAGCGCCACCAGCACCCAAGTTGTAGAGCGCGCCAGTTTGCGCCGATCACCTGCCGCATGGGCGTCGGGGTGGATCGCAACCATGTCAGTCGCCTGCCAGCGCGTGCGCCAATTCTACGACCGCCTCGGCGGTGCGCGGTCCGAAGCCGAGCATCTTCATCCCATCCATGCGCAACACCGAGCGGGTCTCGCCAGCCGGGGTCGAGAGGATGGCGGGCTGCGCAAACAGGTCTTCGTCGCTGACGCCCATTTCTCCGCCACGCGCCATCATCAGGATCACGTCAGGAGCGGCGGCAATGATGGCCTCGTCGGACAGCGGCTTGTAACCCTCGAAGCCGGTGACGGCATTCACCCCGCCAGCAAGGCGAATGACCCCTTCTGCGGCGGTGTCGGTGCCGCCCGCCATGATGCGTCCGCCCTGCATCGACAGCACAAAGAGCACCCGGCGCGGCGCGGCCCCCGCTTCCTTGGCCGCGACCTCAGCCGCGTCATCCAGATCGGCGGCCACTTCCGCAGCGAGCGCCTCGCCTTTCTCGGGCACGCTCAGAACCTCGGCGACGCGGCGAATCTTGGTCAGCACGGCCTCGCGGTCATAGCCTGCGGGGATTTCCGCGAACTCGATGCTGGCGGCTTCGAGCAATTCGACGGCTTCGGGCGGGCCTGCGCCTTCTTCGGTGAGGATGAGCGAGGGGTTCATCGACAGCACACCCTCAGGCGACAGGCGTCGGATGTAGCCGATGTCGGGGAGTTGGCTCACCTCTTCGGGGAAATTCGACGTGGTGTCGCGGGCCACCAAGCGGTCCTGCTCGCCGAGGGCGTAAACGATCTCGGTCACCGAGCCGCCGATTGAGACAATGCGCTGCGGTTCCTGGGCCTGCAATGAACTGGCCATCAGCACGGCCAAGGCGACAGGGGCAAAACGCGCAACTCGGGCCGCCCACAGGCGCGAGAGCGCGGGTCTCACGACATCACCTCTTCGGGCGCGGCTTCGGGCAGGGTATCGGCGATGGCCTCGAACTCTGCCACGCGGTCCTGAGGTTTACGCACGCCGAAGATCTGCAGAATGATCCGGCCCTGTGCATCGAAGGCTTCTATCGACACCGCCATGCCGCGGCGCGTCGGCTTGCGGACTTCCCAGACCTCGGCGACATGATCGCTGCGCAGATGCATGTCAAAGCCCGGGTCCAGCACGTTTAGCCACGGCCCCATCATCTTGATATTGGTGACCGGACCGGAGTGAATCTGGATGCAACCCTGATTGCCGACGAAGATCATGACGGGAACCTGTTTCGCCGAAAGCTCGGTGAACAGGGCCTCAAGGCTTTGTGGTGCGACAGGGCGCACGTAGGGTGACCCGGCAATGCGGTAGGCACCAAGCCGGTTCATCTTCAGGCGGTGGACCATCGTCAGGAACTGGTGGGTGTCGGTCAGCTTGTCCCAGTTCGCGCGCAAATCGTCTGCGCGGTCGGGCCGGGACGTCGCGGGCTCCGGTGCCTCGCGCGGTTCAGTCTGCAGCGTGTCGTTTTGGGCCTCGAGCGCGAGGTCTGCCACCACCGCCTCCCATGCGCCGTGCTCCGAGCCCTCGCGCATGTGGATCTTATGCACCGCATCACCCGCGGCATCGAATACCAGCAGCGCCCGGCGGCGGCCTTTTTCGGTCTGCTGGTCAAGGGCAAAACCATGCACCCAGTGGCGCGGGAAGAGGCGCAGATCGATCTCTTCGTTGAGCACCATCGAGGCGTGCTCACCGGAATGGTAATTGGCGTAGCGACCGACCTTTTCATGCACGCATGATGGGGTCCGGGTCAGCGCCATGACCTCGCCCAGCTTTTCAGCAGCGGTCATCAGCCTGTCTGGATCGGCAGTAATCCGGGTGACACCGTGGCCGACATGCGCGGCCATAAGCTGCGCTTCGCTGATGCCAAGCTGCTCGGCCAGATCGCGTTCGCGAAGGTTGGATTTTTCGATGCGCGCGGTGCGGATGTCCTGCGCGGATAGTGGCGGGTTCTGAGCCATCAAGTCACTCCTGGCCTTGGGGGGAGAGGTGTCTGGCTCGCACCCGCAGGTGCAATGGCTGGAGCAAGGGTATGCGTTTATTCCTGATGTATCTACTCAGGTAAGCGCGAGGACGCAAGAACTGTCGTCGATGTCCCCGCGGGCATGCCAGAGATTGGCGCGTAGTGACGCGGCAGGAAGGCGGGATCAAATTCTTGACTAAATTACTTGACTTTCGGTTCTGGCCTGACCTAACCCTCTGAAAGCGCCAGCTGACAGCGTTCAGGACGACAGTTCCGAACGCATGTGCAAGCGAGATCTCCAAAACCAAAAAAACCGAGCGGCCAGCCCAGCTGATGCCGTTCGATAACGAGTGTGCCGTCGCGTCGCGACAGGCGAGGGCCAGAGCGCGCCTTGGCGTCGGCGAAGGGACAAGGACGGATAACGATGAGACTTGCTGCAACTTACCGATGCGCAACCGCAATGGCGCTGGCGATGGCTGTAACCGGAACGAGCGCCGTGGCGCAGGAGACGGAAGAGGGCGACGATCTGTACCTCGGGCGCATCGTCCTCGGCTATACCGCAGACGGCACGCCGGCCTACGCGGGGGAAAACACCTCGCACCTTGAGGGCAATGCCGTGACCGCGCAGGGGGGCACGGCAACGGTGGATGATGTGATCCGCCAAACGCCCGGCGCGTCGACGCGCCTGAACCCGGGCCAGCCCGGTGTTGCCGTGTCGATCCGCGGGCTTCAGGGGCAGGGCCGGGTCGCGATGACCGTCGAGGGGGTGCCGCAGAACTTCCGCTTCAATGGGCACGCCTCGGAGGGCTACGCGAATTTTGAACCGCTGTTCCTGCAGGGCATCGACATCACCCGCGGCGCGGTGGTGACCGCGGGCGGCAGTGGCTCCGCCGGTGGGGCGAATTTCCGGCTGATCGACGCAGAGGACATCGTTGATGGTCAGGGCGCCGGTGGCCGCGTCAAGCTGAGCTATGGCGACAATGGCGATGACTTCGGGCGCATGGGGGCCGCCGCTTATGTGGGTGAGCGTGGTTCGGTGCTGGCGGCCTATGCAAGGGCCACCGCCGATGCTTTTGAGGATGGCGCAGGCAACACGGTCGACAACACCGACAAAGATCGCGACAGCTATATGCTGCGCGGCCGTTATGAGCTGACCGAGACCCAGAGCCTAGAGCTTCTGGTGACCCGGATGAACGCGGATTACGCCTCCAACTCCTACTATCAGGAGATGACGACCGACCTCTACAAGCTGGGCTACACGCTCGACTACAGCCCGGCGATCAACCTGACCGCGAACCTCTATCGCTCGGTCACCGACAATGAATACACCGGCTCGATCGACGGCACCGGCTCTTATGTCGGACGCCAGATGCAGACCATCACCACCGGGCTCGACGTCACCAATGTCAGCGAGCTTGCGCTCGGGGGCTGGAGGCTCAGCTCGACCAATGGCTTCGAGTATTACGAAGACGTGCTGGGCGGCGCAGAAGGGGGTGCGAACCCAACCTACGGTGAAGCGAAGAACCTTGGCATCTTCTCCGAGAACACGTTCTCGAACGGTCCGTGGGAAGTCACCGCCGCGCTGCGCTACAGCGACTACAGCCTGACGGGTCACCTCGACAACGAACTGGAGTCGGGCGATGTCGATATCGACGAGACGTCTTTCGATCCGAAACTGACGCTGGCCTATCGGGTCAACGACTGGCTGCAGCCCTATGTCTCTTACTCGCGAAGCAGCCGGGCGCCGTCGTTGCAAGAGACCCTGCAGGAAAGCTTCCACGGCTACGGCGTCTTCAACCTCTATCTCGGGCCGAACCCCGATCTCGAGACCGAGACCTCTGAGGGCGGCGAAATCGGTGTCAATATCGCGCGCCATGATTTGCTGACCGCCGGGGATCGCCTCACTGCGCGCGTCGCTTACTTCAAGATGAACGTCGAAGACTACGTCGCCTACGTCACGGAGGACACGTATACCTCTCTTGGGGCGACGACGCTTGCATATTACGACAATATTGACGGCACGACGGTCACGCAGGGTCTCGAACTTGAGGTCGCTTACGACTCCGAACTGTGGTCGGGTGCGCTCTCTTACACCAATTCGGACTCGACACCGCCGTCGGGCTATGAGGGCTACGAGCTTCAACCGCCCGAGACGTTCTCGACGACGCTGGCACGTCACTTCATGAATGGCAAACTGACCACCGGCGCGACCTACAGCTATACGGCCGCCGGGGTTTCGATCGACAGCGAAGAGAAAAGCGATGCTTACGGGCTGTGGGATATCTTCGCGAGCTATGAGCCGAGCGACAATCTTCTGATCACCGCCAAGGTGGCGAACGTCGGAGACGAGGAATATCTGCCCTACGCCGCAACCGCCAATGGCCCTGGGCGCACATATTATCTGGGGCTCCAGATGACTTTCTGAGTCAGGCCCGAGCAGTAGTCAGGTCCGCTTGGCTGTGGAAGGCACGCCGCAGCCGAGGGGATAACGGCCAGCAAGAGACCCGATGCCTCAACCCTCGGGGCGCAACGGGTCCATGGCCAAGACCGGCCGGGACGTTGGAAAGTGTGGGCAGAATTTACCCCGGCCGTCAAACTGGAAGCGACCCGTTACTCTCGGGTCGCTTCATTGCTTTCAGTGCGATGGCCGCCCCACCCAACCTCCCGAAGTCGGCTTCAACGGCAACGGACGATCCGGGCAATGTCTGCGCTGCGTGCGCCAGTGACGCCGCCATCTCTTTTGCCATCCGTTCATCGAAAAGAGCGGCCTAGATGTCACATCCCGGATGATTGCAGGCCCGTTTTCTGACCAGGTCGGGTCTGTCGTGTTGCCATTCCTTCAGGGCGGCGATGGGAGGGTAATCCCCCCGAAATTTAGTGGTGTTCAGAAGAAGAGGGCACCGCGATTTTTGACCATTTTCGTGAACGAGAAGCGGTGCAGTTGGTGTGAGGCGGGAGGGAGGTAGTCGGTTGTAGCTTGGTGCCTCGGGCGGTCACATCATCAACGCCTATTCTAGCCACAGGTCTCCGATCGCGGCTCTGATGGCGCTATTTGTATCGTCACTGTCGCCCGATACGGCCAGCCCGACGAGCGCACCCTTGTTGCCTCCGAAGGCGCGGGAATAATCTGCCGCCAGGTCGACACTCTCGCGATGCGATCCGATTCCAGCTTGCCTCAACGCAATGGTTACACCCTGACCCGGCGGGCCATAAGGTGAGCGAATGATCTCGCCCTTTGCGTGATCTCCCCCCCAAGTATATTGCATGATCCGCACATCATCATTTCCAAGCAGGCTACGGATGTTGGCGCCCTCAAGCTCCGGCGCCATGCGTTCGGGCACGAAAACAAAGTAGAGCGAGATATTCCGATCATCGCCGCCCTTCTGCGCAAGGTTTGTTGCCGGAACGGACTGGTCCACCGTCCAGGTCCATGATGCGCTCGAGGTGCCCCAATCCGCCTGTGGCAGACGCGTCCAGGCGATCGACACCGATCCTTTGGAAATTAGGCTGAGGTTGGTACCAAACCGATAATCGTTGGAGCTGAACAACGACAAACGTTGCTCCTGCCAACCATTGCCAAAGCTGATATTTCCGGCCGAGGCCGTTGTCGCTTGAGCCAGGAGAAGGGTGAGTAGCAGTGCAGGGCGCATGGGGTCTTCCATATGACAACTCCGCTTAACCTATCGCGTTACCGATGGGTGCAAAGGGGAAGAACACCGACCTGACGAAAATGTCAGGCGGTCGAGAAGCGTCGCAGTATGATCCTGACCCGAAATTGCCCCTTCATCCCTGCACGAATTGATCCCGGCTGGTGTTTGCGACGATCGGCTCAAGATGAGCAATCCCCTGCGGCGTACAGGGAAATCGGATTTCGCGAGGCATGGTTCCCGAGTTCGGCCAGACACGTCGTTTTGGGCCGCCATGCTTGCGCGTGTTCCATTCGCCTTCCCTTTCAACCTTGATGCCGGTGCTGTCTATCAGAAGATGTAGCGGGCCCTTCGAGCCGCGATACGCAATGTTGACCGCAAGCGTCCTTTGGCGGCGGCAGATGGTGCTGAAGTTACAGACGTTCCAATTGAGGCCCGTCAGCCGAAGCAGGCTTTTCACAAAGCCCGTCGTCTGACGCAGGGCCATCCCTAACAGCACCTTCATCGTCAAACAGGTCTGGATGGCAGCGTCACTGAATGTCCGCGACCTGCCCTTCTTGCCGGAAGGTTCAGCATCCCAGTTCATCTCGGGATCGAACCAGATCGTCAGTGATCCGCGGCGCTTGAGCGCCGCGTTATAATCAGCCCAACTCGTCGTCTTATAGCTAGGTGATGTCGGTTTGCTCATGAGGGCCAGCCACCACACTGGAGTCACGACATGCATCCCTCCTGGATTGGTGCAATACAGCCGCTTTGGGGGACAAATTGCAGTTCGCGGCATGGGCTGCCGAACGGCCGATTTGAGACCGATGTCAAACTGAGTTCGGTAAACGACTGAGCGCAAAGGTTCTAAGCCCTTCCCGTTACACCACATAATTTTCGGTCAAGTCGAAGCGCGGCGGGGTCCGGTTTCCATGGCCGCGCAAATGGCTTTTCGTTCTTCCTTCACCAGCGCCACAAAAGCTTGCGTCGTTGCTTCACTACGACTGCCGAGATAGTGCAGCTGGAGCGGGATAGGGGCTGTTTCTTCGGTTAAAAAGCACGAGACACACCCGTCTGTATCCAGATGTCGAATACAGGCCGGGGCAAGCGAGACGCCAAGGCCCGAGCCGACTGCCGTTAGCACGGCTTGCATCGAATTGGCTTGGGCGACGATTTTCGGTGAGAACCCAGCGCGGAGGCAGGCGCTAACCACCTGATCGAACAGATCCGGGGCACCCTCGCGTTTGAACAAAACGAAGGAACAGCTCGACAAGGCGCTGAGCGAAACGCAGGGACGTGACACAAGCGCGCTTCCTTCCGGCAAGAAGGCCACGAGACGGTCGGAATAGATATTCAGACTTTCGAGATAGTCCGGCGCCGAAGCGGGAAGGGGGCGGGACAAGGCGACGTCCAATTGCCCGGCCTCCAGGGCTTCGATCTGCTCGGCGGCCGTCATTTCGGCAAGCGAGACCTGCACCTGCGGATGGGTTTTTGTGAAGTTTCGAACGAGGCTGGGCAAAAATCCCTGCGCGGCTGAACTAAGAAAGCCGATCCGAAGCTGACCCAACCGGCCTTCGCCAGCCCGTTGCACAAGATGCCGGGCGCGTTCTTCGTGGGCGAGTATCTCACTCGCCTCGCGTAGAAGGATTTCTCCGGCGGTGGTGATCCTGACTTCGCGGGTGGAACGCCAGAACAGGCGCACGCCCAGTTCATCCTCCAGATCGGATATCTGCCGACTTATCGCGGGTTGCACCGTGTTCAGCGCGCGCGCGGCGGCGGAGAAGCCTTTGAGGTTGGCCACGGTGACAAAGGTTCTGAGGGTTCTGATCTCCATCGGGTGACTTATACTCTGAATGTATAACTGAAATCAATTATTAGCATTTCCCTTATGTATCGGCGCCGATTACATCGACCCTCACATCACAAGGCCACGCCAAACGGCCGCTTAGACATTTCAAAGGCGGCGCATGTCGCAGACACTCGACCTTCCCTGCCAAACTCCCGTCGCCGCAGGCGATGATCGCGAAACTGTCCTGAAAGCTGTTTGAGCCCGAAGCAGAAAGCAATGCAATGTCCGACACATCCACGCCGACGCCCCTGTCGCGGCCGCTTTTGCTGCTGATGGCGACAGCCATCGCGGCGACGGCGGCAAATCTTTACTATAATCAACCTCTTCTCCCCTCGATTCAGCAATCACTCGGGCTCGATGACGGGGCGGTCGGGCTTGTCCCCTCGGCCACGCAGCTGGGCTATGCGGCCGCTATCCTGTTCATTTCGCCCTTGGGTGACGTGATGAATCGCCGAAGCCTCATCGGATATCTGTCGATTCTGCTGACGCTGTCGTTGCTTGCCGTTTTTGTGGCTCCCGGGTTTTTCGTTTTGATAATTGCGTTCTTTGCCGTGGGGCTGGGCGCGAACATCACACAACAACTTTTGCCGATCGGGGCGTCACTTGCGCCACCTGCGCGCAAGGGCGCGATAATGGGCACGTTGATGACCGGCCTGACCATAGGGATCCTTTTGTCTCGCACGGTCAGCGGGACCATCGCGGAGTATTTCGGCTGGCGCGCCGTGTTTCTGGTGGCCGCAGCAATGGCGGCCCTGTTCGGCGTTCTGCTCCGCATGAACCTGCCGGACAACAAGCCCAAGGTATCGCTCAGCTATCCCGCGCTGATCGTGTCGATGTTCGGGCTTTTGCGCAAACACCGCTTGCTGCGCGAAAGTGCGTTGACCGGCGCGCTTTGGTTTGCCGCATTCAACGCACTGTGGGCGACGCTTGCCATCCATGTCACCGGAGAGCCGTTCGACTACAGCGTTCAGCAAGCGGGACTGTTCGGTCTGGTCGGCATGGCGGGCATCTTCGGTGCGAAGCTGGCCGGTCGGCTTGTCGATACGCATGGCCCTGCGCGGATCATCGCCGTGGCTCTTGGTCTGGTGGTGGCCTCCTTCGCGGTGCTCGCAATCTGGGGTGACAGTATGGCGGGCCTTGTGAGCGGTATTATCTTGCTGGATCTTGGCGTCTTCGGTGCTCAGATCCCGAACCAGGTGAGGGTTTTCTCGATCGACCCCAACGCGCAAAGCCGGATGAACGCCGTTTACATGCTGGGCTACTACATTGCCGCAGCACTTGGGTCTGCGGTGGGTGTCAAGGTGATGAGCGTCGCCGGATGGCACGGCATGGCCATGTTCGGTCTCGCTCTGGCCAGTCTTGGACTGGTGCATCATCTGTGGCACCAATTCAGTCTGCCCGGGCGTGCGACGAGCAGCCGCGAACATTCCTGAAGGCGGGAGTCGGTGCTGTCGATCCGGGGGCCTGCTGGTTCTTGCCTCCGGGTCGATACAGACGCTCCGCCATTGTCTTTCAGTCTTGGGCGGCTCGAGAGCAGATGGGGTGGATGGCTCCCGCTCCCGGCGTCGTATTGCGCCATACTGCAGGTGTCAGAATCTGCGATCGAGAGGAGCCACCCCATGCAAGTTGCCACTGTCGGCCTCGATTTGGCCAAAAGCGTCTTTCACGTCCATGGATTGGTTGAGGACGGACAAGTCGCGTTCAACCGGCCTTTGCGTCGGGCGCAAGTCCTGCCGTTCTTCCAGCGCCTGTCGCCCTGTCTCATCGGCATCGAAGCTTGCGCATCGAGCCACCATTGGGAGCGGGAGCTTTCGAAGCTTGGGCATACCGTCCGGCTGATGCCGCCGATGTACGTCAAACCCTACGTGAAGCGCGGCAAATCCGACGCTGTCGATGCAGAAGCGATCTGTGAAGCGGTCACGCGGCCCACGATGCGGTTCGTCGAGATCAAGTCCGAAGACCAGCAGGCGCTTCTTTCGCTGCATCGCGCCCGGGACTTCGTCGTGCGCCAGCGCACCCAGTTGATCAACATGCTGCGGAGCCTGGCAGCAGAGTTCGGGATCACCATCGCCCGGGGCGTCGCGCGGGCGATCGAATTTGCAAAGACCGTCATCGACGGCAAGCAGCCCGGATTGTCCGAGCTGGCGCAAGACGTTCTGCGCGTTCTCAGCCGTCAGCTGGTCGATCTGCACAACCGCCTCGGCTGGTACGAGACCATGTTGCGTATCCACGCCCGCGTCAGTCGGCAGGCCCAACTCCTGCAGACCATTCCCGGTGTCGGGCCAGTGACGGCATCCGCGGTGGCAGCGACAATCGGGTCCGGACGCCAGTTCAAGAGTGGCCGAGAGTTTGCCGCATGGTTGGGGCTAACACCGCGCAACCACTCCAGCGGCGGCAAGGAGCGATTGGGAAAGATCACAAAGATGGGCGATCGGTATTTGCGCCAGCTCATCGTTGTCGGAATGACGTCGCGCGTGCGGCAGGTCGCCAACCATCCCGAGCGCGCGGATCCCTGGCTGACGAACCTCCTGCAGCGAAAGCCCGCCCGGCTTGCCACCGTCGCCATGGCAAACAAGACTGCGCGGATCATGTGGGCCGTGCTGACCAGAGACGAGCCCTACAAACCGCACGCGGCGTAGGTCGGCGCGCATCCACGAGATAGCAAGACCAACGATGTGATGGTGTACCATTCAGCCGCAACGATCAGGACGCTCCGCCGAATGTCCCGGGCCCCATTGCCCGCAAAGCAGATAGGAACCTGATCTGCGAATCCCATCAGGGCCAGCGGTGATGACCGCGCAAACAGACCGGACACAAGACCGCTTCTGAAAAGGTACACGCAATCTCATTTAAGCCTTGCTATGCGGGAGCCATCCACACAGGTCATTCGCCAGAGCCATTCGCCGCGTTCAACGGTAAGCACCAAGACTTTTGCAGGCCCTGCTGCCTGCGCGTAGGCTCCGTCCTCAGGCTTCGCAGCATTCGATACCTCGGGCTCACTGCCGACCTCGGAGGCCGCGCAGCGTTCCCATGTTGAAGTGCCGTGGCAACGTCGGGTTGCCGTTGTGGGAGGACGTGGCCTGAAAACACAAGGCGCTTCAGTTCACGTGCTTATGCCACGCCTGCGGATGATACGGGTGCGTCATCTCGTCAAACGGTTTCGCAGCATTGCCCTGTTTCGGAGAAGGCTGACTTAATCGAAATTGCTTGGAGCCGATGTGACCTGACCGACAGCGAGAGACGCCGTGGAAGGCCCTAGTCGGCGCCATTCTCAGTGGCTCGTTGCAGCCTCACCCGTTCTTAACGAAAAAAAAGGAGCGCATGATGCGCTCCTTTGTCAAATCGAAGATCAGGTTATCTCCGGTTTTCTCAGGACTTGCGAGACCGTCTTGACGCCACGCCCATAGTTGCCATCGCGGCGATCATCAAAAGGCCAGCCGCCGGAAGCGGAACCGGCGCGATCGGCGTGGTGACCGTTGCGCTGGCAAGTGAAATGTTGCCACCATCGATCAGCAAGTTACGCGACGAGCTGTTAGAGTCACGATTGTCGACGATCGTGAAGGAGAAATCCAGAACCGATGTGTTCGAAATTCCGATGATCGCAGCGACAGATGACTGCTCGTCGGTGAGTTCACCATTCAGGCCGTCTTGACCTTTGACGGCGGGCGCGTCGACTGCAGAAAAGGTCACGGAACCAGATCCGGACGTGACGTCAAGTGCCGTGGTCTCGGTTACCGTATAGGTCAGCTCACTTGCAGCATCGGCATAGACAGTTACGGTTTCGTACCAACTCCCTGTCGGATCGTAGCCGTCGATGTCATAGAATGCTAACGTCCAATCGTAATCCACGCCCGGATCGTAAAGGGATTCGAAGCCGTCACCGACAGTCGAATCAAAGAGCGACAGAGTCAGATTGACCGTGCCAGCGTTGGTGTTTACCCGGATGTCGTCATCGACAGACCCGTTTTTCGAGGCATTTCCGGACACAAAGCTGCTGTCACTTGTCAGTGTCGCGTTGATGCCGTCCGCGACATTGTAATAGCTCATTACCCCAGTCGACGCAAAATCCGACTGAATCGAGTCTCCAAAGTTCAGAGTGATGGCGGACGCAATGCACGGGGCAACGCTAAGGGCGGCAGCCAAAATCGTCGCTTTGGTGGGAAACCTCGTGGCAATTTTCGACTTTCGCCCCCGAGCGATCTGATAATCCGGGGCACGACACAATTCATTCGAGCGCATTATTCTACCTAAATTTATGTTAATCGACATTCCCTATATGGCTTGCCGCTTGATGACAATATTATATTTTTCGCTTTCTAATCAAGTGCTTTGAATCCGGGACGGTTCTTGCATCGGGCAGAACGGTGTTGTTGCGCAACACATGCCAGAGGCATGATGGCCCTTTCCCCGTGGGCGTCATGCCACGCGGACGGTTTTAGCGGTGCCGAGTGCAGTGAAGCGGACGCGGATCTGGATTTCCGCGGTTTGTCCATTGCCGTGCAGGCGATTGCGAAGCAATCTGGCGAGAGGGGGCGGTCACGATGCCAATCTCTTTGCCTTCGGGGATCTGGTAGAGCAATTCCGGCAGAACAGGACCGTCACCATCGCTGCTGGGAGTGAATGCCACAGCGCGGACATCAGGCGTGGCGGCAGGCATGGCTAGATGCACCTTACGCCATTGGCGTCAGCCCTGAACACCGTGCTTGCCGGCTTGCCATTCTCCGTCGCCGAGAAACTTGATGCCGCTGCTGTCCGCTGCACGACAGGGTATTGCACTGCAATGCCCGAGGGGGGATTCGCAGGTTCAGGGGGCCATCGGCGCGCCAATGCGGGATCTGAGCGGCGAGCGTTCGGTGGACTTGCGCGGCCCCACTCGTGCCACGGTCCCAGCTCACTCTGCGGACGGCGCAGGGCCGTGTCGTTCGGCACTGTCCAGTTCAGGCTCGCCAACTTCAGCAAGCTGGCAACCATCCCGGTGGTTTGTCGGAGCGGGGCCTGAACGGGACCTTGATCGTCAGACAGAACTGGATCGCCGCATCCGAGAACACTGCGGGGCGAGCGGGCCTGCCGTCATGCGGCGCGAGCCAATTTATGCTCTTGTCCAACCACCCTCTCACACATGCTGGCATGTGCTGCCGGGCAGTGGACCAGCACCGACCCGCGCTTCCTGAGCACATCGTTGTAGTTGGACCAGTGCGCCGTGTGGTAGCGGGCGGGTTCTGGCTTGCTCATGCACATGGGGTAATCGTGGGAAGGAGCCGCCCCGGTCGACGGCTGATCGGGTTATGGAAGGTAGCTGTTCCTCGATATGAGGAAAGTACGGGCTCACGGCAGATACGAGGCCGCATCGATCATCCTGACCGCGTCTCAGTTGAAAACAAATTGCGCAGATGGGGTCTCAGGCTGGGCGAAAGGGTCTGACCTGCCCCCTGCTGGTG
>NZ_JAHKQA010000099.1 GCF_018860705.1 Citreicella sp. C3M06
CAATGCATCCTGACCCTAGCGGTCACTTACCACTCTGAGATTTCAGGAGTGCCACAACCGGTTCAACAGCGTTGCGAAGATAGACCGGTCCGACATCCAGGCCGTTTGGTCGGAACGGCTGGACCCGCTCGCTCTGCAGAACGGCCCGAATCGTGTTCAAATGCGCGCCGGTTTCGGCCGACAGCATCGATGGTGTCGTGTAGTTGGTCTCAAACGCAGCGATGTCGCCCTGGCTCATGCGCCATTCCCGACGCCTCGTCGTGGGATTCAAAAGCAACATGGCAGGCGTGTAACCCCTTCGATCAAAGCCAGGAATTGACCTTTCCCTCGAATACCCGCCGACCGGGCGAAGGCCGCTGCGGTCATCTCGCCTTCGTTGGTCGATGGCTTGCGCTTCGGCGCGGCCTTCGCCCTGAACGCGGCAACCTCAGAGATTCCCACCACAAGCCCATGGTAACCGGACACATCAGGACATTGACCAAGGCGCAGAGAACCCGTCCGGATGGCCGCAATGATCTCGCCAACAGGAAGGTCCAGCCGCTTGTGAACGAGTTGGATCGTCTCCCACCCTGGCTCCTCTGGGGCAATCGGCTGCGCATAGGCCTCCCACTCCTCAAGAAGAGCTTGGCCATCCGCAAGCCGCCAAGGCGATTTGATCGTAGCGACGTTGGTCCTTGGGACGAGGACACCGTCTGCCTTCAACCCGTTCAATTCGGCTAGGGTCGCGCCGATTGCCCGTCGCAGCGCAATGGGACCGACCAGTGTCGGGATTTCATCAAGGACGTGCTGCCAGGCTTTAGCATCAAAGGTCTTGTGGGCGTCAGCACGCGCGTCACTGGGCGCGAACGCGCCTGCTTCCGTCAAGAAATCATCCAGAACAGCCGGGCCGATGCCGGTTTCCTTGGATGCGGACGTGAGGGAGTGGACGCGCCGCTCTGTCACGGCCTGCCCGAGAAGGTCATCACCTAGCGCCAACGGCCAGATTTCCAGAAAATAGTCTCGAAGGATCCCGCGAAAGCCCGCAAAGGCATCCTCATCAAGATAGATGCCCTTGAGATGCTTGAAGAGCGGACCCATTTCGCCCTGCGTCACGATGTGGCCGCCGTCCTGTGACCGCATGAGGATGTCCAAAGCCGCTCGGATCCCATCAGGGCCATGCGAGACAAAGGCAAAGCCCGTGGCCTTGGCGCGCCGATCGTCCGGTGCCTCGCCCCGTTTGCGCAGCAAGGCTGCACCGATGAACTCGCAGAGTGTGATCGCCGGAAACACCGGCTGTGAGGCCAGCCATGTGTCGTCCGCAGCTGTGCCCTGCGAGAGACGCTTATCAAGCCAAAGGTCATAGTCGGTAGGATCAATGCGCACGCAATCGAATGATCCTGCTCGCAGGTCTGGCAGGATTTCCGCCAATCTCGCTCCGATATCATCCCGTTCGATGGGGCGCGCGCTGGACCATAAGGGAACCAGCGGATGGTGGTGACGGTGGCAAATATCAACACCTCTGCAAAGCCAGTCGCCCCGCAAGGCAATTTGCCGCAACGGATGGGGCTGATCAGCGGCCTGCTCACGCATGCAGTGTGGACAGCCCCGAATGATCGGATTTCGCAGAGCCCGCGAGACGAAGACTTCCTTGCGAAATCGCATCCGGACGTCTCCGATGCGTTCATCTGTCCAGGAGAGCAGCTCGGCGAGCTGCGTGGCCGACAGCCCTGCGCGTTCTGCAAAAATCGCGACGGCCTCTTCGTACTGCTCCAAGATACGGCGGAAGGTGATGCCGAGATCGGAGGGGGAAGCCGAAGACGTCGGTTCCACTTTAGGATTGCCATGCGCGAGAACAGCGACGGAAGCGTCTCGCGGTCAACGGACTCCACCGTAACGGCAAGTTTCCAGAGCAAATACACCTCCTGTGTGCTCAAACGCCCCATGTGTTTGGATACGCGGTTCCATAGCCGTTTCGGGATCGGAATCGAAGTCGCCATTCGCTGCAAGCGCAAATAGAGACATGTGCCATGCGGGGTCCGATCGGCATGTGACCTGCCCTCTGCGGGTCCCTCATTCATAACGAGGGTCTGTTGGTTGGTGTGCACTGCTCCCCAACGCTGGACCGCCGGAAGCTGGATTTTTCCGGCTTTTCACGATGACGGGCTGGTGGCGCCATCGGGATAGTGCATGGCGATCGGGGCGTTGTATCCGATCGCGCTGTGGGGGCGGTCTTCGTTGTAGTGTTTACCACTGCCCGGCAGGCGATTGCGAAGCAATCTGCCGAGAGGGGCCAATCTTCTAACTTTTCACGGGCGGCGGTCAGGCTCATGAACCAGTGGGCGTTCAGACATTCTGCTCGGAGCTTGCTGTTGAAGGTGAGGAGGGATCAGGCAACAGTCCGGGGGACTGTTGGCCCCGACGCAAGATGAAACCATTGTCCGTCTGCTTGCCTGGCCTTGAGAAGTCCAGCGTGACGTCGTTGGCATATGCCCACAGGTCCAGATCGCGGGAGATAAATTCGCTGCCGTTGTCGACCCGTATGGTGTTCGGATAGCCGATCTTGCCGCAGACCTCTTCCAGCGTTTGAACCACGTTCTCGCCACGGTAGCTGAACCGCGGATTTACGACCGGGCAGAACCGCGAATGCGTATCGATCACTGTCAGGATCCTCAACTTTTTGCCCATGGCGAGCTGATCATGGACGAAGTCCATCGCCCAGACATCGTTCGGTCCGGCGGCTTCTTCCCGGTCCTTTCGCAGCTTGGCTTTCACGCGCCGCTTCGGGTGCTTATTCCGCAGCTGCAGACCCAACTCATTGTAAATCCTACGCGTCTTCTTGATATTGATGGTCCAACCCTCTCGCCGGAGCAAAACATGGATGTGCCGGTAGCCATACCGGACACGCGTCTCGCAAATCTCCCTGATCCGCATCTCGACAGCAGCCTGAACCGTGCGCCGGGACTTGTAGTGGTAGCTGGAGGTGTCGAAACGGACGGCCCCACAAGCCCTCCTGATCGACCCGCCCCAGTCGATGCACATCCCGGTGACGAGCTCGCGAAAACGGCCAGGCTTCAGAGCTTTCGCCGGATCACGTCCTGCAACATCTCGCGGTCAAGCGTCAGGTCAGCGACGGTTGTTCGGGGAGAATAGTCCCCCGGACTGTTCCCTGATTTCTCCAACTCTTCAGCCGTGTGTTCTCATCTTCCAAAGCCTTCAACCGGCGCATCTCGTCCGGCAGCAGGCCGCCATATTTGTTTGGCGGGAAAACCGTTCACTGCACGCTTTTCTTTATCCGCCTGCACTCCAGTTGAAGTCGATCGCTTGGCCCCCTCTCGGGATCATGCTGCGCATGACCCTGCCGGGCAGTTATCCCCGCCTTGCGGCATATCTCCGCGACCGGTGTGCCTTGCTCGCCCTGCTTCAGAATGAACGCCTTCTGCGCCTCCGTGAATTTCGATGCCTTCATGCGTTTCCGCTCCTCTACCAGCCAAGGATTCCGTCCGGAAAACTCTAAGCTAGAACGGGGCGTTTTCGGGGATCACATCAAACGAAGGGACGGACAATGA
>NZ_JAHKQA010000074.1 GCF_018860705.1 Citreicella sp. C3M06
TAGAATTTTCTCGGCAGGATGAACGAGGAGATTCCGATGAAGAAGACACGTTTTAGCGAGGCCCAGATCATGCACTGCCCGGCAGGGCATTGCGCAGCAATGGCCCGAGAGGGGGCGTGCTGCGCCAGATGGAGGGCGGTGTGCCTGCCGTCGAGCTGTGCCGGGAACACGGTATGAGTAGTGCGACGCTGTACAAATGGCGGGCGAAGTATGGCGGTATGGACGCCAGCCTCATCAGCGAGAGTGAGCGGTAAGCGCCATCGGTCCGAGCGCACCGCGAACGCGATGGCCGAGGAGAACCGACGCCTCAAGCGCATGTACGCAGACGTCAGCATGCAGAATGACCTCCTGAAGGAGGCGCTCGGAAAAAAATGATACGGCCACCCACTGTCCAGCAGGGCATTGCGCCGCAATGGCCCGAGAGGGGCAGCGCCGAGAGTTGGCCGTGAAAGCGGTGGCGATGAAGGGCGTCAGCATCGCGCTGGCCTGTCGGACCTTCCAGGTCAGCGAGACCTGTTACCGGTACAGCCCCAAGCTGGACGACGAGAACGGACAGATCGCCGACCTGCTGCTCGGGCTGACAAAAGCAAAGAAGATCTGGGGCTTTGGCCTGTGCTTTCTGTACCTGCGCAATGTCCAAGGATGAGCCGTTGTCGCGCCATTGGTCCGAGAGACAATGGCGAATGCTGGAACCACAAACGGGTCTACCGGATCTACCGCGAGCTGGAGCTGAACCTGCGCCCCTCTCGGGACATTGCGATGCAATGCCCTGCCGGGTGACAATCAAGCCGCGCAAGCGGCTGAAACGGGAGAAGCCTGACACGCTGGCGGTTCCGGAAGCTGCGAATGAGGTCTGGTCCATGGATTTCATGGCTGACAGGCTCGGGCCATTGCTGCGCAATGCCCTGCCGGGCAGTGGACGGTCGTCAGTTCTGGCTGCTGAACGTGCTGGACGATTTCAACCGCGAGGGCCTGGGAATCGAGGTCGACTTCTCGCTGCCTGCCGAGCGCGTGGTCCGGGCGTAGAACCAGATCAGCGAATGGCGTGGCGCACCAAAGACAATCAGGGTCGACAACGGCCCGGAATACATCAGCGGCACCCTCCCTCTCGGGATATTCCTGCGGAATACCCTGCCGGGCAGTGCATGGAATGGGCGGAGCACAAGGGCATCGTCCTAGGGTCAGGA
>NZ_JAHKQA010000060.1:0-1462 GCF_018860705.1 Citreicella sp. C3M06
GGCGCCCTGACCGGGGCGCCCCTTGGCGTATATAGCCCCCCGCCGCCCGGTCGAGGCGACGCCGGTTGCAACCGCTTATGCCGCGATCCGGTTCGGCAACGTGAGCCCGGAGCGGATACGAAGAATGGCCATCCTTGTCCTCACCGCCCCGAGCCGCAATACTTTCGCCCGATCAAAACAAGACAGACCAATGGTCCGGATCGAGGAGAGACATGCATGGCCGGCAAGGCTCTGAACAAGGCGAACTTGGCGGCGTTGGGGCCTGATGCACTGGCCGAGCTGCTTCTCGAAGCGGTCAAGGGCGATGCCGCGCGCCAGCGCCGGGTGCGCATGGCCCTGAGCGCGGAGCAGGGGCCAGAGGCCATCGCGGCGGATGTGCGCAAGCGCTTCGCGTCGATCCGGCGGGGGCGCAGCTTCATTGCGCGCAAGGCCCAGAAGACGCTGGGGCAGGAGCTGCACGACCTCACCCGGCAGATCGAGACCCGCATCGCCCCAGAGGCCCCGGACCAGGCCTTTGACCTGCTCTGGACGCAGCTGCACCTCGCCGAAGGCATTCATGAGCGCAGCGATGACAGCTGGGGCACCATCGGTGATGCGATGCGCGAGGCGATGGCCACCATCGGGCGCATCGCGCCAAAGCTGGCGCAGAACTCCGAGGCGCTGGCGGACGACATTTTCGAGGCCATGTCGACAGACGGCTACGGCGCCTTCGACCGCGCCATCGAGGCGCTTGCTCCGGCATTGGGAGAGACCGGCCTCGCCGCGCTGAAAGCTCGGGCCGAGACCGCACGTCAGGCGCCCCTGACCGAGGCGGACCTGGCATTCTACACCTACCTTTCCGACCCGTCCGCCCGTGAGGCCCGCGCCTTGGAGAGCCGGAACCGCACGTTGGACATCATCCTGCAGGACGTGGCCGACCAGCAGGGCGACGTCGACGCATGGCTGGCGAAATACACGCCCGACCAGCTGACCTACCACACCATCGCCCCCGCGGCGGCGACGCGCCTGCTCGAGGCGGGGCGCGCCGCGGACGCGCTGACCCTGATCCGCACCGCCATCGACGCCTATGACAGCGACTGGTTGGACCCGCGCGAGATGGATGAGGTGCATTTTGCCTGCCTCGCCGCGCTTGGTCGCGAGGACGAACTGCGCGCGGCGCTCTGGCAGCGCTTCGAGACCTGCCTCTGCCCGGACGCCCTGCGCCAGCATCTCAAACGCCTGCCGGACTTCGAGGACATCGAGGCACAGGATGCCGCGCGCGAGGTGGTGCGGAGTTTCAAACCGGTGGACGCGGCGCTGGCCTTCTGCCTTGCAAGCGGGGATCTGGCGCTGGCTGCGCAGCTGATCGATGCCCGCCACGCCGAAATCGACGGCGACGATTACGAAGTGCTGACCCCCTTGGCCGAAGCGCTTTTGACGCAGCACCCGCTGCAGGCCGTCCTGCTGTGGCGCGCGATGATCG
>NZ_JAHKQA010000060.1:1563-3722 GCF_018860705.1 Citreicella sp. C3M06
TCTGGGACAAGGTTCCGTAGTCGTCCCTGACCTGTGCTTGATGCCCGGCCAATCGGGAGAGGCAAGGCGGCTCCAATCATCCATCCGGCGGAGAGGTTCCGGAAAATACTTCCGGCCCGAACGGGTCATCCATGGCATCGCGCAGCGCGAGCTGGAAGGCCAAGGTCAGCAATGCGGACCTTCCTGCCCCTCGCGGCACGTGCTGTCTTTATGCGAGGCCCGTGGTGGCACGTGGGAATTGCCGAGTTCTGCCCTTCTCAACGATTTGCGCGAAGGTCCGGGGCATATTGCGAGGGCAGCCCCGGACCGCTCATTTAGAGAGCGCCATTGAGATTTGTTCGAATGGCAGGCCTTCGTCATCGACAGGGCGACGACAGATCTCGATGAAGCCGAGCTTCTCGTAGAAAGCCCGGGTTCTTTCATTCAGGGCATAAACCTCGAGCGTGAGCCGAGGCTTGAGGGACATTCCGTGCGCAATCAGCGCCTGTCCGACGCCCATCCCTTGGCGTTCGGGTGAAACGAAGATTCCGCCGATGGTGGTATCGATCAACCCAATGAAGCCGATAGGCCGACCGTCAAGGCAGGCCACCCAGGTCTCGGCCTGCGGTAGGTAAAACTCTGACACCAGCGCGCGGTGCTCGAGCAATTTTTCTTCGCCCAGAAAGGCATGTGCGATGCGGGACGCTGCGAGCCAGATGTCACTCAGCGCGGCATTGTCGTCCGCTTGGTAGGGGCGGATTTCGATGGGTCTTTGGGTCATGGTAAACGTCCGGATAGGGTGCGTATGCGCAGCAGAGGGCATCGTCCAAGAGAACTCGGACGACGTGTTTCGAAAAATTGCAACTCAACCTCTGCGCATAAAGCACCTTCTGCGGCCATCGGCGCGATTACGCCCGCACAGGAAAGCTGTCAACAGAAGCAGACCCACGCTCCGCGGCAGAAGGGGCTCCGCTTTGGTCAAAGTGTGACAAACGCGCCGCACGGACCCCCCGGCCTGAAACAGCACCTTGAGTGGTTCGCGCGTGAACGGTATCTGCCGATCAGCCTGACGCGAATGGCGTCATGCCATGGAGATTTTATGCAAGAGCCCCGGGCCAACGCCCGTTCCTGAGCTTCACAAGCCTGCAAGCTTCGGGAACAACTGACACGACAAGGACACTCACGCGCGATGTTGAGTGATCCCGTTTCTATGCTCTCATGAAATCGAGAAAATCCGTTGAATATATCAAGGCACGAACAGCGTGTTTTGCACGAACTCGCCCGTGGTGGAGCCATTCACCATGAACGGTGCGACAACGGCAAGATACGCGACATCACCTGTTACACACGCGAAGGGCACGTCCTGACGGACTGCACGCTCGACCTGTTCCAGCGCCTGAGACGGCGCCGCTTCATCCGTTCACAAAACGGACACCCCTACCGGGTGACGCGCTTGGGAGTCACCTCCGTGCGCGCGCAACTCAACCAACGCTGAAAGGATCACTGACAATGAATGATACAATCCGAACCATCCGTCCCTATCAGGCGGAGGACATCGAAGCGGTAATCGGTGTCTGGCAACGCGCAAACGCGCTGGCCCATCCGTTTCTGGCCGCGGACTTCGTTGCCGAGGTGCATCAGGCCATGCGCGACATCTATCTGCCGAACGCGGAAACCCACGTCTTGGAGGTGGACGGCAGGGTCGCCGGCTTCATCGCGCTGATTGGCAATGAGATCGGCGGCTTGTTTCTCGATCCAGCATTGCACGGTCGGGGCCATGGCCGTGCATTGGTGGATCATGCGGTCACACTCAAGGGCCCTCTGACCGTCGAGGTTTTCCGCGACAACATGATCGGTCGGCCTTTTTATGAGCGCTACGGGTTCCAATGCGTCGCGGACGAACTGCACGAACCTTCCGGTCATGTTAGCCGCAAGATGGCAATGCCCGGCGTGTAACGTCTCAGAAATCCGCCCGCTCCCCATCAGAGGGGGCGGGCAATCTTCTGATTGAAAAGACGACGCGATACACGCATGCGACCACAGCCGCTTTCGCCTGCTCAAGCGCGCGTCGGGTATCGTTGACGCGGTGCCATCTCACATTGGCGCGAAGGTTGGGAAGAGTGACAAACGATGGCTGGACGTCCCGGATTAGGGTTTGCGCGCAGCTCGAACGGGTGACC
>NZ_JAHKQA010000049.1 GCF_018860705.1 Citreicella sp. C3M06
ACCGGGGCGGTTCACAGCCTCTTCTGTCACGAGAAGATGACGCTCGAGATAGCGCGCCAAGGCCGTGGTCAGTTCCTGCGACCACGGCTGGCCTGCCGCTACCGCCTCCAACGCAGAGAGTTCCGGCGCCGCGACAATCAGATCGTCCAATGGGAATTGGATCGTCAACTGCAATGCGGATCCTTGCTGGCGCAACAGAAGAACGCTGCCGGGCAAGGCATGTGCCAGAACAGCCCCGATACTGCCGATAAATACCACAAGCGCGAGCAGGCCGGACCGCCAGATCACTCTTTCTGTCCGCCGTAATCGTCCGCCAGATCGCGCCAGACTGAATGCGGATGGTTCCCTACCTTGTCAGTGGACTTGTTCGATTGAAGCGAGAACTCGATCCAGAGCGACGGCCCATGCACCCGGACGTAATCATCCTCCGCGCTCAGTTGCGGCGTGCCGGAATAACCGAGATAAGTCTCGGGCAATTCGGATGTGTATCTTTCCATGTAGGCTGCGGCCTCGGTGTCGGAAATATCACCGACATAGGTCTCAATCGCGGCAAGAAGCAGGGCGGTCTGATCCTCGCCCAATTCGGAGACCGGCAGGCCCTCGAAGTTATCCGGGATCGCGTCATCGGCCTGCGGCCCGGCGAGGATGTCGCGGTAGGTTCCTTCCAGTTCGGCAACTGCGCGTTGATCCTTCGACAGTGCGCTGAGCAGCGTAGCAAAGGCGTCACGTTCCTGCGTCAGGGGCTGGTTCACCCGGCCGTTCATTTCGAAATAGGGGAAAGGTTCGACGCCCCGGAAGGACGGCGTGGCCCCGGCCAACTCCCCGTCGACATAGGTATTAGCAAAGGCCATGTGGTGCCCGCCATAATAGAGCTCCCATATGCCGGTCGGCCCGGGCGTGCCCAGGAAGGCGAACTTTGTGTTGAAAGAGGAATAGCCAGCCTTGTAGTCGGTGCTGACGGTGTTGATGTAGTCATCGGCGTTGAGTGTCTGGATCATCTCGTCCCAGCCCTCGTCGATTTCACCGTTCGTGGATTCCATCATGATCGCCTTGACCAGCCCGCGCTGTTTGGTGTTCAGCTCGCCTAGGTGTTTAGTCCCGGC
>NZ_JAHKQA010000037.1 GCF_018860705.1 Citreicella sp. C3M06
TGCATGTGTGAGAGGTTGGTTTGACCCCGAGATGAGCAGGGATGCCGTGCCGACAGGCAGGCGTGGCCGTCAGCAGACCTTCAGCGGTAAGGAGCATCAGAAAATAGCGTGGGGCGCTATTTTCCCGACGAACGCCATTCAAACCTGCCTGACGATGAAAGTGCTCTTCGGGATGGCGCTCAGACAGACGACCGGCTTTGTCGAAAGCCTGTTGCGCTTCGTCGGTCTGAACTGGCAGGTGCCTGATTTCAGCACCCTGTCACGTCGTCAGAAGGCCTAGGCTGTGAACATCCCGTATCGCGGCTCCAAGGGGCCGCTGCACCTGCTGATCCCCTCTCGGGACATCACTGCGTGATGCCCTGCCGGGCAGTGGACAGCACCGGCATCAAGGTCGAGGGCGAAGGCGAGTGGCACGCCCGCAAGCATCCCTCTCACACATGCAAGCATGTGCTGGCGGGCAATGGGTGGCCCGAAACGTCGCGTCTGGCGCAAGATCCACCTCGGGATCGACGAGGAAACGCTGGAGGTTCGGGCCGTTGAGATCACCGGGAGCCACATCGGTGATGCCCCTGTGCTACCCGACCTGCTCGGTCAGATCCCGGCGGACGAGCGGATCGGCAGCGTCACCGCCGACGGTGCTTACGATACACGTAAATGCCACGACGCCATCGCTGACCGCGGTGCCCATGCCGTCATCCCGCCCCCGCAAGAACGCGAAGCCCTGGAAGACCATCACCGCGGGAGCCGTGGCGCGAAACGAGGCCCTGCGCGCGGCGAAATACCTAGGTCGCGCGCTCTGGCGACCCCTCTCGGGCCATCGCTGCGCGATGCCCTGCTGGGCAGTGGATGGAACGGATACCACCGCCGGAGCCGCGTCGAGACGAAGATGCACTGTGTAAAGCTTCTGGGGCAGCGCCTCATGGCGCGAGACTTCGACCGCCAAGTCGCGGAGATCCAAGTCCGTATCGCCGTGCTGAACGGCTACACCGCGCTCGGCATACCTGGCACCGAGCTCGTCGGATAAGTGCGTCTGGGGAAAGCATCTGTCTTGGAAAACAAGACTAAAGTTCCCGCGAATGGCAGCTACTGGGTTTTACGGCGGCGTCGGCGACCAGGTTCGATCCTCGGTGAGCAGCGCGTTGGCCAATATGAGCAGCTTCCGCATGACGGCGGTGATAGC
>NZ_JAHKQA010000033.1 GCF_018860705.1 Citreicella sp. C3M06
GACACCGGTCAAGTACCCCTCTCGGGACATTGCTTTGCAATGCCCTGCCGGGCAAGGGACAAGCGCAGATACAAGCGGCGCAACCGCATCGAGATCATGTTCGGCAGGCTCAAGGACTGGCGGCGGGTGGCGACACGCTACGATCGCTGTCCCAAGGTGTTCCTCTCCGCCATCGCTCTCGCGGCTCTAGTCATCTATTGGTTATGAATCCTGACCCTAAGCTGTAGCGACTGACGAAGGAACGACCCAGATGACGAAGCGGAAACGCTATTCGGCCGAGTTCAAGGCGAAGGTGGCGTTGGAGGCCATCCGCGAGGAGCTGACAACGGCGGAGCTGGCCAAGAAGTACGGCGTCCACCCCACAATGATCAGCGGTTGGAAGAGAACGGCGATCGAGAACATGGCATCGGCGTTTGGCGGTGCCGCATCGGCCGAGCCGGCGATTTCCGAGAAGGATGTCGAGAAGCCGCACGCCAAGATCGGCTAGCTGGCCCTGGAACGGGATTTTTTATCGGAAGCCTCCAGTCTCATCCCCGGCACTGGAGGCAGAAAACGGTGAAGCAGGACCATCCCGATCTCAGCGTTCGGCGGCAGTGCAGCCTGCTGTCGCTGGCACGGTCCAGCCTCTACTCTCACCCGCGCGGGGAAAGCGCCGAGAACCTGGCGTTCATGAAAGTCATCGACCGGCAGTTCTTGGAAACGGTTGCCCATTGAGGCGCCATTGGTTCAAGTCTAATGGGCGACGGTACGGCTCGCGTCAGATGGCCCGCCACATGCAGCGAGAGGGGCACAAATGCGGGCGCCATCGGGTGCGGCGGCTGATGAGGCTCATGCGTCTGGTGCCGATTTACCAAGAGCAGAAGACGAGCAAGAAACACCCTGAGCACAAGGTTTACCCATACCTTCTCAAAGGCTTGGCCATCACCCGACCCAATCAGGTCTGGTGCCCGGACATCAGCTATATCCCGATGCGCCGGGGCTTCCTGTACCTCGTGGCGGTCATGGACTGGCACAGCCGGAAGGTTCTGAGTTGGCGGCTGTCGAATTCGATGGATGCCGGGTTCCGTGTCGAGGCGCTGAAGGAGGCGCTGGCCAGATACGGCCCGCCAGAGATATTCAACTCCGATCAAGGCCCGCAGTTCACCAGCACCGACTTCACTGACGTGCTGTACGACGCCAAGGTGAAGATCTCCCCTCTCGGCAGATTGCTTCGCAATCGCCTGCCGGGCAATGGATGGACGGGCGCGGGCGCTGGATCGATAATCGGATGATCGAGCGCTTGTGGCGGTCCCTGAAAGACGAATGCGTCTATCTGAACGCCTTCGAAACCGGCTCTGAAGCCCGCGATGGGATCGGCGCCTGGATTACCTACGACAACGAAAACGCCCGCACTCATCGCACGGGCCGCTGACGCCGGACGAGGCTTATGGTAGCCGAGCCCCGAAACCTGAAAGCGGCGCCTGACATGATACCCATGCTACAGCTTAGCCCGGCGGCAAACTGGTCGAAAAACCGGGACCACCTCTGTGCTGAACTGCGACACTGCGCTTGGCATACCCGTCACTGTGCCCGTAGGCTCAATCCGTCTGGGGTGAGGGGAAGAACGTCCTTAACCCGATTTGTGCGATAGAACCTATCAACAGGCCCCGGTCATCTCGCCTTGGTCCGGGCCGACAGCTGCAGCGCAATCCATGTGGCCATAGGCAAATTCTGCCGGATCATCGCGACAGGCCGCCAGATCCGGCGGAACGGGATTGGCCCAGACGGCAGCGTTGCGGCTTGCGGGCTGTCGCCCAAAGCCTTCAGGGAAATGTCTTCGCCACGCGGCGCCCGGTGAGGTCTTCCCAGAACCGGTCGGCCCGGGCCTCAAAGCTGGCGCTGCCGCGCGCGTCGCTCTGGTACAGGCTGCCCGGACGCAGACCTGGCACATAGTCCTGCTCGACCCAGCCCCGCGGGTCGTCATGCGGGAAGCGGTAGCCTTCATGGCCGAGCTTCGCCGCACCGGCGTAATGGGTGTCGCGCAAATGCTTTGGCACCACCACCGGTGCGGAGCCCTCGACCAGCTCCAGGGCGGCGCCGATCCCGCGGCAAGCCGAGTTGGACTTTGGCGCGCGCGCCACGTGCAGCGCCGCATGGGCCAGGATGATCCTTGCCTCGGGGTAGCCGATCCGCTCCACTGCCGTGGAGGCCGCAACCGCAGTCTGCAAAGCGCTGTTGTCCGCAAGGCCGACGTCTTCGGAGGCGTGGACCATGATGCGGCGCGCGATGTAGCGCGGATCCTCCCCGGCGTGGATCAGCCGCGCCAGCCAGTAGAGCGTGGCATCCGCATCCGAGCCGCGCATGCTTTTGACGAAGCTCGAAACCACATCATAGTGCTGATCCCCTGAGCGGTCATGGTTGACCGCGGCAGACGCATAGGCTTCCTCGAGCATGGCTTCGGTGATCGTCACCCGGCCGCCGGGGTGGCCCAGGCACAGGCTTTCAAGCGTTGTCAGCGCGCGCCGCGCATCGCCCCCCGAACGCCCCGCAACAAGGCGAATATGCGCATCGGACATCTCGACATCGCTGCCCTGTTTGCGCAGATGGGCAAGGCCGCGCCGCACCACCTCCTCCATGTCATCGATCGACATCGGCTCTAGCTTGAGGATCGTCGAGCGCGAGACAAGCGCCGGCGGCAGGGCGTGATAGGGGTTGCCCGTGGTGGCGCCGACAAAATCCGCCGTGCCCTCTTCGCAGATCGACAGCAGGTCATCGGCCTGGGTGGCCGAAAACCGGTGCACCTCGTCGACGAAGATCAGCAGCGGGCGAATCCGCGCCTCGTCGGCGATCTTGCGCAATTCCTTCACCCCGTCGCGGGTCGCATGCAGGGGGCGGAACTCCTTGCCAAGCATGTTGCCCACCGCGCGCGCGATGGTGGTCTTGCCGACACCCGGAGGACCATAGAGGATCAGGCTCCCAAGGGCGCCAGCGCTGATCCGTCGGCGCAAGATAGTGCCCTGCCCGGTGATGGCCCCCTGCCCGATCACATCCTCCAGCGTCTGCGGCCGCAGAGCGGCGGCAAGCGGGACATGGCCCTGCACGGGCGCGGCGTCGAAGAGATCGGACAATGGAGGCTCCTGCGATATGAGGCGCATGCACGCGGTTTGTGCCGGTCTATGCGCTGAACGCGCAATTGGTAAATGCCCCGCCGCGCCGCAAAGGATCGCGCGACCGTGCAACGCGGCCCGGCGCGGCGGCAGGCCCCTTGCGCGACCATGCCTCTGGCGTTGCTCGCAGCACCGCGCCGTAGGCGGGTTTCATGCCCCCCCTGCGCCGCCGGTCAGACCGGCATCCTGCAACTGCTCCATATCCGGCAGATCGCGCAAGGTCTCCAGATCGAAGCTCACCAGGAATTTGTCGGTCGTGACATAGGTGTAGGGCGCGCCGCGTTGGGGGCTGCGCGGCCCGGTGCCGATCAGCCCCCGGTCGTGCAGCCGGCCGATCAGATCACGGCTGACCTCCTTGCCGAAGATCTCCCTCAGCCCGTCCCGGGTCACCGGCTGATGGTAGGCGATGGCCGCGAGCACCGCGAGATCGAACGTGCGCAGGTCAGTCTCCTGAGCGCCCACATCAGCCGCCTCGCGGATCACCGCGGCATAGGCAGGACGGGTGCGCAACATCCAGCCATCTGCGACGCGCGCCAACTCGTAGGGTCGCCCTTCGAGTTCGGCGGCAAGATCGTCGATCAGCAGATCCACCGCGACCCCCTGCCCCACAACCCGCGCCAGATCGGCGCGCGGCACCGGCGATGCCGAGGCAAAGAGCACCGCCTCGATCCGGCGCATCCATTCCCGCCAGCGCAAGGCCTCGGGCAGCGCATCGAGATTGCGGTCAAACGCTGCGGTTGTGGATTTCGGCATGCTCAGATCCCGTAGAGTCGGAAAGTGCTGCGGCCAGTCAGCTCGCGCGCAACGCCAAGCTCGACGAGACGGTCACAGAACCGCCTTGCGGCGCGATCGCTCATCAGGCCCGAGAGCGTTCCGCCGGGCGAGACCGCATCGCGCGACAGGAATATCTCGACCGCCTGAGCCGAGGCCCGGGAGCGCAATTTGGGCGCCACAGCGCGCAGAGCCTGGGCGGCGCGGGTGAGCTCCTGCGCCTGCCGGTACGCTTCGCCCGCCCCTTGGCGAACCGCCATATGGCAGCGCAGCAAAAGATCAGCGCCGCTCTGGCGCAGGGCCCGCCCAGAGAGGCTGGCCCCCAGGATCGGCACCACATGCTGCCAGCCCATGGCGCGCGCCAGCTCGGCATCTGCCCGGATCAATGCGGCGGTCTCGGCTTTGGGCGCCTCGGCGATCGCCGCCTCGAGCACCTGGGCAGCCCGGGCCACCGGTGTGGCGTCGCGCGCGGCCTGATCCGTTGGCAGCTTGGCGCGCGTCATCAGCCTGACGGGGCGAGACGTGGCCCGGCGCCAGTCCAGCAAAAGCGCGCCTGCCGGGCCGGGCGTATCTCCAGGCCTGAGCAGCATGATTTCGTCGCGAATCTCTGCTGCCTGTTCCCGGCGGCCCGTCATCGCGGCCCCAAGCTGCGCCGCGCGCAGGGACAGGCGTTCGCGCAAGAGCGCGTCGGGCAAAGCCTTGACCTGCAAGGTAAGATGCAGCAGCATGAGTGCCGCACCGCTGGAAAAACCCGCTGCTTCAATGTCCTGACCGCCGCCGGGGAGCCAGCCCGGCATGGCGCGCGGCAAAGGCCAAGGGAGGGGCGAGGGGGTCGAGGTTGATTTCATGACCTTCATCCTAGCCAGGCACGGCGCTTTGGCCAGTGTATTCCGCCAGAACCGCCGCGCCCTTTGCATCAGGGGCAATGCCATGCGTATCGCCAAGGCGCCTGCCCGCTGCGCTCTGTCAAAGGCAGCACACATCCCCCGGGCAGCGGATCACTGCGCCTGACGCGGCGCCGCCCTCACCCACAATCGCAGCGCCGCCTTGATCAGCACGCCTCCCCACAGCGCCAGTGTCAGGCAGCCCAGCACCATCGACGCGGGGCGGTCGAAAAAGGCCAGAAGATCGCCCTGTGTGCTGATCAGCGATTGCATCAGCGTCTGTTCGACGATCTTGCCCATGACGATGCCCAGAACCACCGGCGCCAGCGGCATTCCAGCGGCACTCATGATCGCCGCCAGCGCGCCAAGCCCCAGCATCACCAGCAGACCGGACATGTCATCACCGATGCGCGCCGCGCAGGCCACCAGTGGCGCCGGCCAGCCGCCGCGATCTTCGAGATCGCAGACCCGGGCGCGACGTCGGGCAGCCTGCGCGCGCAGTCCTTCTGCGACAGCAACCGCAGGATTTCGGGCAGCGCGAACATACCAATCAGCGCCGGGATGAAGGAAATGCCCTCGTGAAGCGCCCAGGATCCGAAGGTAAAACGCGGATAGCCGGTGGTGTAATCCATGCCCACGCTGGCAATCAGAAGCCCGATCATCAGCGCCGCCATGCCCTTGAGCATGTCGTCTCCGGCCACTAGCACCGCGCAGCTGAGCCCGAAGCAGCCAAGCGGCTCTGCTGCACACATCAGGGTGTGAACGGACCTCCCCTCTTATTTTTCCCAGTAGGACGTCACCGTTCGCGGAACGTCTCCCCGGAGCGCCTGCAATGTGGGATGTCTGGGTGGGGATCGGGCCGTAGTTCCCCTGGGCTTTTCAGGGCCGTGGGAAAGCTGGGTCGGTCCCCTTTATAGGTTTTGGTCCTGACCAGATGAAGGGGAGTCCTTGATGTCCCGCATGAGAGGAAAGGCACCGCCTGGCAGGAGCAGTCCGGCCGCCGTCGTGGTCGGTATTGATGTCAGCAAGAATTGGCTCGACGTGTTCCTGCACCCTGACGGGCAGCGGCTGCGGGTCGAGAATGATACAGCCAGAATCCACAAGCTCCGAACACGGTGCTTGGCGGTATCGGCCAAGCTGGTGGTGATGGAGGCGACGGGGCGATACCATCGTGCGGCGCATGTCTGTCTGCACACGCTGCTGGTGTTCTAGTCGCGATCATCAATCCATACCGATCCCGGCGTTTTGCGGATGTCCTTGGCCGTCTTGCCAAGACCGACGAGATCGACGCAGAGGTTCTTGCCCGGTTCGCTGTCGTCATGGAGCCGGCTCAGACCGAACCGCCGTCCAATGTGGTGGCACGGATCACGGAAATGACCGTTGCACGGCGGCAGATGGTTCAGGAGCGCCTCGCCCTAGAAAGCCGAAGGTCGCAGGCGTCGCTCGGCCTGGTCAGGGATCAGATCGACGAGCGGATTGAGCTGTGCAAGCGTCAAGCTAAGGCTCTCGATGCCGCACTGCTGGTCCTCGTCCGGGCGGAGCGGGAGATCGCCCGGCGGTTCGAAATTTTGACGTCG
>NZ_JAHKQA010000029.1 GCF_018860705.1 Citreicella sp. C3M06
GACACCGGTCAAGTACCCCTCTCGGGACATTGCTTTGCAATGCCCTGCCGGGCAAGGGACAAGCGCAGATACAAGCGGCGCAACCGCATCGAGATCATGTTCGGCAGGCTCAAGGACTGGCGGCGGGTGGCGACACGCTACGATCGCTGTCCCAAGGTGTTCCTCTCCGCCATCGCTCTCGCGGCTCTAGTCATCTATTGGTTATGAATCCTGACCCTAGTGGATGCGGCCGTGGACGAGGACCTTCATCCCCTTTTCGCAATGCTCGGCGACCGTCTTGCCGAGACCGTTGAAGCAGGTGATGCGGTGCCATTCGGTGTCCATGACCCGGTAGCCGTTCTCGTCGCGCATCACACGGCCTTCCGAGAGGCGGGGACGCGAGGTGGCGAGGCTGAAGTTGGTGATCTTGGTGCCGCTCTGGGTGGTGCGGACTTCGGGGGTCTGACCGATGTTGCCGGCGAGGATGACGATGTTCTGCATGATAAGCTCCTGTGTTTCCTGTCTTCAGGACCGTCCCTTCGACAAGACCCTGAAAAAGCCCGTCGGGCGACGCGTGCACGGTGGACAGCATGGACACCGGACACCCCCAGAGAACCGGGGTGGAGCGGGCAGGACGCCAAAGGCGGCCAGCACGGCCCGGACTGACGCGGGGTTGCGCGCAGGAGACCGAACGGGATTAGGGGATTGTCAGTCGAAGGGATGGCCCAGGAGACAGAGAGATGCGGGGAGCCTATGCCAGACCATGTCCCCTTGCCAATCGGACTGTTTGACCCAAAGCCCAGCATCCCACCAGCGGCCAAAGTGGCTATCACCAGCTCTCGTCGCACTGCCCTTGCCTGCTAGGAAATGCAGGGCCCTGCCGCGACATGCTAGCGATACCGGAACATCTAGGACCCGGCACGCATCAATGGCTTATTACGATCTCGAGGCACTGTCGCTCGGCGAGCTGACGAAAATTCAGGCGGACGTCGCCAAGGCGATCTCCACATTCGAGGATCGTCAGAAGGCGGAGGCCCGCGCCAAGGTGGAAGCTTTCGCCCAACCCTCTGAGCGAGAGCGCCGAAGTCATCTTACGAGAGCACCGCAGCGATGGGGCAGAAGAGCCATTTGCCGTCGGTCGTGCGAGGAGCAATGCTAGGCTTGGTGCAAGCGCAAGCGACGGTTTGCCTACCGCTGCAACTGCGCCGCAAATATCCTCGATAGCTGCAGCGATGGTTTCGAGACACGCACCGAACCGCCTCCCCTTCATCGCGAAGGATAATCCGGCCACGTTCGATCACTCTGGCGTCGCGCCCGACTCTTCAGGGCCATGCGCCGCAGCGTTGGCGCCCGTGGTTGGCTGTCGGCGAAAACCGTGACGAAAACCTGTTCCGCAATTGGTATTTTGGCATATTTACATCAAGTTACCTCTTTGGCAGGCTCTATCTGCGGTCGACGACCGAGGCAACGCGGGAGCGAACATTGGATTTCACCACCAGAGGAACTAATCCACAATTTCTCCCTGATGGCATCGAAATCCTCCTTGTTGATCATCTGCGGAAGATTTTCCGAGAGGATGCACGAGAACTCGAATCTCTTAACAAGCGCCTGGAGCAGGCTCGACAAGATGCCGAACGATTGAAGTCAAAGGCCAAAGACGCCGCCGATTTGCGGCTCTTGAAACTTCAAGCCTGCCTGGTCAAAGCCAACACCACCTGTGACCACGTCGCGGCGGAGCTAAGGAGCTTCGAGGGCAACCGGGAAAAGTGCCAAGACTTGATTTCAAGGGCGCGCGAGGGGAGGTGGTCGAAGACAGAAAATGCGAAAGCGAAGGAATTTGCCGACGATGCGCTGTCAGGTCTGAAGCAGGAGATTGCGCGAGCCGAGACGCAGATCGAGGATTTACGGAAACGACATGACGAGACGTCACAAGAGACACAGGTCCTGACGGAAGCGAAAAACGCTGCCGAGCAGCAATTGTTTCTCTTGCTGGGAGGGGGGACTCCACCGGCATTTCATGACGCTCTGAGAAAGCGCGAGACAGATCTCGAAGCGGAATTTCAGGCGGAATCAGAAGAAAACGTGGATCTATTGAGGACGCGTGAAAGCGATGTTTTGACTGCGGAAGTCGATTTGAATCGGCTGAACGGCGAGATGGAGGCCGCTCGTGCACGGACCTCGCAAATGGCCTTGGCTGGGCGGATCGGGCGGATCGCACGAAATCTCGATCCGCGGAACTTGGTCTGGCGTAGTGAAGCTTCCATTCGAAAGGACATCGACACCCGACGGCAGGAACTGGACACTGCAAGCGCGGATGTAGAGCGTATCAGGAAAGAGTTGGCAGACCTGCGGGCGACTTACGAGACAGAGCTTGAGGCTCTGCCGGAATCTCTGCGCGGAAAGCTGATCGACGAAACCAAAACGAATTTGAGTGATCTCTCAAACAAGCTCGCGAACATCGAGCGGATGGTCCATGAAATCAAATCCGAGCTGGAAGCGCACGAATCTGAGCTTTCGAAATACCGAAAGGAATTTGAGGTCGAGCATCAGCGGCATGTGACGGCTCGCTTGGATAACATGCTCTGTCACGCACAAACTGCCCTCGACGAAAACGAAAAAGAGATAGACGAGGCGGCCGGGCGCCTGCAACGCGCAGAACAGAGCCGAGCGCGCCTTTTGAGTATGATCGACGGGCGACGTGCAAGGCTGGAAACCGCACTTGCTGATTGCGATGGTCGGGCGAGAGCGCATCTCGAACCTCTCCAGCGCGCCCAAGCTCGTTTGCGTCGCCGGCTTCAGGATCGTGCGCAAAAGGCGGGAATGGTTCATGACCCGAAGACTGGCACGTTCCGGGAGCAGGAGGTTCCTCAACTTGAGACTGCTGTTGCCCGAGCGACCTATCGTCGGCGCGGCGAGGCCTTGTCCTCTCTTGCGACCTTGCCGGTCTTGCTCCAGCGACGCGAGCAAACAGGCTATGTGAGCAAGGATGATGAAAGACTTGCGACGGTCTTTGCAGCCATTCGTGACGAAGTGGAGCCAAGTGAAGCCGAGCGCCCCGAATTCATCGACCGTTTCTGCAACATTGTCTTTGGCGATGACGAGGAGGAACGGCCGTTTTTCGTCTCCTTGGTGTCAAAGAAGGATGACCAACTGCTTGTTCTGGTTCGACCTGCAGAAGTGCTGCCGCAACTGCAAAGCTGCTTGCCTGAGGCAATGTCGGTTTGCCTGCTTTGCCGGCTCGATTACGGTTCCAGAAATACGCCGGACAACACGACGCTTCTAGTTCTGGACGCTGCGGTAGTTCCGGATTGCGCGCCGCGCCCATTTGAGGCAGTCGCTTCTTTTTTGCGCTATACATCGCGACGCTCGTTGCCAGCAGCGACACCTGCACTTGATGAGATCCTGGAGCAAGCGCTAGCTCTACCAGACATGCTGGAGGAAGAGCTCCAGGATCGGTTGACTGACTGGCAAGGCTATCTGGAATGGGCCAACCGCGAGATTTCGCGCAAGGCGCCTTGGGCAGCATTGGGACCCGGCGAGTGGGAAGACAATGCCTGGAATGGTGTTGTCATTTGTGAAGGTGCTGCGGCGGTCCGCCATATTTCCGGTGCCCGCCTGCCGAAGGACACACGCCGCAGTGTTGAGCTCTATCCCTTGGAAGAACCCTGGAAGCAGGGTGATCGTAAGGGCCGCAACATCCGTTATCGCTGTACTGATTTCAAGGTAATCGGACCCGCTACACTCAGGCAGGATTTCTTGAAGGATTGCCCATGGCCTGACCCCAAAGCAATTCAGGTCCAGCTGAAATTTTCGCGCAAGGCTGATGTGGCTGCGTTGGCCAAGATGGCCGAAAGAACATCGCTTGGATTGAGAGATTTGAGCGAAGCAGCCGGCTCAAAGACGCAACTTGATCGTTACGGGTCAGCCCTGACGCAATTGCAGTTCGGGGCGAGCGGTCGGCGGCAAACCAACCGCTTGCCCGCTGCCCCCTATTTGATGGCGTCGCTTTTCAACGTGGCGCTGGCGGCAAAACCATCAGACAGGCCTGATCGGCTTTTGAATGAGCCGATCGCCCAGATGTACCGCCTTAACGAGGATCAAAAAGCTGCCGTCGGCGTCATGCTGGCCGCGCCCGAAATCGCCTATGTTCAGGGCCCGCCGGGAACCGGAAAGACCACGATGATCGCTGCGGCTTGCGCGCACTTCGTCCGGTCGGGGCATCGCGTGCTGATTGCCTCGCAGACCAACCTTGCGGTCGAGAACGCCCTGGATCGCCTTAGGGATGACCCCGAGGTTCGACAGCTTTGGCTAAGCAAAAACGACGGAGAGGAAAGGAAATCGACAGCTGTCGCCGAGTGGTATGGGATGGCCGCAGAACATGTGAAACAGAAGGTGAGCGGGCCGCTCAAGTCGCTGACAGCAGAGGTCAAGCAACTGCAGATCTGGCTCGGGCGCGCCCAAAAGCTGGACGATGACCGAAGGGTTTCCGATGCGGACATTGCGGCGCGCAAGGATACGCTCAAGCGAGCCAATGCAAGGCTGGACGAGGTGAAAGCGCTCCAGAAGGCGGCGTCAGAAACTAACAGGCGTGCGGCATGGTGGGCCATGGCTCGCAGCGCGCTTGCGAATTTGGAGGATTGGGATCCCTCCTGCTTTTGGCCTGAGCTCGCGCCAGATGTGGCCGAGCTTCTAGCAATGATTGTTGAGCAGGAGGGAGGTAGGGCGCATCTTGAGGTCTCGGCGCCAGCTCTGCATCGCTAGGTGCAAGAACGGATCCGCGGCATCCAGTCGAGGTTGAGGGACGAAGGGGATCAAGTTGGACGAGAGAGCGCCGAGGGCGCAAGACAGCGGATACTCGATGCGTGGCCGGATAATGTGTCGCCCGTAGCGGAAGGATCCGGCGACGACGAGGCGAGCGCAAAAACCGAAGCAGTGGCCGGCCGCGCGCGTATGCTTGCACAGCAGGCCCTGGACGATGCACGCATCCGTGGCGATACGGTCGATGAACAGTGTGTGAAACTGTTGTCGGAGGCGAGTGAGTTTCTCGATCTTCCGGCCGAATCCTCGCCGTCAGACCTTTCAGCCGCAATTGCCCGGATCGAGGGCATTCTGGACTTGCAAGTAAGCCGCCTCGCAGAAGCCAATCCACTTGAAGATTGGTTGCCTTTGCTGGATCAATGGGTTGGCGACCTGAAGCAGCAGGCAGACAAACCCTCCACCACGGATCGCATGGGCGAACGCTACGTCCGCAGCGCCAATGTTATCGGCATCACGTGCAACGCCGACTTCAGGATCCTTTCTGACAACGGATTTTCCAGCTTTGACGTGGTGATCGTTGACGAGGTCAGCAAGGCGACTCCGCTGGAGTTGCTACGCCCGATGCTTCTTGCACCCAAGACGATCCTTGTTGGTGATCACCGGCAGCTTCCTCCGACGTTCGAGTTTGCGTCTTTCTCGAACCCGGACACGTCTCCCACGGACGACGAGGATGCGGATGCTTTGGAGCGTGAGGCAGAATTGCTTCGTAAATACGAGCGTTTGACGACGGCATCGCTGTTCCGCGACGGCTTTGCCGAAATAGACCCCCGTAGTAGGGCAGCCCTGAACACCCAATACCGCATGCATCCGCAGATCATGTCGCTGATCAATCGTTTCTACGATGGGCGATTGCAATCTGGACTGACCGATCCGGATGGGCTGGATACCAGCGCCAGATGGTCATGGAGGACACACGGCCTAAACCTGAACTCTCGAACCGGCGGACAATATCTTACAGAGAGACTTCATGCGCTGTGGATCGACAGTTCGGAAGATGAAGCCGGAAAGGTTGCCTACGAGGACAGCGACGGGACCGGCATCGGAAACAAGCTTGAGGCACGGCTCGTTGCCCAAGTCGTCGAGGACCTCGTCAATACCTGCGAACGGGAACATCGCACCAAGACCATCGCCGTCGCCACTTTCTACAACCGCCAGAAAAGGTTGATCCGCAAAGAACTCGAGTCCAGGCTCGGCCAGCGTTTCAAGGGCATACAAATAGACGTCGAGACGGTCGACCGATTCCAGGGGAAGGAGGCGGACATCGTGATCGTCAGCATGGTTCGCAACAGATCTCGGCGTTTGGGCAAGAACTCCAATCCGGCGAAATTCGAAAGGATCAATGTGGCGTTCTCGCGGGCGCGCGATCTCTTGGTGGTGATCGGAGCGCGAAAGACCTTCGAGCGATTTGAGGTTGCGATCGAACCTGTTGACGATGGCGCGCCGCGACGCACCCCCGTCTATGGGCAGATCATCGGAGACATCAAGGAACTTGGCGGTCTCTGGCAGGCCAAAGATATCCTTGGGCCAAAACCGCTGCGCTCCAAGAGGAATAACCCATGAGGCTAGGAGAGGTATCTGTGTGGTTTCCGGTCCTGCACCTTCGTGCAAAGGTAACCTATCGCCTCCTTCCGGAACTCACTCCACTGCACCGGGCTCTGGAAGAGGCAGTGGTTCGGTTTTCGCAAAGCGACAACACCTTGGCCAAAGCACCGATCGGAAGCTTGTTTCGGGAGGTTTTTGGCGTGTCGGGCGCAAGGGAAATCTTGCCCGATGTGCTCGGCGATCTTATCGAACGCGGGCGCGTTCATCGGGTCGCAGAGCACGAAATCGACCCGTCCTTGCTCCGCCTTGCCGATCTTGCGCCCGGGCCAGAGGAGCCGAATGATGCATGTGCGGCGGAGCCGTCAGAGCAAGCCCAAAAATCGGCACAGGATCGAACAATCGAGCGGTTCTTTGATCCGGTGCTAGAAGAAATCGTTGAGGCCGGTGTTCTGCTGCCCGAGCCCGTGGAGGGGAGCTGTTTCCGTATCCCTGTCGATCCTTTCGCGACCGATCCTCCTCGGCATTGGATCGACGGCGAACTCAGGGCTGATTTGCAAGACGACATGCAAGTATACAATGCAACCTGCGAGAAGATTGGTCATCGATGGCGCCGCAGCAACGCGATTCTTGTCCTCAATGACGGCGAGCTTTCCTTCGAATGCAGCGACCCGCGCGAGAGCGAGTACTTACGCGGTCTTCCACAAACGGTGCGGCGTTCCTGGTTGTTGCCGGACCGCCAAGACGGATCGAACCGCTCCCGCCTTGACGATGATGCCGAGGTATCGCTCCATTGCCGTTTGCCCGAGGGGCTCGATGGGCTGACATTGGTTCGTGGCTTGCCCGAGGCTATATCGACTGAGTTGGATTTTCCGTCATTGGCCGTCCTGGCGAAGCTCGATCCCGTGGCAGGGGTAACCGCGCCGACCTTCATTTCGCCGCCAGCCCGGGGGCAAGCCATGCGGGTGGCTTATCCGCGCGAAGACAATCTAGGTGTCGCGGGTGTCTTTCTGGCGAGGGAGGGGCGCGAATACCTTAGGTTGCCCATCATATGGGAAGGATTGCACGCTGAAATCGGGGTGTTCCGCAGGACAGGTGGCTTTGCGCAGAGCTGTTCGGAATGGAGCGAATTGGTCGCTGCCCTTGAAAGTGAATGCCGGTTTTCGGAAGCGCCGGAGATATTTGTGCTGCCTGCATTTTGGCTGAAGCCAGCAGAGTTTTGGATGGGGCTCATTGATCGGGTAAGGCATGAGCCGGGGTCGCAAACGTGGATGCAAAGGATTGTTGACGCGCTAGAAATTCTGCCGCGCCCTGTCATTGAAGGGTTGGTCGAAACCTTGGCGAGTGAACCCTCACTGGCTCAATTCCGACGTTCACAGCCTGAACTCGGCAGACTCGACCCTACGGCAACGGAACTTGTTTCCGAAATTAATGAGCAATCTCGGGAGGTGGGGCATATTCCGCCAGAATGCGACAGGGTCGTCGCATTTGATACCTCTGCCATTCTTGAGTTCGGCGACCTCGCCGATCACCTCTTGCCGACAGATTTTTTTGTTTTTCCGGAAACGGTTGCGGGCGAAATCGAAAGGAAGAAAACACAGCGAGACGACTTCCGATGGAAAAGTCGGAAGAATTTGCGCGCAATTTCGACACTTCCGAAAAATCAATTGACGGCACCCTTCCCTGATGTGAGCTACCTAAAGTCAGGCGACAAACGAAATTCAGATGGAGAGATTATTGCAGTCCTGATTCCGTACCGTCAGACAGATCGCAAAATCATTCTCGTCTCGCAGGACCTGGATTTCGTGCCGAGGTGCAAATCATACGATATCGATGTGATGACGGCAGAAGTTTTCATAGCCGAATCAAAGACACGGCGGAGGGACATCCAGAAATGAGCTTTGTGGCAGATAGGCGTTGGCGAATAGAAGCTCAAAAGCGAAGAGAGATGTATCTTGATCGCATCCGGGACACTACAGCGCGATATGCCGAACGAAATCTCGAACGCCTTGATGCCTTGGCTGAACAAGGCTTGGATGTTTTCGTTGCAAAAGATTACGGCGATTGCCGCAGGGCGCTTGCGCGGGTCGAACAGTTGTTAAGCAGAGACCCGGAACAAGCGCGGGATGAAAACATCCGCTTGTCCGGTATGATGCGTGGCTTGAACGGCCGCGCCCGTGAGAACCGTCGCGCCGCTCAGGCCGCCGAGAGAGAAGCGGCAGCCGCAGCCGCCGAGGTCGAGCGAGAAACCGCGCGGGAGCGCCTGGCGGGCGAACGCGATGCGCGGACCGAAAGAAACGCGCAGGAGCTGGCTGCACAGAGTAATTTGCTCGATATGCTCCGCAAAGCGCGTGCGTCCTTGCCGGGCGCAATCGAGCGGGACCTCTGCCAGCAGGATCTGATGGCGCTTCGCCGCGAAATTGAGAGCGCGCCAATCGACCTTGCGGTTTATGAGCGTCGGCGTTCAGAGCTGGCAAGCCGCCTTGATGCAGTAATGGCGGGCGCCCGAGAAAAGGCCGAAACTCTCAAACACGCCAAGCAACGCGAAGACGACCGACGCGAGAAGGAAGCCCTGCTGGAGGACGCGATGGCGGTCTATGCGCAATTGGGCGACGATCTGGCCCAAGCAGCGATCAGTGGCTTGGGACCGAACCTGACCGATGAGGGGCTTACGCTGCAAGACTTGGATGAAAGGCTTTCTGCGATCCGCCAAGCGGCCGATGAACGCGCCCTGCAGGAGGCCGCGCGACGACACGTGGTTTCTGGTCTTTTGCGAGAACTGCGCAACGCGGGGTTTGTCGTTACCGACCCGAAGCTCGAAGCGGGCGAGGCCGCCGCCGTGGTGATCAAAGCACAGCGACCGTCTGGCGCGCAGGCGGCTTTTCGCGTCAATCTGGATGGGATGACTTATAAATTCGATCACTATCAAGGGCAGGCTTGCCTTGATGACGCTGACAAGGTCTTACCTCGGCTGCAGGATATCTACGGGATCGAACTCGAGGAAGAGAAGGTTTCGTGGCGCAATCCGGACATGATCGGAAAATCGGCCAAGAAATTGCCGGACGGTTCGGAGGAGCGCAGGAAATGAAACCGGTTCATCGTCCTGTATGGTTGCGTAGCTTGGAAACGCATGCGGGCCTGGTGTCTTGCCTTGTCGTTCACGGCGAGGTTTACGATCTGCGCCGCAATCCTTGGACGACAGAGTATCAGCGCATACCCGAAATGGTCGCCGCGGCCCTTCGCGAGGGCGCCTTCAAGTCCGTGATCGAATGGGATCCCGTAACAGGGGTCCACGGCCGCGATGCGGCGAAATGGGAGACCCTGGCCAGCTCGGCAGGGCCGACCGACGCTCGGGGCGCGACGTATGCTGTTGCCCCAGATGCCCGTTTTGACAGTGCGGAACCTTCGCCGGTTACTGTGGAAGATTTCGTCGCCATCGTGCTCAGGGTACTGTCCGACAAGACCGCGCAGCCGACGGCCTTTGTCGCCAATCTGGCGAACTTTGCGTTCTCATTCGGCCAGAATCCATCACAGAGTGAACGAGACCTACTTGCGCAACTTGCCAAGGCCATTGTCGGCGCGGCGCACCCAGAGGACGCAGGGCCAAAGAACCTGTTGGTTCTGATCACTCCCGCCGCCCACGCGCTTCCCTTGTCGATGCTACCGGGACCGGCGCATCTGCGCGAGGTCGTCGTGCCGCTGCCGGACCGGCAGGAGCGGTCCACGATACTTGGAGACCGGCTTCATCAATGGCGGCTAAAGAACCGGCCCAAGGTCGGTCAGGCGGGATATGAGGACCTGATTGATGCGCTCGACGGGATGTCGTGCCAGGATATTCTGAATATCGAAGGACTGTCTGTCCGATGCGCTGAAACCGAAGAGTTGACGGCCGACAGTCTGTTGAGCCTCTATCGTCATGGTATTCAGACCAGTGCGTGGGAGGCGCTCAGCCGCGATAAGCTTCTCTCGATGCCGGCCATGTTGGAAGAGCGCGTCAAAGGCCAAACTCACGCGATCGAGAAAGTCACCGCTGTCACCATCCGAGCCTTTACCGGCCTTTCAGGCTTGCAGCATTCTAGGCGGCAACGAATGCCGAAAGGTTCTCTTTTCTTCGTCGGCCCCACCGGGGTCGGTAAGACGGAACTGGCAAAATCTCTCGCGGAGTTCCTCTTTGGGGACGAAGAGGCGTTCATTCGTTTCGACATGTCAGAGTTCAACCATGAACACAGCGATCAAAGACTCATCGGCGCGCCGCCGGGATATGTCGGCTATGAAGAGGGTGGGCAGTTGACGAATGCCATCCGAAAGCGTCCTTTTTGCGTCCTCCTGTTCGACGAAATCGAGAAGGCCCATGTACGAATTCTCGACAAGTTTCTGCAAATTCTGGAGGATGGCCGCCTTACCGACGGACGTGGTCAAACCGTGAGCTTCTCGGAAGCAATCATAATATTCACCTCAAACATTGGTGCAGCCGAGATAGCTCCGACATTGACCGACGAAGAGACTAGGAAGGCTTTCAACAGCAGCGTGCGGGATCATTTCGTTAGAGAAATGGGGCGACCTGAACTTTTGAACCGAATTGGTGACAATATCGTCGCGTTCAACTTTGTTCGTGACAGGGGCTTTCTAGCTGAAATCATGCGGAGCAAACTTGGCTCGCTTCGCGCGCAGCTCCAAGACAAATATGGAATTCGGGCCGTCCGGATCGCTGAGGAACGTGTATTTCTTGAGAAGGTTGCAGGCGAAATCGACCCCACCATGGGCGGACGCGGAGCCATAACCGCATTGACGAAATGGGTGATCGACCCGATTTCCACTTTTCTTTTCAACGAGGTGCCGGATCGGGCCATGTGTATCGGCCAGACGCTTGCTATCGAGTTGGCGGACGAAGATTTGCCTCGTGTGACACTTGAGGCGTCATGACCCGCTATTTGAACATTGCTTCCCGTATACCCTGCACGTCCGTCGAAGGGCCTGGCCTACGCTATGCGCTTTGGGTTCAGGGCTGCGACATCGATTGTCCCGGATGTTGCAATCCGGATTTGTTGCCCTTCGTGCGCAGGCAGACCATTCTTTCATCGCGAATCGTGGACGAGATAGAGCAGGCCCGCGACCACTACGGCATTGAAGGGGTCACTTTCCTTGGAGGTGAGCCGTCCTATCAAGCGCAAGGGCTGGCGGAGGTCGCCTCCTCCTGCCAGAGACTTGGAATATCCGTAATGGTATTCACCGGCTTCAGGCTGGAACAACTTCGTCGGCGAAATCTGCCGGGAGTTGATGCGTTGCTTGACCACTCTGATATCGTGGTCGACGGCCCCTTCGTTGCTGCACTGCCGGATCAGAGGCGAAATTGGGTAGGTTCCTCGAACCAGAGGTTCCACTACATGACTTCAAGATACGAGCGCTCGATTGAGACGTCATCTTTTGATCGCCCGGCTGTCGAAGTGCGTGTGGGGTTGGACGACCAATTGCGAATGAATGGATTTCCAATGACCCATTCTGCGGAGCCTCCCTTCAAGCCGAGTTGAGACGGAGACGGGTGGATATCGGGCATAGGCGGTCACTCCGCCGTCGATATGCCCAGGGGGCGCACTGTCTGACGTCAGCACCCGTGGGACAGATTTGAGGATTTGAACAACGGAGGGTTTCTGGTTCATCGTAGCCTTTAAGGAGCGAAGATGAACAAGAAGCCCGGAACATCGAAAGACGCAGCTAACAAGCTGGTCAAAAACATCCGCCGCAAGACCCGCCAGACCTACTCGGCGGAGGAGAAGATCCGCATTGTTTTGGCCGGATTGCGCGGGGAGGAAAGCATCTCGGCATTATGTCGCCGCGAGGGTATCTCTGACAGCCTGTATGACGTTGTTGCACATATC
>NZ_JAHKQA010000010.1 GCF_018860705.1 Citreicella sp. C3M06
GGCTTTGTGCAACAGAGCCCCGTTGCCCACGTCGTCTGGGCCACGAGAGGGGTTCGACGTCATCTAGCTGACCTCTGGCTTTCCACCACCAGAATCCCGAAACGCGAACGATCAGGACCTTTTGTTCGAACATTACCTAAGAAACAGGATCGAGAAAGGGCCTAGGAAGACGTGGCTCGACCGTTTGCCCTTCCATGTTGCGGCGCAGACGTGCGAGGGCTTCGGGCTCCTGCTGACCCTGGGCCCGAAGGCGCGCAGGGATACGGTGACGCCAGCGCAATGGTTCGCTGCAGGGACTGCCGGTTTCAGCGTCCTACGCCAAGGACCAGATGCGTTCCGGCAGAAGTTGAAGGATATCCAGAAGGCGCATCCGGTCGACAACACCCTCTACCGGACCCGCTATCGCGTCTTCTTCGAGTGGCTGCGCCACCGCGACGACGACCCTCAGTTCGATGTGATCCGTGATCTGGTGCGAGAGTTCATCTTCCGCAACTTTCCGATCTCCGAAGGCTCAATCGTTCTGGGCCAGCCTTGCCCGGAACAATACGTTCATTCGCTTTCGACAGCACGCTCGCGCTATGGCATGTCTGGCTGGAAGCTGGCGCGTCGCCTGGCTTCGATGGGTCTTGCGGAGAGAAAGACATCTGGTCAGGGTTTCGTGCTGACTGGCTATGTTCCCACGGAAATCATCAATGACATCGCAACCGATTTCGATGCCCTCCTGAACGCCGCCGATGCAGGAAAATACCTCGGCGTCGAGCGTTTCATGATGACCAAGCTGACGAAGCCCGGACTGGTCGAGAAGTATTTCGACGAAAAGAGTGCCTCGCCGATGTACCACCCACGTGATCTCCATGGGTTCCTTGGGAAGCTGCGGGCGCGCGTCGAGCGCCCCAAAGCGGAGGATCTACTCGACATTGCGACGGCATCGCATCGTGTCCGCATACCGACCGAACGCGTGGTCGAAATCATTCTGAGAAACCGCCTTCCGCTGCATGCAGTAGACCCTGCCACCACGCGTTTCCCGGATTTTCGCGTGTCGCTAGCCTTGCTGCGTGAGGTCATCGCTACCGATCACCATGGAACCGTTCGGCCGACCCGGGCTGCGAAGATCCTCGGCATCAATATCCGGACGATCCGCAGTCTGATGGACAAGGGCATTCTGGAGTCTTGCGACATAGAGGAGCTGAAGAGCGGGCGAATGCGGCGGTACGTCTGCGCCAAGTCGATGGAGCGGTTTTCCAAGAGTCACATCTCGGTGGTTGAACTGGCGACGAAGAGCGGGCGGATGCCCGGCGTGGAGGCCGTGATCCAACTCGACCGAGGGGCGTAACCCCTTCCACTTGGGCCGCGCGCCAACATGATTTTTAGGAGACATGATGTGGCATGTAGCTAAGCGCACTCTACACAGGCAGTTTACAGATTTTATCTGCAGATTTATCTGTTCAGATAGGGTTTATCTGGAGGGATTGGAATGACGCTGAAAATGACTGCAAGCGAAGTTAAGCAACTCGGTGCCGACCTCTGGTCTTTCGAGATGCCTCCGCATCACATCAGGCACTTTGGTTCACCAGCCAGCTCAAAAGGGGCCAGGAGCGTCATTCTTTTTGATGCCTGCATATTTTCACCGGAGCGCAAAGAACTTAGCTTCCGTGCGGATGATGTTACGCCGCTGAATGTAGGAACGACTTCAACGGTCATAGGTATCTTGACCTCCCCGAACTCAGCTGAGCACTTAGCTGCTTCGGCAGAGGCAGGAAGTCGGATACTTGGACCAGGCGACCGTGAGTTTATCTCTCTGGTTCAAAAAGAACTGTCCCAGAAGATGGTAGATGCAGCCACCCTTCTCCTAGAAAGCGTTCGAGAGCGCTCTCCTGGCGACTTGAAGCGTGGAAAGTCACGCAACTTCAGCGAAACACCTGATAACTTTTGGTACATTATCGTCCAGCCACGCATCGATGAACTGTCGATTACAATCCGAGGGCCGGTAGACCGATTTGAAGACCTCACGAAACTGGAAGTTAAAGATGATCGAGGGAATACCCGGTTCAAGGTGCGAGGGCCCGAAGAAGTAGAAGACGCTCTTAACCTGATCTTCCACGCAAACCGCAAATCCTGATCTACTGAAGCGATTGAGCCGGCCACAGCGCCGGCTCTTTTATGTCCAGCCAGAGGCAACCTTAACTGACGAGAAAGGCAGGTTCAGATCAGCATCGAGATTTTCAGGCACTGAAATCAAAGGGAAATTTTGGATCCCAGAGGCAGAACTTTGTGACGCTTCCCACTTTTTGAAATGCACCAGATAGTTCTGCCTTTCTCGTCAGAGGATTTGCCTCTGCCAGGCAGACCGGTGCTGTTTTCCCTACGAAAATCCATGCTGCCTTGATCGCCGCTCCTGGCGTGTCGATCGCTTCGCAGCGCTTTCCCCTGTCAAATCCGAGGATGACCCATGAGCGACCATTTCTCCGTCGTGACGGGCGGTCCCGGTGCGGGCAAAACCAGCCTGATCACCGAGCTTGCCCGCCGTGGCTTTCAGAACATTCCCGAATCCGGCCGCGCGATCATTCGCGCGGAGATGGCGCGCGGCGGAGACGCCCTCCCTTGGGCGGACCGCATGGCCTATGCCGAACGGATGCTTGAGCGCGACCTCCGCGCCTACGAGGACGCACAGGCCCTCTCAGGCCCCGTGATCTTCGACCGAGGCATTCCCGACATTATGGGCTACCTGACCCTCCGCGGCCTCCCTCTGCCGCCCCACGTCACCGCAGCAGCCAAGGCAGCCCGCTACAACCGTCGCGCCTTCCTGGCGCCGTTCTGGGATGAGATCTTCACGCAAGACAGCGAACGCAAGCAGACTCGCGCCGAAGCCGAAGCGACCTGTGCCGTCATGCGGGAGACCTACACCTCGCTCGGATACCAAATCACGGAGTTGCCACGCGCCGACATTACAACACGCGCCGACTTTGTCTGTGCGCAGCGGGTCAACTGACCGTGATCGCGACATTCCGTGGCGAAACTGCTGAAGCGGACAAACCGCATGGTCCCTCCGGCCTCCCGCTGCCTGACACTCACGGCCCTGAGCGGCCTTTCGTCGGTTACTCAAGATGCTGCGACAGCATCCCCCTTTGCGGCCATTGGCTTCGGTGATCAGTGCTAATATCATCTACCGCAGATCAAAGAAGTATTCAGATGGAACGCGAACCCAACCTTGTCATTTCCGGCGCCTCGCAGCGCATCGTTGAGGATGGAGTGCCATTCAAGGTGGACATCTACAAGCTCGAAGGCGGGGGCGGTTGGTCGCTGGAAGTTGTGACCGAAGACGGGACATCCATTGTCTGGGACAATCTCTTTGAAGACGACCGAGCCGCATTCGAGGAGGCAGTCAGCACCATTCGCAGTGAAGGTCCAGTCGCCTTTGCCAAAGGTGGTTCAAACGTCGTCCCATTTAAGCAGTAGGTGAACGACCCAGACCTGCCGTTCAGTCCCTAGTCGATCGCCGCGGTGCAGCTTCACCAGACCCGGCCATTTTTCCATCGCGCAGCATTTTCGGAGGATGAAGGTCGGCCGGGCGGACAAAACGCCCCTTAGCTTCGACCATACGAATGCCTGCTTCGGTACACATAATCTTGGGAACCGGATGCGTCTGCGGGAGACGAGGCGCGGTTCAAGTAGAAAGCAAAGACTCAGACGATTTTCGCGCTGGCAATATTACGACAGGAACGCTTGGGCCATGGCGATCCAGCTCCGCGATTATGCGAGGCCCGACCTTTTTCTCGAACGTCCAGATGTATGAAAGAAACTCTCGGTCGGGCAATTGTTCTGGACAGCCTGTGGCCATGTCGAAGCGCACCGATCCGTAGTTTGAATATACGCGGTGAGCGATACCCATCAAGCATACTCGGCGTGGTACGCGAAGCCATACCACCAAGTCGTAACCGGTGTCCCAGTCACACCTTGGCGACGTAGTTTCTAGGGTCAGGATGCATTG
>NZ_JAHKQA010000007.1 GCF_018860705.1 Citreicella sp. C3M06
TGCATCCTGACCCTAGGCATTCCCGGGTACAGTCGTCGATTATGTCGAGCATGCGGTAGGCGCGCCCATCCGCTGTTCGGTCCTGGACGAAGTCATGGGACCAGACGTGGTTCGCTCGTTCCGAGCCTGAGCCGCACGCAAGATCCATCGACCAGCCAGAGCCGGCCGCGTTTCTTCTGTTTCGGCGGGACCTTGAGCCCTTCACGCCGCCATATTCGGTCCACAGGCTTGTGGGTCACGCACCATCCGGCCTGAACCCGCATCCCGGTACCCTGCCGATAGCCGTAGCGAGCATAGAGGCGTGCCAGTTCGATGATGTCCGCTGTCAGGCGCTCTTCATCAGGGAGGCCGACGGGGATCTTGCGCTGGAACGATGCTGCCCCAAGGCCCGGCAGGCGCGGCGCTCGGAAACGCCGAGTTCCTGCCGGATATGATCGATGCAACGCCGGCGGCGTGAAGGGCTCAGTCGTTTCCCCGTGCGGCCTCGGACAAAATGAGCTTGTCCAGCGTCAGACCCGAGACCGCACGCCGGAGCCGGGCATTCTCCTGCTTTAGCTCCTGCAACCGCTTGCGCTGATCTCGGCTCATGCCGCCATATCCACGTCGCCATCGGTAAAAGCTCCGCTGGCTCACGCCAATCTGCCGAACTGCGTCCGCGATCTTCACGCCCTGACCCTGCCGACCCTCGACCTGCCGCAGCTTCGTCATGATGTCTTCGGGCTTCTCTCGTTTGCCTGCCATCGTCGTAGTCCTTCGTAATACGGGATAAACTATCCCAAAGGGTAGACCACTTCAGTGGGGCAAGACCGGGGGCAAGCGCCCGTTCCACACCATCATCCCTAGCTTTGCGATGCAACAGGGCGCCCCGTTGATGGCCTTTGGCATGATGGGCGGCCCAAATTAGGCGCAAGGACACGTGCAGCTGTTCCTGCGCACCCAGCTGTGGGGTCAGGACGTGCAGACCGCCGCCGATGCGCCGCGCTGGCGCTTGTTGGACGGGCTGAACGTCGCCTGCGAGCCCAGTTTGTCGCCCGAGGTGGTGGACGGCCTGCGCGCGCTGGGGCATGAGGTCATCATCGAAGCCCCGGACAATGCTTTTGGCTTTGGTGGCGCGCAGTTGGTGCATCGCCTGCCCGAAGGCGGGTATGCCGCCGGATCAGACCCACGCAAGGATGGCCAGGCCGCGGGCTTCTGAGCCCGGCCGCCAGAAGGAACCGACGACAATGAGCTTTCTCAAACGCCTTGGCATCGACACTTACATGCTGCTCTTGCTGGGGACGGTGGCGCTTGCGCTGCTTGCCCCGGCACAGGGATTTGCGGCGGCGATCCTCGGGCATGTCACCTATTGGGCGGTCGCGCTGCTGTTCTTTCTGTATGGCGCCAAGCTGGATTCCGGCGCGGTCAGGGCGGGGCTGACCAACTGGAAGCTGCAGGGCATGACCCTCGCCGCCACCTATCTGATGTTTCCGCTCGTGGGGGTGGCGCTGTCATTTGTGGCCGGTCCGCTGTTGGGGGCAACGGTGACGCTGGGCCTGATGTTTCTGGCGGTGCTGCCATCGACGGTGCAAAGCTCGATCGCCTTCACGTCGATGTCCGGGGGCAACGTGCCGGCGGCGATCTGCGCGGCATCGGTGTCGAACCTCGTGGGCGTGGTGCTGACGCCGCTGCTGGTGGCAACCTTGCTGCACACCGGCGACGGGGGCATCCAGCTGGATGCGGTCATCAAGATCGCAACGCAGATCCTGCTGCCCTTTGTGGTTGGGCAACTGGCGCGTCCGTGGGTTGGTCATCACGTGCGCAAACACAAGATGCTAACGCTGATCGTCGATCGGGGAGCGATCTTGCTGATCGTGTTCTCGGCGTTCAGCGCGGGCACGGTGTCGGGGCTGTGGGCATCCTTGCCGCTGATGTCGCTGATTGTTCTCGCAATCATCGTGCTGGGGTTTCTGACCATCACCATGTCGCTGATGGTCTGGGCAGGGCGGGCGGCGGGACTGCCGGCGGCAGACCGCGCGGCGCTGTTTTATTGCGGGTCGACCAAAAGCCTTGCATCCGGGTTGCCGATTGCGACGGCGCTGTTTGCGCCTGAAAATCTGGCCGCGATCGTGCTCCCGCTGATGATCTACCATATGTCACAACTGCTGGTCTGCGCCTTCCTGTCGCAAAAAGCCGCCGCGCGGCTGGCAACGGCGGGATAGCGCAGGGCGGCGATCCTTGGGTTTGCAAGGGCTGCAATCATGACGAAGCCCGCTGATCTGCTGCGTCGCGTGATGACTCTCTTTCGGCTTTGTCGCCCGACGCGAACGATCAGACCAGAACCACGTCTGTTTCGAGGGCTGCGCTGTCCTCGATGCCCCAGAACAGGATGCGGTCGCCGCCCGAGAATGCGAACCCGACGCTGGTGATCATGCCGCCCATGCCATCGTCCGCCGCGACGGAAAACAGGCTCCGGCTGGCCCAGTCATCCGAGGTGACGACAAAACTGTCGATCCCAAGTTGATAATCGTCGATCTCGTCGGTTCCGCTGGCCGATGTGAAATCGAAGGTATCGCCGCCGCCCCCGCCAACAAGGGTATCGTCGCCGCCTCCGGCGAAAAACGTGTCGTTGCCATTGCCGCCGACCGCGTAGTCGTTGCCGAAGGCGACCTGCGCATTGTCGAACCAGATGTCGTTGCCGTTGCCGCCAAAAGACCTGTCATTGCCGTTGCCGCCGGCGATGGTGTCGCTGCCATCGCCGCCCAGCATCGTGTCGTTCTGGTTGCCGCCGAACAGCCGGTCGTTGCCGAGCCGCCCAAAGATCAGATCCGCGCCGTCTTGCCCGAAGAAGCGGTCATTGCCGGCACCCCCGCCAATGGTGTCACTGCCGGCGTTGGCATAGACCGTATCGCTGCCGATGGCCCCGCCCTGGCCATTGTCGGCGAACAGATCATCTCCGCCACCCATGAACACAAGGTCGCGCCCGTCGCCCGCGATCACCGTATCGTCTCCGGCGCCGCCCCGCAGCGTGTCAAAGCCTTCGTTGCCGCGCAGAACGTCGTCTCCGATGCCACCGGACAGCACGTCATTGCCACGCTGGCCGCGCAGATCGTCATTGCCGCCGCCCCCGCGCAGCGTGTCATTGCCGGCGTTGCCGAACACCGTGTCGTCGCCAAAGCTGATCTGGCCGTTATCGATGAACAGATCGTCACCGTTGCCAAGCATCACGAGGTCTTGGCCATTGCCGCCGAACACCGTGTCATTGCCGCCGCCAGCGTTGATTTCGTCGCCCTGATCGCCGCCGAACAAGGCGTCGCCCGCCGTGCTGCCAAGAATCGTATCGGCCCCGCCAAAGCCCAGCACGACCGCTGCGCCGCCGAGGGGATCGGTTTCGAACAGGGTATCCTGTTCCAGACCGACAATCGGCAGGTCGGCAAGAAACTGGTCGAACACCATGCCATCGACCACCAACTCGCCGGGGCCGGTGAACAGATCGCCGGTGGCCGAGGCCAGCACCACGCCATCGCGAAGCAGGGTCGCGCCGGTGATGCTAATGTCCGACAGGTCTTCGGTGTAGAAGGCAAGCAGGGCGAGGCTGTCGAGGTTCGACAGGTCCGGCCCGTCGATTGCCAGCGTATAGCCCGCGAGGGTGATGGCGATACCATCTTCCGACAGGTCGATTTGTGCCAGTTCGGTGCCAGCTTCGCTCAGCGCGAGGCGGCTGACCGAATAGGTGCTCAGCAGCGCCTGCGCCGCCATCACCTGATCGCCCGAGACGGGTTCGCCCTGCGCATCCGCCAACAGGAGGTCGATGGCCAGAACCACGTCCTGGGCGGCGGCGAAGGTCAGCGGCAGCGCCGCGTCAAGGCTCAGAACGACGTCGCCGGTGGTGATCACCGCGCCATCGGCGTCGACCATGATCGACAGGATCTCGGTGCCGCTGAGCGAAATCCGCAGCGTCTCGTAGCTACCGTCCGCGGTGCCGGTCTCGATGGCGTTCAGCAGGGCGGCGGCGGAATTGACCGGACCGATACCAGAGCCGGTCAGCGTCATGGCATAGGGGCCATAGCTGCCCTCGAGAAGCGTGGAGCTGATGGTTGTCAGGACAAGATCGGCTTCAAGATCAATAAGATCGAACAGCGCGTCCTCATGTTCGAGAGACACTGCGGCGATGGCGCTCAGGTCAATTCCAGATGAAAGCTCAAGCAGCGCATCAAGCGACGTGGTAATCGTATAGGCCATGGCTCCATTCCCTCGGTAGGATCGTTAAAGACGTTCTGCGCGTATGCACGTGCACTGAAAAATCGAGGTCGATGTCTTGCTTCAAAGCCATAATAGCATTGGTCAGCGCATTTGTGGCATGTCCTGCGCTCTCAGGCCAGCCAGAGATACGGGTCATTTTGTCGAATGGTCATGCTGCCTTTGCCGAGGTGGCCATGCAGCGCCTGACCAAGGGGTTTCTTGGCACGGCCGATATCAGCGGGCTTGATCTGACGCTTGGCAGCCTGTCGCTCGCGGTGCCGGGCGGTTGGGAGCTTGGGGTGGAAACGACGCTGCCGGTCTGGTCCGGCATGGGATACCTGCGCAGCGGAGCGGCGCTAGGTCAGCAGAAATACCACCTGCCGGATGGCGTGGGGATCTTTGTCGATCCGGGCAAGCTGACGCTGCGCCAACTGTCGGGATGGGCCGAACTGGGTCATCGCCATGAGCTGTGGCGCGGCGGCGCGGTTGCGGACGCATCGCTTGGGCTGCTTGCCAGCCACATGCGGGCGCGCTACCGCTCGGCGCTGATCGCGCGCACCGAGGTGTTTTCCGACGTCACCGCCTATGTCGGCGCGGGGCTCGATCTGCCCCTGACCGCCGATCTGCGGCTGGGGCTGCACGCCACCCGCTACGGCACCGGGATCACCGACATTCGCTTCGGCGTCTCGGCGCGCTACTGACGTCGCGCAATTGCGCGGGGGCGCTGAAATCGTGGGTTAAAAGCGCTGGTCCGTGGCCGCTGGGCGAGTCGCGTCTTCACCAAAGCACCGACCACCGCGGCTATTTCGCCGGGCAGGCGCAAGCTGTGGCTCATGGCGCTGGTCTGGCTGTGCAAGGCGGCGGGGCCTCTTGCATTCTGCCCAGCTTCAGGGGCGCAAATGACCCGGAAACCGCTGGTCAGCCCGTTCACTCAATCAAAGGCGGTCTCAGGGCGCGCAAAAGCGCACACGGCGTCTTACGCGCCGCCTGCTGGCAATCGCTCGCTACCAGCTTGTCGCGCCGACCATGCAAACCCGCTTGCTGCCCGATGCGCAGGGCATACCCGGTTCGGCTGCCCGGTGGGCGTAGCCAAAACCGCGCAGGCAAAGCTGTAGCTGGTGGTGCGCAGCTTTGAACCCTGTATGGTCTGCACCATGCATAACGGAGGTATCATGCAACCCGGCCCTCTCAACCTGATCAGTGATGTCGCGGGGCTGCGCGTCGGCAACGCCGAGGATGCGGCGCTGAAATCCGGCGTCAGCGTGGTCACGGCCGAGGCGCCGTTTGTGGCTTCGGTGGCGGTGATGGGCGGCGCGCCGGGCACGCGTGAGACCGACCTGCTCGCCCCCGACAAAAGCGCGCCCGGCGTCGATGCGCTGGTGCTGTCGGGGGGCAGCGCCTTTGGGCTGGCCGCCGCTCAGGGCGTGATGGACGCGCTGCACGGGGCCGGGCGCGGGTTTCAGATCCTGTCGGCCCGCGTGCCGATCGTGCCTGCGGCGATCCTGTTCGACCTGCTCAACGGCGGCGACAAGGCATGGGGCGAAAACCCCTACCCGGCGCTAGGCCGCGCGGCGCTGGCGGCGGCGGGGCCACGCTTTGAACTCGGCAGCGTCGGAACTGGCTGCGGCGCGCAGACCGCGATGCACAAGGGCGGGCTGGGCTCGGCCAGTCTTGTGCTGGAAGACGGCATCACCGTTGGTGCGCTGGTGGCCGTGAACCCAATGGGCAGCGTCACCACGCCCTCGGGGCGGCATTTCTGGGCGGCGCCCTTCGAGATCGACGGCGAATTCGGCGGGCTTGGCATCGACCCGGTGCCGGATATCATCCTGCCGGCGTCGCGCAAGGCAAGCGCCATGGCAGGGCTGGGCAACACCACCATCGCGGTGGTGGCCACCGATGCAGATCTGGACAAGGCGCAATGCCACCGGATGGCGGTCGCAGCCCATGACGGCATCGGGCGCGCCATTCTGCCAGCGCATTCGCCGATGGACGGAGACCTCGTGTTCTCCGCCGCCACCGGCCACAAGGCGCTGGTCGCGCCGGGGATGCAGCTTGCCGCAATTGGCCACGCGGCAAGCCTGTGCCTGTCGCGCGCCATCGCCCGTGCCGTGTGGGAAGCGACGCCTGCGCCAAAAGACACGCTCCCGACGCTGCGCGCCGAGCTTCAGAGCCGGTCGTCGTAATCCGATACCAGAAGGTGCAGCGGCGCTTCATCCTCGTCGATGGTCGAGAACCGCCCGATGTCCATCTCGAAGATATTGTCGGAAGTGTCGTCGTTGACCGTGGAGACTTCGCCGATCAGCACATCGCCGCCCTCGCCCCAGAAGGCGTGCCACGTGTGCGGATACAGCGTTACCGACTCGCCCGGCTCAAGCTTCAGATGGCCGCCCGCCGGCAGAACCCGATCAATGCCGTCACAGGTCAGTCGCACATCGCCCTTACGGTCGACGGTCCCGTCCTCGAGCCGGTTGTGCACCTCGATCACCAACGTGCCGCCGCCGCGATTGATGATGTCCTCGACCTTGAGCAGGTGGTGGTGGTTCGGGCTGAGCTGATCCCGCTTCGAGATCATGATCTTCTCGGCATAAAGCATGGCGCTGCGCTGACCGAGATCTTCGGATAGCCCATTGCGGGTGGTAAACAGGAACAGACCCATCTTGTCGTATTCGCCCGCGCCGTAATCGGTGATGTCCCAACCCATGCGCCGCGCCTTGATCTGGGCGTGATCTGCGGATTTGAGGTCGTCCGGCGACCAGTAGGCAAAGGGCGGCAGACTATAGCCGAAAGACCGGATGAAGGCATCGCCTTCCCGGATGATTTCATTGATGCGGGAACGTTTCATGGTGATCCTCCTGTAATCCGGCGCAACCCTACTCCGGCGATGTGCCCGGTGACAGGGGAGGGCTGCCTCCGGCGGGGATATTTATGGCCAGAAGAAGCCACGGGCACCCCTCCTTTCTTCTGGCCTCAAATATCCCGGGGAGCGCGAGGCGCTGGCCCCTCGCTGGAGCAGCGTCAGAGCACGTAGCGGCTCAGGTCTGCGGACCGGGTCAGCTCGCCAAGATACTTCTCGACGAACGCTGCGTCCACCGTCACGACATCGCCGGCGCGGTCGGGTGCGGTAAAGGACAGCTCCTCGAACACACGCTCCATCACCGTATAGAGGCGCCGCGCACCGATGTTCTCGACGCTCTCGTTCACCGATTGGGCGATGCGGGCCAGCGCGTGAATGCCGTCGTCGGTGAAGCTCACCGTCACTTCTTCGGTGGCCATCAACGCGGTATACTGGCGGGTCAGCGCGTTGTCGGTCTCGGTCAGGATGCGGACGAAATCACCTTCGGTCAGCGGGCGCAGGTTCACCCGAATTGGCAGGCGGCCCTGCAGTTCCGGCAGCAGATCCGACGGCTTGGCGATGTGAAACGCGCCTGAGGCGATGAACAGAATATGATCGGTCTTCACGGGGCCGTGCTTGGTGCTCACCGTCGTGCCCTCGATCAGCGGCAGCAGATCGCGCTGCACGCCTTCGCGCGAGACGTCTCCGCCACGGGTCTCCTGCCGCGCCGCCACCTTGTCGATCTCATCAAGAAAAACGATGCCGTTCTGCTCGACAGCCTCGACGGCGGCCTTCTTGACCACCTCGTCATCCAGCAGCTTGTCGGCTTCTTCCTGAATCAGAAGCTCATAGCTCTCCGCAACCCGCAGCGTCTTGCGGGTCTTGCGCGCACCAAAGGCCTTCCCGAAGATATCGCCGAGGTTCATCATCCCCATCTGGCCGGGCTGGCCGGGGATCTCCATCCCACCAAACGGGCTGGCGGTTTCGGCGACGTCAAGCTCGATCTCGGTGTCATCAAGCTCGCCATTGCGAAGTTTTTTGCGGAACATCTCGCGGGTGCCCTCGCGCGCATCGCTGCCGGCGATGGCCTCGATCACGCGATCTTCGGCAGCCTTGTGCGCAGCAGCCTTTACATCCTCGCGCATGTACTCGCGGGTCAGGGCGATGGCGCTGTCGGTCAGATCGCGAATGATCTGTTCCACGTCACGGCCGACATAGCCGACCTCGGTGAACTTGGTCGCCTCGACCTTGATGAAGGGCGCGCGCGCCAGTTTGGCAAGGCGGCGCGAGATTTCGGTCTTGCCGACGCCGGTCGGGCCGATCATCAGGATGTTCTTGGGATACACCTCATCGCGCAGATCCGCAGACAACTGCTTGCGCCGCCAACGGTTGCGCAGGGCGACGGCCACGGCGCGCTTGGCATCCTTCTGTCCGATGATGAAGCGGTCCAGCTCCGAGACGATCTCGCGGGGGGTCAGGTCTGTCATGGTGTGTCCTCTCAGCCAGAGATCGTTTCGACGGTCAGCTTGCCGTTGGTGTAGACGCAGATGTCGGCCGCAATTGCCATGGCGGCGCGTGCCACCTCTTCGGCAGACTTGTCGCTGTCCATCATCGCCCGCGCCGCTGCCAGCGCGTAATTTCCGCCTGATCCGATGGCCGCAACATCATGTTCCGGCTCCAGAACGTCACCGGCACCGGTGATCACATACAGGTCCGCACCATCGGTGACGATGAGCATCGCCTCGAGCTTCGACAGGTACTTATCCGTCCGCCAGTCCTTGGCCAGTTCGACACAGGCGCGCTGCAACTGGCCGGGGGTCTTTTCCAGCTTGCCTTCAAGCCGCTCCAGCAGGGTGAACGCATCCGCCGTCGACCCGGCAAATCCGCAGACCACATCCGAGCCGCCCGGAGACAGCCGCCGCACCTTGCGCGCGGTGCCCTTGATCACGGTCTGGCCAAGCGAGACCTGCCCGTCGCCCGCAACCACCACCTGGCCGCCCTTGCGCACGCCGATGATCGTGGTGCCATGCCAGCCGGGGAATTCCTGATCGGCCATTGTCGTCTCCTCAAGTCGTGTCGGGGGCCATATGGGGGCCCTGCGCCGCCCACGCAAGGCAACGCGACCCCACAGCGACATAGGGCAGCAGGGCACAGATTGAAATGCGCGCACGCCCGGTCATGAAGATTTAGAGAACCAGCACAAGGCAGGCGCCGCGTCCGCTCTTCATCTTGCCTGATAAACTCGGGGGGAGCCGCAGGCGGGGGGCTGGCCCCCCTCCGTCCTCTCCTCCAGCGCTGCACATAATAAAGGCGCGCCTGTCGCAGGGCGCGCCTTTTGTGGCCTCAAAGGCGTTGCAGCTCAGATCGCGTCCTTGATCCAGCTTTCCAGCGAGGCCTTGGGCGCTGCGCCGGTGCGGTTCGAGATCACTTCGCCATCCTTGAACAGGAACAGCGCCGGGATGCCGCGCACACCCAGCTGGGCGGCCATGACCTGATCCTTGTCGACGTCGATCTTGGCAACCTTGATCTTGCCCTCATACTGCACAGATAGCTCTTCGAGCGCCGGGCCGATCTGCTTGCAGGGGCCGCACCATTCGGCCCAGAAATCGACCACGACAGGAATGTCGGAGCCCTTAACTTCTTCGTCGAACGTTGCGTCGGTGACGGGAACGGTGGCCATGGAGACTCTCCTTGCGGGTTCTGGCAGCTGAAACTTGAGGAGCGAACCTAGGAACGCTGCGCGCAATCGTCAAGCCGCCCTTGCGCGGTCGAGCGCCCGCGACACAAGATCGTGTGGTAGATCCACCAGCTGCCGTGTGCCTGTCCACAGGATCGCCGTGTCGATACGCCGTCCGGGCCAGATCTGCGCCAGCGCCTCGGCATAGGCGCCCATCTGGCGCAAGATGCCCTCGGGCGTTGCCTCGGGGGTGTCCGGTACTGTGCGGTTGGATTTGAAATCCACCGCCAGCACGCTGTCATCGCTGACGATCAACCGGTCGATGATGCCATGCAGCCTCCCGATCCCCGGCAGATCGGCGCTGAACGGCACCTCGGACAGGCTGCTACCCTGCCACAGTCGCGCCAACGCCGGCGCGGCCAGAACCCCAAGCGCCTCGGCGACAAGCGTTTCGGTCTCGGCGGGCGGGTCTTCGGCGATGGCGATCACATGCGGGGCCGCCTCGGCCCGCGCCTCGGGGGGCAGCGGGGCCAGATGTTCCAGCAGCAGGTGCAGCAGCGTGCCGCGCCGCATCGCCTCGTCGCGGTCCTCGCCCGCATCGCCGCCAAGCGCCTTGGCGCCGCCAAGATCCGACGGTGACACCGCCTTGGCCGCTTCGGCAACCGCGGGCGCGGGCAAGCGGAACAGATCCGGCAGGTCGGTGGTGGGGACGGCGCGCGCGGCGGGGGTCTCCAGCGGCAGTGACGACCAGTCCTGCGTGCCGAGCCGCCAGCCGTCAAGCGTGCCGCCCCAGTCTCCGAAATCATACTGTACCGGCAGCGCGCCCGACCGGTCCATCCCGACGCGCACCTTGTCGTACCACGCCTCGCCATTCTTCCCGAGTTCGCCAGCGGCGCAGACCACCAGCCATTTTTCGGCCCGCGTCAGCGCCACATAGAGCAGGCGGTCCCGTTCGCGGGCATCCGCCTCTTTCGCGGCCTGCAGCGCGTCGGCCTGAACCTGCGGTTGCGCATCCGAAGACGCCTTCCACACGGTGCCGCCATCGGCTTTCAGCAGCTGATCGCGGATATCGGCGCGCGGGCGGGCGCAATCGGGCAGGATCACGATCGGCGCTTCCAGTCCCTTGGCCCCGTGCACCGTCATCACGCGGATGCGGGAACCGGCGCTGTCGGGGGCGCGCTTGATCTCCAGATCGTCGGTCTGCATCCATTCAAGGAACCCGGTCAGCGAGGGCACCTCGGTCTGCTCATAGGCCAGCGCCTGCCCAAGCAGCGCGTCGATGCCATCCTGCGCCTCCTCGCCAAGCCGGCCGAGCAGCTTCAACCGCCCGTCGTGGCGGATCAGGATGCGTTCGATCAGATCGTAGGGGCGTAGGAAATCGGTCTGTCCGCGCAGATCGTCCAGCACCCGGACCGCATCCGGGAAATCTTCCCGCGCGTTGCGCAGCGCTGCCCACAGGTATCCTTTGCGCGGCTGGGCAAGGCTGAAAAGCTGCTGCTGTGACAGCCCGAACAGCGGCGAACGCAGCGCGGTGGCCAGCGACAGATCGTCTTCGGGGGTCGACAAAAAGGCCAGAAGCGCGCCGATATCCTTGACCGCCAGTTCCGACATGACCTTCAGCCGGTCCGCACCGGCTATCGGCAGGCCAAGCGATTTGCAGGCGCGGATGATCTCGGTAAACAGCCGCCCGCGTCCACGCACGAGGATCAGGAAATCACCGGCATGGGCAGGACGGGTGCGATAGGTGCCCGAATGGCCGATCTCCTCGGGCAGCGGCGTGCCGATGGTCTTGGCGATGAACCCCGCGACCCGGCCCGCAAGCACCACCGAATGATGCCGCTCGCCCACCCGGTCGACCGGTTCGAACCAGTCGCTGTCGTCGTCTTCGGCCTTGGTGTTCTCGACATGCGGCCACAGGTCAACCCGCCCCGGCATGGCGGATTTGAACGCCCGGTGCGTCTGATCGGGGGAAAACCCCGCCGCCTCTCGCCCCTCGAAGCAATTGTCCACCAGCCGCAGGATCGGCTCGGCCGAGCGGAAACTGTATTCCAGCATCATCCGGCACAGCGGTGCGTCGGTCGGTCTCAGCCGCTCGGCGAACTCGGCAGCCATGCGGTCGAACTCGCTGGGATCGGCCCCCTGAAAGCTGTAGATCGACTGTTTCTTGTCCCCCACGACAAAGATCGTGCGGCGGATATCGGTGCGCGCGCCGTCGCCGGAAGTGAATTCCTGCGCCAGCCGCTCGATCACCTGCCATTGTACGGGCGAGGTGTCCTGCGCCTCGTCGACAAGGATATGGTCGATGCCACCGTCAAGCCGGAACAGCACCCATTCCGCCACGCGCGGGTCGGACAGCAGATCGCGCGCCCGCGTCACCAGATCATCGAAATCCAGCCAGCCGCGCTTCTGCTTTTCCCGCTCATAGGCGGGCAGAAAGGCGCTGGCAAAACGGTGCAGCGTGATTTCACGCCCCAGAGAGGCCAGCGCAAGCCGCTGCTCGCGCGCGGTTTCGATCCGGCGCATGAGCGCGTCGAGCGCGTCGATTTCAGCCGAAAGCGCGCCATTGCGCAGGCCCTTGGTGGGAAAGCTGCCGATCTTGGCGGTAAAGGGCTCCTTTGCGCCAGAACCGGTGAGAAAAACGCTCTCGAGGATGGGAAGTGCCGCCAGATCTGGCGCGGTGATGCGCGCCAGCGCCGCTGCCGCCTTTTGATCGTTGGCACCCGAGCCCGCCAGCGCCGGGATCATTCGGGCCAACAGATCCATCTCGCCGCCAAGAAAGACCTGCCCCAGCAGCGTCTCTTCGGTCAGGCCGGGCGGCAGGCCGTAAAGCGCCTCCAGATCGGCCACGCTGCGCGCCGGAAGAAAGGCATCGCGGTTGGCGCAGATCTCGGCCAGCAGCGGCGCGGGATCGGCGGTGATGTGAAAGGCCAGCGTCGAGACCAGCGGCGCGGCCTCTACCGCCAGCGCATCAAGCACCTCGGCGCGCAGAAGCTCGGCGGCGCGGTCTTCCATCTCGTGAAACTGCGGCGACACCCCGGCCTCGAGCGGAAACCGGCGCAGCAGCGAGGCGCAGAACGAATGGATGGTCTGGATGCGCAGACCGCCCGGCGTTTCGATGGCGCGGGCAAACAGCGTGCGCGCCTGTGCAAGACGCTCGCCCGGAAGCATGCCGTCGAGCCCCAGATCCAGCAGTTCGGCCCGCAGCGCGTCATCATCCAGCATCGCCCAATGGCCCAGACGGCGGAACAGGCGGTTCTGCATCTCGGTCGCGGCGGCCTTGGTATAGGTCAGGCACAGGATGTGCTCGGGCAGCACCCCGTCCAGCAGCAGCCGCGCCACCCGGTCGGTCAGCACCCGCGTCTTGCCCGAACCCGCGTTCGCCGCCAGCCATGTCGAGGCATCGGGCCGCGCGGCGCGCACCTGCGCTTCGGTTGCCTCGTCGCGCTTCATTCCAGCGCCTCGCGTGTGGCGGGGTCGATCACGTCCCATTCTCCAAATCGGGAAAGATGATCGTAATCGGACATGTCGGTTTCCTTGAGCAACGCGGCGCGGGCGGTGTAGCCGCGATCGGGCTCGGCCCACGCGGTCATCAGCGCCTCGAATTCCTGCCAGACCTGCGTGGCGGGGACTTCGTCAAGCGGTGCGGGAATTTCTCCCGCAGGGTTCAGTGCGACGAAGGTGGCGCTTGCGACATGGCTTGGCGCGAAGTCGCGAAAGGCGCCGCGTTCGACCATCGCCGCCTCTAGCAGCAACTGCTTGTCGAAGAACTTCTGTTCCTTTTTCGACGGCGCGCCGCCGGTCTTGTAATCGTAAAGATGCGCCCCGCCGCGCTCATCAAGGTCGATGCGGTCGGCCTTGCCGCGCAGGGTGAAATCCAGCGCGGGGATCGGCGCATGGCCCATGATCTCGTATTGCGCCGGGCGGGCGAGGGTCTGGCGGGCGCGCTCGGACTCGGCAAACCAGCCCGCGACCCGTGCAAGCCGGGCCTGCCAAAGGTGCCGGGTGGCGGGCCATGGCACGATCTCCGGGTCTTGCAGGATCTGCGCCGCGCGGGCCATCAGGGCGCGTTCGGTCAGGCCGGACGGGTCGGCGACGCTGTCCTGAACGAAGGCTTCGAGCACCTCATGCACCAGCGTGCCGCGCAACATCGCATCAGGGGCGCGCTGCAATGGGTTGAGCGGGGACAGCCGCAGCACCCGCCGCGCATAGATCGCGAAAGGGTCGCGGATCAACGTCTTGATTTCGGTGACCGACAGGCTTTTGGGCCGCGCCCCGGCGGGCGGCGCGGGCGAGGGGCGTGGAGCGGCGGGCACCGGCACCGGCCGTTCCAGCGCGCGCGCCAGCGCCAGCCAATGCGCACCGCGTGCCCGCATCGCCGCCAGCGCTTCGGGGCCGCCTTGACCGGGCAGGCCGTTCATCAGGTTCATCAGCCGGTTGACCCAGCGCGACGGGATGGTCTCGGCATCGGCGCTCTTGAGAGCGCGGGTGATCACAACCTCGCGCCCGGCCACCGCCTGCTGGAAATCATGCGCGGCAAGGCCGATGCGCCTTTCGGGCACCAAGAGCCCGGCCTGATGGCGCATCCGCCGGTTCAGCCACGGATCGGCGCCGGGCAGTTCGGGCCACGAGCCCTCATTGAGCCCGCCGAGGATCAGCAGATCGGCCCCCATCACCCGCGCTTCAAGCGTGCCCCAGATCAGGATTTTCGGATGCGGCGCGTCGTTGTCGCGCAGTTCCGCGCGCGACAGGATTGCGGCGAAAAGATCGGCATAATCGCGCGCGTCGAGCGCCGTGCCATGTGCGGCTTCGGCCTGCAACCCCTCGACCACCGTACGGGTCTTGCGCCCGGCGGCCTGTTTCCACAGTTCCGAATCCGGCCCCCCGGCAATGGCCTCGGCGGCGGCGAGATGCGCGTTGACCCAATCGGCCAGCGGGCGCTGGTGCGGCTGGCGCGCGGGAAAGAAAGCGTCGATCAGCCATTCGGCCCAGTCGGCCATATCTTCGGCCTCGCCCCAGCTACGGATCTGCTCGGGGCGCGGAAACGGCCAGCCCTTGCGGCGGATCTGCAGTTCCAGCTCGCGGGTGGCGCGCAGATGCGGGCCGCGCCCCTGTGCGCTGTGGGTCAGCGGATGCTTGAGCAGCGTCAGCAGCGCCTCGGCGGTCAGATCGCCGCCGAACAGATCGGCGACATGCCGCAAGAACCGCCCCGGCGGCGACAGCTGCAACGGCACACCGGCGCTGTCGTCTGGGAAAATTTCCCAGCGGTCCAGCGCGGCGGTGACTTGCCGCGTCAACATCCGGTCGGGGGTGATGAGCGCGGCGGTGACACCGTCTTGCGCAGCCTGACGCAGGCGCAGCGCGATGGCGGTGGCCTCGTCACGCGGGCTTTGCGCCTCGATCAGGGTCAGCCCCTCGGTCGCCTCGCTCAAGGCTTGCAGGCGCGGGCCTTCCTCGCGCCATTGATCGGTCACCGGCGCGGGCCGAAGCGCGAGCGAGATCAACCGGTTGCGTTCGGGCGCGGGCGGGTGATCGCTGGTCCAGCGCGGGATATCATCCGCCGTCAGCCCAAGTTCGGCCATCAGTCTGGCAAAGCGGAACTGCGGGTGATCCTCGCCCGAGAGCGCGTCGCTCAGGCCGTTCCACACCGTCTCGGGCGTGTCGAAATCGAAGCCGGGCAGCACCAGAGCGCCCTGCGGCAGACGTGCCACCGCCTGCATCAGCCGGTTGGTGCCCCCGCGCGAGCCGGTCGAACCGGCAAGGATCACCGGGTGCGTCGGCGGCGCCTGTTCCCATTCCGCAAGGCGGCGCTCCAGCGCAAGGCGGCGAAAGGCGTTCACATCCGGCGCCTCTTCGGCACCGTCGAAATAGCGCTGCACGATCATCAGGAATTGCTGCGCGCGCTGCCAGTGCCCGGACTCGTCGCTGACATCCAGCGCGGCGATGGCGTCGGGCGTGACGCCCTCGTCCTGCATTTCATCCATAAGCGTCGCAAGGCTGTCGGCGAGATCGAACAGCGAGGCGCGCGGGGCAAGATCGGGTTGCGCGTCGAGCAGTCCCGATACCAGCCCGATCAGCTCGAGCCTGCGGCGCAGCGGCGGCACCGGCGCGGGCAGTCGGGCAAGCGCCACCGGGTCCGATACGTTGGACAACAGGCGCATCCGTGGCAGCAACGTGGCGGGGCCTTCGTCGAACACCGTGCGGATGCGGCGCGCCATGCGGGTGGTGTTGACGATCAGCTCGACGCGGGCCATCGCTTCGGGCGGCTGTCCGGCCATGCGGGCGCGCAAGCCGTTCACCAGCGCGCGGGGGAAATCCACACCGGGTTCGAGCGCAAAGACGCGCGGATGATCGAGGCGCTCAAACATCGGCGGCCAGCATGTTTTCGGCCAGCGCAATGCCCTCCGGGTGGCCAACGTCGCACCATTGGCCGGGGTAGCTCAGCCCGTGCAGGCGTCCGTTCTCGGCCATGCAGTTCCATAGCAGGTTGAGCGAAAATGCCGTCTCATCGATGCCCAGCAGCCCATCGGTCTTGATGATCTGAAGGCCGGTATAGACGTTATCCCCGCTGCGGGAAATTTTCCCATCTTGCGACAGCGTGAAATCTCCGTCCCCCTTGCGCCCGACGGCGCGCGCCAGCGGCACGCAGAGCAGCAGCGCATCCATGGTCTCGGGTCGCCACGCCTCGGCCAGAAGCCGCAGTGGGTTCGGCCCGGTCAGGATCGCATCGGTGTTCATGGTGAACACCGGCCCGTCGCCAAGCAGCGGCAAGGCGGCGCGCAGGCCCCCTCCGGTATCGAGGATCTGCGGTGTCTCAACGCTGATCGCAACGTCACGCCCGGTCAGATGCGCGGCGATCTGATCGGCGTGGTAATGGGCATTGGCGACCCGGCGCAGCGGCCCGTATGCATCGGCAAGCGTCAGTGCGTGATCGATCAGCGGTTTGCCCGCGACGGGCACAAGCGGTTTCGGACGCTCGGCGGTCAGCGCACCCATGCGGGTGCCAAAACCGGCGGCGAACAGCATCAGGGCGTCGGGCACGGGTGTTTCAGCCTGTTCAGACGCGAAGCGTCGGGTTCGGGAAGCGCGCCGAGCAGGCGCGCGATGTCGCGCAGCGCCGGGTGGCGCAGGTCGGTTTGCAGGTGGCCCCAGACACGGGGCACAAGGTCGATATAGCCCGGCTTGCCGCGACTCGCAGCCAGCCGGGCGAACACACCGAGGATGCGCAGGTTGCGCTGCGCGCCCAGTACCGCAAGGGCTGCGCGGAAGGGGGCGTCGTCCAGCCCGGTTGCGTCGAGATAGTGGCGTATCGACAGCTCGGCGATGCCGGGGCGCAGATCGCGGCGGGCGTCTTCGATCAGCGACACGAGGTCATAGGCGCGGTGCCCGGCCAGCGCGTCCTGAAAATCGAGCAGCCCGGCGCGGGCGGGGCCGCTGCGTTCGGGCAGCCAGAGGATGTTCTCGGCATGGTAATCGCGCAGCACCATGACGTCGGTGCCGGGTGCATGGGTGCTGAGCGCCTCTTCGAAGGCAGTGATCACGGCGGGTTTTGCTGCCGCCGCATCCGGCGCGTAGCAATCAAAGGCAAGATCGGTCATCTGCGCCAGCCGCTGCGGCGTTGCCTGCAGAAGCGGCGGCGCGGGGTGGCGGTGCAGCTCCGTCAGCGCGTCAACGGCGGCGCGGTACAGCTGCGCTTCGGTTTTGGGGTCGGTGGCCAGCCGCGCGATCAGCCCGTCGCCGAGATCTTCGAGCAGCAATCGCCCCGGCGCTTCGGCAAGGATGCGCGGCGCGCTGAGACCAAGCCCGCACAGGTGCCGCGACAGGCGCGCGAATAGCGCCACGTCGCCGTCTGGGTCGTCCATCAGGATCGCGGTTGCACCGTTGCGGGACAGGCGGGTGTAGCGGCGGGCGGACGCATCGCCTGCGAGCGCAGTGGCTCTGGCCCCGCCCCAGCCCGCGGCATCAAGGAACGGGTCGGTCAAGAGCTGGCCTCGAATTGCGCGCCCAGGTCCCGCAGGATGTCGGTCCAGCGCGGATCGGAATAGGCAAGGGACAGGTGACGCAGATCCTCAGGATCACCGGCGGTGAACTCGAGCGACAGCGCCCCTTGCGGGGTAAGCCCGGCCAGCCGGTCGGGCCATTCCACAAGGCAGATGGCGGTATCGAAGGCGTCGGTCAGCCCCAGCTCGAGGCATTGGTCTGGGTTCGAGAGGCGATAGAGATCAGCGTGCCAGATCTCGCCCGACGGGCTGTCATAGACCTGCACGAGGGTGAAGGTGGGCGAGGGCACGTCTTCGGGGTGATCCTGAAGCGACTGGATCAGGCATCGTGCGAAATGGGTCTTTCCCGCGCCGATGCCGCCCGACAGCAGCAGAACATTGCCGGGACGCAGCCGCGCGCCAAGCGCCCTTGCAAGGGCGCAGGTTGCGTCGGGGGTGGGAAGGGTAAAGGTGCGCGGCTGGATCATGGCGCAAGGATACCGTGCCCCCCGGTCGGCGCAAGCCTTGTTCAGGCGTCAACATTCTCGCGTCTGCGGCGCAGGTTGCCGGCGTCGGCGGGAAGCGCGGAAAAGCGCACCAGCGTCGAGCCTCCGGCCAGCGGTTCGACCCGGCTCAGCAGCCTTTGGCCGTCGCTGCGGATCAGTTCGGCGTCCCAGCCGGCGCGATCCCGCTCGGTCATCACGAAATCGCGCAGGTCTGACCAGATCGGGCTGAACTTGCAGGCCGATTGCCACAGCCGGGTCGACTCGGCGATACAGGTGTCGGCAAGGCTGCCGTCCAGGTCCAGATTCCACATGTCCCGGTAGGCGGCGTTGGTGAAGGTGAGTGTGCCGAGCTGCGAAAACACCGCCACCGCATCGCCAAGGCTGTCGAGCACCGATTGCGTCACCTCGATCTCTTGGCGGAACCGGCGGGTGAGGCTGATTTCCGAGGTGATGTCCTCGAACAGGAAGGCGACGCCGCCGTCAGGGTGGGGCCGTCCGGTGATGCGATAGGTCAGGCCAACGGGCAGGTTCCAGACCTCGGTGTACAGGTCCGAGCTTGCGGCAGCGATGACCTCGGACAGCTTGTCGCGCCAGGATCGGTAATCCTTGGGCTCGGGCATCATCTGCCGTTCGCGCAGCATGTCGAAGAAGCTGAGCAGGTTGGGCCGTGACGACAGGAATTCCGCCGGCAGGTTGGTGTGGTCGATCAGCGCCGGATTGAACAACACCAGCCGCCGGTCCTTGTCAAAGACCGCAAGGGCGATGGGCAGATGGGCAAAGATCCGCGTCAGCGTCTGCAGGAAATTGCGCTGCGTCGCTTCGGCGTGGATCACCGCGTCGATGTTCTGGGCAAAATGCAGCCAGCCATCGGCGAGGCGATAGGATTGCACTTCGAACCAGCTCTGCGTGCCATCCTCGCGTTTGCCGATGCTGGTGCGGCTGATGTAGAGTTCTTCGGCCTCGTTGGGCAGCACGGCAAAGGGCGGTGTCGCATTATCGGCCTGCCCGGCCTGAAGCGCCACATCGGTGAAGGCGGGGTTGGACCACACCACCTTGCGGGCGCGGTCGGTCTGCCACACCGGAAACGGCGCACGGGTAAACGCCAGCCTGAGGCGTGACAGATCGCGCATTTCGGTGCGCAGCCGCAGGTATTCGCCCGCGTCGAGCGACGGCCCGGTCATGCTGAGGTTCAGGCTGCGCCCTTCGGGACGGATCTCGATATGGGTGTCGGGATCGCCGGTGGCGTCGAGCACCAGCCGATCTCTGGGGGGCGCTTCGGGGAAGGCGGGGAAATGGGCGCGCAGCACCTCGGCGAGGTCATCCCAGATCAGCCTCTCGTCCGGGGTGCAATCAAGCAACTGGCGGGCCTGCGGCGTGGCATCGACCAGTCGGCCATCGGTCACGAACATCTCGACCCGGTTGCCACGAGGACGGGTGCCGGGGCTTGGCGGATCGTCGGCAGGGATACGCGCAGTGCGCAGGAGAAGCCCGCCGAAGATTGCGGCACAGCTGGCGCCGATACCGGCGGCGATAATGACAAGCAGTTCCACAACGTGACCCTGACAAACTGTTAACCGGACAGACAGCTAAAAGTAGAAGGTTAATTACCGGTTAAGTTGTGACTGCGGGTCAGGTTTCGATCAAGGGATTTTCGCCAAGCGGCGTGTTCGGTGCAACAGTGGCCACCACCTTGGCCACGGGCCAGGTCAGCTCGACGATGGCGCCATTGGGCGCGCCTTCGGTGCCTTCGCCCTCTTCTGCGCCATTGGCAAAGCTGAGCTCGGCGCCGCTGCGCTCCAGCAGGGTCTTGGCGATGAACAGGCCAAGCCCCATGCCTTCGTATCCGGGCCGGGCGTTGCGGCCGGGATCGCTGCGGCGGCGGCGCAGAAACGGATCGCCAAGCCGTCCGATCAGATGCGGCGGGAAGCCCGGCCCGTCGTCGCGGATGCGCACGACGATGCGGCGGTCGTCCCAGCTGGCGTCGATCCAAACCTGCGTGCGGGCGAAATCCACCGCGTTCTGTACGAGGTTGCGCAGCCCGTGCAGGATGTCGGGGCGGCGAAACACCTGCGGCTGAGGGCCACCGCCGGGCAGGGGGGCAAATTCCATCGTCAGGGTCTTGCCGCGATTTTCATGCGGCTCGGCGGCCTCGCGCAGCACCTCGGACAGGGGGGCGTGGCGCATGTGCAGATCGTCCTTGCCGGCGCGGCCCATGCCGTGAAGGATGTCGCGGCAGCGATCGGCCTGGGCGCGGATCAGGCGGGCGTCTTCCTGCATCTCGGGGAACTCGTCCAGATCTTCGATCAGCTCTGCCGAGGCGAGTTTGATCGTTGCCAGCGGTGTGCCCAGCTCATGCGCGGCGGCGGCGACCACGCCGCCCAGATCGCTGAGTTTCTGCGCCCGCGCCAGCGCCATCTGCGTTGCCACAAGCGCATCCGACATGGCGTTCATCTCGTTCGTCGTGCGCCGTGCATAGACCGAGATGAACAGCAGCGCGATCACCAGCGCCGTCCACTGGCCAAAGATGAACACATCGGGCAATCCGAAGATCGTCCCGTCTTGGGTGCTCAGCGGCATGTAGACGAACACCATGCAGGTGATCAGCGCCACGGCGGTGGCGTTGATCAGCACGGTCGAGCGCAACGACAGCACCGTCGCCGAAACCGTGGCCGGGGCCAGCACCAGCAGCGAGAACGGGTTGTGCAACCCGCCAGTGAGGAACAGCAGCAGGCACAGCTGCAGCAGATCGAACATCACCATTAGGAAGTTCTCGGCCTCGGACAGGCGCTTGTCTTCGGGATAGATGAACATGGCGATGAGATTGCCGACCACCGACACGCCCACGGCGAGATAGCAAAGCCCCAGTTCCAGTTGCAGATCATACAGCTGGCGGGCGACGGAAATCGCGGTCAGCTGGCCGACGATGGCGACCCAGCGCAGAATGATCAGCGTGCGCAGGCGGATGAAATTGCTGCGCTGGCCCTCCTCGAGCAATCCCAGATCCGGCTGACTCATGGCTGCGCGCTTTCGTCTCTTTATCCCCACGACCGCGATTGTTAAGTCTGCGGGGCAGGTTCCGCAATCACATCACGGGAGGATTCCATGCGCTGGATCGCCGTTACCGCTGCCGCCACCGCCCTTGTCGTCGTTTCCGCCGGAGCGTGGCTTTACACCCGGGGGTCGGATGACCAGTTCGCCAGCTGCCGCGCAACTGCGGTCGCGGGCGGCGCCGGGGCCATCGGCGGGCCGTTCACGCTGGTCAACAGCGCCGGGCATACGGTGACCGACTCCGATGTGATCACCAAGCCGTCGCTGGTCTATTTCGGCTATACCTTCTGCCCGGATGTCTGCCCGCTCGACAATGCGCGCAACGCCGAGGCGGTCGATATCCTCGAAGAGCAGGGCTATGACGTGACGCCGGTGTTCATCTCGATCGACCCCGAGCGCGACACGCCCGAGGTGGTGGGAGAGTATGCCGAGGTGTTCAGCGACAAGATGATCGGCCTGACCGGATCGCCCGAGCAGGTGAAGGCGGCAAGCCAAGCCTATCGGACCTATTACAAGAAGAACGACACCGGCGACGACTATTACCTCGTCGACCATTCGACCTTCACCTATTTCGTGCTGCCCGAAACCGGATTCGCCGAGTTCTTCCGCCGCGAGGCAACGCCAGATGATATGGCGCAGACGGTGGGGTGCTTCATCGACCACATGTAACTGCCACGCGGTGTTTGACCCTCCGGCAGGGCTTGGGTATGAACCTTTGCAGGCAAAGACCTGCATCGGGAGTATAAATTCGTGTCGGACCGCACCATCGAAGACCTCGGCGACGACCGCTCCCTCCTGCTTGTCGATGACGATGAACCGTTCCTGCGCCGTCTTGCAAAGGCGATGGAAAAGCGCGGCTTCGAGGTCGAGACCGCCTTGTCGGTCGCGGGGGGAACGGCGATCGCCACGGCGCGGCCTCCGGCCTATGCGGTGATCGACCTGCGGCTCGAGGATGGCAACGGGCTTGATGTGGTCGAGGTGCTACGCGAGCGTCGCCCCGACAGCAAGGTGATCGTGCTGACCGGTTACGGGGCGATTGCCACGGCGGTTGCGGCGGTCAAGATCGGGGCAACCGACTACCTGTCGAAACCGGCGGATGCCACCGACATCACCAACGCGCTGCTGTCCCGGACAGACGATCTTCCGCCGCCGCCCGAGAACCCGATGAGCGCCGACCGGGTGCGCTGGGAACACATCCAGCGGGTCTATGAGTTGTGCGATCGCAACGTGTCGGAAACCGCGCGGCGGCTGAACATGCACCGCCGGACGTTGCAGCGCATTCTGGCCAAGCGCTCGCCGCGCTGACTAGGCTGTCTGGGCTGGCGGCGCTCAGAGGTCGTAGCGCTTGAGCTGTTTGGTCACGGTCTGACCGTTGCGCATGACATAGCCGTCGATACGGCCCCAATCCTCGAAGCCGCGGCTTTGATAATAGATCAGCCCGCCGGCATTGTCGGCCCGGATCTCGGCGTTGATCCATGCGTAGCCCGCCATGCGCGCCGCCTGTTTCGTGGCCTCGAATAGCTTTGATCCGATACCGAGCCCGGTTTTCCCAGAGCGCGCAAAGGTCGAGATCTGCCCGACCGAACCCCCATGTTCCGGATGCGGGTCGATCCACTGCACCCCGAGGATCTGCCCGGCATCGTCTTCGGCCACGTGCCAGATCGCGCGCGGATCGCTTTGCATCCATGCTTGCACATCGACGGGGCCGACCGCGTCGGTCATCGCCGTGGTGCCGCCGATGGCGATGACCTCGTTCAACAGCTCTGCGATGTCGCGCGCATCCAGCGCTGCGGCCCGGCGAACGCTCAGCACGGCAGCGCCGCCAGCAGTTCGGCATGGCGGGCGGTGAACGCCGCGCGCACCTCGACTGGCGGGCGCAGGTGGATATCCAGCCCCTCTATCAGCGTCGGCTCGGGCGCTCCAAAGACCTTCTTGGCCTCCGCCGCCGAAAATCCGGCGATCTGCGTTGCCTCCATATAGGCCGATACCAGATCCGCCTTCTTGATCCGGGTCTTGAGCCGCGGCGGGATCAGCGCGGGCAGCCCGAAGCGGATGTGGATCGCCGCCATCAGCCGCTTGTCGAGCACGCCGTATTCCGGCCCGACCGCCGCCTTCACCGGGGAAATCATGTCGCCGATGACGTATTCAGGCGCGTCGTGCAGCAGCGCCGTCAGCTTCTGCGCCACAGTTGCGCCGGGGTTCATCCGGCAGAACAGCGCCTCGACCAGCAGCGAATGTTCGGCGACGGAATAGGGGAAATCGCCATGGGTCTGCCCGTTCCAGCGGGCAACAAAGGCAAGGCCATGGGCGATGTCCTCGATTTCGATATCCACCGGGGTCGGGTCGAGCAGGTCGAGCCTGCGCCCCGACAGCATCCGTTGCCATGCGCGCGCCTGTTTCGCCATTACAGCGACTCGGCGTGCACGCAACCGCGAGCGTATTCATTGCTGGGAAAGCTGTCTGCCTCGATCATCGCGCCTGCTCTTTTACGGTCCGTCTGCAGCGAGTCCTGATGCACGTTGCCGCTATAATCAAGGGATGCTACCTCGGGCGCCAACACGCATTCACAGGACGGAGCCGGAAATGGCACAGGACTACGTCGTCAAAGACATCGCGCTTGCAGCATTCGGCCGCAAGGAACTGGACATCGCTGAAACCGAAATGCCGGGCCTGATGGCCTGCCGCGAAGAATTCGGAGAAAGCAAACCGCTGGCGGGGGCGCGCATCGTAGGCTCGCTGCACATGACCATTCAGACCGCCTGCCTGATCGAAACGCTGGTGGCGCTGGGCGCGGAGGTGCGCTGGGCCTCCTGCAACATCTTCTCGACGCAGGATCACGCCGCGGCAGCCATCGCCGCAGCGGGGATTCCGGTGTTCGCGATCAAGGGCCAAAGCCTTGAAGAGCATTGGGATTACGTCGACAAATCCTTCCAGTTCGAAGACGGCCCGAACATGATCCTCGACGATGGCGGCGACGCCACGCTGTACATCCTGCTGGGCGCGCGCGCCGAGGCGGGCGAAGAGATCATCCCGGTGCCGCAATCCGAGGAAGAGGCGGTCATCAAGGCGCAGATCGCCAAGCGTCTGGAGGCCTCGCCGGGCTGGTTCACCAAGGTGCGCGACCAGATCAAGGGCGTGTCCGAGGAAACCACCACCGGCGTGCATCGCCTGTACGAATTGCAGAAAACCGGCCAGTTGCCCTTCCCGGCGATCAACGTGAACGATTCCGTCACCAAGTCGAAATTCGACAACAAATACGGCTGCAAGGAATCGCTGGTCGACGGCATTCGCCGCGCCACTGACGTGATGATGGCCGGAAAGGTCGCCGTGGTCTGCGGTTACGGCGACGTGGGCAAGGGCTCTGCCGCCTCGCTGGCAGGTGCTGGCGCGCGGGTGAAAGTCACCGAAGCCGATCCGATCTGCGCGCTTCAGGCGGCGATGGACGGCTTCGAGGTGGTGCTTCTGGAAGACGTGGTGGACAGCGCCGACATCTTCATCACCACCACCGGCAACAAGGACATCATCCGCATCGAGCATCTGCGCGCGATGAAGGACATGGCCATCGTCGGCAACATCGGCCATTTCGACAATGAAATTCAGGTCGCCGCGCTGAAGAACCACAAATGGACCAACATCAAGGACCAGGTGGATATGATCGAGATGCCGAGCGGCTCGCGCATCATCCTGTTGTCCGAAGGCCGTCTGCTGAACCTTGGCAACGCCACCGGCCACCCGTCGTTTGTCATGTCCGCCAGCTTCACCAATCAGGTGCTGGCGCAGATCGAGTTGTGGAAGAACGGCGGTGATTACGAAAACAAGGTCTACATCCTGCCCAAGCATCTGGATGAAAAGGTCGCGCGCCTGCATCTGGCCCGCATCGGGGTCAAGCTGACCCAGCTGACCCCCGAACAGGCGGCCTATATCGGTGTCACCCCCGAAGGCCCGTTCAAGCCGGAACATTACCGCTACTGACCGTTCCGCCATCGCTTTTTATAAACGCCCCGTGATCGTGCGGGGCGTTTTGCCTTTCGAGGGTTGCACTTTGCCGCGCAAGGGCGCTGCCATGCGGCAAGTACCAAGGAGATAATCATGCGCATCATCATTCACGGCGTCGGCGCCATCGGCGGCGTTGTCGCTGCGGCCCTTCTGGCCACGGGGCAGGAGGTCATCGGCATCGCGCGCGGCCGCATGCTGGAGGCGATCCGCGACAAGGGCCTGACGATGATCAGCCCAAAGGGTCGCGTCACGGTGGATCTGCCCTGCGTCGCCCACCCGTCCGAGATCACCTTTCGCGACGATGATATTGTGCTGCTCTGCGTCAAGGGGCAGGACACAGACGCCGCGCTGCAAGATCTGCGTGCCGCCGGGATGACCGAACAGCCGCTGTTCTGCCTGCAGAACGGCGTCGCCAACGAGCGCGTCGCCTTGCGCTATTTCCCCAATGTGCATGGCGCGACGGTGATGATGCCCGCCACCTATCTGGAACCGGGCGAGGTTATCACCCACGGCGCGCCCTGCTATGGGCTGTTCATGCTGGGCCGCTACCCGGGCGGCACCGACACCGATGACGAAACGCTGAAACAGGCGTTCGACGCTGCGAATCTCGCCGCCCTCCTGCCCGCGAGTGTCATGGACACGAAATACGGAAAGCTGCTGCTGAACCTTGGCAATATCGTCGATGCGCTGCTGCCGCACGAAGCTGACAGGGGGCGCTTTACGGGGCAGCTCAAGGCTGAGGCCGAGACAGTATTCGCAGCCGCGGGGATCCCTTGGGAGGAAATGGGCCTCGACAACCCGATACGCGAGCAATTCATGAAGATCGTCGATATCGACGGGGTGCCACGCTCGGGCAGCTCGACCCGGCAAAGCATTACCCGAGGCGCGGGTAGCGTCGAGACCGATTATCTCAATGGTGAAATCGCAATGCTGGGCCGCCTGCACGGTGCGCCCGCCCCGCTCAACGCCGCCATGTCTGCCTTGGCGGCCCGCCTTGTCGGTGCGGGCAACGGCGCGGGCGGCATGAGTGAGGAAGATCTTGAAGCGGTGTTCCTGGCCGCCCTGTAGCGACGCCTCCGGCGGGAGTTTATTTGGCAAGATGAAGGATAGGCGCCCCGCCCCGTCTTCATCTTGCCGGATAAACTCCGGGGGGCCCGAAGGGCGGGGGCAGCGCCCCCTCTGATCTCTGTCCAATGGCGCAAGCGAGATCTTTCGCCGCAGGATCGGTCATGAAACTGAGATTGCGAGGTGATCTGCGTGTTACCAAGCAAGGGTAGAGCACGGCTAGCCTTACCTTGGGAATGGAACCGTCTCATGCGCCTCTCGATCTCTGCCCTTGCTGTTGCGGGCGTGCTTGCCGCCCCGGCCCTTGCCGAAGAAATCTATCCTGCCACGCTTGCCGGTCATGCGATCTTGCCCGCGATGTCGCTTGTCGAGCCGCCTGCTGACGCGCCGCGCGATGCCTGGATCTCGGGCAAGTTCACTGGCGCGGCGCGCATCGATGCGCCGATGAGTGTCATGGGCAATGTCGGAAAATCCTATGGCGGGCACGACACCGGCATCGCGCTGCCCTTCATCGGCCAGCCGGTGCAGGGCATGTCGGGCTTTGCCATGACCCGCGCCGAAGATGGCAGCTGGTACACGCTGACCGACAACGGTTTCGGCTCCAAGCGCAACTCGCCGGACGCGATGCTGTTCTTTCACAAGATGGCCCCTGATTGGGACAGGCAATCGGTCGAACGCCGCGAGACGATCTTCCTCTCCGATCCCAATCACGTCGTGCCGTTTCGCATCGCTTATGAAGGCACGCAAAGCCGGTACCTGACGGGCGCGGATTTCGACACCGAATCCATTCAGGTCATTGGCGACGAAGTGTTCATCGGCGACGAATTCGGCCCCTACATCATCCGTGCCGGGCTCGACGGGGTGGTGAAATCGGTGCACGCGACGATGCTTGACGGCAAGGAACTGACCGGCCCTGACACCTATAGCGTCTATGTTCCCGCCGCTGCGGGCACCGATTTTCAGGTGCAGCGGTCTGGCGGCTACGAGGGCATGGCGCTTCAGCCCGGCACCGGGATGCTCTGGGCGATGCTTGAAAAGCCAATCCTGCTTGACGGCGGCGAAACCGAAGGCCCCTTCCTGCGCGTGATCCAGTTCGACCCCAAGGCGGGCGACTGGACCGGCACCTCGGTCAAGTTTCAGCTGTCAGACGGCGCCACCGCCATCGGCGATTTCAACTTCATCGACGAGTCCCGCGCGCTGGTGATCGAGCGCGACAATGGCGAGGGCGATCCGGCGCAGGGCTGCGAAGACGGTGCGAGCGACATGACCGCCTGCTATCCCAATCCCGCCAAGGTCAAGAACGTCGTTCTGATCGACATGAGCGACACCGATGCCGATGGCTTCGTGCGCCGGATCGGTCACATCGATCTGATGAACATCGCCGATCCGGATGGCAAGGCCATCGACGGGCTGCACCAGAGCGAGGGCGCGTTCACCTTCCCATTCTTCACCATCGAAGACGTGGCCCGTGTCGATGACACCCACATCATCGTGGCGAATGACAACAACCTGCCGTTTTCGGGCGGGCGCAACATCGGCAAGGCGGCGGACAACGAGTTCATCCTGCTGTCGGTTCCCGAGCTGCTGTCGGCAAAGTGAGCCGGGCATGAAAAAGGGGGCGCCCTGTGCCGGGCGCCCCCTTCGCGTTCGCAAGGATCAGGCGTAGCGCTTGATCTCGCCCGATTTCAGCCGGGCCTGATAGCTCAGCATCTCGGCCTTGACGATGGGCATCAGGAAATACAGCCCGAAGATGTTCACCAGCGCCATGGCAAAGATCGCCGCATCCGAGAAGTCGATCACCGGACCAAGGTTCATCGCCGCGCCGATCACGACGAAGATGCAGAACAGGATCTTGAACGACAGCTCCTGCGCCTTGCCCTCGCCGAACATGTAGGTCCATGCCTTGAGGCCGTAGTAGCTCCACGAGATCATGGTCGAAAAGGCGAACAGGATCACCGCCAGCGCCAGCACATAGGGGAAGAACGACAGCGCCGAGCCGAAGGCCGCCGATGTCAGCGCCACGCCGGAGACGTTGCCTTCGGTTGCCACCCGGCCCGCTTCGGCATCCCAGATGTACAGGCCGGTCTGCGGGTCGATCTGAAGCACGCCGGTGATGACGATGACCAGCGCCGTCATGGTGCAGATCACCACCGTGTCGATGAAGGGTTCCAGCAGCGAGACATAGCCCTCGGTGATCGGTTCCTTGGTGCGCACCGCGCTATGGGCGATGGCGGCCGAACCGACGCCCGCCTCATTGGAAAACGCTGCCCGTTTGAAGCCCTGGATCAGCGCACCAACAAGCCCGCCAGCGACGCCAAGCCCGGTGAAGGCCCCCGCGAAGATCTGGCCGAAGGCCCAGCCGATCTGGTCATAGTTCATCGCGATGATGATCAGCGCCGTGCCGACGTAGAGCACGCCCATGAAGGGAACCACCTTTTCGGTGACCTGCGCGATGGATTTCAGCCCGCCGATGATCACCGCAAAGACAATCGCGGCAAAGATGATGCCGGTGATCCAGCCGGGATAGTCGCCGACGATGTTGGAGATTTGCGCATGGGCCTGATTGGCTTGGAACATGTTGCCGCCGCCGAGCGCGCCGAGCACGCAGAAAATCGAGAAGAGGATGGCAAGGAATTTGCCAAGCCCGGCAAATCCGCGTTCTTCCATGCCCTTGGACAGGTAGTACATCGGGCCACCCGACACCGATCCGTTGGGATATTCGTTGCGATATTTCACACCCAGCGTGCATTCGGTGAATTTCGACGCCATGCCCATCAGGCCAGCGAGGATCATCCAGAATGTCGCGCCGGGGCCACCGATCGACACCGCCACAGCGACGCCCGCGATGTTGCCAAGGCCCACCGTGCCCGACAGCGCCGTTGCCAGCGCTTGGAAATGGCTGACCTCGCCAGCGTCGTCAGGGTCGGAATACTTGCCAGTTACCAGCGCGATGGAATGCGGAAACGAGCGGAACTGCACAAAGGCGAAATACACGGTGAACACCGTCGCGGCGATCACCAGCCACAGCACGATCCATGGAAAGCTGGTGCCGGGAAAAGGTGAGAAGATGAAATTGACAAAGGGGCCGGTCGCCGCGCCCACCATTTCGTTGATGGCGGCATCGATGCCATTGGGCGTTTCCTGCGCATTGGCCGCCGGGGCCGCAAACAGTGTCGCGAGGGCAAGAAGGACTGTCTTGTTGAACATGGTTCTGCCTTTCCGGATCATGGCACGATGACGGTTGGAACAGGGGCAAGTTGCGCAAGCCCGAGTGTGACCGATCCAAAGACCCGCGCCGCCATCGACTGCGACCCCGAGCGGCCGACGAAAATCGCCGTGGCCTGCGCCTTCTTGGTCTCTTCGAGGATCAGTTCCACCACCTGTCCGTAGCGGATGACCCCCTTGGCGGGCACGCCAGCGGCTTCGGCGCGGGCCAGCGCGGGCTGCATGACGACCTGATCGGCGCGCGCCAGCTCCTGCTTGCGGCGGCCATGGCGTTCGGCCAGTTCTTCGGGGGTAAGGAAGCGGTAGGGCGACCATTCGAGGATATGCACCAGCAGCAGGCTGGCACCTTCTGTCTTCGCGCGGTGTATGGCGTACTCAAGAACGCCCGGATTGTCGGGCGCGCCTTCGAACGCGACAATAAAAGTGTCGGAACTCATCCTGTCTGTCCTTTTGTTGTTCTCGGCGTCGGACGTTGCTCTTGTCGGTGGCAACCTGCCCTGAATGCTGGGCGATAAAGGCCAGAGCTGTCACCTGATTTTAAGGAAAACTTTACAATTTCGCGGGCCATCTCGGGTCAGCATGGCAGATTGTGACCGAAAAGGGCGAATAATTCCGGCTTTTTCTTCCTTGGCGTGTGGGCCATGCTGCGTTCAGCCCCGCGCATCCGGGGCCCAACACGGGAGAGAAGACATGAGCAAGCGCGACGAGCTGATTCAGAAATACGCCGAAGACCTGCGCGGAAAATGCGGCATCGAGCCGGACATGGCCCTGCTGACCAAGGTGACCATCGGCTGTGGTCCGTCGATTTACAACGCAGACAGCGCGACCGTCGCTTCGTCTCAGCCAGCCGAACTGGAGACCGTGAAGGCCAATTTCCTGATGAAGAAGCTGGGCTTGCCCGATGGGCCAGAGCTGATGGATGGCATCAACAAGGCCATCGAAACCTACGGACAGTCCGAGCGCAGCAAATATCGCGCCGTGCTGTATTATCTTTTGGTGACGCAGTTCGGCAAGCAAGCGGTCTACGGCTGACCGGGTTCGGTTAACGCAGTTTACCACGACCTTTCCGCAATGGATCGCCGTTTAGGGAGTTCCTGCTTGGGGAGAATCGCGGCTTGGGGTATTCATGGTTTGTGGCCAGAAGGCCGAAACCGGAATTGAACCATACTGTGTGGGAGCAGTGGGGTGAGAGACGGGGTTCGGCACCGGCCGGACCTCGTCTTTATCTTTTTGTCAGGCGGGCAATTCAGCTCAGCCCGGCGAGCGCGCAGACCACCCGCCATTCCTCGGCGGTGACCGGCTGCACCGACAGGCGCGACTGTTTCAACAGCGCCATTTCCGACAGGCGCGGGTCGGCTTTGACCATCTCAAGCGTCACCGGGGTTTTCACCGGCTCTATCGCCTGAATGTCGACGCAATCCCAGCGATCATCACTTGCCGTGCTGTCGGGATGGCTTTGCGCAATCACCTCGACAATGCCGACGATGGCCTTTTCCGTCTGGGAATGATAGAAAAAGCCCCGGTCGCCCACGCGCATCTCGCGCATGAAATTGCGGGCCTGATAGTTGCGCACGCCGGACCATTCCTCGCCCGCACTGCCCTTGGCCACCTGGTCTGCCCAGGACCAGGCCGATGGTTCGGACTTGAACAGCCAGTGGTTCACCCGACGACCTTTTTCCAGGCCTTCAGCTCGACGCTGTCGAACAGGCCTGCCTTGGCATAGGGATCGCTGTCGGCCCATGCCTGCGCCGCCGCCATATCGGCCACTTCGAGAAGCACGAGGCTGCCGCACATCTCGCCCGCCGCATCCAGCAGCGGCCCGGCCATGGTCACAACGCCGGTGGCCGCGATATAGTCCAGATGCGCCTGACGGTTGTCCTTGCGCGTCTGCAGCGCGCCTTTCTTGTCCTTGGCGATAAGAGCGATAAGCATGTCATTCCTCCTTCAGGGATCGGTTTAGCAATTGGGTGATGATCTCGGCAACCGAGGCGCCGTTCGAAACCTCGGCCACGGCGGCGCAGATCGGCAGATCCAGGCCCAGCCGCCCGGCCAGCCGGGTGACGGCCAGCGCGGTCTTGACACCTTCGACGGTCAGCGCGGCATCGAACGGCGCGCTGCCCCCCAGCGCCAGCCCATAGCGATAGTTGCGCGACAGCTCCGAGGTGCAGGTCAGCGCCAGATCGCCAAGGCCCGACAGCCCGGCGAGCGTTTGCGGTTTTGCGCCAAGCGCGATGGCAAGGCGGGTCATTTCGGCAAAGCCGCGGGTCATCAGCGCGGCGCGGGCGCTGTCGCCCAGCCCCATGCCGATGCAGGCCCCGCAGGCAATGGCGATGACATTCTTCAGCGCGCCGCCAAGCTCGGCCCCGGTGGTGTCGGTGGCGCGATACAGCCGCAGCGTCGGGGTCGACAGCTCTGCCTGAAGCGCGGCGCCGGTGGTGGCATCGGCGCAGGCAAGGGTCAGCGCGGTCGGCAGGCCCCGCGCGATGTCGTCGGCAAAGCTGGGGCCGGTGAGGATCGCCGGAATCGCCTGCGGCTTGGCGGCGGCGATCACCCCGGTCGGGCCGGTCAGCTCGGTCAGATCGATGCCCTTGCAGCAGGCGACAAGGCGCTGCCCGGCCAGCGGCGCATCGATTAGGCCAAGCACCGAATGCAGCGATTGCATCGGCGTCGCCAGCAGCAGGGTCTGCGCCTGCGCAACCTCTGCGATGGACTGTGATGCGGTGATGCCATCTGGCAGTGGCGCATCTGGCAGGCGCGGGGCGCGGCGCTTGGCGTTGATGCTGTGAACAGTGGCGGCGTCGCGCGCCCAGATGGTCACGGGGGTGCCCTTGCGGGCCAGCGTGATCGCCAGCGCCGTGCCGAAGGCCCCCGCGCCGATCACGCCGATCACGCCTTGGCGCCCTTCTTGCCAGAGCCAAGCAGCGGCGCGGCGTTCCGGTCGAGCGGCCAGCGGGGGCGGGCGGTCAGCGCCATGTCCGACAGCTCACCAAGGGCAAGTAGCTCGCCTCCGGCATAGGCGATCATCGCCGCATTGTCGGTACAAAGCGCCAGCGGAGGCGCGGTGAAACGCACGCCGCGTTCGTCGCAGATCGCCTGCAAGGCGCCCCGGATGGCGGTGTTGGCCGCAACCCCGCCTGCGATGGCGATGGCGGGGGCCTCTGGCGCGTCGGCGAGATACAGCGCCAGCGCCCGCCGGGTCTTTTCCGCCAGAACGTCGCGCACCGCCGCCTGAAACCCGGCGGACAGATCGGCGCGGTCTTGTTCATACAGCCCGCCTTGGTCGGCGACAATCTGGTCGCGCATCCGCAACAGCGCCGTTTTCAGGCCGGAAAAGCTCAGATCGCAGCCGGGGCGATCCAGCAGCGGGCGGGGGAAGCGAAACCGCTTTTCATCGCCGCAAAGCGCCGCCTGTTCGACCGACGGCCCGCCGGGTTGCGGCAGGCCCAGCAGGCGGGCGGTCTTGTCGAAGGCCTCGCCGGGCGCGTCGTCGATGGTGCCGCCAAGGCGGGTAAATTCCTGTGGGCCACGCACGATCAGAAACTGGCAATGCCCGCCCGACACCAGCAACATCAGGTAGGGAAACGCCAGACCGTCGGTCAGGCGCGGCGTCAACGCATGGCCCGCAAGGTGGTTGACCCCGATCAGCGGCTTGCCCAGCCCTGCCGCCAGCCCCTTGGCCATCATCACCCCCGACAACACACCGCCGATCAGCCCCGGCCCCGCCGTCACCGCCACCGCGTCGATGTCGCGCAGCGTCACCCCGGCGTCGGCCAGCGCCTGCTCGATGGCAAGATCGAGCTTTTCCGCATGGGCGCGGGCGGCGATCTCGGGCACCACGCCTCCGAAGGCGGCGTGCAGTTCGGCTTGGCCCATCACCACCGATGACAGGATCTGCCGCCCGCGCAGCACCGCCGCGGCAGTGTCGTCGCAGCTGCTCTCCAGCCCGAGGATCAGGGGGTCGTTCATGCGTCCATCCGTTGCAATGCCTTTGCCATGCAGCTACCACCTGCGCACAAGCGTCACAATGCCAAGGCCGCCATGCCAACGCCCATCCTGCTGCTGACAAGGCCCGAACCCGCCGCGCGGCGGTTTCTGGCAGCCGTGTCAGAGCGGGTCGAGGGCTTTCATCCGATCCTGAGCCCGCTGCTGCGGATCGAACCGCACGGCCCGCTGCCGCAGACCGATGCGGTGGGGGCGATCTTTACTTCGGCCAATGGCGTGGCCGCGTGGCAGGCGCTTGGCGGCGCGCCGCTGCCGCTGTGTTATACGGTGGGCGATGCCACGGCCCGTGCTGCCCGCGCCGCCGGCTTTGCGCCGATCAGCGCGCAGGGCAATGCCGATGCCTTGGTGGCGCTGATCCGCGCGCAGGCCCCGCGCGGCCCGCTGATCCACCTGCGCGGCACCCACAGCCGCGGCGATGTGGCCCGGCGGCTGACCGACGCGGGCATTCCGGTGCGCGAAGCGGTCATTTACGATCAGCCTGCACAGGAATTGAGCGCCGAGGCGTTGATGGCCCTGTCTGGTCAGGCTCCGGTGATTCTTCCGCTTTTCTCTGCGCGAACGGCACAGCAGGTTGCGCAGACCCCGGCAGGCAGAGCGCCGCTAATCGTCGCAGCCATCAGCCCCGAGGTGGCCGATGCGCTGGGCGCGCTCTATGTGCAAAGGCTGGAAATTCCTGCGCGAGCTGACGCGGAACATATGCAGGCTGTCGTGATTGGTCTACTGAAAGACAGCGGGGCGCTTGTGAAACGTCACGGGTCTGTGGAAGGTTAGGCAGGCACGCGCCTCAGACGTGCCGTGGATACGAGAACGTACTCGAGAATTTGAAAGGGTGGAGCGTGGCCGACGAGAAGAAACCGGTAGACGGCATTGAGGATGGCGCTGATACGCAAGCGCCACAGACCCCGGAGACGGTGAACGAAGAGCTGGTCGGCGATGGCGCGGGCAAGGCCGAAGACGACGCTCCCGCCAAAGAGACCGAAACAGAGGCAACCGCCTCTGTCGGGACGGACGAGAACACCGATATTCATTCGGCAGGCGAAGCGGCTCTGGCCGAGGAAGAGGCCGCCGAGGCCGAACCTGTGCCGGACACGGATGAGACCGCCGAAGCGGAAGACAACGATGCGTCCGTTCCGGACGACACGGATGCGCCCGTTCCGGACGACGAGGATGCGCCCGTTCCGGACGACGGCTCTACAATCGACGCCAACTCGCCGTCCGCAATCGACGGCACCGTCGAAGCGCCGGCTCCTGAAGCCGCAACCGCCGCCGCCGCCGTCCCCCCCGCCGCCGAGCAGAGGCCCGCACCCAGCTCTCCGCCGCAGGTGATCGAAAAGACCATCGTCGAGAAAAAGGGCGGCTTTGTGCCGATGCTGCTCGGCGGTGTCATCGCTGCCGGTATCGGCTACGGCGTTGCGACCTATCAGGCCGGCGGTTTTGGCACCGTGCCGAATCCGTTCGAGGATGAAACCCGCGCCAGCCTGACCGACCAGTCGGCCCGCATCGACGCGCTTGCTGCCGAGGTGAAGACCGCCACCGACACCGCAAACGGCATCGATCTTTCGGCGCTCGAAGCCTCGGTCAGCGATTTGCAAAGCCAGATCGACGCTGCCACCGGCAGCTCTGCGCAACTGTCGGAGCGTCTCGACACCTTCACCGCGCGGCTCGATGCGATCGAAAAGCGTCCGCTAGAGCAGATCTCGCCCGAGGCCGTCGCGGCGTTCGAGCGTGAGCTCGACACGCTGCGCGAGGCAGTGGCCCTGCAAAAGACACAGGTCGAGGACATGACCCAGCAGGCGCTCGACGCCGAGGCCAACGCCGAACAGCTTGCCGCCCTGTCCAAGGCCCGCGCCGCACTGGCCGAGGCCAGCGCTGCCATCGTGGCGGGTGCGCCCTTTGCCGCGCAGCTCGCGATCATCGAAGCCAATGGCGTTTCGGTGCCGGCGGCGCTGTCGGCACCCGCGGAAGACGGCGCGCCCACGCTGCCCGAACTGACCGAGGAATACCCGCCGCTGGCCCGCGAGGCGCTTGCCATCGCGCGGCGCGACGAAACCGAAGGATCGAGCGGCACCGCGCGGTTCAGCACCTTCCTCGAAAACCAGCTGGGCGTGCGCTCGGTCACCCCGCGCGACGGCGATGGCGCCGACGCCATCCTGTCGCGCGCCGAGGCCGCGCTGAAAGGCGGCGACCTTGCCACCGCGCTGAGCGAACTGAACAGCCTTCCGGACGAGGCCAAGGCGCCTTTGAGCGACTGGATGGCCAAGGCGCAGACACGCGCCGATGCGGTCGGGGCGGCAGAGTCGCTCGCCCAGGAACTGAACAAGGAATAAGGGTCGAAACATGCTCTGGTCACTTCTGAAGATCGTCATCTTCGTCGCCATCGTCGCGGCCCTGACCCTTGGCGCGGGCTATATCATGGAGGCCAACGGCGGCATCCAGATCACCGCCGCAGGGTACGAGCTCAACCTCGGGCCGCTGCAATCGGTGATCGCCGTCGGGCTGCTGGTTCTGGGCCTGTTCATCCTGTTCAAACTGGTGGGCCTGCTGATCGCGGTGCTCAAGTTCATCAACGGCGATGACACCGCGTTGTCGCGCTATTTCGACCGCAACCGCGAACGCAAGGGCTATCAGGCGCTGTCCGAAGGCCTGCTGGCGCTGTCCTCTGGCGAGGGCAAGCTGGCCATGGCCAAGGCGCAAAAGGCCGACCGCTACCTGCACAAACCCGCGCTGACCAACCTGCTTACCGCGCAGGCCGCCGAAATGAGCGGCGACACCCGCAAGGCCGAGGAAACCTACAAGAAGCTGATCCAGAACGAGGATACCCGCTTTGCCGGGATTCGCGGCATGATGAAGCTGAAGCTGGCCAAGGGCGATGAAGACACCGCGCTGGCGCTGGCCGAACGTGCCTTCTCGATCAAGCCCAAACATCCTGAAATTCAGGACATGCTTCTGGAATTGCAGGTGAAAAAGCACGACTGGAAGGGCGCGCGCAAGACGCTTTCCGCCGAGCTGAAGCACGGCAACTTGCCGCGCGACGTGTACAAGCGCCGCGATGCGGTTCTGGCGCTGTCCGAGGCCAAGGATATCTTTGCCGAGGACAAGCCGATCGAGGCGCGCGAGGCGGCGATTGCCTCGGCCAAGGGCTCGCCCGACCTGATCCCCGGCGCCTGCATGGCAGCGCGGGCCTATCTGGCGCGCTCGGAAAAGAAAAAGGCCGAGCGTATCCTCAAGAAGACCTGGAGCGTGCAGCCGCACCCCGATCTTGCAGCCACCTTCGCCGAGATCGAGCCCGAGGAAACCCCGGCCCAGCGGATGAAGCGGTTCAAGGCGCTGACCTCGCTGCGCACGGCGCATCGCGAAACCAAGCTGCTGCGGGCCGAACTGGCGCTGTCCGCCGAGGATTTCCCCGAGGCGCGCCGCGCCATCGGCAACCTTGCCGAAACCGAGCCGGATGCCCGCGTGCTGACCGTCATGGCCGCGATTGCCAAGGGCGAGGGCGCGCCGGAAACCGAGGTGCGCGGCTGGCTGGCCAAGGCGCTGAGCGCGCCGCGCGGCCCGTCCTGGGTCTGTGACAAATGCCACCACATCCACGCCGACTGGGTGCCGATCTGCGACAATTGCGGCGGTTTCGACACGCTGAGCTGGACCAACCCGCCGCAAAACGGCGGCGCGCCCGCCGGGGCCGAGATGCTGCCACTGATCGTCGGCACCGCGCCGGCCCCCGCCGAAGAAGAGGCGCCGGTGGTCATGGCTCCCAATCCACCGACGCCAGAGGGCGCGGCTGCGGCAGAGGCCACCAAGGCCGAGGTCGAAGAGGCAGAAGTCGTTGCCGAAGACGCGCGCAAAGAAGAGGCAAAATAGCCCTTCCCTACGGGTGGCCTCGGTGCTATGAGGCCGCCCACCAGTGCCGGTGTAGCTCAGCTGGTAGAGCACGTCATTCGTAATGATGGGGTCGTAGGTTCGAGTCCTATCACCGGCACCAAGATGCTATACGGATCGCTTCTGCGAGGCGTATGCGCCAAAGGCAGGGCAATCGAGACACCTTCTGGTGTTCGGAATTTCGCTCTGGCAAGATGATCCTGACGAGTTTCAGACAGCCCTGATCCTGATTTTGACCCGCAGGGCAGGGCTTCCCCATGCTTCCGACTTTCAGGCTAGCAAGGCCGATCGCTCTGATCGGGATCGCATGTCGGCGGATTGGGACAAATGCGCGGACAACACATATGTGGGCCCCTACGCTTGGCGGTGGATGTCGCGGGCGAGGCCCGGTGCGCGTCTTTGGATCTGGCGCGTCGTAGGTGATCTGCAACCGGGATCGCAGCAACAGCCATTGTACAAATGACCCCGCCCGGCAGATCCAGGAGCCGATCCACCGGGCGCGGCCGTCATGCCGGTCTTCCCCTGTCAGACCGGCATGTGGTCTTCGGCGGCACGGGACAGCCAGCTGGTCACGTCAACCATCCGGCCATCCCGCCCGCAAATCGTCACGCCGACCGCGTGGCCGCTTCCCTCGATCAGAATGCGGTCGCCGTCGAAACTGGTAAACCGCAGACTGACCGGATCGGCAGAGGTCAGCATCTGTTCCTGCAGGATCGTCAGGGCGATCCGTTCTCCCAACCTCAGCCCCTCGCTGGCGTCGCTGAAAAAATGCACGCCTGCCATGCAACCGGCTTGGGCGAGGTTGCCGGCCAGCTTGTCGAGCTCTCCCTGGATCGTGAGATGTTTGCTGCCCGGCGCCAGAACCAGATCGGCGCCGCTGCGCGCCGGGTCGATTCCATCGAGGCCAGAGATGACGCAGGGTTGCAGCGCGTCGCCAAGACCGATGCTGTCCATCGGGCGCTCTGTCCAGCCGTCTTCGCAGGTGAACATCTCGAACCGGGCCTTGAGCATGGTGACGCAGGCCCCGGCAACAGTTGCGGGCGCGGCTCCGTGCGAAGGAGTCATGGGCGATCCGTCGATCCATACCATCGGCATCAGAAGGCTTTGCGCCCCGTCGTGCGATAGGCCAGTCAGAGGGTAGCCGTTTTGGGGATCTTTATGCGCCGCAAGCTGCGCGGCATTATGCGCCGCAACAGGGGCAAGCAGGCCGGTCCGCTCCAGCCCGTCGAGCATCAGCCGCAGTTGGCGCTGCATGTCCTGTGTCAGCCTGCCGGGACGCCCATTCGCGACCTTGTCGAGCATCGCCGCTAGGCGTTCGGGGCGCCCACGGCGATGGATGTGAAACGCCTGTCGCCGCGCCGCCTTGGCCGCGTGAGAGGCGGCAATGGCGAGGCTGGACAACAGATCGAGGGCGGCGACCTCGCCGCGGGTGCCTTGCGCCTGAGCGCCGGAGCGAGGCGCGCCTTGGCCGAGCAGGATCAACGCCGCGGTGGTGCAATGCTGTGAGATCTGGTCGAGCCGTGCGCAGGCGGCCAGATGCCGCGGCGTGGTGATAAACCCGCGCTCTGGCGCAAGCGCCTGCAAATGCCCGAGATTTGCGCCCTGCTGCGCATCAAGCCAGCTTTGCGTATCGACCATGTGATCGACGCCGTGCGGATAGCGTCCGACCCGCTGGTCGATGTCCTGCACCCCAAGGGAAACACGGCCGCGGCGCTGCTCTGTGGGGGTGCGCCCTGTTCCGACAAGCAGGAATTGCGACAGGGCGGGGCCGCGATCGTCGTTGCGCGTGGCGCCCTGAAACAGCGGTCGGATCGCATGCTGCCCCTGCTGGTCAAAACGGGTTGCGCGGCGCTCTGTGGCGCGGGGGCCGATGCCGCAGGGGGTCACGCCAAGGTTCAGGAACGGCAGGCTGCCAAGCGCTTGCGTCAGCGCATCGACGCTGAGCCCGCAGGCAAGCACGCGATCGCTGCCCGCGGTGATCTCGGAAAACGGCACGTCGCGCAGCAGCGCCAGCGCGTAAAGTTCGGCCATCTCCGCGATCAGCTCGGCCGAGCCCAGCGTGGGGGCGGCTCCGGTGGCGATGTCGCCCGGATCGGCCCCCTGAAGATCGAACAGATGCCCGGCGCGCGGGCCGTCCCAATCCCGTGGCTCGATGGGGTTGCCGTCACGGCGCGTGCAACGCCACGGCTCGCGATAGTCGGGCTTGGGGCGATACCATGCGGGGGTGTGGCCGCCGCGCACGCCCGCTGCCTGCGGGCCGAGCGGTACGTCGAAATCATGGGCGAGGCCAGCCCGCCCCGGCTGCGTGATCGCCCTCACGAAGGCGCGGTAGGCGCGCGGGTCGACAAAGCCATCGGAATCATGGGGCAGACCCTTGGTGAAGGCCAGCGGCCACAGCTCGGCATGCCGTGCGTCTTCGCCATTGGTCGGGCTGATCTGTGGCGCGCGGCTGGCGGCGATCAGCGCGGCGGTTTCGCGAATCTCGCAGGACTTGAGGTGGCGTTCTGCCGGACCAGTGTCGGAGCCGGTATGGTGCTGATAGTCTCGAAAATCATCCATCGCGTCATCTTCCCCTGTCGAGCGCCGCATTCGCGCCCCCTCCCAAGCATCGTTTCGCCAATGGATTCACCGGCACAGGGGAAAAAATGGGGAATTCACGGACCATTTTCGGGGAAAAACCGAGGAAACCTCTCAAAAGTCGGGAATTGCGTGTTTGACAGAAGCTGACCAAAGGTAAAGCATCGGTTAACAAATTTCAGTACGCGTATTGGAGGCATGGGCATGAACCGGCCCGGTGATCGTTACAGATTGCGCCTTTTCGGACCGTTCGAGCTGCGCGCTCCGGACGGGCGGGCGGTGACGCTTGGCCGCAAGGCACAGGGGCTGGTGGCGATCCTTGCCTGTCAGGATGGGCGGGCCGTGCCGCGTGTTCGGCTTCAGGATCTTCTGTGGTCGCTCAGCGGCCCGGAGCATGGCCGCGACAGCCTGAAGAAATGCCTGCGCCAGCTGCGCACTGCGCTTGGCGAGGATGCCGATGGATTTGTGCTTTGCCGTACCGACGGAGTGGCCCTGAACAAGGCCGCAATCGACTGCGATCTGGAACAGGTTTCTCCAGAGGGCGCATTTCTTGAGGGGCTCGATCTGAACGATCCCGAATTCGAGGATTGGCTGCGCGAGACGCGCTCCCGGCTCAGACGGCCGCGCAGCGTGGTGGTCGCCGGGCCGGGCCGCGACGCTGGCTCGCGGCTGCGCATCGCGGTAGGGGCGCTGCGCACGCTGCCTCAGGACATGCTGGCCGAGATGGGCGCGGGGATGCTGCTGGGCCGGCTGGTGTCGTTGCTGTCGCAGAACGATCTGATCGACCTGCGCGATCTGCGCGACGCCGACCTGCAAAGCCTTGGCGGGGCGGACGCGCGGCTTGCCAGCCGGGCGATGACCTCTGGCGACCGGATCTGCGTGCAGCTTGCGCTGATTGCGCTGGCCAGTGGCCGGGTGATCTGGTCCGAAGACGTGGTGCTGCCCGTCGATACCGGCACCGATCGCGCCGCACTGGCGGGCACGGTCGCCCGGCTGGCCGGGCAGATCGAGCGCGCCGTCTGCCGCGAGGATCGCGAGACCGGCGATGGCAGCCGCGCCGCGTCGCGGCTGATGCTCGACGGGATCGAACGGCTGTTCCACCTTGGCCCCAACAACACCGACGCCGCTGTCGAGCGCTTTCGCCGCGCCGCCGCCATCGAGTCGCGTGGCAGCTTCAAGGCGTGGCTGGCGCTGACCACCGCGTTTCGGCTGGAAAGCAGCAAGGGCCGCGACGCCCCTGCCTTGCGGGACGAGGCCGAACAGCTGACCGCAGAGGCACTGGACGAGGCGCCCGACAATCCCTTGGTGCGCTCGCTTCTGGCGCATGTCAGCGGCTTCGTGCTGCGGGATTTCGACCGGGCGAATGCGTTGCTGACCCCGCTCGAGGGCAGCGATCCGGCAACCCCGATGTATCATTTCGCGCTGTCGATGCTGCGCTTCTACGAAGGGCGGCTGGACGCTGCGCAACAGGCCGCGGTGACAGCGCGCCAACGCGGCGGCAGCCATCCCTATGCCTATGCTTTCTCGACCGGGCTGAGCATGATCGCGCTGTGTCGCGGCGATGCGGCGCAGGCCGTCGCGCATGGGCGCGAGGCGCGTGGCCTGATGCCGCTGCGCAGCCGTCCCTACGAGCCAACGCTGCGCTATCTCACGGCGGCGCAGGCGCAGGCGGGGCAATTGGCCGACGCGCGCAATACGTGGGACGCGCTGTGCCGCGCCGACCCCCACAACGATGCCAAGAACTTGCGGGACAGCGATTTTCCAGTGCCCGCCGAACATGCCCGCGAAGCGCTTGGCCGCAGTTTTCGCGCGCTTCATGCTGCCGTGACCTGAGACAGGAGCCGCCCGTGCCGATCCCCCCATTGCCCCATCCACTTGCCGGGTTCGACGGCGCCAGCAAGCTGCGGCTTGGCAAGCAGGGCGACATATTCGAGCCGCTGGCCGCACCGGCGCCGCTTGCGGCCACGCGCGGCGCAACAATGCGCATTGCCTCGCTCGCAAGCGTGAAAAGCGCGACCAGCCTTGGCGGAGCCCGTGCGCAGGCCCAAGCACAGGCACAGGCCCAAGCGCAGGCTCAGGCTCAGGCGCAGACAGCGGGCGGCGGTTTTCCCGATCAGGTGCTGTCGACATGGGCGGAGCTGCGGGAACTGGCGCTGCTCGGCGATCGCATTGCGCCGGATGGCAGCGGGGCGCTCCTCGAGGCCGGACGCGCCTTTCCCTTCGAGGCGATCTGTCTGCCACCGCCCCCCGGCGCCGATGAGACCGCCGCCGAAATCGAGACCCTGCGCGGCTATCTTCAGGATCTGCGCAAGGACAGCTACCGGCAGGCCGAGATCGACCGCCAGAAGACCGCCAACCATCCAATCGACGTGCTGCGCCCGCTGGGGATCGACGGCATCGGCGGCTATGACAACACCGTCCGGCTGATCCGCACGCTGCTGCAACTGTCAGAGCGCATCGGCTATGTCTACAAGGCGCGGTTTTCCCGGCCGCGCCCCTCGGCGCTGGATCCGACGCTGCGGCCCTTTCTGTCGAATCCACCGCACGCGGCCTATCCGAGCAACCACGCCTTCCAGAATTTCACCCTCGCCGAAGTGCTGAACCGCGCGCTGCCCGAACTGCCCGCGACGGTCGAGCTGTTTCACGTGGCGCGGCGCATCGGTGAAAACCGCGAACACGCGGGCATCCATTACCCCTCGGACACCGACGCTGGCGAGATGCTGGCGCGGCAGATGGCCCCCTATTTCATGTATGTCTGCCGCTCCGCGATCCGCGCGGCGCAGCAGGACTGGCGCTGAAGGTGATGATATGATGGACGAACCCGGGTATGGGCAACATTTCCTGTGGCATCTCGCACGGATCGGCGCGTTGCAACCTGTCGGAACCGCCCCTGAAACATGGCAGCCCAGCCCGGCCTGGGTGGCGCTGCTGGACCACGCAAAGCCGCTCAGGATTGCGCTGATCGACAATGGGGCGGCGCTGGATCATCCCAACCTGCAAGAGCCGGGGCGCCCCTGTCTGCACCAGCCGATCGAATTTGCCGCCCATGTGCAGGGCACGCTCTATGCCGACGATCCCGATGCTGCCGTGCCACGGTTCGACCGGCTGCCTGCCGCGTTGGCGCATATCGGCATCGACGATCCCGCGGCGTTCTTCGACCGCCCGCTGACGCCGCAGCTTGGCGATGCCATCCACGGCTATCTGGCCGGAACGCTGAGCCCGGCGCGGATCGACCTGCCATCGCCCTCGGCCCGTTTCGCCGCGCATGGCACCTGCTGTGCGGGGCTGCTGGCCGGGCGGCCCGAACCCGAAGGGGCAACGCATCGCAGCCCGGTGACGCTGCCCTATTACGGGGTGAACCCGGTGGCGCAGGTGATTCCCATCGCCACGGTCTACAGCCCTGCCTACTGGCCGCTGGTGATGGGGCTGCTGTATGCCATCGACCGGGGCGCCGATGTGATCCTGATGCCGCGCGCCGCCGAAGACATGATCGCCCCCGCCGATTACCTCGCGGTCTGGGGGGAGGACGGCAAACCAAAACTCGGCGAAGACGCCGATCCGCGCGGCAACGGCAACCTGACCGACGCGGCGCGCTACGCCGACAAGCTGCTGTTCGAAGAACTGCTGCTGAAAATCGCTGCGCATGTGCCGGTGATCCTTGCCGCCGGGAACAGCGGCCAGAGCCGTCTGGAATATCCCGCCTCTCTGGCCGCGCCGGACAATGCACTGATCACCGTGGGGGCGGTGAACAGCCTTGGCAGGATTGCTAGCTATTCCTCGGGGCAGGCAGACGGGCCGACGGTGCTTGCGCCTTCGGATGATCGTGAAGAGATTTCAAACGCCTATTTCCGCCATTCTGACACATCGTGGCGGGCGCGGCGGCTGGATCTGTCCGCTGTCGAGGGCCGGACCGATGCCGAATCCGACTATTCGCCTTACGGAGTGCTGGCGACCGACATTCCCGGACCTTACGGCTATGATGCAAGCACGACATCCGATCTCGACCTGACCGAAGATCGCCTGCCTGCCAGCGTGATCGCTGACCGGATGGGGCAGGAAAGCCTGCCGCGCGGGCTTTATACCTTGTTCGGAGGCACCTCGGCGGCATCAACCATCGTTGCGGGCATCGTCTCGCTGATCAAGGCCAGCCCAGCCGGGAAAGATCTGGATGGCCATGCCATGAAGCAGAAACTGTTGGCCATATCGCAGGACAATGCGCCGCTTGCGCTCGACGCGCTTCAGGCCGCGGACGAGCCGGACTGATCGCTGCGCGGCGCCTTTGCTGCGCTGTTGTCAGACAGAGACGCAGCCTTTTGAAGGGATTGTGCGACGCTTACGGCCTCTCTGGCCCGGGCGCGCGCCTCCCGTGACCGGGCGCGCGCTTCGGCAGCGCGGTCGTTGACAGGCGGAGCCGTGACACTCAGCGATTCCATTCGCCCCTCGGAATTTGCCCTGAACTCAAAGGAGCGTGTCGATTTAAATCGTTTGCGTCAAGAAATGGCAGCGTTCTGTCGCTTGGTTTCGGTAAAATGCGTTGCGATCAGGCGTGGGCCAAGTCGACGGGGCCGGGTCTCTTTGAGATCGCCCGAGCTCTGTCATGCGCGCCAAGGATTCCGGCGCGCACAGGTCTTGCAGTCTGGCGCGACGTCAGGGGGCGACGACGCCAGAGGCGATGGTTCAGATCAACCCCTCGCGGCGCAGCAGGGCCTTTACGTCTGCCTCGGGGCGCGGGCCCATGTGGGCGATGACCTCGGATGCGGCAACGGTGCCCATCCGGGCGCAGGTTTCCATGTCGGCGCCGGTGGCAAGCCCGTACAGAAACCCTGCGGCGAATTGATCGCCCGCGCCGGTGGCATCGATGGGCACCACCTTGGTTACCGGCACGTCGATGCGCTGGCCATCCTTCATCACGCTGACGCCGTCGCCCGACCGGGTGCAGACCACCAGCGGGCAGACCGCCGCCACCCGCTCCAGATCCTTGTCGAGATGATCGTCCTGATACAGCGAGCGGATCTCGGCCTCGTTGCCGATGACGTAATCCATCTCGTTGGCGATCAGGCGCAGGAAATCGTCGCGGTGACGTTCGACGCAGAACGGATCGGAAATGGCGATGCCGGCGATGCCCCCCGCGGCGCGGCATTTGCGGGCCATGCGGGTAAAGGCGTCTTTGCCCTTGGGCTTGTCGAAAAGATAGCCTTCGAGGAACACGATCTCGGCCTGCGCCGCCACGTCTTCGGACACATCCTCGGGGCCAAGCTCGGCCGAGATCCCCAGATAGGTGTTCATCGAGCGCTCGCCATCGGGCGAGACGAAGATCATGCTGCGCGAGGTCGGCAGCTCGCCGCCCACCACCGGCGGATTGACGAAATCGGTGCCGTCGCGCTCCATGCCTTCTGCGTAGAACCGCCCGAGCGCATCGTCGCGCACCCGTCCGACAAAGCCGGTGCGCAGCCCCAGCTTGCCGATCCCGGCCAGCGTGTTGGCCACCGACCCGCCCGGTGCCTGCACCCGGTTTTCCATCGCGCCGTACAGCTGTTCTGCGCGGTCGCGTTCGACCAGCTGCATGATGCCCTTCTCGATGCCCATATGGTCGAGAAAGCTGTCATCGCTGCGGCTCAGCACGTCGACGATGGCGTTGCCGATGCCGACGACCTGATATTTCTTGGTGGGGTGGGGCAGGGTCATAGGGTCTTTTCCTCGAACTGGCAGAGGTCGCGGATCAGGCAAGCAGGACATTTCGGCTTGCGCGCGACGCAGGTGTAGCGACCGTGCAGGATCAGCCAGTGATGGGCATGATGCTGGAAATCCACGGGAATATTGTCTTCGATGGCGCGCTCGGTGGCGACGACATCCTTGCCGGGGCAGATGCCGCTGCGGTTGCCGACGCGAAAGATATGCGTATCGACCGCCTGCGCCGGGTAATGCCACCACATGTTGAGCACCACATTGGCGGTCTTGCGCCCAACGCCGGGCAAGCTTTCCAGCGCGGCGCGCGAGCAGGGCACTTCGCCGTCGTAATCGTCGACAAGGATCTGGCTCAGCTTGATGACGTTCTTGGCCTTGTTGCGGAACAGGCCGATGGTCTTGATATGCTCGGTCACGCCGTCCAGCCCGAGGGCCAGCATCTTTGCGGGGGTATCGGCGATCTCGAACAGCTTCGCCGTGGCCTTGTTGACTCCGGCGTCGGTTGCCTGCGCCGACAGCGCCACGGCGACAACCAGCGTATAGGCGTTGACGTGATGCAGCTCGCCTTTTGGTTCGGGTTCCGCCGTCTGAAAGCGGGTGAAGATCTCCCGCAGGGTATGATAATCGAGCTGTTTTGCCATCTGTCCGGATATGCCGGGCAAACGCGGTCCGGGCAAGCAGTTAGCGTTGCGGGCGAGGGGCTGGCCTTGAAACCGCAGGATCCGGGTCGCGCGGCGGCCTCGGTCAGGCTACTGCTGTGTCACGCAGAACGGAGCCGGACAGATGCAGCAGGACGCCCAAGGCTATCATTTCGATTTCATGCGCCGCGCCATCGCCGAGGTCGACGCAGCCGGCCCCGGCGTATCGCTTGAGGCGCTGGCGGGGCGGCTGAACATGAGCCCGGCGCATTTCCAGCGGGTGTTCTCGCGCTGGGCCGGGGTGTCGCCGAAACGCTTCCAGCAATACCTTGCGCTGGGTCACGCCAAGGCGCTGCTGGACGAGCGGTTCACCACGCTTGAGACAGCGCATGAGGCCGGGCTGTCCGGCACCGGACGCCTGCACGATCTGTTCCTGCGCTGGGAGGCGATGAGCCCGGGCGAGTATTCCAGAGGCGGTGACGGGCTGGTGATCCGCTGGGGCTGGTTCGACAGCCCGTTTGGACCGGCGCTGATGATGGGCACCGACAAGGGGCTGTGCGGCATCGCCTTTTCCGCCGAATCCGGTGAGGCGGAGGCGATGCGCGATCTGCGCGCCCGCTGGCCGGCGGCGCGCTACGTCGAAGATCCCGCCATGCTGGCGGACTGGACCGCCGCCGCCTTCGGGCAGGCTCAGGGCGATGTGCCACTGTTCCTGATCGGCGCGCCGTTCCAGATCAAGGTGTGGGAGGCACTGATGCGCATCCCGTCCGGCCATGTCACCAGCTATTCCGAAATCGCCAAGGCCATCGGAAACCCGCGCGCCGTGCGGGCGGTGGGCACGGCGGTCGGGCGCAACCCGATCTCGCTGCTGATCCCTTGCCACCGGGCGCTGCGCAAATCGGGCGGCTTGGGGGGCTATCACTGGGGGCTGCCGGTCAAGCGGGCGATCCTTGCGTGGGAATCGGCGCGGCTCGAGGCGTGACATCGGCGTGAGAGTTGTTGCGGGATGCGCAGACTCCCGCCGATGTGATCGCATAACCGTGGTTGGCGCTGGTAAACGGCAGGCTATAACCCACGCAGACCCCGACTCTGGGGACTGCATACCATGAGGAGAGGCTTTTCATGATCCGGGCAACCAAACCGATTTTCCTGACGCTCACCGCCGCGCTGGCGCTGGCGGCCTGTAGCGATATTACGCTGATCGACGACAGCGATCCCAACGCACGCGCCAAGTCGGGTGCGGTGATCGGCGCGCTGGGCGGGGCCGCGGCAGGCCGCATTCTGGGCGGCAACAACAATGACACCGTCAAGAACACCCTCGTTGGCGCTGCCGTCGGCGCGGCGGCGGGCGGCCTGATCGGCAACAACCTCGACAAGCAGGAAGCCGCGCTGCGACAGCAGCTGGGCAACAATGTCGGGATCAACAACACCGGCGACCGGCTGATCGTGACCCTGCCGCAGGACATCCTGTTCGCCACCGACAGTGCATCGCTGCGCCCCGACCTTCAGGCCGACCTGCACACCGTGGGCCGCTCGCTGCTGGAATATCCCAACACCACGGTGCAGGTCATCGGCCACACCGACAGCGATGGTGATGCGGGCTACAACCAGCAGCTCTCGCAGCGCCGGGCGCAGTCCGTGGCTTCGGTGCTGATGTCCGAAGGCGTGCCGTCCTACCGCATCCAGTCGATCGGACGCGGCGAAAACCAGCCCATCGCGTCGAACCTGACCGCAGAGGGCAAGCAGCAGAACCGCCGGGTCGAAATCGTGATCCTGCCGAACGCCAGCTAAGCCTTTCAGGTCTCGCTGACATGACGCGCCGCGGCCCACCCGCGGCGCGTTTTTGCATTCCGGACGCATCGCCCTAGCGATACCGTAGGCCTGTGCCCTTGCGGGCAGGCAGAAAGGCTGCAAGGGCAGACAGGTGGCGGTATCTGGCGTAAACGAAAAACCCCCGGCGCAAGGGCCGGGGGTCTGTCGCGAGCTTTGAAGAGAGAGAGTTCAGCAGCCGGTGCCGTGCAGAACGACGCGGAAGGTTTTTGCGATCACCGACAGGTCGGTGCCAAGCGACACCTGACGCAGGTAATCAGTGTCGAACCCGGCCCGTTCGGCAAAGCTCGATTCATTGCGGACAGAGATCTGCCAGAAGCCGGTGATGCCAGGGCGCAGCGCGTAATAGGCGGTGCCCGGATACAACTCCTGCTGCGACACCAGCATCGGGCGCGGGCCGACAAGGCTCATGTCGCCGCGCAGCACGTTGAACAGCTGCGGCAACTCGTCCAGAGATGTCTTGCGGATGATGCGACCAACCACTGTGATGCGCGGGTCGTTGCGAAGCTTCTGGTTGCGGTCCCATTCGGCACGGGCGGCAGGATCCGAGGCCAGATGCGCCTCCAGCCGCGATTCCGCATCGGCGACCATCGAGCGCAGCTTCCACATGTAGAAGATCCGGCCATGACGCCCGACCCGCTTTTGCAGGAAGAACGGCGACTTGCCATCAAGCGCGATCAGGGCTGCCAGAACCAGCGTCACCAGAACAACGGGCACGGCCCCAAGAAGCACGATGGCGACATCAAGGCTTCGCTTGCCGAAGTCGCGGTAAAACTGCGCACGCGGCGCCTTGAGCAGCGTGTCTTCAATCAGCCTGTCGAATTCGGCCGTGATGACCGGTTGTCGAATATGCAGTGTCAACGTGACCTCCTAGAGGTTTTGCATCGACGGGAAACGGAAAGGGCCTGCGCCTCCGGGTCTCTTCCAGAAAAACAGCCGAGCGCATGGTTCGGCCAAAGCCGGGCTCAGGTTTATCCTCTGGAGAGGTCGGGGATTTCCGACAATGCGCCGGTCAAGATTGCAGTGAACTCGCCATAAGCTCCCGAGTGATGGCACCAACCCCCCGGTGCCGTTGTGATAATCAAGTTCTGTGACCGGAATGTGTTCATTCGTTCCACTTTTATGTTTATGCGCCGCGACTTCGCTGGGGTCAACCGACGCTTTTATGAACAGCTTATGGTTGTTCTTTGCGGGCAGATGTAAATCCGCGGTTAACCTATTTTAAATGAATAGCCGCCTCCCAATACCGGGTGTTTGAATAGAATCGTCCGCCATGCTTTCGGAGCCGGGCTGTCTTTGGGTGGAAACAATACCGGTGCCAAAACCGGCAAATTCATGCTGCAGCGCGGAAAAATCTGGGCTCGGGGCGGCGGAGAGCGGTCAGATACGAGCCTCGGCGGGGGCCGGTCGAGCCGGGGTGGAAACAATCCGGCCACCGTATCTTCGTTGCGCGGACGCGGCCCGATCGCCTGTTACGCCGAGTGGATCGCAAGCGCTGCCGGTTGATCGACACGCTCCGCGAGAACATAGTCGATAACGAAATGTTACAGGCGGAGATAATCCGTGATGGGCTGTGCCTAAGTGATGACCACCGACTGCCCAGCTTTCGCCTAACTCGGGTCGAATCGCGCCACATTGCGTCGACGGATCGCTCGATTGAGACATGGTTTCCGAATCCTTTCCCCGGCTTTTGGTTGCATGAGTCGTGCAGCCTGCATATCTCGGTGCGGCAACTTGGGGCGGCGTGCATGGCCATACATCTTCACAGGCAGGATCTGCCAGACACGCTGGACCTCGGGCCGGTCGTCGCCATCGACTGCGAGACGATGGGGCTCGACCCGCGTCGCGACCGGCTGTGCGTCGTGCAGCTTTCGGCGGGCGACGGCGATGCGCATCTTGTCCAGATCGCCCGCGGCCAGACCGAGGCCCCGAACCTGTGCCGCCTGCTGGCCGATGCGCAGGTTCTCAAGCTGTTCCATTACGGGCGTTTCGATATCGCCGCGATGTATCATGCCTTTGGCACGCTGGCGCAGCCGGTCTGGTGCACCAAGATCGCCAGCCGTCTGGTGCGCACCTATACTGATCGTCACGGGCTGCGGAACCTGACGCAGGAGTTGCTGGGCGTCGATATTTCGAAACAGCAGCAATCCAGCGACTGGGGCGCGGCGGAGCTGAGCAAGGCGCAGCTTGATTATGCCGCATCGGACGTGCTGCACCTTCACCGCCTGCGCGAGGTTCTGATCGCCCGGCTCGAGCGCGAGGGGCGCAGCGACATGGCGCAGTCCTGTTTCGACTTCCTGCCGATGCGGGCGCGGCTCGACCTTGCGGGCTGGGCCGACACCGACATCTTTGCGCATAGCTGAGCCATGGTCCGGCGCGGAGATTCCTACACGCGGCTGATTGGCTGGTTGAAGCTGCTGCTGCCGCTGGTCGCGCTGGTGATGCTGTCGACGCTGTTCCTGCTGCCGCGCGGCAGCGCGCCGGTGAGCACACTGCCGGTGGTCGAGGGCGATGCCCCCTCGGGCGCCCGCGAACAGATCGTTGCACCTGTGTATATCGGCACCACGCAAGACGGCGACCAGCTGCGCTTTACCGCCGACACGGTCGAACCGCTTGGGGATGAGGCGCAGCAGATGCTGGCGAACCGGCTCGACGCACAGCTCGACATGGCCGATGGCAGCAGCCTTGCCCTGCGCGCCCAAGAGGCCCGCATCGACAGCGGCGCCATGACCGCAGACCTGCAAGGCGCGGTGCGGATCGAAAGCTCGACCGGCTATGTCATGGACACCGAGCACATGGTGAGCGCCATCGACCGCATCGGTGCACAGACGCTGGCCCCGGTCAGCGGCACCGGTCCGGCGGGGCGTTTCACCGCAGGAAAGCTGGTGATCGCGTCGGATGCGAGCACAGGCGATGTGCAACTGCTTTTCACCGGCGGCATAAAGCTGGTATATGACCCGCAAGATCCATGAGGGCTATGCCGATGTACCGTACGCTGATCGCCGCCATTTTCATTGCCCTTGCGGGGCCGGTTGCGGCGCAAGGCACCAACGTGGCCTTCGGCGGCACCAAGCAGGATACCAGCGCGCCGGTCGAGGTCAGCGCCGATCAGCTTCAGGTCAACCAGTCCGACGGCACGGCGCTGTATAGCGGCAATGTGGTGATCGGGCAGGGCGAGATGCGCCTTGCCGCGCCCCGCGTGCTGATCATCTACACCGAGGACGAAAGCAGCATCGAGCGCATGGAAGCCACTGGCGGTGTGACCGTGGTCAGCGGCGACGATGCCGCCGAGGCCGAGCGCGCCGATTACAGCATCGACGCAGGCACCATCGTCATGACGGGCAACGTGCTGCTGACACAGGGCCAGAATGTGCTGACCTCTGAACGGATGGAGGTCGATCTTGACGCTGGAACGGCGCAGATGAGTGGCCGGGTGAAAACCGTCATCGGCAACGCTGCCGACGGGCGGTAAGCATGGCCCTTCCGGAACTGACCGTCGCCGACGCAGACAGCGGCCTGCGCGTCCAGCATCTGCGCAAGAGCTATCGCAAGCGCGTGGTGATCCGCGACGTGACCCTGTCGCTCGACCGGGGCGAGGTGGTGGCGCTGCTGGGCCCCAACGGGTCGGGCAAGACAACGACATTCTACGCGGTGGCAGGTCTGGTGAACCCCGAAAGCGGGCAGGTCACCATAGACGGGCGCGATGCGACCTGGCTGCCGATGTATCGCCGGGCGCGGCTTGGCATCGGCTATCTACCGCAGGAAATGTCGATCTTTCGCGGCCTGTCGGTCGAAGACAACATTTCCTCGGTGCTCGACATCGTCGAGCCCGATGCGACCCGGCGCCGCGAACGGCTCGAAGAACTGCTCGGCGAATTTTCCATCGAACACCTGCGCCGCGCCCCGGCGCTGGCGCTGTCGGGCGGTGAACGCCGCCGCGTGGAAATCGCCCGCTGCCTTGCGGCCGATCCGAAATACCTGCTGCTCGACGAGCCCTTCGCCGGGGTCGATCCGATCAGCGTCGGCGATATCCGCCACCTCGTCGCCGATCTCAAGACTCGCGGCATCGGCGTGCTGATCACCGATCACAACGTGCGCGAAACGCTCGAGATCGTCGACCGCGCCTATATCCTGCACGACGGCAAGGTGCTGATGTCCGGCACCCCCGCCGAGGTGGTGCAGAACGAAAACGTGCGCAGAGTTTACCTGGGCGAGAATTTCCGCTTCGGCTAAGCGCGCCTTGGATGTTCCTTCGCTTTGTCGGCAGTCGGCAGGCCATGGTTTGCGACAGATCATTGACACTCAGCCCGAGTCTGAAGTCAAATCAAGTCATGACGCATCGCCGTCTTGCAGGCCCTAAAAGAGGCCCCTGAGGAGAGGGAGGCCCGGGCACCGATCGCAACGGCCTTGTGTCTTTCCCGGCTCGTACCCACGTGACTCATCCGCAGCAAGCGGAAGGGCGACGGGTCCAAAAGAAGAGAAGGAACCAATATGCGCTATCAGATCACGGGTAAGCAGATCGACATCGGCGAAGCGCTGCAAACTCATGTGAAAACCGAGCTCGCTCCGGTGATGGATAAATATTCCTCCCGCGCGACCGACGCACAGATCACCTTTTCCAAGAGCGCGCATGAATTCATATGCGAAGTCACCATCCATCTGTCGACCGGGTTGAATGCTTCGGCCAAGGGCCGGGCAACCGAGATCTACGCCTCGTTCGACGATTGCATCGAAAAGATCGACAAGCAGCTGCGTCGTTACAAGCGCCGTCTCAAAGACCATCACAAGGATCGCGTAGAGCCCGTTGAACTCTTCGGGGGCTCCTCGTATATCCTCGCCGGCGAGACCGACTCAGAAGCTGATGAGCCGGACTCGCTGCAACCGATCATCGTGGCCGAGATGGAAGCCAAGATCCCCTCGCTGTCGGTCGGTGAAGCCGTTATGCAGATGGAGCTGGCCGGTGCCCCCGTGCTGGTCTTCCGGAACGAGAAAAAGGATGGCGTGAACGTCGTGTATCGTCGCGACGATGGCAACATCGGCTGGATCGATCCGTAACGAACGGGTCGCGCCCCGAGGCCAGCGCGCCCATGAGCAGACAGCGAAAGGCGGTCTATGACCTTTCTGGAACTTCTGAGTCCGCAGGCGGTCAAGGTGGTCGCCGCGGCCAGCAGCAAGAAACGGTTGATGCATGACATCGCCGAGTTGGCTGAAACTGCATACGCCCTGAAAGCGCCTCGCGTCGTCGAGGCGCTGATGGAGCGTGAAAGCCTCGGGCCCACTGGCGTGGGACATGGCGTTGCCTTGCCCCATGCCCGTCTTCATGGCATCGATGAGGTGCGCGGTGTCTTCATCCTGCTGGAAAAGCCGGTCGAATTCGAATCCGTCGACCGCCAGCCCGTCGATCTGATTCTGGCGCTCTTCGCGCCCGAAGATGCCGGGGTCGAGCATCTCAAGGCCCTCGCCCTGGTCTCGCGTACCCTGCGCGACGCGGGGCTGTGCAACAAGCTGCGCGCCAATCCAGACCCGGCCACGCTGCACGCCATCCTGACCGAAGACCGCTCCTCCCAAGCAGCATAGCGCCGCTGGTCAGGCGCGAGGGCCCCCTTCATCTTGCCGGTAAACTCCGGGGGTGTGGGGGCTGGCCCCCACCGGCTGTGGACGCAAGCGCTAGCCCCAGTCTGCGAAGCCGAACATCAGGTAATCGCGGGCATAGGCATCGCGCGCCGCCGCTTCGAGCCGATCATCATAGATCTCCGCCAGTGCATAAGGCGCCGTAACCGGAACCTTCTCCGGGTCGGGCGGGGCCGTATGGCCGACCTGCAAGGCCAGCGCTGGCAAATAGGCCAGCATCTCATCCTCACGCACCACCATGTCCGGTACGACAAGCTCCGACATGCCGTGAATCACCTGCGTCTGACTTGCCCAATGCCCGTCGATCCGCACCGCGGTCTGCCCCGCAAGGTTCGCCTTCAGGAACAGCAAAAACGCCTCGAACGCCTTACGATGGGCCGAGGCGCTGTAATCCGCGCCCGGCTCTTCCTCGGGAATCGGCAGCGCGTGGGCGCGCCGCAGAGTCCGGCGAATGCCCGCATAGCTCCCCGGCCCCGTGGTCAGCACCTTGGAACAGAACGCATCATGCGCCCGCGCCAACGGATGCCTGACCACGGTAAAGCTGCGATGCCCCTCGCGGTCGCGCTTCCACTGGCGCAGGGTCTTTTGGCTGAACCCGCGCGCAAGCGCGTCTTCCTCCACCCCATCGAGCGCGCAGAGCCAGCGCGTCACCGCTGCTTCGGGCCCGGACTTGATCGGCATGAACAGCAAAGGCGTTGTGGCGCCGCCAAGATAGCTCGGAACTTGCGGCCCGCGCCGAGGCTCGAAATTCGGGGTTCGGGTCAGGTTGAACCGGTCGAGCCGTGCAAGCGCGCCTTCCATCTCGTCGAAATTCAACACCTTCTGGGCGACCGGCTCCGGGTTTTGCCGTTTCAGCGAGGCGGTCAGACCGTCAAGCCGCGCGGACACGCCCAGCCAGCGCGCCAGCCCATTCATCACCTGCACATCCTGCAGATCCTCGTAGGCGATGTAGAACGCTGTCTGCCCGCTGACCTGCAACGCGCTCATCAGCGTCACCTGAAAGGCCTGCAACGCCTCGAGATGCGCTTCGAATTCGGGCGCATCGAAGCGCACCCGCGATTCCTTGCGCTTTGACACATTGGTCAGCTTCCACTGCCCGGTGGCCTGCGCGATCTTCCAGCTGACATAGCTGTCGACCGGGTTGCGCGTCAGCACGATCTTGGCGCAGCGTTCATCTTCTAGGATCGCCGGCAGCACCCGCGGGTCATGGTCGTGAAAGAATCGAAACCCGCCAATTCCGTCGGGCATCCGCTCGCGGATGCGGTTGAGCAGCAGCATCGGATCCTGATCGCGACGCTCTTGCGTGATGCCCAGCACCTCCGTGCTGTTCGGGTAGCCGATGAAATGCGGGTTGAAGACCTCGCCCAGACAGCTCAGCCCGTCGAAGGCGTTCAGGTTCGCCTCGAGAAAATTCGAGCCGGTGCGCATCTCGGCAAAAACGACGAAACTGTCGAAGCGATCGGTCATATGAACTCAGCTCTTCACAAGATAGGGCTTGCGGCGTTTGCCACGGCTGTTGCGCGGCACCGGTTCCACCGGAAAATCGCCCATCAGATACGGGTGCATCCCCTGATTCTTGAGGTTTTGCAGGAATTGTCCAAAGCCGGTCAGATCCTCCATCACCGGGGCTTCGGCAAGGCGGCGCGGCGTGCGCTGGCCGATTTCGTCGATCAGCACCTGAAGCGGTTCCATCGGCGCTTCGATGAATTCTGCCATGGTCCAGATCCGGATTCGGGCCTTGGCCTCGGGCGAGCGTAGCTGGTCGAGCATGCTGCTTTCGGTTTTTTGCAGCAAGGCAGCCTCGGCGCGCAGATCGGCGAAATTGGCGTTGGATTTGAACAAGGGCACCGCCCAAGCCCCCGAGATCACGCTGATCTGCGCATTGGGATCGCGCGCAAGGTGCCAGACGATGTCAGGCGTGTCATGCGGGCCGTGTTGAAAACACTGCCGTTCGCCCCGCGTATTCCAGAGCAGATTGGTCAGAAACGCCCGTGGGTTGGCATCGCGCAGCGCGGCCGTGTCGGGCAGCGCGCCGTTGATCACCGTCTGTCCCTGCGCAAATTCCGCCCGCTTCGGGGCAAACAGATGGCCGTGCACCTGCGCCCCGGTCGAGCGCGCCAGCCAGCCGTCGAAATCCTTGAAGAGATCGCTGAACCCTTGAAACACAGAGTATTTCCAAGCGGTTGTCCCATTTTCCCAGCCGTGGTTGGGGAACCGCGACTGCATATACAGACCGGCGCGCCCACGGGTCCGCCGATCGACCGCCTTGGCAAAGATCCGGTCGATCTTGCCGGGGTTCGGTTCTTGCCGGTTCTCGGCGCCGGTGCCATCGGTCAGAAAGGCCTGATACAGCCGTTCTGCATGCGGCCAGATCTTGCGGGCGACAAAACAGTCCGAGCGGCGCAGCAATTGCAGGTGATCGTCGTAGAAGATATGCGGCTTTCCCTGAAAATCGAACTTTGACAGGGTCAGGGACCGGCTTTCGATATTGGTCGCATACAGCCGAGCCAGCGTCTGGAAATAGCTTTCGTCCGGAATCCAGACCCGGCGGAAATAGCGATCAAAGCGGCTGCGGTCCGGGTCTTGCAGGATCGCGCTCAGCGTCTGCCGGGTGAGGCACCACCACTGGCTGCCCATATGCGGCGTGATGCCTTTGGGAATGCGCCGTCCAAAGCCGCAGCGACGTTGCAGATCGACGAACCTGTCGAAAAGATAGCGGTTCGAGCGCCATGAGAACGGGAACAGTAGGGTGAATCGCTCGTGATCAAGCCCCCCCACCGTCCAGGGCACATCGGCGGTGGTCGCGCTTTCGATGAAATCGGTGCGGGGGCGCTCGTCGAGGTATTCGATCAGCTCTTCGACCGGGCGCAGCGGCAGGCAGGAGCCAGAGCTGAGATACACATGCCGGATCGCCGGAAACCGGTGCAGGATCAGCTCGGAGGCATCCTGACTGGCCGCCACCAGCCCCCATGTGCCCCATTCGCAGTGATGGCGGCGCGAAAACAGCACCTCGGGCAGATCCGACAGCGCATCGACAAAGCGCTGATAGATATGTCCTGGAACCTGGCTGTCGACATGGATCACCACCGGGCAGCCCGCGCGCACCCAGTGCCGGGCCACCTGCTCGGCCCGGTCAAAGGCCGTGTGCACCAGCATCACGATGCCAACGCTCATGCCCAGTTGCCCTTGGACATCAATCCGAGGATTTCGAGCTGTCGCCAGTTGATGTATTTCTCGGACCACCTGCACCACAGATCGGGGTTGTCCTTGATCCCATTGTGATAGGCGAGATACTCGACCGAGGCGGCATAATGCTGCTTGCGCTCAAGCTCTTCGGCGGCCTTCGTCCCAAAGGTGTCGAGGAATTTTGTGTGCAACAACAGCCCGCTGGCCTTTTCGCCGCCCCACTCGTCATAGACGAGGTTCAGCCCGCGTGGCAGCAGCATATGGGTCGAACTGACATAGGCATAGCGCCTGTCCCATTTCACCAGCGGGATCTTGTTGAGCGCCGGCGCCTTTTGCGGCGCGTCGGCAAAGAACACGCGGGCCCGGGGCCCGCCCTGAATCCACAGGTTGCCAAAGCGTCTGTTGCGGGAAATGGAATAATTTCCGGCGTCGAACCATGACGCGATCTCAAGCGGGTTCTGCCCGGCCACGTAGGGCTGCGCGTCGATGCGCCCCTTGGGATACATATCCAGCAGCATGGCGGAAAAGCTCTTGATCGACGAGGCATCGAGCCAGTCGGTCAGGGCGCGCAGCGGGCGGGTGTCGCAGAACGGGTAGAGGAAGAATTCGTCCGGATCGACGGTCAGTGCCCAATGCCCGTGGGCGTATTTGCGCAACAGATGATTGAGCCAATCCACCCCGAAGCGCGCGCGCTTGTAGCTGCCACGCGTCGACCAGACCGATACATCCTCTTGCCGCGACAGGAATTCGAGCGAGCCATCTCTGCTGTCATTGTCGACAAAGAAGAAGTGGTTGACCCCCATCTCGCGGTAATACTGCAGGAAATAGGGCAGGCGGATGCCTTCGTTCCGGGCGGTGCAGAAAACCAGAAGGTCCGAAGGCCTGATCTGCCCGGTGCGATTGATCACTGGCCTGAGTTCACGCGACTTGCGCAGGGCGCGTATGCGCCAGCGTTTGCGCTGAAGCCTCAGCCGATATGACTGCCATGCACCCAAAGCGTGCCCTCTCTGCGGCCGGTTTCTCCGGCCTATCGGTTTCCGGCTATCAGATCAGGGTTAACACGAACTTGAAATGTTCATCCCATGTGGGCGGATAAAATGCCGCACGCGTTGAACCTTTTTCGTGACACCCTGCCTGTCGATCCGCTGCCAGCCGGTCGATTTCCCGCGCCCAACGATATGTATCGGCTACCGCAGCGTAAATGGGAATATCCCCCATCACCTCGCGCAACACCGGCAGATCGGCGGCCAGCACCGGCACCCCCAGCGCGGCGGCTTCCATCGGGGGCAGGCCGTAGCCCTCGGCGAGGCTTGGAAACAGCAGCCCGGTGCTGCCTTGCAACAAGGCGGCCACGGCATGATCAGGCAGGCCCGGCAATTCATGCACCCCTGCGATTCCGGCATCGAGCCGGGCAAACACCTCGGCATTGCCCCAGCCCCGCGCGCCGCAGATCAGCAAATGCGGGGGGCTGACATTGCTTCGGGATGCGCGGCGCTGCCACAGGTTAAGCAGCAGCGCGTGGTTCTTGCGCGGCTCAATGGTGCCCAATGCCACGAAATAGGGTGCCCCGACCCACGGCCCGGAGGGCATCTGTCCGGGACGCGCCACATCGACGCCCAGATGGGCTACGACGTTTGGCGGGGGCGATGCAAGATGCCGCGCCAGATCAGCCTTCGTCTGCGCCGAGTTGCAGATCACCAGCGCCGCAGATTGCCCGACCCGGTCGAGAAACCCGGTGAACCGCTCGGTCATGCCGTCTCGGGTAAACTCAGGATGATCGAGAGGGATGGTATCATGCAACAGCACTACCACCCGCAGATCCCGCAGCGCGTCGACGCTGAACAGCGTGTGCCCGACGTTGAGGTAGGTGCAGCCCTCGGGCAGCGCCCGCAACATCCGCCGCAGCCCCGATGGCAGGCAGCGCGCCACCGCGACGCGGCGCAAGGCCGTCTCGGCCCCGGCGCGCCGACTGTCGCGCCTGCGCAAGCGTGACAGCAGGTCCGGCGCGGGAAAGGCGCCGCCCTCCAGCAGCGCCTTCAGCGCGGCGCAGCCCGATCTGTTCAGCAGAAGATAACCCATCTGCGTGCGCACCAGCCCCCACAGGGGCCCTTCGGACAACAGTCTGGAAAGATAGGCGTATTCCACCCGGTCAATGCCGGTGAAGGCGCGGCCGGCCCGTGAGACCAGCCGCGTCAGGTCCAGAAGTCTAGCCGTCGTAATGGCCATTCAGATGCCAGTTCCAGGCATCCGCGATCATCTGCGGCATGGTCGAGCGCGCAGGCTCCCAGCCCAGTTCGCCGGCGGCGCGGGTCGAGCCGGACACCAGCTTGGTGGCATCGCCAGCGCGGCGCGGCCCTTCGGAATGGGGCACTTCGCGATTGGTCACGGCGCGCGATGCATCGATGACCTCGCGCACGGAAAACCCCGTGCCGGTGCCAAGGTTGAACACTTGGCTGCCCTTGTCCTCGCGCAGCCATTTCAGCCCCAGAACATGCGCATCGACCAGATCGCAGACATGCACGTAATCGCGAATGCAGGTGCCATCGGGCGTGTCGTAATCGGTGCCGTGAATGGTCAGCGCCGGGCGCTTGCCGTCGATGGCTTCGAGCATCACCGGAATCAGATGGGTTTCGGGGCGATGATGCTCGCCGACCTCGCCTTCGGGATCGGCGCCCGCCACGTTGAAATATCGGAAAATCACCGATTTCAGCCCGTAAGCGGCCTCGAAATCGCGCAGGATGTTTTCGACAGCGCGCTTGGAGGCCCCATAGGCGTTCAGCGGCTCTTGCGGCGTGGCCTCGTCGAGCACGACGTTGTCATGTTCGCCATAGGTCGCGCAGGTCGATGAGAACACGAAATTCAGGCAGCCAGCGGCGCAGGCCGCTTCGATGAGGGTCAGCGAACCCTCGACGTTGTTGCGCCAGTAGCGCCCCGGCTCGGACATCGCTTCGCCAACCTGACTCAGGGCGGCGAAATGCATCACCGCCACCGGCTGGTACTTGGCGAATACCGCGTCCAGTTTTGCCCGGTCAGACAGGTCTCCGTGCTCGAACGGGCCGAATTTGACCGAATCCCGCCAGCCGGTCACGAGGTTGTCGTATGTGACGGGCGTGTAGCCCGCCGCTTTCAGCGCCTTGCAGGCGTGCGAGCCGATATAGCCCGCACCCCCGGTAACCAATACATGGGTCATGAGGCGTTACTGGGCCGCCTTGCGCGCCGCGACAACCTCGTGAAGGTAGGCGGCCAGATCATCGCGAAGCTCTTCGCGCTCGAGGCCAAAGGCCACGGTCGCCTGAAGGAAGCCTGCCTTGGAACCGCAATCGTAGCGCTGACCGTTGAAGCGGTAGCCATAGACACCGTTGGTCTCATCGCCGATCTGCTTGGCGATGGCATCGGTCAGCTGAATCTCGCCGCCCGCGCCGGTTTCCTTGTTCTCGAGGTTTTCAAGGATCTTCGGCGACAGGATGTAGCGGCCGATCACCGCAAGGTTCGACGGCGCAGTGCCAGCTTTGGGCTTTTCGACCATGCCTTTGACCGACACGAGGCTGCCCATGTCTTCCTGAACGTCGAGGATGCCATAGCTGCTGGCCTGGCTGGCGGGCACTTCCATCGCGGCGACCATGTTGCCGCCGACTTCTTCGTAGCTTTCGATCATCTGCTGAAGGCAGGGTTTGTCCGCCGCGATCACGTCATCGGGCAGAATCACCGCAAAGGGCTCGTCGCCGATCAGGCGCCGGGCGCACCAGACCGCGTGCCCGAGGCCAAGCGCCTTGTGCTGGCGGATATAGGCAATCTCGCCCGAGTCCATGTTGGTATGTTCGAGGATCTCGAGAAGCTTGTCCTTGCCCTTGGCCTTCAGGTCGGCCTCGAGGTGGGGAGCAACATCGAAGTAATCTTCAAGCGCGCTTTTGCCGCGCGAAGTCACGAAGATGAATTCCTTGATGCCCGCGGCGCGGGCTTCGTCGATGGCGTACTGCACCAGCGGGCGGTCGACCAGGGTCATGATTTCCTTCGGAACGGACTTCGTTGCCGGCAGGAACCTTGTGCCGAGACCGGCGACTGGAAAAATCGCCTTGGTCACCTTGTTGCGCATAACGGTTTGCTCCTTGAAATAATCCGAAAGCCTCGCGTGTCGAGGGTACGGTTTCGCCAATTTACTAGCACGTCTCCTTTAACGAGAAAACAGGGCAAATAGCCTGCGGGTTCCCGCTGCGCGGTCATATTCCGCTTAGTGATCGCTTGGCGTGCGCAAACTTCGAATTTTAGCCACGCGTGTAATCTCGGCGTTCAGTCGCACCCGGAAAAGCGTCGCGACAAAGCGTGGTCCGCCCCTGTCGCTGCGGCCCCAAAGGCCACCGGTCTGCTCCCAGTAGCCCCCGGCGTCAAAGCGCATCCGGTGCGGCAGCGCGGTGTGGGTGAAGCGAAAGACGCTGACGATCTCGCCCTGCGCGGCGCGGTGTGCGGCCTCGCGCCGCAGGGCGCGGCGGTTCCACAATCGCCCCGACAGAACGCTGCGACTGGCGCCGGGGCGCCCGGGAAACGGCAGGAAAGCCGCCCTCGCCGCCGGGATCGGGGCGAGCGGCGCGGCACTGCGATTCGCACCTTCGGCAAAGCCTTGATCCAGCCCGCGCAGCAAGCCCTGCATGTCGTCACGGCGCAGCGCCCGGCGCGCGACAAGCGCGGCCAACCTGTGTTGCTGCCCGTCGCGAAATCGTTGCCACGCCGCGCCGCGATCCTGCTCGGGGCAGTGGCGGGCAAGGAAGCACGCCATCGACGCGCCGATCTCGGTCAGATCGCGCGGCACGCGGCGGGCGCTGCGCCGGGGGCTTTCGGCATAGCCGTGATGCACTTCGGCCAAAGGCACCACGACCGAGATATGCCCGCGCGCCGCGTGGCGCATATCAAGGTCGGTCTCGTCGAGATAAAAGCGGAAGGCCGGATCAAAGCCGCCCATTGCCGCCAGCACTGTGCGGCGATGCGCCATGTTGGTGCCCTGAAGCTTCAGCGCGGCCCCATCGGGCAGGGCGGGGCGGGCCGGTGTGTCGCTGGTGATGTGCAGTGGTGCATCTTCGCCGCTTCCCTGCACGCTGCGGGCGCGCCATTGGAAGGAAATGCCGTTGCGCCCGCGCACATAGCCCCCGGCGGCAGCCACTTGCGGATCGGCGAAAGGGCCAAGCAGATGCGCCAGCCAGGTCGGTTCGGGCACGGCATCGTCGTCGATGAAGGCGATGACCTCGCCCGCGGCGACCGCGATGCCAAGATTGCGCGCTTCCGAGATATTGGCCCGGTCAAACGCCATGGCCTTGATCAGCGCCCGTTGGGGATGCTCGCCCAGCATCGCCATGCCAGCCGGGCAGGCCACCACGATCACCTCGAACTGCGGATGATCAAGCTGCGCGATCCCCGCGAGGCAGAGCCGCAGCGCATCGGGTCGCCCCCGGCTGACGATCACGATGCTGGCCGCAATCGTCTGCGCCGAGGGCGTGGGCATTCAGGCGTCTTTCAGCTCGACGCTCGGGGCGTAGGCGATGAAGAACGGGTTGGCGAACTCTGGCTTGCCATAGGCCAGCGGGGTGTGATCGTCGAAGCGCACGACCCGACCGCCCGCGCCACTCAGCACGGCATGGCCCGCGGCGGTGTCCCATTCCATCGTCCGCCCGAGGCGCGGATAAAGATCGGCCTCACCGGTCGCGACAAGGCAGAATTTCAGCGAAGATCCGGCGCTCTTGGAATCCTCCACGGCGTATTTACCGATATAGGCATCGGTTGCCTCGTCGCGGTGCGACTTGGAGGCCACCACCATCAGCGCCGAATTATTGGCGTTCGAGACCGACAGCGGCACGGTTTCGCCGACGGTTTCCTTGTCGAAGGGTCCGGTTTCTTCGACCGACTTGCCGACGCTGTCGGTGTAGAACATCCGTCCCTTGGCCGGAGCATAGACCACGCCGCGCGTCGGAACGCCCTCTTCGACCAGCGCGATGTTGACGGTGAAATCCCCACGCCGGTTGACGAATTCCTTGGTGCCATCCAGCGGATCGACAATAAGAAAGGTCATCGCGTCAAGGGTATGGCTGTCTGCCTGCTCTTCGGTAACAAGCGCCACATCGGGGAACGCTTCGCGCAGTCCGGCAGAGATCAGCGCATCCGCCGCCTCGTCGGCCTCGGTCACCGGGCTGGAGTCGGACTTGGTCTTCACCTCGAAATCGTCGGACTCGTAGATCTCCATGATCTTGTCGCCCGCCTCGAGCGCGAGGCGCCGCATCACCGTCACAAGAGTTTCGTAATTCAAGGTTGATCTCCTTATTCCGCCAATCGGTGCGGATTCATTGATTTGAAAGGCTCTCACTCTTATGCTGCCCGAAGTCGCGATGGGCAAGAAGACCCGTCCGATGGGGCAGATCCTTCCGCCGCAGCTGACGGTGGGGCCATAGCGGAGCAGGCGCAAGATGTTCGAATCCAGAAAACCGCGATCGAGCTTTGGGTCTGCGGTCTATATTTGCGAGCTGATCTACCACAATTCGGTGCGTGCCGTGCGCAAGAGCCATGGCAACGCGTTCATGGCGCTGTTCATGAACATGCTTCAGACCATCATCTTCGTGCTCGCCTTCTATTTCATGTTCCAGATCCTCGGGTTGCGCAGCACGGCGCTGCGCGGCGACTTCATGATTTACATCATGACCGGCGTGTTCCTGTACATGACCCATACCAAGACCATGGGGGCCGTCGTCGGTTCCGAAGGCCCGGCCAGCCCGATGATGCAGCACGCGCCGATGAACACCGCCATCGCCATCGCTTCGGCGATGCTGTCGACGCTGTATATTCAGGTGCTGTCGCTGTTCTTCATCCTGTTCATCTACGACGTGGCCTTCAACCCCTTCGTCATGCGTGAGATATATGATCCCATCGCCTGCCTTGGCATGTTGCTGCTGTCATGGCTTTCAGGGGCGGCGATCGGGCTGGTGTTCCTTGCGGCCAAGCCGTGGTTCCCGACGCCGGTGTCGATCCTGTCGACGATCTATCAGCGGGCCAACATGATCGCCTCGGGCAAGATGTTCGTCGCCAACACCCTGCCGCCCAAGATGATTGCCCTGTTCAGCTGGAACCCGCTGTTTCACACCATCGACCAGTCACGCGGCTTTGCCTTTGTCGATTACAACCCGCGCAACTCCAATTGGGAATATGCGCTGTACCTGTCGCTGGTGCTGATCATGATCGGCCTGATGGCCGAATTCTATACCCGCAAGCACGCCTCGGCGAGCTGGGCAGCGCGGCGTTAACCCTCGCCGCCGTCTACGTTGCTGTCTTCGATCGGCACCGGCGCAGCCGGGGTTTCTAGCAGAAACGAGAACGCGTCGCGCAGCCGGGTCCATGTTGCCTCGTCGCTGGCACAAAGCAGGTAGCCGTCGGTCTTCGCGGCGTTGAACTCTGCCCCGTCGAGCATCCGCGCCACGCCGCCTGCACAGCCGGTCAGCACCACACCGGCGGAATTGTCCCAAGGAGTCAGCCCGGTCGAAAGCACGAAATCGACGTGGCCTTGCACCAGCATCCGGTCCTGATGCGCCGAGCAGCGGATGGATTGCACATGCTCGAAGCGGGGCAGGGTAGCGGCCATCTCGGCGCGCTTGTCCTGCGGAATCATGTAAAGCGGGATGTAGCCATACAGTTCAGCGATCTCGCCGCCCTCCGAGCTGCGCAGCTCGCGGGTGATGCGCTTGGTCGGCACGGTCATTTCCGCCGGCCCACCAAGATCTCCCCAGATCACGTCATCCATCACCGGATCGTAGATCAGCCCGAACACCGGCTTGCCGAAGCGCAGCGCCGAGACGATCACCCCAAAGGTGGCAAGACCCTTGGCAAAGTTCCACGTCCCGTCCACCGGATCGATGGTAAAGCACAGCTCGGCCTCGGCGATCTTGTCCAGCACGGCGGCGTTTTCGGACACCGCTTCCTCGCCCACGATCACCGCATTGGGAAACATCCGCAGCAAACCACGCGCGATCATCTTTTCGGCGTTGCGGTCGGCTTCGGTCACCAGATCGAGGCGCGAGGTCTTTTGCGCGATCTCCTTCGCATCGAGCCGGCGAAACCGCGGCATGATCTCGGTCTTCGCGGCCCGGCGCACCAGGTTGAGGATCGAGGTCTTCTGAGCGCGACTCAGCACGGAAATCGGCATGGGAAGGGAATCGGTCATCTATCGCGTCCTGCGGCTGCCAAAAGGGATGGCGAAGGCTTGCCAGTCCCGCGCGCGAGGTGCAAGCGGCACTATTCCCGCGCCCGCAGCACCCCGGCGGGGCGCGCCGACAGCGGTTTCCAGGCAAAGCCAAGCCCGGCGAGAAGCGTGGCAACGATGCCGCCAAGGATGATGCCGAAGGCCGACGACCATTGCACGGCAAAGCCGGTTTCCATGATGAAATGGCTCACCGCCCAGCCGCCAAGGATGCCCGCCCCGAGCGCCACGATCCCGGCGCCCGCTCCCAGCAACACCGAGCGCAGCGCAAAGCTTTGCAGGATGCGCGCGCGGCTGGCGCCCAGAGTCTTGAGTACGGCGGCCTCGTAGGTGCGCGCGCCGGACCCGGCGCTGGCCGCACCGATCAGCACGAGAAACCCGGTCAGCAGGGTTGCCGCCGCGCCCCAACGGATCGCGACGCCGATGCCTTCCAGCAGCTCGGCCACCCGGTCGATGGCATCGCGCACCCGGATTGCGGTGATGTTGGGATACTGGCTGGCCAGATCACGCAGGATCTGCGCCTCGGCCTGCGGTTCGGCGTAAACGGTCGAGATCCATGTGTGCGGCGCGCCCTGCAGCGCGGCTGGGTTCAGCGTCATGACAAAGCCAATCCCGGCGGTCGAGAAATCCACGTCGCGAAAGCTGGTGATCGTTGCGGTGATGTCGCGGCCAAGCACGTTGAAGGTGATCTCGTCGCCGAGGTTCAGGCCGATTTCTTCGGCTTCTTCGCGGGCAAAGCTGATCTGGGGCGGGCCGTCGTAATTCTCGGGCCACCATGCGCCGTCGGTGATGATGGTGCGCTCGTCCGGCTGCGCGGCATAGGTGATGCCCCGGTCGCCGCGCACCACCCAGTGATCCCCGGCGACCTCGCGGGCATTCACGCCGTTGATCCGGGTGATCACGCCGCGCAGCATTGGCGCGGTATCGACGCGGCTGACGGCCGGATCATCGGCCAGCCGCTGGCGATAGCCTTCGATCTGGTCGGGCTGGATGTCGACAAAGAAATACGACGGGGCGATCTCGGGCAGGTCACGGTCGATGGCCGCGCGCAGGTTGCCGTCGATCTGCCCGATGGCGGCCAGCACCGACAGGCCCAGCCCCAGCGACAGCACCACCGACGCCGCGGTTTCACGCGGCCCGCCGATTGCGCCAAGCGCCCAGCGAAGCACCGGTTTTCCACGCGCTGCGGGGGTCGCTTTGCGGGCCAATGCGCGGATTCCCGACGCGGCGACGGTGAGGATGATCAGCGCCCCAAGGATGCCGCCGGTGGTCCATAGCGTGATGCGCGGGCTGCCCGAAAACAGCACCGCCACCCCGACCAGCAGCGCCAGCAGGACCACCGTCGCCACGACAAAGCGTGTTGCGGGCAGGGCGCGGGCGCTGTCCAGCGCGTCGCGGAACAGGGTCGCGGCGCGCACGTCTTCGGTCCGCGCCAGCGGCCAGAGCGTGAACAGCAGCGCCGTCAGCACACCATAGATCGCCGCCTCGCCCAAGGGGCCGGGATAAAGCGTGAAGATCACCGGGATCGGCAGGGCGCCCGCGATGATCGGCGCGAACAGCAGTGGAATCGCTGCCCCCAGCACGATGCCGATGGCGATGCCGACAAGGCTCAGAAAGCCGACCTGAAGGAAATAGGTCAGGAAGATCACCCGCCGCGAGGCGCCCAGCGTGCGCAGCGTTGCGATCACCGAGGTCTTGCGCGCCAGATAGGCCCGCACCGCCGCCGACACCCCGATGCCGCCGACGGCCAGCCCGGAAAGCCCCACCAGCACAAGGAAATTCGCCAGCCGGTCGACAAAGCGCGCAATCCCCGGCGCGCCATTGCTGGCATCGCGCCAGCGAATGCCGCTGCCCTGATAGCGCGCCTCTGCCTCGGCCCTGAGCGCCTGCATGTCGGTGCCGGCGGGGACGGTCAGCCGATATTCGCTTTCGAACAGCGAGCCGGGCGCCAGCAGGCCAGATCCATCCAGATCGGTGGTCTTGACCAGCGTGCGCGGCCCAAGGCCGAACCCGTCGCCCGCATCGTCCGGCTCTGTCACGATGATGGCCGAGAGGGTGAACTCCCTCGTCCCAAGCTTGAAGCTGTCGCCGGGAGACAGCCCGAGCCGGTCCGCCAGAACCGGGGCCATCACCGCGCCGCTGTCGTTGAGCGCCTCGGCCAGCGGCATCGGCGGATCAAGAATCATCTGCCCAAGCAGCGGATAGGCATCATCAACCGACTTGACCTGCGTCAGCGCGCGCTCGTCCCCGACCACGGCCATGGACCGGAAGTCGGTGATTTCAGAAACTTGCGTGGCCACGCTTTGCAGCCACGCGCGTTCCTCATCCGAGGCGAAACGATAGGTGAATTCGGCCTGCGCGTCGCCCCCGAGCAAGACCGCGCCCTGATCGGACAGCCCCGCCTGAATCGCCGAGCGCACCGAGCCGACCCCGGCAATCGCCGCGACTCCCAGCGCAAGGCAGGCAAGGAAGATGCGAAAGCCGTGCAGACCTCCGCGCAATTCGCGCCGGGCGAGGCGCGCCGCGATGGCAAGGCTCATTCGGCGGCCCTCGCCTGTGCAGGGTCGATGCGCCCGTCGGTCAGGCGGATCACCCGGTCGCAGCGCGCGGCAAGTGTGTTCGAATGCGTCACCAGAACCAGCGTCGCCCCATGACGATCCCGCAGGCCGAACAGCATGTCCATGATCGCATCGCCATTCGCGCCATCGAGGTTCCCCGTCGGTTCATCCGCCAGCAGGATATGTGGCCGCGGCGCCGCGGCACGGGCCAGCGCGACTCGCTGCTGCTCTCCGCCGGACATCTGCGCGGGATAGTGATCGGCGCGGTGACCCAGCCCGACCGCGTCAAGCTCGGCCTTGGCGCGGGCGAATGCGTCCTTTTGGCCCGCCAGCTCCAGCGGGGTGGCGACGTTTTCAAGCGCGGTCATCGTCGGGATCAGGTTGAAGCTTTGAAACACCACGCCCATGTGATCGCGCCGAAAGCGGGCCAGCGCATCTTCGTTCATCTCGGTGAGATCCTGTCCGAGGGCCCGGACAACCCCAGATGTTGCGCTTTCCAGGCCGCCCATCACCATAAGAAGCGAAGATTTGCCGCTGCCCGACGGGCCAATGAGGCCCAGCGTCTCTCCGGCGGCCACCTGCATCGAGATACCGTGAAGGATCTCGACCATTCCGGCATTGCCCCTGAGGCTGAGCGTGACATCTTCAAGGGTGATGACGGGATCGGGCATGAGGGATTTTCCGGGAACAATGAAAGCTTTGACGAAATATGGGGCCCGGTTGCGGATCCACAACCTGTTTCCGGTGCTGCTGGTGGGGTTGGCCCTACCAGTGCAGGCGGAAACGACGCGAATTCTGGCACTGGGCGATAGCCTGACGCAAGGCTACGGGCTGATGGATGGCGAAGGATTCGTGCCGCAGCTGCAAGCCTGGCTCACGGCCCGGGGATATGACGTGCAGATCGTCAACGGAGGTGTGTCCGGCGATACCTCTGCCGGAGGGTTGGCGCGTGTCGACTGGTCGCTCACGCCGGACATCGAAGGGATGATCGTTACGCTGGGTGGAAATGATCTGCTTCGCGGGCTAGATCCGGCGGTGACGCGCAGCAATATCGACGGCATCCTGACGGCGGCCGAAGCCAAGGATGTTGCCGTATTGCTGGTCGGGATGACTGCGCCGGGGAATTACGGGCCGGACTACAAGGCATCCTTCGATGCGCTCTACCCTGCTCTGGCGTCGCAGCACGACAGCCTTTTCTACCCATATTTTTTTGAAGGGATCTTGCCCGAGGGGGCGGCACCTTCGGCGGCGGAAGGGTTGATGCAGACAGACGGCATTCATCCAAACTCGGAAGGGGTGGCGATGATCGTCGATGCAATCGGCCCGAGTGTCGAGCAGTTGCTGGAGCGCATCGACGCCAAGGAGTAGCGTCAGCGGTTCGCCGGAATGGGGTTGCCGACGCCGCGCAAAGCCGTTCTCAGACCGCAAAGCACAAAGGGCGCCAAGCCAAGGCCAAGCGATGTTGCGAGGTACAGGCCAAACCCGGACATCGGTGAGATGCCGAAAACCAGCCAACCAGAAATTGCCGCAAAAGCGCCCAAAACGCTTCCAGACAAGAGTGCGATCAATGCCATGTAAGCCTCCCTACGCAATATAAGACTGCGCTTCAAACTCTACGATAGCATTAATCCGGGTCAATTCGGGCTGGATTGTGTCAGGAGGCAGTCAGCAAGGAAGCGAATGGCCAGAAATTCGGTTGAATTGCGGCAGGCTTGGTAAACAGCGCGCTAGGCGCGCTGCCAAGACTCAGAGCACGGTGACCGGTGTGCCAAGCGGTACACGCTCGTACAGGTCCTTCACGTGTTCATTCAACATCCGGATGCAGCCGTTCGACACGGATTGGCCGATCGATTCGGGGGCTGTGGTTCCATGAATGCGGAAGAACGTGTCGCGACCATTCTGGAAAAGGTAGAGCGCGCGCGCGCCAAGCGGGTTCTCCGGGCCGCCGGGCTGGACATAGTCGTTGTCCTTGAACTTGCCGTAGTGATCTGGCTCACGATCGATCATGTCTTGTGTCGGGCGCCATGTCGGCCATTCCTTCTTGACCTGAATGATCGCATCCCCGGTGAACTCAAGCCCGGCCTTCCCGACGCCAACGCCGTAGCGGATCGCTTGGCCTGGAGCGGACACGTAGTACAGAAAATGCGCGCGGGGCAGGATCAGGATTTGGCCGGGCGCGAGATCCTGCTTGATGCGCACCGGCTGCGGCCGGAATTTCGGCTCGACTTCGAAGGCGAGGGCGGGGGACCCGGCGGCGACGGCAGCTGCGACGCTTGCGAGGGTGAATTGTCGGCGGGTGATCATCTTGAAACTCGGACTCCTCTGGTGACAGCAAGTGTATCTTGTCCAGGCCCAACGCGAAAGCAATGCAAGCTGTCCCAGTGGGATTGTCACGATGGCGTGCAAAGCACATATAATCCAGATGGAATGTGACGTGGAGCTGGAAAATGACAAAGCTTGTCTGTCTTGACTGCGGTCAGATCAATCGTGTGCCGGATGCGCAGCTCGGGGCCGGGCCAAAGTGCGGCACCTGTGGCGCCATCCTGCTTTCGGGTAAGGCGCAGGAGATAGATGCCGGCACGCTCAAAAAAGCGATCCGCGTCGATGATTTTCCATTGGTTGTCGATTTCTGGGCTCCATGGTGCGGGCCTTGCCGGATGATGGGGCCGGAATTCTCCAAGGCGGCGGGGATGCTCAAAGGGCAGGTGCGTCTCGTGAAGTTGAACACCGAAGCGCATCAGTCCGCTGCCGCATCCTATCGAATCCGGGGGATTCCCACGATGATCTCGTTTCGGCGAGGGAAGGAGGCGGGGCGACAATCCGGCGCGCTGCGGGCGCAGGGAATCGCTGACTTTGCCACGGGGCGGGGTTGAAAGGTCACTGCCTTGGCGCGTTTGCGTTCCTGCCCGCCAACATTGCACTGATCGTGTAGGCTGTCGCCGGTGTCAGGCCCGCCATGATCGCGGCGGCCGCATCCGGACGCATTCGGCCAAGAAAACCCGCAGAGAATTCCGGGTCCATCTCTTCGAACAGTGCCGAGGCCTGCTTGGGTTTCATACTCGCATAAACCTGAGTCAATCGGTCGACGTCGTCGTCCGCAGCTGTGTTCGCCATGGCCAGAGTCGAGCGAAGCTTGACCTCGGCCTCTTCCAGCGCGACCAGCTTACGGTCGATTTCCTGCTCGGCGATGGAAAGCGCCTGCATACGGGTTTCAATATCCGTCTCTCGCTTGGTGATCCGCTCTTCGCGCGCCTTCAAGGCAGACAGGACCGGTGCAATGTCCTCTTCCGCGGTGCAGGCTGCGACAGAATTGCCCGGGACCCCGGCGCCATGTTCTGACGCTATCGCATCATTAGACGGCGCGCCGGTTTCCAAGGCGATCGCCGCAGTTGCCTGAATGGCCACTCGCGTCAGAGCAGAGGCGATGAGCAGGCCACCGATGATCGCAAGAACCCCCTTTCCGCGCCGCCGCTTCGGCTTCGATGTCGTCCCGGCGCGGGTCGGTGTGCGCGATGCAGTGGGTTTGGCCGCAGACTGTGCATCGCTCGGGGCTGGTTTCTGCTTTGCCTTGCGAAATAGCGAGATCATCTTGACGCTCCGGGATGCCGGAAAAACATCGGTTCGCCGCCACCAACAGCTTGCTTCGCCGGAGCTTCGTCTGCGGGCAGATCATGCATAGATGCAAGCATCAGCTCCAGCCGTTTGGCGGACTCCTCTGCACGTTTGGACAGCGATTCGAGTTTGTTCGATGATTCTCCGGCAGTGGTTTGCGCTGCGTCTAGCGTGCGGGTCAGATCGTCCACCTGCGCGGACAGGAGGGCAACGGCCCCGCCGACGCCGTTCTCCAGGTCGGTGAACCTCGACAGGCGCCGCGACAGCACGAAGCAGTAAAAGCCGGCCCCGAGGGCCCCGGCGGCGAGCAGGATATCGGCAATGAATTCCATTCCAGTCCCCTCAGTTGAGCACGAATTCCAGGATCAGAAGGTCACGCACGCGATTCTCGCCGGTGACCATCTGAATGCGTCGCAACAGCTGCGACCTGATCTTGATGAGCGCGCCGGGGGCCTCGATATCCGAGGGTGACAGCGCTCGCAGGTAGTTGTTCAATACGTCGATCACGCGCGGTTTCAGGCTTTCAACCGGCGCGACCGAAGACGGCAGCACTTCGAGGCTCGCCTGAAACCGCAGATGATGCATGTTCGATGCCGTGCCCATGGACACGACAAGCTGTGGAAGTTCGATGAACGACACCTCTCCGATTGTCGTACCGGGACCGCCGGAAGCATGCGAATCGGCGGTGGCGTCGTGGCCCCCGTCTTCCGAAGCCTCTGCCGGGGCATGGTCCTGTGTTGTACTGCCAGCGAAGGGCAAAAGCCCGGAAGAAACGGCAAAGAATCCTCCGCCTCCGCCCACAAGAGCCAGAATCACGCCGATGATGAGCGGCAGGTTTGAGGATTTCTTGACATCTTCTTCCCCATTGGGGGCGTCGACTGTGGCATCCGTCATGGCTGACCTCTTATTCGAACCAAGATCGTTATAGCCTCTCAGGGACTAACCGATTGTTAAGCCTGATGCCCCAATGATGCCCTCACCGAGCAGAACGGTCGGAACGGAGGTTGGTCTTGCAGCAGATCGCACAAATTTGGGATGGTCTTGGCGCGCGGCGCAGGCTGATTGTCATTGGCGCTACCTTGGCCATGGTACTTGCAGTGCTCGCGATGGGCAGGATGGCCTCGTCACCGTCACTGACGCTACTATATGCGGGCCTTGAAAACGGTGCCGCCGGCGAGGTGGTTTCAGCGCTTGAAGCGCGCGGCGTACCCTATGAAGTGCGTGGAGGGGCGATTTTTGTTCCCGATACGCAGCGCGATGCCCTGCGCATGACGCTGGCAAGCGAAGGGCTGCCCGCGAATTCGAATCAGGGCTATGAGTTGCTCGACAGTCTATCGGGCTTCGGCACGACATCGCAGATGTTCGATGCGGCGTACTGGCGTGCCAAGGAAGGTGAACTTGCCCGCACAATCGTCGCCAACCCCTGGGTGGCGACGGCGCGCGTGCATATAGCCAATTCCACGGCGAATCCCTTCCAGCGCGACGTAACGGCGTCGGCGTCGATTTCGGTCACCACCAATGGCGAGCTGATTTCGCCGGGGCAGGCCCGTGCTTTGAAATATCTTGTCGCCTCTGCGGTTCCGGGTCTGGTCCCGGACAATGTCGCGGTGATTGACGGGCAAGGCGGCCTTGTCGGGGCGGACGACGAACCGGGCGGGGCGCAGACCGCCGAAGACCGGGCCGCAGCGCTGCGTGACCGGGTGCAACGGCTCGTCGAGGCGCGTGTCGGGCAAGGCAACACGGTTGTCGAGGTCAGCGTCGCCACCATCACTGAAAGTGAGACGATCAGACAGCGCCAGTTCGACCCTGAAGGGCGCGTGGTGATCTCGACCGACACCTCGGAGAACACGAGCTCCTCGCAGGATCAGGGGGGCAACAATGTCACTGTGGCCTCGAATCTGCCGGCCGGGAATGCTGACGGCGGGGGCGACAGTTCGAAAAGCTCGGAAAACGAAACGCGTGAGCGGGTGAATTACGAAGTGTCCGAAACGACCCGCGAAATCACCAAGGCGCCGGGGGCCGTCAAACGCCTGACCGTCGCGGTCCTCGTCAACGGGAGTATTGCCATCGCGGATGACGGCACGCAGACCTTCGTTCCGTTGCCGGACACCGAACTTGCGGCGCTGAATGATCTGGTCGCGTCGGCCGTTGGCTTCGACGAGGCGCGGGGAGATCAGATTACCATCCGCTCGATGCCTTTCGAGCGGCCCGAAGGGCTAGGCACCGGTCCGATCGAGCCGAGCTGGTTTGCGATGACGCTTGACCCGATGACGCTGATCAAGATCGCGGTGCTTGCGCTTGTGGCACTGGTGCTCGGGCTCTTTGTGGTTCGCCCGATCCTGACGGGTGGCGGTCAGGCGGCTCTGGCCGGGGCGGAAGGAGCCGCACTGGCGCTTCCTGGATCGGACTTGGGTTCAGGCCCGGCGCTTGATGGCGAGATCTCCTCGGGCGATGACGATTTTGCGCCCTTGGCAACAGTGAGCAAAGCCGAGGGGTTTGGCGGCATGGGCGTGGTCGATTTCGATAGCCCTGCGGAGGAGGATCCGGTCGATCGACTGCGCAACCTGATCGAGGAGCGCAAGACCGAGACCGTCGAGATCCTGCGCAGTTGGCTTGATGAGAAGGAGGAAGTGAAATGAGTCGGCTTGCTGAAATTCTCGAGGATTTCGGGGCAACCCATCTCCCGGCCAAGGCAATGACCGTCATGCACGACGACGGAGACCTCGAGACGGCAAGGCTCGAGTCATTCGAGAGCGGTTACAAGGCGGGGTGGGATGATGCGATCAAGGCGCAGGATGACGGTCATTCCCGCATCGCAAGCGACTTCGCGCAGAATCTTCAGGACCTCTCGTTCACCTATCATGAAGCATATGGGCAGGTCATGAGCGGCATTTCTCCCTTGCTTGAGGAGGTCGTCGGCAAGCTGTTGCCCGCGATGCTGCGCGAGACGCTTGGCTTGCATGTGTCCGAGCAGCTCAGAGCCATGGCACACGAGGTTGGAACGCTCGATGTGGTGATTGCCGTTGCACCGGGGCATGCCGAGCAGGTGGCGCCGATGCTCGACCCGGACATCGGCTTCCCGTTGTCGCTGATCGAGGATGAGACCCTGATGGGTGGACAAGCCGATATCCGTTTTGGCGAAATCGAAAGACAAATCGACCTCGGCGGGCTTGTCGAGGAGGTGGCACGGGCCGTGCAGGGCTTTGTGCATGATAACCGGAGAAAGACCGCACATGGATGACCAGGCAGATGCCGCGCGGAGCGAATCCGCGACTCCCTTCACCTCCGTTCCGATCGAGATCACCGTCTCTGTCGGTCGGGCGCGCCCGCTGGTGCGGGATCTTCTCAAGCTCACAGAAGGGTCGGTTCTGACCCTCGATAAGCGTCTCGAGGATCCGGTGGAGCTGTATGTCGGCGATCGGCTGATCGGGATTGGCGCTCTCGAGGTGCTCGAGGGCGGCGAGAACGGGCAGCTCGCGGTCAGGCTCACCGAAGTGATCGACCTGAAGAAACCGTCCTGAGCGATGCGCCTTCTACCACTCCTCTACGCGGCGATGCTGATCGGGTTCGCCGGTCCTGCTGGCGCGCAGGAATTCAGCCTCGACCTTGGCGCGGGAAACTCCGTCACTGCGGCGAGCCTGCAGCTTATCGCGTTGATCACGCTGCTGAGTCTCGCGCCCGGCATCGCGATCATGATCACCTGTTTTCCGTTTCTTGTGACGGTACTGTCGATCCTGCGTCAGGCGGTCGGCTTGCAGCAATCCCCGCCCAACATGCTGATCGTGAGCCTTGCGCTATTCCTGACCTATTTCGTCATGGAGCCAACCTTCACCGCTGCGTGGGACAACGGTTTGCAGCCGCTGATCGAGGAGCAGATCGACCTCGACGTTGCCGTCGAGCGCACGCTCGAGCCGTTCCGGGGCTTTATGGCCGGGCGCACCGACTCGGAAACCTTCGTCAACATGGCGGATCTGCGGCCGGATTCGATAGGCACCACGCTTGCGCCCGAAGCGCCGCTGTCGATCCTGATCCCGAGCTTCATGCTGTCGGAGGTGGCGCGGGCGTTTCAGGTCGGCTTTCTGATCTTTCTGCCGTTCCTGATCATCGACCTCGTGGTGGCGGCAGTGCTGATGTCGATGGGCATGATGATGGTGCCGCCGGCGATCGTGTCCCTGCCCTTCAAGCTGGCCTTCTTCGTGGTCGCGGACGGCTGGTCGCTGCTCGCCGGGGCCTTGGTGCGAAGTTATTTCTGATCGCGCGCCATAATCGGCATGACATCATTGGGAACGTCGGCATGCAGGTGGCGTTCGCCGCGCGCTTCAGCGAGCGCGATCTGCTTCTGGCGCTCGCGAAACCGCGCCTTGTCCGACTCGGATGTCTCGGAGATGCACTTATGGCAGGACACGCCATGTTCATATTCGGGCCGGCTGCGGTCGTCGGGCAGCATCGGGCGGCGGCAGGCGTGGCACAGCAGGTGCGGCCCTTCTCGAAGCCCGTGCCCAACCGACACGCGTCCATCGAACACGAAACACTCACCCTGCCAGGCGCTGGTGTCCTCGGGGATGTCTTCAAGATATTTCAGAATGCCGCCCTTGAGGTGAAAGACCTCTTCGACCCCTTGACCAAGCAGCCAGTTGGTCGATTTCTCGCAACGGATGCCGCCGGTGCAGAACATTGCGATGCGCTTGTTGTGGAACCGCTCGCGGTTTGCCTCCCACCAAGCGGGAAAGTCGCGAAAACTGTCGGTCTGAGGGTCGATCGCGCCTTCGAACGTGCCGATGGCGACTTCGTAATCGTTACGTGTGTCGATCACCGCCACGTCCGGCGAACGGATCAGCTCATTCCAGTCGGAGGGCTCGACATAGTGCCCAACGCGGCTGCGCGGGTCGACGTCGGGCTGCCCCATCGTCACGATCTCACGCTTGAGGCGCACCTTCATGCGCGCAAACGGTCGATCCTGAGCATTCGACAATTTCCACTCTAGATCGGCGCAGCCGGGCAGGGCGCGAATATGCAGCAATACCGCGTCGATTCCGGCGCGCGGGCCGGCGATGGTGCCATTGATGCCTTCGCCCGCCAGCAGCAGCGTGCCGGTCACCGCGTGGGCACGGCAGCAGTCCAGCAGCGGGCCCTGAAGCCCGGCGGGATCGTCGAAACGAGTGAAGTGGTAAAGCGCGCAAACGGTAAACATGGGCACGGATTTACGCCTTGCATCGCTCCGGGGCAAGCATGAGGATCGCCGCAGCCAAGGAGACCGCCCATGCACGCGCTGATCGTTATCGATGTCCAGAATGACTTTTGTCCGGGCGGTGCGCTTGCCGTCACCGAAGGCGACCGGATCGTAGGGCCGATCAACGATGCTATGGCCGGTTTCGACGCGGTCATTCTGACGCAGGACTGGCACCCGGCCGAGCATTCGTCTTTTGCCAGCCAGCATCCCGGCAAGGCTCCGTTGGAACAGGTCGAGATGCCCTATGGTCCGCAGGTGCTGTGGCCGGATCATTGCGTTCAGGGCAGCAATGGCGCGGCCTTCCACCCGGCGCTGGATGCGAACCGCGCCGAAATGGTGATCCGCAAGGGGTTCCGCCCGCAGATCGACAGCTATTCCGCCTTTTTCGAGAACGATCACGCAACGCCGACTGGGCTCGAAGGTTACCTGAAGACGCGCGGTCTTCAGCGCTTGACGCTCGTGGGGCTGGCGACGGATTTCTGCGTGGCTTTCTCGGCCATAGATGCAGTGCGGCTTGGCTTCGAAGTCACGGTGAACGAGGCGCTGTGCCGAGGTATCGATCTTGGAGGTTCGCTAACCGCTGCGCGAGAACGGATGGGCGCGGCTGGCGTGACGCTTACCTGAGCGCGGTTGCACCATCTTAACCTTTGGACGGGTAGAAGGGGTGGGTAACGGAGCGAAAGCCCATCCATGTCCGACCAAGCTGTCGAAAATCAGCCGCTTGCCGTGTTCGAGGCGCGCAATAATCCCGAGGGGTTGTTGCGACGCTATGCGCGCGGACGCGTAAGGCATGTCGCCGCGCGGCAGGTTGCGACCGTGGGCGGAGCGGTGGCGCTGGGTCTTCTTGTCGATCCGGCTCTGGGACTGATCGTCGCGTCTCTCGTGATCGTCGGTGAGGGGGTCGATTGCCTGTTGCTGCATCAGGTGCCCGCATTGATCCGGCGCGGTGTCTCGGTGCGTCACGTGATGTTGCTGAGCACGCTCACCGCGGGTTTTCAGGGGCTTACGATCGCGGCCTCGGTGGTGCTTGCGCAGGCAACCGCGCCGGACGGGGAGGCATCGCTGTTCAGCTTTGCTTTTCTTGCGGCAGCGGTGCTGAACGCGGGCGTGGTGTGTGGTTATCACAAGGCAGCGGCAAACCTGCGGATCGTGATCTTTGGCGTCACGGCGATTTATGGTTTTTCCGCGGAAATGCTCAATCATGAAAGCACCGAGGGGCTGTTCTACAATGCCTTCGGGCTGTCGATGCTGGCCTTCACTTCTTATGCCTTCCTGCATCATTCCAATGGCGCGGAACGAAGGCGAATCGCGAGTGAACACAAGCTCTTACTTGGGCAGGCAGAGCTTGCGCGCTCCAACGCAGACCTCCTGCAGTCGCATGACGATATCCGGCAGCTGGCGCTGATCGCGCAGCATGCGAATGAGTCGATTCTGTTGCTGGATCCAGAGATGCGCATCCTCTGGGTGAACGACGGGGTCACCCGGATGAAGGGCTACAGTTTCGAGGAACTGGTCGGGCGCAGCCTGAAAGACGTCTTCTCAGGGCCTGATACCGATTTGGGGCAGGTCGAGGACATCATGGCGCGGGCCAGCTCGGGTGAGACTCTTCGTGTGGAAGTCATCAACTACCACAAGGACGGCCGTAAGATCTGGGTTGAGGCGGCCTTTGCGCCGGTGCTGGGCGTCGATGGCGCGCTGGCAGAGGTGATCGTGACCGAGCGTGACATCACCGAAGCAACGGCGCACACGGCGGAGCTGGCCGAGGCCAAGCACCGCGCCGAGGCCGGTGCGCGCGCCAAAGCGGCCTTCCTTGCGACCATGAGCCACGAGATGCGAATGCCGATGAATGGGATTATCGGTATGACTGATCTTCTGTCGGATACCGACCTGACCCCGGATCAGACCAATTGCAAGAAGACAATTCGCAGCTCTGCCGAAGCGCTTTTGAAGATCATCAACGACATTCTCGAGTATTCGAAGCTTGAGGCGGACAAGGTGTTGATCCTCGCCGAACCGTTCTCGCTGCGCACCTGCCTGCGCGAGGCGACGGATATTCTGCGCCCTCAGGCCCGCGAAAAGGGGCTTTACCTCGACATCTGTCACCAGTCGCTCTTGCCAGATGTGGTGGGCGACAGCGGGCGTCTGCGGCAGATCCTGATAAACCTGCTGGGGAATGCGGTGAAATTCACCGACGCGGGCGGCGTCACGGTGACGACGCATGCCAAGGCCAGCGCAGGGGACATGGTGGATCTGGTGGTGCAGGTACAGGACACCGGGATCGGCGTCCCACCGGATCGCGCCCGCGAGATCTTTGAGCAATTCGAACATGTCGGCAGCGAAACGACGCGTAAGGGGCGCGGGCTGTCGATCTCGCGCCAGATCGCCGAGAGTATGGGCGGCGGGCTTTTCCTGTCCGAAACGCAGACGCGTGGAGCCTGCTTCGAACTGCGCTTGCAACTTGCTCTGGCCGAAGTCGAGGCGCCGCTTCCACCCAAGGCCCGCTCTGTGCCAATCTGCGCCACGCTGGTGCCGTTGCGCCTGTTGCTGGCCGAGGATAACCGCGCCAATCGCTTGCTTGTAACGCGTCTTCTGGTCGATCAGCCGATCGAGATCATCGAGGCGGTCAATGGTGGCGAGGCCGTCGAGCAGGTCGTGAGGGCCCCTCCTGACGTGGTGTTGATGGATTTGTCGATGCCCGTGCTCGACGGATTTGCGGCGACGCGTGGGATACGTGCGCAGGATGGCGCCCAGCCCTGGATCATCGCGTTGACCGCCAAGGCCTTTGACAGCGACCGCGACGCCTGCATCGATGCCGGAATGGACGACTTCCTGTGCAAGCCGCTGCGCAAAGGCGCCTTGCTGTCTGCTCTGGCGCGGGCGCAGACCGCGATGGCCCTCGACAAATCTATTGGCCTGCAAAGCGTTGTTGACGTATCAGGGGCGGCGACCCCTGCGCACGAGGCCACACTTTGGAAATCGCCACACGAGTCTGGAACCATAAGTGGAAGATCGATCCGATCGTCCGCTCGTTGATTGATACCGACTTTTACAAGTTGCTGATGTGTCAGTCAGTGTTTCACAACCGGCCAGACGTGCGGGTCACTTTCAGTCTGATCAACCGCTCGAAGCACGTGCCGCTTGCCCGGCTGATCGACGAGGGCGAGTTGCGTGAACAGCTCGACCATATCCGGTCGCTGTCGCTCACGCGCGGGGAATCGACCTGGCTGCGCGGCAACACCTTTTATGGCAAGCGCCAGATGTTCCGCCCCGATTTCATGGAATGGTTCGAAAACCTGCGCCTGCCGCCGTATTTCCTCGAACGGGTCGGCGATCAGTACGAGCTGACCTTCGAAGGCTCATGGCCCGAGGTGATGCTGTGGGAAATCCCGGCGCTGGCGGTGCTGATGGAATTGCGCGGTCGCGCGGTTCTCAATGACATGAAGAAATTCGAGATGCAGGTGCTGTATGCCCGCGCCACCGCCAAGCTATGGGAAAAGGTCGAACGTCTGCGCGACGCGCCCGGCCTGCGCATCGCCGATTTCGGCACGCGGCGGCGGCACAGCTTCCTGTGGCAGGACTGGTGCGTGCAGGCGATGACCGAAGGGCTGGGCGACCGCTTCGCGGGCACCTCGAACTGCCTGATCGCCAAGAACCGCGATCTCGAGGCGATCGGCACCAATGCGCACGAGCTGCCGATGGTCTATGCCGCGCTGGCCGAGGATGACGCTGCGCTGGCGCAGGCGCCCTATGACGTGCTGGCCGACTGGCACAAGGAGCATTCCGGCAACTTGCGGATCATCCTGCCGGACACCTACGGCACGGTCGGGTTTCTGGAACGCGCGCCGGACTGGCTTGCGGGCTGGACCGGCATCCGTATCGACAGCGGCGCGCCCGAAGTGGGAGCCGAGGCGGCAATCGCATGGTGGATCGCGCGCGGCGAGGATCCTACGCAAAAGCTGGTGATCTTCTCGGACGGGCTCGACGTGGACAAGATGATCGAGCTGCACGCGCGCTTTCATGGCCGGGTGCGTGTCAGCTTTGGCTGGGGCACGCTTCTCACCAATGATTTCCGCGGGCTGACGCAGGATGACCGGCTCGCCCCGTTCAGCCTTGTCTGCAAGGCGATCAGCGCCAATGGCCGCCCGACGGTCAAGCTGTCGGACAACCCGAACAAGGCGATGGGGCCGCAATCGGAAATCGACCGCTACAAGCGGGTCTTCGCCGTTGGCGAGCAGGAGCGGCGCGAGGTCATGGTCTGACTGGGACTGCGCCGGCGTCGCCGTGACGCGGGCCTCGCATCGGCAGGGGACAGCGGAAATATGGCGCGGGATCTCCCGCTATGCGGGAGATTCGAAAGCGCCGTTGTGCTGATCGGCTCAGGCCGTTAGCCGGTAAAGCACCACCTTTGACGTGGATGAGCCCGTCGAGACCATCGCCGGGTCGGCTTTGTTGCCCAGCGGACACCAACAAGGCGCGCTGTCGCAGGGCTGGTCTGGGGACTGGAATAGCCCGCAGAGGGTGCCTGATCCTGTCCGCTGTCTTGCGCTGCAGCGGCCCTGCTTTGGCCGGACCGAAGCGCAGCACGCCAACTGGACGCGTCAGGATCGGTGGGACCATTTTGCCGAAGACAGCGCCGAAAACGAGCCTTCGGCCATGCGCCACCTGACGACTCGTCGGGAGAAGACAGTGCGCGCCCCGTACCGCGATCGTCCCCCGAAAATTTCGTACGAATATTCATGGGGCCGGGTGCCGTGTCTGGTCATGCCCGGCCGTGCAAGCTAGAAGGTTTCGGAAACGTTTTTCCGGGGGTGACGACAATGGCGGGCATCGAGCCTCGACCGGGTATCATGGATATCGCGCTTTATGTCGGCGGCAAATCCAGCGTCGACGGCCTGAGCAATGTCATCAAGCTCAGCTCGAACGAGAACCCGTTTGGCCCGTCGCCAGCGGCGCAGGATGCGGTTCGCCGTGCGGTTCACGATATTCATCGCTATCCCTCGACCGATCACGCCGAGTTGCGCGCCGCAATTGCCGATGTCCACAATCTGGACGCGGACCGCATCATCTGCGGCGTCGGCTCGGACGAGGTTCTGCAATTTCTCGCGCAGGCCTATGCTGGCCCCGGGGATGAGGTGATCCACACCGAACACGGCTTTGCCATGTATGCGATCCTTGCCCGCGCCGTCGGCGCCACGCCGGTCGAGGTGCCCGAGCGCGAGCGCGTGGTCTGCGTCGACAGCATCCTTGCGGCTTGCAACGAGCGCACGCGGCTGGTGTTCATCGCCAATCCGAACAATCCGACCGGCACGATGATCAGTTTCGCCGAGATCGAGCGTCTGGCCGAAAACCTGCCGCCGCAGGCGATCCTCGTGCTTGATGGCGCCTATGCTGAATATGTCGAGGGTTATGATGGCGGCGCGCGTCTGGTCGAGGCGCGGCAGAACGTGGTGATGACCCGCACCTTTTCAAAGCTGTACGGGCTCGGTGGAATGCGCGTTGGCTGGGGGTACGGCCCGCAGCACATGATCGACGTGCTGAACCGCATCCGCCAGCCGTTCAACCTGTCGAACGTTGCGCTCAAGGCCGCCGAAGCCGCCATTCGCGACACGATGTATGTCGAGAAATCGCGCGAAGAAAACACCCGCTGGCGGGCATGGCTCGCCGAGGCGCTGGCCGAACATGGCGTGCCCTCGGATGCCTCGACCGCCAATTTCGTGCTGGCGCGCTTTGGCAGCCCGGACGAGGCCGCGGCCTGCGACAGCTTCCTGCAATCTCAGGGCATTCTTGTGCGCCGCGTCACCGGCTACAAGCTGCCCGCCGCGCTGCGCATCACTGTCGGCGACGAGGCGTCTTGTCGCCGGGTCGCCCATTGCATCGGCCTGTTCAAGGCGGGCGCAAGATGAGCTATCCCCGCGTTGCGCTGATCGGCCTTGGCCTGATCGCGTCGTCCATGTTCTGGGCGATGCGCCGGGCGGGGATGCAAAGCCATGTCACCGGCTATGCCCGCAGCGCCGAAACCCGTGACACCGCGCGGCGCATCGGCCTGTGTGACACCGTCTGCGACAGCGTCGAAGAGGCGGTGAAGGATGCCGATCTTGTGGTGCTTGCCGTGCCGGTCGGCGCCATGGGGGCCATTGCAAAGACCATCGCGCCGTTTCTGAAACCGGGCTGCACGGTCACCGATGTCGGCTCCGTCAAGGCGTCGGTGATCGAGGCGGTCGCCCCGCATCTGCCCGAAGGCGTGGATTTTGTTCCGGCGCACCCGATGGCGGGCACCGAACATTCCGGCCCCGAATCCGGCTTTTCCAGCCTGTTCGACAACCGCTGGTGTCTGATCGTGCCGCATGGCGCGCGCGAAGAGGCCACCGCGACGCTTGAATCCTTCTGGCAGGCGCTGGGCGCCAACACCGAGCGCATGGAGGTCAGTCACCACGATCTTGTCTGTGCCGTGGTCAGCCATGTGCCGCATTTGATCGCCTACACCATGGTGGGCGTGGCGGACGATCTTCGCCGGGTGTCCGATCAGGAGGTCATCAAGTTCTCGGCCGCCGGTTTTCGCGATTTCACCCGCATTGCCGCCAGCGATCCGACCATGTGGCGCGATGTCTTCCTGACCAACAAGGATGCCGCGCTCGAGGTGCTCGGGCGGTTCACCGAAGAGCTCTTTGCCTTGCAACGGGCGATCCGCACCGGCGATGGCGATACCCTGTTCGACTATTTCACCCATACGCGCAGCATCCGCCGGGGCATTCTTGAGGCCGGGCAGGACACCGACGCACCTGATTTCGGGCGGATCAAAAAGGACGACTGACATGCGGCTTGGCACGGTCTTTGCGGTACTGCTGCTGGCCACCCCGGCGCTGGCAGAGGCTCCGGCCTTGTCGCTTCGCCCGCCGCTGAAAGCCACCGAGCAGCAGCCTGAAGCCCCCCGCGCCGCGCTTGCCAATGCGTTGCACAACGCGGGCATCCCCGGTTTCAGTCCCGAAGATGCGGCCAAGACGATGGGGTTTGCATCTGCCTCGCCGCTGGCCGTGGCGCTGTCGCACCTGCCGGAACTGCGCCCGGACAGCCTTGTGACGCGGGTGATGTCGCAGCGCGAGGGCTGGCGCAAGGGATCGGTCTGCGGCGATCCGGCGATACAGGGCGAAAGGGTCGGCTTTGTTCCGGGGCGCATCTCGGGGTGCGGCATCAAGGACGCGGTGAGGGTCTCGTCTGTATCGGGGGTCGCGCTCAGCCAGCAGGCCATGCTGAGCTGTCCGACGGCCAAGGCGCTCAAGCGCTGGGTCGACACCGCCGCCAAGCCTGCGCTCGGCAGCATGGGCGGCGGGATTTCGGGGCTGCACGTTGCGGCGCATTACGCGTGTCGGTCGCGCAACAACGTGGCGGGTGCGAAGGTCAGCGAACATGGCAAGGGCCGCGCCATCGACATTGCAGGGATCCGGCTGAAAAACGGCGATGACATCGTGGTGCTGCGCGACTGGCATTCCGGGGCCAAGGGCCGGGCGCTGCAATCAATGCACCAAAGCGCCTGCGGCATCTTTGGCACCACGCTTGGCCCCGGCTCAGATGGCTATCACGAAGACCATCTGCATTATGATATCGCGCGCCACGGCAACGGGGCCTACTGCCGCTGATTCGCGCAGGCGGGCCGCATAGTTTCGTCCGCCCACGGGCCGATTGCCTCGGGTTTCGTGAACGGTTTGCCCGGCCAGCGCAGCATTGTTCTCCAATCGGAGCGCTCTGGGGCGGGAATATGGCAAAAGCTTGATCTGCGTCGCAAATTCGACAAGGTTTCCATCAGTGGCGGGGGCCATGAAACCGGAGATGCACGCGCCATGCGCGCCATTCTATTATCTGCAATCCTGACGATGGCCAGCGCTCCGCTGCACGCCGACATCGCCTTTCAGGCCGCGCGCATGGCGCCCGGTTCGCTGATGGTGATCGAGGACGGGCACGGCGCGTTTCAAAGCCACGTCGCGCGCGGGCAGCAGAATGGACTTTTTCGGTTCGACACGTACGAGAGCAAGGGCAAACGGCCGGTCTTCTTGGGCAGCTACTACACCAATGACCGGGGCGAGGTGGTGCGGGAGGTGACAGCCGCAGGGCTGATCACCAGATTCGAACCGTACCGCTGCGCACGCACGATGGGGCGCTGTGCTTATGTCATCATCCATTCCGATGGTTTCCGCGAAATCCGGCAACGGGTGACGCGCGAGACAGCGCTGGGGCTGGCGTGGAAGGAATGGGGGCTCGATGGGCTGGTTTCGACGGGGGCGTTGGAACTCGATCAGCTCGGAGCGGCCATGAAAGGCTGGGCCAGGGACCACCAGAGCGGTGTAAAGACCCGATCCCGTCGCATCCTGCTGGCGCTGAACTAGCGTCACGGATCGGCAAATTTCGGCACGTGTCGTCAGCGAGGCGGGGCAGGGGGGAAACCCTTGCCCCGCTCTTGTTTTCAGCTTTTGGGGGCCATCAGCGCCGCCAGCACCGCCTTGGCACTGTCGGAATTCCATTCCGCATCGCCCTGCATGCGGGCGACCTCTTGTCCGTCCGGGTCGACGATCACGGTGATCGGCAGGCCCAGCACGCCCATCTGCCGCGCCAGACCGGATTTCGGATCGCGGTGCAGCGGCAGATTGTCGACGCCGATCTCTGCAAAGAACTCCTGCATCGCGGGCGGCGGGTTGCGCCCGGTGGCGATGGTGATCACTTCGAAGCCCTCGCCGCCCAGCTCGGTCTGCAATTCCGAGAGCATCGGCATCTCTTTGCGGCAGGGCGCGCACCACGTCGCCCAGAAGTTCACCAGCAGCCATTTGCCCTGCCAGTCCGACAGGTTCAGCGCCTTCCCGTCGAAGCTGGTGAAATCCGCAGTCCCCGCCGGTTTCGCTTCGGAATGGAAGTTGAGCTTCTTCATATCGCCGTCCCGAAGCGCCTGCGCGGCGGCGACATCGGCAAGGGCGGGATTTGCAAGCGCCGTTGCGGCGGTATACAGGACGGCGAGCGCCAGGTTTCTCATTATTCCTCCCGGAGGCATCAGCATGTCGGACAAGACCTCGAACCAGATGTGGGGCGGCCGCTTTGCCGCTGGCCCCGATGCGATCATGGAGGCGATCAACGCCTCGATCAGCTTCGACAAGCGGCTTGCGGCGCAGGATATCGCCGGTTCAAGGGCCCATGCCGCGATGCTCGCCGCCACAGGCATCATCAGTGATAGCGACGCTGAGGTCATTCGGGAAGGCCTGCTCACGGTACTGTCAGAGATCGAGGGCGGCACATTCGAATTTTCCACCGCGCTCGAAGACATTCACATGAATGTCGAGGCGCGGCTGAAAGAGATCGTCGGCGAGCCTGCAGGCCGGTTGCACACCGCCCGCTCGCGCAACGATCAGGTGGCGACGGATTTCAAACTCTGGGTGCGCGATCAGTTCGACGCTGCGGAACAGGGGTTGCTGGCGCTGATCCGCGCGCTTCTGGGGCAGGCCGAGGCTGGGGCCGATTGGGTCATGCCCGGTTTCACCCATCTGCAAACCGCGCAGCCGGTGACTTGGGGGCATCACATGATGGCCTATGTCGAGATGTTCGCCCGCGATCTGTCCCGCATCCGCGACGGGCGCAAGCGGATGAACGAAAGCCCGCTTGGCGCGGCGGCGCTGGCGGGCACGGGGTTCAACATCGACCGCCAGATGACCGCAGAGGCGCTGGGTTTCGACCGCCCTGCCGCCAATTCGCTCGATGCGGTGTCGGATCGCGATTTCGCGCTGGAATTCCTTGGCACCGCCAGTATCTGCGCCATGCACCTGAGCCGTTTCGCCGAAGAGCTGGTGATCTGGTCTTCGGCCCAGTTCCGCTTTGTCACGCTGTCGGATCGCTTTTCCACCGGCTCGTCGATCATGCCGCAGAAAAAGAACCCCGACGCCGCCGAGCTGATCCGCGCCAAGATTGGCCGCATCTTTGGTGCAAATGTCGCGCTGATGATGGTGATGAAAGGGCTGCCGCTGGCCTATTCCAAGGACATGCAGGAAGACAAGGAACAGGTGTTCGACGCCGCCGACAACCTGATGCTGGCGCTGGCCGCGATGGAGGGCATGGTGCGCGACATGAGCGCCAATGTCGCCAATCTCGAAGCTGCCGCGTCCGCCGGGTTCAGCACCGCGACCGATCTTGCCGACTGGCTGGTGCGCGAAACCGGGCTGCCGTTCCGCGAGGCCCATCACGTGACCGGCACGCTGGTCGCCATGGCCGAGAAAAAGGGCTGCGATCTGCCCGATCTGTCGCTGGAAGACATGCAATCGGTCAGCGGCGCGATCACGCAGGGCATCTATGATGTGCTGGGCGTGCACAATTCGGTCGCCAGCCGGCTCAGCTATGGTGGCACCGCCCCGGCGCGCGTGCGCGAGCAGGTCGCCCGCTGGACGGAGATCCTGTCATGAAGTCGCTCGCAACTCTTGCACTGGCGCTGCTGATCGCCGGCTGCGGCGCGGATGGAGAGCCGGTTGCGCCGAAGGCAAAATCCGACAGCGCAATTCAGCTGTCGGTCAGCGGCACGGCAGAGATGGGCGTTTCGGGCGGCTGGTAAGGCCCGCCCGAGCGCAGAACACACAGGCAAAGATCAACGGGCGGCCAAGCTGCCCGCCAAAGGCACGGAGACCGGCATGGATCATTTTCTCTATCGCGACGGCCAGCTTTACGCCGAAGACGTGCCGGTGGCGGATATCGCCGCTGCCGTCGGCTCGCCGGTCTATATCTATTCGACGGCGACGCTGCTGCGCCATTTCCGGCTGTTCGACGAGGCGCTGGCATGGGGCCCGCATCTTGTCTGCTACGCGATGAAGGCGGCGTCGAATCAGGCGATCCTCAAGACGCTGGCCGAGGCTGGCGCCGGCATGGACGTGGTGTCGGGCGGCGAATACGCGCGGGCCAAGGCCGCTGGTGTGCCGGGCGAGCGCATCGTGTTTTCCGGCATCGGCAAGACCCGCGACGAAATCCGCGCCGCACTGATCGGGGGCGTGCGCCAGTTCAACATCGAGAGCGAGCCCGAAATGCGGGTGATCTCGGAAATCGCGTCGTCCATGGGGGTGATCGCCCCGGTGACCGTGCGGGTGAACCCGGATGTGGATGCAAAGACCCACGCCAAGATCGCCACCGGCAAATCCGAGAACAAGTTCGGCATTCCCATCGCCAAGGCGCGCAGCGTCTATGCCGAGGCGGCGGCGCTGCCGGGGCTGAAGGTGGTCGGCATCGACGTACATATCGGCTCGCAGCTGACCGATCTTGAGCCCTTCGCCATGGCCTATCGCAAGGTCGCCGAACTTACCGAAGTGCTGCGCGCCGACGGTCACGAGATTTCGCGGCTCGATCTGGGCGGGGGCTTGGGCATTCCCTACACCCGTTCCAACGAGGCGCCGCCGCTGCCGGTGGAATATGGCGCGGTGGTGCAGCGCGAACTGGGCCATCTGGGCTGCGAGATCGAGATCGAGCCGGGCCGCCTGATCGCGGGCAACGCGGGCATCCTTGTGTCGAAGGTGATCTACGTCAAGGAAGGCGAAGGTCGTAATTTCCTGATCCTCGATGCGGCGATGAACGATCTGATCCGCCCGGCAATGTATGATGCCCATCATGACATCGTGCCGGTGATCGAAGCCAAGGCCGGGGCCGAACAGGCGCCGTTCGACATCGTCGGCCCGGTCTGCGAATCCGGGGATACCTTTGCCAAGGGGCGCATGATGCCCGCGCTTGGCGAAGGCGATCTCGTGGCGTTCCGTTCGGCGGGCGCTTACGGTTCGGTAATGGCCTCCGAGTATAATACGCGGGCACTTGTCCCCGAAGTTCTCGTCAGGGATGATCAATTCGCTGTCATACGGCCGCGTCCGTCCTTTGAGGATATGATAAACCGCGATAGCCTGCCCGAGTGGCTGTAGGGCAATTCCCCTTCGGCCCCGCCCGAAGGAGACGCCCATGCCCGCGCAAGGCAGCACGCCGCCCGAGACGCCCCCCGATATCCTCGGCCCCATCCGCTGGCCGCTTCGGCTGACCCTGTGGGGCATGTCCGCCGAAAGGGTCACGCGCGCCTTCTGGCCGCTGTGGTCGGTGCTGATCTCGGCGCTGGCGCTGCTGATGCTGGGCGTGCAGGATCTGGTCGCGGTGGAATGGGTCTGGGCTGGCGCGGCAGTGTTCCTTGCTGGCTTCGGCTGGGCGATCTGGCGCGGGTTTCGCACATGGCGCCGCCCGACAAGGGCCGAGGCGCTGGCGCGGCTCGATGGCTCGCTCAAGGGCAATCCGATTCAGGCGGCGCTGGATGCGCAGGCGATTGGCGCTGCCGATCCCGGCTCGCAGGCGGTGTGGCAGGCACATCAGGCGCGGATGCGCGCCCGGCTGGCCGAGGCAAAGCCGGTGGAACCCGATCTGCGCGTGTCCCGGGCCGATCCGTTCGCGCTGCGCTACGTTGCGCTGCTGGCCTTTGCCGCGGCGCTGGTGTTCGGCTCTTTCCTGCGGGTCTCATCCGTTACGGCGATGGGCCCCAGCGGCGATCTTGCCGCCGGCCCGGCGTGGGAGGGCTGGATGGAGCCGCCGCGCTATACTCGCCTGCCGTCCGTCTATCTCAATGACATCACCGCGCCGGGCATCGACGTGCCCGAGGGCGCGCAGATCACCCTGCGCATGTATGGCGAAGTCGGCGCGCTGAGCGTCGAGGAAAGCGTGTCGAACCGCCCCCTCGCGCCGCAGGGCGCCGAAGCGACGGCGCAGGATTTCCGTGTCGCCAGTTCGGGGCGCATCGCCATCGACGGCCCCGGTGGTCGCGCATGGGAGATCAGCATGAAACCCGACGCCGCGCCGAGCGTGCGCCGCGAGGGCGAGATTGAATCCAGCTACGAAGGCGACGCGCAGATTCCCTTTGCCGCGATGGATGATTACGGCGTGGTCGCCGGCATCGCCCGGATGACGCTGCAACTCGATCAGGTCGACCGCCGCTACCTGCTGGCCGCCGAGCCGGAGGCTGTCACCGCCATCGAGGTGCCCTTGCCGATGCCCATTGCAGGCAACCGTGCCGATTTCAGCGAAACGCTGGTCGAGAATTTCTCGCAGCACCCGTGGGCCAACCTGCCGGTAAAGCTCGAGATGGGGGTAGAGGATGAGGCCGGGCAAAAGGGCTGGACCGAGAGCGAGGTGATCACCCTGCCGGGGCGGCGTTTCTTTGACCCGATCGCGGCGTCGGTGATCGAATTGCGCCGCGCCTTGCTGTGGACCCGTGGCAATGTGCCCGAAATCACCCGGATGATGCGCGCCATTTCAAACCTGCCCGATGATCTGTTCCGCTCGGCGGTGCCGTACCTGCGAATGAAGGCGATCCTCGGCGATCTCGAAGTGGCGGGGCCCGACATGTCCATGGACCGACGCGAAGAAATCGCCACGGCGATGTGGGATCTGGCGATGCTGCTGGAAGAAGGCGATCTTGCCTCGGCGCTCGAGCGGCTTCAGCGCGCACAGGAGCGCCTCAGCGAAGCGATGAAAAACGGCGCCTCGGATCAGGAAATCGCCGAGCTGATGCAGGAGCTGCGCGAGGCAACCGATGATTACCTGCGCCAGCTGTCGCGGCAGGCCGAGCGCAACGCAGACCAGGATCAGCAGAGCGCGCAGAACCAGAACAGCATGGAGATGAGCCAGAACGATCTGCAACGCATGATGGATCGCATTCAGGAGCTGATGGAACAGGGCCGCATGGCCGAAGCGCAGGAAGCGCTGCGCCAGCTTCAGGAAATGATGGAGAACATGCAGGTCACCGAGGGGCAGGGCGGCCAGTCTCCGGGAGAACAAGCGATGGAAGGTCTGGGCGAGACGCTGCGCGAACAGCAGGGCCTGTCCGACGAGGCATTCCGCCAGTTGCAGGACCAGTTTAACCCCGGTCAGCAGGGTCAGGGCCAGCAGGGCGAAGGCCAGCAGCAGGGCCAAGGACAGGGGCAAGGTCAGGGCGATCAGCCCGGCCAAGGGCAGGGTTCGCTGCGCGACCAGCTCGCCGACCGTCAGCGAGAGCTGCGCGGCGAGTTGAACCGCCAAAGCCAGAACCTCCCCGGAGCCGGAACCGAGCCGGGCGACAATGCCCGCGAGGCCCTGCGCCGCGCCGAAGACGCGATGGACGACGCCGAAGATGCGCTGCGTCAGGATGATCTTGCCGGCGCGATCGACGATCAGTCCCGCGCCATGGAGGCGTTGCGCGAAGGCATGCGCGAGCTGGGCGAGGCCATGGCGCAGCAACAGCAGCAAAATCAGGGCCAGCAGGGGCAGATGCAGGGCGGCAATCCCGGCCAGCAGCGCGACCCTCTGGGCCGCAACGCCGGGGCCAACGGCAACATCGGCTCTGACGAGAATATGGTGCAGGACGAAGACGTCTACCGCCGCGCCCGCGAGTTGCTGGATGAAATCCGCCGCCGTTCTGGTGACGGCGAGCGGCCAGAGGCAGAACTCGATTATCTTGGCCGCTTGCTGGAGCGTTTCTGATCAAAGGTCTTGTCTTCGAGGACCTGGACTGAAAAAAGTCAGGCCAATTCTCCGAAGGCGCCCCGATGACCGAACAGACCGATCTTACCGATCCCATCGCCCGGACCCGCCGCTTTCACCGTGCGGTCACCGCAGAAGCCGGGGCGCTCGACAGCTCGTTCCTCGGGCGAGGGCGCCCGCTTGGCCCGGCGCGCGTGCTCAACACCATTGGCAACGGGCGCTGTGATGTGGCCGACATCCGCAGCTATCTCGGGCTGGATTCCGGGCTGATGAGCCGGCTGCTGCGGGGGCTTGAAGACGAAGGGCTGATCACCACGGCCAGCGCTCCCAACGATGCCCGCCGCCGTCTTGCCTCGCTGACCCCCAAGGGCGCGGCGGAATTTGACGCCTACGAGGCGCTGTCCGACGCGCAGGCGGCGCAGATCCTCGCGCGTTGTCCGTGCCCTGACAGGCTTTTGGCGGCGATGGATATCGTTGCCACCGCGCTTGGCATCGAGCGGACCGAGATCGTAGAGATCGCGCCCGACGACCCGCGCGCCACCGCCTGCCTCGGTGCCTATTACACCGAACTGGCGCAGCGTCTCGCCACCGGGTACGAGGTGCAGCTGTCTGCCGACCCCGAGGCCAGCGCGATGATGGCTCCGCACGGGGCGTTCCTTGTCGCGCTTTCGGATGGCATGCCGATCGGGTGTGTCGGTCTCAAGGGCACCGACAAGGGCTATGCCGAGGTCAAGCGGTTGTGGACGGCCCCGTCCGCGCGCGGCATGGGGCTTGCCAGGCGCCTGATGGATCAGCTGGAAATTCGCGCCCGAGTGCTGGGCATCGACCGGCTGCGCCTTGACAGCAACTCGGCCCTGACCGAGGCCATCGCCATGTATCGCCGCCTTGGCTGGACCGAGATCGAGCGTTTCAACGACGATCCCTACCCGGACCAATTCTTCGAAAAGATCCTGTAGTTCCGGCGCTTCCAGCCAGTCGCTGCTGCTGCGGTCTTGGCCGCGTTCGCGGTGCCGTTTACAGGCATCCTGTCGCCTCTGCGGATGCGTGCCGGTGACCTGTTGACAGCCCCTTTGATTTTTCCGCCGAATCCTGTAAGAGCACGTCTTCCTCAGTCAAAGGACCGCAGCCATGGCCGCAGATGCGCCCATCACCCAGGATCTGGTGACCATTCCCCGCAAGCTGCCCGAAGGTGGCAAGGTGAACCTCGTGGGGCTCACCCGCGACGCGCTGCGCGCGGCGCTGATCGCGGCGGGCACTCCCGAGAAGCAGGCCAAGATGCGGGTCAACCAGCTTTGGCAGTGGATCTATCATTGGGGCGTGCGCGATTTCGCGGCGATGACCAACCTTGCCAAGCCATATCGCGCCCTGCTCGAAGAGCAGTTCGAAATCGCCCTGCCCGAGATCGTCAGCAAGCAGGTTTCCTCGGATGGCACCCGCAAATACCTTGTCCGCATCGCGGGCGGGCACGAGGTGGAAACCGTCTATATCCCCGAGGAAGGCCGTGGCACGCTGTGCATTTCCAGCCAGGTCGGCTGCACGCTGACCTGTTCCTTCTGCCACACCGGCACGCAGAAACTGGTGCGCAACCTGACCGCGGGCGAGATCGTCGGTCAGGTCATGCTGGCGCGCGACGATCTGGAAGAATGGCCCGCCCATGGCACCGGCTCGGGCGATGATGGCCCGCGGCTGCTGTCCAACATCGTGCTGATGGGCATGGGCGAGCCGCTGTATAATTTCGACAACGTGCGCGACGCGATGAAGATCGCGATGGATGGCGAGGGCATCGCGCTCAGCCGCCGGCGGATCACGCTGTCGACCTCGGGCGTTGTCCCCGAGATTGCCAAATGCGCCGAGGAAATCGGCTGCCTGCTGGCGGTCAGCTTCCACGCCACCACCGACGAGGTGCGCAACAAGCTGGTGCCGATCAACAAGCGCTGGAACATCGAGACGCTGCTGAATGCATTGCGCGAGTATCCGCGCCTGTCGAATTCCGAACGCATCACCTTTGAATATGTGATGCTGAAGGATGTGAACGACAGCGATGCCGACGCCCGCCGACTGGTGGAGCTGATCAAGGGCATCCCGGCCAAGATCAACCTGATCCCGTTCAACGAATGGCCCGGCGCGCCTTACCAGCGTTCGGACCGCGAGCGCATCGCGCGGTTTGCCGATATCGTCCACAACTCCGGCTATGCCTCGCCGATCCGCAGGCCGCGGGGCGAGGACATCATGGCCGCCTGTGGCCAGCTGAAATCCGCCACCGAGCGTGCCCGCAAGTCCCGCGCCCAGATCGCCGCGGAAACCGGCGGCGCTTGATTTATCCGACTATTTAAGTCAGGATAAGGGAGTCCAGCCAGATCGGAACCCTCCGAGCAGCCCGGCGTTCATGCGCGGCAGGGAACGGAGGGCCGATATGCGTCACGAATATTTCGAGAGATCCGGGGTTGCCTTGCGCCCCCCGGAATGGCGCATCGTGCGGATGCTGCGCACACGGGACGACATCGCGGCCATCGAAACCGAGCTTGCGGCCAACATCGGCGACGCCCGCGCTGAACAGGCAATCGATGGGTTCCTGCAGGTGCTGGCGCTGCTCGAGCAACACGGCTGGCACGCGCCGCTGATCCTGCGCCCCGGTGCCCGCAGCGTTTCGGACGACGAGCTGAATCTGGCCCGGTTCGTGTTGCATTGCGCCGAACAGGACCGCGACACCGCCATGGCCGAAGCGATGATGCTGGTCGCGCCGCAGGCGATCCTGCCGCTGGTCGCGGCGGGCACCCGTCTCGGTCTGCCACTGCTGTGCGAGGAGTGTCGGGACAGGCTGCGCTGCCCCTTGACCTTCCAGTGACTGGAACCACTATATCCCGTTCAGCATGAGCCAAGGAGGCATTGATGGCTGACGGGACAACCCAATTCGAAGTCACAGGGCTGACCTGCGGCGGTTGCGCAGGCCGCGCGCAAAAGGCGCTTGCCGCCGTTCCCGGCGTGAGCGATGCCAGCGTCAATCTGGCCACCAGTACGGCCACGATCAAAGGCAGCGCCGGCATCGGCGCCCTGCGCGAGGCGCTGAAAGACGCGGGGTATCCTGTGCGTGAATCGCGGATCTCGCTGGCCGTCACCGGGATGAGCTGCGCGTCCTGTGCGGGGCGGGTGGAACAGGCGCTGCTCGCCGTGCCCGGCGTGTTGAGCGCCCATGTCAATCTGGCCAGTGACACCGCAGAGGTCACTCTGCTGGCCGGCAGCGCCGCCCCTTCGGAGCTTGCCCAACGGGTGAGCGATGTCGGCTACCCCGCCCGCCCGGGCAGCGACGACAGCGCCGAGCGCAGGCAGGAAAAGGCGGCCGAGCAGCGCAGATTGCGGCGCGATCTGATCGTCGCCGCAGCGTTGACCCTGCCGGTCTTCGTGATCGAAATGGGCGGCCATGTCATCCCCGGCTTTCACGCGCTGATCCTCAACAGCATCGGGCAGACCGCGTCCTGGGCGCTGCAATTCGTGCTGGTGACGCTGGTGATGGTGTTTCCCGGCCGTCGCTTCTACCAGATCGGGTTGCCCTTGCTGGCCAAACGCGCGCCTGACATGAATTCGCTGGTGGCGCTTGGAACGCTGGCGGCATGGGGGTATTCCACCGTGGCGCTGTTTGCGCCGGGGCTGCTGCCCGCAAGCTCGCGCGCGGTCTATTTCGAGGCGGCGGCGGTGATCGTGACGCTGATCCTGCTCGGCCGCTTTCTCGAGGCGCGCGCCAAGGGGCGCACCGGCGCGGCGATCCGGCGGCTGGTGGGGTTGCGCCCGACGACCGCGCGGGTCGCCCGCAATGATGTCATTGTCGAGGTTCCGGTCGAGGATCTGGAGGTTGGCGATATCGTGCATGTCCGCCCCGGCGAGCGCATCGCGGTCGATGGCGAAATCCTCACCGGTGCGAGTTACATCGACGAAAGCATGATCACCGGCGAGCCGTTGCCTGTGCTGAAGGATACAGGCGCCATGGTGGTTGGCGGCACGATCAACGGGCAGGGCGCGCTGAGCTTGCGCGCCACGGCGGTCGGCAAGGATACCATGCTGGCCCGCATCATCGCCCTTGTCGAACAGGCGCAAGGCGCGCGGTTGCCGATTCAGGCGCTGGCCGACAAGGTCGTGGTCTGGTTCGTGCCCGCCGTGATCGCGGCGGCGCTGCTCACTTTCGTGACATGGCTGATCCTTGGCCCGTCGCTGGCGCTGGCGGTGGTGGCCGCGGTGTCGGTGCTGATCATCGCCTGCCCCTGCGCCATGGGGCTGGCCACGCCGACCTCGATCATGGTCGGCACCGGGCGCGCCGCCGAACTGGGCGTGCTGTTCCGCAAAGGCGATGCGTTGCAGGCACTGGACGACGTGCGCGTCATCGCCTTCGACAAGACCGGCACCCTGACGATGGGTCGCCCGGTTCTGATCGAAACCATCACCGATGGCATCGACGCCGCAGAGGCGCTACGCCTCGCCGCCAGCGCCGAACAAGGCTCTGAACACCCCATCGCCCGCGCGCTGGAACAGGCGGCAACCGGCCTGACTCAACCCGAAAGCCTCGAGGCGATCTCTGGGCACGGCCTCAAGGCGCGGATCGACGGCCATAGCGTGCTGATCGGTGCCAAGCGCCTGATGGATCGCGAAAACATCGCGCTCGGCTCACTCGAAGCCCCGTTCAATCGGATCGCGCAGGCGGGCCAGACCCCGGTGCTGATGGCGTTGGATGGACGCATCGCGGCGGTGTTTGCGGTCGCCGACACGGTCAAGCCCGAAGCGCAGCGCGCCATCGACTTGCTGCACCGGCGCGGCCTCAAGACCGCGATGATCACCGGTGACACCGCAGCCACGGCGCAATCCATCGCCGCCGCGCTGAACATCGACGAGGTGCAGGCCGAGATCCTGCCCGAAGGCAAGCTCGACGCGGTCAAATCCCTGCGGCAACGCTTCGGCGCGGTGGCCTTCGTCGGCGACGGTATCAACGACGCCCCGGCGCTGGCCGAGGCCGACGTGGGTATCGCCATCGGCACCGGCACCGATGTCGCCATCGAAAGCGCCGACGTGGTGCTGGTATCCGGCGATCCGGCGGGCGTTGCCGAGGCGGTGAACCTGTCGGGCGCAGTGCTGCGCAACATCCGGCAGAACCTGTTCTGGGCGTTTGGCTACAACGTGCTGCTGATCCCGGTGGCGGCGGGGGCGCTCTATCCGCTCTTCGGGATGATGCTCTCGCCGATGCTGGCGGCCGGGGCGATGGCGCTGTCCTCGGTCTTTGTGCTCAGCAACGCGCTGCGCCTGCGCCGCGTTGCCTCGATCGCCCACCAGCCCAAGGAGGCCTCAGCATGAACATCGGACAGGTGTCAGAGAGCGCGGGCCTGCCCGCCAAGACCATCCGCTACTACGAAGACATCGGCCTCATCGCGCCGTCGCGCAGCGAAAACGGCTATCGCGACTTCTCGAAGCAGGATCTGCACAAGCTCGCCTTCCTCGCCCGCGCCCGCGCCCTCGGCTTCAGCATCGAGGACTGCCGCACGCTGCTTGGCCTCTACAACGACCAGTCTCGCGAAAGCGCCGATGTCAAACGCCTTGCGCAAGACCACCTCGCACAGATCGAAGACAAGATCGCCCAGCTTCAGGACATGCACGACACCCTCGCAAAACTTGTCGATGCCTGCCACGGCGACCACCGCCCCGATTGTCCGATCCTCTCCGGGATTGCCAGCGAAGGCTGACCGCGCCGCCCCCGGTTTCTTCTGGCCCTAAATATCCCCGCCGGAGGCATCCGTCCCCAGTGGCCATGCGAAACGGGCGGTCAGCTGCGCGGCGGGCGGCTCTTGTAAACCGGCAGCTGCCAGCCAAAGGCCAGCGTGCCGCCCCGCGCGACAAATGTCAGCATCGCGCCGATCAACGCTCCTCGGCCGGGCAGCATCTCGGTGGTTTCCGCCAGCAACAGCGCCCCGGCACCGATCAGCGCGCAGGTGGCATAAGGCTCGCCCTGCTTTAGCAATAGCGGCACCTCATTGGCCACCACGTCGCGCATCAGCCCGCCAAGGCAGCCGGTCATCACCCCCATCACCAGAACCAGCGGCCAGCTGAGTCCGGCGTTCGTGGCGATCCCGGCGCCGGCGGCCACGGCAAAGCTCAGCGCCGCCGCATCCAGCCAGAGGATCGCCCGCATCCGGCTTTCCAGCAGATGCGCGGTAAAGAAACACAGCACGGCGGCCGCGCAGGCAATGCCAAGATAGGCTGGATTTCCGATCCAAAGCACTTCGCGATCCAGCAGCAGATCGCGCATGGTACCGCCGCCAAGCGCCGTCAGGCAGGCCATGAAGCAGAACCCAACGATATCCAGCTGCGCGCGGCTCGCCACCAGCGCCCCGGTTGCGGCAAAGACCAGCACCGAGGCATAGTCGAGCACCGCGATCAGGCTCATGTCACTTTCCGGCCTTGAACGGCGCCATGCCGGCGCGGGCCAGCTCGTCGGCACGTTCGTTCTCGGGGTGCCCGGCGTGGCCTTTGACCCATTTCCACGTCACCTCGTGGCGCTTTTGCGCTTCGTCCAGACGCTGCCAAAGCTCGGCGTTCTTGACCGGCTTCTTGGCGGCGGTCTTCCAGCCATTGCGCTTCCAGCCGTGAATCCAGCCGGTGACGCCATTCTTGACGTAGGCGCTGTCGGTGATGACCGTGATCGAGGATGGCCGTGTCAGCGATTCAAGCGCCGAGATCGCCGCCATCAGCTCCATCCGGTTGTTGGTGGTGTCTCGCTCTCCACCGGAAAGCTCGCGTTGTTTCGAGACGGTCTCGCCGTCCATGGCGCGCAGCAGCACGCCCCAGCCTCCGGGGCCGGGATTGCCGGAGCAAGCTCCGTCGGTATAGGCAAAAAGTTCAGGCATGGGCGGTGACGCTTAGCCAGTTGGCGGCACTGCCGTCAAGCCCGGAGCTGCTGCCGCGCGCCACATCCATCACGCTCAGCCCCGCCGCGTCCAGCAGGGGGCGCAGCTCTGTTTCGGTGTAATAGGTGTAGAACCGACCCAGCCGGTCGCGCGCCTCGCCGCTTCCTTCTTTCAGCGTCAGGCCCAGCAGGCCGCCCGGCTTCAGGGCGCGGGCGATGGCGGCAAGGTGGCGCGGCATCGCATCACGCGGCGCGTGCAGCAGGCTGAAGCTGGCCCAGATCGCATCGTACAGCGCCTCGGCGCTCAGCGCATCGAAATCGCACAGCGTCGCTGTCACGCCGGGTCGCGTTGCCGCCAGTGCCACCATCTCGGGCGAGGCATCCAGCGCGTCGACTGTCATCCCTTGCGAGGCCATATACCCGGCATCCAGCCCCGGACCGCAGCCATAATCCAGCACCCGCGCCCCGGCGGGCAGGCGGGCGACAAAGGCGGCCATGGCGGGGTAGGGGTAGTTCGGGGCCAGCGCCTCGTAATCGCGGGCCTTTTCGGCATAGACTTTTAGCGTCTGCGGATCACTCATGCCATCACCCCAACGAACAGCAGCGCCACCACCGCCGCCGTCATCGGCAGGCGCAGGTGCAGCCACCAGCGCGGTGCCAGCTGCCATTTCCAGAATTGCCAATCCAGCGCCAGCAAGCCGAGATAGCCAAAGATGAGATTCATCCCCGCCGACACCGGCCCGCCGCCCGCCATGAAAAACGCCCAGAGCGCCGGGATCACCGACAACGCATAGCAGATCGGCGCCTGTTCGCGCGGGGCCTTGGCGGCGAACCCCCAAAGCACCCCTGCCATGAAGGCAAGGATGACCATGCCGTAGGACAGGTGCAGATAAGGCCCGACGAACCGCCCGCCCAGCAGGGCATAGCTCAGCTCATAGGCCGGATCGCTGACCAGCGTTACCGCACTCCAGACAAAGGGGATCAGCCCGGCAATCGCCAGCAGCAGCGCAGAGCGTGGAACCGGACCCATCGCGGCGCGGCCTGCTCAGGCCATCTCGCGCAACACGCGCGGGACCTTGAATTCGATGGTTTCGGTCGCGGTCTCGACCGTCTCGACCGTCACGTCGTAGCGATCGCAAAACGCGCCGATGACCTCGTCGATCAGCACCTCGGGGGCGGAGGCTCCGGCGGTGACGCCAACGGTCTTCGCCCCTTCGAGGGCGCGCCAGTCGATGTTCGAGGCGCGCATCACCAGCTGCGCATAGCCGCACCCGGCCTTGCGGGCGACTTCGACCAGACGGCGCGAATTGGATGAATTGGGCGCGCCAACCACCAGCATCGCGTCGCAATCGGGCGCGATGACCTTGACCGCGTCCTGACGGTTGGTGGTGGCGTAGCAGATGTCTTCCTTGTGCGGGCCGACAATGGCCGGAAAGCGTGCGCGCAGGGCGGCGACAATTTCCACCGTGTCATCGACCGACAGCGTGGTCTGGGTGACGAAGGCCAGTCGCTGGGCATCGCGCACCTGCACATGCGCGACATCCGCGGGGGTTTCGACCAGCAGTACTTCGCCCTCGGGCAGCTGGCCCATGGTGCCGATGGTCTCGGGGTGACCGGCATGGCCGATCATGATCATCTGAAGACCGTTCTCGTGATGGCGGGCCGCCTCGATATGGACCTTGCTGACCAGCGGGCAGGTGGCATCGACATAGATCATCTCGCGCCGCGCCGCTTCGGCGGGAACGGATTTCGGCACGCCATGGGCGCTGAAAATCACCGGACGGTCGGGCGGGCAGTCGGACAGCTCTTCGACAAAGACGGCACCCTTGTCGCGCAGGCTGTCCACCACGTATTTGTTGTGCACGATCTCGTGCCGGACATAGACCGGGGCGCCCCATTTTTGCAGCGCCATCTCGACGATCTTGATGGCGCGATCGACACCGGCGCAGAACCCGCGAGGGGCTGCAAGGTATAGGGTCAGCTTCTGAGCGGTCATGTGGGTCTCCTGTGCAGTTCAAGACCTAGGGCGAAACGCACGGCGAATCCAGTGCGGCGTTTTAACTCTGGGCTGGGCTGCGGAAGCTTGCCCTTGGGGTGGCGGGGGCGTTGGCCGTGCGTCAATACCATGCCGAGATCTCAAAGCGGACCGTGGCGGATCAGCCCCCGGATGCGGCGGCGGTGATCCAGGCCAGCGCGATGTAGCGTCCGGTCTTGGCGAGGGTGACCAGCAGCGTAAACAGCACGAGGTTGGTGCGCATCACCCCGGCCAGAACGGTGAAGGCATCGCCCAATGGCGCCCAGCTTATCAGCAGCGTCCAGACGCCCCAGCGGGCGTAAATCCGCTGCGCCTTTTCCAGCTGCGCTTCGGTGATCGGAAACCAGCGCCGATGGCGGAAATGTTCCAGCCAGAGTCCAAGGTAATAATTTACCACTGCGCCCAGCACATTGCCGATGCTGGCCACCAGAACGATTAGCAGCACCGGCGCCGCATTGCCCAATTGCAGGCCGACAAACACGACCTCGGACTGGAACGGAAGGATCGTTGCCGCCCCGAAGGCGGCAAGGAACAGGCCGCCAAGTGCGGCGATTTCACCCAGCATGGGCGAGGGCTCTCATCCCCATTCGAACCCTCGCCTTGCAGGTGGTCACGCGTTGCGCGGCGCGGCAACCTCGAAGTTGCGCTCGGCGGTCTGCTCGCGCGGCGGGCGACCGATGACTTCGCGCAATTCGTCAAGCTCGATGAAATTGTCGGCTTGGCGACGCAGCTCGTCGGCGATCATCGGCGGCTGGCTGCGGATGGTCGAGACCACCGATACCCGGACGCCCTGACGCTGAAGCGATTCCACCAGCGGGCGAAAATCGCCATCGCCCGAGAACAGCACGATATGGTCGACGCGCGGGGCAAGTTCCATGGCATCGACCGTAAGTTCGATGTCCATGTTGCCCTTGACCTTGCGGCGCCCTTGACTGTCGGTGTACTCTTTGGCCGGCTTCGTCACCATGGTGAAGCCATTGTAATGCAGCCAGTCCACCAGCGGGCGGATTGGCGAGTACTCATCGTTTTCAAGCAGTGCGGTATAGTAGAAGGCACGCACCATCTTGCCTCGGCGCACAAACTCTTGTCGTAAGAGTTTGTAGTCTATGTCGAACCCAAGCGCCTTTGCAGCTGCGTAAAGGTTCGATCCGTCTATGAACAGCGCCAGCCGTTCGTCCTTGTAAAACATTAAATGTCCTTTCAGCAATTGGCCGCGCGAAAATGGTCCGTGAGTGTGAGTGTACTGCGCCGCGAGGCCGAACCTGGAATATTATGGTTTTCGAAAAGGCGCTTCAACCCACGAAGCCTGCTCATAAGGATAGTCCACACATGCCTGTCGGACAAGAAATCTTGATCGCCTTAGGGGCGAATATGCAATCTACCTATGGTGGACCAGCCGAAACTTTGAGCAACGCCCTCTCGCGTCTGCCCGAGCTTGGCCTTGCGGTGCGCGCGGTCAGCAAATTCTATGAGACCCCGTGCTTTCCAGCGGGGGCAGGGCCCGATTATGTGAACGCCTGTGCGCACTTGACAGCTGATCTGACACCCGAGGAAGTGCTTGCCGCGCTGCACCAGATCGAGGCCGAGCATGATCGCAAAAGAGACCGTCGCTGGGGGGCGCGAAGCCTCGATCTGGACCTGCTGGCAATAGGCGGAAAAGTTCTGCCCTCACTAAAGTATTACCAGCAATGGCGGGATCTGTCGCCCGAGGCGCAGGGCAGGCTGGCCCCAGAGCAATTGATTCTGCCCCATCCACGGCTTCAGGATCGCGGCTTCGTGCTTGTGCCGCTTCTGGATGTCGCGCCGGATTGGTGCCACCCGGTCAGCGGCCTGACCGTGCGGCAGATGCACGACGCCTTGCCTGCCGAGGCGCGCGCCGAAGTCAAGCCCATTTGAGCGAATCGCGCTTGTCTTCCGGGCAGGGGCGCGTTAGACGTGCCCTTTCTTACGGCTAACCGGATAGGTGATACGCATATGGCCCGCGTGACGGTAGAAGATTGCGTCGACAAGGTTCCGAACCGCTTCGAGCTGGTGATGCTCGCCGCGCACCGTGCGCGTGAGATCGCCGCTGGCAGCGCGATCACGGTCGACCGCGACAACGACAAGAACCCCGTCGTCTCGCTGCGCGAGATCGCCGAGGAAACCCAGTCGGCTGACGAGCTGCGCGAGCGGCTGATCGAGTCGCACCAGACCCAGATCGAAGTCGACGAACCCGAAGACGACAGCATGGCGCTTCTTATGGGTGCCGAGCAGGACAAGCCCGCCGAAGACGACATGTCCGAGGAAAAGCTGCTTCGCGCTCTGATGGAAGCGCAAGGGGAAAGCTGAGGCCCCGGCGGGCCGTTGCAAGGATGAACGCCCATGATCGCGGCGGAAGACCTCGTTGCGCTGGTCCGCAACTACAATCCCAAGACGAACGAAGCGCTGATCCGCGCGGCCTATGACTTTGGCCGCGCGATGCACGATGGGCAGATGCGCCACTCGGGCGAGCCCTATTTCAGCCATCCCGTCGCCGTTGCCGCCATTCTGACCGAGCAGCAGCTTGACGATGCGACCATCATCACCGCCCTTCTGCATGACACGATCGAGGACACGCGCGCCTCGTACAAGGACATCACCGACCGCTTCGGCGCGGATGTGGCCGATCTTGTGGATGGTGTCACCAAGCTGACCAATCTTCAGCTCTCCAGCTCGGAAACCAAGCAGGCCGAGAACTTCCGCAAGCTGTTCATGGCGATGTCCAAGGATCTGCGGGTGATTCTGGTCAAGCTGGCGGACCGTCTGCACAACATGCGCACCATCAAGGCGATGCGGCCGGAAAAGCAGATCCAGAAGGCGCGCGAGACGATGGATATCTATGCGCCGCTGGCCGGGCGCATGGGGATGCAATGGATGCGCGAGGAGCTCGAAGACCTCGCGTTCCGCGTGCTCAACCCCGAGGGGCGGGCCAGCATCATCCGCCGCTTCATCAACCTGCAAAAGGAAACCGGCGACGTCATCCATCGCATCACCGGCGACATGCGCGACGAGCTGGAAAAGGCCGACATCGACGCTCAGGTGTTTGGCCGTGCGAAAAAGCCCTATTCGATCTGGCGCAAGATGCAGGACAAGGGCGTCGGGTTTTCGCGCCTGTCGGATATTTACGGCTTTCGCGTCATCACCCGCAGCGAAATGGATTGCTACCGCGCGCTGGGGGTCATCCACCAGCGCTGGAAATCGGTGCCGGGACGGTTCAAGGACTACGTCAGCCAGCCGAAATCCAACGGATACCGGTCGATCCACACCACTGTGTCGGGCCGCGACGGCAAGCGGGTCGAGGTGCAGATCCGCACCCGTCAGATGCATGACGTCGCCGAAACCGGCGTTGCGGCGCATTGGTCGTACCGCGATGGCGAACGCTCGGAAAACCCCTTTGCCGTCGATCCCGCCCGCTGGATCGCCTCGCTGACCGAACAGTTCGACGCAGAACAGGATCACGACGAATTCCTCGAAGCGGTCAAGCTCGAGATGTATTCCGACAAGGTGTTCTGCTTTACGCCCAAGGGTGACGTGGTGAAGCTGCCGCGCGGCGCGACGCCGCTGGATTACGCCTATGCGATCCACACGCGGATCGGGTCGGGCTGCGTCGGGGCCAAGGTCGATGGCATTCGCGTGCCGCTCTGGACCCGCCTCAAGAACGGCCAGTCGGTCGAGATCATCACCGCCGAGGGCCAGACCCCGCAGGCGACATGGCTCGACATCGCCACCACCGGCAAGGCCCGCACCGCCATCCGCCGCGCCCTGCGCGAAGCCGGGCGCGAGCGGTTCATGCGGCTGGGGGCGGAACTGGCGCGTTCGGCCTTTGAACATCTTGGCAAGAAGGCCACCGACAAGGTGCTGGAAAAGGCTGCCCGCACCCTGCGCATCAGCGGGCGCAACGAGCTGCTGGTGCGGCTTGGCAGCGCCGAGATCACCTCACGCGAGGTGGTGCACGCGGTTTACCCCGAACTTGACGATGCGCGCGGCGACGAGATCGACGCGCAATCGGCGGTGATCGGTCTGGAGCCGGGGCAGGGCTTTACCCGGGCGCGCTGCTGCCAGCCGCTGCCGGGCGAACGCATCATCGGCATCACCCAGCGCGGCAAGGGCGTGTACGTGCACGCCATCGACTGCGATTCCCTTGCCGCGTGGGAAGACCAGCCCGAACGCTGGCTCGATCTGCGCTGGGAGGAGGGCACCCATCCCGCCGCCTATGATGTGACGCTCGAGCTGACCCTTGGCAACGATGCGGGGGTTCTGGGCCGCGTGTGCAGCCTGATCGGCGAGCGTCAGGCCAATATTTCCGATCTGACTTTTGTGGATCGTAAACCCGATTTCTTCAGAATGCGGATGGACATCGAATTCCGCGATGTCGAACATCTGCACTCGGTGGTCTCGGCGCTCGAGGCGGAAAGTGATGTGGCCTCGGTGCACCGCAGGCGCGATACTGCGCTGGCGGTTGCGCCCGCGGCGGCGGAATAGGCTTTCCCTCGCGCGTCATGGCGCTAGGGTCGGCGCATTGATTGGGCGGCCCTGCCGGGGCGCGATGACGACTTGGGGAGCAGCGGTCCACAGCACGGGCTGCCGCAGGAATAACGGACGGGACGCGTGTTCAAACGCCGCGACAGACGGCCCTTTTTGCGAGCCGTGTTCGAGCTGTTCTGGCCGCGCGGCGGCTGGACGCGCGCGGCGCGTTACATGCAGCACCGGCTGCATCGTCTGCCGGATTCCCCGGAAAAGATCGCGCGCGGGGTGTTTGCCGGGGTCTTCACCACGTTTACGCCGTTTTACGGGCTGCATTTCGTGGTGGCGGGCGGGCTGGCCTGGCTACTGCGGGGCAATTTCCTTGCGGCCTTCCTTGGCACGTTTGTCGGCAATCCGCTGACCTATGTGCCGATCGGCATCGCTTCGCTGCGCACCGGTTACTGGCTGCTGGGCATCGACCGGCACGAGCCGCACCACACATCGCTGCTCCACCGCTTTACCATGGCGGGGCAGGATCTGTGGGACAACTTGTTGAACTGGCTTCAGGGCAACCCCACCGACTGGACGGCGTTGAACGCCTTTTATCACACGGTGTTTTACCCCTACATGATCGGGGGCATCCTGCCGGGGATCATCACCGCGCTGGTCGCGTATTATCTGACGGTGCCGGTGATCAGCGCCTATCAAAAGCGGCGGCGCGGCCGGCTGAATGCCAAGCTGGCGGCCTTGCAGAAGAAAAAAGCGGAAAGCACGGCGCGGCCTGACTGAGCCGCCGCCCGGAGGATACATGAAACTGTTCGGACTGATCGCGCTGACCATGGTGGCGTTTGCGGCCAATTCACTGCTCAACCGCGCGGCGCTGGCCGGGGGTGGCATCGACGCCACCAGTTTCGGAACGCTGCGCCTGCTGTCCGGCGCGGTGATGCTGTCGGTTCTGGTGCTGCTGCGTCAGGGGCGGTTTTCGCTGGGCGGTCCGGGGCGGCTGGCGGCCGTTGCCGGGCTATTCCTGTATATCTACGGGTTTTCGGTGGCCTATAACGGGCTGGCTGCCGGGCTGGGGGCGTTGCTGATGTTCGGCATGGTGCAGGTGACGATGTTCGCCGCCGCAGCCATCGCGCGCGAGGTTCTTCCGCCGCGCCGCTGGGTTGGGGCGGGGCTGGCCTTTGGCGGGTTGGTATGGCTGCTGGCGCCGGGAGGCGGCACGGCCCCCAGCCTGCCGCACGCGCTGGCCATGCTGGTTGCGGGCTTTGGCTGGGGGATCTACTCGCTGGCGGGCAAGCTGTCGACCGTGCCGATGGTGTCGAGCGCGGCGAATTTCGTGCTGACCGCAGGGCTGGGCTGCCTTGTGCAGATCGGGCTGTTTGTCATGGGGGGTGACGGCGGCGGGGTCGCAAGCTGGTCCGCCAGCGCGGTGCTGCTGGCGGTGTTCTCGGGCGCGGTGACCTCGGCGCTTGGCTACATTCTATGGTACGCGGTGCTGCCGCGCATCCCGTCATCGACCGCCGCCGTCGCCCAGCTGACCGTGCCGGTGATCGCCATGGCGGGCGGCATGGCCTTTCTGGGCGAGGCGCTGACGCTGCGCTTTGTGCTCGCCTGCGGGCTGGTGCTGGGCGGAGTCGCGCTGTCGGTGATCCCGTTCACTCGGTCCAGCGCACCGCGGTAAGGTCGGTGGCCTGCGTCGGCTGGTTGGTCCACAGTCCGGTCAGCCGCGCATCGGCCACCGTGGCAAAGCCAAGCTGGAACAGATAGGCGTTGACGTAATCCTCGGCGATCATGGTTTCAGCCTGCTTGATCAGCGCCGAGCGCGCCGCCGGGTCGGATGTTGCGCTCAGCGTGGTCATCAGCTCGGCAAATTCCGGCTTGCCGTACTGGAAGTAGTAATCGGGCCGCGCATAGATGCCGATGTCGAAGGGTTCGGTGTGAGACACGATGGTCATGCCGAAATCCTTGCCCTTGAACACCTCTTCGAGCCATTGCGCCCATTCGAGATTGACGATCTCGGTCGAGATCCCGACTTCGCGCAGCTGCGCCGCGATGATCTCGCCGCCGCGCCGGGCATAGGAGGGCGGCGGCAGCTTCAGCGTGGTGGTGAAGCCTTCGGAATAGCCCGCCTCGGTCAGCAGTTCGCGCGATTTCGCAGGGTCATAGGCGGACAGCCCGGTCAGATCGACGTAATCGGGGTTATGCGGGGCGAAATGGGTGCCGATGGGCGTGCCCTGTCCGAACATCGCGCCGTCGATGATCGCCTGCCGGTCGATGGCATGGGCCACCGCCGCGCGCACCCGCAGATCATCCAGCGGCGCTTGGGCGTTGTTCATCGCAAGGATGGTCTCGCCCTCGGTGGTGCCGGACAGCACCTGAAAGCGCGGGTCGGATTCGAACATCGGCAGGTTTTCGGGGGCGGGGAAGCCGGCAAAGACGTCGATATCCTGCGCCATCATCGCGGCAAAGGCCGCTGTCGGGTCGGCGATGAACCGGAACGTGACGTCGCTCAGCGCTGGTTCGGTGCCCCAGTAGGCGTCGTTGCGGGCCAGCTCGATGCGATCGCCCGTCACCCAGCGCGAGAATTTGAACGGGCCGGTGCCGATCGGGGTTTGCTTGATGCCATCGACGCTTTCGGGCGCGACAATCACCGCATCGCCCCAAGCGAGGTTGAACAGGAAGTTACCGTCGGGCGCAGCCAGCGTCACCTCGACGGTTTGCGGGTCGATCACGTCGACCGACGCGATGCCCGCGAACAGCGCCTTCTGTGCGTTCTGGCTGTCATCGGCGCGGGCGCGATCAAGGCTGAACTTGACGTCTTCGGCGTCCATCGCGCTGCCGTCGTGGAAGGTCACGCCGCTGGCGAGGTGAAAGGTGTAGCGCGCGCCGTCGTCGGAAATGTCCCAGCTTTGCGCAAGGCCGGGGGCGATGGCCCCGGTTTCGGTGAATTTCGTCAGCCCTTCGAAGACGTTGGAATACAGCACTGAATCGATGGCCCCGGCCGCTGCCGAGGTCGGATCAAGATGCGGCGGTTCCAGTTGCAGGGCGACGGTGATGTCGGTCTGCTGGGCGCTGGCGGCCTGTGCGGCAAGCAGCGCGGCGACAAGGGCAAGGCGGGACATCGGCGGCTCTCCGTTCTGGGATGATTGTCGAACTGTGACGCAATTCGCCAAAGGTGCAAGGCGCGTCGCACTGGAAAGGCATCGCACGGGCTGATAGAGGGCGCCACAGCTTAGGGAGGAGCACATGAGCGCAATCGCACACAAGAGCGTGCCGCTGCCGGACGATATCCGCGCCCGCAAAGGCGGCGTGCCGATTGTCAGCCTCACCGCCTATACCACGCCGATGGCTCAGCTGATGGACGCCCATTGCGATTTCGTGCTGGTGGGGGATTCCGTCGGCATGGTGCTGCACGGGCTGGAATCGACGCTGGGCGTCACGCTCGAGATGATGATCCTGCACGGCCGAGCGGTAAAGCGCGGGCTGAGCCGGGCGATGATGGTCGTCGACATGCCCTTTGGCAGCTACGAGGAAAGCCGCGAGCAGGCGTTTCGCAACGCCGCCCGGATCATGGCGGAAACCGGCGCTGGCGCGGTGAAGCTGGAAGGCGGGGTGCAGATGGCGCCGACCATCGCGTTTCTGACCGGGCGCGGTATTCCGGTGATGGCGCATGTCGGCCTGACGCCGCAGTCGATCAACACGCTGGGTGGCTACAAGGTGCAGGGCCGGGGCGCGGCGGGCGAGGCGCTGCTGGCCGATGCCCGCGCCGTGGCCGAGGCCGGAGCCTTTTCCGTGGTGCTGGAAAAACTGCCCGCCGCGCTGGCCGACCGTGTGACCGAGGCGGTAGACATACCAACCATCGGCATCGGCGCGTCGGCGGGTTGTGACGGGCAGATCCTTGTGGTTGACGACATGCTGGGGCTGTTCACCGCCTTCAAGCCGAAATTCGTCAAGCGCTATGCCAGCCTTGGCGATGAGGCCGAAGCCGCCATCGCCACCTATGCCGCAGAGGTGCGCGCCCGCGCCTTTCCCGCGCCAGAGCATGTCTTTGCCGATACGGAGCCGATGAAATGACCGAGATCATCCGCGACAAGGCGGCCCTGCGCGCCCGTGTCACCGCTTGGAAACGCGCCGGAGAGGTGATCGGCGTGGTGCCCACCATGGGGGCGCTGCACGAGGGCCACCTGAGCCTTGCGCAGGCGGCAAGGGCCGGGGCCGACCGGGTGATCGTGACGATTTTCGTCAATCCTCGGCAGTTCAACAATCCGTCTGATCTGGAAAACTACCCGCGCACCGAACATCAGGATGCCGAAAAGCTCGCGCCGTTCGGGGTCGATGTAATCTATGTGCCCGGCCCGTCAGAGATCTATCCCGATGGCTTTGCAACCTCGGTGCATGTGGAGGGGCTGACCGAGATCCTGTGCGGGGCGTTCCGGCCGGGGCATTTCGACGGGGTGACCACCGTTGTGCCCAAGCTGTTCCTTCAGACCGGCGCCGACAAGGCGTGGTTCGGCGAAAAGGACTACCAGCAATTGCAGGTGGTGCGGCGAATGGCGGCGGATCTGGATATCCCGGTCGAGGTGATCGGCTGCCCCACGGTGCGCGAACCCGATGGGCTGGCGCTGTCCTCGCGCAACCTGTTGCTGCCGGCTGATGCGCGGGCCAAGGCCCCGGCGCTGGGCCACGTCATGCAGGGCATGGCCGAGGCACTGGCGCAGGGCGGGACCATGGCCGAACTGGTCGCGCCCGCCGAAGCGGCGCTCGCGGGCGCGGGCTTCGACAAGGTCGAATACCTTGAATTGCGCGCCGCCGACGGGCTGGCCCTGCTGGATCGGCTCGACCGCCCGGCGCGGTTGCTCGCCGCCGCATGGATTGGCGGCGTGCGGCTGATCGACAATATCGCGGTCGGCTGAGACTTAGCGCAGGATTGGCGGGCTGTCCGGGTCGGACCCCGGCGCGATGGGTTCGATCCGCGCAGGCTTTTCCGGTTCGGGTAGATCGAAGCGCAGCCCGACGCGGGTTAGCGATGCCGCCAGCGGGTCGTGATCGCGCACGAAGGTCACGTCGAGCGAGCCAGCTTCGATTCCCGAAAACACCAGCGCCTCGTTCACGGCGCGGGCCAGCGCATCCTCGGCCCCCGGCACTGCCCCGGCAAAGGCCAGAAGGTGGCTGCGGGTGCCATCCTCATAGCGCACCCCGGCAAGCCACGCGGCGCGGGCAAGCCCCACCGCCGTTGCCAGCTTGGTGTCCAGCGCGGTGATCAGCGACTCGGGCAGCCCGCCCGGCGGCGTGACCTCTTCGATCTGGCCATGGGTTTCGGCGGGGCCATGGCCCAGCGTCTCGTTCAGCCAGTCCACCGCCTCGGGCGGCAGCAGGATCGACGATGGCGCCACCTCGAGGTTGACCGCAAGACCGATGCCTTGCCCTGCCAGCATCGACGCGCAGGCCCGCCCCGACAGCGCCGCATAGGGCGCGGCGGCCCCGACGAATTGCGACAGGCGCTCTTCGCGATCGAACACCAGCACAAAGGAGGCATCGGCCAGTTCGAACACCTCGGGTTCGACGGTGTCGCCGGTCGCTTCTTTCGCCAGCAACACGAACAGCTCGCCATCGGCAAGCCGTTCGTAGAACCGCAGGCGGGCGGCCCCGTCCAGCGGGGCGGCCTCCATCGCGGCATGGGCGTGGTCGAGTGGGGTTTCCAAAGTCATGTCATCGCCTCGCGGACGCGGGATCGCAGCACCGGCAAAAGCTCGGCCTCGAACCACGGGTTGCGTTTGAGCCATGCGGTATTGCGCCACGACGGATGAGGCAAGGGGATTGCGCCCGGCAAATGGTCGCGCCAGCCGCGCACCGTCTCGGTGACGCCGGTTTTCACGCCGAGATGATAGCGATGGGCATAGCCGCCGATATAAAGCCGCAGTTGAACGTCGCCCAATGCGGCGAACAGCCGGTCGTGCCACGTGGCACGGCAGATCGGCGGCGGCGGCAGGTCGGACCCGGCGGCATCATAGCCCGGAAAGCAAAAGGCCATTGGTATGATCGCCACCTTCGAGCGGTCCCAGAAGGTCGCCTCGTCCAGCCCCAGCCAATCACGAAGGCGTATGCCCGACGCATCATCAAATGGCTTCTGGCTTTGATGCGCCCGCAGTCCCGGCGCCTGCGAGGCGATCAGCAGCCGCGCGCCCGGCGCGAACCAGACCACCGGGCGCGGGGCGTGCTGGGTGCGGGTGGTGGCAAAGCGCGGCGCACACAGGCGGCAGGCGCGGAGATGATCGGCGAGTTCTGGCAACGGTTCCATGAGGGGCAGATAAGTGCGTGGCGCGAGATTGCCAGAACAGTTCGAAAATTATCGAAATGAACCGTTGCGTGCGGGAAATGTTTCGATGATGCTAGAAATATGAAACACGAATCCCCCATCCCCAAAGATATGCCGCTGGAGATCGCCGCGTCGAAATTCGCCGCGCTTGGCTCTGAACAGCGGCTGAGCGTGCTCAGGGCGCTGGTGCGCTCCGGCCCCTCGGGCATCAGCATCGGGGCGCTTGGCGCGCGCACCGGCGTCACCGGCTCGACCCTGACCCATCATCTGCGCATCCTGACCCATGCCGGCCTCGTGCGGCAGGAAAAGCAGGGCCGCAGCATCATCTGCGCCGCCGCCGCCTATGAAGAGGTGCAGGCATTGTCTGAGTTTCTTGTCACCCAATGCTGTGCCGATTGCGAGGGTTGCAGCGAACACCCGGAGCATCACGATGGCTGACACATGGCGTCCGGCACGGCTGCCGAAACTCGACAAGGCCTGGATGGCGAGCGCGCTGCTGCTGCTGTCTGTCGCTCTGGTCGATACGCCCCAGACTCTGCCCACGGCGCAGTTCGCGCTGGGAGCTCTGTTGCACACGCTGCCTTTCGTGCTGTTTGCTGTGGCGGCGGTGGCCACGATCAAGGCCTCCGGGGCCGAGACCCTGCTGGCCAAGGCCTTTGAGGGGCGCGAGACCCGGATGATCGTGCTGGCCGCGGTGCTGGGCGGGCTGTCGCCGTTCTGTTCCTGCGAGGTGATCCCGTTCATCGCCGCGCTGCTGGCGGTGGGCGCGCCGCTCAGCGCGGTGATGGCCTTCTGGCTGGCCTCGCCGCTGATGGACCCGGCGATGTTTCTGGTGACGGCGGGCACGCTGGGGCTGGATTTTGCGCTGGCCAAGACGCTGGCCGCGGTGGCGATCGGGCTTGCGGGCGGGCTGGGCGCCATGGCGTTGAAGCGCAGCCCGGTGTTTGCCGATCCGCTGAAGCCGCAGCCCAAGACCTGTGGCAGCAGCTGTTGTGGCGGCGTGACGAAGCCGTTTCAGGGGACACCGAAATGGCGTTTCTGGCAGGATGCGGCGCGGCGCGAGACCTTCCGCACCGAGGCGCAGGCCAACCTTGTCTTCCTGCTGAAATGGCTGCTGCTCGCCTATCTGATCGAGGCCGTGATGCTGCGCTATATCCCCGCAGAAACCATCGCGGGCGTTCTGGGCGGCACCGGGGTCTGGCCGATCTTGCTGGGCGCGCTGATCGGGGCCCCGGCGTATTTGAACGGCTATGCTGCCGTGCCGCTGGTCGATGCGCTGCTGGCGCAGGGCATGGCGCCGGGCGCGGCGATGAGCTTTGTGGTGGCGGGCGGCGTCAGCTGCATTCCGGCGGCCATCGCGGTCTGGGCGCTGGTCAAGCCGCGGGTGTTTGCCGCCTATTTCGGCTTTGCCCTGATCGGGGCCTTCGCCGCCGGTCTTGCCTGGGGCGCCATCGCCTGAGTCGGCGTTAACGCCTTGGTCACAGCTGGGGCAGCCCGCGCCATCTTGTGGCCCACACAACCAGACAATCGCCGGATAACACCCCCGGCGATTGCTCTTTGTTTCCTGATCGGGACATAATATCACCAGATTCCACGCCTAAGACATGCTTAATCTGCCCTCTGTATTGCTGAGGAGGGCGTATGGTGCGGGGCACGGTGGATGCTTGAGTTTGACACGGTCAGCAAGTCCTTCTGGACAGGGCAGCGGCGCAAGGTGATCCTTGACCGCGTGTCGTTCCGGGTGGAACTTGGCCAGTCGCTGGGCATCCTTGCTCCGAACGGTACCGGCAAGTCGACGCTGATCCGCATGATGGCCGGGCTGGAAAAGCCCGACGAGGGCGAGATACGCTCGACCAGCCGGGTGTCTTTTCCGCTGGGATTCATGGGCGGGGTGGTGTCGAAGATCTCGGCGCGCGAGAACTCTCGGTTCATCGCCCGGATGTACGGTATCGATCCGGATTACGTCGAAAGCTTCTGCCGCTGGCTCTGCAACCTTGGGGAATATTTCGATCAGCCGCTGGGCACCTATTCCAGCGGCATGCGCTCGCGCTTTACCTTTGCGCTGATGCTGGCGCTGGATTTCGACATCTATCTCATCGACGAGGGGATGCCCAATTCCACCGACGTCGAGTTCAACAAGAAGGCGGGCGAACTCCTCGCAGAGCGGCTGCGTACGACGACCATCGTGATCGTCTCGCACCAGCCACAGATCCTTGAACGCTTCGCGCGCAAGGCGGCGGTCCTGATGGACGGCAAACTGCACATGTTTGAAACCTTGGAAGAGGCGAAGCGACTCTATGACTACGAAACCCAAGGCTAAGAAATTCCGTGTCCGCCGCAGCGGCGAGATGGAGGCGGGCGGCGCTTTGCCCGGGGCGGCAACCAATGACGCGACGCCCCCGGTGCCTCCGGCAGAGCCTGCGCAGCCAGCCAGGCCAGCGCCGGTGTCGCAGCCGGGCAAAGCGCAGGACGCCGAAGATCTGCGCCCGCCGGTTCAGCCTGCGCCACGCTCGCAGCCGGCAACTGCCGAGGCTGCGAGGGACGCAAAGACCGACATGGACGCGATCCGCAACGAAGGCCTGACCGGGCGTCAACTGCGCATGGCGCGGCGCGTGGCGCAAAAGCACGGCATGGCGCCGACCTCGGATTTCGATGCGGTGCGCCTCTTGCGGGTCCGCGGCATCGACCCGTTTCAGCGCGCGAACATGCTGGAACTCGTGGTGCCGGACAAAGGCACCGACAGCCCCGCCGCCGAAGCGCCCGCCCCGGGCGGCAAGGTGCAGCTGCCGCAGAAGGTCGAGACCGGCAAGGTGCAGCTGCCCTCGACCCAGATGGCCAGCCCGTCGGAACGGCGCGCCGCCGAGATCATGCAGATCCAGCAGGATCTGGCCGCCCGGCGCCGCAAGAAGCTGCTGCTGCTGCTGACGCGGCTGGCGTTCTTCGTGTTTCTGCCGACGATCCTTGCGGGGTATTATTTCTACATCATGGCGACGCCGATGTTTGCCACGAAGTCGGAATTCCTTATTCTCAAGGCCGAAAGTTCGGCCAGTTCGATGGGCTCGCTGTTCTCGGGCACGCAATTTGCCACCAATCAGGACGCGATCGCGGTGCAAAGCTACCTGATGTCCAAGGATGCGATGCTGCGGCTCGACCGGGACGAAGGCTTCAAGACCCATTTCGAACAGGACTGGATCGACCCGATCCAGCGGCTTGATCCCGGTGCCTCGAACGAGGCGGCCTATGCGCTGTACAAGCGCAACATCGAGATCGGCTATGACCCGACCGAAGGTGTCATCAAAATGCAGATCCTTGCCGCCGACCCCGAGACCGCGGCACGGTTCAGCCGTGCGCTGATCGGATATGCCGAAGCCCGCGTCGACAACCTGTCGATGCGCAAGCGTTCGAACGCGGTGGATGATGCCGAGGTCGGGCTCAGGGATGCCGAGGCGGCGCGGGCGCAGGCGCAGGAAAAGCTGGTGCGCTTGCAGCAGGACGGCGCCGTCATCGACCCCGAAGGGCGCATTGCCGCGCTGCGCGGGCAGGTCAACAACATCGAAATCCAGCTTCAGGAAAAGCAGCTTGCGCTTCAGGCGCTGCTCGACAACGCGCGTCCGAACCAGGCCAAGGTCGACGGGGCGCGTGGCGATGTGCGCCGGCTTGAGGCGCTGCTGGCCACGCTGAACAACCAGATGACGCAGGCAACAACCGGGGAAAATTCGCTGGCCGAGATCGCGGTGCAGATCAAGCTGGCCGAGGCCGATCTGTCGACCCGCGACCTGATGCTTCAGACGGCGCTGGAACGGCTGGAACAGGCGCGACGGGATGCCGACAGTCAGGCGCGCTATCTGACCACCTCGGTGGTGCCGGTCGCCTCCGAAGACCCGAGCTATCCGCGCAAGTTCGAGAACACCATCCTCGCGTTCCTGATCTTTTCGGGGGTCTACCTGATGTTCTCGCTGACCGCGTCGATCCTGCGCGAGCAGGTGTCGAGCTAAGGGGAAAAGGCGCGGGGCCGCGATGGCCCCGCCCCGGGCGTTTCAGCGGATGGTCTTTAGCGCGCCGGCCCAGACGTGCAGCTCGTCGAGCATTCCGGCGGTGCCCTTGGCGACCTCGACATTGGGGGTCAGCGTGCCCTCCTTGGTGAGATCTCCAAACACCATTGGCATCGGCACCGCCTGCTTGAGCGGCATGATCCCCATATTCGCAAGCAGCATCCGCAGCTCCTGCGCTGAACGCAGCCCGCCCGAAATGCCGCCGTAGGACACGACGCCCGCGACCTTGCGATTCCATTCCACCACCAGCGCCTGAAGCGCGTTGACCACGGCGGCGGGCGGAAAGCCGTTGTATTCCGGTGTCACGAAGACAAACGCATCGGCATCGGCGACGGCGGCGCTCAGGGCCTTGGTGTGGTCCTGCGTGTAGTTCTGCATGGCCGGATGGTTCGGCTCGTCCAGCAGCGGCAGGTTGAAGCTTTCGAGGTCAAGGATCTCGACCTCGAACTTGCCATGGGCGCTGGCCTGCTCGGCAACCCAGTTGCTGATGATCGGACCGATGCGGCCGGGGCGGGTGGAGGCGGTGACGATCTTGAGCTTCAAAGCCATGTCGGGAAATCCTTGCAGGGTGAGAGGTTGCCAAACACCTAAGCTTCTGCCGGGCTGTCGCAATCCACGGGGCCGCACAGCCGACATGCAGCGCTGCACAGGCGAATTCGGCAAGGAACATCCTTTGCAACCCTGCGTTGGGTGAAAATTGCATTGCAAAAGGCAGGGACAGTCATGACCGGATTGGCACGCGCGCTACGTCTACGCACCGACACAACGATCTTTTTCAGCGCCTCGGCGCTGATGGTTTTGTTCCTCGGCGCGCTGATCATCGCCCCCACGGCCATCGGCGCCTTTTTCGAAAGTGGGCGGGCCTGGGTGGTGACGAACCTTGGCTGGTTTTTCATCCTTGGGGTCAACGTCTGGCTGGGTTTTCTGATCTGGGTCGCCTGCTCGCGGCACGGCCACATCATCCTCGGGCGTACCGACACCAAGCCCGATTTCGATAACCTGTCATGGTTCACCATGCTGTTCGCGGGGGGCATCGGCACGGTGCTGATGTTCTGGGGCGTCGCTGAGCCGATCTCGCATTTCTCATCGCCGCCGCGCGAGGGGGTCGTGCCCTACAGCATCGAAGCCTCGCAGGACGCGATGGCCTTTGCGCTGTATCACCTTGGCCTGCACACTTGGACGATCTTTACCTTGCCCGGGCTGGCCTTTGCCTATTTCATTCACCGCTACGATCTGCCGGTGCGGGTGTCATCGGTGTTCTACCCGCTGCTCAAGGACGGCATTCACGGACCGATCGGCAAGGCCATCGACGTGGCGGCGATCCTTGGCACGCTGTTTGGCGTTGCGGTTTCACTTGGCCTCGGGTCCAGCCAGATTGCGGCGGGCTTGTCGGAACTGACCGGCATGGAAAACACCACATGGATGCGCATCGGCATCATCGCGGTGCTGACCTGCGTTGCGGTCGGGTCCATCGTCGCGGGGATGGATTCCGGGGTGAAGCTGTTGTCGAACATCAACATCGGCATGGCCGTGGCGCTGCTGGTCTTTGTGCTGGTGACCGGATCAACGCTGTTCCTGCTGCGCGGCATCGTGCAGACCGTGGGCATCTATTTCGGCAACCTGCCGCAGCTGGCGTTCTGGAACGACATGCTGGCCTATGCCCATCCCAGCGGCGAGGGCTGGGGCTGGCAGGGCAGCTGGACGGTGTTCTACTGGGCGTGGACGGTGACATGGTCGCCCTTCATCGGTCTGTTCGTGGCGCGGATTTCACGCGGGCGGACGATCCGCGAATTCGTCATGGGGGTGCTGCTGGCGCCGTCGGCCTTCACGCTGATCTGGTTTGCCATCTTTGGCTGGCAGGCGATGCAGATCGACGGCATCGGGGAGGCCGCTCGCGCCGCCATGGGCGACAGCGCCGGTGAGCTGAGCCGCGCGGTGGCCGAATCCGTTCCGCTGGCGATGTTCGCGTTTTTCGAACATTTCCCCTACACGACCCTGATCCAGGGCTTTGCCGTGGTGATCGTGGCGATCTTTTTCGCCACCTCGTCGGACAGCGCCTCGCTGGTGGTCGACATGCTGTGCACCGGCGAGGAAACCCCCGGCCCGGTGCACCAGCGTGTCTATTGGGGCGTCGCCGAGGGCACCATCGCGGGGATGCTGATCTGGCTGGCCGGGGATGCGGGGCTGAACGCGCTGCAACAGGTGATCACGGTGATCGGGCTGCCGATCTTTGCGCTGGTGTTCATGATGATCCCCTCGCTGATCAAGGGGCTTGGCGCCGAGGATATTCAGCATGTCGAGATCAAGGACGACCCGGCGCTGGAAGACATCTGAAAACGCAAAAGGGCCCGCGCAGTGGCGGGCCCTTGTATCGTGATCGGCAGGGATCAGACCTTGTCGGTCATCTCCGGCACGGCTGCGAACAGGTCGGCGACAAGGCCGAAATCGGCGACCTGAAAGATCGGCGCTTCCTCGTCCTTGTTGATCGCGACGATGACCTTGCTGTCCTTCATCCCGGCGAGGTGCTGGATCGCGCCCGAGATGCCGCAGGCAACATACAGGTCCGGCGCCACGACCTTGCCGGTCTGGCCGACCTGCCAGTCGTTCGGCGCAAAGCCCGAATCGACTGCCGCGCGCGAGGCGCCCACCGCCGCGCCCAGCTTGTCGGCCAGCGCTTCGATGATCTTGAAGTTCTCGTCAGAGCCAACGCCGCGTCCGCCGGACACCACGATCTTGGCCGAGGTCAGCTCGGGGCGATCGCTTGCGGCGACCTTGTCTTCGATCCATTCCGACAGCGCCGGGTTTTCGCCCGCCGCGATGTCTTCGACCGGTGCCGCGCCGCCGGTGGCTGCCGCGTCAAAGGTCGAGGTGCGGAAGCTCACGACCTTGGTCGCATCCTTGGATTTGATGGTCTGCATGGCGTTGCCGGCGTAGACTGGGCGTTCGAACGTGTCGGCGTCGATGGCTTTGGTCGCATCGGTGATGACCATCACGTCCAGCAGCGCGGCGACGCGCGGCAGGATGTTCTTGGCGTCGGTCGTGGCCGGGGCGACGATATGCGAATAATCGCCTGCCAGCGACACGATCAGCGCCGACACCGGCTCGGCCAGACGGTGGCTGTAAAGCGCATCCTCGGCGCAGAGCACCTTTGCCACGCCCGTGATGGTCGCGGCCTCGGCAGCAGCGTCTTTGGCCGACGAGCCGATGCACAGCACGGTGACATCGCCCAGAGGCGCACAGGCCGTCACGGTCTTGGCGGTTGCATCCATCGACAGCGCGCCATCGGTGATTTCAGCAAGAAGAAGAACAGACATCAGATCACCCCCGCATCTTTGAGTTTGCCGACCAGTTCGTCGACCGATCCGACCTTGATGCCAGCGGCGCGGGCAGCGGGCTCGGCGGTGGTCACGATTTCAAGCCGGGGCGAGACATCGACGCCGTAATCGGCGGCGGTCTTCTGCTCCAGCGGCTTTTTCTTTGCCTTCATGATGTTGGGCAGCGAGGCATAGCGCGGCTCGTTGAGGCGAAGGTCGGCGGTGACGATGGCCGGAAGCGTGACCTTGATGGTCTGCAAGCCGCCGTCGACCTCGCGGGCGACAATCGCCGCGCCGTCCTCAACCGCCAGCGTGTTGGCGTTGGTCGCCTGTGCATAGCCGGTCAGCGCTGCGAGCATCTGCCCCGTGGCGCCCAGATCGTTGTCGATGGCCTGCTTGCCGCAGATCACGAGGCCGGGCTCTTCTTCCTTGACGATGGCGGCAAGGATCTTGGCCACGGCGAGCGGTTCGATATCGTTGTGAACGTCATCGGCGGCCACCACGAGGATCGCCCGGTCGGCGCCCATCGCCAGCGCGGTGCGCAGCGTTTCCTGCGCCTTGTCGATGCCGATCGACACCGCGATCACCTCGGTTGCCTTGCCGGCCTCCTTGAGGCGGATGGCTTCCTCGACGGCGATCTCGTCGAAGGGGTTCATCGACATCTTGACGTTGGCCAGATCGACACCGGAACCATCCGCTTTGACGCGAACCTTTACGTTGTAGTCGATCACGCGTTTGACAGGTACGAGCACCTTCATCGGCGAGTTTCTCCCTATAACCGTCGCGGCGGGCGCGACTCCCGAAACAATCTTCGAACGGTTGATAGCGAACCGGGCTCGGGTAAAACAGTACCAATACGACATGTTAACGTAAAAGGGACGCCGCGTCGCACTCTCGCGCGACCTTTGTCGCGGTTTGTCGGGCCTGCGATACGTGTGCAGACGCGCCCGGCTCAGCCGCAGATGTTGCGCAGCGCCTGCCACTGGGCCGCGTCCAGCACCGGGCCGAGGGCCTTGCCCGGCGCGGCCGCGTTGGCGGCGTCGATGCGGGTCGACAGCTGCGGATGCGACAGGAAATGCGCCACCGGCCCGCTGGTGTCGCCATGACGCTCGCGGAACATCTCGAACATGTCGCCAAGGGCCGAGGGCGGCAGCCCGGCCTGCGCCAGCGCGTCGAGCGCATAGGCATCGGCGGCGCTTTCGGCATTCTGCCCGTAGCTTGCATTGATCAGCCGCTGCGCCACACCCGCAATCGCCGCGCCGCCGGTCACATCACCCAGCAGCAGCCCCAAAAGACCGACCGAGCCCGCGGCGCGCAACGCCTCGCGCGTCGGGTCGCGGTGCACCACATGGCCGATCTCATGCGCCAGCACGGCAGCGACGCCGTCGGGCGAATCGGCTGCCTCGATCAAACCGCGCAGCAGCACGACCTGCCCGCCGGGCACCGCGAAGGCGTTGACCATGCCGTGATCGATCACGCTGATTTGGAGCGGATAGCCCAGATCCTGCCCCTGCGTCAGGCGCGTCACCATCTCGTCCAGCGCAGCGCGGCCTTCGGGGGCGGTGCAATCCAGCCCGCCCAGCTCGGAGCCGCCGAGAAACCGTTCCATCTGCGCCTTGACGCTGCGACCAAAGGCGATCTCGCGGTCCATCGGCAGCAGGCGCGCCATGGTCCCGGCCAGCGCAGGCAGGATGACGAAGAGCATCAGCGCCACCGCCGCAAGCGCCGCCGTGCCGCGCAGCGCGATGCGCCGTCCGGTGCCGCGCGTTACGTCGCGCCGGTCCAGCCCGGGGCGGGTGCGCCGCAGCCAGTCTGCCAGTGGGGCATCGTCGATCACCAGTCGGGCGGCATCGCGTGGCTGCTCGTCTTTGCTGTCCTGATGACGGGTCAGCACCAGCTGGTCGGCGTCGGCGTGATCCCGCAGGCGGCGCAGGTCGGCGAGCGGCCACAGCAGCGGGGCGGGCAGGGTGCTGCCATCGATCCGCAGCGCAAGATCGTGGCGCGCGAGCGAGACCGTCACCGCGTGGCGGCGCGCCGAGTGCCCGTCATAGAGATGCGCCGCGCCTTGCATCACAGCGCCCCGCCAAGATCGAGCGCATCGGCAAAGCCTTCGGCATCGGCGCCCGGATCGGCGGCGCGCTGGTGGATCTCGTCCAGCGCGGAAAGGTTGAGGAGTGTCAGCGTGGTGACGTAATGTTTCAGGATCGGCTGCACGATGGCGGCCAGCGCCCCGGCCTGCGTTGCCGCCAGAGTCAGCAGGTAACCCAGCGCCGCCAGCACGATCGGCAGGAACAGGTGTTCACCGTTGCCTGTCTCGACCGCAAAGCCCGAGCCTGCCAGCAAGGTTGCGACCGTGCCGCCGATGATCCCGGTCGCGACCGATAGCGCGACGGCCAGAACGATGCTGCCAACCACCCATGCAAGGATCACCGTCTTTGTCTCGGGCTGAGCGTCGAATGTGACGCGCCCGCCCAGCGTTTTGTGGCGGGTCAGATAGGCAAAGCTCTGCACCCGCCACGAGATCACGCCGATGGGAAACCACACCAGACCCACGGCAAAGCCCGCATAACCGATGATCAGCGCGGGCTGGTCGGTCGCCATCCCGATTGATCCGGTCAGCAGCCCGCCCAGCACCAGCGCCAGCCCGATCAGCAGATGTGTCATCTGACGGTACATCCCGGTCCAGCTGCCGTGCTGTTCAAAGCGGGCATCGCCGAACCAGCTGCGCTCGGTCATGTATTTTTCCAGCCGGAAGGTCATCAGCGGCAGCAGCGCCCCAAGGCTGACAAGCGTCAGCGCCCAGTAGCCCATGGCCCGAAACGCATAGCCCCATGCCGCCTTGTCCATGCCACAGCGGATGCCACGCCAGCGGGTGCGGGCCAGCCGGTAGCGCCGGGCGCGGTATTGCGCAAAGAACACCAGCGGCGTCACCGCCAGCGCCGAAACCGACAGGCCCATCCCCTGAAGCACCGCCTGCTCGGGTGTTTCGGGGGCGGCAAAGATCGTCATGCCGAACCAGACCAGCAGCAGTTGCAGCACCCCGAGGTAGACCGCAAGGATCACCACCGCCATCAGGAAACCGAGGAATTTCTCCAGCCCGGTGCCGGTGTATTCGAACCGGGTGCCATCCAGCCGGGTTGCCGACCACGTGTAGCGCCGGATGCGGGTCTTGGCCCAGAAGCGGTAGATGCCCAAGGTCAACAGCGTCAGCAGCGAGGTGCGCAGGGCGAGCCAGAACAGCGTCTTGCCGTCTCCGGTGTACTCGCCAATGGCGTTATCGGGCACCGGGGGGGCTTCGGTCATGGCACTGCCTTTCCGGGCGGGGGCCGCCGCTGGTCAAACGGGCCCGGCCCCGCCCGGTCAGGCGGGGTCAGGTGAAGGTGTTGTCGCGAGGGAAGCCGCGCGGCGCCATGCGCCCCGAGGTGGCGCGCTTGGCAAGCCATTCTTCAAGGTTGCTTTCCGTTCGGGTGCGCCCGGCAGGGTCGCGCCACGACAGGCCCACCGCAAGGTTGAAGGTCGTCGCATCCGACAGCCCGCCATCCTTGTATTTCTGCAACCGAACGCCCTTGCCGCGCGCCATTTCGGGAAGCTCTTCGAGCATGAATACCAGCACCTTGCGGTTGTCGCCAACCACCGCCACCGCGTCGCCATTGACCGGCTTGCAGACCTTTGCCACCACCGGCGCCTTGACGTTGATCGCCTGTTTGCCAGCGCGGGTCTGGGCCACCACGTCGTTTTCGGAAACAACGAAACCATCGCCCGCCGAAGAGGCCAGCAGCAGCCGCCGGTCCGGCTGGTGGATGAAGATGTCGACGATTTCGGCCTCGTTCGGCAGATCGACCATCAGGCGCAGCGGCTCGCCCATGCCGCGCCCGCCGGGCAGGTTGGCCGCGGTGATGGTGTAGAATCGCCCGTTCGACGCGAACACCAGCAGCTTGTCGGTGGTTTCTGCGTGGAAGATAAAGCGCGGGCCGTCGCCGTCCTTGAATTTCAGCTCGCGGTCCAGCGCGATATGGCCGGTCATCGCCCGGATCCAGCCCATTTTCGAACAGACCACGGTGATCGGCTCGCGCTCGATCAGGGCCTCGATCGGCACGTCTTCGGTCTCGCCCGCCTCGGCGAACGAGGTCAGCCGCTGGCCGCGCGCGTAATCCTTGGTGAAGCTTTTCCTGACCTCGCGCAGCTGTTCCGAGATGCGCTTCCACTGCAGATCGTCCGAGGCGAGCAGTGTTTCCAGCCCCTCGCGTTCGGCCTTGAGCGCATCACGCTCGCGCACCAGCTCCATCTCTTCGAGGCGGCGCAGAGAGCGCAGGCGCATGTTTAGGATCGCCTCGGTCTGCACTTCGCTCAGCACGATCTCGGCCGATGGGTCGGCGGCGGGCGCGACGTAGTCTTTCTCGTCCATGGCGCGGGCATGGGTCTTGGCCCAATCCTCGCGCATCAGCGCCGCCTTCGGATCGTCGTCGTAGCGGATGATGTCGATCACCCGGTCGAGATTAAGGAAGGCGATGATCAGCCCTTCGAGCACTTCGAGCCGGTGGTCGATCTTTTCCATCCGGTGCTGCGAGCGGCGGCACAGCACATTGCGGCGGAAATCAAGGAACGCGCGCAGCACTTCCTTGAGCGAGCAGACCTTGGGCGTCAGCCCGTCGATCAGCACGTTCATGTTCAGCGAAAAGCGGATTTCGAGATCCGAATTGCGGAACAGCATGTTCATCAGCACGTCGGGATCGACGTTGCGGGTCTTGGGTTCCAGCACCATGCGGATGTCTTCGGCGGATTCATCGCGAATATCGCCCAGAATCGGCACTTTGCGGGTCTGGATCAGCTCGGCCAGCCGTTCGACCAGCTTGGATTTCTGCACCTGATAGGGAATCTCGGTGACCACGATCTGCCACTGGCCGCGGCCCAGATCCTCGACATACCAGCGCGCCCGTAGCCGGATCGAGCCGCGCCCGGTGCTATAGGCCTGCGCGATGTTCTCGGGCGGCTCGACGATGACGCCGCCGGTGGGGAAATCGGGGCCGGGCACGTGCTGCAGCAGCGAATCGTCCACCGCATTGGGATGCTTGATCAGATGCAGGCAGGCATTGATCAGCTCGCCGATATTGTGCGGCGGAATGTTGGTGGCCATGCCCACCGCGATGCCGCTGGACCCGTTGGCCAGCAGGTTCGGGTAAGAGGCGGGCAGCACGATCGGCTCTTCGAGGCGGCCATCGTAATTGGGGCGGAAATCGACGGCGTTCTCGTCAAGCCCCTCCAGCAGCGCCTCGGCCATGATGGTCATGCGCGCTTCGGTGTAGCGCGAGGCGGCGGGGTTGTCGCCGTCGATATTGCCGAAATTTCCCTGACCGTTGACCAGCGGATAGCGGATGGTGAAATCCTGCGCGAGTCGCGCCATAGCGTCATAAATCGCCGCGTCACCATGGGGATGGAAGTCCCCCATCGTGTCTCCGCTGATTTTTGCCGATTTCAGGAAGCCACCGGCGGAACCAAGCCGAAGCCTGCGCATTGCATAAAGGATACGGCGATGAACGGGCTTGAGCCCATCGCGGGCGTCTGGAAGCGCCCGGTTCATAATCGTCGACAGCGCGTAGGTCAGGTAGCGCTCGCCAATAGCACGGCGCAGCGGCTCGGCCACGTTCCTGGGGTTCATATTGGGGTCATCGACGATGTCATTCATAGAGGTTGTGATACAAGCGCGCGGCGGGGCGGACAAGCGATCCAGACCGGCGCGTGACGATTTTTCCGAACGCGGCTTTGATCACAAGCCTGTGTGCTGTACTATGCCGGCCATGTTTTGCCGTCTGCCTGTGGTTGGCGGCCCGTTTGTTGGTTGCCTGCCGCTGGGGGGCGGTTTTTGATATGAAAAGCTTTATTTTCCTGACCTTCGCCTTTCTTGCTCTGGCTTGGTACCAGATGTCCGGCGGCGCTGATTTCAACGCCGATCGCAGCGCGGCCGCCGCCGTGGCGCGCTCGCCCGAGGTTGCCCGCGCCGATACCTCCGCTGCGCCGCTGGTAAGCGTTGCCGCGCCGCCTGCGGGCGTCGTGCTGGCCTCGGCCCGCGCGGTGCCTGCCGGGCAAGCTGTGGCAGAGCCCGCCGTCGACAGGGCAAAGGCCGCCCCCGCCGCGCAAAAGCTTGATGTGACGCTGGCGTCCGCGGCGCGCATTCCGCTGGCCCGTCCGTCGGATGCGATGATCGCCAAGCTTGCCGCGCGCGAGACCAAGAGCGACGCCAACCCCGACTCCATGCGCGATCTGCACCGGGTCACCGGCTCGGTGGTGAACATGCGCAGTGGTCCGGGAACGGCGTATCACGTGGTCGACCAGCTGCGCCGCAATGCCGTGGTCGAGGTGGTGTCGGAGAATGTCGATGGCTGGGTCAAGCTGCGCAGCGTCGACGGCGCGCGGGTCGGCTGGATGTCGAACCGCTTCCTTGACGCCGTCAACTGATCCGCTTGCGCCGCCTGTCGGCCTGCCCTACGCCGGAAGGCAATCGCAACAAGGGGCAGGGGCATGGCCGAAAGATCGGTTCTGATCACCGGGTGTTCTTCGGGGATAGGATATGATGCGGCGCACGGGCTGCGGGATCGGGGCTGGCGGGTGTTTGCATCTTGCCGTCAGGACGCCGACTGCGCGCGGCTGCGCGCCGAGGGGTTCGACAGCCCCCGCCTTGATTACGCCGACGAGGCGAGCATCCATGCCGCGCTAGACGAGGTGCTGAGCGCCACCGGCGGCAGGCTGGATGCGCTGTATAACAACGGAGCCTTTGCCTGCCCCGGCGCGGTCGAGGATCTGCCGACGCAGGCCTTGCGCGAGCTGTTCGAAGCCAATCTCTTTGGCTGGCACACGCTGACGCGGGCGGTGATCCCGGTGATGCGCAAGCAGGGGCAGGGGCGGATCGTCAACTGCTCGTCGGTGCTTGGGCTGGTGCCGTTGCATTGGCGCGGCGCCTATGTGGCGTCGAAATTCGCGCTCGAAGGGCTGACGGACGTGCTGCGCCTTGAACTGCGCGACACCGAGATCAAGGTGATCCTGATCGAGCCGGGGCCGATTACGTCGAATATCCGCGCCAATTCCGTGCCGCATTTCGAAAAATGGATCGACTGGCGCGGCTCTGTCCGCGCGGCGCAATACGAGGCATCGCTGGTGCCGCGTCTTTATGCGCCGCCTGCGAAGGATAGATTCGAACTGCACCCCTCGGCGGTGACCTCGAAACTGGTGGCGGCGCTGGAACATCCCAACCCCAAGCCGCGCTATTACGTGACCTTTCCAACCCATCTGATGGGGCGGCTGCGGCGCATCCTGCCGACGGTGGCGCTGGACTGGCTGATCGACCGGCAGAGATAAGCCGGGTTCGCTTTTGCGCCGCGCCGGGTTATGTCTGCGCAAAGCGCCCGTGGGAGGAGACGCCATGCTGAGGGAAGACCCGCTGTTCCTTGTGATCGCGACGATCATGCTGATCGTCGTCGCGATCCTGCTGTTTGGCATCGGCAGCTTTGCCCGGGGCGGAGAGTTCAACAAGAAATACGCAAACAAGGCGATGCGCTGGCGCATCATCGCGCAATTCGTGGCGGTGGTGGCGATCGTGATCTTCGTGCTGTTGCGCAGGGGAGGCTGACCGATGGTCGTTCTGAACAAGATCTACACCCGCACCGGAGACAAGGGCGAAACCGCGCTGGTAGATGGTGCGCGGGTGCCGAAATACCACGCGCGCGTCGAGGCATATGGCACGGTTGACGAGCTGAACGCGGTGATCGGCATCACCCGGCTGCATTGCCCCCCCGACATGGACGCGGCGCTGTCGCGCATTCAGAACGATTTGTTTGATCTGGGGTCCGATCTTGGTCGTCCGGACATGGCGAAGGATGCCGAGTCCGAATATCCGGTGCTGCGCATCGTCGCCGCACAGGTCGAGCGGCTTGAAGCCGAGATCGACGCGATGATCGCCCGGCTCGAACCGCTGCGCAGCTTCGTGCTGCCGGGCGGATCGGCGGCGGCGGCGCATCTGCACCAGTGCCGCACCGTGGGACGCCGGGCCGAGCGCCGCGCGGTGGAACTCGCCGCACAGGACGACGCCAACGAGCACGCGGTGAAATATCTCAACCGGCTGAGCGACTGGTTCTTCGTTGCCTCGCGGATTTGTAACGACGACGGCCGCGCCGACGTGTTGTGGGTTCCGGGGGCGAACCGCTGAAAGCGGCGGGGCGTCCAGTGGACTGTCCGGCCCCCGCAATGGCGAGGCGCTGCGTCGGGCAGGGCCGCTAGCAGCCTGTCAGGGCGGGCGTCATCCGGACTGTGATCGGCTAGGGCCGAACCGGGCGCGCCTCGATCACCACGAAAGCCTGCGCCCAAGGGTGATCGTCGGTCAGGGTGACATGGACAATGGCTTCGTGCCCCGGCGGGGTCATCTGCTCCAGCCGCTCTTGCGCCCAGCCGGTCAGTGCCATCACCGGCTGCCCGGTATCTAGGTTACTGACCGCCATGTCCTTCCACGCGATGCCCATGCGCAGCCCGGTGCCAAGCGCCTTGGAACACGCTTCCTTGGCGGCCCAGCGTTTGGCGTAGGTTCCGGCCACGTCGGCGCGCCGCTCGGCCTTGCGCTGTTCGATATCGGTGAAGACGCGATTGCGAAACCGATCGCCGAACCGGTCGAGCGTTCCGGCGATGCGGTCGATATTGGCCAGATCGGTGCCGATCCCGAGGATCATTGTGCGGGCAGCCCGCGCGCCTCGTCCATCAGGCGGCGCATCTCGGTGATGGCCGGGGCGAGGCCCTTGAACAGCGCCTCGGCGATCAGGAAATGGCCGATGTTGAGCTCCATCACCTCGGGGAATGCCGCAATCGGCTGCACCGTCTCGTAGGTCAGCCCATGCCCGGCGTGCACCTCGAGCCCGAGCGAATGGGCATAGGCGGTCATCTCGCGCAGGCGCGCAAGTTCCTCGTCGCGTTCGGCGAGGCGGCCCTCGGCATGCAGATCGCAGTAATGCCCGGTGTGCAATTCGACCACCTGCGCCCCGATGCGGGCCGAGGCCGTCACCTGCGCCTCGTCAGCGCCGATGAACATCGACACCCGGCAGCCGGCCTCGCGCAATGGGGCGATGAACGCCGCCAGCCGGTTGTCATCGCGGGCAACGTCCAGCCCGCCCTCGGTGGTGCGCTCTTCGCGCTTTTCGGGCACGATGCAGACGGCGTGTGGCTTGTGGCGCAGGGCGATGGCCTGCATTTCGCCGGTTGCGGCCATCTCGAAATTCAGCGGCAGCGTGAGGGTTTCCATCAGCCCGTCGATATCCGCATCCGAGATGTGGCGGCGGTCTTCGCGCAGATGGGCGGTGATGCCGTCGGCGCCCGCCTCTTGCGCAAGCTTTGCCGCGCGCAGCGGGCAGGGATAGGCGCTGCCACGGGCGTTGCGCACGGTGGCGACGTGGTCGATGTTGACGCCAAGCCTCAGGCGTCCGGCGAAATCGGTCATTCTTACGGTCTCCGCAGGTCTGCGCGGCGAACCCTAGCGGCGAAGCGTGCCAGAGAAAACCGGTTTCACGCGGGGGTGCGGCACCATGGCGATTTGCGCGCGGCGTGTGCCGCGGGCTAAGACCGGAGCAAAGAACGCGCGTACGGGGACTGCCTTGGCCAGAACATCATCGCCGGACCGCCTGCTGACGGCAGAGGCGCAAACGGGTTTGTCGCGCGCGGCGCGGCTGTCGGCGCTGGCCGCGGCGTTGTGGCCGCTGCAGGCGCTGGCGCTGGCCATCGGCATCGGCGGCTGGGTGTCGGGTGCTGGCGCTGGGCACACGCTCGCCTGCGCGGCGGCGTTCGCGGGGCTGGGGCTGCTCCGGGCGCTGATCGACCGGCTGGCGGCGCGGCTTGCCTTTCGCACCGCCGATGGTGTCATCCACAGCCTGCGCGCCGATCTGCTCGGCCGTGAATCGCTGCGCCCCGGCGGCGCGTCCTCGGCGGCGCTGGCGGCGATGCTGACGGAAAAGCTTGCGCTTCTGGGGCCGTGGATCACCCGTTATCGCCCCGCCATGGCGCGCTGCCAGCTGGTGCCGCCGGTGATTCTTGCGCTGGCTTTCTGGCAAAGCTGGGCGGTGGGGGTGATCCTTCTGGTGAGCGGCCCGCTGATCCCGCTGTTCATGGCGCTGGTCGGCATCGCCGCGAAAAGCGCCAGCGAAAAGCAGATGGTCGAGATTGGCGCGATGAACACGCTGCTGATCGATCGCATCGCCGCCTTGCCTGACATCCTGCTGCTCAACGCCGCAGAGGCCTCGCGCGCCGCGTTCGAGGCACGGGCCGAGGGGCTGCGCATCCGCACCATGGGGGTGTTGCGCGTTGCCTTTCTCAGCTCGACGATGCTCGAGTTGTTTTCGGCGCTTGGGGTGGCGCTGGTGGCGGTTTACGTTGGCTTTACCCTGCTCGGAGAGTTGAGCTTTGGCGCTTGGGGGCAGGGGCTGACCCTGACACAGGGCGTGTTCCTGCTGCTGCTCGCCCCGGAGTATTTCCAGCCGCTGCGCGATCTGGCCGCCGCATGGCACGACAAGGCCGCTGCCGAGGCGGTGGCCGATGAACTTGACGCGCTGGCGCAGGATGACACCGCGCCGGTGCTGGGGCAGGGCGCGCGCTCTGCGCCGCTGGGCGGGCCTGCGTCGGTGGCATTGCAGGGCGTGACGGTGCGGCGTGGCGCGGTGCTGACGCTGCCGGATATCGACATCGCGGCGGGAAGCAGCGTCGCGCTTTGGGGGCCAAGCGGGGTGGGCAAATCCACCGCGCTCGATCTGTTTGCAGGGCTGCTGACCCCGGACAGCGGCGCGGTGGCGGTCGCCGGTCAGCCGTTGTGCGATGATACCGCCGACGCATGGCGCGCCCGGATCGCCTATGTGCCGCAGGCGGTGCATGTGCCCGACATGACGCTGCGCCGGTTTCTCGATCCGCACCAGACGGGCGCGGATCTGGGCACGGCGCTGCGGCTGGCCCGCGCGGGCGGCATCGTCGAGGCGCTGCCCGAAGCGCTGGACACCGTGCTGGGCGAAACCGGCGCGGGCGTCTCCGGCGGCGAGGCGCGCCGGCTGCTGATCGCCCGCGCCTTTCTGACCGGCGCAGACGTGATCCTTGCCGACGAGCCGACCGCCGATCTCGATGCAACCAATGGCGCTGCAATCATCGCGGCGCTGGTGGAACTTGCGGCGCAGGGGCGCACCGTCATCGTCGCCACCCACGACCCGGCGCTGGCCGAAGCAATGGGGCGGGTGATCCGCTTTGGAGAGGACGCATGAGGCAGCTCTGGCAGGTTCTGAGATTGCTCTGGAAGGCCGAACCATGGGCGATGTGGCGCGGGGCGGCGCTTGCCGTGGCGGTGCTGGGGATGGGCGCGGCGCTGCTGGGCCTGTCGGGCTGGTTCATCACCGCGACCGGTATCGCCGGGGTGGCTGTGGGCATCGCCTTCGATGTGTTCCGGCCCTCGGCGGGGGTGCGGTTTCTGGCGCTGGGCCGGGCGGGGGCGCGCTATGGCGAACGCCTATTGACACATGACGCGACGCTGCGGGCGCTGGCGCGGCTGCGGGTGACGCTGCTGGCGCGGCTCGAAGGTTACGCGATGCCGGACCTGCGGCGCCTGCGCGGCGCGGCGGCGCTGACCCGGATCACCGCGGATGTGGATGCGCTGGATGGCGTGGTGCTGCGGCTGGCGCTGCCGGTCGCGGCGGCGCTGATCACCCATGCGGGGGCGTTCGTGGCGTTGTGGGCGCTGACCTCGCACGCCATCGCCGCGTCGGTTGCGCTGGGCTATCTGATCGGCGGCGGGGTGGTGCTCTGGCGTGTCGGGCGCGCCACTCTCGACCCGTCGAGCCGCGCCGAGACGGCGATGCAGGCGCTGCGGCAGGGGGCGATCGGCCTGTTTCGCGGACGGCGCGAGGCGATCCTGCAAGGCACCTTGCCACGCTGGCGCGCCGGGCTGGATGCGACCGAGGCCGAGGCCCGCGCCGCAATGGATCGGCTCGATGCCATCGATACCGGGGCGGGGATGATCCTGAGCGCCATCGTCGCGCTGGTCACCGCCAGCGCCTTTGCGCTGGCCGGGCTGCTGGTGGCGCGCGACGCGCTTGATCCGGCGCTGGCGGCGATTGGCGTTTTTGTCGCGCTGGCGTTGGCGGAAACGCTGGTGCCCCTGCGCCGGGGCATGGCCGAGATTGGCCGGATGCGCGACGCCGCCGCCCGTGTCATGGCCGAGCCTGCGCCCCATGCCTTGCCACAGCGCAGCAGCCCGGCGTTGCCCGCCGTTCCGGGCGCGGTGCTTGAGGTGCGCAACCTGTCGCTGGCACGGCCCGGCTGGACGCGGCTGTTGCTGCACGATCTGTCATTCCACGTCATGCCGGGCGAAACGCTGGCGCTGCGCGGCGAAAGCGGCGTGGGCAAGTCGACGCTTTTCGATGTGCTGGCCGGGCTGGCACCGGCCACGGCGGGCGAGGCGCTGCTGCTGGGCACGCCAGTCGAAAGCCACGGCGCGCTGCGCGACACCCTGCTGCTGGTGCCGCAACGCGCGGCGCTGCTGTCGGGGACGATATTCGAAAACCTCGCGCTGGCCGCGCCCGGCCTGAGCGAAGATGCCGCATGGGCTGCGCTGCGCGCCGTGGCGCTGGGCGATGACATCGCGGCGCGCGGTGGCCTTGGCGCGGTTCTGGGCGAAGGCGGCGCCGGGCTTTCGGGCGGTCAGGCCCGGCGGCTGGTTCTGGCCCGCGCGATCCTGCGCCGCCCCGCACTGCTTTTGCTGGACGAACCGACCGAAGGGCTCGACGGGGCGACAGCGCGCCAAGTCCTTGCCGGAATTCGAGACTTTTTGCCGCAGGCCGCCATTGTCACCGCGTCACACCGGCTGGCAGAGCTGGAAACAGCCGATCATGTGCTTTCGCTGGAAAGCTACATTCACGTTTCCTGATGGCCTTGATGCAGATCAATCCGCATCCCGGCCGACCGGTCTAGCAGAGGCTCAAATCTGACTCTGCGCCGCAGCAATCGGCGTGAAGCTCAGGAAGACGTTCCGCGGCACAGCACTGCGCGCCTGCCGCAAGCAAGGAGACCTGATATGGATTTCGATCTCGTAGAGTTGTCGCGACTGCAATTCGCGATGACCGCGATGTACCACTTTCTTTTCGTACCGCTGACGCTGGGCCTGTCGATCCTCGTCGCGATCATGGAGACGGTCTACGTCATGACTAACCGCCCGATCTGGCGGCAGATGACCAAGTTCTGGGGCACATTGTTCGGCATCAACTTCGTGCTGGGCGTGGCCACGGGCCTCACCATGGAATTCCAGTTCGGCATGAACTGGTCGTATTATTCGCACTATGTCGGCGACATCTTCGGCGCGCCGCTGGCCATCGAGGGGCTGATGGCGTTCTTCCTCGAAGCGACCTTTGTGGGGCTGTTCTTCTTCGGCTGGGAAAAGCTGAGCAAGGTGCAGCACATGGTCGTGGCATGGCTGGTCGCCATCGGGTCGAATTTTTCGGCGCTGTGGATCCTGATCGCCAACGGCTGGATGCAGAACCCGGTGGGCGCAGAGTTCAACCCCGACACCATGCGGATGGAGATGACCAGCTTCTTCGAGGTGATGTTCAACGAGGTCGCGCAGGCGAAATTCGTGCACACGGTATCGGCGGGCTATGTCACCGCCTCGGTCTTCGTGCTCGGGGTGTCGGCGTGGTATCTGCTCAAGGGGCGGCATATCGAACTGGCGCGCCGCTCGATCGCGGTGGCCTCGGCCTTCGGCCTTGCGGCATCGCTGTCGGTTGTCGTGCTGGGGGATGAATCGGGCTATTCCGCCTCGCATACCCAGAAGATGAAGCTCGCCGCCATCGAGGCGATGTGGGAAACCCATCCCGCGCCTGCGCCCTTTACCGCTATCGGCTTTCCCGACAAAGAGGCGCGGGAAACCCATTACGCCATCGAGATCCCGTGGGCGATGGGCCTGATCGGCACCCGCTCGCTCGATACCGTGATTCCGGGCATCAACGATCTGGTGGCCGAGGCTGAAGACAAGGTCCGCTCGGGCATCATCGCCTATGACGCGCTGATGCAGATCCGCGCCGACCGCACCGGGGTGTCGCCCGAGATCCGCGCGACATTCGAAGAGCACAGCGGCGATCTGGGCTTTGCCTTCCTGCTCAAGCGCTATGTCGACGATCCGCGCGATGCCAGCGAAGAACAGATCGTCATGGCGGCGAACGATACCATTCCGGGCGTCGCCCCGCTGTTCTGGGCGTTCCGCCTCATGGTGGGCCTTGGATTCTCGTTCATCGCAGTGATGCTGTATTTCTTCGTCACCGCCAATTTCCGCACCATGCAGTTCCCGCGCTGGTCGCTGCGGCTGGCGGTTGCGGTCATTCCCGCCCCGTGGATCGCCGCCGAGCTGGGCTGGTTCGTCGCCGAATACGGCCGCCAGCCATGGACGGTTGATGGCGTGCTGCCGACGGCACTGTCGGTCAGCCACCTGAGCATCGCCGACCTGCTGATCACGCTTGCGGGCTTTGTCATCTTTTACACGGTGCTGTTCATCATCGAGATGGGGCTGATGCTCAAATACATCCGCAAAGGCCCCTACATGGACGTCGCCGAAACCGACGCGTGGAACGCGCGCCATGAAGCGCGGCTGCGTGCCCCCCTTGCGACAACTCCCGCGGAGTAAATCAAATGATCCTTCATGACTTTGTAAGCTACGAACTGCTGCGGGTGATCTGGTGGGCACTGCTGGGCGTGCTGCTGATCGGCTTTGCCATCACCGACGGCTTTGATCTTGGTACCGGGGCGCTGCTACCCTTCGTGGCCAAGACCGATCTGGAACGGCGGGTGGTGATCAACACCGTCGGCCCGGTCTGGGAAGGCAATCAGGTGTGGTTCATCCTTGGCGGCGGGGCGATCTTTGCCGCGTGGCCCCCGCTGTATGCCGTCAGCTTTTCGGGTTTCTACCTTGCGATGTTCGCGGTGCTGGCGTCGCTGATCCTGCGGCCCGTTGGGTTCAAGTACCGGTCCAAGCGGCCGTCGGCGCGCTGGCGCAGCAACTGGGACTGGGCGCTGTTCGTCGGCGGCGCCGCGCCGGCGCTGCTGTTCGGCGTGGCGGTGGGCAACGTGCTCCTTGGGGTGCCGTTCCATTTCACCGAAGACCTGATGCCGATGTATGACGGCAGCTTTGCGACCAAGTTCCTTGGGTTGCTGCGGCCCTTCGCGATCCTGTCGGGCGTTGTGTCGCTGTCGATGTTGGTGATGCATGGCGCGGCGTGGCTGACGCTGAAGACCGAAGGCATGGTGCAGCTGCGCGCGCGCGGCATCGGCATCGTCGCAGGGATCGTTGCCGCGGGGGCCTATGCGCTGGCAGGGCTGTGGCTGGGATTTGGCGTCGATGGCTTTCAGATCGTCGGCGAGGTGATCACCGACGGGCCGTCCAACCCGCTATTCTCAACCGTCGCGCACGGGGGCAGCTGGCTGGCCTCCTACGCCGACCGCCCGTGGATCGCCATCGCTCCGATCATGGGCTTTGCCGGCATCGCGCTGGCGGTGAACGGGCTGCGTGAGGGGCATGAGGTCTCGACCCTGCTGTGGTCGAAGCTGGCCATCACCGGCATCATCGCCAGCGTTGGTCTGACCATGTTTCCGTTCATCCTGCCCTCGACGGTCGATCCGTCCAGCTCGCTGACCGTCTGGGACAGCTCGTCGTCGCATCTGACCCTGTTCGTGATGCTGGTGGCCGCCGTGATCTTTGTGCCGTTGATCGTGATGTACACGGCGTGGGTCTACAAGGTGCTGTGGGGCAAGGTCACCGAAGACGACGTCACCAGCAATTCCGACAGCGTTTACTAAGGAGAGTCCCTGATGTGGTATTTTGCCTGGATCCTCGGCCTGCCGCTGGCCGCCCTGTTCGCGGTTCTGAACGCCATGTGGCTTGAGCTGCGCGCCGATGCCAACCTTGTCGAAGACGCTGATCGCCTGCGCGGCGAGCAGGGCCGCTGAAGCCTCCCCCCCCCCGGCCGCCTTGCGCGGCTGGGGGATCTTGTCGAAGCTCACTCTGAATATCGGGCCCCGAGATCGGGGAAAGCGGCCTCGACTTGCGCAGATGACGTGAATGTCAGCGGATTTTTAACATAATCGTCATAGTTGATTTACGAGAGTTGCATATCTTTAGACGATGGTACCCAGAACGTGCGCGTTTCAAGAATGATCAAGGGCGAGCAGATCGCCGCCCTTCCCCTGCACTGGGATCGCAACGGTGATCTCAAGGTCCTTATGGTGACGTCCCGCGACACCGGTCGCTGGGTCATGCCCAAGGGCTGGCAGATGGACGGGCTCAAACCATGGGCGGCGGCTGAGATCGAGGCGCTTGAAGAAGCTGGCGCAAAGGGGCGCATCTCGTGCAACGAGCTTGGGGTCTATCATTACGACAAGCTGCTTGAGGGTGGCAATGTTCTGCCCTGCTCGGTGCGGGTCTATCCGATGATCGTCGATAAGCTCAAACGCAACTGGAAGGAGCGCGGCGAGCGCAAGCGGCGCTGGTTCTCGCCCGAGGCGGCGGCGGCGCGGGTGCACGAACCGGAGCTGAGCGAATTGCTTCTGTCGCTCTCGGACAAGCCAAGGCGCCAGCCCATCATCCGCCAGTTGCTAAAATCCTGACACGGACTCCGACCAACGGCCGCCCGCTGCACGCCCTCATCGCCTGCCTTGTTGCGCTGCCGACGGAGCGCATGCCCTGCCCGAACCGGGCAATGGCGAAACCGCGTCGGGCGTGATCAGGCCTGACAGGCGAGGCCACATCGCTGCCAAGCTCCTGTGCGCCGCCACCGCGACAGCGAGGTTGAAGATGACCAGCACCGGCGGCGCGCTGCACCCCGGCGAAACGATCATTTTGCGCTCTCTGCTTCGGCAGCGCTAGAATGCGCGCGAGGCGTTAGCGCTTGCCTTTGCCAAAGGCGCGGCGCAGGCAGGGCGCATGACACAAAATCCGCCCTTTGCCGCCCTTCTGGTCCTGAGCGCCTCGGCCTTTGTCGCGGGCACCACGCTGCTGGCCAAGATGCTGGGCACCGATGTTCTGGGACCGGCGCTGCACCCGCTGCAGATCAGTCAGGGGCGGTTCGTCTTTGCACTAAGCAGCTTTGCGCTGGCCGCGCTGGTGTTGCGGCCAAGCTTCACCCGGCCCGCTTGGGCGGTGCACACTGGGCGGGTGGTGCTGGGCTGGGGCGGCATCAGCTTCCTGTTCGCCGCCGCGGCCTTTATTCCGCTGGCCGATGCCACGGCGATCAGCTTTCTCAACCCGGTGGTGGGCATGTTGCTGGCGATCCCGTTTCTGGGCGAAAAGGTCGGGCCATGGCGCATCGCCGCCGCGCTGATCGCCGTCACCGGCGCGATGATCCTGCTGCGCCCGACGCCCGAAGCATTTCAGCCCGCTGCGCTGCTGGCAGTGGGCGCGGCGCTATGCCTTGGCTGCGAGCTGGTGGTGATCAAGCGGCTGACAGGCCGCGAAGGGGCGTTTCAGATCTTGCTGGTCAACAACCTGATCGGCACCGGGATCGCGTCGGTTGCGGCGCTGGCCGTGTGGCAGATGCCAACGCCGGGGCAATGGGCGGCGCTGGCGGGGATCGGCGTGCTGATGGCCAGCGCGCAGACCTGTTTCGTGCAGGCGCTGCGCCGCGCCGATGCCAGTTTCGTATCGCCGTTCTGGTACGCGACGCTGATCTTTGCCGCGCTCTATGATGCGGCGCTGTTCGGCGTGGTGCCAGACAGAGTGTCGCTGTTTGGCGGGGCGGTGATCGTCGCCGGGGCCGGGCTGCTGGCCTGGCGCGAGGCACGGCGCAAGCCGGCCCCGACGCTGGCAGGTGTTACGCCTTCAGCCGCCATCCCGTCCGGATCAGCGCCCATGCCGCCAGCAGCACCGCCGCCGTCGCGCCCAAGGCGATGACGAAGCCGATCGCCGGGCTGGCATCGCTGGTGCCCAGCATCCCGTAGCGGGCCCCGTCGATCAGGTAGAACACCGGGTTGAAATGGGTCAGCGTGTACATCAGCGGCGGCAGCGCCTGCGCCGAATAGAATGTGCCCGACAAAAAGGCGAGCGGCGTGACGATGAAGTTGGTGATCGCCGCCATCTGGTCGAACTTGTTCGACCACAGCCCCGCCAGCATTCCCAGCGCCGACATGAAGGCCCCGCCAAGGATCACGAACACCAGCAGCACAAGCGGGTGCTGGGGCATCTGCCCCGTCGTCAACGCCAGCGCCAGCGTGATGCAGACCGCAACGACCATCCCGCGCGCCACGCCGCCGGCCAGATAGCCCAGCACCAGCTCGAATGGGGCAAGCGGGGGCATCAGCGTGTCGACGATATTGCCCTGCACCTTCGAGATCACGATGGACGACGAGGTGTTGGCAAAGGCGTTCTGGATGACCGTCATCATCAAGATGCCCGGCGCGATAAACTGGGTGAAGGGTACGCCCATCACCTCGCCCCGCGTCGGGCCGATGGCGATGGTAAAGATCAGCAGGAAAAGCCCCGCCGTGACCAGCGGCGCCAGCAGCGTCTGGGTCCAGACCGTGGTGAACCGCAGCACTTCGCGGCGGCACAATGTGTACAGCCCGATCCAGTTGACGGCGCCAAAGCGCCGCTCTGCGGGGTTCCTGTGCGGAATCTCGGTCATTGTGAAGCCTTTCATCGCTGCTCGCGGCTTGTAACTCGGATAGCGATGACTACAATAGCGTGACCCGCGGAATTTCCAGGCGGCCCGACCGAGGGGGCCGCCTTTTTCAATGAGGAAGAACGATGTCCTGGACCGATGAGCGCGTCGAGCTCCTGAAGAAGATGTGGTCGGAAGGCCAGTCCGCAAGCCAGATCGCCAAGGAATTGGGCGGCGTCACGCGCAATGCGGTGATCGGCAAGGTGCATCGCCTTGGCCTGTCGAACCGCACCGGCGGCGCGGGCGGCCCGACCCCTGCACCCGCTTCGGCGGCCACTGCGCCGACTCCGGCCGCCGCCCCGGCTGAAAAGCCCAAGGCGCCCGCCCCCAAGGAGGCAATCAAGCCCCGCCCCGCCCCGCGCCCGGTCGAAGCCGAGCCCGAGGAAGAGGCGACGGAAACCGCCGTCGTGCCCGTTGCCCCTTACTCGGCGCGCAGCAAGATCATCCCGGCGGGCCAGCCCCTGCCGCCGCAGCCCTCGGCGAACGAGATCAGCCCCGAGGCGCTCGCCAAGGTGTCCGAGATCGAGAAAAAAGCAAAGAAGCTGACGCTGATGGAGCTGACGGAACGCACCTGCAAATGGCCGGTGGGCGACCCCGCGACCGATCAGTTCTGGTTCTGCGGTCTGCCGGTTCAGCAGGGCAAACCCTATTGCGAGGCGCATGTGGGCGTGGCGTTCCAGCCGATGTCCTCGCGCCGCGACCGTCGGCGCTAAGCCGCGCGGCATCCGATTAGGGCCCCGGAGAGATCCGGGGCCTTTTGCGTTGCACGGCTTGCGTAAGGTCAAGGCGGCGCGCCGGGCGATTGGCCTTCTCCGACCTGAAGGACGGGGGCTGCACGCCTTTGTCTTCGTCAGCGGCATCGACGCCGCTGCAGACCGGGTATCGCTGATCGTCTCGGCGCCGCAACATTGCTGCGGCCGCGGCATCGCGCTGCGCCAGATCCCGATGTGCAGCGACGGGCAGATCACCGGCGCCTTCGACCTGATCTCAGAGCGGGCGTGGCAATATCAGCCGGGCGCAGCGTCCTCGCTGGACGAACTGCCGCGCGAGATGGTTGCCAGCTCCGCCGCCCTGCACGAGACGCTGAAGGCCGCGCGAGATTCACTATCGCCGCCGCAAGCAATCGGTCATGCAGGTGATGATCGAGGTGCCCTTGGTGTTTGCGGGCGATGTCGTGCAGATCGCCAGCGGGCGCAAAGGCCAGGTGCTGGGGTTCGAAAACCTAGCTGGGATGTGTTCCGCCCAGTTCGACCATTACGAGACGATGCGCTAGCCTTCGAAACAGGCGGCGCGGCCATCCGCCTTGATGGTCGCGGCGCCGCTGATGATCTGGCTGCTGCGCTTGCGCACGAAATTCGACGGGTTCGACGCCGAGCGGCCCTTGGGATCGGGCAGGATTGCCGCCAGCCGCGCCGACTGCGTCGGGCTGAGGTTTATCGCGGACACGCCGAAATAGTGCCGCGCCGCCGCAGCCACCCCGAACACACCCTCGTCGAATTCGGCGATGTTCAAATACACTTCGAGAATGCGGCGTTTGGACCAGACGGCCTCGACCACCGGGGTCAGCAGTGCCTCGAGCGCCTTGCGCAGCCAGTTGCGCCCCTGCCAGAGATAGACGTTCTTGACCGTCTGTTGCGACAGGGTCGATGCGCCGCGGTTGCCGCCCTCTTCGATGGCGGCGCGGATCGCCTTCATGTCAAAGCCCCAGTGGGTGCAGAAATTCGCGTCTTCGGCGGCCACGACAGCGCGCAGCATCACCGGGGCGATGTCATCGGCATCGACCCAGCTGTGGTCGACGGGGCTGCCTAGGCGCTTGCCCTCGGACCACATGGTGTAGGTGACAGGCGGGTTGACCGCCTTGAACAGGATGACCAGCAGCAGCAGCAGCGCGGCCATCACCAGCGCCAGCCGCAGCAATTGCGCCATCAGCCAGCGGCCGGGGCGTTGCGGCTTGCGCGACTTTGGCTGCGCCTTTGCGGATTTCGCGCCGGAGGTTGCAGAAGCTGTCTTGGGTTTTGCGTTTCGCGCCATGGGCAAAGATGTACACGCCCAATCGGTGCCATGAAAGTATCAGCTGAGCGCGGTTTGCAGGAAAGACCCGGCGCGCCGAAACGCGCCGGGGTCCGATGCCCCAGAAGGGGCGGGACGCTACCAATTACCGAACACCTTTACAGGGTTTTCACGAAAGTCAGAACAAACCGTTAATCGTCGAAGGAAACCGGATGCGGCAGAACTGCGCCGCGCGGATCGAAAGACGGATCACCTGAAAAGGAAACGCCCGAGGGAAACCCTCGGGCGCTTTGTCTTTGTGCCGGACCGGGCGTGGATCACTCGGCGGGAACGGCGAGACCTTCATCGATGCCCAGCGGGTGCGGGATCTTGTTCAGCATCTCTTTCGGGCAGACTTGAAGGAAGCTCTGCTTTTCCAGATCCCAGTTCTGAAGAATGTCGAGCGCCTTGCGGCTGCCGGTTTCGGCGGCGTGGCGTTCGATCAGGCCCTTCAGCTCGGTTTCCCAATGCGGGGTGGTGACCGGGCAGGTGACGATGCTTTCAAGGTTCATCACGTCATTGGCCTCGCCCTTGGGATCGTAGAGATAGGCCATGCCGCCGGTCATCCCCGCGCCGAAGTTGGCCCCGATCGGGCCAAGGATCACCGCGATGCCGCCGGTCATGTATTCGCAGCCATTGGTGCCGCAGCCCTCGACGACGACCTTGGCCCCCGAGTTGCGCACCGCGAAGCGCTCTCCGGCGCGGCCAGCGGCAAACAGGTAGCCATCGGTCGCACCGTAAAGAACGGTGTTGCCAATGATCGTGTTGGTCTCGGCCTTGAGCGGCGACATCATCGGCGGGCGCACCACGATGGTGCCCCCCGACAGACCCTTGCCGACATAGTCATTGGCATCGCCGGACACTTCCAGCTTCAGCCCCGGCGCGGCGAAGGCCCCGAGCGACTGCCCGGCGCTGCCCGTCAGCTTGACGTGCAGGTGGTCGGGTTGCAGCGCGTTGCGCATGCCGAACTTGCTGACGATATGGCTAGAGGTGCGCGTGCCCACGGTGCGGTGGGTGTTTTGCACCGCATAGGACAGCTGCATCTTTTCGCCGTCTTCAAGGAAGCGGTGGCCGTCGCGGACGATCTCGGCGTCGAGCGTATCCAGAACCGGGTTCCGCTCTTTGTAGCGGTCGTAAACGATGTCGTCGGCCCCATCCACGCGGATCAGCAGCGGATTGAGATCGAGGTCGTCCAGATGCTCGGAGCCGCGCGACACCTGATGCAGCAGATCGGCGCGGCCGATCACGTCATTCAGGCTGCGCGCCCCGATCGAGGCGAGGATTTCGCGCACTTCGGTGGCGTAGAAGGTGATGAGGTTCACCACCTTGTCGGCGTTGCCGGTGAACTTGTCGCGCAGTTCCGGGTCCTGCGTACACACGCCCACCGGGCAGGTGTTGGACTGGCACTGGCGCACCATGATGCAGCCCATGGCGATCAGCGCCGCGGTGCCGATGCCGTATTCCTCGGCCCCCAGCATGGCGGCCATGACGATGTCACGCCCGGTGCGCAGGCCACCATCGGTGCGCAGCGTCACGCGGTCGCGCAGCTTGTTCATCGCCAGAACCTGATGCGCCTCGGTCAGGCCCATTTCCCACGGGAGGCCGGCGTGCTTGATCGAGGTCGCGGGCGATGCCCCGGTGCCACCATTGTGCCCCGAGATCAGGATGATATCCGCCTTGGCCTTGGCCACACCGGCAGCGATCGTGCCGACGCCGGACGAGGCCACCAGCTTCACCGTCACCTTGCAGCGCGGGTTGATCTGCTTGAGGTCATAGATCAGCTGCGCAAGGTCTTCGATGGAATAGATGTCGTGGTGCGGCGGCGGCGAAATCAGCGTCACGCCTTTGGTCGAATGGCGCAGGCGGGCGATCAGGTCGGTGACCTTCATCCCCGGAAGCTGGCCACCCTCGCCGGGCTTGGCACCCTGCGCGACCTTGATTTCAAGCTCTTCGCAATGGTTAAGGTATTCCGCCGTGACGCCGAACCGCCCGGAGGCCACCTGCTTGATCTTGGCCGACGGGTTGTCGCCGTTGGGTTCGGGCACGAAATGTGCCGGATCCTCGCCGCCCTCGCCAGAGTCGGATTTCGCGCCGATGCGGTTCATCGCGACGTTCAGCGTCTTGTGCGCCTCGGGCGACAGCGCCCCCAGCGACATGCCCGGCGTCACGAACCGCTTGCGGATCGAGGTGATGGATTCCACCTCTTCGATGGGGATCGCCTTGGCAATCGGCTTGATGTCGAGCAGGTCGCGCAGGTGGATCGGCGGGTTGGCCCGCATCGCCTTGGAATAGGTCTTCCACAGCTCGTAAGACGCCTTGTTGCAGGCCGCCTGCAGCAGGTGCATAGTTTGCGCGCCCCAGGCATGGGTCTCACCCGACTTGCGCGCCTTGTAAAAGCCGCCAATCGGCAGGATATCCCGGTTGCTCTTGTAGCCAAGCGCGTGGATTTCTTCGGCCTTTTGCTGGATGCCGTGCACACCGATGCCGGAAATGCGGCTCAGCATACCGGGGAAATATTCCGCAACCATGGCGCGCGACAGGCCGACAGCCTCGAAGTTGAGACCGCCGCGATAGGACGAGATCACCGAGATGCCCATCTTGGCCATGATCTTCAGCAGGCCCTGATCGATCGCCTCGCGGTAGCGCAGGACGTTCTCGGTCAGGGTGCCATCGAGCAGGCCGCGCTCGATGCGGTCGGCAAGGCTGTCTTCGGCGAGGTAGGGGTTCACGATGGTCGCGCCGCAGCCGACGAGAACGGCAAAGTAATGCGGATCGATGCATTCCGCCGAGCGGATGCCCAGCGAACAGAAGGTGCGCAGGCCCTTCTTGGTCAGCCACGAATGCACCGCGCTGGTTGCAAGGATCATCGGCATCGCCACCTTGTCCAGCGACTGGTGCTGGTCGGTCAGCACGATGTGCCCACCGCCAGAGCGCACGGCATCCTCGGCCTCGGCGCGGATGCGGGCGAGATGCTCGCGCAGCGCGCCTTCGCCGGCGCCCGCCGGGAAGGTGCAGTCGATCTCGACCAGATCGGCGTTGAAATGCGTCACCAGTTCGTCGAACTGGGCGTTGCCAACAAAGGGGCTGTCCAGCACGAGGATCTCGGTCTGGGCACTGGATTCATCCAGCACGTTCTTGAGGTTGCCGAACCGCGTCTTCAGCGACATCACCCGGAATTCGCGCAGGCTGTCGATCGGCGGGTTGGTCACCTGGCTAAAGTTCTGCCGAAAGAAATGGCTCAGCGGGCGGTATTTCTTGGACAGCACTGCCGACGGGGTGTCATCGCCCATCGAGGCCAGCGCCTCTTTGGCGTCTTCGGCCATCGGCGAGAGCACCTGTTCGAGCTCTTCGATGGTGTAGCCCGCCGCCATCTGCCGCTTGCGTAGCTCGGTCCCGGTGAACATCGGCTTTTCCGACAGCCCGGCCAGCGCCTCGTCAAGATCGGTGATCTTGCCAACCCATTCGCCAAACGGCTGCGAGGCGGCAAGGCGGTTCTTGATCTCGGTGTCGCGGTAGATCTTGCCCTCTTCCATGTCGACGGCAATCATCTGGCCCGGCCCAAGCGCGCCCTTGGCGCGCACGGTGGCCTCATCCACGGGCACCATGCCCGCCTCGGAGCCAGCGATCAGCAGATCGTCTCCGGTGATGACATAGCGCATCGGGCGCAGGCCGTTGCGGTCAAGCCCGCCGCAGACCCAGCGGCCATCGGTCATCGCCAGCGCGGCGGGGCCATCCCACGGTTCCATCACGGCGTTGACATAGGAATACATGTCGCGCCACGCCTGCGGCAGCTCGACCGCCTGGTTCGACCAGGATTCCGGGATCAGCATGGTCTTGGCCATCGGCGCGTTGCGCCCGGCGCGCACCAGCACCTCGAACACCGCATCCAGCGCGGCGCTGTCCGATGCGCCGTTGGCGATGATCGGCTTGATGTCTTCGGCCATGTCTCCGAACGTGGCGGATGCCATGCGGATCTCGTGGCTTTTCATCCAGTTGGTGTTGCCCTTGATGGTGTTGATCTCGCCGTTATGGGCAAGCATCCGGAAGGGCTGGGCCAGCCACCACTGCGGGAAGGTGTTGGTGGAATAGCGCTGGTGATAGATCGCAAAGGCCGAAACAAAGCGCTCGTCCTGCAGGTCGGGATAGAATTCGCTGACCTGCTCCGCCAGCATCATGCCCTTGTAGATGATCGACCGGCAGGACAGCGACGCGATATACAGCTCGTTGATGCCTGCCGCGACGGCGGCTTTTTCGATGCGGCGACGAATGACGTACAACTCGCGCTCGAAGGTTTCCTCGTCGACGCCCTTGGCGTTGGAGATCAGGATCTGCTCGATTTCGGGGCGGGTGGCGTTGGCCTTTTCGCCAAGGCAGTCGACCGACACCGGAACGTGCCGCCAGCCATAGATGTAATGGCCCATGCGCAGCACTTCGGTTTCCACGATGGTCCGGCAGGTTTCCTGCGCGCCAAAGTTGGTGCGCGGCAGGAACACCTGACCCACGGCCATCAGCTCGCCCTTGCGGGGGGCGTGGCCGGTGCGCTCGATCTGGTCATAGAAGAAATCGACCGGGATCTGTACGTGGATGCCAGCGCCGTCGCCGGTCTTGCCATCGGCGTCGACCGCACCGCGGTGCCAGATCGCCTTGAGCGCGGTGATGCCCGCCTCGACAACCTTGCGTGACGGCTTGCCGTTGATGGAGACCACAAGGCCGACCCCGCAGGAGGAATGCTCGTGCTCCTCGCGGAACATCGCGTTTTCTTCCATCCACTTGCGCTTGGCTTCTTCGGCTGTGGCCCAGGTCTGATCATACTTGGTCATGGCATTGCACCTCCATGCGGGGCCGCGTCTTGCGGCCTGGATTCTTCGGGTCCGGCACGGGTCCGGATAAGTTGCGCGGGCTCAGTCGGTTTCGGGCTGAGCGCCATATTTTTCCAGGGTCTGCGCCCGCGTCATTCGCAGGTGATCCCCGGCAAGCTGCCAGCAGTCGGGCTGCTGGTCGGAAAAAATCTCGCGTTCAAGCGTCAGCCCGTTCGCATCGTCAAGCAGCCCCACGGCCAGCTCGTAATTGCCGCTGCGATCGACTCCGTGATCAAAGCGATACCACAGCGTCGACCCGCAAGTGCCGCAGAACGCGCGGCTGGCCCAAGGCGATGACCGGAAGGTCCTGATCGATCGGACGTCCTCGATCATCATGTCGGCTTCGGGCACCGTGGCGGCGAACAGCGCCGATCCGGCCCAGCGGCGGCATTGCTCGCAATGACAGACGCCGAAACCGCCCAGTGATTTTGCCGTGAATCGCACCGCCCCGCAGAGGCAGCCGCCTGTTCGTTCCGTCATGATGCCTCCTGATCCGCCGCGCGCGGTGCGCTCAACTGGCGAACTCTGCGCGGGCGATGCGACAGCCCGGTGTCACTCCGCTGCGATCACCGCCTGCTTGTCGAGATCGCTCAGCACATGCTCGGCACAGTCGCGCCCGTCGCGGATCGCCCAGACGACGAGCGAGGCACCACGCACGATGTCACCCACCGCGTAAACGCCCGGCAGAGAGGTGCGCCCGCTGGTGAACTCGGCCTTGATGGTGCCCCAACGGGTCACTTCCAGCTCGGGTGTGCCCCAGAGGCTCGGCAGCTCTTCGGGCTCGAAACCCAGCGCCTTGATCACCAGATCGGCGGGTTCTTCATAATCCGAGCCTTCGATCACCTCGGGCGACTGGCGCCCGGTGGCATCGGGCAGGCCGAGGCGCATCTTTTCGACGATCACCGCCTCGACGGTGTCGCCCTTGAAGCCCTTCGGCGCGGTCAGCCATTCGAAGATCACGCCTTCTTCTTCGGCATTCTGGGTTTCACGCTGGCTGCCGGGCATATTGGCACGGTCACGACGGTACAGGCATTTGACCGAGGTCGCGCCCTGACGGATCGCGGTGCGCACGCAATCCATCGCGGTGTCGCCACCGCCGATCACCACAACCTTCTTGCCCTTGGCATTCAGCTCGCCGCTTTCGAATTCGGGGACGGTGTCGCCGAAATTCGACGCGCGATTCGACGCTGTCAGATAGTCGATCGCCTTGACGATGCCCTTGGCGCCCGCGCCCGGACCGCGCAGATCGCGCGATTTATAGACACCGGTTGCGATGATCACGCCATCGTGCTGATCGCGAATATCCTCAAAGGACAGGGTCTCGCCGACGTTGCAGTTAAAGACAAAGCGCACGCCGCCGTCTTCAAGCTGCTTGATGCGGCGCATCACCACGTCTTTTTCCAGCTTGAAGCCGGGGATGCCGTAGGTCAGCAGCCCGCCGCCACGATCGTAGCGGTCATAGACGGTGACCTGCACACCGGCCCGGCGCAGCACATCCGCCGCCGCAAGCCCGCCCGGACCCGCGCCGATGATGCCAATGCTCTCGCGGCGCTCGACCGCCGGGGCGGCCGGGGTGACCCAGCCTTTTTCCCACGCAGTGTCGGTGATGTATTTTTCAACCGCGCCGATGGTGACGGTGCCGTGGCCCGACTGCTCGATGACGCAATTGCCTTCGCACAGACGATCCTGCGGGCAGATGCGGCCGCAGATCTCGGGGAAAGTATTGGTGGACTGGCTCAGCTGGTACGCTTCTTCGAGGCGTCCGGTGGCGGTCAGGTTCAGCCAGTCGGGGATGTTGTTGTGCAGCGGGCAGTGGCTCTGGCAATAGGGCACGCCGCATTGCGAGCAGCGGCTGGCCTGTTCTGCGGCCTTGGCCTCGGCGAAACCGGCATAGATTTCGTCGAAGTCCGTGTTGCGGGCCTCTGCATCCCGCTTTTCGGGCATGTCCCGCGAGATCTTCACGAATTTGAGCATCGGCTGCTTCGCCATATTCCTGGGTCTCCGAACAAGTCCTTGGTCAAGGAGGGTCATATACAAAGGCGAAATGGAATAAAAGTCACAAGTGCTGACCTATATTCGCATTATTTTGCCTTGGGCAGGTGAATTCGGCGCGAAACCGGGTGAAAAAAGGTCCGGATCGGAGGTATTGACCTTCTGTCGCGATACTGCGCACAGATTTACAGAGTTTAAAAAGCCTAGTCGCAGGAACCTCCCCATGCCAATGCTGCAACTGATCCTACTGGCGCTGATCCAGGGAATCACCGAATTCTTGCCTATTTCTTCGTCGGGGCATCTGATCCTGCTGCCAAGCCTGACAGGCATGGCGGATCAGGGTCTCGCCATCGATGTTGCCGTGCATCTGGGCACGCTGGCGGCGGTGATCCTGTATTTCTGGTCCGATGTGCGGATGGCGCTGTTGGGCCTTGTCGATCTGCTGCGTGGGCGCCGCGAAACGCCGGGCGCAAAGCTGGCGCTCGGTCTGGCGATCGCGACCGTCCCGGTGGTGATCGCCGGACTGGTGCTCAAGGTCACCGGCCTCGACGAGCAGCTGCGCTCGGTCGCGGTGATCGGCTGGACGATGCTGGGCTTCGGGCTGGTACTCTGGTGGGCAGATCAGAAGGGCGCCGAGGTCAGGACCGAGGCCGACTGGACGCCGATGCAGGCGCTGAAAATGGGTCTGTGGCAGATGCTTGCGCTGATTCCCGGCACGTCGCGGTCGGGCATCTGCATCACCGGCGGGCGCTTCATGGGCTACACACGGCACGATGCGGCCAAGCTGTCGATGCTGATGTCGATCCCGACGATCCTTGCCTCCGGCGTGCTGCTGGCGGCGGATGTGGCCGGACAGGCCGATGCGCAGGTGGCCATCGACGGGCTGATCGGCGCGATCTTTGCCTTTGGCGCGGCACTGGCGGCGTTGACGCTGATGATGAAGCTGCTGCAATCGGTCAGCTTCACGCCCTATGTCATCTACCGCGTGCTGCTGGGGGCGGGCCTGCTCTGGTACGCCTACACCTGAAAAAAGAAACCCCGGAGAGTTGGGTGGCTCTCCGGGGCGTGGAATCTGAACCGGCCGTAAACGGCCTCGGGCGGGCCGCATAGGGACAGGCTTGCCGGACCAGAGGAGCGCGCCCGTGGGCAGCGTGACACGTCCCTAAATGAGAGCTAGATCACGGGGATTGCCGGTGGCAATGGTGGCCAGATACCGCGCGCCCGGCGGCGGCGGAACTTCGCCAAACAGGGTTGTGCTTCGGCGGAAAATGGCCGGGAAATGCTGCGCCTCAGGCGCGGTGGTAGGGGCTTCCGGCCAGAATCGAGGCAGCGCGGTACAATTGTTCGCACAACATGACCCGCACCAGCATGTGCGGCCAGACCATTTGCCCGAAAGACAGCGCCATATCCGATTCGGCACGCAGCGCAGGGTCGATACCATCGGCCCCGCCGATGACAAAGGCCAGATCCTGCGTGCCGGTGTCGCGCAGAGTGCCGAGTTTTCGGGCGAAATCGGGCGAGCTCATCACCGCGCCGCGTTCATCAAGAACGCAGAGCCGGGCGCCGGACGGCAGGGCGCGGCGCAACAGCTCGGCCTCGCCCGCCATGCCGCCGCCCTTGCGGTCGTCGACTTCGATCAGGCGCGCCGGGCCAAGACCCAACGCGCGCCCGGTTCGATCGAAGCGCTTGAGATAGTCGTCGACCAGCGGTTTTTCAGGGCCAGACCGCAGCCGCCCCACGACGCACAGATGCACACGCATGGGCGGCCTTTCAGGTCTTGCCGATCAGGCGCTGGCGATGCGGCCGAGCGGACCCCACATCTTTTCAAGCTGATAGAACTCCCGCACCTCGGGGCGGAAGACATGAACGATGACATCGCCCGTGTCGATCAGCACCCAGTCGCCGGTGTCCTGGCCCTCGATCTTGGACATGACGCCAAGCTGATGCTTGAGATCCTCGGCCACCTTGTCGGCGATGGCCGCGACCTGGCGCGACGATCGGCCCGAGCAGATCACCATCTGATCACAGACAGCAGTCTTGCCGCGCAGATCGATCTGCACGATTTCCTCGGCCTTCATGTCGTCGAGACTGGTGAGGATCGCCGCGAGAATCTGCTCGCCGGTGACCTCGGATTGGGGCGCGCTGTTCATCGCCAGCCCCGGCTCAGCGGCATGCGCCGCGTTCGCGTTAAGTGACAGGACATCGTCCTCCTTCTAGACAAGCGCCGAAAGTCACCCCGGCGCCGGGCGTAGGGACAAGATAACATCCCGGATGTAAATTCTCAATGATGACCGGCCAGCGCACGCCTGCGGGAAAGGCAGAATGCGTTGCATCTGCCCGATTCTGCCGCAAGGTCAGGAGCTTCTGTCTTGGCGGTCCATCGCCGATTGCGGGGCCATACCCTACGCGCCCCAGGGAATCCAGACCGATTTGCACTCGGTGGCCTGTTCTAGGAATTCGGGGCCTGTGCCTTCGGGGCCCCACCAGTCGCGGGCGCGCCCGTCGTTGACCCAGCTGCGCTTGAGCGAGCCTGCCGCGCCCTGTTCGATGGGCTGGCTGACATCGGCGCCGGAAAAGCTCCAGACCGCGTCGATATCCATGTGCTGCGCCAGCGTGGGGGCAAGATCGGCATGCGGGCCGGTGAGGATGTTGACCACCCCGCCCGGCACGTCCGAGCCTTCGAGGATATGCGTGAATTCCAGTGCCGCCAGCGGGAAGGGCTGCGAGGCGACAAGCACCACCCGGTTGCCCATCGCGATGGCAGGCGCCATGACCGACACCAGCCCCAGAAGCGGCGCCTCGTCGGGGCACAGCGCGCCGATGACGCCGCAGGGCTGGCGCATCACCAGCGCCGCGCCGCGTAGAGGGGCCTGCGCGATGCGCCCGTCATATTTGTCGGCCCATGCGGCGGCGGTGAACAGCCGGTCCACCGCAAGCGACACCTCGTCGGCGCCGCGCGCCATGCCGGTCAGCCGGTCGCTGAGCGTGGCAAAGGCGTCGGCGCGTGCCTGCAGGTTTTCCGCGATGTAATACAGCACCTGCGCGCGGGTGTGCGCAGGTGCGTTGGCCCAGCCGGAGGCGCCGCGCGCCGCCTCGACCGCGTTGCGGATATCCTTGCGCGAGGCGATTGGGGCCTGACCGATCAGGCGGCCTTCGGCATCGTAGATACCCGACGCATGGCCACCGTCGGGGCGCACCTGCTTGCCGCCGATATACAGCTTGGCGGTGCGGTCCACCGGCTGCGGGTCGGCGTTGCTGCCGGCAAAGGGCGCGATGGGCGTCAGCGGTTCGCGCGTGCGCACAGGGCGGGTGTAGGCGGCAAGCCCTTCGGGACCGCCTTCGCGCCCGAAGCCGCTTTCGCGCAGCCCGCCAAAGGGCACGGCGGCGTCGAACATGTTGGACCCGTTGATCCACACCACGCCCGCCGCCAGCTTTGGGGCGATATCCAGCGCGGTGTTGATGTTCTCCGACCAGATGCTGGCGGCAAGGCCATAGCGGGTGTCATTGGCCAGCTGCACCGCCTCTTGGGGCGTGCGGAAGGTGGCGGCGACCAGCACCGGGCCAAAGATCTCGTCCTGCATCAGCGGATGCGCGGAGGAGAGGCCGGTGATCAGCGTCGGCGGGAAATAGCAGCCCTCGGGGCAGGGGAGGGTCTGATGGATGTCGCCCTCGCTGCCGATCATCCGGGCGATGCGCTGGCGGTGCTCGGGGTCGATGATCGCGCCGACGTCGATGCATTTGTCCAGCGGATTGCCGATGCGCAGCGTATCCATCCGGGCGCGCAGCTTGGCGTAAAAGCGCTCGGCGATGCCTTCCTGCACCAGCAGGCGCGAACCGGCGCAGCAGACCTGCCCCTGATTGAGCCAGATCGCATCGACCAGCCCTTCGACGGCGCTGTCCAGATCGGCGTCCTCGAACACGATGTAGGGAGATTTGCCGCCCAGCTCGAGCGTCAGCGCCTTGCCGCTGCCCGCGGTGGCGGTGCGGATGGCGCGGCCAACCTCGGTCGAGCCGGTAAAGGCGATCTTGTCGACGTCGGCGCGCACCAGCATCTCGCCCACCGCGCCGTCACCGGTGACGATATTGACCACGCCATCGGGCAGCCCAGCCTGACGGCACAGATCGGCAAACAGCAGCGCGCTCAACGAGGTCCATTCGGCGGGTTTGAGCACCACGGTGTTGCCCATCGCCAGCGCCGGGGCGACCTTCCATGCCAGCATCAGCAGCGGGAAATTCCACGGCACGATCTGGGCGCAGACGCCCATGGCGGCGCGCCCGTCCATTTCGCTGTCCATCAGCTGGGCAGAGCCGGCGTGGTAGTAGAAATGCCGCACCGCCAGCGGCACGTCGATATCGCGCGATTCGCGGATCGGCTTGCCGTTGTCGAGCGTCTCCAGAACCGCCAGTAGCCGGGCATGTTTCTGCAACAGTCGCGCCAGCGCATACATAAATCGGGTGCGGGCCGCGCCGCCGATGTCTTCCCAGCCGGGCTGCGCCTGACGGGCGGCTGCGACGGCGCTGTCGACATCATCCTGAGTGGCCTGCGTGAGCGAGGCGAGCACCTCGCCCGTCGCCGGGTTGCGGGAGTCGAACAGGGTGCCCGGCTCGGTGAAGCTGCCGTCGATGAAATGGCCAAAGCGGGCGCCCTGATCCACCAGCCATGTCAGGGCCTCGGCGGCGCATTCGGGGGCGGGGCCGTAGTCCATCGTCTCGAAGATCTCTTTCACGCTCATGCTCTGGGCTCCTCCGCGTCACGGGTGATTAGAGCGCGCGAGGGCGGCGAATGCCAGCCCCCGCGCGCGCAAGCGTGGCGTCAGCCGCCGCCCAGCAGGTCGCGCAGCACCTGCTGGATGATGTTGTCGCGGCGCTGCCGTTCTGGCGCGGGGGCCGGCTGCGGCGCGGGCGCGGGCTGCGCCACCTGCGGCGCGGGCTCCTTGGGCGCGATCGTGGGCAGCGGAGAGATCGGCAGCCCCTCGGAGACGCGAGTCATGGTCTCGCGCCAGATATCGGCGGGCAGCCCGCCCCCGGTAACGCCGGACAGCGGAGAGTTGTCATCGTTGCCCATCCAGACGCCGACCACGTAATCGGCGGTAAAGCCGATGAACCACGCATCACGCGCATCGTTCGAGGTGCCGGTCTTGCCCGCGGCAGGCCGCCCATCGGGCAGCTTGGCGCGGCGACCGGTGCCTTCGCTCACCACCTTTTCCATCATCCAGATCAGCTGGCCCGCCGCTTCGGGCTGGATCACCCGTTCGCGGATGCCGCCGCCCGAGCCCACCAGCACCTCGTTGTCGCCCTTCAGGCGCAACTGGCGCAACCCGTAGGGCAGCACGGCGGACCCGCCGTTGAGGAACCCGGCATAGGCGCCGGTCATTTCCAGCAGCGACGCCTCGGAGGTGCCAAGTGCCATCGCCGGGCTGTCGTTGAGATCCGAGCGGATGCCGAACCCGTTCGCCACCTTCTGCACCAGATCGCGCCCGACGGATTCCGAGATCTTCACCGCCGGGATGTTCAGCGAATTTTCCAGCGCCTGAGTCAGCGTCACCCGGCCCTTGAAATTGTTGGTGTAATTCTTGGGGCACCATTGACCCGAGCCGGGAATGTTCATGCAGAACGGCTCGTCGACGACGGTGTCATAGGGCGAATAGCCGATGTCGAGCGCGGTGGCGTAGATGAACGGCTTGAAGCTGGAGCCGGTCTGCCGCTTGGCCTGCGTGGCGCGGTTGAACACGCCCGAAACGCCGGTCTTCTTGCCGCCGACCATGGCACGCACCGCGCCATCCGACGACATCACCACGATCGCCGCTTCGACCACCGAGCCGGGCTTGGTCACCTTTTCGCTGTAGACCTTGTTCATTGCGGCCTCGGCGGCGCGCTGAAGCTTGGGGTCGAGCGTTGTATTGATCACCACGTCTTCGGTGGTGTCGGCGGTGATCGGGTTGTCCTGAAGCGTGTCGATCACCCAGTCGGCGAAATAGCCGCCCAGCTTGCGCTCGGCCTCGTCCGACAGGGTGGCCGGGTTTGCCTGCGCGGCGGCCTCCTGTTCGGCGGTCAGGTAACCCTGTTCGCGCATCAGCCGCAGCACGGTGGCCGCGCGCCCTTGGCTGCGTTCAAGGTTGTTGGTCGGCGACAAGGTCGACGGGGCGGTCAGCAGGCCGGCCAGCATCGCCGCTTGCTGCGCATTCAGCTCGCCCGCGTGTTTCGAAAAATAGCGCTCGGATGCGGCCTCGGCCCCATAGGCGCCGCCGCCCATATAGGCGCGGTTGAGATAGATCGAGAGGATCTCGTCCTTGGAATACTTCAGCTCCATCGCGAGGGCGTAAAGCGCTTCCTTGCCCTTGCGCGCCAGCGATCCCTGACGGCAATCCGACAGGTAGGCGGATTCGGTCTTCCAGACCGATGCATCGTATTCCTGACCGACGCAGAGCAGCTTGGCGGTCTGTTGCGTGATGGTCGAGCCGCCATGGCCCGACAGCGGCCCGCGCCCTTCGGAGAGGTTGATGCGGATCGCCCCGGCGACACCGCGCGGCGAGACACCGAAATGCTGGTAGAACCGCTTGTCCTCGGTCGCGATCACCGCATTCTTGAGATGTTTCGACACGCTGTCCGCCGTCACCGGCCCGCCGAACTGATCGCCGCGCCATGCAAAGATCTGGTCGTGCCGGTCGAGCAGGGTGACCGACCCGCGCGCCCGCCCGTCTAGCAGCGACTCGAGCGGTGGCAGGGTGCTGTAAAAATAGCCAACGCCAAGCCCAACAAGCAGGGCAATCACCGCCGTCACCCGCCAGACCACGGTCCAGATCAGGCCAAAGACCCAGCGGAAGATGCCGAGAATGAAGCCCGAGATGCCGCCACGCCGTCGCGGCGCCGCCTTGCGGGGGCGTCGCTTTGCCGTGGGTTTCTTTGCGGTTTTCTGGGGCTTTTGGGTTGTTTTGCTGGAATATCGGCGCTCTGCCACCAGCCGACCCTTGCCCCGGCCTGAATCACTCATCTGTACCTGCCCGGCCTTGTCTCTTTTGTCATAGGTTAACGGTTTTGCGTCGGGATGTAGACGCAGAAAGGGTCACATTATCGTCTTTTTAGGAAGCTGTATTTTTGTGCGTTTGCTGATTTTCTGGTTACATCTTGTGCATCATGGGTGGGGTCGCGGGGCTTGCAAGCCCCCCCGACTTCTAATCGCGCTGACGCGGCGTCTTTCTGCCCATGGGATGCAGGCAGCGGTCTGCCAAACGAAAGGGACCAAGGTGAAACTGATCATTGCGACGATCAAGCCGTTCAAGCTCGAAGAGGTGCGCGAGGCGCTCACCGGTATCGGGGTTCGCGGCATGATGGTGACCGAAATCAAGGGCTTCGGCTCGCAGTCCGGTCACACCGAAATCTATCGTGGCGCCGAATATGCGGTGAACTTCGTGCCGAAGATCAAGCTTGAGATCGTGGTCGCCGCGTCGATGGCCGATCAGGTCGTCGAGACGATCACCAAGACCGCGCAAACCGGCAAGATCGGTGACGGCAAGATCTTTGTGCTGGACGTGGCACAGGCGGTACGCGTGCGCACCGGTGAGACCGACGCGGACGCGATCTGATCCTTCGGGACATCAGGATACAAGGGACATCAGGAACATGAAATTTCTCAAGGTACTTGCCCCGGTTGCCGCGCTGATCGCGCTGCCGACACTGGGCCTGGCACAGGATGACGCCCCCGTCGCAGGCGTGAACGCGGCGACCGACACAGTCTTCATCCTCAATTCGCTTCTCTTTCTTGTCGGCGGCTTCCTCGTTTTCTTCATGGCGGCAGGTTTCGCGATGCTCGAAGCGGGCCTCGTGCGCTCCAAGAACGTTGCCATGCAGTGCATGAAGAACGTCGCGCTGTTTTCGCTGGCCGCGATCTTTTACTACCTGATCGGTTACAACCTGATGTACCCGCTGGGCACATGGTCGATGGATGGCGTGATTTCGGGCGTCTGGGGCCCCGGCGTGCTGGAAGCCGTTGGCGTGACCGCAGATGCGGCCGACGATTACAGCTATGCCTCGACCGGGTCGGATTTCTTCTTCCAGCTGATGTTCTGCGCCACCACCGCGTCGATCGTTTCGGGCACTCTGGCCGAGCGTATCAAGCTGTGGCCGTTCCTCATCTTCGTGATCGTGCTGACCGCGATCATCTATCCGCTTCAGGCGTCCTGGAAGTGGGGCGGCGGTTTCCTTGACGAAGCTGGCTTCCTTGATTTCGCTGGTTCCACGGTTGTGCACTCGGTCGGTGGCTGGGCGGCTCTGACCGGCGCGCTGATCCTTGGTCCGCGTATCGGCAAGTACAAGGATGGCATGACCGTCCCGATGCCCGGTTCGAACCTGACCCTTGCAACGCTTGGCACGTTCATCCTGTGGCTCGGTTGGTTCGGCTTCAACGGCGCCTCGCAGCTTGCGATGGGCACCGTGGGTGATGTGGCCGACGTGTCGCGCATCTTTGCCAACACCAACACGGCTGCTGCCGGTGGTGCGCTTGCGGCGCTGATCCTGACGCAGATCATGTACAAGAAGCCCGACCTGACCATGGTGCTGAACGGCGCGCTGGCCGGCCTCGTGTCGATCACCGCTGAACCGCTGACCCCGACGCTGGGCGCAGCGACCCTGATCGGCGCCATCGGCGGCATCATCGTGGTGTTCGTGGTCCCGATGCTGGACAAGATGAAGATCGACGACGTCGTCGGTGCCATCCCGGTTCACCTCGTCTGCGGCATCTGGGGCACCATCGCGGTGGCCTTCACCAACGGTGACGCGACCTTCGGCACGCAGCTCTACGGCATCGTCGTGGTTGGCATCTTCACCATCGTCGCCTCTGGTCTGACATGGCTTGTTCTCAAGCTGGTGATGGGCATCCGCGTCAGCGCCGAAGAAGAAATGACCGGCCTCGACATGGGCGAGCTGGGCATGGAAGCCTACCCCGAGTTCTCCAAGGGCTGATTTCCTCCTTCCTTATCAGCCTTTCGTGACCAACTGCCCGGGCGCTTGCGCCCGGGTTTTTTGTGTTCCGTGCCCGGTATCGGCGCGCTTCCCTTGGTTATTCGTAAAATCCGCGCGAATGTTGGCCGTCGGCGGGAACCTTCCGACGGCTGGCTTCATTTTGTTCCTGTGGGGCAGTTCTTCTGCCCTTCATCGCATGCAAATCACCAAGAGGAGGTCGCCATGGCCACCACGACATTCGACACCCGCAGCGACAGTTCCGCCGCGGGCGAGGAGAGGCTTTCGCGACCCGGCTGGGGCGTCCTGTTGCTGGGCTGGGTCTGCGTGTTGTTCGGGCTCGTGTTGTTCGGGGGGGGCGTCTACCTGATCGTTCTGGGCGGCAGCTGGTATTACGCCATCGCCGGGGCCGGGCTGATCGTGACAGGCATCCTGCTGAACCACGGTAAGGTCGCAGCGCTCTGGATTTACCTGCTGATCTGGGCCGGCACGCTGGTCTGGTCGTGGTGGGAGGTCGGCGCGGATTGGTGGGCGCAGGTGCCGCGCATGGTCGCGCCGACGGTGATCCTGCTGCTGCTGCTGCTGTGCCTGCCGAACATCCGCCGCGTCCAGCGCCGCCCCCTCTGAGCTTCAGGAGACAGAAGATGACCCAGCTTTCTTCGCCAAACCTTTCCGCGCTGGCTCTTTGCGCCGCGCTGGCCGCCGCGCCGGGTTTTGCCCAAGAGACCCCCGTTTCGCCCGAGCAGGCGCCGGCCAGCCCCGATGCCCCGGTGATCGCGCCTGATGACACCGACGACACCGAGGCGAGCAATGCCGCGCCGCCGGTTGCCATCGCGCAGACCGGGGCCGACTGGCCCGCTTGGGGCGGTGACGAAAAGGCGCAGCGCTATTCGCCGCTCGAACAGATTACCCCCGAAAACGTCGGCTCGCTCGAACGGGCTTGGGTATTCCACACCGGCGATTTGCCCAGCGGCACCGCCAGCGGCAAATATTCGCCCGAGAACACCCCGGTCAAGGTCGGTGACGACCTGCTGATGTGCACTGCGATGAACATCCTGATCTCGATCGACGCGAAAACCGGTGAGGAAAACTGGCGCTACAATCCCGAGGTGCCCAATGAGGCGATCCCCTATGGTGCCACCTGCCGGGGGGTATCGGTCTGGACCGATCCCGAGAAAGCCGAGGGCGACGCCTGCGCCACCCGCGTCATCGAAGCGACCCTCGATGCCCGCCTGATCGCTGTCGACACCCAAACCGGCGAACCCTGCGCCGATTTCGGCGACAACGGCAACGTCGATCTGTGGGAGGGCATCGGCGACAAGGTGCCCGGCTGGTACGCAGTGACGGCGCCCCCCGCCATCGTGCGCGGCGTGGTCATCACCGGCGCGCAGGTCAAGGACGGTCAAGCCGAAGACGCCCCCTCGGGCGTGGTCCGCGGCTATGATGCGCGCAGCGGCGAACTGGCATGGGCGTGGGATCTCGCCGCGCCCGACGAAATGCGGAACGGCCCGCCCGAAGGCGAAACCTACACCCGCGGCACTCCCAACATGTGGACCACCGCCACCGGCGACGAAGAGCTGGGCATGGTCTATCTGCCGCTCGGCAATTCGTCGGTGGATTACTACGGCTCCAACCGCTCCGAGGCTGAAAACGCCTACGCCACCTCGCTGGTCGCGCTGGATGCCACCACGGGCGAGGAACGCTGGACCTTCCAGACCGTGCGCAATGACGTGTGGGATTACGACCTTGGCAGTCAGGCGAGCCTGCTCGACTATCAGGGGCAAAAGGCCATCCTGCTGGCGTCCAAGCAAGGCGATGTCTACATCCTGAATCGCGAAACCGGCGAGCCGATCACCCCGGTGGGCGAGATCACCGATCCGCCCCAAGGCGACATCGAACCCGATTTCATCGCCGACAGCCAGCCGGTGTCCGAGTTCTTCAACATCCGCAAGCCGGATCTGACCGAAAAGGACATGTGGGGCTTCACCCCGATTGACCAGCTCTTCTGCCGTATCCGCTTTCGGCAGGCGCGCTACGATGGCTACCTGACGCCGCCCTCGACCGACTGGTATATCCAGTACCCCGGCTACAATGGCGGCAATGACTGGGGATCGGTTGCAATCGATCCCGAGCGCGGCCTGATGATCATGAATTATAACGACGTGCCGAACTACAACCGTCTCGTGCCGCGTGAAACTGCCGACGCCCAAGGCTGGAAGCCGATCAACGAGACCGGAAACGAAGGCTCCGGTGGCGCTGAAGGCGCAGGCGATCCGCAGGTCGGCGCGCCCTATGGCATCCAGGTCAACGCGGGCTGGCAGTCGGAACTGACAGGGATGCCCTGCACGCGGCCGCCCTATGGCGGGATCACCGCCGTCGACCTCGAAACCGGCGAGCAACTCTGGGACACGCCCATCGGCACCGCGCGCCGCAACGGGCCGTTCGGCATTCCCTCCATGCTGCCGCTCAAGATCGGTACGCCGAACAATGGCGGATCGGCGATCACCAAAAGCGGGCTGATCTTCATCGGCGCCGCCACCGACAACCTGTTCCGCGCCATCGACATGACCACCGGCGAAACCTTGTGGTCGGACGTGATGGATCAGGGCGGTCAGGCCAATCCGATCATCTATGAAGTGGATGGCGAGCAATATGTGCTGATCGGCCCCGGCGGTCATCACTTCATGCACACGCCCGTCGGAGACGCGGTGATCGCCTATAAACTGCCCTGAAAAATCGCGCCGCGCCTTCAGAGCGCGGCGCGCTGCCCAGCCCGAATCCACGCGAAGCAAGGCGCGGCCTCGCCCTTCATCTTGCCGGGTAAACTCCGGGGGTGAGGCCGCAAGGCCGAGGGGGCTGGCCCCCTCTTCGGGGAAACATCACGTATCTGGCAAATGCTGGCGGCGAGGAGGATCAGCTCCGGCTCCTGACCCTCTCATAGCGCTGTCGCGCGATGTCCTCATCCCGCTCCGCCCGGCGATCCGCCGACAGAGCGGTTTCCACATAGGCCAGATGTGCCTCGACAGCCGCGCGGGCAGCAATCGGGTCGCGCGTCTGCAGCGCGACATTGATGGCGCGATGCTGGTCCAGCAAGGCCTCGCGCGTGGTGCGCTGCTTGAACATCACTTGCCGGTTGTAGAACACCCCCTCGCGCAGCAGCTGATACATCGACCGCATCATGTGCAGCATCATGACGTTGTGGCTGGCTTCGATGATCGCAAGGTGAAATTCCGCGTCGAGCCGCGCTTCGTCATTGGGATTGCGCTTGCCATGGGCCGCCTCCATCTGGGCAAACAAGGCGTCGATGACCTTCAGGTCGGTGTCGGTGCCCAGCGTGGCGGCGCGTTCGGCGGCAAGCCCCTCCATGTCGCGTCGAAAATCGAGGTAATCGAACACCGCCTCGTCATGACGCGCGAACAGCTGCACGAGCGTTTCGGAAAACGCCGAGCCCAAGGCCTCGGTGACAAAGATCCCCGCACCGGCCCGTGCGACCAGAAGCCCCCGGTCAGACAGATCGGCAACGGCCTCGCGCAGCGAGGGGCGCGACACGCCCAGTCGATCAGACAGTTCGCGCTCTGACGGCAGCCGTTCGCCGGGGCGCAGGATGCCGCGCAGGATCAGCTCTTCGACCTGACGCACCACGGCGGCGCTAAGTTTCTCGGATTGCACGGGGCGAAAGGGCATGTCGGGCTCCGAGTTGGCGTGAATTGGTCAAATGATATGACCAAAACCCGGAAACGTCCAGCCTACCAGCGCTTCAGGGCTGTCTCGTCCGCATCCTTTGCGGCGACCCACGACTCTGCACCGCCTGCACGTTCCTTCTTCCAGAAGGGCGCGCGGGATTTCAGGTAATCCATCAGGTACTCTGCGGCCTCGAAGGCATGGGCGCGGTGGGCCGAGGCGGTGGCGACCATCATGATCCGCTCGCCGGCCGCCAGCTTGCCGAAGCGGTGGATCACCAGCACCTCTCCAAGCGACCAGCGCGCTTCGGCCTCGGCGGCGATCTTTTGCAGCGCCTTTTCGGTCATGCCGGGGTAGTGCTCGATTTCCATGCCATCAAGCGCGCCATCGGTGTCGCGCACGATGCCGGTGAAGGTTACCACCGCGCCAAGATCGCTACGGCCCGCGGCAAAGGAATCCGCCTCGGCACCAAAATCGAAAGGGGCGTCCTGCACGCGCACATCGATGGCCATGTCAGCCTCCGGTCATCGGCGGAAAGAAGGCGACCTCGCGCACGTCAGCCAGCGGGGCATCGAAATCGCTCAACTCTTGATCAAGCGCGACGCGCAAAGCGGACAGGTCTGCAAAGGCGGCCTCGTAGCGCTCTTCGCGCTCGCGCAGTTCGGCGACAAGATCGGCAACAGTGGTGGCCGATGTCTCGATCCGTTCCTTCGGCAGGCCGATGCGCTCGCGCACCCAGGCAAAATACAGCACGTCGATCATTTGCCGTCTTTCAGGTGGGGCAGGGCCTTGTTGAAATAGTCCCAGCCGGTGATGAGGGTCAGCAGGGCCGCGATCCACAGCAGCGTCAGCCCGAGATGGCCAGCGTAGACCATGCCCTGCTGCTTCCACAGCAAGCCGTGCAGATCCGCAGACTCGCGGTTGAGAATGGCGCTGACGGTTTCCGTGTTCAGACCTTCGATGCTGACGGCTAGGTAATGTTCAAACACGCCTTGGGCGAACAGCACGGCGATGGCGACCATCTGGAAGGTGGTCTTCCATTTCGCTAGCCGGGTCACCTTGAGGGTGCCGGCCACACTGCCGAGGAATTCGCGCATCCCCGAGACGAAGACCTCGCGGAAGAGGATCATCGTGGCGGGCAGCACCAGCCAGGGTGACATCGAGGAATAGCCGACGATGACCATCAGCGCGATGAGCACCATGGCCTTGTCGGCGATCGGGTCGAGCATGGCGCCGAGCTTTGATTCCAGCGCCCATGTGCGAGCGATGTAGCCATCGAACCAATCGGTGACGGCTGCGCTGATGAACAGCAGCAGGGCAAACCAGTCGGCGAGTGGTCGCGAGAAATACAGGAACAGCACCGCCACGCCGGGCGCGGCGAGCAGACGGAGTGCGGTGAGGGTATTTGGCAGGGTCCAGCGCATGCCCAGAGTGTTAGCGCGGTTTGCAGGGCGGGGGAAGGACAGGTTTCGCGATAGTTCTGCGGTCTCGGCGATAAGATCGGGGCGCTGCCCCCTCGCGCGCCGGGGCGCGCTCCCCCCGGGATATTTCGGGCCAGAAGAAACCGGGGCATCAGGCCCGCGCGAGACGGTCGATCCAGGCCGCGCGGGCAGCGGGCAGTGGCTTGTCGCGCAGCGCGGGGGCGAGGTGGCTGTGCAGGAAATGGCCGGTGGTGGTGAGCGCGATCAGGATGTCGGCATCGCTGGCCTCGCCTTCGCCAAGCAGGACAGCGGGCAGGGGCAGCAGCCGGTCGGCCCACGCGCCCGCGCCCTCGGCAGAGACCGCGCGACCGGTGCGGGGGGACACGTAGACCAAGCCGGTGCTGGCGCCGGTCACGGCACAGGAGGTGAGATCGAGGCCGAAACCCATGTCTTCGAGCAGCGCCAGTTCCCAGCGCAGATAGCCCAACGGCCAGAGCGATTGTTCGCCGAGCAGGTCGAGCAGCGCTTCGGTGCGGCGATAGAGTGCGGGGTGGGGTTCGCGTTCGGGCAGGCAGAAGCACAGCAGCTCGGTGACCGCGTTCAGCCCGGCAAGGGCGCGCCGGTCTGCCATGGCGGTGGCAGCGCGGCTGCGTTGGGGTTCGACGGTGAAGGCGCCCATGTGGTCTTCGAGGCGGGCTCGCCATGTCAGATCGAGCTGCGCGCCCGGTTGCAGGCTGGGCGCAATGCGGCGCGAGGTGCCGCCGCGCAGCACCCCGAGGTGGCGGCCATGCTGCGGGGTGAAGACCTCCAGGATGGCCGAGGTCTCGCCATGCTTGCGGGCCTTGAGAAGAATGCCGGTGTCGCGCCAGTCCATCGGTCTGTTATCCATTGCCTTGCGAGACCCTGCAAGTTGGGGCGAGGTTTTGCGATGATGCCGGTCGTGGGCCTTGTCGCCCCGATGGTTTCCCTGTCCGCCCTTGGTGGGGTGGCGGCGCAATCTCTTGCCACATCGGTGGATCATCCCGGTGAGATGGCCCTGCGGGTAAGGGGGGGGCATGGCGCGGTAATTCACCATTTTGACCAATGCGATGGTGGCGGCCGGCTTCGGGAGGTGGCGTCGCGTTCTGGCAGGGCGGTCTGGCGTTGTGGATCGGGATCGTCGGCGTTGTCTACTGGCTGCTGCTGGCCAAGCCGCTGAGCGGGCTTGATGCCATTGCCAACTGGGGGCTGTTCGCGCTGATCCCGGCGCTGACGGTGCCGTGGTGGCTGATCGCCGCGCCAAAGAACGGGCTGCGCCTTGGTGGTGCGCTGGGGGTGTGGTCTAGCCGCTGCTCTACGTGCCTTATGCGCTGAAACGCAAAACGCGGCCCCGAATGGAGGCCGCGTTCATCAATTCCGATGCCCCGAGGGGCGGGAATGGCTTAGGCGAGGGCGAGGTTCGACGCCGACTCACGGCCGTCACGGCCGGATTCGATGTCAAAGGTCACCTTCTGGTCGTCCCGCAGGCCGGTCAGGCCAGCGCGCTCAACAGCAGAGATGTGCACGAACACGTCCTTGCCGCCGTTGTCGGGTGCGATGAAGCCGAAGCCTTTGGTGGTGTTGAACCATTTCACGGTGCCAGTGGCCATGTGATGTCTCCTTGGTAGTCTGCCCGCAACATGCGGCAGCTTGGCATTGTCAGTCTGGATCGATAGCCTGAACGCCGTTTGAAGGGAGACAGAGGTCGACAAAGATAGAGGTCAGCAAGGGCTACCTACGCGCAACGGCTGAGTCGGGCAAGCATTCTTTTCAGGCCACCTAAAAATTGGGCGAACTTACTCTGACAGGCCGTCTTCGTTCAGCAGATGGCGACCTTGGCGGTCTTCGACTTCGATCACCCACAGGTCGGTGTCAAAGCCACGCTGGCGCGCGATGGCCGCATCGACCTCGCGCTCGTCGCCGCTGGCAAGCTCTGTCCAGTTGCGCGCACCGGTCATCAGATCAAAGCCGCGGGTGAAGGCGCGGGCCTTGCCGTCAAGCGTGGCGAGCTTGATCAGCACCGCGCCCGCGGTGTCATCGCCATGGGCCGTGACGTAGGCCGGGATCAGGGCCAGCGACAGCCGCGCAAGATAGGCATCGACCCAGAACCGCGTGGTCAGGCGCGCCAATCAGTTGCCGTCCTTGAAATCGAGCCCCATCTCGGAATAGCGCTCGGCCTCTTCGAGCCAGTTTTCGCGCAGCTTGACCTGAAGGAACAGGTGCACCTTGCGGCCAAGGAATTCCTCGATGTCGGCGCGGGCGGCCTGCGACACCGCCTTGATCGTCTCGCCCTTCTTGCCTAGAACGATGCCCTTGTGGCCATCGCGCGACACATAGATCATCTGGTCGATGCGGGCGGAGCCGTCTTCGCGTTCCTCCCACGCTTCGGTTTCGACGGTCAGCTGGTAGGGCAGTTCCTGATGCAGGCGCAGGGTCAGCTTTTCGCGGGTCATCTCGGCGGCGATCATGCGCATGGGCAGATCGGCGATCTGGTCTTCGGGGTAAAGCCACGGACCGGCGGGCACGGCTTGCGCCAGCCATTTGCGCAGCTGCTCAACGCCATGGCCCTTTTCGGCAGAGATCATGAAGGTCTCGGCAAAGGGGTAGGCTTCGTTCAGGGATTGGGTCAGGGCCAGCAGGCGCGGGGCTTCGACCCGGTCGATCTTGTTGATCGCCAGCGCGACCTTGCTGCCCTTGGGCAGTTCGCCCAGTCCTTCGAGGATGGCTTTCACCCCGTCGGTCACGCCGCGATGCGCCTCGATCAGCAGAACAGTGATGTCGGCATCGGCGGCGCCGCCCCACGCGGCCTTGACCATGGCGCGGTCGAGCCTGCGGCGCGGTTTGAACAGGCCGGGCGTGTCGACGAACACCAGCTGGCTGTCGCCTTCCATCGCGACGCCGCGAATGCGGGTGCGGGTGGTTTGAACCTTGTGGGTCACGATCGACACCTTCGCGCCGACCATGCGGTTCGTCAGCGTCGACTTGCCGGCATTCGGCTCGCCGATGAGGGCGACGAATCCGGCGCGGGTTTGTGTGGTTTCGGTCATGTGATGGGTCCGATGCTGAAAGATCCGTCAGCACATAGTGCTTTTCGCGGTGCAACACCATATCTGCAGGAACGCTCCGGACCCGAGTCGTGTTTGATCAGCGGGCCGGGGGCATTTTGCGCAAGGAGCGCGGGTATGAAACCACTTTTGACAGCAGCAATTCTTGTGACCATGGCGGGTGCGGCCTTGGCTCAGGATCTTTTTGTGCCAACCATCCACGCGCGGCAGATGGATGGCAGCTACAAGTCCTACCCGATCAAGGGCGCCGAGGATGGCATGGACCGGGACGCCTGCGACCGTCAGGCCCGCAGCTGGATTCAAAAGAACCGCGCCGCGATTCAGGCGGCGGACAATTCGATGTCGGCGCCCGGCAGCGGCAACGCCATTCAGGTGATCTGCGAAGGCAAGGGCTGACGCGCCCGCAGCAGCGTGTAAATCCCGCTGGTTACGATCAACAGCCCGCCGGCGAGGGTCCATAGGTCGGGGCGCTCGCCAAAGAACACGTAGGCAAAGCCGAGAGCCACCAGAAGCCGCGAATAGCGGAAGGGGGCCACCACCGACACCTCTCCGGCGCGCATGGCGCGGGTCAGCGCGAAATAGGCGGCGGCGCCGACGCTGCCGGTCAGCACAAGACGCAACAGCTCGCCCGCCTCGGGCATCCGCGGCGGGGCTGGATCGAACGGCAGCATGATCAGCCCGGCGACGATGATCACCGAACAGCCGATGACGCCAAGCTGGTTCGCCGATACCGCCGGAGGGCTCGCCCGTGTGAACAGATCGCGCATGGCAAAGCCGACCATGCCCGCAAGCGCCAGCAGCGCATCGATTCGGAACGCATCGGGGGTGGGGCGCAGGATCAGGATGACCCCGGCAAAGCCGATCGCCATGGCGATCCAGCGCGCCGGGCCGACCCGCTCACCCAGCAACAGCGCCGCCCCCGCCGTGACCACCAGCGGCGCGGCCTGAAGAATGGCCGAGGTCACCGACAGCGGCGTCCAGGCCAGCGCCAACGCAAAGAACAGGCGGCCCATGATCTCGAAAAAGGTGCGGATCAGCAGTGTCGGGCGCAAGATCGCCGGGTGCAGCACCGGCTCGCGCGCGTGTAGGGTCAGCGCAATGTAGATCGCCGTCGCGGTGACGCCGAAGATCAGCGTCGCTTCGCCCGGCGGCAGGCCGGGGGTCACGGATTTGAACAGCGCGTCCTCGACCGCGAACAGAAACATCGAGACGCACATGAACAGTGCGCCCAGAGCATTGCCTGACAGCCGGTCAATCACCGTTTACCACGGCCAGCAGCGCCGCAGCGGCCTGTTGCTCGGCCTTGCGCTTGGCGCCGGCGGTGGCCTGTGCGCTCTCGCCGGTGGCCAGTCGGGATTCGATGGTAAACACCGGCGCGTGATCGGGGCCCGAGCGGGACACCTCGACATATTGAGGCGGCGGCATGCCACGCGCCTGCGCCCATTCCTGAAGCGAGGTCTTGGGATCGCGCGCGTCATCTTCGACCCGGTCGATCCGGTCGGCCCAGAGTCGCAGAATCAGCGCCTTGGCACTGTCGAAGCCCGAATCGAGATAGACGGCGGCGATCACCGCCTCCATCGCATCGCCCAGCAGCGCCATCTTGCGCCGCCCGCCCGACATCATCTCGGAGCGGCCCAGTTTCAGCGCCGCGCCCAGATCGACGTCGCGCGCGACCTCGGCGCAGGCTTCCTTGCGCACCAGCGCGTTGAAACGCGGGGCAAGCTGGCCCTCGGAGGCGCGGCGATCCGAGCCCAGCAACGCCTCGGCCATCACCAGCCCCAGCACCCGGTCGCCAAGAAATTCCAGCCGCTGGTTGTCCTCGCGCCCGGGCGAGGACATCGACGAATGGGTCAGCGCGCGGCGCAGCCGCTCGGGATCTTTGAAGCGGTGGCCAAGACGCTCTTCGAGCGCGGCAATTTCAGCGGATCGTTTCATTGCAGCTTGTGGAAGAACCTGTCAGCCCGCCAGGTCCAGAAGTACAGCATCGAGCGGCCCGAAGACGAGAACATCACGCGCGATGCCTTGCCGATCAGGTTCGCGGCGGGCACGAAGCCGACGCCGCCCGCAGCATTGGGCACGCGGCTGTCGGAAGAATTGTCGCGGTTGTCGCCCATCATGAAATACTTGCCGGCGGGCACGGTATAGACGCCGGTATTGTCCGACCCCTGCATCGCGATGTTCAGAATGTCGTGCGAGACGCCGTTGGGCAGGGTTTCGGTCAGGCGTTCCTTTTCGCACAGCCCGCCGGTGCCGACCGGCCCGTTTGCGCAGCGTGGGCGCAGCTGCTGCGGGCCCTGCGGTGCGGCGGTTTCGGTGAACAGGCCGTTCGGCTCGACCTTGACCGGCTCGTCATTGATATAGAGCAGCCCTTCCTTGACCTGAATCCGGTCTCCCGGCAGGCCGATCAGGCGCTTGATGAAATCCGAGCCGTGCACCGGGTGGCGGAACACCACGATATCGCCGCGCTCCGGCTCCGATCCAAGGAACCGCCCGTCTTCGCCCATCCAGCCGCACAGGTCCTTGGCGTCGATGTCGATGCCGATCTGCGGTAGGCGGATCGACGGGCAGGAGGCGTAGGAATAGCCATAGGTCATCTTGTTGACGAACAGGAAATCGCCGATCAGCAGCGTGTCCTTCATCGACCCGGACGGAATCCAGAAGGGCTGAAAGAACAGCGTCCGGAAGATGCCTGCGATGAGCAGCGCATAGACGACCGTCTTGATGGTCTCGACGATGCCGCCCTGTTCTTTCTCTTTCGCCATGAAGCTCAGCCCCTGATTTCACGCAGTCTGATGCGCAAAATGCGCCTCGGCTTCATGGGCGGCAGGCCCCGGAGTGTCAAGACACAGGCCCGCGTGGCATGCCGTCGCGACGGCAGGGCTCGATTGTCGCGCGCTGCGGGCTAGATCGCGGCGCGAACCTGCGAAATCCTGCGTGCGGCAGTTGTGACCGGCGCCCGCGCTTGGCATCAAGGATGTGCAACAATCGAAAGGAGGCGCGCGTGAGTGTCCAGACCACGGATCCGAGCGATCTTTTCATCATCGGTGGCGGCATCAATGGCTGCGGCATTGCCCGCGATGCGGTCGGGCGCGGCTATAGCGTGACATTGGCCGAGATGAACGATCTGGCCTCGGCGACCTCGTCGGCGTCGACAAAGCTGTTCCACGGCGGGCTGCGCTATCTGGAGTATTTCGAATTCCGCCTCGTGCACGAAGCGCTGGCCGAACGCGAGGTGCTGATCCGCGCCATGCCTCACATCGCCTGGCCGATGCGGTTCGTGCTGCCCTATCATCCCTCGATGCGCTTTGAAAACGACACGCCCACCTCAAAGCTGCTGACCACGGTGATGCCGTGGATGAAGGGGCGGCGCCCGGCGTGGCTGATCCGGCTCGGGCTGTTCATGTACGACCATCTCGATCTGGGAAAGCGCAAGATCCTGCCCGGAACGGCGCGGCTGGATCTGCGCAGCGCCCCCGAGGGCGCGCCGCTACAGGACCGGTTCGAGACGGCCTATGAATATTCCGATGGCTGGGTACAGGATTCGCGGCTCGTGGTGCTCAATGCCCGCGACGCCGAAGCGCGGGGCGCGCAGATCCTGACCCGCACCAAGGTGGTCTCTGCCGCCCGCGAAGACGGGCAGTGGCGGATCGACTTGCAGGACACAGAAACTGGCGCGACGCAGACCCGCTATGCCAAGATGCTGATCAACGCGGGCGGGCCGTGGGTTGGCGACATCATTCACGAAAAGGTGCATCTGAACGTGCGCGAAGGCGTACGGCTGGTGCGCGGCTCGCATATCGTCACGCGTAAGCTTTACGATCACGACAAGTGCTATTTCTTTCAGGGCACCGATGGGCGGATCATCTTTGCCATCCCTTATGAACAGGATTTCACCCTGATCGGCACCACCGACGCCGAGCACACGGATGCCAACGAGGCACCGGTCTGCACCCCCGAAGAGCAATCCTACCTGATCAATTTCGCCAATCATTACTTCAAGCAGCAGCTGAGCGATGCGGATGTGGTCTGGACCTATTCCGGCGTGCGCCCGCTATATGACGACGGCGCCAGCAGCGCCACGGCGGCGACGCGGGACTACACGCTCAAGGTCGAGGCGAGCGGCGGCGCGCCGATGCTCAACGTGTTTGGCGGCAAGATCACCACCTATCGCCGCCTTGCCGAAAGCGCGCTCGACAAGATCGACGCCGCGCTCGGGCGCAGCACCGAAAAATGGACCGCCGAGGCGTCGATGCCCGGCGGCGATTTCCCGGTCGACGGGGTGGCTGCGCTGATCGCATCGCTGCGCGAGGCACATCCGTTCCTTGATCAGCGCTGGGCGAGGCGGCTGATGCGAACCTATGGCACCGACGCGCGGGCGATCCTTGGGGTGTCGACCGGGGCCGAGGCGCTTGGAGAGGATTTCGGCGCCACCCTGACCGCCGCCGAGGTAGACTGGCTGATGGATCGCGAATACGCCCGCACGCCGCAGGACGTGCTGTGGCGACGCACCAAGCTTGGCCTGTCGATGCCCGAGGAGGGGCTGGCACGGCTTGGGGACTATATGGATGCCCGTCGCGCACGGGTCTGAAGGGGGGAGACCGCAATGAGCTATATACTCGCCATCGACCAAGGCACCACGTCGAGCCGGGCGATCCTGTTTGACGAGACTCTGAAGATCGCCGCCGTCAGTCAGGAAGAATTCACCCAGCATTACCCCGATTCAGGCTGGGTCGAACATGATTGCATGGATCTGTGGACCAGCACGGCGGCCACCTGCCGGGGGGTGATGGAAAAGCATGGCGTCAAAGCGCGTGACATTGCCGGCATCGGCATCACCAACCAGCGCGAAACTACGCTGGTCTGGGATCGCAAGACCGGCAAGCCAATCCACAATGCCATCGTCTGGCAGGATCGGCGGACCTCCGATTTCTGCAAGAAGCTCAAGGCGCAGGGCCATGAGGAAACGGTGACCCGCAAGACCGGGCTGCTGCTCGACCCGTATTTCTCGGCCACCAAGGTTGCTTGGCTGCTCGACAATGTCGAGGGCGCGCGGGCGCGGGCCGAAGCGGGCGAGCTGGCCTTTGGCACCGTCGATTCGTGGCTGGTCTGGAACCTCACCGAAGGCCATGTGCATGTGACCGATGCCACCAACGCCGCGCGCACCATGCTGTATGACATTCGCCACGGGCGCTGGTCCTCGACCATGTGCGAGATGCTGGGCATCCCGATGTCGATGCTGCCCGAGGTCAAGGATTGCGCCGCCGATTTCGGCATGGCGCGGGCGGATCTGTTCGGGGCCGAGATCCCGATTCTGGGCATCGCCGGCGATCAGCAGGCGGCGACAATCGGGCAGGCGTGTTTCCGGCCCGGAATGCTCAAATCCACCTATGGGACGGGGTGTTTCGCGCTGCTCAATACCGGGGACGAGATGGTGACATCGAAGAACCGGCTGCTGACCACCATCGCCTATCAGCTCGATGGCAAGCGGACCTATGCTCTGGAAGGGTCGATCTTTATTGCCGGCGCGGTGGTGCAATGGCTGCGCGACGGGCTGAAGATCATCCGCAGCGCGTCTGAATCCCAGCCGCTGGCGCAAAGCGCCGATCCGTCGCAGTCGCTTGTCATGGTGCCGGCCTTCACCGGGCTTGGCGCGCCCTACTGGAACGCCGAATGCCGGGGGGCGGTGTTTGGCCTGACCCGCAACAGCGGCCCTGCCGAAATGGCCCGCGCCGCGCTGGAATCGGTCGGCTACCAGACCCGCGATCTGCTGGATGCGATGCACGCCGACTGGTCATCCGATGCCGACGATCCCACGCTGCGGGTCGATGGCGGCATGAGCGCCAGCGATTTCGCCATGCAATTCCTTGCCGATATCACCGGGGCGGCTGTCGACCGGCCCAAGGTGCTGGAGACCACCGCCATGGGCGCGGCGTGGCTGGCGGGCCAACGGGCGGGTCTTTACCCGGACATGGACGGCTTCGCCAAGACATGGGAGCTGGAGCGCCAGTTCGACCCTGCGATGGACGACGCCACCCGCGAGGACAAATACGCGGCATGGAAGCGCGCGGTGAAGGCGGCGCAGGCGTTCTGACGCTCTTGACAAGGCCGCGAGGCGCGCGCGTTCTGCCGGGGCGAAGCAGAAAGGCCCGGCACCATGCAGACAACCCGCGGCGGCAAGACCGTCTTTGGCGCGACCCTTGGCATTCTGATGCTGGAAACGCGCTTTCCGCGCATTCCCGGCGATATGGGCAACGCGCTGACATGGCCTTTTCCGGTGCAATACCGGGTGGTGCGCGGCGCCTCGCCCGACAAGGTGGTGCGGCAGGATGCGCGGGTTCTGGTGGATCTGTTCATCGAACAGGCGCAGGATCTGGTGGCGCATGGCTGCGACGGCATCACCACCAATTGCGGCTTTCTGGCCATCGTGCAGGATAAGATCGCCCGCGCCGTGCCGGTGCCGGTCGCGACCTCGTCGCTGATGCAGGTGCCGATGGTGCAGGCGATGCTGCCGCCGGGCAAGCGGGCGGGCATTCTGACGATCTCGAAATCCACGCTGACCAACCGGCATTTGGCGGCGGCGAACGTGCCGCTCGATACGCCCGTCTGGGGCACCGAGGGCGGGCGAGAGTTCACCCGGGCGATCCTTGGGGATGAGCCCGAGATCGACTTTGCCGTCTGCCGCGCCGACATGATCGACGCAGCCCGGGATTTTCACGCGGCGCACCCAGAGCTGGGCGCGATCGTGCTGGAATGCACCAATATGGTGCCTTACGCGGCGGATGTGCGGCGGGTCACCGGGCTGCCGGTGTTTTCGATCTACAGCTTTGTGCAATGGTTCCAGCAATCGCTGATGCCACGGCGGTTCCCCGACGCGCTGGACGATCCGCGCTATTAACCCATCAGGGCGCGGCGCAGCAGGTTCAACCCCGCCAGCAGCAGCACCCACAGCGTCATCTTGCGAAACAGCGCCTGATCGATGCGGTCATGCACCTTCATGCCCAGCCACATGCCGGTCAGTCCCGGAATCAGCAGCAGCGCAGAGAATTGGGCGGTCTGTGCGTTCAGCACTCCCGAAGTGACATGCGCGCCGGTCAGCGCCACCGCGCCCAGCCCGTAGATGACCCCTTGAACCCGCACCTGTTCGCGCTTTTCCGTGTCGATCGCCGTCAGATAGGCCACCACGGGCGGCCCCCAGACCCCTGACATGCCACCGAGGAACCCGGCGATTGCGCCAACCGCCGCCTCGATGGGGCGGCTCGGGCCATTGGGCAGATGCGCCTTCCAACCGGCGAGTTGCATCACGCAGAACAACACCACCGGCGCACCGATCATCCCCAACAGCACATTCGCCGGTAGCACCGCCACCAGCTGCGAAGACAGCAGCAGGAACACCAGCCCCACCCCAAGGAACAGCCCGAAGCGCTGCATCGACGCCATCGCTGCGCGCCAGCCCTGCTGCAACGCCTGTACCGCGTTGGTGGCCAGAGCCGACAGGATCAGCCCGGCCAGTGCCAGCTCTGGCGGCAAAAAGCTCGACAGACCGGAGATGAGGATCATCGGCATGGCGAAGCCGACCATGCCCTTCACGAGGCCCGCCAGTGCTGCAATTGCGAAAGAAAGCGCAAGCAGGGAGGGCGAAATCAGAGTAAGTATAGTGTCCATGGCCCGCTGTTAACATGGGCAGAATCCGCGCGCCTTCGAAATCGACCGCGAAATATTAGAACACATGTCAGTGCTCACTTGAATTTTTATTGCGCTGCAGCTGCAAAGTGGCTATCCCCGGTGCGACCCTAGAGGAAGGACTTGAATCATGGCACATGACGGAGCCGACCTGGCAATGGGCCAGGGCATCCTGCTGGACGATCTGCTGAGCCTCACCGATGCGGCCATCGCCCCCGCCGAGGCGGTTCTGGAGGCGGCGCGCGCCTCGGTACGGGCCATGACCGAAGACGGCGGGCGCGTGTCGAGCCGCCTTGTCGAAGCGAACCAGTTCGCGGCCCATGGCCTTGCGTGGCTGGCCACCTATGTCGAATCGCTGCGCCAGATGCAGTACTGGGCCAACAAGTTGACCTCCGAGGCCAGCTTTGGCGAGATCGAACAGATCATCCAGCAGATCGCCTTTGGCGAATACCTCAGCCAGATCGCCGGCGGCATTCAGATGAATCAGGGCGAGATGGTGCGGCTTGGCGATCTGGGCCTTGCGCCGGATGTGCTGGCCGGGTTCCGCACCCCCGCGGTCGAGCTGCTGATGGCGCGCGGCAACACGCAGGGCGCGCGCAGCCGGCTGGTCGAACTGATGCAGGAACGCTCGGCCGAGATCACCGTGGGCAAGACCGGGCTCGACGACGAGCTGGAAATGATCCGCGAGCAGTTCCGCCGCTATGCCGTCGACAAGGTGGAACCCTTTGCCCATGACTGGCACCTCAAGGACGAGCTGATTCCGATGGAGATCATCGAGGAGCTGGCCGAGATGGGCGTCTTTGGCCTGACCATTCCCGAGGAATACGGCGGCTTCGGCCTGTCCAAGGCGTCGATGTGCGTGGTGTCCGAGGAATTGTCGCGCGGCTATATCGGTGTCGGCTCGCTGGGCACCCGGTCGGAAATCGCCGCCGAGCTGATCATTGCGGGCGGCACCGAAGAGCAGAAGCGGAAATGGCTTCCGGCGCTGGCCTCGGGCGAGACCCTGCCCACGGCGGTGTTCACCGAACCCAACACCGGCTCGGATCTTGGCGCGCTGCGCACCCGCGCGGTGAAGGACGAGAACGGCGACTGGGTCATCACCGGCAACAAGACATGGATCACCCACGCCGCGCGCACCCATGTGATGACGCTGCTGGCCCGCACCGACCCGTCGAGCGACAATTACAAGGGTCTGTCGATGTTCCTTGCGGAAAAGACGCCGGGCGACGATGCCAACCCGTTCCCCACCGAGGGCATGACAGGCGGCGAGATCGAGGTGCTCGGCTATCGCGGCATGAAGGAATACGAGCTCGGCTTTGACGGTTTCAAGGTCAAGGGCGAGAACCTTCTGGGCGGCGAAGAGGGCAAGGGCTTCAAGCAGCTGATGGAGACCTTCGAATCCGCCCGTATCCAGACCGCCGCCCGCGCCATCGGCGTGGCGCAATCGGCGCTGGATGTCGGCATGCAATACGCCGAAGATCGCAAGCAGTTCGGCAAATCGCTGATAGAGTTTCCGCGCGTGTCGGGCAAGCTGGCGATGATGGCGGTCGAGATCATGATCGCGCGCCAGCTGACCTATTTCTCGGCCCGCGAGAAAGACGAGGGCATCCGCTGCGATCTCGAGGCGGGGATGGCCAAGCTGCTGGGTGCGCGCGTGGCATGGGCCAATGCCGACAACGCGTTGCAGATCCATGGTGGCAATGGTTTTGCGCTGGAATACAAGGTCAGCCGCATCCTGTGCGATGCCCGCATCCTGAACATCTTTGAAGGGGCCGCCGAAATTCAGGCGCAAGTGATCGCCCGCCGTCTGCTGGGCTGATCGTCCAGATACCAAAGCCCCGCGTCCCTGTCCGGGGCGCGGGGCTTTTCATGCGGTCAGCTGATGTGAGTGTCAGTCAAAGGTGCCCGCGACCCGGCCCAGCAGCATGAAGGCCCGCGACGAGCGGGTGTTGGCCAGTTCGGACAGTTCGGCATCGCTTGCCTCGGGGGCAAAGCGCGCCACCGCGCGGTCGAACAACCGCAGGAAATGATGCGCCGCATCGCGAAAGATCGGGTCCTGCTTCATGCGCCCGGCGGTCAGCGCCAGCGATGCGCGGTCGCGCACGCCGCCAAGCGCCGCGATCTCGCGCCCGCGCGTACCGGCGGCAAAGGCGCGCCAGATCTCGGTGCGGGCCAGATCGGGGCGCAGATCGTCCATGTAGATGCCATCCTGCGACAGCAGCGTCAGCACGTCCTGCGCGGCCTGAATGAGCTGAGCGGCGGGGCGGTCCTTGAGCGCCCGGCGCAGCGCGGCAAAGCCTTCTGCATCCTCGGCGGTTTCGGGGAAATTCAACGCGCGGATGAGATCGCTGTTGGGCAGCGGCGGTTGCAGCGCATCGGCAGGTGTGCCCAGCGACAGCGTCGCCTGATCCTCGGGCTGCGGTTGCCCCGGGGCAGGGGCCGCGGGCACGGCGCTGTCGACCGCGCGCTGCGAGGTGATCATCGCCAGCGTGGCTTCGGTCTTGCGCTGCGAGGCGACCAGCTCGTCAAGCTTGCGGGCGATGTTTCCGCCCTGCGGTTCGGTGCGCCCGGTCTGCGCCTGCGTCAGGTAGGCGGCGCGGATGGCGTCGATGGCCGCGTGCAGCCGGGCGCTTTCATCGCGCATCACCCGGGCCGCGCGCATGGTGCTGGCCGCGACCCAGATCATCGCCACCGGCAGGAACACCACCATCACCGTCAGCACAAAGCGCAGCCCATCGACCCCTTCGCCGCCGTACAGCAAGAAGAACGCCCCCGACAGCAGCAGCCACAAGACGCTGAGCAGCAGCGCCGTAATGTCTACTGCGGCAGGGCCGCGTTTCTCCGCCGGATCATAGATCCCGATCGGGGTCTTGCGAAGATCGTTGCTGTCGGCCATGGCCAGACCCTACTTGTAAGAGATGCTGAGGATCTCGTAGCTTTTCTCGCCGCCCGGGGTGCGGACCTCGACGCTGTCACCTTCTTCCTTGCCGATCAGGGCGCGGGCAATCGGCGATTTGATGTTGAGAAGACCCTTTTCGATGCTGGCTTCGTGTTCGCCGACAATCTGCCAGGTCTTTTCCTCGTCGGTGTCTTCATCGACCAGCGACACGGTGGCGCCGAACTTGATCGGGCCGGACATCTTGGCCGGGTCCACCACCTCGGAGAGGCTGATGATCGCCTCGATCTCCTTGATGCGGCCCTCGATGAAGCCCTGCTTTTCACGGGCGGAATGGTATTCGGCGTTCTCCTTCAGGTCGCCAAGCTCGCGCGCCTCGGCGATCGCCCGGATCACGGACGGGCGCTCCACGGACTTGAGCTTCTTCAATTCGATTTCAAGCGCGGTGAAACCCGCGCGGGTGATCAGTATCTTTTCCAAGGAGGCGGCTCCTGAACGTACGGTTCGTGCATTTCAGTCTAGCATACGCACATAGCGTGCGCAGGTACATCTGTTCAAGTGGCTTGGCAGCTTGTCGCCTTTGTCGCAGCAATCCTAGCGGTGCAGGAGCTTTGCGCAACGACGCTGCGGATGCATTGACCAATGCCGCATCGCCGCGTTAGGTCTTTTTTGAAATAATATTGCGCGCGCCTTCGGGTCGCAGCAGAAGACCCCCGGAGGAAGCCAGATGAGCGTGATCGAGCGAGAAAGCATGGAATACGATGTCGTGATCGTCGGCGCAGGGCCTGCAGGCCTGTCGGCGGCGATCCGGCTCAAGCAGCTGGATGCGGATCTGTCCGTGGTCGTGCTGGAAAAGGGGTCCGAAGTTGGCGCCCATATCCTGTCGGGCGCGGTGCTGGACCCCTGCGGGCTGAACAAGCTGATTCCCGACTGGAAAGCCAAGGGCGCGCCGATCACCGTGCCGGTGACGCAGGACAAGTTCTACCTGCTCGGCGAAGCGGGCAAAATGAGCATTCCGCACTGGCCGATGCCCAAATTCATGTCGAACCATGGTAATTACATCGTGTCCATGGGCAACGTCTGCCGCTGGATGGCCGAGCAGGCCGAGGAACTGGGCGTCGAGGTGTTCCCCGGCATGTCCTGTTCCGAGCTGGTCTATGGCGAGAACGGCGAGGTCAGGGGCGTCGTTGCCGGGGTGTTCGGCCTTGAGCCCGACGGCAGCTATGGGCCCAACACCGAGCCGGGGATGGAACTGCTGGGCAAGTATGTCTTCCTCTCCGAAGGCGTGCGCGGCTCTCTGTCCAAAGAGGTCATCGCCAAATACGATCTCTCGGATGGCAAATGCCCGCAGAAATTCGGCCTCGGGATGAAGGAGATCTGGGAGATCGACCCCGAAAAGCATCAGGAAGGCCGGGTCGAGCACACCATGGGCTGGCCGCTTGGATCGAACGCCGGGGGCGGCGGGTTCGTCTATCACCTCGACAACAATCAGGTTTACGTCGGCTTCGTGGTGCACCTGAACTACAAGAACCCGCACCTGTTCCCCTACATGGAATTCCAGCGCTGGAAGCATCACCCGCAGATCGCCAACCTGCTCGAGGGCGGCAAACGCGTTGCTTATGGCGCACGCGCGATTTCCGAAGGCGGCTATCAGTCGATGCCCAAGATGGTGGCGCCCGGCGTGGCGCTGCTGGGCTGCTCGGTCGGCATGGTCAACGTGCCGCGCATCAAGGGTAACCATAACGCCATGCTGTCGGGCATCGCCGCGGCCGAGGCGGCCCATGCCGCGCTCTCCGAAGGCCGCTCGAGCGACGAGCTGACTGCCTACGAGACCGAAGTGCGCGACGGCGACATCGGCAAGGACCTGTGGAAGGTGCGCAACGTCAAGCCGATCTGGTCACATTACGGCCTGATGGGCTCGCTGAGCCTTGGTGGCATGGACATGTGGACCAACGTGCTGGGATTCTCGCTGTTCGGGACGATGAAGCACGGCAAGAACGACGCGCAAATGACCGAGCCGGCATCGCATCACAAGCCGATCGATTATCCCAAGCCCGATGGCAAGCTGTCCTTCGACCGGCTGACCAACGTGTCATTTGCCTTTACCAACCACGAGGAAAGCCAGCCCTGCCATCTGCGCCTCAAGGACGAGGGGGTGCCGGTCGCGGTCGATTACGCCAGCTACGCCGGCCCGTCGCAACGCTATTGCCCGGCGGGGGTGTATGAATTCGTCGAGGACGACAGCGGCCCGCGCTTCGTGATCAACTTCCAGAACTGCGTGCATTGCAAGACCTGCGACATCAAGGACCCGGCCCAGAACATCACCTGGACCACCCCGCAGGGCGGTGACGGCCCGAACTATCCGAACATGTAAGCCGTCCCGGCCCCGAAGCAGTGCTCCGGGGCCGATTTTATAGGATTTTGGCCCTTGCACCCGGGATATGTGTTCCGCTAAACGGGTCGACGGAGAGGTGGCCGAGTGGTCGAAGGCGCACGCCTGGAAAGTGTGTAGGCGGGGAACCGTCTCGAGGGTTCGAATCCCTTCCTCTCCGCCATAACATCAAAATGCGATCCAAGCTTATGATATTGAAATTAAATAGTAAATATTAGCATGGCGATCGTCGGTGCGCATCACTTACAGTGACTTGCTATACATTTCACTATACAAAGTGCTATACGCAAAGCTCATCTCAGCGGGGCGAGCACGGCAATCAAGAAGCGCGGAAAGCACGGAACCCTTCAGCTCTACAAGCGGGTGCCGAAGCGCTACGCCTCTATCGAGTCCCGCAAGTTCGTCTGGGTATCACTCCACACCGACAGCATGACCGAGGCCGAGACGAAGGCCGGCCCTGTCTGGGAGCAACTCGTCGCCATGTGGGAAGCGAAGCTCGCTGGCGACGACAGTGACGCCGAGAAGCGCTACCTCTTTGCGCAGGAGCTCGCGGAGATGCGCGGCTTTCGCTACCTTCATGTCTCCAAGGTGGCAGAGCTTCCCCTCGAGGAGCTGGCCGCACGGATCGAGGCTATCCCGGTCGATCGCAAAGGGCGTCCTGATCAACGCGAAGCGCAGGCGCTGCTCGGGGCGGTCGAGCAGCCGAAGATCACCGTGTCGCGTGCCCTTGAGCTTTATTGGGAGCTCGCACGCGAGAAGACCATCAACAAGAGCGACGATCAGCTGCGCAAGTGGCGCAATCCGAGGATCAGGGCGGTGAAGGCGTTCATCTCGGTCGTGGGTGATCTCGCACTTCAGGACATTACTGGCGACGACATGCTGAATTTCAGGGCTTGGTGGGTCGACCGCATCCAGAACGAGGGTTTGTCGCCCGGGAGTGCCAACAAGGACTTGATCCACTTGGGCGACGTGCTCAAGACGGTGAACCAGATGAAACGGCTCGGCCTCGTGCTGCCCCTCGACAGCCTGAGCTTCAAGGAGAGCGAGGCGGCGCAAATGCCCGCCCTTCTCGGTAACGTGGATCAGGGAAAGGTTACTTGCGCCTGAAGCTCTCGCCGGGCTGAACGACGAGGCGCGGCTCATCCTTCTGGCCATGATCAACACCGGAGCCCGACCAAGCGAGCTGGCGGCGCTGACACCTGAGCAGATTATCCTTAACCAAAGGGTGCCGCATATTTCGATCCAAGCGATCGGACGGCAGCTCAAGAGCGCCAACGCGCGCCGGACGATCCCGCTGGTCGGCGTGAGCCTTGATGCCCTGAGAGCGGCACCGACTGGCTTCCCGCGCTACCGCAAGACCCTGCCACACTGTCGGCGACCGTGAACAAATTCATGCGGACCAACGGGCTGCTTGAGACCCCAGCGCACTCGCTCTACGGACTGCGTCACAGCTTCGAAGACCGGCTTCTTGCCGCCGAGGTCGATGAGCGCATCCGGCGCGACCTGATGGGGCATGCCCTCGGACGCGAACGTTACGGGAAGGGTGCTGAGCTTGAGCACCTTCAGCGGGTGCTTCAGCCGATAGCCCTCTGAGATTTCGCCGCAAGCGCCCGTGCACGCGCCAGTGCATCGTCATGCTCGCTTGAATCGCGCAGCTCCTGCTCAAGCCGCAGAAAAATCGGCATGTATACCGTATCTTCTACGACGAGCATAGCGACCTTGTTGCGGAGGTCGTGGATGTGGGCGGTGCGATCGTTCATACCTACCCTATAGGGTTCTGATCGACGCAACGTCCGGGATTCAATGGTATCACGAAAATGTTACCCGGCGGCACAACGTGGTGCCATCGCATGTTTTATGCCGATCACATGGAACGTTCTTTCGCTCGCAGACAACTCGTTGAAAACATGTCGTCCTGCCAGACGGCCCCATCGTGGCCATCGCTATAAACAAGTCATGCAGCACGATCTGCTTCACAGCTGACACGAGGAAAACAGCGATGGCAAACAAGCCTTTTGCGGACACCGATCTTGCGAAATTCGTCGAACGCCGGGTGTTGGAGCTAAAACCCCGGAAGTCGCAACTCCAGATTGCTAACGAGACAGGTTTCGTCAACCAAAACATGGTCACGATGATCAAGCAGGGTGTGAACAAGCTCGCTCTTGATCGTGTGCCGTCGATGGCGAAGGCGCTGGATTGCGATCCCGCCTATCTGCTTCGTCTCGCACTTGCGCAGCAGGTCGGTGACACCTCGGCGCAGGCGATCATCGAGATTTTCGGCACCCCCATCACGGCCAATGAGTTGGGCTGGATCGAGGCGATCCGCGAGTTCTCGGACGATGCCGATCCGCGGCTTACGACACGCAGCAGGACGGCGCTCAGGGCCGTGTTCGGCGCATAGGCTGTCATGCCGTCGGTGGAGCTAGGAGGCGCTGTAGCACGTCTCCCTGCACCCCTGCCGGTCCTGCATATGTATATCTGCATGAAACTGGTGGTCAGAAGCCCTCGTGGTCTTGAGCAAGGAGCGCGCGGTGCGCGGCGCATCGAAAATGTTTACATAGACGACAACGAATGTTGTCATAATCTTTACATCCCTGCTTATCGACACGTCCGGAGGCGGTATGCAAAGGCTCTGAACGTTTACGCAAAGTTTCCATAAAGTTTACATCGAGGCGCGCGAAAACGTTTTTTCGACGGCTTCGTTGCCTTCTCACTGCCGGCAGCGTCAAGAAAATAGGGGGTGTCGCTGGTCGTGGGTTGCATTGAAGTTGCCAAGATAGCCCAAGATGCCGTCGCCTCGGTCGCTTCCGGTTGTGGGTATCTGGGCGCCAAAATGACGTGCGGTGTTTTGTAGAGATCGACCAGCGGAGCCATGGGTCATGGCACGGTGAGCGTTGAGCTATCTGGCGCGCAGGCTTCAACCACCCATGCCAAGGCCCTCGAGCAATTTTTTTGCCGCACTCGGACGTTTCGTCGCCGGGATTGCTATAGAGTAAAGTGCCATGTTGAAAGTGAAGGAGGTCGGCGAAGCTCATATCAATACAAGGCGAACACGCTGGACGAGATAAGAAGGATGACGATCCGCTCGCCTGCCTTCATGAACTTGAACGCGAGCTTGCGAGGTTGCCGTCACCAGGCGGACACGGCCGCGGCTATACCCAGGCAGAAATAGAAGAGGCCGCTGCAGAAGTGGAGAAGTTTTATGAGCCGGTGCAGCTCACTCCATACGATAAGGCTCGGGGGGCGCAAAAATCGGCTGAGTTAGCGCTGGCAAGCGCGGCACCTTTCACTGATGAATATCGTGCTGCGATGTCCGAGCTCGCCGAGAAGCGAAGAGTATTCAAGCTTGAGCAGCAGCGATCACTAGGTGTTTGATCCC
>NZ_JAHKQA010000084.1:0-12940 GCF_018860705.1 Citreicella sp. C3M06
ATGCATCCTGACCCTAAGAGCCGCGCGAGGTTTTCCCGCCGGGACGTGTCGGGCCTAACCGCGACTATGCGCAAGGGCGCGAGTTGCCATCCCGGTAACAGCCGAACCAGCGTCCCTTCGGCCTCACCCCGAGCCGCGAGATGCTCCGGCAACACCGTGGCACCGAGATTCTGACACGCGAAATGGGCGAGCGCATCAATGCTATCGACCTCCAGCCGCGCTTGGCCGAGGATCTTGACCTCTTCCCCATCGGGGCCAGCCAGACGGGTGTCTTCAGATCGATGGCGATAGCGCGGCCAGTCCCAATCCTCTAGCTCGGCCGGGTGGGCGGCAGCACATTCCGCACCAACCACCAGCACTCGCTCGCTTTGGCCCAGCCCGCGCGAAGATGGCCACGGGCCTGAGCTGGTCGATCAATGTCCCGCTCACCGGCATTATGACTTCCACTTTCAACGAAGACACGGGTCAATCAGCTGGAGATAGACAATCCTCGCAACGCGAGGAACGAGACCATGACCGCCACAGCCTTTGTCAGGACCGACAAAGCCGAACGCTATCTTGGCACGCTGTGCAAGCATTTCGCTCACAAGGCGCCGGTGAGCTTTGAACACGGCGCGAAAGAGATCGCCTTGCCCTTCGGCATCTGGACCCTGACTGCGCAGGACGGCGGCCTCATGCTCACTGCAACTGCCGCCGATCAGGCCTCGCTTGGCCGTGTGGTCGAGGTCATCGCCAGGCAGCCCGCACGCTTGGCCTTGCGTGAAACCCCAAGCTGAACGGGACCTGCGCGGCGGCCTGAGGGGCGCAAACCGAGGCCGGAGAATGGCCAATGAAGACGACCCCCAGCAGATGAACCGCGGAGGCCTTTTGACGGATGTACCGATGCCCTCGCGTCCGGGAATAGTGTTGCGCTCTTCAGCAAAATGAACGGAAGTACCGGCAAGCTTGGCGTGGGACACGGCCTCTTCACCTTTGATGGGCCAGAGGCCGCGACGGTCAGCCGATGCTATGGCACTGGTGCGAATACAGTTTCGCCGTCAGCCAAGCCAGTCACGGATACCCTTAGCATGGCCGGCGCCCTCGACCAGCCATGCTGCCCAAAAGACGAACGGAGAGCCTGATGATCACTGCCGTCACCGCCGTTTCTGGCCAGCTCGGGGCGGAAATCGCCCGCAAGCTCATGGCGTTGCCCAATGCCACCCCCGTCATCGGGCTGGCCCGGACGCCGGGCAAGGTCCGCGATCTCGGGATCGAGATCCGCCCCGGTGACTACGACAAGCCCGAAGAGCTTCGCGGCTCGCTCAGCGGTGTCGATGCGCTGGTGCTTGTCTCGGGAATGGCGCCCCCCGAAGATCGTATCGGGCAGCACCGCAATGTCATCAAGGCCGCCAAGGCCGCAGCCGTGCGCAAGATCGTCTATACCAGCATTCAGGGGCCGGAGCAGGGCACTGCGTTCTCTGCTGTGGTGCAGAGCAATCGCCAGACCGAGGCCGACATTCGCGCCTGCGGGCTTGACTGGGTCATCGGGCGCAACGGAATCTATATCGAACCGGATGTAGAATATATCGATAGTTACCGTGCGCAGGGCGAGATCGCCAACAGCGCAGGCACGGGCAAATGCGGTTATGTGACCCGTTCGGAACTGGCCCATGCCTATGCCGCGATGCTGACGCAGCCCGCCCACAACGGGCAGACCTTTGACCTGAACGGCGCGCCCATCTCTCAGACCGAACTGGCCGCCTACCTGAACCGGACCTTTGGCACGGATCTTGGCTACCGCGTCATGTCGCCCGAAGACTTCGTGGCGGATCGCAGCGCAGAGCTGGGCGATTTCCTCGGCCCGATCATCGGCGGAATCTACGATGGCATTCGGCTCAACGCCTATGATCGCCCGGGGGATTTCAAAGCCGTCACGGGGCGCCCGCATCAGCCGTGGGACGATTATTTCGCCTCGCTGCGTCGCTGAACAGCGCCGGTACATTTCGAAGTGCAGATGCCCGCGCCCGGTTCTGCCTGTCCGAGAGCAGGCCCACCGCCTTGGCCGAAATCTGGAAATTCGATATCCGGAGCGGGCGGGTGTGTTCGCGATCTTCGTGCCTTTGGCGGTGAGTTTTTGCGAGGGGCAAAGGACGCGTGGGCAAATATCCGGTGTTTCGTTGTTTTAAACCGGCAGTCGGGTAGGCTGTGCACCGGCACTGGTCTGGAATTGGGCTGTGACAGGCATCGCTTGCGCGCCCGTTCGGGACCGGATGACAGGATTTTCCCAGCCGCGCTGCCTGCACGGTTGACACGATACCGACGGGAAAAGGGGCGCGACCATGAAGGGCGTAATATTCGTAGAACTGATCAAGATGGCCGAGCAGACCTTTGGCGAAGACGCCGTGGACACGGTTCTTGAAAAGGCCGAGCTCGAGAACGGAGGGGCCTTTACCACGGTGGGCAACTATCCCTGCTCGGAACTGGTGAAGATTGTTCTTGCCTTCAGCGATCATTCCGGGCTGAGCCCAGACGCGCTTCAGCGTGCGTTCGGAAACTGGATGATGGGGGTTTTTCTTGAAAACTATCCCGAATTCTTCGTGGACAAGACATCGGCTTTTGCGATGCTTGAAGCGGTGGATCAGGAAGTGCATTTCGAGGTCAAGAAGCTGTATCCCGAAGCGGAACTGCCCCGGTTCGACACCCGCCGACACGGAGACAACCGTCTGGAAATGATCTATTCTTCGCCGCGTCCGCTTGACGCCTTTTGTGAGGGTCTGATCGAGGCCTGTCTGGCGCATTTCGGCGAAGAGGGCAGCATCAGGCGGGTGGCGCATCCTGACACGCCCACATCGACGACCTTTGACATCACCTTGACAGGCGAGCGTCAGAACGGATGACGGAGCCTGGTGAAGACCGCGTGTCACGCGCGCGATATGAGCGCGCTCTGAAGGCCCGGGAAGAGGCCGAGGCCTTGCTCGAGCAAAAGAGCCGCGATCTGTTTCTGGCCAATCAGAAACTGTCGGCCTATTCCGCCGATCTGCAACAGGCCGTTCTGGAGCGCACCGCAGAGCTGCGCCTTGCGCTGGAGCGGGCAGAGGCCGCCTCGGCGGCGCGCAGCCGGTTTCTGGCCACGATGAGCCACGAAATCCGCACGCCGCTGGGCGGGCTTCTGGGCATGATCGACCTGTTGTCGATGGACGAGGCCGATCCCGAAAAGCTAGAATTGCTGACCAATGCCAAGACCGCCGGTGCAGGCCTGAACCGCATCGTCAACGATGTGCTCGATTTCTCCAAGATGGAGGCGGGCGTCTTTCTGTACGAGGAAGAAAACGTCGATATTCGCGCGCTGATCGAAAGCATTCGCATCCTTGCCGCGTCGCATGCGCATGGCGCCAACCGCAAGCTTATCGCACGGATCGACGAGAGCGTTCCCAAGCTGTTTCGCGGCGATGCCACGCGGATGCGACAGGTCGTTTCCAACCTCGTCAACAATGCGCTGCGGTTTTCGACCGATGGTCCGATCATCATTCGCGCGCAGGCGTCGCCTCATCCCGACGGGGCCATGTTGCGGGTCGAAGTCGAAGATTTCGGTGTTGGTATCGCGCAATCCCAGTTCGAACATCTGTTCAAGGATTTCACCCAGATCACCAACCCGCTGACAGCGGCGGCGCAGGGTACCGGGCTGGGCCTTGCGATCAGCAAGCGGATCATCGACGGGATCGGGGGCCGGATCTCGGTGAACAGCACCGAAGGCGAGGGTTCGACATTCTGGTTCGAGGTGCCCGTACGGGTTGTGTCCCGACCCGATGCGCAAGGGGGGGCAGAGAACGCCGATCACAGCGGTCTGGCGGCGGTGGACGCCATGGGCAAGCGCGTGTTGATCGCCGAAGACAATATCATAAACCAGAAACTGCTTCTGGCTTATCTTGATCGCATGAATATCAAGGCTGATCTGGCCGAAAACGGGCGCGTCGCCCTCGAGAAATTCGCGCCGGGAAAATACGATCTGCTGCTGATGGATGTGGCGATGCCGGAAATGGACGGGCTGGAAGCCACCCGCCGGATTCGGGACAAATGGCCAGCCTCGCAGATCCCGCCCATCCTTGCCCTGACCGCGCATGTCATGGATGCCATCGAGGAAGAGGCGCATCTGGTTGGCATCGACAGAATCCTGAGCAAGCCCATTCCCTTCGAGGATCTGAAGCTCGCAATCGAGATCGCGTTGGCGTCCGCCGGTCGTGCGGGCCGCGATGCATCGCCAGCGCCCGTACTGAATGACCCCGAGATGTCGCAGGGCTCCGGGAACCGCTCGTTCTTCGACCTGATGTCGCCGGATGCGTATGAAATGCTGCTGAATGTCTTTGGTGAGGACGGGCTTACTGACTTTGCAGCCAATTTCGTCCGGGATTCCACCACGCGGATCGAGGCCTTGCTGGCAGCCGAACAGGCGGGCGATAGCTCCGAAGTCGGTATTCAGGCGCATTCCCTGAAAGGGGCGGCGATGGCGTTCGGCTTTGCCGACATGTCGGAATGGGTTCGCCAGATAGAAGCCGAGGAAACGCAGCTGCATGATCGAACGGTCACGCAGACCGCCGAGAAATTCCGCGCGAAATTGCAGATGCTGGGCGCGTTGCTGGATCAATGACTGTCGTCGCGGGGTGCGGGCCTGGAACTTGAACCTGTAGGTCAGCGACAGGCTGCCGCCGGTCATGCCCGGCCCGGGCGCTTCGCCCTGGTTCCACGGCCAGCGGTTGTTGCTGTAGAAGTCATCGTTGAACCGATAGCTGGCGGTATAGCTGTCGTCCGGCTGATAGGTGCCCTGTTCGCCGGGCAGATGTCATTTGTCAGCCCCCGCGCGGCGCTGCCATGCAAGGTCGCCGTTATCCGAAAGCCGCGCGCGAATGGCTGCGGGTGCGGCCCGGCGCAAGACAGGTGTCGGGGCGGGCGGACATCGGCGTTGCCGAAATGATCGACATGGATCTGTTCGATGTGGGCACAGGCCGCATCGGACGTGATCTCTTGCTGATCGTATTGAGCGTTCCGGCAGTGTTCTCCGGGCGCGTCTTGAGGTGCCTATCCTATCCTTTTGGATAGGTAGCTCACCCAATGCGCGGCTATCCATACGGCATCGCCCGTGAGACAACAGAACATCAGCTCATGAGGGTATCGTGACAATGCGTGTTATTCCGTTCCAGATTGCGGCCCGGCTTGCCGTGGTTTCGTTTTGCCTAGCCATCGCGAGCGCCGTTCAGGCGCAGGGGCCGGTCCTGCTGACCGTGTCGGGCGATATCGCCGGCCCCGACGCCGCGCAATTCGATCTTGAGGCGCTGCGCGCCCTGGGTGAAAGCGACATCGAAACCGAGACGATCTGGACCGACGGCGCGCACCGCTATACCGGCGTGCGGCTGAGCGATCTGCTGGATCATGTCGGCGCGACGGGCTCGCAGATCACCGCCACCGCGATCAACGACTATAGCGTGACGATCCCCGTCTCGGACGCCACCGCCGACGGGCCGATCATCGCTTACGAGATGGACGGCGCAGCGATGTCGCGGCGCGACAAGGGGCCGCTCTGGGTGATCTACCCGTTCTCCTCTTCCAGTGACTACCGCACCGAAGTGATCTATTCTCGGTCCATATGGCAGCTCGACCGAATGACCATCACTGAATGATCCAGCTCATTCAGGCCCGCGCTGCGAAGCTGAAAGCCTGGACACGCACCTGGGTGTTCCTGATCGTTCTCGGGGGGCTGTGCAGTGCCGCCATCGCATATCTTGTGGCCGAGACCGTGCGCGAGCTGCGCTACCTGCATTCGGCGCGCTCGGACAATGTGCATTGGGTCATGTCGCAGGCCGAAGTGGAAAATCTGGATTTCCGCAATGCCGTCGATCTGGCGCGTATCGAGCCCTCATCCGCCAGGCTGACGCAGGTCGGCGTCAGATTCGATGTGTTCTACAGTCGGATGGTGACGCTTGGCACGGCGTCGCTATACGGCGATCTGCGCGATATAGATGGGTTCGGCGGCCCGGTGGCCGAGATCCGTGCCCGGCTCGACCAGTTGATCCCCTTGATCGATGGCGACCGCGCGGCCCTGCGCGCCGGGTTTACCGACCTGTCCCGCGAGGCGGGGGAGATGCGTTTCCTGCTACGTCAGGCAACGACCGCGGGGCTGCATTTCTTCGCCGAGCGGTCCGATCAAAGCCGGGAATCCTTTGCGCTGACGCTGATGCAGCTTGCGCTGTTCTCGGTGGCGCTTTTGCTGGCGCTGGCCTTTCTGTTGCAACGCACTCTGCGGATCGGGGCGCAGTCGCAGCTGCGCGGGCAGGAACTTGCGCAGGCCTACGCGCGGCTCAACGTCATTCTCGAGACGTCGCTGGACGCGGTGGTGGTATGCGATCTGGATGGGCGCATCCTGAACTTCAACAGTGCCGCCGAACGTATCTTCGATCATGCCGTCGCCGATGTCCTTGGCAAGAAAATCGCAGACATCCTCGTGCCCGATCATTTGCGAGCGGCGCATGATGCCGGAATGACGCGGATGCGCGAGCACGGCGAACACAGGGTGTCCGGGGCCGGGCGTGTCCGGCTTGAGGCCAAGCGGCGCAACGGCGAGGTTTTCCCGGTCGAGATGGCGCTGGAAACGGCGCAGGCCGGAGAAGACCAGGTGTTTGTGGCCTTTCTGCGCGACATCTCGCGCCGCGTCGCCGGGGAAAACGAGCTGGTCGAAGCTCGCGACAAGGCGCTTGCGGGGGAAAAGGCGAAAGCGGATTTCCTTGCGATGATGACCCATGAAATCCGCACGCCGCTGAACGGACTGTTGGGCAATCTGGCGCTGATCGGCAAAACCACACTGACCCCGGTGCAAGAGCGCTATGTGCGCAACATGGATATTTCGGGCAAGTTGCTGATGCATCACGTGGACGCGGTGCTGGATGTGGCGCGCTTTGAAACCGGCGCATCGATGGTGCGCGAAGAGGTGGTGCATCTGGGAAATCTGGTGCGGGATATTGTTCATAGCCAATCCTCGGCGGCCGAAGCCAATGGCAATCTCATGCAATGGGATTGGGTCGGTGAGGCAATCGAATGGGTCCGGCTGGATGGTTCGCGCCTTCAGCAGGTGCTGGTGAATCTGCTGGGCAACGCCATCAAATTCACCCGTGACGGTCACATCCAGATCGAAATCGAACAAACGCGCGAGTCCGAAACCGACTGGCTGGAATTCCGGGTGATCGACAGCGGCATCGGCATTTCCGACGATGACCAGTTGCGCATCTTCGGCGATTTCCAGACGGTTGATGACGCCGCCACCCTTGGCAGCGGGGGTACCGGGCTCGGGCTGGGCATCGCGCGGCGCTTTGCCGAAGCCATGGGCGGAAGCATCGGTGTGGAAAGCGAACCGGGTGGGGGCAGCGTGTTCTGGGTCAAGGTGCCACTGGTGCCGGCCGATCCGCCGCAGAGCGCCGATCAGCCCCCGCGCGCTGCGCAGGAATTACCCGGACAGGACGTGCTGCTGGTCGAGGACAACGAGATCAACCTTGAACTGGCCCGCGCGCTGCTGGTGTCGCTGGGCCATCGCGTCACCGAAGCGCGCTATGGCGAAGACGCCGTCGCCATTGCAAGCACGCATCGCTTTGATCTTATTCTGATGGATATCCGCATGCCGCGCCTCGACGGGCTTGGCGCCACCGTTGCGATCCGAAGCGGGCAGGGCGCGAGCCGCGACGTGCCGATCATCGCGTTGTCAGCCAATGTGCTGCCAGAGGCCAGAGTCCGGTTCACCGAGGCAGGCATGTCCGGGTTCCTGCCCAAACCGCTGACCGAAGCGGATCTGCGACAGGCGCTGCAGCGGTTTGCCGCCGCGACGCCTCATGCCCAAGGCGCGCCCGCGTCAGATCCAAAGGCGCAGCTGGTCGCGCGCTATGCGCGCGAGACCGGAGAATTCTTTGACTGGCTCGCAACGGGGCCGGAAGACATGGCCGAGATCGCCAATCGTGCGCATCAGATCGCCGGAAGCGCCGCGGCATTTGGGCAGATGGATCTGCGCGGTGTCCTTGCTCGGCTCGAAATCCATGCCAACGCGGGCGACCGCGCCGCGACGGTTGCTGCCATGGCCGAGGCGCGTGCCGTTTGGAAGGTCGCCCCCGATCCTGTTCTGGGCTGACCTCGCGCGGAGTTGTGTCGGCCAATCGTCGACGACGCCTGCCACCGCGTCGCAGGTGAACAACGTGGCGGGTGCCGCGCGTTGCTCTCATCTGCACGGCTTGGATGGTGTCTTCTCCGACGGTCGATAGAACCCGATGATCTGATGACACTCGGGGATCACATCTTTGCCGGAATCGAGTGCCGCGGCGAGAGCGATTGCGGATAGGAGGACCTTCGGGCCCCTGTCGTGCCGGGTGAAGCCCCGCCCCCCGACGGGCTTGGTATCAAGACTGTCGTTCTCGCCCGCCGCACGGATCTAAGTTGATCGAAGGCGCAGAACTGAACTGGGCGAGCGTCCGAAGGCCTGTTTGAAGGCGCGACTGAAATGGGACACATCGGCAAAGCCGACATCATAAGCGATATCGGAAATGGAACGGCCTCTGTTGTGCAGGATGGCCTGATGAGCGACGTCCAGTCGCGTTTTCCACAGCCAGCGCATCGGTGACGTATTTTCCGGGCTGAACAATCGGCTCAGCGTGCGCGGTGAAACACCGTTCGCGGCGCAGATCGTATCGATGGTCAGGCCAGTGTCTGACAAATTGTTGCGCAGATAGGTTTTGATCTCTTGCAGCTTCACCAATTGACGGCTGCCCTGCGCGCCCAAGTCGTTGTCATCAAAGAAGTGGTCGATGCTGCCGAAAATCAGGTCAAGCGACGAGGATTCCATCGTCAGCGACAAATCCGCGTGCCCGCCGTCATCCTTTGGCGTGAACAGCGACAGGATTGACCCGGTGAACTTGCCCGCCTGAGACGATCCCGAAATCTTGCGCGCGATCAGGTCGTCTACACGCAACAGACGCGCCACCGCCTCGGCCCGTGGCACCGCGACCACGAGGCCCCGCATGTTGCCGATGAAATCCATCTTGAACGGTTTCGCCTGATCGTACAGCACGATATCCCCGGCCTCGACCCGCACGGCGCGCTGTTCCTGTTCCAGCCCCGTCTGACCGTCGATCGCCAGGTACAGCATGATATGATCGCGCGGGTCCCTGCGGATATCCCCGGCCCGGCGGACCAACGGCATATGTCCATCGCCGGATCGGGCGGTCAGATCACCGATGGCCAGAGAATTGGTTCTCCCGGCGCGCACGGCACCGGTGAAATCCGGGTTGAAGGGCAGTTCGCATTCCGTTGTCGAGAATTCACGGCACGTCGATTGATGCCACAGGTCGAAACCGGGCCTGCGTGTCGCTGTTCCGCTTGTCTGGACCTGCGCCATGGTTCTGATCCGCACTTCTTGACCGTCAGTTCCGACAAAGCGCCACGGTTTGGCACGGGCGCAAGGCGCTTGTTTGTGATGATCCTGCGCCGCTCTGGGCTGGGTTTGACCGTCTCAGCACAGCATATGGCCCGCACAAACAAGCGCGACGGATAGGTAATCCATTAGAATAAAATATGAAAAGAGGGCTCCCCGCCTGACCCTACCTGAAACACCGCCGCCGTGTCTCCTGCGCCGGGCGCTGTGATGATTGAGCGATTGCTCAAAATAAGCACAGGCCGCCCCGCGAATGGATAAAAACTGGGCGTAAATCGGTTGGCCGGGTTTTCAGGGGCTCTCACACCGGCGGCTTGCCATTTCACCGCACCACAAGAGGAGCCTATACCGTTATGACCATCACTCGCCCCACCGTCGATGACGTGCGTGCCGCAGCCCTTGAGATCGGCATCCACTTTACCGAGTCCGAGGCCGTCACCTATCACGCCCTGATGCAGGGCCAGCTGGACGCCTATGACTTCGTCGACGGCATGCAAGAGCCGCTGCCAGCGGTGACATATCCCCGCTCGGCGGACATCCAGCCGGTCCCCGAGGACAACCCGTTTAACGCCTGGGCGGTCAAGGCGACGATCAAGGGCGCGCCCGAGGGCAAGCTGGCGGGCAAGCGCGTGGCGATTAAGGACAACGTCTGTGTCGCGGGTCTGCGAATGATGAACGGAGCGACGATTCTGGACGGTTATGTGCCGGAAATCGACGCGACCATCGTGCAGCGTATTCTGGATGCGGGCGGCGACATTCTGGGCAAATCGGTCTGCGAATATTACTGCGCCTCTGGCGGCAGCCACACATCGGCCAATGGCTATGTCGATAACCCGCTGGTGCCCGGTCACAACGCCGGTGGGTCGTCATCGGGCTCTACCGCGCTGGTGATGGGCGGCATCGTCGATATGGCCACGGGCGGCGATCAGGGCGGATCGGTGCGCATCCCGGCATCTTATTGCGGCGCGGTCGGGCTGAAGCCGACCCATGGCCTCGTGCCCTATACCGGCATTTTCGCCGTGGAACTGACCCTTGATCACGCCGGCACCATCACCCGCACGGTGGCCGACAACGCCCTGATGCTCGAGGCCATTGCCGGGCCGGACGGGCTTGACCCCCGCCAAAGCGGCGCCCCGGCGCAACCCTATACGCAAGCCCTCGGCCAAGGCGTCGAAGGGTTGCGCGTAGGTATCGTTCCCGAAGGCTTCGGCACCCCCGGTGCCGAGACCGAGGTCGATGACCGTGTGCTGGAAGCCGCCGACAAGCTGGCCGACGCCGGGGCCATCGTCAGCACCGTTTCCATCCCGCTGCACAGCGCCGGGGCCGCGATCTGGACGCCGATCTTCCTTGAAGGCACCTTTGATCTGATGATGCGCCACAATGCCTATGGCACCAACATGAAGGGCGTGTTTCTGGACAGCCTGAGGTCGGCGCAAAGCGCGTGGAAAGACCGCGCCGATGAGTTGTCGGACACCATGAAGCTGGGCATGTTGACCGGTCATTACATGGCGTCCCGCCATCAGGGGCGGTTCTATGGCAAGGCGCAAAACCTCAACCGCCTGCTGACCGCCGAATATGAGCGCGCCCTGTCGGAAGTCGATGTCCTGCTGATGCCGACCACCCCGATGCCGACCACGCCGATGCCCGCCAAGGACGCAGGCCCCGAAGAGGTCATCGGGCGGGCCTTTGAAATGGTCGGCAACACCGCGCCCACCTGTGCCACCGGGCACCCGGCGATTTCGGTTCCCGTTGGCACCACCTCGGATGGCCGGCCCATCGGGGGCATGCTGATCGCCCGTCATCTCGACGAGATGACCCTGTTCCGCGCGGCAGAAGCCATGGAAGCCTGCTATCGCTGATCAACAGGGAGGGCTGCGCCCTCCCGACGCCCCTCTGTCGCAGCCAAGGACCCCCATGAGCGATCATCAGATACACCGCACGCGGCCTGTGCTGCATTACGCATGGATCGTCGCCTTTGTCGGCGGCGTCGCCGTCTTTTGCGGCCTTGGGCTGGGACGGTTCGCGTTCGGAATGCTGTTGCCCGCAATGTCGGACTCGCTGGGCTGGAGCTACGCGCAGGCCGGGATGCTGGGGTTTATAAATCTGCTGGGCTATCTGACCTCGGTTCTGATCGTTCCGCCGTTTCTGGCCCGGGTCGGTACGCGTGTTGCGGTGACCTCGGGGTTGCTGCTGATGGCGCTGAGCATGTTCGCCATGGTATTGGCGCAAAGCCTGCCCATGCTCAGCGGGCTGTATTTTCTGACAGGTATCGGCAGCGGCGCGGTGGTCTTACCGGCGCTCAGTGTCATGGCCAACTGGTTCGCCCCGTCGCATCGCGGCCTTGCCACCGGGCTGGTGATGGCAGGCCCCGGTTTCGGGATTATCTTCAGCGGCAAGGCGGTGCCGAACCTGACCCCGTTCCAGAACATTCTGGCATGGCAGATGGGCTGGCTGATCTTTGGCGCGATGAGCGTTGTGGTGGCAGCCCTTGCCTTCGGGTTCCTGCGCAACCACCCCGGCCAGATGGGGCATAGCCCCTTCGGGCGTTCCCCTCTGCCCGGCCAGCCCCAGAGCGTTGCCCCCGAAGGGGCCGCGCGTCGCCGCCTGCTGCTGCATATGGGGATCATCTATGGCCTCTATGGCGCGACCTACATGCTGTACGTCACCTTCATCGTCACCAGCATGCGCGACAGCTACGGCATGACACAGGCGCAGGCCGGCGGGCTCTGGTCATGGTTCGGCATTCTCAGCATCCCGTCGGGATTGCTGTTTGGCGGCCTGTCCGACCGGATCGGACGGCGGGCAGGGATGGCGATTGGCTTTGCCTGTCTGAGTGTCGCCTTCGCCTGCGTCGGCTTCACCGCATGGCGGCCCGGACTGTACGTTTCCGTGGGGCTTTTTGGCCTCGCCGCATGGAGCATTCCGGTCATCATATCCGCCGCCGCCGGTGATTACTTTGGGCCTGTTGGCACCGCGAAAGCCCTTGCCGCCTTGATGTTGACCTTTTCAGCCGGACAGGCGGCAGGCCCTGCCTTGGCCGGCGTCATGGCCGAGCAGTCCGGTGATTTCTCCTCGAGCTATCGTCTGGCGACAGCGGCGGCCTGTGCGGCGGTGGCTTTGGTGGCGGTGCTGCGCCCGCCGATGGTCAGAGGGAATTGAATGGCGTAAAGTGGCGGTGTTGCAGAACTCCCTCTTGCGGCGATGCGCTGCCCGAGGGCGTCGAGGCAGCGCCTGTTAGCCACGATCCGGCCGCGGGCATGGCGTCCGGTCCTACCATCGCCCCGCACGCGCATCCGCAGGAGGTTGCCGAGAGGCGCGTTCAGAATGCCCTGCCATAGCGCCGGGAGGCGCGGAGGGTCTCGTTTGTGGCCGCGGCCGCCGGACCGTCCACCTTCCAAGGCCGCCCGTTCTTGCGGAACGGGTGATGGCGGTTGCCTGGCTGTCGATGATGGCGCTGTGGCAACGGCGGCAGTCATAGGCCACGCCCATTGCCCGGCAGGCGCA
>NZ_JAHKQA010000084.1:13068-23828 GCF_018860705.1 Citreicella sp. C3M06
CGATTGATGAAGATAATCCCACTCAACACGCGTCTGTCATCGACCCGAGGCTTACCATGGGACTTGGGGAAAAAGGCGCCAAACGGGCTATCTGGGCGTCGATCAGCCAGAAGAGATCAGAGATGTCACCGCTCCTTGTTTGGAGCCGTCAATCATGCAGCAGACCTGGAACCTATGGGTCATGATCCTAGTCAAGCGGAGCGCCGGTGTCAGCCCTTCCACGACATTCATGGCCTGCGCTGCATGGCACCAAACGCCGGCACAAAGGTGGACTGCGGGTATAGGCTGCATAAACCATCGAGGCCGATAGCGAGGGGGATGGCGCCATTTTGGGATTGACCGTACCGTCGTCAGAGCCCATTTTGAGTGCTGCAATCAAGGGTATATATGCGCCTAATCGCCATCATCGTCTTGACCGGCCTCATGATGCTGGCTGCCTTGCCGCAAATGTCTGCGGCGGGGGCTTCGATGCATGACTGCGCGGCCTGTCCAGAAGCGATGAAGCCTACGGGCCAGCAGATCCCTGCGAACCACCACCAAGCTGACGCGCCTTGCGCTGATATGGCGGCCTGCGCCTCCCATGCTGTTCTCGATGACCGTCAGCCACTGCGCTACGACAGTGTCTTGCGCCTCCGTCATGCGTGGCTTGAGCCTCTAAATGGCACGACGATAAGCCTGTCGTTGGACCTTCCTCCTCCTCGGGCCTGAGCCCGCTCTAGTTGAACTTGGGTCGATTTTGGTCGACCCGTCATCAGGACGCGCAGGCGTCAAAGCCGCGCAGGACAGGATACTCCCATGATCAAATTCACCCTTGCTGGGGCCGCGGTTTTTGCCGTGGCGCTTGGTGCCTATGCTGTCATCCGCTTCCCGGAGCAGGCCACCCCCGTGCAAGAAACCACGGCGCCAGCGCAGGGCGCGCCCATGGTGGCCGTCACGTTGCCCGAGGCGCTGTCGGCCGAGGCGACCATGGGCAAGCGGGCCTTTGATGCGGTCTGCGCGGATTGCCACGGCGAAAACGCCGCCGGGAAAATGGGGTTCGCTCCGCCGCTGATCCACAAGATCTACGAGCCGTCGCATCACGGCGACATGGCCTTCCAGATGGCGGCTGCGAACGGCGTGCGCGCGCACCATTGGAAATTCGGAGACATGCCGCCGCAGCCCGAGGTGACGCGTGCGGATGTGATCTCGATCACCGCCTATATCCGCGAAGTGCAGCGCGCCAACGGGATCAACTGACATGACGCTGACGCGACGCGCCTTTTGCGCAGGTCTGACCTTGGCTCCGCTGGCACGCCCTGCCTACGCTCAGGATATGCCCCTCCTGACGGCCAAGGCGGCCACAGTCCAGCTTGCCCCGGATGGCTATCCGGCGACACCGGTCTGGAGCTATGACGGTACACTCCCCGGCCCGGTCATCCGTGCCGCACAAGGCAGCCGGTTGGAACGACGCCTGATGAATGCGCTGGAGGTTCCGACCTCGATCCATTGGCATGGTATCCGTATCGACAACGCCATGGATGGTGTCGCGGGGCTGACCCAGAATGCGGTGCCGCCCGGCGAGAGCTTCGACTACGCCTTCGATCTGCCCGATGCCGGAACCTATTGGTATCACGCCCACACCAATTCGATGGAACAGGTCGCGCGGGGCCTTGCCGGTGCCCTGATCATCGAAGAGGCGACACCGCCGGACGTGGATCGGGACGAGGTGCTGATGATCGACGACTGGTTGCTGGACCCGGACACGGGTCTTTTCGTCGATGATTTCGCAGCGCCGATGACGCGCAGCCACGCAGGCCAGATCGGCAACCTCGTGGGCGTGAACGGGCGCTACGATTATAAACTGTCGGCCCGACAGAACGAGCGGCTGCGGCTGCGGCTGATCAACTCGGCCAATGCCCAGATCTTCGGTCTGAAACTGGAGGGGATGACCGGCTGGACGGTGGCGATTGACGGCATGCCGCTCGACGCGCCAGAACGGGTGGCGGACACGCTCGTGCTCGCCCCTGCGCAGCGTATGGACCTGATCGTCGACGTCACGGCCGAAGAGGGGGAAACCGCAGGGCTTCTTTTTGCTGCGGCGGATGATACTTGGCGCGTGCTGGCCGAAGTCTCTGTCAAAGGACGGGCCGCGTCGGTGCCTCGCGGTGCGCCTCAGCCCTTGCCGCGCAATCCGCGCATGGAAGTTGTAGGCGTCGACGCCGCGCCTGTCCTTGATATGCCGCTGCAGGGCGGTGCAATGCGCGGCCTGGAGAGTGCGACCTTCGACGGGCAAAAACTGGGCTGGCAGGAGCTGGTGCAGCATGGCCAGTTCTGGGCCTTGGCCGGACAGGTCGGGCTAGGCGAGACGCCCTTTGCCACCCTGTCGCGTGGGGAGACAGCCCGTATACGCATGACCAATGACACGATCTTCCCGCATGCGATGCACCTGCATGGGATGCATTTCCGGGTGCGCAAGGAAGACGGCGCTCTTGGGCCGCTGCGTGACACGGTGCTGGTCATGCCCAGCGAGACGACGGAAATCGCCTTCGTTGCGGATAATCCGGGAAAGTGGCTGCTGCATTGTCACATGTTGGGGCACGCCGCCTCTGGCATGACGAATTGGATCATCGTGTCATGAGGGGGCTGCTTCTGCTTACAGCAGCGCTTTCGGGCTTGGCCTACCCCGTCGGGGCGGACGAAAGCCGGGATGGCGCTGCGCTTTATCAACAGAACTGCGCCTCCTGTCACGGTGTGGAGCTTGAGGGTCAGCCGGACTGGCGCAGGGCTGGTCCAGACGGGCGACTGCCTGCGCCGCCCCATGATGCCACGGGCCACACTTGGCATCATGGCGACGACATCCTGTTTCGCATCACGCGGGATGGCACCGCCGCTGTGGTGGGTGGTGGCTATGAGGGCAACATGCCGGGCTTTGGCGACAGCCTCAGCGATGCGCAAATCCGCGCGATCCTCGACTACATCAAATCCACTTGGCCAGAGCGCCAACGCGCCCACCAAAGAGAGGTCACGCGGCAGGAATAAACCGGAAAATGCAACTGTTCGGGAACATTCACCCACTGGAAGGTTGTTGGTTCCCTGAACGAACCTGGAGGTGCCGATGGCCTATTCCCGCTTTTTCCTGATGATTGCCGTGTCCACGGCCCTGATGTTCGGGTTGATGTACCTGAACACTTATCTGTTCAGCCATGTCTTCTGGTCGGAAACGCGGGCCTATATGGCGATCGTCATGGGGGCGGTCATGGCCTTCGTCATGCTGGCCTTCATGCTTGGCATGTACAAGAACCGCGCCTTGAACATCGCTATCCTTGTCGGCTCCGTCGTCATCTTCGCAGGGGCGCTCTGGCTGGTGCGCAGTCAGGTGACGGTGCAAGATCGCGCCTACATGCGGGCGATGATCCCACACCATTCGATCGCCATCATGACCTCGTCCCGCGCGGAAATCACCGATCCAAGGGTCCGCGCCTTGGCGGATGACATCATCTACGCTCAGGACAAGGAAATCGCCGAAATGCGCTATCTGATCGCGGATATATCGGCAAATGGGGAAGCGGCATCTGCAGGGGATGAGCCCGCATCCGAATTGAAATCCGCTCAGGACGCCTTGTCCAGCGAGGTTGTCGCCAAGGTCGACCCGGAGTTCCTGACGCAGGCAGATATCGCTCAGGTCTTCCCGGATGGGGCCGTGTGCAGCTTCACCTATACTGAGACGAGCCCGCCCGTTTTCGCGGCAGGAGGCGACACCGCGCTGGTCAAGATCAGCGGTGATCTTGTCCGCCTCGATGGCGGGGGAGAGAGCTTTGCGGCTGACCCCATAACGATCCAGCTGCGCGAAACCGAAGATGACAACCTTCAGGACTTTGTCATCAGCGCGGGCCCCGACTACGAAGCCGGTTTCCGCGGTCAGTACAGCTGCACGAATTGAGGATGATGATCATGGAAAAGGATATCACGAAAACCGCCGTTCTCTATCGCATGGTCATGCCAGAGCATACTTGCCCCTTTGGGCTGAAATCCAAGGATCTGCTGGAGCGCAATGGCTACGTCGTCGAAGACCATCACCTGAAGACCAAGGAGGAAACCGAAGCTTTCAAGCGCGAGCATGACGTCAAGACGACTCCCCAGACCTTCATCAACGGGGAACGGATTGGGGGGCATGACGAGCTGCGCATCTTCCTCGGGATCGACCCGCCCAAGGAAGAGCAGAGCGACACGACGTACCGCCCTGTCATCGCGATCTTTTCGGTCTGTGCGCTACTGGCGCTTGGGCTGGCGTGGCACCAATACAGCACCATTCTGACCTGGCAGAGCGTCCTGTGGTTCCTCTCGCTGTCGATGACGGTTCTGGCGATCCAGAAGCTTCAGGATGTCGAGCAGTTCTCGACGATGTTCCTGAACTATGACCTGCTGGCGAAACGCTGGGTGCCTTACGGCAAGGTCTATCCCTACGCCGAAGCGCTGGCTGGCATTTTGATGACGGCGGGTGTTCTGACATGGATCTCCGCGCCCGTTGCCCTGTTCATCGGGACCATCGGGGCGGTCAGTGTGTTCAAGGCGGTCTACATCGACAAGCGCGAGTTGAAATGTGCCTGCGTCGGCGGGAACTCCAACGTGCCGCTCGGCTTTATTTCCCTGACCGAGAACTTGATGATGATCCTGATGGGCCTCTGGATGGGGCTGCGCGCCCTCGGCGTATAAGATGAGAAACGGGGGCGGCGTCGGGCTGCCCCCGATTGTTATTCCGGCTTAGCCAACGTGCTCGGGCGCAACGGTGGACGTGAAGGTCGCGGTGACAAGCAGGATCACAAGAAAGGCCGCGACCTCCCACCGGATCGACGCCCGCAGGGGGCCCGCGTTTCCGGTCTCGGCCAAGGCCGGTGTCAGCCGAAGCTTGTTCAGCCCTGCAAGCCCAAGAAGCAGCGCGACCACCGCGAGTTTCAGCGTCAGGAACTGGCCCCAGGGTTGGGTGAGGACCGCGATAGGATCGCCCGTCAGGATCACCAGGATCACGACGCCTGCTGCAACAAGCAGCCCGACCATGACCAGCGCCGCCTGACCGAACCGTTCGACAGTGCGGACCGCGGCCCCGTTGCCGCGCCCTGCCATGTCATAGAGCGGATAGAAGCCCCCGATCCAGAAACTGGCGGCAAGGATGTGGATGACGAAAAGCGTCGAAAGCGCCAGCCTCGGCTCGCCGGTCGCGTGACCGCGAAGCGCGAAACTGACGGCCACAAGAGCAACCCCAAGCACCGCCAGAGGGTGCGTCCAACCGCGATTGAACACGATGGTCGCGATGCCGAGTAGGCCAAGAAGGCCTGCCTCTACCGACAACCCAAGTGGACTGGACAGGGCGATCTGGAGCATCATCGGATCAAGCGCGCCACCAAAGCCCCCGTAGAAAAAGGCCGCACGTAGCGGGATGTTCAGCGCGCTGAACACGATGCCCACCACGGCAGACCATGCTGCAAGCCGCCTGAGGCGACGGCTTGCAGCGGCATCCAGCTCCGTGAGGAGCCAGAGATTGATGACGGAGCCCGCCGCAAGCAGGACAGTGACATACATCCCCGCTTTGACGAGGATCGAGGCGATCTGCACCGGTTCCAGTGCGGCAAGAACTCCGCCCATGATCAGTTCGCGACCTTGAACGCGAAGCTGCCGTTCATCGGGTGGCCGTCCGGCGACATACCGCGCCAGTCGACCTTGTAATTGCCCGGCGCGAGCTTGGGCAGTTTGCCTTCCCAAGTTTTCACGGACTCATTCGCGGCTGGGCCGTTGATCTTGTAGGTCTTGCCGTCCGGCGCTTTCATCGTGACGGTAGTGATCTGCATCGGGTCTTTGAACATCAGGTGCATGACCTTGGTGTTCGCGCCGACCGTCTGGCCGTTGCTTGGCATGGTCATCATGCCCTTGCCATGTGCCAATGCAGCGCCTGCGCTCAGGGCAAGACTGGCCGACAGCGCGGCGGAAGTCAGAATCGTACGAAGTTTCATTGGGATGTTCCCTTGGTTGGTTCAGGTTGAAAAGGCTGCGCCCTCTCCGCGGCTTCGACGTGGCCGAGAGGGCGCAGAAAAATCAGAACATGAGGTTGACGCCGACTACGCCGGTCAGCTCGCCGACCTCATGGCCATGATCGCGCAGAATGTCGGCTGTGCCGCCAAAGGCGCGTTCGTAGTTCACGCCGATATAAGGAGACAGGCTGCGACCGATCGGGTCATAGCTCAGGCGCAGCCCCAGCTCGACAGAGCCGCCGCCCGCCGCAATTTCGCGCGCGAGATCATCCGCCAGCGGAAGGCTGACCTCGACAGAGGGGGTCAGGATCAACCGGTTGGTCAGCAGGCCTTCGTATTCCACTTCCGCCCCGAAGTAGGGATATTCGGAGATGTAGAGCGCCGCTTCGACTTCGAACCACTGCGGCGCGAGGCCGGTCACCCCGAAAGCGCCATAGTAGCGCTCCGGCGCGCCGTCCGGCGTGGAAGCGGCGACCCCGACAAACCCGTCGAAGAAATCGGTGATCGGTTTCTGGAGGCGGATCTGGTTGTCCATCTCTTCGAAATCGCCGCCCTCAATTTTCGCGCCTTCGCTCTTCCAGACGAGCCGCAACTCGTCATTGCCCATCCAGGCCTCGAACCCCCAGGCAAAGGAGTTCTCTTCATTACCCACCCGGTATTCAAGCTTGTCGGTCCGCACGCCCCAGACAGTCGGGGACTTCGCCGGATCGGCCATCGCGACAGAGGTGAAAGTCAACGCAAGCGGAAGCCCGAGGGCCGTTCCAAGCAGTCGTTTTTTCATGTGATCGGGTTCCTTGGAATGCGCGCCCATCAGGACGGCCCGCCTTCGACGATGACCTTGCGGAACATGCCGCCGGCCATGTGATAGGAGAGGTGGCAATGAAACGCCCACTGGCCGGGGGCATCGACTTCGGTCTCGGTATAGAGTGTCGTTCCCGGAGCGACGCTGACCGTGTGTTTCACGGGGTCGTATGCCCCTTTGCCGGTGTCGATGATCGTCCACATCCCGTGCAGGTGCATCGGATGCGCCATCATGGTCTCGTTGACGAACTTGAAGCGGACGCGCTCGCCGTATTTCAGGCGGATCGGGTCGGCATCCTCGTATTTCACGCCGTCGATGGACCAGATGTAGCGTTCCATGTTGCCGGTGAGCCGGATCTCGATCTCGCGGGTGGCGGGGCGATCAGGGTAGAGCGGCTTGCGCGCGGTGAGGTCTTCGTAGCCAAGGAACTTGCCGCCATTCGCCGCCGTCGGGATCAACCCGCTGCCCGGAGCGTAAAAGGCGGCGCCCGGCGCGCCCTCGGCAGGGACGACAGGCGTCCCGGCGGACATGTCCATGCCGCCCATGTCCATCCCGGACATCATGCCAGACATGTCCATGCTGCTCATGTCATGGCCGGAGTGATCCATCCCGGACATGTCGAACCCGCTCATATCCATGCCCGAGTGGTCCATCCCCGACATATCCATGCCGCCCATGTCCATCCCCGAGTGATCCATTCCGGACATCATACCGCCCATGTCTGCCATGGTCAGAAGAGGCTGAGGCCGCATCTTGTAGTAGGGGCCGACCATGCCTTCGGACGGCGCCAATGTGCCCCGCACCATAGCGGTGCGCCCCGCGCTTTCCCCGATGATCGAATAGGCCTTGGCTGCGCTCGGCTGGACGATCACGTCATAGGTTTCCGCCACAGCGATGCGCAGCTCGTCCACCACGACCGGTTTGACATCGTTGCCATCGGCCTGCACCACGGTCATTTTCAGACCGGGCACGCGCACGTCGAAATAGGTCGTCGCCGAGGAGTTGATCAGGCGCAGGCGCACCTTCTCGCCGGGTTTGAAGATCCCGGTCCAGTTCTTCTGGGTGCTGGCCCCGTTGATCAGCGGCGTGAAGCCCTGAACGTCCTCGATATCCGTGGGCATCATGCGCATGGCACCCCACATTTTCCGATCCTGAAGGGCGGCTTTCAGACCCTCGGCACCTGCGTCCTCGATCAGGTCCTGCGCCGTGCGCTGCGCGCGGTTGTAGTAATCCGCCGAAGCCTTCAGGTTGCGGAAGATCCGCGATCCGCTGTGCGGATGCTTGTCGGTCAGCTGGACCACGTAGTCGCGATCCGTGGGCACGGCCTCGCCGCCCTTCGGGGAAATCACGATGGCTCCGTAGGCACCATCGGGCTCCTGAAAGCCGGAATGGCTATGGAACCAGTAAGTGCCGGCCTGTTCGATCGGAAAGCGGTAGGTGAAGGTCTCGCCTAGCTTGATGCCGTTAAAGCTGATGCCCGGCACGCCGTCCTGCTGGAACGGCAGGATCAGGCCATGCCAATGAATGGACGTGCTTTCGCGCAAGTTGTTCTTTACGCGGATGACGACGTCTTCGCCTTCCTGAAAGTGCAGAATAGTGGGGGTCTGGCTGCCGTTGTAGCCGATCCCGGTCTTTTTGAAGGTCCCGGTGTCGATCCGGACCTTGTCTACGGTGATATCGTAGGTGTCAGCTTGCGCGGGCAGGCCGAGGGCAAGCCCCAGCACTACGGCAAGAGGCCGCAGAATATTCGTGTGTTTCATGTGTTTTCCGTGAGCGCGGACCAAAAGGTGCCCCCGCAAAGAGGAGGTCACTGCCAAGGCAGCGAAGGGAGGGGAGAAGGATCAGATGGGCCGGAGGTTTGAACCTGAAAAATGGCCACAAATGATCGGATTGCCGGACGTAGCCGTTCAGGCGACGCCGCAATCAACGCCAGTCAGGCGTCCTCAGGCCAGAGGGGGCCGAAGGTGGGAAAGAAGGACGGATTGCAGGGCCAAGCTGGGCTCGGCAGGGTTCAGATCAGCGATCCGAACGTCCTTGTGCAGGTCGACAGCAGACGTATTCCCAACCTGATCCGTGCAGGCAACGCTGCCGCAATGCAGCAGCCCCATTGGCTTGGTCTGTTGCTCGGCCGAGAAGGCAACATCGACCACCTGATCCTGAAGGACGAAGACTTCTCCGCAATGCGTATGCTGAGCCACAGGCTCTGCACAATGTTCGGCCATCGGCATCACATGCGCAAATGCACTCGTAACAACGAGCTGCAATGCAACAAGAATGATGAAGACTCTACCGAGCACATAGTTTCCTTTCGTCCACCGACGGTAAACACGCCTCGGCGGTCAGCCGTCAAGTAGGAAGAGGCCCTCCAGCTGCTGGAAGCTAACGACTATGTGAGGTAGGGGCCGTGTCGCGGGCATGTCAGCCCAGTGTACCGTCTAAGCTGTCTTGTATCGACCCAGCGGAATCTGCTCAGGTCAGGCCGCTAAAGTGAATGCCTCGGCGGGCGTGCGCGTGGCAAGCGCTTGTGAGGGCGGCGGTTATTGTAGAAGGCAATCCAGTCACGGATGACGCGCATCGCATGCTGGATGCTCTCGAAGCGGTGGCGATCCACGCATTGCTCCTTCAGCGTCCTGATGAAGCGCTCGACCATGCCGTTTTGCTGCGGGCAGTGCGGGGTGATGAACTCCTGCTTCAGCCCGTAGCTGCGGACGATGGCTGTGAAGTGATGGCTGGCGAAGAATGAGCCATAGAGGCGCCATTGGTTCGAGCCCAATGGCGAATGCCGTTTTCAGAGCGCAGCAGGAACTCCTCCTCGACCCGGCCCAAGGTGCCGAACCTGGCGATCAGGGCATGCTCGGGGGCGGCACTGGCGGTCGTCGCCTTGCCGGATTTCGAGAGGTGCCAACCCAGAAGCGCGCGCTTCTGACAGTCGATCACCAAGGCCAAGGAGGCCCAGCCGTCCTTGCCCGTCCAGATGCGGGCGAGATCGGTCGACCATCTCTAGTTCGGCGCAGCGGCAACCGACGGCACGGCTTGGATGCGGGGCCGCATACCGACAGCGCGTTTGCGAACCCATTGCCCGGCAGGCGCATCCGCAGGATGCTGCCGAGAAGGGCCAGCCCTTGATTTGAAAGCTCCTCTGCACCGTCGTTCGGCCCTCTCACTCGTACCAGTCGCGCTCGGGGCCTCACTGTTGAAGCCCAGGAGCCAGGCCACGGTCCGATAGCCGAAGGACGGCTCCTCCTCGATCCACTGCCCGGCAACACATGCTTGCATGTGTGAGAGGGGTCTTCTTGATCGGTTCGGCGAAGCGGGGATCGACCTTCGGCGCGGCTTTCACCGGCTTGTAGTAGACCGTGCGCCGGGGAATGCCGAGCCACGTGCAGAGCTTGGCGGTCGACACCGCGACGCCCTCCGCCAAGAGGCCCTGCTGCATTTTTCGGGCCGCAGCTCCAGCAAGGCCTCGCCATAGGCTTCCTGAAGGTCCCGGAGCTGCTTCTCGTATTGATCGCGGATGTCGAGTGGGTTGGCGCGCAGCGAGTTCTCCATCCCCCGCTTGGCGTCTTCAACCCGGCCCTCGATCTCGGAGGGTGTGAGGTCGAATGATCGACTTGCTTTCGACACGGTCGTCTTGCCCTGGATGATCTCAATCACCAGGGTCGTCATCGGCTTCGTCGTCCAACGCTTGATGCTGTCGTCCATCGTCATACTCATCGCTACGTTCTCCCGGCTCTGTTGTACAAATCCGGTGTGGGATTCATCTGGTGAATCCAGCGTGGTAGCTGCTCTGTATGAGCAGACCGACACAACCGACTTACAAGACCACGAACTGGCCAACCTATAACGAAGCGCTCAAGCGCCGCGGTTCTCTGACGATCCCCTGACCGGCAGAACATGCTTGCATGTGTGAGAGGTTGGTTTGACCCCGAGATGAGCAGGGATGCCGTGCCGACAGG
>NZ_JAHKQA010000036.1 GCF_018860705.1 Citreicella sp. C3M06
CGATTTGTGCAACAAAGCCGCCATGACATCCCAACCGTTGGTGTCCGAGCCGCCCGAGCTTTGCCTGAGTGCCGGTGACAAGATCAGCGTGCTCGGGATTGAGCTGGAAACACGTCGACGTAACCGGATGAACGGAACCATCGGCGAAGCAAACGGCGATCTTTTGTCGATCACGGTTGACCAGAGCTTTGGCAATTGCCCCCGTTACATCCATTTGCGCGGCGGGCTGCACCATGTCGATGTTCAGAGCGAGCGGCGCGATAGCACGAACCTGTCCGCGGATGATTTGTCCCAGATCGGGGCGGCCGATATGTTTTTTATTGCCTCCCGCGCGACGGTGATCGGGGGCGATCCCCAGTCCGGCGTCGATGTCAATCATCGCGGGGGCCCGCCCGGGTTTGTCAAAGCTCTGGACGATGGCACGCTGATCTTTCCAGATTACGACGGCAATAAATTCTTCAACACCCTCGGAAATATCCTGTTGGACCCGCGGGTGGCGCTTTTGCTGCCGGATTTTGCCACCGGCGACATGCTGACCATCGCAGGGCATGCAGAGGTGGTGATGGACACAGGGGAACAAAAGCCCCTGTTTGGGGCCGAGCGGGGGGTGAGGCTAAAGCCGAGTTGCATCTATCGCGCAAAGCAGGCCCTGCCGCTGCGATACGCCAGAGTCGCCCTGTCCCGCGATACCCTGCTGCGCGCGGGAAACGCAGCCAGTCAATTGCGGTAACGGATCTGTTCGGATCAGGCTTCGTGCCGTCAGGGCATGGGGCGGTTCGAAACAGACCGCCTGCGGCAAGCATCCCCGGTTTGAAATCTCGATCTGCAGCGGGCCGATCAGCGTCGGTCTGCCGCACGCGTGCGAAACCTACGAGGTTTTAAGCACTTATGATGTATAGGTCAAACCTATATGCTCTAAAGTTATTATGTCCTTTTTCTCTATAGTCGCCACTCTTATTGTCGTCCCGTGCCTCACTCACCAAAGGATGACTTATATGCGCAAATTGCCTCTTCGTTCAGCCACCGCTTTGACCATTCTCTTTGCCGGGTTGAGCAGCGCAGCATTCGCTGAACCGACAGAAGTGGACGTTCTTCTGGCGCCAATTGGGGCCGGTCCCTATTTGGCGGTCGCGACCATGCAGAACTATGCCTCGGATTATACCGATAAGATTTCGCCCAAGGCGGTCGAAACTCCGGGCTTTACCTACAATGTTCGGTACCTCGCGTCTCAGCCTGATATGTGGGAAAATACCCTGATCGGATCGGGCATGGTGGTGGAATGGGCGGCCTCCGAAGGAATTGCGCCGTTTTTCTCTGCCCCGATTGAAGCTGTTCGCGATTTTCGCATCATTGGTGCGCTGAGCAATACGACGAACGCCTTTGTCGCTCTGGATGATGATATCCAAAGTGTCGATGATTTCGATGGAAAGCGCGTCGCCCTCGGACTGCTGACCATGAATGAATGGGGCATGCATCAAAAAATGATGCTGGATTATTGGGGAACCACCGAGGAGCTGAAATCTCTCGATGCCCTTGGTCCGAGCCAGGGCATTGATGCACTGCTGGACGGGCGTGCGGATATTGGCACACTCGCGGCGCATTCCAATTTCGATTTCAGCTACACGCTGGAAGCGGGCCCTTTCAAAACACTCGAAAGCTCTGGGCGCGACTACCACTATGTCAGCATCGATCCGGAAATGATCCAGAGCTATATCGACGACACCGGTGCACCGTTCAAAATCCAAAACGTGAAAGCCGGTACTTTTTCGGGGCAAACCGAAGACCTCACCAGCTTTGGCAATATCGCGCTGATCTCGGCGCATAAGGATTTTCCCGAAGAACTCGCTTATGAGTTTACCAAGCTGTGGATCGAGTCCGGTCCGCAAATCGGTGAATACAGCGCGATCGCAAAAATTTGGGAACCCGAAACGATTTCAGAAGTTGCACGCACCAATCCTGAGCTGATCCATCCGGGTGCAATGCGGGCCTATCGCGAATTCGGTCTGGTTACAGACTGATTTAATTCGAGTATCGTCACGGGAAGAGTTGTCATGACAATATCTGAAGATACGATCCTGCAACGCACGTCATTTTTCGCCGGGGCGATGCTTCTTTGCTATGCTGCCCTGACCGTTTGGAGCAATTCATTCGGTGCGATGCAACACTACACACTGTTCACAACCGCGATTCTGGCTTATAGCGCGTTGCGTTTGATTTCCCGTTCCCCTGAAAGGGGCACGGACCTGGGTGTCTGGACTGACCGGGTTGTCGGAATAGCCGTGATGCTTGGAGGAGTTTCGGCGGGGGGCTACTTTTTCGTCAACGCCGAGACTTTGGAACTCACGCAACCCTTCGTTTCGCAAACCGCCCTGAATATGGGGCTGGTGATGATCGTTGCTGTGCTCTTGGCCGCATGGCGGGTCTGGGGCGCAGCGATTGCTCTGATCTGTCTGATCATGGCGGCTTATATGTTGTTTGGTCGCATGTTGCCCGATGTGATGCAGGCGCGGATGCAACCGTTCAACGTCTCTGTCAGCTTTCTGTCCGGGATCGGTGGGCCGCGCGGCATCCTCGCCTATGCGCCATTGTCTGCGGATATGATCTTTCTGCTGCTGATCTATGGCGGCGTGCTGCATGCAGTCGGGGTGATCGAGATTTTTGGCGAAATTGGCGCGCTGATCGGCAACCGCTTGCGCGGTGGCATGGCCTATAGCGCCGTGCTGGCCAGCACCTTTATCGGCATGGTCACCGGTCAGGCTGTTTCCAATATTGCCCTATCCGGCGTCATGACCATTCCAGCCATGAAAAAAAGCCGGTTCTCCGGCGAAGAGGCCGCTGCGGTCGAGATCATGTCGTCGACCGGTAGCCAGTTGCTGCCGCCGATCATGGGGCTGGGCGCGTTCATGATGGCTGTGATCCTTGGGGTGTCTTACCTTGACATCGTGATGGCGGGGTTGATCCCCGGTCTGCTGTATATGTTCGCTATTGTGGTAAGCCTCTATGCGATGATCGGGGGGCACAAAGGTCTGCAAGACCTTCGTCAAGAGGTCGACCTGACTCGCATTCTTTGGGTTTTTCCAGCGTTTGTCGGCTCCTTTGCCGTGGTGATTGCCTTGCTTGTGCTGAGGTTCTCACCCTCCATGGCCGGGTTTTGGGGATCGGCCATCGCAGCGGGTCTGGCCTTTGTGCGCCCCGCCGCGCTGCGCCCGGCGCTGAACAACATTCGGGATGGGCTGCGTGCAGGGTTTGATACGGCGGCGCAATTGACCATCATTCTGGCGGCGATCGGTCTGGTCGTGCAGACGCTGACAAGCACCGGGCTTGGGGTCAGCGCAGGCGCTCTGATCTCGGATCTCGGCGCGGGCAACATCGTTGTCACCCTTCTGATCGGCATGGTCGTATGTATGCTTGTGGGCATGGGCTTGCCCACACCTGCCGCTTATGCACTGATCGCGATCATCGTCGTGCCCAGCTTGATCGACGCTGGCATCTCGGCTCTGACCGCCAATATGTTCGGCTTTTACTTCGCGATTTTCTCGGCGCTCACCCCGCCGGTGGCTGTCGGGGTGCTGGTCGGTGCGCGCATCGCCGAGGCCGGGTTTCTATCCACCGCCATGGCGGCGGCGCGGCTTGGCGCGATGGCTCTGTTGCTGCCGTTCCTCTTTGTCGCCTTCCCAAGCTTGCTTGCGCCGACCGCGTTGACCCTGCAAGGCTGGGTGGCAATTCTGTGCTTCCTCGGGGCGACGATCCTTGGCGCTGGCGCGCTGTATGGAGCGCTCTCCCATCCTCTTGAAACGATGACGCGCCGGGTCTTTGCAATAGCTGGCCCCGGAGCGCTTGTGGCTTATGCGGCCACGGGCTGGACCCTGATCGGGGTGTTGCCCGCCGTGGTTCTGATCGCATGGGTTGTGCGCGGCATACGCCGCCGCCCCCCGGTATCGGTCGCCTGAAACTTCTGTAATCAAATCAAAATAAGGGAAATCCCCAATGACCATCCGACTCGCCGCGGCGCATATCGCCTCGACCTTCTTTGACGTCGAAGCCGGTGTGCAAAAGACCATCAAATACATCAATCTGGCGGCAAAAGATGGCGCTGAACTAGTCGCTTTTCCCGAAAGCTTTCTGCCCGGCTTCCCGATCTGGCACGCCTTCCTGCGCCCCATTGACGCCCATGCGAAATTTGCGCGCTTTGCCGCCGCGTCGCTGCGCGTCGATGGTCCGGAAATGGCCCGCATCCAAGACTCCGCTCGCAATGCCGGCATCGCCGTCTGGCTGGGCTTCTCGGAACGCGCCAGCTATTCCGAGGGCTGCTTGTGGAACAGCTCCGTTCTGATCGATGCGACGGGTGAAATCCGCACCCACCATCGGAAATTGGTGCCGACCTTCTACGAAAAACTGGTTTGGAGCCGAGGGGATGGCAATGGCTTGCGGGTCGCCGAGTTGCCCTTTGGCCGGGTTGGCGGGCTGATCTGCGGGGAAAACGGCAACCCGTTGGCGCGCTATTCGCTGATGGCGCAGGGCGAACAAATCCATTGCGCGTGCTACCCTTCGGTCTGGCCGTTCCGCGACCCAAGCAGCGGCGCACCCTATGACTTGTCTGAGGCGATCCGCATTCGTGCCGCCGCCCATAGCTTCGAAGCCAAAACCTTTACCGTGGTCTCCTCTGCGGCGCTGGATGAGGCTGGGATCGCGGCAATCTGCGACGGCGATGCCGATGCCGAGGCATTGATCCGCAAATGTGCGGGCGCATCCTCGATGATCGTCACGCCTGACGGATCGACCCCGGGCGGCACTCTGACCACCTCCGAAGGTCTTGTGATGGCCGATGTGGATGTCGGGTTGCTGACCGAGTTGAAACAGCACCACGACATGGCTGGGTATTATAACCGCCACGATGTGTTCCATGTCGAGCTGAACCAAGACCGGCAGGCGCCGCTGCATATCGCGGGTCGGCAAAAAACCACCAACACCGAAGAGACCTCATCTGTGCTGCAAGCCGAAGCGGCCGAGTGAATCCGATGTTGCTGTCCGCTCCTGATATGGTCGTCGCTGCACTGGCGGTTCTGGTCGCGGCGGCGGCGCGGCGGTTGACCGGGTTTGGCTTTGCTTTGCTCGGTGCGCCGCTGCTGTCGTTCGTGCTGTCGCCCCAGCAATTGGTGATCGTCATCTTGTTGTTGCAGGTCGCGCTTGGGGTGCCCGCCGTGATCGAATTCCGCAGTCGTATCGATTGGTCTGTACTGGGGCAACTGGCGCTTGGCGGGGTGGTCACCGCCCCGCTGGGGGCATGGTTGCTGACGCGCACTGATCCCGATGTGGTGCTGTTTGTGCTGGGCCTTGTTGTAATCGCGGCGGCCGGGGTGCTGGGGTTCGCCCCCGGCGTGCTGAAATTTCAGCCCAGCCGTCCGGCCAATGTCGCCTGCGGCATGGTTGCCGGTGCCCTGAGCAGCAGTGTCGGGATGCCCGGTCCGCCTGTGGCCATCTACTTTCTGGGGCAATCCGAACTGAACGCCGCAACCCGGCGCGCCATGCTGATCATCACATTTTCTGTGCTGGCCTGTGTGTCTCTCGCCGTGGCGCTCCCCAAAGGTCAGGTCAGCGGTGATCTGTTCTGGCTGTCCGCGCTGCTTCTGGCGCCGACGCTATTGGGCGGTCAACTGGGGGAGCAACTGCACAAGAGGCTAAATGTCCAGCTGGGCCAGCGGATTGCTTTGGCCTTGGTCATCCTGTCCGGACTGGTGTGCCTATTGCGGGCGTTTTAATCTTCAAGGCGGCGGTCAGCTTGTCGGTAAACATAAAGCAAGGCTCTTATCAATTGAGCCTTGCAGGTTTCACAAAGCTCTTTCAGCTTGCCGAAGCCGAAGGCCAGTTTTCCGTCAAGTTGTCCGACCAGCCCGCCGAAAAAGATGACGATCAGACTGCTGCCTGAGCCGAGCCCCTCCGCGGTGACAAGGGCGGTGAGGTTACGGCGCAGGTTCAGGGCGTCCGATATGGACGCTCGTTCATGATACTGGTTTTCGCAGATAACAATCAGGCTGCAAGGGTTCCCGCCCCAAGCTTTTCGTGACGCGGTCGAACAAGTCGTGATCGCCCATAACGGCCGAGGCCAGCATGGCCCCCTCTAAAAGAAACAGAACTCGCCCGTCCTCGCGCAGCGAGCGGCGGAACACCTCGCGCCATGCAAGTGTCACAGACGTTCCGGCCTGCAATTCCTTCTCGACCTTTTGGAGGAAGCGCACGCGGTAACGCTGCGCCACGGCTGTCACCAATTCCTGCTGGTCGGGAAGTGGTAACGAACCCTGGCGCTCTTTATCGCGCATCGGCGACGTGCTGTTTTGTCAGCGCGCCGGCGCAGCACCGTGGTGCCGCCCGCCGGTCGTGACGTCCTACTGCAAGCGACCGACGCCCAGCTGGGGTGCCTGTTCGCCCCACCGGGAAACTTTACAAGGGTTGGACAGACGGCGAAGACCCAGGCGCAGTCAAGCGCCTGGATCTTGCTCACATCAACCGAGCAGAGCGTTATCCTGACGCTTCACCGCCACGATGGCAGAGCGAGGAAGCGCGCCTTCTCCATCGGGAAACGGTGCGCCGGGGTGCTGGATGCCGACAAACATGGTGCGCCGATCCGCAGACCATGTCAGGCCTGTCACTTCGCACCCTTTCGGACCGGTAAGGAAGCGCCGGATTTCGCCGGTCGCGGGATCACCAGCCAACATCTGGTTATTGCCCATGCCAAGGAAGTCGCCTTCGTTGTCATCGTCACCATCCGTCTGGATCCAGATCAAACCAGTGCTATCGATTACCATCCCGTCAGGCGAGTTGAACAGGTTGCCCTCATTGATGTTGGCCGTACCGGCATACAGCCCTTCGGAATGAACCGTTGGGTTGCCTGCCATCACGTACAGATCCCACTCAAAAGTAGACGCTGCGTGGTCGCTGTTCGTCGGGCGCCAGCGCACGATTTGGCCGTAATTGTTGACCGCGCGCGGGTTGGGCGCATTCACAACCATAGGCTCACCAGCCGCATTCGTGCGTACAGAGCCGTCGTCATTGGTGGCGCCACGGCGCGAATTGTTGGTCAGGCAACAATAGGCTTCGATGGCTATCGGGTTGACGGCGATCCACTCGGGGCGGTCCATGGTCGTCGCGCTGACTTGCGTGGCTGCCATCCGCGTGAAGACGGCGATTTCTGCCTCGGACATTCCGGTGTCTTCGGGTGTCAGGGCGATCCAGCTGCCGGTCATATCGTCGTTGAACTTGGCAACGAAAAGCTGGCCTTCGGTCAACAACGTTGAGGTGTCTCCGCCCGGCGTGTAGACGTCGCGGCTGACCCATTTGTACATGTATTCGCCGCGTTCATCATCGCCCATGTAAACCACGACGCGACCATCGGGTGCGACGACCGAGGCGGCATTCTCATGTTTGAAGCGGCCAAGTGCCGTGCGCTTGATCGGTGTGGATGTCGGGTCGGTGGGGTCGATTTCGACGATATAACCTGCGCGGTGCGGCTCGTTCGGCTCTTTGGAAAGATCAAAACGCGCATCGAACCCGTGGTAGTTATAGCGCCCGGGATCGACGTCGGTGCTTATCCCGTAGCGCGCAAACCCTGCGGCCGTCGCTTCATCAAGGGACAACTCCGCAGTCGTGCCGAAATAGCCGTTGAAGTTCTCTTCGCAGGTCAGATACGTGCCCCAAGGGGTGCGCCCGGACCCACAGTTGTTGAATGTGCCCAGAGACATCGTGCCCGTCGGGTCAGCATTGGTCTTCAGCAGGTCATGGCCCGCGGCAGGCCCATCAATCAACATTTCGGTACGGTGGTGAATGCGGCGGTTGTAGGGGCTGTCGACAACGACTTCCCAGCCAGAGTCGCCCTCGGCGATTTCCATCACGGTCACGCCCTGAAAGTTTTGCAGGCGCACAACGTCGTCTGCAGAAATGGGCTGGCCTTCCTGTTCGGCGGGCAGATTGATCCCGCCGTTAACGTATTCGGAATTCACGACCAGCAACTCGGTGTCACCGACCAGGAACAGCTCCATCCCGTCGGTGTTCTCTCCGAACACGCGATCAGAGCCTTCGGTCGGAATGCCTGTCTCAGGATCAAACGCAGGCGCATCGGAGAACAAGGGATCACCCCAGCGCACGAGCACATCCCAATCATAGCCAGTTGGCACATGCACGGTGCCGTCGGTCTGCGGGGCAAGCTGCTCAAAGGCAAAGCGCGACGCCTGTTGCGCTTGGGCAGATGTGCTGGACAGCAGGCCCGTGCCCATCACGGCAGCGCCGGACCCGAACGCCAGAACGCCGCCCAAGAAACCGCGGCGTGAAACCGCGCGCTCTACGACTTCGTCAAATCCCTGCCTCGTCGGACGCGGAAATTTCAGTTCGTCTTCATCGTCAAAAGACAATTCATCGTAGTTGATTTGAGACATATTTCACCATCAGCTTGGACCTGCAGCAGGTCTTGACAGGTGCAAAAGATAGCGAGAGGTCACGGCAGTTTTATAACAGCTTTCCAAATTTGGGATGACAGGGACGCGTAACGCAGGCTGAAGAAATCGGTGTTTCCTACGCACTGCAGCATTGGGAGTTCTGGACTCACAGCCCCCCCGGCGGCGCGGCATGCATCCCGGGTGCCCCCGCCCATCTGATCGACATGATCGGCCCAGCTGTAGGTGTCGACTGCTGTTCGCAATCGAGAAATGGCACGATTTCGGACATCGCTCATATCTATTCGGCCTGTTGATCGGCTCGCGGGCCGTGGCCTTGATGGGGCGCACGCGCCCTGGTCTCGCTAGCTGCAAGGGCGATGATGACCATCTGGGCCGTCAGATGCTGGGGGCGTATCTTCTCCGTTCCATACTGTTTTCTCTGTCGCGAACGGTCGCCGAACACATCGGAGGGCCAAGCCCGGGTGGCGTCTCTCGCGCTGCGGCGTGGCGCTCTAGTCTGCTTCAAAGCCAGCGGCGCGGGCAGGAGTGGCGGTTACGGGCGTCGCTCGACGCGCTGCGGATCGTCGCGCGTCAATTGCCGCCAGCCGTGGTGCCCGGGCCAAGACGGATCGATGCAGAACTTATCGCCCGCGTCATGGCATTGCGCCCCGAGGCAGGACGTAGCCATCCGGCCGGAAAGTTGCGCGCGATCAGAGCTTTGACATCGAAGCGAGCGCAGTTTGTCGAAATGCGACAGCGGCTACTTGCCCAGATCAAGGCACACGAAAAACGCGCGAGCGCTGGACTGTTCACCGACATGGATTTGAAGGCTCTGCTCGAACCCAAGATCTCGGAGCTGGAAGAACGCATCGAGCAAGCCGTCGCGGCCGACGGAACACTGGTCGAAACCGCCGGTACCCTGCGCTCCATTCCCGGGGTGGGCCCCGTTGTCAGCGCTATGCTGATCGCCGAAATGCCCAAGCTCGGGGCGAAATCCGCAGAACAGCCGCAGCCCTAACGGGGCACGCTCTCAGAGTGCACGACAGCAGTGCGTTGCGGGGCAAACGAGCCATCGCAGAAGGACAGCGCGCCCTGCGGCATGTCCTGTTACCGGCCGCCCTCGTCGCTGCAAATCCCACCCAGAAAGCCTGGGCGCAGCTACTGCGCGACGCCGGAAATCCGCACAAGGTCATCATCACCGCGGCCGCACGAAAACTCGTCAATATCGCTACGTCCTATGCAGAGCGCGCAAACTAGGGGGCCTTCAAGATGCCTGACGGATAAAATTGCCAGGCGGCCTGTTCCTTTTGGGCAGCCGGCTTGGTGCAGCCCTGTCCCTGCTCCAGATCGTCAAGCGCTATCTCTGACGGGGTAGCGACGCATCTCTTCGATTCGCGCCGTTCCTGAGGCTGTCAGCGCGACGGTTCGCTCGAGGCTGACCATTTTTCCTGCCCAGCCCAAGCCCACCGGGGGAACGGCCCTCTAAGGGGGCATGATCCCCGCAACTCATCCCGGCATGGTCGGGGGCAATTTGGTCGTCCACGCGCTCCGGATGCTGGCGCTTGGGGATAAGATGGATGTGTTTCCGGGGCAGGGCGCGTTGATCGGCCTTGATCCCGAAACAACCGCCCGATCACCCCTGCGGGCTTGCGAGGGAATGACACCGGCTCGACGGAGACTCCCCATGACATCCTGTCAGCAGGTTTCACCCTCGATCAGCCGAAAGCCAAGGTCGATGCGGGCCGGTGCGGCGGGCTCTGTCTCGTGGTCATCTTGCATAACGTAAAGCGCCGCGCGCCGTCCCATTTCGAGGCGCGGAGTTTCCACCGTCGTCAGCCGGATCGGCAGGGCCTCCAGAAAGGCCAGCCCGTTGAACCCCGCAAGGGCCAACTCCTGCGGGATCGAAATTCCCGAGGCGAGGCAATGCATGATGCCCCCGGCGGCAAGGTCATCGTTGGAATAATAGATCGCCTCGGGCCGGTCGGCAGCATCAAGCAGCGCCTGCGTGCCCCTGCGCCCGGCAATCATCGAGGACGATCCGTCGAAGACATGTTCCGTCACCATCTGTCCGCCAGCCTCGCGCACGGTCTGGCGAAACCCTGCCAAGCGCTTGTCGGCGCGCAGGTCGCGGCCGCTCTGGCTACCAATATAGCCGAACCGACGATAGCCCTTGGACAGCATGTGCCGCGCGGTCACGCGCCCCGCTTCGGTCTGCGACAGGCCAAAGGCGGCCGAGATCGGCTCGCCGTCTAGGTCCATCACCTCTGCCACGCGTACACCAGAAGCCCGAATGGCAGCGCGGGTCGCCTCGGTATGTTCCAGCCCGGAAAGAATGATGCCACGGGGCCGCCATGACAGCAGGTCGCGCACCAGTTCCTCTTCGCGCTGAAGCGAATATTCGGTGACGCCAAAGACCGGTTGCAGGCGTTGCGCGGCGAGGGTTTCGTTGACGCCGTTCAGCACTTCGGAAAACACCCGGTTGCCAAGGGTCGCCAGCGCGACGGCGATCAGCGGCGTGGTTTCGTCGCGCAGGGCGGTTGCAAGCCGGTTGGGCACGTAGCCCAGTTTGCGCGCCGCCGTTTCCACGCGCTTTTGCACGTCCGGCGAGGCCTGCCCGGTGCCCCGCAGCACGCGCGATACGGTCATCTGACTGACACCGGCCTCGGCCGCGATGTCGCCCATCGTGGGTCGTGAGTCCATTCTTCCTCCTGACCGGAACCGCTGGCAAAGCTGCTGCCGCCACCTCTCCAGAGGTAATCCATCAAGAAACGTCTTGACAAGTGTTTACGTAAACAGAAATAAGCATCCCAGATGTTTACGTAAACATAGCATCTCTGGGAGGAGAACCATGAAACAGTTTCTACTAAGCTCGGCTGTCGTCCTGTGCAGTGCCGGCATGTCGCTGGCCGATACCTATCGGCCCGAATGCTTTGCGCCCGCGCCGGGCACCGGCACCATCAGCTATGAGGCCAAGGATGGCCCTTACAAGATCGCCTTTGTGAACGGCTTCGCCGGGAACGACTGGCGCATCGCCGCCATTCAGGCCGCTAAGGCCTGGGCCGCGCGCCCCGAGAACGCCGAGAAAATCGCGGAATTCAACGTGGTTTCGGTGGGCAATGACAGCGCCGCGCAGATCGCCGCCATCGATAACTTTATCGCCGCTGGATACGATGCGATCACCTTCATCGCGGTGAACCCCAGCGCCTTCGAGCCGGTGATCCGCCGCGCCGAACGGGCAGGGACCGTGCTGGTGCCCTTCGACAATGTGCTCGATTCCGACAAGATCGTGCAGATCAACGAAAGCCAGCTGGAGCTTGGCCGCATCAAGGCCCAGACGGTGATGGACCTGCTGGATGGCAAGGCGGAAAAGATCCTTATGGTCAATGGCCTGCCGGGCAACGCCACCGACCGTGACCGCCGCGCTGGAATGATGAGCGTACTTGAAAAGGTCGAGGGGCTGGAAATCGTCGAGGTCGTCGGCAATTGGGACACTGGCACCAGCCAGAAGGTCGTCTCGGACGCGCTGGCCACCCATGGTCAATTCGATGCGGTGGTCTCGCAGCACGGATCGCTTGGCACCATCAACGCGCTTCAGGCCGCAGGGCACCCGATCGTGCCCATGGGTGTGGACGGTGAAAACGGCGTGCGCATGGCAATGGCCGATCTGGGCATTCCGGGCGTGTCCGCCGCGCAGGCCCCGGCGATGTCGGCGATCGCGCTGGAAGCCGCGGTTGCGCTGCTCGAGGGCAACGAGCTGCCGCAGACCGTGTTCCTGCCGATCCCGCGCGCAACCTCGGATGAACTGGTCGCAGGTGAAACCTATTTCCCCGACCTTCCCAAATCGTTCAACACCGGCACCGGTTTCCCCGATTGCTTTGCCCCCTTCACGCCGCAAGAGCTGCTGGGGCAGTCGCCGGACAACGGCTGATCCTTGCCGGGCAGCTCTTCGCCGGGCTGCCCGTCGCCCGCCCACAAATCAGCTATCCACAAGATGCCAGGGAGCCTCCCTTGACGCCGAACGATCCCCCCATCGTGCGCCTGAAAGGCGTGACGAAACGCTACGGCGCGACCTGTGCGCTGAACGATGTCGATTTCGCCTGTCATCCGGGCGAGATACACGCTGTCCTTGGTGAAAACGGCGCCGGGAAATCGACGCTGATGAAGATCATCTCGGGCGTCATCCCCCCGACCGAGGGCGCGATTTATCTGGATGGCACCGAAACCACGCTTGCCTCGCCGCGCGATGCGGTGGCGCGCGGGCTGGTCTGCATGTTTCAGGAACTGTCGCTGGTGCCGGACCTGTCGGTGCGTGAAAACCTGTTGCTGGGCGCACCGGGTAGCGGCCTTGGCCGGCTTCCCAAAACCGCGATCGCCCGCGCACAGCAGGTTCTGGCGCAGATCGACGGCAGGCATATCTCCATGCGGGCGCGGGTTGCGGACCTGAGCCTTGCCGAGCGCCAGCAGGTCGAGATCGCCAAGGCGCTGGCCCGCAATCCCCGCCTTCTGATCCTTGACGAGGCGACCTCGGCGCTGAATGCCTCGGTGGTGGACAAGGTGTTCGATCTGATCCGCGCGGAAAGCGCGCGGGGGGTCGGCGTTCTGTTCATCTCGCACCGCTTTCACGAGATCGAGGCGCTGGCCGACAAGATTTCGGTGTTTCGCAATGGCAGCCATGTCGACACTTTCGCCAACGGGGCCCATGATTACAGCGCCATCATCGGCAAGATGGTCGGCCAGAGGATCGACGATCTGTTCCCGCCCAAATCCCCCGCCGATCCGGACGCTGAAACGGTCCTGCAGCTAGAGGGTTTCGGCTGGGGCGAGGCGTTGCAGGATGTGAACATCACCCTGCGCAAAGGCTCCATCGTCGGGCTTGGTGGGCTCGATGGGCAGGGGCAGGCACATGTGCTGCACGGCCTGTTCGGCGTGCTCAAGAACACCAGCGGGCGCATTGTGCTGGAAGGGCGCGACCTTGCGCTGTCCTCGCCCAAACAGGCCAAACAACCGGACATCGGCATCGCGCTGCTGCCCGAGGATCGCAAGACCGAGGCGCTGGTGCTGCAACAAAGCATCCGGGCCAACATGCAACTGGCGGCGCTTGGCACAGACGGCGTGCGCGCCAGCGATCCGGCGCTGTACCAGCCCTATCTGGATGCGCTCGAACTGAAATACGCGACGCTGGATCAACCGGTGGGGCAGCTTTCGGGCGGCAACCAGCAAAAGGTCGCGCTGACCAAATGGCTGGCGCTCAAACCGCGCTGTTTGCTGCTGGCCGACCCCACCCGCGGCATCGACGTCAAGACCAAGACGCAGATCTACGGGCTGCTGCGCCAGCTTGCCGATGCGGGGACCGCGATCCTGTTGCTTTCGACTGATTACGAGGAATTCATCCACTTGTGTGACGAAACGCATATCTTTTACGACGGCCGGGTGGTGCGCCACCTGCAAGGGGATGAGGTCACGGCCAATAACATCCTGTCCGCGGCCCTGAACATGCCCGCGACAGAGATGGGCGCAGAGGTGGCCCATGCGTGATTTCCTGCGATCCAACCGCCGCGAGGTTATTGCGCTGGCCGTTCTGGTCGCGCTGCTGGCGGTCTATCTTGGCACCCATCCGCGCGGCATGAGCACCTATGTCATGACGATCTGGGCCAACCAGTGCCTGATCCTTGCGCTTGCGGCGATTGCGCAATTCTTTGCGGTGATCGTGCGCGGCATCGACCTGTCGGTCGGGGCGGTGATGGCGCTGACCAACACGCTGGCCTCGCATGTTCTGGGCGGCACCGGGATCGAGCTGATCGGAGGCGCGGGCCTCGTGCTTCTGGTCGGGGTGCTGTGCGGGCTGATCAACGGCGCGCTTGTGGTGTTTGGCCGCATCCAGCCCATCGTCGTGACGCTTGCCACCGCGTCGATCTTTGTCGGCCTCGCGCTGATCCTGCGGCCCACGCCGGGCGGGCAGATCAACTATGACCTGGCCGATGCCATGACGCTGGATGTACTGGGCATCCCCACTGCGCTGATCATCGCAGCGATGGTGATCGGGCTGTTCTGGGTGCCGCTGCGGCGCACCGGGCTGGGGCTTGGGCTATATGCCATCGGCTCTTCGGAGCAGGCGGCGTTTCAATCGGGGCTTCAGGTGCGCATCGTGCGCATGGCAAGCTTTGGGCTTGGTGGGCTGTTTGCCGGGCTTGCGGGGCTGTACTTCAGCTTTGTCACCACCACGGGTGATGCCGGGATCGCGACCAACTTCACCCTCAATTCGATTGCGGCGGTGGTGCTGGGCGGCGTTGCGCTGCGCGGCGGTGTCGGGTCGGTCATCGGGGCGTTTGCCGGGGCCTTCATCCTCAAGACCATCAGCGCGCTGATGTTCTTTTCCGGCCTGCCGCCGCTGGCGCAACCGCTTGTCGAGGGGCTTGTTCTGGCGGGCGCCATCGCCATCGGGGGCGCCGAAATTCTCAGGGTCCGCAACCGGCTGGAGGTCTTTGCACGATGAGCACGCAAATTCGCAAACCGTTCGATCTGGTCGTTGCCGTGCCCTTTGCCGCGACGCTGGTGCTGATCCTTGTCGGCAGCGTTTTCTACCCGCAGATGCTGGGGCTTGATTACCTGAGTCAGCAGCTTCAGATCGCGGCCTTTCTGGGCGTGATCGCCATGGGGGCAACGATTGTCATCCTGCTGGGGCATATCGATCTGTCGGTACCTTGGGTGCTGGGCGGCGCTGCGCTGATTTCCACCACGCTGGCCGGGACGGGCGATCCGACGCTGACCATGCTGGCGATCCCGGCGGCGCTTGGGTTCGGGGCGCTGATCGGATGCCTGAACGCCGTGGGCGTCGTCATCCTGCGCATTCCGTCGATGGTGTGGACCCTTGCGATGAATTCGATCCTGCTGGGCAGCTCGGTGCTTTATACCGGGGGGTTCAACCCCAAGGGCGAGGCGAGCGGCCTGATGTCATTCGTTGCCACGGGCCGGGTTCTGGGCGTGCCGATGGCCTTCGTGTTGTGGATGGGGGTGGCGCTGGTTCTGGCGCTGGTGCTGCACCGCACCGGGTTCGGGCGCTATTTGTCGGCCATCGGCTACAATGAAAAGGCGACCTATCTCTCGGGCGTATCGACGCCATCGGTGCTGTTCGCGGCCTTTGCCATTGCCGGGGTGTGTTCGGCGCTGGGGGGTGTGCTGCTGGCGGGCTACGCCAATCAGGCCTATCAATCCATGGGCGATCCTTACCTTTTGCCGACCATCGCGGCGGTTGTCATCGGCGGCACCTCGATCCTTGGCGGCAGCGGCGGGCTGGTCGGCACCATCGGTGGGGTGTTCTTTATCACGCTGCTCAATTCGGTGCTGTCGGTCATGCAGATCTCGGAGGCGTGGCGCAACATCACCTTCGGCCTGATCATTCTGGTCATGCTGCTGATCCAGACCCTGCGCCGCAAGGAGGGCTGAGAATGTCCGCCGATGCCTTTATCGAGATCATCGATCCCGCCTTCGCGGCGATGATCGACACGCAGACCGGGCCAGAGCTCATTGCTTCGGGCTTTACCTGGACCGAAGGCCCGGTCTGGATGAATGGAACGCTGTATTTCAACGACATTCCCGCCAAGAAGATGTGGAAATGGCGCGAGGGGGCGGGGGCGACGGTCGCGCTGGCCAACAGTGAATTTGCCAATGGCAACACCCTCGATCTTTTGGGGCGAATGATCAGCTGCGAACATGGCGGGCGGCGGGTGATCCGCCGCCATGACCCCGAAGACCCCGAAACCGTCGAGATCATCGCTGAAAGATACGACGGCAAGCGGCTCAATTCGCCCAATGACGTGGTGGTGCGCTCGGACGGCAGCGTCTGGTTCACCGATCCGCCCTACGGCATCAATTCCGATATCGAGGGCTATCCGGCCCCCGCCGAACAAGATGGCTGCTACGTGTTCTGCGCGCTGCCCGATGGCACGCTGACCGCCGTCGCCACGGATTTCGACAAGCCCAACGGGCTGGCGTTTTCGCCGGACGAGACGCAGCTTTACATCGCGGATTCCGGCGCAATCCGGGGCGCAAGCTTTCCGGGTATCGATTACGATCTGCCGCATCACATCCGCGTCTTTGACGTGACTGGCACCACCCTTGGCAACGGGCGGGTCTTTGCCACGATCACCCCCGGCGTGCCCGATGGCCTTCGGGTCGATCACGAAGGCAACGTCTGGTCCAGCGCGCTGGACGGGGTGCATTGCCTTGCCCCCGATGGCCGCTGCCTTGGGAAAATCTGCCTTCCGGCCCAGACGTCGAACCTGTGTTTCGGCGGCCCGGAGGGAACCGACATGTTCATCACCGCCTCGGATCGGGTTTGGCGCGTGCGCACCATGCGCCGCGACGCCGCCGAGCGGACCACGCGATAAAAGGAAAGACAGCACATGGTGCAGACTTACAAAACCGCCGTCATCGGCCTTGGGTCCATGGGGTACGGCATGGCGCAATCCTGTTTGCGCGCGGGGCATCCGACATGGGGGATCGACATCAACGCGGACGCGGCCAGCCGATTTCGCGCCGAGGGCGGCCAGCCGGGCGATCTGCCCGATGATCTGAACGCGGTTGCGGTGGTGGTGCTGAACGCGGCGCAGACCGAGGCGGTGCTGTTCGGCGCGTCCGGCATCGCGGCGCGGCTTGCCCCCGGCGCGGTCGTTGTGTCCTGCGCCACCGTCGCCCCCGCATTTGCCCGCGAGATGGAAGCGCGCTGCGCCGATCTGGGGTTGCTGTATCTTGACGCCCCGATCTCGGGCGGGTCGGCAAAGGCGGCGCTTGGGGCGCTGTCGGTCATGGCCGCTGGCAGCCCCGATGCCTTTGCCGCCGCGCGCCCGCTGCTCGATGCCTGCGCCGAGACGGTGTTCGAACTGGGGGACAAAGCCGGGCCGGGATCGGCGATGAAATCGGTGAACCAGCTGCTGGCCGGGGTGCATATCGCCGCAATGGCCGAGGCGATGACCTTTGGCATGACCCAAGGCATCACGCCCGAGAAATTCCTGAGCGTGATCCGCAATTGCGCTGGCACCAGCTGGATGCTGGAAAACCGCGCGCCGCATATCGTCGATGGCGATTACAGCCCAAAAAGCCAGATCAACATCTGGCCCAAGGATCTGGGCATCGTGTTGGATGTCGCCAAATCCGCCGGGTTCTCGGCTCCGATCACTGCGGCGGCGCTACAGCAATACATGGTCGCTGTCGGCATGGGGCTGGGCCCCGAAGACGACGCCGCCATCGCCAAGGTTTATGCCCGCAATGTCGGCCTGACCCTGCCCAAAGCCAAGGAATGACGCGCCAGCGCGCGGAAAGGACAGTTTGATGAGCACCTATCTTGGCTGCATCGCGGATGATTTCACCGGGGCGACCGACCTCGCCGGGCTGCTGGCCCGCTCCGGTGTTCAGGTGTCGCTTCGCATCGGAATACCCAAAGAGCCGCCGCGCGACACCGCACCGTTTGAGGTCATCGCCCTGAAATGCCGCACCGCGCCGGTCGATGAGGCCGTTGCCGACTGCCGCGCGGCGCTGGCATGGTTGCGCCAGACCGGGGCAGAGCGGTTTTTCTGGAAATACTGCTCGACCTTCGATTCCACGCCGCAGGGCAACATCGGCCCCGTCGCCGAGGCGCTGATGGCCGATCTGGACACGCGACAGACGATCTATTGCCCGGCCTTTCCCGAAAACGGGCGCGCGATCTTCATGGGGAACCTGTTCGTGGGGCGCGAGCCGCTGGCCGAGAGCTCGATGAAGGATCATCCGCTGACACCGATGCGCGATTCCAACCTGATGCGGCTGCTGGCGCCGCAGGTGAGCCTGCCGGTGGGGCTGGCGGATCGCCTGACTGTCGCCCAAGGCGCCGACGCGCTGCGCGCTGCGCTGGACAGGCTGGAGGCCGAGGGCATCGCCCATGTGGTGGTGGATGCGGTGGCGAATAGCGATTTGCAGGTGATCGCCGAGGCCTGCCGCGACATGCCGCTGATGACCGGGGGCAGCGCCGTCGCCATGCCCTTGCCCGCGCTTTACCGCGCCTCGGGCGGGCTTGCGCCGGATGCGCCGGGTGTCAGCATCCCGTCTTTGCCCAAGGCCGCCGTGCTGCTGTCGGGCAGCTGTTCGGCGATGACCAATGCGCAGGTTGCGCAATATCTGGCCAGCGGCGCGCCCGCATTGCAGCTTGATCCGCTGGATCTGGCGCAGAATGGCCATGGCGCGGCGCTGGACTGGATCGCCGCGCAGGATCTGGACCGCGCACCGCTGGTCTATGCCACCGCTGATCCGGCAAGCGTGCGCGCTGCGCAGGAAAAACTGGGCCGGGATCGCGCCGGAACCATCGTCGAAGAGGCGCTGGCCGCCTGCGCTGTGGTTGCACGCGACCGGGGCGCCCGCCGCTTTGTCGTGGCCGGGGGCGAGACTTCGGGCGCAGTGACGCAGGCGCTTGGGGTGGACCGGCTCGACATCGGGCCGGAAATCGCGCCCGGCGTGCCCTGGACCTATTGCGACAGCAACGGCAGCAGGATCGCGCTGGCGCTGAAATCCGGAAACTTTGGCGCGGCGGGGTTCTTTACCGACGCATTGGGGGTGTCATGACCAACGAGAGCGCCCTGCGCGAACAGATCTGCTTGCTGGCCCGCTCGCTGTTCGATCGCGGCTTGACCCATGGCAGCACCGGCAACATCTCGGCCCGCACCGAAGATGGTGGCCTGCTGGTGTCTCCGACCGGCACCAGTTTTGGGCGGCTGGACCCGGCGCGGCTGAGCCGCTTTGACGCCGAGGGGCGCCTGATCGACGGCGACAAACCGACCAAGGAAATGCCCCTGCACAGCGCCTTTTACGACACGCGCTCCAGCGCGGGCGCGGTGGTGCATCTGCATTCGTGCCACGCGGTTGCGTTGTCGATGATGCCAGAGGTGGACCCGGATGATTTCCTGCCGCCGCTGACGCCCTATGGGCTGATGAAGCTGGGCCGGGTGAAGCTTCTGCCGTTCTTCCTGCCCGGTGATCCAGCGATGGGCGCGGCGGTGCGCGGGCTTGCGGGCAAACGCTCGGCGGTGATGCTGGCAAACCACGGGCCGGTGGTTGCGGGCAAGGATATCGAGGCCGCCTGCAATGCCATCGAAGAACTCGAAGACACCGCAAGGCTTGCGATGATGACGCGGGGGATGCCGCGCCGCGCGCTCAGCGCCGAGCAGGTGCAGGCCATCGTGACCAAATTCGACGTGGAGTGGGACGCATGAAATTTTCCGCAAACCTTGGGTTTCTCTGGGCCGACAGGCCGCTGCCCGACGCGATCCGCGCCGCAAAGGCCGCCGGGTTCGATGCGGTCGAATGCCACTGGCCCTATGACGTGCCCGCAAGCGCCGTAAGGGCGGCGCTCGACGAAACCGGGTTGCCGATGCTGGGGCTCAACACAGTGCGCGGCAATCCGGGCGAAAACGGGCTCTGCGCCTTGCCCGATCGCAAACCCGAGGCCCGCGCCGCGATTGATCAGGCCATCGACTATGCGGTGCAGATCGGGGCGGGCGCGATCCATGTCATGTGCGGCTTTGCCGAAGGCCCGCAGGCCGAGGCCACCTTTCTGGAAAACCTGCGCTATGCGCGAAAGGCCTGCCCCGACAGCATCACCTTGCTGATCGAGCCGCTGAACCGCCATGATGCACCGGGGTATTTCCTGCACTCCTCGCAGCAGGCGAGCGCGCTGCTGGAAAAGCTGCGGCTGCCCGGTGTCAAGCTGATGTTCGATTGCTACCACATCGGCCGCACCGAGGGCGATCTGGTCACCCGCATCCGCGACCTCGCGCCGATCATCGGACACATCCAGTTCGCCGCAGTCCCCGATCGCGGCGAGCCAGATCGCGGCGAGATCAACTATGCCTTCGTGATCGATGCCATCGAAAAGCTGGGTTGGACGCTTCCGCTTGGCGCGGAATACAAACCCCGGGAAACGACCGATACAGGGCTTGGCTGGCTGTCCGATATGCGCCTCTGACAGGAACGGTGGCGCGGGCTATGCGCCACCGACATGGGTGCGCCGCCTGTGCGAAGCGTGCAAGCACAACGCCGGGGCAGCTTGGCGATGCTGCCCCGCCCGGATCGGCGCAAACGCCCGTTCAGCAGCATCACAACACCACGGTCCGTCGCCGGAACCCGCATCACAAACATCACGGTTCGCGCAGTTGAACCGGCATTCTCTCGACAATGCTGTTGCACTTCGCTCGGCGGGCATTAGGAAGCCCCGACCGAAAAGATGAATACGAACAGCTCGGGGAAATTCATTTGCTGGACAGGGCGCTGATCATCGACAGGCTCCGCAAAGAGATCGATGCGGGTAAAAAGGCGAGCATTCTGCTGGACGCCATGTTCGACCGCGCCCGCAGGCATTCAGAGTTTGCCGCCGATCTGCAACGGTGGATCGACAAGGGAGACATTCTGTCCCTGCGCCGTGCTGCCGCGCCATTCGGAGACTTCAGCGGCAATCGGGTCTTTGCGGGCAAGGTCTATCAGCTCGATGCCGCCATGGCACAGGCCCGCAGCGATACAGGCGACGCAGATCAATAAGAGGCGCCGCGCGTCTCGGCCAAATGCGAAGGCGCTCCGCTGAAGCCCTCCTCCCCGAAAGGGATGTTTGCCTCGGCCCAGGGGTTTGTGCCTATGGTTTGATGGTGCGATCCGTTCGCTGGAATTGAAGGACGCCCTATCGGACAAGATCGTCACGAAAGCGCAAGACAGCGCGGGAATTTCTCGATCTTGAGCCCAAGGCGGCCCCCTAGCGGTCATGGCGGGGTTCCTCAACGGTGTGGTTCATGCAAAACCACTGTGGAGACCCGAGACCCGGTTATGACCACCCGCTGCGCGGTTTGGAGGCTGCGCGCGTCGCCATAACCTCTCGCCAGCGCTTCTTCCCGAGGTGCTATGGCATCGAGTTTGCTGAGCGGCCCCACAATCGGAACACGGCATCTTCCCGGTGGATGCGCTTTGACCGGTCACGACCGTCAAGGTGTCGTAAATTGCGAGATGGCCTGAGGTGATGATCAGGCGGGGTTCGTGGTTGTGCTGAGAGGCGGGCCGATCTCCTCCTTATCGATCTGGGCGAAGGCCTCGAGCATCCGGTAGCGGCTCGAGGCGTGCCTGGACCTGTCGCGTTTTGATGCCGCGCCAAGTTCTCATTTACGCAGCTCGAGCCTCGAAGGCCAAAGGGCTTTTCCAGCCTAGGGCCCGCAATCAATTCGCTATCTTGTATGACGAACGCTTCAATGCGTGACAGTATCTGAAACCCGCATGGGCCGGACCAGATACACAGACTTCATGACACTCCCGTGTATGCCGAGGATGAAGCGATTGATCCGCCAAAGGTCAAACCCACGACGCGTAATATTAACCGAGGCACATTACTCAAACACTTACCCCGCATCGAGGAAGTGATCGAACCGCAAAGCACGAGCTGTGATTGCGGCTGCGAACGCCATGTGATCGGCGAAGAACCAGCGAGCGGCTCGATATCATCCCGGCGCAGTTCCGGGTGATCGTGACCCGCCGCCCAAACTATGCCTGCGGGTCCCGTGGGGCAGTACTTTTCAGGCCCCGGCCAAACTCCGCCTGATTGAAGGCGGCATGCCGACCGAGGCAAGGGTGGCCAGTGTCATCGTCAGCAAGTTTGCGGATCATCTACCGCTCTATCGTCAGATACAAATCTATGCACGGCAGGGGGTCGATCCTGATCGCTCCACGCTGGCGGCATGGGTGGGGAAAGCGGCCGACGAACTGCCCTGTCTACGATTGCCTGCTGGCGAACTTCAAACAATCCGCCAAGCTCTTCATGCCCTCTCGGCAGATTGCTATGCAATCGCCTGCCGGGTAACAGACGAGACCACCGCCCCGGTGCTTGATCCCGGTAGAGGCAAGGTCCAGAAGGGGTATTTCTGGGCTCTGGCCCGGGATGTTTGAGTAGGGTCAGGATTCATAACC
>NZ_JAHKQA010000011.1 GCF_018860705.1 Citreicella sp. C3M06
CTCCGGCGCCGCCAGCCCCGCCACCGCATCGCGCCCGGCGCAGAGCGTGGCAGCAGCGTTGTCCAGAAATCCGCGCAGCTCGGGCAGAACCAGCGCCTGCCCTTCCGGCAGGCCGGTGGCGGCCTCGAAAGCCCGTTCCAGCGCCTGAACCCCGGCGGTGCAGGCCTCGAGCCCGGCGATCATCGCCGCAGCCTCCTCGGGTTGCTCGGCAGCAAACGCCCGCGACGCGGCGCTGACCCGGCTGACGCGCTGGCCATGCGCCGAGACCAGCGCATCCTTTTCCGCCTGCGACAGCCCGGAGGCGGCGCGGTTGAGCATGGCGAAATCGCTCAGCACGGCGCTGGCCAGATCGTCGCCCGAGATCGGGCCGATGCCGCGTACCACCAGCGGAAACCCAAAGCGCAGATCGCCGAGCAGGCCGTTGTCGTCGTTCTCGAGATCCTTCAGCGCGTTGGCACGGGGCAGCGATGCGGCCTTGGCATCCGGCCGCTCGCGCAGCGCCGGGTGCAGGCTGTCCCAGTATTGCGCCAGCGTCTGGGTCAGCATGTCCAGCCCCTGCGCAAGCCCGCCGAACCCGTCGAGCGCAAACCCCGCCCGCACGAGGATCACCAGCAGCTTCAGATCGCGCCCTTCGCTGGCCAGCGCCATGCCCTGATCCGACACCAGCTGCCAGGAAACCTGCGGCGCACCGCCGTTGATGCTTCCGTCCGGGTTGAGCCTTACGCTTTTGTCTGCCGGGTCCAGAAGCCGGTCGATCGCAAGGAAACGGTCATCGTGCCTCAGCTCCACGCCCGAGGGCGCGGGGCCCTCAATCGGTGCAAGAAGAGTCGAGACGTCCATGAAATCGGCCTCTGGGAAAAACACAAACAACTATCAGGAGTGTCGCAGAGCACCTTGATTCTGGCAACAAAGTTGACGGTACGGAAATCCATGCCTCTGGCGCCGCTTGCCGCAGCGCGGCATTGCGCAAGACGCGAAACGGCATCACCGGAAACGCGCGGCGGCATCACTCGAAGCTGTAGTCGAACCCTGCCGGCCCGCCGGTGACGGTCACCCGCGAGATCGCCTGCCCGTCCAGTTTCGCGCCCAGAATGCGGCGCGACAGCTCTGGCAGCAGGGTGTTGGTCAGGATCGCGTCGATCATCCGCCCGCCGCTTTCGATCTCGGTGCAGCGGTCCTTGATCAGCTGCAGTGCGCCCTCGCCCATGACCAGTTCGGCGCCATAGCCTTCGCCCAGCCGCCGTGCGATGCCGCGCAGCTTGTGCCCCGCGATGGTCTCGATCATCTGCTCGCTCAGCGGGTAGTACGGGATCGTCACCACCCGCCCCAGAAGCGCCGCCGGAAACACCTTCAGCAGCGCCGGGCGCAACGCATCGCTCAGCTGCTGATCGTCGACCCATGCGCTGCCATTTCCGGTCAGGCGCATGATCTCGTCCGAGCCGACGTTCGAGGTCAGCAGGATCAGCGTGTTCTTGAAATCGATGCGGCGCCCTTCGCTGTCATCCATCATGCCCTTGTCAAAGACCTGAAAGAAGATCTCGTGCACGTCGCTATGGGCCTTCTCGACCTCGTCGAGCAGCACCACGCTATAGGGCCGCCGCCGCACGGCCTCGGTGAGCACGCCGCCCTTGCCGTAGCCAACATAGCCCGGCGGTGCGCCCTTGAGCGTGCTGACGGTATGGGCCTCCTGATATTCGCTCATGTTGATCGAGATGAGGTTGTCTTCGCCGCCATACATCAGCTCGGCCAGCGCCAGCGCGGTTTCGGTCTTGCCAACGCCCGAGGGGCCACACAGCAGGAACACACCCACCGGTTTTTCCGGCGCCTTCAGCCCCGCCGCCGAGGTCTGGATGCGGTTGGCGATCATCGCCATGGCATGGTCCTGCCCGACCACCCGCCGCGCCAGATCTGTGGCCAGCGACAGCGCCTTTTCGGTCTGGCTCGCCAGCATCCGCCCCATGGGAATGCCGGTCCAGTCCTGCACCACCGAGGCGACGGCCATGGCATCGACCGCCGGCAGGATCAGCGGGGTTTCGCCCTGCGCCGCCTCAAGCGTCGCCATGCGCTCGCGCAGCGCGTCCAGCGTCGCGCCCCGGTCGAAGTCCGGCACATCGCCAAGCGCGCCGGTGTCATCGAGCGCCGCGCCCGCGCCGCGCAGCTGGGCGCGCAGCTCGAGGATTTCCGCGACGATGGCCTTTTCGATATCCCACCGGGCGTTGGCGGCATCGAGCGCCGCCTGCGCCTCTATCAGGGCGGCGGCGACCGTGGCGGCGCGCTCGGCCACCTCGATGCCGATGGCCTCTTCGCGTTCGATGATGCCCTCCTCGATCATCAGGGCGGCAAGGCGGCGCTCGCAATCCTCCACCTCGGCGGGAGTGGCGTGCTGGCTGACCGCCACCCGCGCACAGGCGGTATCGAGCAGCGAGATCGCCTTGTCCGGCAGTTGCCGCGCCGGGATGTAACGGTGCGACAGCGACACCGCCGCCTCGATGCTTTCATCGAGCAATTCGACCTCGTGGTGCTTTTCCAGCACCCCGGCAACGCCGCGGCACATCAGCACCGCCTTGGCCTCGTCGGGTTCATCGACCACGACGGTCTGGAACCGGCGGGTCAGCGCCGGGTCTGGTTCGATATGCTGCTTGTACTCGGCCCATGTGGTGGCCGCGATGGTGCGCAATTCGCCCCGCGCCAGCGCCGGTTTGAGCAGGTTGGCCGCATCGCCGGTGCCAGCGCTGCCGCCCGCACCGATCAGCGTATGGGCCTCGTCGATGAACAGGATGATCGGGATGTCGCTGCTTTGCACCTCTTGAATCACCGCCTTGAGACGCTTTTCGAACTCGCCCTTCACCGAGGCCCCGGCCTGCATCAGGCCGATATCCAACAGGTGCAGTTCGACATTGCGCAGCTGCGGCGGCACGTCGCCGCGGGCAAGACGCTGCGCGAAGCCTTCGACCACGGCGGTCTTGCCCACGCCAGCCTCGCCGGTCAGGATCGGGTTGTTCTGCTTGCGCCGCAGCAGGATGTCGACGATCTGGCGGATTTCCGGATCGCGCCCGACCACCGGGTCCATCTTGCCGGCCCGCGCCTGCTCGGTCAGGTTGGTGGCGTATTGCCCCAGTGCCGACTTGCCCCCCGGCGCGGCTTTCTTCGCCTCGGGGGCGGTGGCGGGGCGTTCGATGCTGTCGACCAGCAGCGTGTCGAGCTGTTCGGCCATGCCCGCACCGATCTTGTCGAATTCGAGGCTGATCTTGAACAGCAGCCCTTCGAGCACCGGCACCTTGAGCGCCGCAAGCAGGATGTAGGCCGAGCGCACCTCGGTATCGCTGAATTCCAGCGTCGCAAGGCTCCACGCCTCCTGGATGGCGCGAAAGATGTGGTCGGAGAATTCCTCGACAGAGCCAGCGCCATGGGGCAGCGCATCGGTGGCCTTGAGGATGTCGCCATCAAAGCGGTGGCGGTCGACCCCAGCAACCTCTAGAAGAATCGCCATGTCGGAAAACTCGGTATCGGCGAGTGCGGTGATGAAGTGCACCAGCTCGACATAGGGGTTGCCACGCCGCTTGGCCGCCTGCGCCGCCTCGGAAAAAGCCTTGAGACAGGTAGGGTTGAGTTTGCCGACAAGTTCCTTGCGCTTGATCGTCTCGGTCGATCCGCGTTGGGCCATGGCTGCGACCTCTCATGGTAATAATAGTTGTCCGGAGGGGCCCGGAATGAAATAATCGAATGATATTCTGCGGGCAGCTTAGCCCAGAACGCGGTTTGACGCGAGATTTTTGCAAATGCTCCGGACGCGAGGCCTGACGCCATGACGACACCGCCCTTCCCGTCCGACATCTTCGCGCCCGGCGATGTGCTGAACAACACGCATGAGATTCTGGGCGTTCTGGGGCGCGGTGGCACCGGCGAGGTCTACCTTGCGCGCAATCAGGTGACCGAGCGCAAGGTAGCGATCAAGGCGCTGAACGCGCAGTTCAGCGGCCAGTCGGAATATATCGAGCTGATGAAGCGCGAAGAGCAGATGCGCAGCATCTTCGACGATGCGGTGGTGCGCTATTGGGAATGTTCGCGCTCGACCGACGGGCATGTGTTTCTGGTGATGGATTACATCGAGGGCCCGTCGCTGAACGAGCTGATGCTCGAAGGGCGGATCGACGAACACGATCTGCTGATCGTGGCGCACCGGGTGCTGGAAGGTCTGCGCGCGACCCATGCCCAAGGCATCGTGCACCGCGACCTTTCGCCCGACAATATCATCCTGCGCGGCGGGCGGCCTGACAAGGCGACGATCATCGATTTCGGCATCGCCAAGGATACGGCGACGGGGGCGCGCACCATCGTCGGCAAGCAATTCGCCGGAAAATACGAATACGCCGCACCCGAACAGCTGGACGGCAACGCCGATACCACGGCGGATTTCTACGCGCTTGGGGCTTCGCTGCTGGCGGCGGCGCGGCGCGAGGTGCCCGATGTGGGCACCAGCCCCGGCGAGGTGGTGCGGTTCAAGGCGCGCACGCTTGACAGCACGGGGCTTGGCGCGCCGCTGAAAGAACTGGTCGACTGGCTCTGCGCCCCCGATCCCTTGCAGCGCCCGCAGAGCGCGCAAGAAGTCCTCACGCGGCTTGATGGCTGGCTCAAGCCCTCCGAACTGGCGCCGCCGCGCCGCTCCCGCAAGGGGCTGGTGCTGGCCGGCGTGCTCGGGGCGCTGGTGCTGGGCGGGCTTGGCGCGTGGCTGTCGGGCGCGCTTGATGGGCTGGGCACGTCGCCGCTGCCGCAGGCGGCGCCCTATCGGCTGGCGGCGATGCATGGCAGCGGCGAATCGGTGCTAAGCGGCAATGCCCCGGACGAGGCCGCCGCCGAGGCGCTGCGCGCCGCCTTTGCGCAGGCCACGGGCGAAGCCCCGCCCGCCGATGGGCTGACGCTGGCCATCGGCCTGCCGTTCGAAACATGGCCCGACGAGATCGCGGCGCTGCTGGCGCGGCTTGCCCCGCTGAACAGCTTCGAACTGGCGGTGACCGACAGCTCGGCGCATCTGACCGGGCTGGCGCCCGATCTTGCCAGCCGCGACGCCCTGCGCACGGCGCTTGCCACGCCCGGCGGCGCGCTGTCGCTCAGCACCGATCTTGTCGCCGGGCCACGAACCCTGCCCGCCTCGGCGATCGCGCCGCTGCTGGGCCACCTGTCCGATTGCGGCCCGCTGGCGCAGCTTGATGGCGATGCCACCAGCTATGCGCTGTTCGACACCATAACGCTGACCGGAGATGTATCGTCGGAGGCGGTGAACACCGCGCTTGGCGACGCCCTGACCCCGGTGATTGGCGATCGCAGCCTGCGGCTGGAAACCCGTGTGCTGAACCCCGATCTATGCGCCATCCGCGCCGCACTGCCACAGGTCGCGCCCGGCCCGTTGTCGATCTGGCTGGGGCGCGGTGCCAGCGGCGAGGCGGCGCTGACCGGGGTGTTCCGCACCGGCGACAACCCTGTCGCCGAGATCCAGCTGCCCGCAACCATAGATGGCACGCTCTGGGTGATGGTGGTCGACAACACCGGCAAGGTGTTTCACCTGCTGCCCAACGTCAACGCCGGGGAAACGCAGGTCAGTCGGCTTGGCAGCATCGAGGCCGGGCTGCGCCGCATCCGCGTGCTCTGGCCGATCGAGGCGCTGTCCGAAGACCCGACGCGGCTGGCGGTCGAGGTCACCGAGGGCGATTACGGCAAATCCGAGATCGTGGCGATCCTGTCCTCCGAGCCGCTGTTCGACATGCGCCGCCCGCGCGACGAAAGCGTCGCCGCTCTTGCCGAGGCGCTGGCCGAAGACCTGCCGGGGCGCGAGGATGTCATCCTTGGCCTTGCCTCGCGCATCATCGACGCGCGCCCCTAGATCGCCAGCGGCGGCGTGGGGCCGGTTTCCTCAAGCTCCCATATCGCGCGCCATTCGCCGCCCCGCCGTTCCAACGCAAGGAAATTGCGCTGCGCCACGTAGCGGCGGCGCTGGCCGGGCAGCGGCAGGATGCGGATCGGGTGGCGCTCCAGCGGCGCCTCGCCCAGCCCCGACAGCAGCCCCAACGCCCGTGCGTACCACACCGACGGCGCGCCGTGCGAAATCCCCGAGGCCACCAGCTGGTGCAGCGGCCCGTCCGGGGTTGTCATCTCGGCGCGGGTGGCAAGGTGGATTTCACCCGACAACACCGTCACCGGGCCGCGCGCATGCATCCGCAGCACTTCGCACAGCATCCGCCGCCATTCGGCGCGGTGGGCGCGGCTTTGCCACTGGTCGCGCAGGTCGTCTTCGTATTTCTGCATCTTCGGGATCGCCATCATCGCGCCTTCGATCAGCGACAGCCGCGGCCCCAGCAGCGGCACCGACGACAGCAGGAACATCCGCCCGCCGCCTTGCGTCTCTTCGACGCCCTTCCAGCCTTCGAGCCCCATGACCTGCCGCCGCCCGCGTTCCGAACGCAGATCCGGCGCCAGCAGCGTCACACCGGGCAGCGCATGGCGCCACGACAGGCTTTGCCCGCCCGGATCAAGGAAGAGCTGCGGCGCGTCGGCTTCCACGGCGCCGTGCTGGAACAGCAGCGCCATTTCGCGTGCGACGTGGAACAGGCATTGCCCGATGGCCGAATGCGTCGCCTCGGAGGACAGCGAGCCCCAGCCATCGCAGATGTCGTGATCGTCCCACATCGAGAGCTGCGGCACCCGCGCCACCAGTTGCGCGCAAGGCCCCGCCGCAAAGCCGCGCAGGTACAGATCGAAGAATCGTTCGCGCAGATGGGTTTCCAGCCCGCGCAGCGCCTCGGGCGAAGGGGCGCGGGGGATGTGTTCGGGCCAGTCGTTGGTCAGGGGGTGGCCATCGGTCGCCGCGTCGGCATAGACCTGATCGCCGCCCATCAGCAACAGGCAGAACGGCGTGGCCGCGTGGCGCCGCGCCAATCGCTGCCACATGGCGTTGCGCAGATCGGCGGGGCGATCCCAATCGCCATGTTCCTGCCCGTTGCACGAGACATAGGCGATGCTGATGTCGCCCTGTGTCGGCAGGCTCACGGCATAGGACACGCCGCCCAGCGCATAGGCCGGATCACCCGCGCCCAGCGCGAAATCATAGCGCCACGCCACCCGGCCCGCGCAGCTTGTCAGCCGCTGCGGCGCCACATCCTGCCCGCCCGCGCGCAGCGCGCCGGGCTGCTCGCCAGCGGGGCAGATCAGAAGCGCTGCCAGCCGCACGCCCTGCCCCTCCATGCCCCGGAAAAAGAGCACCGGGCCAACCCGTTCGCCACCTGTCGTCATGCGCCTGCCTTCCTTGCCGCTGTTTTGCGATGAGATAGGCTTGATACGCAGGAAAACCCCGTCTTTGTCGAAAGACCCGACGCAATGCCGCGCAAAGCGGGTTTTCCGATGTGGGCGAACAGGGCAGGATGGTCGCGATATCATCGCCCGAGTGTTCAGCTTCGAAAGGCGCCGCATGTCCGACTGGTCCAGAGGCTACCCGGCCCACAACGCCTACCTTGACACGATGCAGCCCGAGATCTCGCCGTTTCGCTGGCGAACGGCATTGCTGGCGGCGCGGGTGTCGATGCCCTCGACCCGGCGGTTCCGCTTTCTGGAACTGGGCTGCGGCTCGGCCCATACGCTGATCGCGCTGGCCGCGCTCTACCCCGAGGCCGATTTCCTTGGCGTCGATTTCATGCCCGAACTGGTGGTGCGCGCACGCAAGCTGATCGCCGAGGTCGGGCTGTCCAACATCCGCATCGAAGAAGCCAGCTTTGCCGAGCTGGCCGACGCTCCGTGCCCCGAGCAATTCGACTACGCCGCCCTGCACGGCGTCTGGACATGGGTCGATGCAGACACGCAAGGAGAGATCGTCGCGGTTCTGGGCAAGTGGCTGGCCCCCGGCGGGCTGGCCTATGCGGGCTATAACTGCATGGCGGGCTGGGCGGCGGCGGAACCGATAAGGCAGATCTTTCGCAGCGCCCCGCAGGGCGATCCGTCGGCGCCCTACACCGCCGCCCGGCTCGCCACCGAGCAATACCTCGCGCTCAGTGACAATCTGCAACTGCGCACGCTGTGGCAGCGGCTGTCGCAGATGCCCGACAGGTTCCTTGCGCATGAGATCGGCGCCACATGGGGCGGCGCCTGCTGGCATCCGCAGATCGAGGCCGCGCTTGGTGCCGCCAAGATGGGCTTTGCCTGCCCCAGCGAGCTGTCGGAACAGTTCGATCCGCTGTTTCTAGAGGGCGCGCGGCTTGAAATGGTCACGCGCGGCACCGCGGAAGGCTGGACCCAGACCGCCCGCGATCTGGCCTATGGGCGCAGCTTTCGCAACGATCTGTTTCATCGCGGCGCCCCTCGGCTGAGCGGACCCGAGATGATCGACGGGCTGCGCGGCTTGCGGGTTCTGGGCTGGAACCGCGACGCGGGCTTCGGGCCGCTGGCCCGGCTGACGCTGCGCGACAGCCCTGTCGCCGAGCCCGACATCGAGGATTCCATCGCCCGCGCCGTCTCCGACGGGCCCAGCCTGATCGGCGATATCGTCGATGCGCTGGTGCTTGATCCGCAGCGGGCGCTACAGGCGGTTCTGGTGCAGATCATCAAGGGCAACCTGCTGGTGATCCGCACCGACGACGAGATCGCCGCCGCGCGCGACGGCGCCCGTGCCTTCAACGCCGTCGGCAAGGCGCATTTCGACGCGAGGCGGCACGTCCTGCCCTGCCTTGCCTCACCAGTGCTGGGCGGCGTGGTGATGTTGCCCGAAAAGCTACAGAAGATCGCCTATGGGCAGCGCGACTGCGACGCGCTTGATCTGGACCGGCTCAGCGCGCTGGAGCTGACGAGCTGATCATTCGATACCATAGGCGGCGCGCAGCCCGCGCTGGGTGCCGGGGCCGAAATCACCGTCAAGCGCGCCTTGGTAAAAGGCATTCTCCTGAAGCCGGGCCTGAAGCGCCCTACGCGTTTCGGGCTTGAACTGGTCGGGATGCTCCGTCAGCACCTTGAGCACCTCGGTGCTGCCCGCCCGCAGCGCGTCATACAGATAGGCCGCCGCCGCGTCCGGCCCCTTGCCGCCGATCAGCCCGTCGTCGATCAGCGCCGCAAAGTTGAACATCGCCTGCGGGTGGCGCAGATCGGCCGCGCGTTCGAAATAGATCATCGCCTTGGCCGGATCTGCGGGCAGCCCCAGCATCCCCTGATACTGGAAAAACCCCATCTCGTTGAGCGCATCGGGATAGTCCTGCCGTGCCGCTGCCTGATACAGCTCCAGCGCACGGGCCGGATCCTGCGGCACGCCCTTGCCGGTCTCGTATTGGCGCGCCAGTTCGAACTGCGCCTCCGGAGAGCCCCCCTCTGCCGCGCGCGTCAGGTATTCGGCCGCCTTGCCGGGATCGAACCGCGCATCCGACGGGTTGAGCCGCATATAGGCCAGCCCCAGCAGCGAGCGGGTGTCACCACCATCGGCCAGCATTGCCAGCTGCGCCTCGTCGTCGGGGCGCAGCGAAGACCACGCCAGCACCGGATCAGCCGCCAGTTGATCGCCCCCCGCAAGATAGAACGGAATGCCCGAGAGCGAGCCATAGGTGTGCGGCTCCTGCCGGTTGCCGGTGGCTTGCAGCACTTGATCGCGCACCTGCCGGAACATCAGGCTGATCTCGAGCCCCGGCTGTTTCAGTCGGTCCATCAGCGCGGCGGCAAAAGGGCTGTTGGCGCCAGTGCCATCCAGCGCCACCGCACCATCCTTGGCGGCAAAGGCCACCAGCGTACCGCGATCGGGCGTCGGCTGCGCCATGCCGCCAAGGCTGCGGGTGCCACCCCCGACCACGCCCTCGGCGCTGGTGGTCGCGCTGTCAGGGGCAACGAGATCGCCAAACGGGTTGTCGCGGCAGGAATCCAGAATGACGATGCGCATCTTGCGCGCCCGGTCTACCGCTTGCAGGAAATCATTCAGCGACAGCGCCTGATCGGCCACCTCGCGGTTTGAGGCGACCTTGGCGTCGGCGGGGATCAGGTAATTCTCGCCCTGAAATTCCACCCCGTGCCCGGCGAAATAGATCAGCGCCAGATCAGCGGTTTCCGCCTGAAAGGCGAAATCGCGCAGCGCGGTCGCCATCTGCGTGCCTGTCGGGTCGGTCAGCTCGGTGACATCAAAGCCGATGCCCGACAGGGTTGCCGCAATGCCATGAGCGTCGTTCACCGTGTTGGCCAGCTGCGGAATTGCGGCGTATTGCGCCACCCCCATCACCAGCGCGATGCGCTCGGACGCCGCCGCACAGCCCCCCCAGACGCACAGGATCACAAACAGGACACGGGTCATGGCGGTGGGTCTTTTTGGCTGTGCCCGTCGATGCGGGCCGGGCAGGAAATCTGGGGCATCATGCAATCCTTGCGAGAAGGATCATGGCACAGATGTGCCGATCCGGGAAGGAAACTCTGGAAATTTGCGGCATTTCTGGGCAAGCTTACGTTACAGCACTTCTGTATTTTTGTTCGAAAGACTTTACCCATGTACCAGTGCCTGAAACCGCCCGGACTCTGTCTGCCGCTTGCCCTGATCGGGGCGCTTCCAGCCGCGGCGCAGGATGACAGCGGGCTCGACAAACATCTGACCTTGCTCGGGGTTCCCTCGGCTGTAACCGCGCCGCACGGCTCGGTCTTTGCCTCGCTCGCCTATGCCACGCAGCGCGTGAACAGCAGCGAGGACGAGGGCGACGGTTCGCTGGCGCTCGGCCTCGGGCTGGGCGACATCAACGACGGGCTGGGCATTCAGCTGACCTCGCAGATCGTTTCGCTGGAGAACGATTTCGCCGATTCGGGGTTTTTCGGGCTAAAGCTGGGCCGACGGATCAGCGCCGGGCAGACACCGCTGTATCTTGGCCTGTCGGTGGGCAATTTCGGCGCATGGGGGAATGCGGACGACAACGATACCACCGTTGACGCCATGCTGACCGGCTTTCACCTGTTCGACACCGGCGGCAGCGCCCCGACCCCGGTGATGTTCTCGCTGGGCTATGGCAGCCATGTGCGCGATCGCTTCACCGAGCCGGGCGGCTTTGCCGGTATCGGCGTCGGGCTGTCGCCATGGCTGGCCAGTTCGGTGTCATGGTACGGCGATTACGGCACGCTGGGCGTTTCATGGTCACCCCCGAGCAACCGCAAGCTGTCGATCACCGCATCGGTCGTCGATGTCACCGATGCGATCGACGAGCGTCGCGGCGTGTTCAGCGTCAACTTTGTCCTTCCCAAGGCCTTTGGAGGCTGACCCATGCGTATTTCATTCGCCATTGCGCTTTGTACGCTGGCCACACCGCTTTTCGCGCAGGAGAACGGCGGCGAAGGGCCGATCTACACGCCGCCCGGCCCCGTTCACACCCCGCAGGCGCATTTCCCGGTGACCCCGGTGCCGCCCATCACCATCATCCCGCCGCTGACCAGCATCGCCTCGGGCGAGCCGCGCCTGACCGCACAGGAGGCAAACGAGGCAAGCACGCAGGAAATCGTCGATGCGATCTCGCGTTCGGTGGGGTTCTGCAACAGCTTGCGGCAGGATGCCTACAAGGTCGACTGCCTTGCCTATGCCTATTGGGAGGTGGCGCAGGATCTGCCACGCACCGGCGATTACGCCGCGGTGCGCAGCACGCTCGAGGATGCCGCGGCGCAGATCAGGCGCATCGCCGAATCCAACCGTGCCGCCGATCTGCCCCGCGCCAAGGCCCGGCGCACCGGCAGCGCCCCCAAGACCACGAGCCGGGCCCTCACCCCGGTTGCGCCGGGCCGCCTGCCACAGGCCCGCGCCGCCGCCGAAGCGGTGATCCGCGAAGCGCAGACCACGCTGATCCGCTCGACCGGCAATTCCGACCGGCGCCGGGCGCAATTCGAAAAGATCTCGACCGCGATGGAAAGCGGCACCATCCTGCTGCGCGCCATATGACGCGCCGCGCATCATCGGAGGCACGCTGATGAAGGACACCGTTTTCAATCATGTCGCCGGGGTCAGCTTTGCCACGCTTGCCGGCTTTGATGCACAAGGGCGTGCGCTGGTCGCCCTGCCAGATGGTGCGCAGATGCCGGCACGCGCGCTGGTGGCGCTTGACGCCGCGCTCATCGGTGCCGAGCTGGCGGTGACGCCGGTGGCCGATGGCGCCGGGCTGCTGATCCTCGGGCTGCTCGATCCGCCCCGGCCAGAGCGGCACGTGATCGAGGCCGCGCGCGAGCTGGTCCTGCGCTGCGGCGAAACCAGCGTTACGCTGACATCGGATGGGCGGCTTACCTTGCGCGGCAAGCAGCTGCTCAGCCGCGCCGAGGGCGCCAATCGGGTGCAGGGTGCTTCGGTCAAGCTGAACTAAAGCGCGACATATTCATTGCCCAGCGCCTCTTCGGCGCGGGCCAGCGCGATCAGCTCGGCGCGGGCGGCGCTGGCATCGGGGGTATAGGGGCGCGACGTGTCAAAGGCACTACGCGGCACCAGCGCACCCTGCGGAAAATCGATATCGAAGATGTCGCCTTCCATCAGCGGATCACGCGCCGCAAGATGATGGGTCAGCAACCGCGCCTGCACCGTTTCGAGCCAGCTGTCAAACTCGCCGCCCGCCGGCAGAACATGCCGCGACAGGTTCAGCGCGTAACAGGCCGGAAAGGCCATGTCCGGCGCATCGCCGGATTCATAGAACATCTCGTTGACGATGCCAAAACCCGCCATCAAGGGGCCAAGCACCGGCCCCGACCAGTGCCGGTCATCCAGCCCGATGTGCCGCGACCAGCTGCGGTTGACCAGCGCCGCCCAGCCCGCCGCGATGTAATCGCGCGGCATCGGATCGTCGTTGGCGGCTGAAAACCGGTGCTCGACCCATTCGCACAGCGCCAGCGTCAGCGCCCGGCAGGCATTGGGGGTCAGGGTGCGGAATCGTGCCAGTTCCTCGTCGAAGCCAAAATAGAAATACGACTGGAACTTCCATTCGTCCCATTGGAATTCGACCGGGGCGGCGCGATCGAGCCGGGCCAGTTCTGGCGTCAGGGTGGGCTCGATCATGTGTAGGGCTCCCCTGCAAAGCCAAGCGCCTTCATCTTGTCCGGCGGGTTCAGATAGGGATTTGCCGCCCAGTCCACCTTTTGCAGAAAGGCCGCATACAGCGCCGCACGCATGCCCGGGTCGAAGGGGAGTGACAGGTTAGCCGCCTCGGGCGGCAGCGGCGGGCCGATCAGCCGCGCCTTGTAGGCGCTATAGCCGTCATCCTTCGGCCTTGGCGGATCGGCGCGCTGCTGTTCGGGGTTGGGCGCGATCACGGCAAGGCGGGTGACAAGCCCGCGCGCCCAGTCCTTGAAAGCATTTTCGAAACGCGCCCCCATGACATGCTGGCTCAGCGCGACGATGTTCGCGGTATCCTGCAAGGGTGGAAACGGGTTGTGCCTGCCCGGAGAGCGCTGAAAATCCGTGGTTCCGTTCATTGCGATGGTCTCGACGATCTCTTCGATCAGACCGTATTCGTCTTCGTACTCCTCGAAGAAATAGGGGCTGTCGCGGTTGAAATACAGCGGGCTGGCCTGCCAGCACAGGTTGACCTCGGCGATCTGAAGCAGCTTGGTGACATCCCCGGCCCGAGACAGCCGACGCGCCGCCCAGATCATCGATCCCGCCGCCAGCAGGGTCAACGCGTTATGGGTCTTGCCCAGCAGCGCCTCCTTGAAGGGGGTCATCCGGGTCGGTGCACGATGGTCTTCGGGGCCGGTCCAGTCGAAGCCGTAGGGCGGCGTCTCCAGCCCCTCGGGCAGATCCATGATATCGTACAGACTGTCACCCATCGCTGTCCTCCTTTCATTGGCAACCGGGCTGCGGGGGCGTCATCCGTCAAGGCTGGTTGGCTTTGGCTTCTTGCCGGGCCTCGCGGAGTCATCGGCCTTGCGCTTGGTTCCCTTCTTGCGCTCATAGGGCTCTTCGCAGCGGTCGACCGGCTCGTTCTCGGCGTCGCAGATGATGATCGTCATGCATTTGCAGGCGGCTTCGATGGCGTTCTGGCAATTGCTGCACGGCCGGTCGTCACCGCTGATCTGGCCCGGCGGGTTCCCGCGCGTCTGGTGGTTCCAGTCGATCTTGAGCAGGACGCGATCATCCTTGGTCAGGGTCCGGCCCGAGGCCTGCGCCGAGCTGCCGATATCGTTGAGGATGTTCAGCTCGGCATGGGCATGCAGCCCGCCGCCGGGATGATCATAGGGCTCGTCCGGACAGAACGGAAAGCGGTAATGGGTGACCGTATCGGCGTAAAAGCTGCCATCCGCCTTGGTCTTGCGGATCTTGTTGCCCTGCGCATCCAGCCTGTGCCTGCGCCCGTCCCGTTCATAGACATGGGCGGTACGCGCGGGGGTGGTGGTGGGCGCGCTCAGCGCGTTGTTCTTGGCATTGGCCAGCGCATTGGTCGCCGAGGTTCCGGTATAGCCCGCACCGGCGCTGCCCCCGGCGGGCACATAGGCACCGCTGGTCACGGTGCCGGCCTGCTGAAAGGTGGTGCCGCTGGAATTGATCGCAACCTCGTCGTTGCGGCGCGGCGTGCCATCCGGGTTGGGGTCGTCGTCGCGCTCGCGGTTGCGAAACTCGGCGTTGCGCGCTTCGAGCGCCGCGCAGTCGTCGCTGTTTGGCGGCCCCGGCGGCGCGCCCCCGGCGACACTGGCGGTAAAGGCGGTGGCGGGGTTCATGTGGTTGGTCGAGGTCAGATCGAGCAGGCGCTCGGCCCCCTTGCCTTCGAACAGCACGTCAAAGGAATACATCTCGAACTTGGTCTTGCCCTGAATCGTGTGCGACACCACGTCCATGCCAAAGCTGCGGGTCGCCGGTTCATTGCCGTTGCATTTCTTGTAATCCGAGCCGTTCTGCTTGCCGACCTCCTTGCCCTGAATGAACACCGATCCGGTGCCGTTGACCGTATTGCTGGCCATGTCGGTGACCGGGTACGGGATCGGGATCGGCCCGGCAGGAGGGCTGGGCGGCGACAGGCACACGCTCATCATGGCGCAGATCGACTTGTTGCCGTCCTTCTTGGCGCTGACCTCGCGCATGTTGGCGAACACGTTACCCATCGCACCATTCCCCCGTCATCGCGATCCGCTCGCCATCGTCTTCGCCCGCAAAGATCATCGCCCGGCCGGGCAGAAACCCCGAGCGGCCCGCCTCGAACGCCCAGCCCAGCGCGGCGGGCAGGATCGCCGCGCCGCATTCGCCGATGCAGCGTACCACGTTCCAGTGTTCCACATGCCCGCGCGGGCGGCGCGAGCGGTTCTCGGGCGGCAACCGGTCCAGCCGGGTGACGGCAAAGGCCTGCTCCTTGAACCGGTAATGTTCGCCGTTCAGATCGCCCAGCGTCACGGTGATGTCGTGAAACGGGTGCCCGGCGGCCTCTAGCGCCGAGCGCATCGCCTGCGTCAGCCCCTCGCCGGTGACCGGGGTGTCGCGGCTGCCGCCATCGCGCGATGGTTCCTGCCCGCGCCCGAAGCCGGTCAGCACCAGCCCCTGCCCGCGCCCGGGCGACACCAGCACCGCCGCCGCCGCCTCGCCAAGGATCAACCCCGAGGTTGCCGAGCTGCCCAGCAGCCGCCGATCGCGCCGGTAATGATCGGCGATCACCTGTTGCAGCAGGCTTTCCACCCCCAGCACGATGGCCAGCCCCGCGCCGCTGCGCCGCGCCCGGCCCAGCGCCCATGGCAGCGCCGTGCGCCCGCGCGGGATCACCGTGCTGCCCTGCGGCCATGGCCTGCCCAGCAGCGCAGGGATGCCCTCGGTCACGATCTCCTCGAGCTTGGCGCTGCGCCCGGCACGCCCCGGCGGCGCAACGCACAGGATCACCGGCACCTCGCGCGGATCATGGCCCAGCTCTGCGGCGCGCTCCTGCGCCTCGGCGATCACCGGGGCGGCCAGATACGGCAGGTAGGTCTCGCCCTCCCACCATTGATGGGCATGAACCCGGCAGGCGGGCAGACGCTCGCCATTGCCGCGATCCCACAGCATCGCCTGCGTCGCGCCCGACATTTCCGCCCGCATCGCCGCCACCGACGATGGCCCGTCATGCCCCGAAGCGGTCCACATGGCGTAGCCGCGGATGGTGATGGTCTGGCTCTCGGTCATCGCGGCGGCTCGCGGCGCAAGGTGATCTCGGCCAGATCGTGCAGATCGCGGTTGCAACTGAAACGGCTGCGCCATGTCAGCGACAACTGGCGGCGTTGCGGATGCACGACAATGGTATCGAGATTGGGCAGTTTCTGGCTGACCGGGCCGTTTTTGCGCAGAAAGCTCAGCACCAGCCGTTCGCGCGGCAGCGTCATGCCAAAGCGCCCCTCGGGGGTGAGGCCAAGCAATTCCAGCGGCTCGCCCCCCTGCGGATAGGCGATCTGCTGATCACTCGCGGCGCATTGGAAATAGCGAAAGTCGAAATCCTCGGGCAGCAGCGGCGTGCGGTGATCCAGCCAATGCTGATCGTAGGTGCCGGTATGGCGGCGACGCGGCAGCCACGAGCGGCCCACCGGCCCCAGCGCCATCGGCTGATAGGGCCCCAGCGCGTCGTTCACCGGCTTGCCCGGCTGATAGGTCACCGGCAGCGGCGCACCCTCGCGCTCGGCGCGGTTGGGGTAATAGCCGACGCCGCAGGGGTTTTCCTGCCATGTCGCCGCATGGCCGGGGATCAGCGGGTCGGGATCGCTGCCGCCCCAGGCATGATCGTAACCGATGGCCAGCTCGGCAAAGGCGCGCGGGTCCGACACCCGGTGCCCTAGCCCCGAACGCAGCCAGATCCGCGGGCCGCTCACCTCGAACACCTTTTGCCAGCGCCCCAGACGCATCCCCACTGTCAGCGCCGTCACCGGACGCCCGCCCGGCGCCATCGCCATGCCGTCGCAGACCACATCGCACAGCGGCTTCATCAGCGCGAAATCGTTTTCCAGCACCGGGGCATCGGTTTCGGGATTGGCCCCGAAGACATCGCAATACAGTGGCTCTGGCTGCAGTTCGGCCAGCTGCGGCACGCCCCCCGGCTCGGGAAAATCGTAGCGCGCTTTGATCACCACCAGCACGATCTCGCGCCCCGCCAGATCGAAGCCGAACCCGGTCTGCGCAACCATCGGAGAGGTGTTCGTCAGCTGCATCGCTCACCAAGCCCTCCCGAAACCGGCGCCGTTGACCCGCGGCGGCGAGGTCCAGTTCGGCAGCGCCGCCCCCGGCGCGCGCAATGCCTGGGTGATGGCGATCCAGCGATGGCGCGCCTGATAGCGCACCTCGGGGCCGGGCGCGCCGTCCCATGTCCATGCCGCAAGGCCAAGCAGCAGCCGTTCCGCCTCGGGGTAACCTTTCTGGTGGCTGTCGATCCAGCGGGCAAAGAGTTCGGGGTCGGGCCATGGCGTGCCAGCCTCGGCAAAGCTTTCCACCGCCGACAGGTCGAGCCCGTCCGGATCGTCGGGGAAATCCTCCAGCTCCATGTCTTCATGCGCGACGTAAAGCCCGGTGATCTGCTCAAAGGCCGACACCGCGACGCGCGCCTGGCTTGGCTCTTCCATCAACCGCAGCAGCGTGGTCAGCCCGCCCGACCAGCCCAGCGTGCCGATGGCCACCGTGCCCCAGCGCCGGGTTGCGGGATCGGCGAGCAGCGCGGCGATGCCTTCCGCTGCCTCGTCGCGCGGCAAGGCCAGTGGCAGCACTTCGGCAAAGCGCCGCGCCATGGCGCCGCCGGGAAAGCGCGCCGGATCGCCCAGCCGCTGCGCCGCGCCCGCATCGCCCAGCAGCACCGAGGCCAGCGCCGCCTCGTCCCCCGGCAGATCACGCACAAGCGGCAGCAGATCGGCGCGACCCAGTTCCCCGGCAAGACGCGCGGCGGCAGACATCACCCCAGGGTCGGGATCTCCCAGCGCGCGGGCCAGATGGTCGAACGGATCGGCGCGGGCGATGCGGCAGACATGCAGCGCCACCGTGCGCGGCAGCGGGTCGCGTCCGGTCAGCCAGCCCGACATCACCGCCGACAGCTGGGCCGGCGCGCAGCACGCCGCCGCCTCGGCCAGACGCAAGGGCTGGTCGGGCGCCGCGCGGCCAAGGCCAAAGGCCGCCTCGATCAGATCGGGCAGGCCCAGCCGCAGCCCCACATGCAACAGCACCCCCGCCGCATCGGCGGCTTCAGTCAGCTCGGCCTCGGCCAAGGCGATCCGCGCAGCCTGCACGCCGCCGCAGATCAGCCCGTCAAGATGACCGGCAAGCCGTTGATCAAGATCGTAAAGGTCTTCAAGCCGATAATTCGGCGCCTCGCAGGCGAGCGCGCGCTGCGACAGAAGAAAGGCTGCATCCTCGGTATGGATTTGCAGCAGGTCCGGGTTCACGAGACGGTTTCGGACGCAAAACACCTGACTGGCCAATTCTATGATTCAAACAAATGCTGCTGCAATCCTAGCACATAATTCCCGGCGCGCGCGCAGCTTTCGCGCGAAGGGGCGGTCAAGGTCCGGGGAACCTGACCTAAGGGCATCCGGCAGCTGCCCAATCGCGCAGCGCCGCCTTGAAGCTGCCGCCCAGCGGATGCTTCTTGTCGAGCGCCTTGTCGCTGCTCACGTAGGTCTGCGCCTGAACACAGATGCGATCCTCGGTCCAATCGTGGCAATTCGAACATTTCTGGCCTTTCCAGTAGTCATCGGGCAGGCCCTCGATGGGCGGGAACAGCGGGGTCGAGTTGATCAAATCGGCGATCGAGCGCCCGTTGACCGCCGGTTCGGGCGACACCAGCAGGCCGCGAAACGTTGGCGGCACGTCCGGCGCGGGGGCCGGCGCTGCGGCGATCACCTCGGGCGCGGGACCGGGCGCGCCCGCGCCGTCGGGGTCGTTGCCCGCCGCAGCGCTCAGCGCCGCCACCTCGCCGCTGGCATATTCGGCGAAAGTGCCGTCGGGATAGCCCTCAAGGTAGCGCTGCCAGCCCGCGATGCTGCCCTGCGCCTGCGCCGCGTCGAACAGGCGCTGCTCTTCGGACGACGGGCCTGCGGGGGTGGCAGAGGCCGGAGCCGCCTCGCCCGCCAGTTCCTGCGCAATAACATCGGTCAGTAGCGTGCGCGCCTCTTCGGCAAAGACGGTGTCGCCATAGCCGCGCAGGAACAGCATGATCTGCACCGCATCGCGGGTGTCCTTGATCGACTCCCAGAACTGGCGCGCCTCAAGATCGCGCGAGCTGAGCTTTTCCGCCTCGGAAAACGCGAAGTTCGAGGTCAGCGACGAGCTGTCCCAAGGCGTCTGCGCGCCGCCGGTGGCACGGATCACCTCGACCCGCACCTGCTTGAACATCTGCTCGATCGCAAGGCCCGGGGTCGGCATCAGCCGCGCCACGGCGGCGGTAAAAGGGCTGTTGCCCGCCGCCCCGTCCAGCGCCACGCTGCCCGGCGCGGTGGCATAGGCCAGAAAGGTGCCGGTGGGGGCCTTCATCTCGGCAAGGCCATTGTCACCAAAGGCGGGAATGGCGCTGAACGGGTTGTTGCGGCAGGCATCGAGGATCATGATATTGGTGCGGTTCCCCGCCGAAGACATCTGCCGCAGCACCGATTGCACCTCCACCGCCACCAGATCGAGATCGGCCGCATCCTGCAATTGCACGCTGACCGGCAGCAGGTAGTTGCTGCCAAAGCTCTGCACCCCGTGCCCGGCATAATAGAACAGCCCCGTCGCCTCGGGGCCCGCCTGCCGCAGGCTGCGCCCAAATTGCGAGATGCCGCGCACCAGCGCCGTGCGGTCGCTGTCGATCAGCTCCTGCACCTCGAAGCCAAGGCTGCGCAGGGTGGCCGCGACAAGGCGCGCATCGCTCGCCGGGTTGGGCAGCGGCGTCACCGCGACGTAATTGGAATTGCCCACCACCAGCGCGATGCGGGTTTCGGCCCGCGCCCCCGAAGCGCAAAGCGCGACCACCGCCACCATCATCAGCCATCTGCAAATTGCCATAGGAAAACCCCCGAGCCCCGTGCCGTTCATCCGCTGATCAATCGTTGTATTCAAATGCGCCCTGCACATGGCGCGCCCCCCGGAGTTTAGCGAAAATGCGCAAACCACCGAGCACAATATTGCCCGAAGGGGCGTTTTTCGCGTAACATTGTTGCATAGCAAGCCCCCTGTTTCCAGTCATGTTGTTCCTGTCACACGAAGGGCCCGCCCGATGATTTTTTCCAAAACCACTGTCTTTGCAGCGTTTTTCGCCGCCATGGCGCTGCTGCCGCCGCCGGTTGTCGCCCAGCAGATCGACCCTTTCGAAAACGGCTGGACGCTGGATGCCGAGGCCTCGCAGCTGCGATTTATGTCGATCAAGAAGGACACCATCGCCGAAACCAGCGAATTCGCGACGATCTCGGGGCTGATCAACGCCGATGGCAAGGCGCAGATCCGGGTGCTGATGGATAGCGTCGACACCAATATTGATCTGCGCAATGTGCGGATGCGTTTCCTGTTCTTTGAAACCTTCAAGTTCCCGGAGGCCACGATCACGGTCACGCTTGAGCCCGACGCGCTGCGCGATCTGCACGCGGTGCGGCGCAAGATGGTGCCGGTCGATTATCTCGTGGCCCTGCATGGCGCCGAATTTGCCAGCAGCGCCGAGGTCGCCGTGACGCTGATCAGCAACGACCGGGTGAATGTGTCGACCACCAATCCGATCGCCCTGTCGCTGACCGATTTTAATCTCGAGGAGGGTCGGCAAAAGCTGATGGAGGCCGCCCAGGTCGATATCGTGCCGGTGGGGCTGGTGAGCTTTGATTTCGTCTTTGACCGGGCCTCGCCGGGCACGCCGCCGCCGCAGCTTGCCACTGCCCCCGCCGGGGCCTCGGCGGCGCTGGAAACCAGCGGTGCCTTTGATCGCGAAGCCTGCCTTGGCCGGTTCGAAATTCTGTCCAAGGCCGGGAACATCAATTTCAACGCCGGCTCGGCGCGGCTGACCGCCGACAGCAATGCGCTGTTGGACAATCTCTATGACATTGTCAGCCGCTGCCCGGATCTGATGCTCGAGATCGGCGGCCACACCGATGCCGATGGTAGCGATGCCACCAACATGGCGCTCAGCGAAAGACGCGCCGGGGCGGTGGCCGCATGGCTGCGCAACAAGGGCATTCCCGCCGCGCGCATGACCGTGGTCGGCTATGGCGAAAGCCGCCCGCTGCGGCCCAATGACAGCGCCGAGAACAAGGCGCGCAACCGGCGGATCGAATTCACCGCGCTGAATTAGGGCGCCGCGCCGGCCATGCCCGGCAGCTCGGACCAGAAACGCGCAAGGTCGGGCACCGCATCGGCATCAAACACCAGCGCCTCTGGCTGCCCGTCGGCGACCAGCAGGGCGATGCCGAGCCCCTCGAACGCGAAGGTCAGCAGCTCGCCCCGGCCAAGCGTTTCGGCCAGACCGCCCGGCCCCAGCCAGCCTTGCAGCCGCTCGATGGTGTCGGCGGGAACATCGCCCTGTAGCTCTGGGGCGCCTTGCAGCGGCACGCGCGCGATCAGCACCTCGGCGGCGGCGCCAAGCAGCGTGTCGCGCCAATCCTGCGGCGCGCAGAAGGATGGCGCGAGGCCAAGCGCGGCATAAAGATCGCGCGCGCACAGTCCGGTCTGGCCCTCGTCAGGCGCAACCTCGGGGCGTTGCGGGTGCAGCGAGATGTCGCCCCCGGTCAGCCGCGCCGACAGCAGCGCCGCGACCCGATCCAGATCCTGCGCCGTCAGCGCCCCTTGCGGCAGGTCGGCGCCGCGCAGTTCGACCAGCCGCCCGTCCGCGACCAGCAGGTCGGCCACCGGCACACCATCCTGCGCCACCGCCAGCCAGCGCGGCAGCACGCAGCCGCGCAGCGCGCGCAACACCGCGCCAAGCGCGTCTTCGCGCCCGCAAGCGTGGGTGATCTGCGCGGGCGCAACGCCATAGGCTGCTGCCCGCCCCAGCAGGCTGCGCAGGTCCACCGCGTCGGAACGACCGGTCATTCGCCGCCTCCCTGCGGCGCAAACACCGCAGCGGCGCGCTGCGTGATGCCAGACACATCCGCCCCCGGCGCCAGCAGGCAGCACAGCGCCTCGCCCCCCTCGCCGCGCAGAAAGACGCGCAGGCCGCGCGGGCCGGCAATGATCACCGGCGACAGGGCACCGGCCTCGAACAGCTGGCGCGCCTCGCGTTCGAGCGCGTCCAGATGTTCCTGTGCGTGGCGCACCGCGCTATCCGTCAGCAGCACCGTGCGCGCACCAAGATCGACCAGCGCCGCCAGTTCACATCCCGGCTGCGCTTTGCGGAAATCGGCAAGGGTGGGTCTGGTCATAAGGGGCGCCCTCCGGCCTCCGTGATCGCACGGCTGCGGTTAAAAACCCCTTTAAGTCAGCACAAATCACCCGACCCCGGCTTGCGGGCGCTCGCGCCGCCCTTCGCCGCTGCGCTGGATGCGACGCGGTACCACGCGACCCGCAGCGTCGGGCACTGGCTCGGGCACTGGCGCAGCCACGGGCACCGGAGCAGGCTCGCACACGGGCGCCGGCGGCAACGGCGGCGCACAGGCGCCCTCGTCCAGCGCGGTTTCAAGAAAGCGCACCAGCGCCGCCGCGCCGGTCTGCTCCAGCACGTCAGCGTCGTCGCGCCCGGCAATCGCGCCGGTCAGCGCAATGGGCAGCACATCGCGAAACATCTCGCCCGCCTCAAGCCGCACCCGCGCCAGCACCCGGCGGCGATCCGGCGCGCTTTGCATCTTGTCCATGCGGGTGACCAGCAGCAGGCTGCGCGTCCACAGCTCGGGGCGCACCTGCTCCCACAGTGCCGCCTCGGATTGCCGCCACGCCTGATTGGCCGGGGTGCACCAGATCACCATATCGACCTGCGCCAGAACGTTCGACCACACATCAGAGGTCATGCACGGATCACAGGTGCCCGGCATATCCACCAGATCAAAGGCATAAAGCAGGTCGGCCTCGATCCGGGCGCGGATCATCGCGGTGCTGGCGGGGTCGGCGGCGCTCCAGTCGTCAAGCGGCAGCGGCGCGGTGCTGCCATCCGCCAGCTCGCGCTCGACCGTGCCGGGCCCAAGGCTGTACCACACCGGGGGCAGTTGCGTGGCGGTGACCTGCACCGGAGAGCTGTCCTGTTCGAGCAGCAGATTGGCCAGCGTGCTTTTGCCAGCGCTGAATTCGCCCATCAGGGCAATGCGGGGCTTGCGCGGGGCGTCGTTCATGATGCGGACCTCAGCGGAAGTTGCGTTTCAGGGAAGGACAGGCCCAGGACCAGATCGCGCTGCGCCCGCAGGAATTCGGCCAGCACCGCGCGCAGCACCAGCGCGTAGGGATCGGCGCAATCGCGGCGCAGGGCCTCGACCACCGGAGCGGTTTCCTCGTGGATCAGGCTTGCGAAATCCTCGGCCATCGCCTGATAGCCCTTGCGGCGACGCCAGAACCGCATCCACCAGCGGCCCTTGAGATCCAGTGCGATGGTCTGGCCCAGCGACACCGGTGCAACCGGCTCGGGCAGCGGCGGCGCCGTGAGTTCCGGCGCATCGGCGGGCAGGCCGAAGACCTCGCGCAGCAGCGCGTCGATCTCGCCCGCCGCCTGTTCCAGCGCCTCGGTTCCGACCCTGCCCGCGCCGTGCACAAACACGCTGTAGGCGGTGCGCAGCAGCATCCGCAGCCCCGAAGGATCATAGGCCCAGACCTGCCCCTCGCCATGCTGTTCGAGATGGCGCGCCAGCGACGATGTCGCCCGGCCCAGAAAGGTGCGCCGCGCCGATTCCGCGCGGCTGGCAAAGGTGGCGTTCACCGCCTGCATCCGCGTTTCGAGATGGCCATAGGCGCGCTCGGAAATCGCCGCGAAACGGGCCGAGATCTGCTCGGGCGTGAGGGTGCAGGCGTGGTGCGCCTGTGCGCCGATGCTGCAGGCGTCAAGCTGTGCCTCGCGCGCCGCCGCGCCAACGCGCAGGTTGCGCAACGCCGTGTCGACGGATTTTTCCAGCGCCGCGCCCGCGTCCTTTTCGAGGCGCTCGGCGATGGCGCGGCCCAGTGCGGGCACGCCGGACATGGTCCAGATGATCTCGGCGGGGGGCCGCTGGGCCAGTGCCTCGGTCAGATGCGCCTCGAGCCAGCCCATTAGCGCCTCGGCGCTGCTTGCGCCCAGCCCGTCGATGCTGCCACCGATCGCGTTGCTGGCCCAATGGCCCGAACCAAACAGGATCTCGGCATCGACCGGCCCCTGAAACCGTTCCAGCGTGGCGCGGATGCTGTCGCGGATCTTTGGCACATCGTTCACCGGATCGTTGAGCTCGTCGATGCGGTTGACGAAGATGATGATCTGCCGGGATTTGACGTTCGAGATCAACCGGATCAGCCCGAGATCCACCGCCGAAAGCGCTTGGCTTGCCGACAGCACCATGACGCACAGGCGGCTGGCGCGCAGGGCGTTGATGGTGATCTGCTCGCGGATCATGAAGGTGTCGTTGACGCCGGGCGTGTCCTGAATGGTCAGCCCGATCGGCACCCCTGGCGCGCCGAACCACAGGTCAGCGGATTTGGTGATGTCGGCGAAACGCCCGCGCTCGCGGGTGGTTTCGAGATGCTCGGCCACAGCGCTAAGCTGGGCCGACTCCTCCCAGAAGTCATCGCCAAGGCAGACATAGCGCGCGATCAGCTCTTGGTCGAAACTGTCATAATCATGGGTCTGGCCCAGCAGCATCTGGAAACGCCGCCCAAGCCGGGCGCGGGATTTCTCGCGCATCGCTTCAAGCTGCTTGCGCACCTTCTCCAGCTCGTCTTCGGCCCCGGCGCGCGCCGCCAGCTGCCCGACCCGCCCGCCCTGTTGCAGCAGCGCATCCCATTCATCGTTGCCAAAAAAGCGAAAGCTCGACCGGCGCTCGTCGTGTCGCAGCGTCGGCGACAGGTGCAGCGAGGTGACAACCGAGGTCCACGGGTTGACGTCGGCGGGCAGCAGTTCGGGCCAGCCGACCAGCGAATTGACCAGCGTGGTCTTGCCCGCCTTGACCTGCCCGATGAAGGTCACCGCCGGATCAAAGCTGCGGATTTCCTTGTGCAGGCGGCGGGCTTGCCGGGCGACGGAACGCTCGGCGCTGCCCGCGAGAACCGTCAGTTCGCTGTCGACTGCCGCAAGACGATCTGCCAGCCCGCTAAGCGCCTCGAACGGGGCGCTGAGGGTCGTGCTGTCCTGTGTGCTCATGGCTTGTTGCCCCTCTTGTTTTTCGTGGTGCCGTCAGGCGGCCAGCCTGACCTCGATGTCCTGTCGCAATTGCAGCAGAAGGCGGGCGGCGTCGCTTGCCTGCCCTGGCCCGCCCTCCATCCGTAGCAACAGCGCCATGTCCTGCGCTTCGAAGACCATGTCGCTCAGCTCTGGCCAGCTGTCCTGCGCCCGGTCGAGATCCTGCGTCCGCGCAGTGAGGCTGTCGAACACCGTTCCGAGCCGTTCCAGCAACTGCGCGCAGGCCGCATCGTCAAGCGAAGCGCAGGGCAGCGCCTCGGCCAGATCCGCCGCCGCGCCGCGCAGGTACTGGAACAGTCGCCCCAGTTCGGCCCGGGCTTCGGGCGGGACTTCGGGCGGCGCGGCGACGCTGTCGCGCAGGGGTTCGGCGATGTCCGGCGTGGGTTCGGGCCGGGGCATGGCTGCCGGGGCGGATGCGCTGGCACTGCCGTGGCGTTGCAGCATCCATTCAGCGGCGGCCATGTCGTGCGACGCGGCCTCGGCGGCGGTGTCATCAAGATGGCGCGCGATACGCGCGGGATCGGGGGGCAGCACCGCTTCGAAGCCTTCGGCCCCGTGCCAGTCGCCCGCCTCTTCGCCCTGCGGGCTCAGCACGAGGGCGGCGTGGTTGCACAGGCTGTCGGGCGCCGCGCCCCAGCTTTGCGCATCAACGCCCGACCAGCCGCGCGCGCACCACAGCGCGATATCCACCCGAGGCGCGGCCCATGCCAGCGCGGCGGCGAACTCGCGCGGATCCGCCTCGCAGGCCACCAGCAAATAGCGCCGCCCGCGCAGCCCCGGCACCGGCGCGGCAAGGCGCAAAAAGGCCGGCCCGCGCGCCAGCATATCCGGCGTTGGCAGCCCCGCCTGCCGCAGCAGGGTGCCATCGGGCAGCATCGCCTCGACGCTTGCAGCGGCGCCAAAGCCCAGCTCAAGCGTCGGCAGCGGGGCCAGCGGCGCCAGCGCGCTGCCGCACAGCGCATCCAGCAGCGCCAGCTTGCCCGCCCCCGGCAGGCCGAACAGGCCGATGCGCACCGGCTCTGCAAGGCGACTGGCCAGCGCGGCGCAATTGGCGGCAAGCCGGGGCGGCAGGCCGGGCGTCTCTTGCAGGGCGCGCAGGCGGTCGGTGATGGCGATCGCATCGGCGGCGCTCATGAGGCGCGCTCCGCCGCGACGGAGGCCAGCATCGGCGCGGGCGCGCGCAGCACCCGGTCGAGCAGCCCCGCGATCCAGCCGCGCAGCCCTGCCCGCACGCCGGTTGCCGCCCGCATCCGGATTACCACGACCGAGCTGTTGTCCTGATCGGGGCCAGCGCGCCGCCGCACCGCGCCGATCAGCGCATCGGCAATCTGCTGCGCCGGGGCATGGCGCCGCCGCTGCAGCAGGTCGCGCAGGGTGGTTTCATCCAGCGTCTCGATCCCGTCACTGGCCAGCAGCAACAGATCGCCAGCGCAGAGCGGCAGGCCCTCTTCGGGGCAATCGATGCGCGCGATATCGCCCCCGGTAACCGCAGAGGTCAGGCAGTTGCGCCCGCCTCCCGCCAGCGCCGTATCTGCGTCGATCTCGCCCGCCGCAACCATCAGGTCGATCTGCGGCGCTAGCGAATGCACCTCGTTGAGCCGCGTCAGCCTACCGCCGCGCAGCAGCCACAACGGGCTGTCCCCGACCGAGATCCAGCGCAGCGTGCCATCGGTCACGATCACCGACAACAGCGTGCCGCCGGTGTCGCCGGACAAATGCCCCTGATCGATGTGATGTTGCAGCTTGCGATTGGCGCTGCCAAGCGCCGAGCCGAAGATCGCCTTGCAATCAAAGCGCAGCACATCCTTGCGGGCGGCGGACAGGTAGAGCTCTGCGAACATTTCAGCGGCGATGATGCGCCCGGCAAGGTCGCCGTCGTCATGCCCGCCCATGCCATCGGACAGCACCGCAATCCCCCCCGGCGCGCCGCTGGCGAAATGCGCAATCGCCGCGTCTTCCTGACGCGCGCGAGAGCCGATATCCTGCGCCAGCGCGGCCTCGCACAGCAGCTCAACCATCGCCTTTGGCCCATGAAAAGCTGTCGTCGCACAGCGCGACATAGCGCAGCACCGTCTTGCCGATGCGAAGGATGTCGCCGCCATGCAGCTCTTCGGTCGACAGCAGGGGCCGCTCGTTGAGGCGCACGATATTAGCCTTGCCGCCATGGCCGACCCAGCTTCGGCCGTCTTCCTCGTCATGGGCAATCGACAGATGCCCTGCGCGCGAAATCGCATCGTCTCCGAAATCAAGACTGACGGTCTGGTCCGCATCGCGCCCGACGCTCGACAGCCCCGCTGTCAGCGTAAAGCATGCGCCGCGCCCCGGACCATCGGTCACGATCAGCCAGCCAATGGGAAAGCAGGGCGCAGCCGAGGGCGCGGCAGCGGGTTGATCGGAAAACACATCGGGCGCGCCGTCGCCGTGAAAGCCCAGGAGACGGGTGCGGGCGCGGTCGGGCACGGCTGCCCCCGGCGCGCTGGCCTGCGGCCCTGCGCGAAATGCCATGGGCGGCTGGCCTGGCGCAAGGAAATCATCGCCATCCTCGTTCTGCGATGGCCCGGCGCAGCGCGCCATCATCGACGCGGGCTCGGCTGGCGTCGGGGGGGACGGCGGCTCGAGATCCCAGATCTTGGGGGTGGTTTCGGGCCGCGCGCTTTCCATGGTGCGGCGCGCGGGCCCATGTTGGCTGGATTCGGGGCGTGGAACATGGCTCACACCGGCGCGGGCGGTTTCGGCATTACGCTCGTCTTGGGTGCGGGCGGGCGGCGGCGCGGCGACAGGCTCCTGCGGCAACCGCAGGGCCGAAGGCAGCGCCGCCTCGCCCGGCTCTATGCGTGTTGTTGGGCGCTTGCGCGCGATCCGTCCCTTGAAACCCAGCATGTCGGTGGTGCCTTCCGTCAGATGGTGGTGTCGATGCGCGCCCGCGGGCGCAGCCAGCCAAACAGCGCCCCAAGCGACAGCCCGCGCTGGCGCATTTCCGAGGCGTTCTCGTCTTCGGTTGCGTCTTCGGCCTCGCTGCCGGGCCGGGCCACATCCGGGCCATTGCGCCAGCTGCCCGGGTCCTCGTTGAGGATCGCCCAGTATTCGCGTTCCTGCGCCCGCCGGGCCTCTTCGGCGGCGCGCAGCGCAAGGTCTTCGCGCGGAGGGTCGATGCGGGCGGCGCGGGCTTCGGCGACGATTTTGTGGTTTTCCTGCACCAACGCGGCGATGGCTGCGCTGGTGGACTGGTCCAGCGGCGCAGGCTCCGGCGGCTCTGCCTCGGGCATGCCCCCCCCGTGCAGCACGTCAAGCCAAGCCTCGGCACTGGGCAGCCGATCGCGCGCGAACAGGCTCATGCAGCAATCGATCGAGCCGAGCAGCGCCGGGTCATAGGCCGCAAAGCGCCCCGACAGCGGCACAAAGGGATCGGGCCGGTCCTCGGCCACCGCCGCCAGCCGCAGCGAGCTGTTGGGCGGCGGCGCGCCTTCGATCAGATGCACGAAGGTGGCGGCCAGCGCGTACAGATCCGACGCGGGCGATTGCGCGCTGCCGGCAAAATAGAATTCCTGCGGGGAATAGCCGTCCTTGACGGTATAGACGCGGGACAGGATGCGCGACGCCATGGTCGCCCCCTGCCGCGCCGCGCCAAAGTCGATCAGCACCGGCGTGCCCGCGGTATCGAGCAGGATGTTGTCAGGTGCGATATCGCGGTGCAGGATGCCGCTACGATGCACATAGGCCAGCGCGTCGAGCAGGATCTCGGCCAGTTCGCGCACCGCCGCGGGGGATCGCAGTTCAGGGTGCTTGTGCGACAGGTCGAGCAGATCCAGCCCTTCGACGAAATCCAGCGCCATGTAGGCTGTGCAATTCTCTTCAAAGATCTGGTGCACGCCGACGATATTGGGATGATCAAGCGCCGCCAGCGCGCCCGCTTCTTTCTGGAACAGCCCGACCGCCTGACTGAAGTCGGTCTTGTAGCCTTGCGAGCGCAGGCGCACGGTGGCCTGCGTCCGGCAGCAGATGGCGTTGGGAAAGCATTCCTTGATCACCACCTTGCGATTCAGGCTGTCGCGCGCAAGGTAGGTGATGCCGAAACCACCGCAGTTGAGGTATTTCTCGATGGTGTACTGGCCGTTGCACAGCCGCGTGCCGGGGGGCAGCTCGTCACCCACGGTGCCCGCAGGCATGGCTGGCGCGATGCTCGCCTTGTCGCTCATGGTGCCGCCTCCCTGCATCTGGGGTCATGGTTTGTCTGCCGGGCTGCACAGCACGCGCGGTGCGATGCCCTTCAAGGCGACTAAACCAATGGCCCCGGACCCGGCGGTGGTAAGATTGGAACCGAATTATGTCTCTTGGCGCGAATGCGTATCGAGTTTTACCGATCGCCCGCAGCCTTCGGCGCAAGGCCTTCGCCTTGCGCATGTTTTCGGCCATTCGCCGGGCGGCAACGGCAGGGTGCATCTGAAAAGCCTGCGTCTTTTGGCGCGCCGGATCGTCGCGCGGGTCCGCAGGGCCAGCGGAGCAGACCCTCGCCTTCGCGGCCTGCGATCTTAGCCCTGCGCCGCCCAGACATAGGCGCCATAGCCCAGCAGCAACAGCGCCCCCGGCACCCGTCCGACCACCGGGCGCGCCAGCAGCAGCGCCGCCAGCACCACGGACGCGCCGATCATCACCGGCAGATCGAAGGCGGCGAACCGCGCCGTCACCGGCACCGGCGAGACCACCGCCGTTACTCCGAGAATACCCAGCACGTTGAAGATGTTCGAGCCGACGATATTGCCCACGGCAATGTCCGATTGCCGCTTCAGCGCCGCCACGACCGAGGTCGCAAGCTCGGGCAGCGACGTGCCCACCGCAACGACGGTCAGGCCGATGAACGCCTCGGATACGCCGAACTGGCGGGCGATATTGCTGGACCCGTCGACCAGAAGCCGCGCCCCGACCAGCAGCAGCGCCAGCCCCAGCGCAACCCAGAGCACCGACTTCCAGCTGCGCCCCGCGGGCGGCGCGTCGTCCTCCGGGGCATCCCCCGGCGTCAGAAAGGCCCAGAGCAGATAGCAGACCAGTCCCGCAAAAAGCGCCAAGCCCGCACCGCGCCCGATCTGCCCGCCGACAAACAGCGGTATCAGCGCCAGCGCCGCCGCGATCATCACCACCAGATCCCGCTTCAGACTGCCGCCCGACACCCGGATCGGCCAGACCAGCGCGGTGATGCCGAGGATCAGCAGGATGTTGGCGATGTTCGAACCGATGATATTGCCGATGGCAATATCCGGCGCGCCTTTCAGCGCCGCCTGAAGCGACACCAGCAGTTCGGGCATCGAGGTACCAAAGCCGACCACCGTCAACCCGATCAGCAGAGGCGGCAGCGACAGTCGCTGCGCGATGGCGACAGCGCCGCGCACCAAGGCCTCGCCGCCGACAAACAGACCGGCAAGGCCGGCCAATACGAAAATGATGTCCAGAACTGTCTCCTCGCGGGCAGTCCACCTGCCCTCTGCGGCAGATGGGAGGCCGCCGGCCCGGCGCAAGACCCAGACAGGCGCAGCGCGCAAAGATTCCACCTGCCGCGCCTGCGCGGGACGCGAGCGCGCCAATGCCAGCGCCTGCCCGAGCGCCCTCGCAGCGGAACCCTAGGTTCCGTTCAGCGCGCCGTCACTGCCAGAGGTGGTCGGGGGATTTCGGACCGGGTGTTAGGTGTTTAGTCCCGGCATTTGGCGGATCGGATTGATGATGAATCTGTCTGGCTCCGATGTCCATATTTTGCAGATGTATTCGTAGGGCGTGAGCCCGCTGAGGGTCTTGAGCCTGCGGGCAAAGTTGTAGGCGGCCATGAAATCCGCGAGGTGCTGCGCAGCTGATCATGACTG